>NZ_JBIUVP010000010.1:697-1431 GCF_044742985.1 Frigoribacterium sp. NPDC087798 | reverse complement strand
GGGAGAGTAGGACACCGCCGGACTCCTTTTAGTGCGAACAGCACACGAAACACCAGAAAGGCCCCTTCTTCGGAAGGGGCCTTTCTGCGTTTAACACTGACCCACCCACCAACCCCGGCCACGGCGATCGGCGATGCGGCGTCCGACGACGGTTTCATCGAGGGCGATGATTCACCGCGTAAGCCCCTCCGCACCGCCGGCTGCCACCGGTCGAGCTGGGGCCGGGGTGGCCTGCAGCGGGCAGTCGTGGAAGGGGGCGACCCCATTGTGTCGTCCTCGGAGATAGCTCGAGGCACGTGATCCCGAGGGCTGCGCGCTGGCGACTTCGACCCGGGTGCATTCGTCAGGCGCCCGGCATGAGTATCCGTCTGGACGACCATCGACTTCCAGCAAGCGGCTCCGTGCTGCTCGAGCCCGCGGTCGTGTTCCACAGGCGCCGGCGTCGCGCCACCCGGGTCGTCGTTCGAGCTCGAGTAGTTCTCGGCCGAGCAGAGTTCATTTCTCTCTGTCGAAAGCGGATCTCGAGTAAGCATTGACTCCAGGACTCCAGGACTCCAGGACTCCAGGACTCCAGGTCTGCAGGTCTGTAGGTCTGTAGGTCTGTAGGTCTGTAGGTCTGTAGGTCTGTAGGTCTGTAGGTCTGTAGGTCTGTAGGTCTGTAGGTCTGTAGGTCTGTAGGTCTGTAGGTCTGTAGGTCTGTAGGTCTGTAGGTCTGTAGGTCTGTAGGTCTGTCG
>NZ_JBIUVP010000010.1:0-601 GCF_044742985.1 Frigoribacterium sp. NPDC087798 | reverse complement strand
GTAAGTCCCTAGGTTTCCAGGAGTCCACGACGCGACTGCTGAGGTGTGAACTGACGAGCACGGCCTTCGTCTGCCTTGTCCTTCTTCAGCGCTTCGCCGAGAGGCACCCGGCAGACGCCTCACGTGTTGCTCATGGCCACGACGTGTGTTCGTGGCCACGAGGCTCATGGATCGACAGGGGGCGGCAGGCAGGTGAGTCGCCGTTGCCACTGGCGAAGGAACTCCGCCGGCCATGCCGGCGCCCGGTTCGCCCATCATTCCGTTGATCGCCGGGGATGGTCGAGGTGCCAGGACGATCCAAGGAAATACCCCACCCTCGGGCGCCGATCCCGATCGGTGTCCAAGTTCCCCGGGGCTGCTCCGGCGAACCCGTCAAGCGTCCGTCTTGCCTAGGCAGCGCGTCGCCACGGGGGGTTGCCCTGAGTAGAACGGGACTGGATGTGGAAGGCGCGGGCTGCGACACGCCCGGGATGCATGAACATTTGGGGGTGGGGCCCCGTCCCTGTGTAAAGTAATCACTTGTCACCCCAAAGGTGCGGGCGGAGCGAAGCTTCCCCGGCCCTCAAGTGGGACCAACTTCCAAGTCCTCGAGTTGCTTCAC
>NZ_JBIUVP010000009.1:3222-5000 GCF_044742985.1 Frigoribacterium sp. NPDC087798 | reverse complement strand
GTGCGTTTGGTCCTTGAGAACTCAACAGCGTGCACATTGTCAAATGCCAAATTATACCCTGGCATTGCTTGTGGCTTCATCTTTGGTGGGGTTGTGAGTGGTGTTTAGGTTTCTTTGAGATTGATGGACAACAACAATCGTCAGATTGTTTTGTTCTTTAGTCAGCATCAAATTCAGCAGTCATGGCCTATTCCGGTTGTGCTGTTTTTTCTTTTACGGAGAGTTTGATCCTGGCTCAGGACGAACGCTGGCGGCGTGCTTAACACATGCAAGTCGAACGATGAACTGGAGCTTGCTCCAGGGATTAGTGGCGAACGGGTGAGTAACACGTGAGTAACCTGCCCTTGACTCTGGGATAAGCGCTAGAAATGGCGTCTAATACCGGATACGAGCTTCAGCCGCATGGCTAGGAGTTGGAAAGAATTTTGGTCAAGGATGGACTCGCGGCCTATCAGCTAGTTGGTGAGGTAATGGCTCACCAAGGCGACGACGGGTAGCCGGCCTGAGAGGGTGACCGGCCACACTGGGACTGAGACACGGCCCAGACTCCTACGGGAGGCAGCAGTGGGGAATATTGCACAATGGGCGAAAGCCTGATGCAGCAACGCCGCGTGAGGGATGACGGCCTTCGGGTTGTAAACCTCTTTTAGTAGGGAAGAAGCGAAAGTGACGGTACCTGCAGAAAAAGCACCGGCTAACTACGTGCCAGCAGCCGCGGTAATACGTAGGGTGCAAGCGTTGTCCGGAATTATTGGGCGTAAAGAGCTCGTAGGCGGTTTGTCGCGTCTGCTGTGAAATCTGGGGGCTCAACCCCCAGCCTGCAGTGGGTACGGGCAGACTAGAGTGCGGTAGGGGAGATTGGAATTCCTGGTGTAGCGGTGGAATGCGCAGATATCAGGAGGAACACCGATGGCGAAGGCAGATCTCTGGGCCGTAACTGACGCTGAGGAGCGAAAGCATGGGGAGCGAACAGGATTAGATACCCTGGTAGTCCATGCCGTAAACGTTGGGAACTAGATGTGGGGGCCATTCCACGGTCTCCGTGTCGCAGCTAACGCATTAAGTTCCCCGCCTGGGGAGTACGGCCGCAAGGCTAAAACTCAAAGGAATTGACGGGGGCCCGCACAAGCGGCGGAGCATGCGGATTAATTCGATGCAACGCGAAGAACCTTACCAAGGCTTGACATATACCGGAAACGTCCAGAGATGGTCGCCCCGCAAGGTCGGTATACAGGTGGTGCATGGTTGTCGTCAGCTCGTGTCGTGAGATGTTGGGTTAAGTCCCGCAACGAGCGCAACCCTCGTTCTATGTTGCCAGCACGTTATGGTGGGAACTCATAGGAGACTGCCGGGGTCAACTCGGAGGAAGGTGGGGATGACGTCAAATCATCATGCCCCTTATGTCTTGGGCTTCACGCATGCTACAATGGCCGGTACAAAGGGCTGCGATACCGTAAGGTGGAGCGAATCCCAAAAAGCCGGTCTCAGTTCGGATTGAGGTCTGCAACTCGACCTCATGAAGTCGGAGTCGCTAGTAATCGCAGATCAGCAACGCTGCGGTGAATACGTTCCCGGGCCTTGTACACACCGCCCGTCAAGTCATGAAAGTCGGTAACACCCGAAGCCAGTGGCCTAACCCTTGTGGATGGAGCTGTCGAAGGTGGGATCGGTGATTAGGACTAAGTCGTAACAAGGTAGCCGTACCGGAAGGTGCGGCTGGATCACCTCCTTTCTAAGGAGCATGTACTCGCCCCGCGGTATACACGGGGGTCAACGAG
>NZ_JBIUVP010000009.1:0-3126 GCF_044742985.1 Frigoribacterium sp. NPDC087798 | reverse complement strand
GGTCGGGGTTGTGGGACCCGTTGTCCTGTTCTGCCGGACAGGAACAGTTACAGCGCAGTATAGGCGAACAGCTTTGAATGGCTGGTCATAGAGGGTGCGAACCCCGTAGCCGAAATGCTGGCGCTGGCTGAATGGGGATCCCAAGTAGCTCGGGGCCCGAGAAATCCCGTGTGAATCTGTCAGGACCACCTGATAAGCCTAAATACTCCCAGATGACCGATAGCGGACAAGTACCGTGAGGGAAAGGTGAAAAGTACCCCGGGAGGGGAGTGAAATAGTACCTGAAACCGTTTGCTTACAAACCGTTGGAGCCTCCTTGTAGGGGTGACAGCGTGCCTTTTGAAGAATGAGCCTGCGAGTTAGCGATATGTGGCGAGGTTAACCCGTGTGGGGTAGCCGTAGCGAAAGCGAGTCTTAATAGGGCGATCCAGTCGCATGTCCTAGACCCGAAGCGAAGTGATCTATCCATGGCCAGGTTGAAGCGACGGTAAGACGTCGTGGAGGACCGAACCCACTTAGGTTGAAAACTGAGGGGATGAGCTGTGGATAGGGGTGAAAGGCCAATCAAACTTCGTGATAGCTGGTTCTCTCCGAAATGCATTTAGGTGCAGCGTTGCGTGTTTCTTGCCGGAGGTAGAGCTACTGGATGGCCGATGGGGCCCAAAAGCTTACTGACGTCAGCCAAACTCCGAATGCCGGTAAGTGAGAGCGCAGCAGTGAGACGGTGGGGGATAAGCTTCATCGTCGAGAGGGAAACAACCCAGACTACCAACTAAGGTCCCTAAGCGTGTGCTAAGTGGGAAAGGATGTGGAGTTGCATAGACAACCAGGAGGTTGGCTTAGAAGCAGCCACCCTTGAAAGAGTGCGTAATAGCTCACTGGTCAAGTGATTCCGCGCCGACAATGTAACGGGGCTCAAGCACACCACCGAAGTTGTAGATTTCGTATTATAGACAAGCCTTCGTGGTTCAGTCGTACGGAGTGGTAGGAGAGCGTCGTGTGGCCAGTGAAGCGGCGGTGTAAACCAGCCGTGGAGGCCACACGAGTGAGAATGCAGGCATGAGTAGCGAAAGACGGGTGAGAAACCCGTCCTCCGAAAGACCAAGGGTTCCAGGGCCAGGTTAATCCGCCCTGGGTAAGTCGGGACCTAAGGCGAGGCCGACAGGCGTAGTCGATGGACAACGGGTTGATATTCCCGTACCGGCGAAGAACCGCCCAAGCTAATCCAGTGGTGCTAAGAGTCCTAACCCGGCTGAGTGGATCCCTTCGGGGTGATGCCGGCCGGTCTAACGCTCGACCCCATGCTGGTGCGGTTAACGTATTAACAGGTGTGACGCAGGAAGGTAGCTGAGCCAGGCGATGGTATCCGTAAGGTGAACCTGGTGTAAGGATGTAGGGCTGACGATAGGCAAATCCGTCGTCAATGCGCCTGAGATCCGATGCGTACCCCGATTGGGGGAAATCAGTGATCCTATGCTGCCGAGAAAAGCATCGACGTGAGGTTCAAGCCGCCCGTACCCCAAACCGACTCAGGTGGTCAGGTAGAGAATACCAAGGAGATCGAGAGAATCGTGGTTAAGGAACTCGGCAAAATGCCCCCGTAACTTCGGGAGAAGGGGGGCCGGAACCGTGATGGGATTTACTCCCGGAGCGGGAAAGGCCGCAGAGACCAGTGGGAAGCGACTGTTTACTAAAAACACAGGTCCGTGCCAAGTCGCAAGACGATGTATACGGACTGACGCCTGCCCGGTGCTGGAAGGTTAAGAGGAAGGGTTAGCGCAAGCGAAGCTCAGAATTTAAGCCCCAGTAAACGGCGGTGGTAACTATAACCATCCTAAGGTAGCGAAATTCCTTGTCGGGTAAGTTCCGACCTGCACGAATGGCGTAACGACTTCCCAGCTGTCTCAACCGCGAACTCGGCGAAATTGCACTACGAGTAAAGATGCTCGTTACGCGCAGCAGGACGGAAAGACCCCGTGACCTTTACTACAGCTTGGTATTGGTGTTCGGAGTGGCTTGTGTAGGATAGGTGGGAGACTGTGAAGCTTGGACGCTAGTTCAGGTGGAGTCATTGTTGAAATACCACTCTGGTCACTTTGGATATCTAACTACGAACCGTGATCCGGTTCTGGGACAGTGCCTGGTGGGTAGTTTAACTGGGGCGGTTGCCTCCCAAAAAGTAACGGAGGCGCCCAAAGGTTCCCTCAACCTGGTTGGCAATCAGGTGTCGAGTGTAAGTGCACAAGGGAGCTTGACTGTGAGACTGACAAGTCGAGCAGGGACGAAAGTCGGGACTAGTGATCCGGCAGTGGCTTGTGGAAGCGCTGTCGCTCAACGGATAAAAGGTACCTCGGGGATAACAGGCTGATCTTGCCCAAGAGTCCATATCGACGGCATGGTTTGGCACCTCGATGTCGGCTCGTCGCATCCTGGGGCTGGAGTAGGTCCCAAGGGTTGGGCTGTTCGCCCATTAAAGCGGTACGCGAGCTGGGTTTAGAACGTCGTGAGACAGTTCGGTCCCTATCCGCTGCGCGCGTAGGAAATTTGAGAAGATCTATCCCTAGTACGAGAGGACCGGGATGGACGAACCTCTGGTGTGTCAGTTGTCCTGCCAAGGGCACCGCTGATTAGCTACGTTCGGAACGGATAACCGCTGAAAGCATCTAAGCGGGAAGCCGGCTTCGAGATGAGATTTCCATACCCTTAGGGGTGAGAGGCTCCCAGCTAGACTACTGGGTTGATAGGCCGGATGTGGAAGTGGGGACTAACGACCCATGGAGCTGACCGGTACTAATAAGCCGATAACTTGACAACACTCCCTCCCTGTAGAGGTGGGGGAAAGCTGCTTGCGTCCACTATGTGGTTCCCGAAATACGGTCGGGAACAACTCAACAGACAAGTCGCCACATCTGTAACGGATGGGGTGCATGGTCTGAAACAGACTTCACCACCAGTGATGGTGTGTGGTAAATGTTTCGGCGGCCATAGCGAGAGGGAAACGCCCGGTCACATTCCGAACCCGGAAGCTAAGACTCTCAGCGCCGATGGTACTGCAAGGGGGACCTTGTGGGAGAGTAGGACACCGCCGGACTCCTTTTAGTGCGAACAGCACACGAAACACCAGAA
>NZ_JBIUVP010000008.1:0-70566 GCF_044742985.1 Frigoribacterium sp. NPDC087798 | reverse complement strand
ACTCTCAGCGCCGATGGTACTGCAAGGGGGACCTTGTGGGAGAGTAGGACACCGCCGGACTCCTTTTAGTGCGAACAGCACACGAAACACCAGAAAGGCCCCTTCTTCGGAAGGGGCCTTTCTGCGTTTAACGCTGACCCACCCACCAACCCCGGTAAGATCGTCAGCGATGTCAGCTCCCTTCTCCACCGCCACCGGCACCGACGTGCGCGTGCGGTTCTGCCCCTCGCCCACCGGAACGCCGCATGTCGGCCTCATCCGCACCGCCCTCTTCAACTGGGCCTACGCCCGGCACACGGGTGGCAAGCTCGTGTTCCGCATCGAAGACACCGATGCGGCCCGAGACAGCGAAGAGAGCTACGAGCAGATCCTCGACGGGCTTCGTTGGCTCAACATCGACTGGGACGAGGGCATCGACGCAGGTGGGCCTCATGGCCCCTACCGTCAGTCTCAGCGCCACGACATCTATCGCGGGGTCATCGATCGGCTGCTCCAGCGGGGGCTTCTCTACGAGAGCTTCGCCACGGGTGAAGAGATCGAAGCTCGCAACATCGCCAACGGTCGCGACCCCAAGCAGGGTTACGACAACTTCGAGCGTGAGCTGAGCGACGAACAACGTGCGGCGTTCCGAGCCGAGGGGCGTCAGCCGGCACTCCGGTTGCGAGTGCCCGACCGCGACCTCAGCTTCGACGACCTCGTCCGTGGTGAGATCACGTTCCCGGCGGGATCGTTCAGCGACTTCGTCGTCGTCCGACCGAACGGAGTGCCTCTCTACACTTTCGTGAACCCGCTGGACGATGCTCTGATGGGCATCACCCACGTCCTGCGCGGTGAGGACCTCCTCTCGTCCACTCCCCGCCAGATCGCCCTCTACGAGGCGCTGGTCGAGCTCGGCATCACCACGTTCGTCCCTCGGTTCGGCCATCTGCCCTATGTCATGGGTGACGGCAACAAGAAGCTCTCGAAGCGCGATCCCGAGTCCAACCTGTTCCACCACCGAGACCGCGGCTTCATCCCCGAGGGCCTCGTCAACTACCTGGCGCTCCTGGGGTGGTCCTTGACTCACGATCGGGACGTGTTCTCGATCGACGAGATGGTCGCGGCGTTCGACGTGGTCGACGTGAACCCGAACCCCGCGCGATTCGACGTGAAGAAGGCCGAGTCGATCAACGGCGACCACATTCGACTGCTGTCCGTCGGGGACTTCACCGAGCGATTGCTGCCCTACCTCGACGGGGTCGTCAGCGTTCCGCCGACGGAGGCCGAGCGTGCCGTGCTCGTTCAGGCAGCGCCTCTCGTCCAAGAACGCATGACCCTCCTGTCCGAAGCTCGTGGCATGCTCGGCTTCTTGTTCGTCGCCGACGACGACCTTGTCCACGAGGACGACGCGCTGGCCTCACTGGGCGAGCGGTCCACCGAGGTGCTGCGCGCCTCCTCGGCTGCCCTCGAGGGCCTGGCCGACTGGACGCACGAGTCGATCCAGGCGGTCCTCAAGGAGGCGCTCGTCGACGGACTCGGCCTCAAGCCCCGCGTGGCCTACGGCCCGTTGCGGGTGGCGCTGTCCGGGCGTCGCGTGAGTCCGCCGTTGTTCGAGTCGATGGAGATCCTCGGCCGCGAGTCGACCCTTGCCCGACTCGCGGCTCTCGCCGACCGCTCATGACCGAGCGCTACGACGTCGCTGTCATCGGGGGCGGCCCCGCAGGGTTGAGCGCTGCGCTCAACCTCGTCCGCGCCCGCCGACGCGTCGTGCTGATCGACAGCAACCGGCCGCGGAACTCCGCCACGCTGCTC
This sequence comes from Frigoribacterium sp. NPDC087798, assembly GCF_044742985.1. Classification (NCBI taxonomy): domain Bacteria; kingdom Bacillati; phylum Actinomycetota; class Actinomycetes; order Micrococcales; family Microbacteriaceae; genus Frigoribacterium; species Frigoribacterium sp. NPDC087798. Next base: position 68,775 of record NZ_JBIUVP010000008.1, on the reverse strand, counting down.
TCGCACGGGTACCTCACCCGCGACGGCATCTCGCCGCTCGAGCTCCGCAAGCTCGGACGCGACGAGTTCCTGGGGTACGAGGGAGCCGAACACCGGCAGACCCTGGCGACGAACGTCGTCCCGGTCGACGGCGGGTTCGAGATCTCGTGCGCGTTCCGTGGGCAGGAGTCGTCCGCGCTGGCAGGGACCGTGCTGGTGACGACGGGTCTGAGCGAGACCCTCCCAGAGATCGCCCAACTCCGGGCGTTCTACGGCACGTACGTCCACAGCTGCATCGAGTGCGACGGGTACGACAAGCGTGACCAGCCACTCGCCCTGATCGGTGAGCACCCCGACCTCGTCGACCGCGCCCTGTTGCTCTCGCAGTGGACCGACGACCTCATCGTCTTCACGCACGGTTCGGACGTGGTGACCTCGGCGGACGAGGCTGCGTTGGCCGCCCGGGGGATCACCGTGGATCGTCGTCGCGTCACGAGCATCGACGGCGATCGTGACGGCATGCGTGGCGTCGTGCTCGAGGACGGCACGGTCGTGCCTCGGGCGGGGGGCTTCGTCCGCCCGGAGTGGTCGGCCGCGCTCGACTACGTCTCGGCGACGGGGGCCGACCTGGACGGCGACGGACTGCTCGTCGTGGACGGCCATGGTCGCACGTCGGTTCCCGGGCTGTACGCCGCCGGCGAGAGCACCGCGCCCGGCCCCCAGCAACTCATCGTTGCCGCCGGCGACGGCGCCCGCGTCGCTGCCGTGATCAACCGGGACCTCATCGGTGGCCTCGAACGCCTGGCAGATGCTGTACAGTAGACGTCGGTCCAGATGATGGGCCGACAGTGATGTAGACCTGACGGTTGTCATCATTGGGGTATGGTGTAATTGGCAACACGACTGATTCTGGTTCAGTTGTTCTTGGTTCGAGTCCAGGTACCCCAGCAATATGATTCCCCCTGGCCTTGCGGCCCGGGGGAATTGCTGTTCGGGCCTGTCTCGCCGCCTCCGACGGCGTTTTCGGCTTCGCCGAACGCGATCGTCCCCGCTTCGCGCCTCGGGGAGAGTCGTCAGTGCGCGGTCGGGCGCCAGCAGCTAGGCCGGTTGGGGCTCTTCTGACTCGGAGCCGAGCGGGCGCCGGGGGTCGCGTCCTCGTCGGGCGAGAACCCTGGCGAGGGGGCGCTCGACGCGACGGTGGATGACGAACGACAGGGCCACCAGGAGTGGAACCGACACGGCGACCGACAGCCAGCCGTCGATCCAGCCCAGGCGCGCGAAGAGCTCGGGCACGGCCGGGGCCACCAAGGGGTGGAACAGGTAGAGCGCGTACGACGCGGCACCGCCGGTGAGCACCCAGGTCGGCGTCACGCGGCGAAGGGGACCTTCGGCCAGCACCGTCGCCGCGACGACAGCCGTGACGCCCGCGAATCGGGCTGGTGCGTTGCGCCCGAAGCCCCCGTCGCCGACGGATGTGGCGAGCACGATCACCACGGCCACCAGGGAGACCGCGAGCACGGCCCACAACCAGCCACGGCGGGCGGGACGCGTCAGCTCGGCGATCACCATGCCGATGAGGAAGAACAGGACGATGGGGTCGAAATAGACCGCCCAAGCCGGGCGTGCGGCGTCGAAGGCCCACCACAGCGCCGAGCAGCTGACGAGCACCGCTCCGACGGTGGGCAGGACTCTGACCCTGAGGGCCAGGCACAGGGCCACGAGGGCGTAGAACGCACACTCGAAGACGAGGGTCCAGCCGACGCCGAGGACGGGTTCGATGTTGCCTTCGGCGTTGCGGGTCGGGATGAAGAAGTACGACCCGAGCGTGTTGGCCGGCTCGAGGGTGGCGTGCAGCACGGCCGAAGGGACGAGTACCAACGTCAGCACCTTGAGGGTCGTCGCGAGCCAGTAGAGCGGGACGATGCGATCGAGTCGGCGACGCGCGAAGATGGCCCAGGCTCGCGGCGTGCCCTCGAGGCGACGGACGGTGTGCATCATGACGAACCCACTGATCGCGAAGAAGACGTCCACCCCGACCGATCCGTAGCTCCACGGGCGGAACGAGGGGTCGAGCCGTTCGTGGGCGTAGAACACGGTGTGGGTGACGACCACCAGGAGGGCCGCCACGAACCGGAGGCCCTGGATGCCCGAGAAGTGCTCGCGATCGCGGAAGGGTCCAGCGGGGGACAGGGTCGGGGTCTGCACATGAGACATTTTACATGCGAATTATCCGAGGCTCAGGGCTTGCCTCGCAAGACACCGGAGGCCCTCACCTGTGGTGAGGGCCTTCGGTGCCATGCCGGATGGTGACTAGTTGCCGATGGTGGCTCCGAAGCGGGCCGGCAGAGTGCCACGGTGGGTGCTGCGCAGCTCGTCGATGGACACCGTGAAGACGTCCTGTACCTCGAGCGACCCCGACTCGCCGTCGGTGACGCCGATGCGGGCCACCGGGTAGCCGCGGCCCTCACAGAGGCCGCGGAAGCGGACGTCGTCCTCGCGGGGCACCGAGACGATCACGCGACCGGTCGACTCGCTGAAGAGCGCGGTCGCGACGTCGATGCCGTCCCGCTCGATGATCTCACCCAGCCAGACGCGAGCACCGACTCCGAAGCGCAGCACGGCCTCGGCCAACGCCTGTGCCAGGCCGCCGTCGCTCAGGTCGTGGGCCGCCGCGATCAACGACTGGTCGCCACCGGCGTGCAGGAGCTGCGCGAGCTGCGCCTCGGCCGCGAGGTCGACCGCCGGCGGTCGACCGCCGAGGTGGTCGTGGACCACGCCGGCCCAGGCCGATCCGTCGAGCTCGAGCGCCGTGGTGCCGAGCAGGTAGATGTTGTCGCCTTCGTCCTGCCAGCCGGACGGGATGCGCTTGGCGACGTCGTCGATCACGCCGAGGACGCCCACCACGGGAGTGGGGTGGATCGGACGCGTGCCGGTCTGGTTGTAGAACGACACGTTGCCGCCGGTGACCGGGATCTCGAGCTCGAGGCACCCGTCGGCCAGTCCCTCGACGGCCTGCGAGAACTGCCACATGACCTCGGGGTCCTCCGGGCTGCCGAAGTTCAGGCAGTCGGTCACGGCGGCGGGCACGGCACCGGTCACGGCGACGTTGCGGTACGCCTCGGCCAGCGCCAGGCGAGCACCCTGCTTGGGATCGAGCTGGCAGTAGCGCCCGTTGGCGTCGGTCGCGATCGCGAAGCCGAGACCGGTCTCTTCGTCGACGCGGATCATGCCTCCGTCGTCGGGGAAGCTGAGCGCGGTGTTGCCCAGCACGTAGGTGTCGTACTGGTTCGTGACCCAGCTCTTGTCGGCCAGGTTGGGCGAGCCGAGCAGTTCGAGGAACTGCTCGCGCAGGACGGCGTTGCCCGTGGGGCGGGGCAGCGGCGAGGCGCTGTCGGCCTGCAAGGCGTCGATCCACGTGGGGTAGGCGACGGGACGCTCGTACACCGGGCCGTCGACGGCGACCGTGCGGGGCTCGACGTTGACGATCTCTTCGCCGTGCCAGTTGATGACGAGACGACCGGTGTCGGTGACCTCGCCGAGCACGCTCGTCTCGACGTCCCACTTCGCCACGACCGCGAGGAACGCGTCGAGCTTCTCGGGACGCACGACGGCCATCATGCGTTCTTGGCTCTCGCTCATCAGGATCTCTTCGGCGGTGAGCGACGGGTCGCGCAGCAGGACGTTGTCGAGTTCGATGAACATTCCGCCGTCGCCGTTCGAGGCGAGCTCGGACGTGGCGCAGCTGATGCCGGCTGCCCCGAGGTCTTGGATGCCCTCGACCAGTTCGTCGCGGAACAGCTCGAGGCAGCACTCGATGAGCACCTTCTCGGCGAACGGGTCGCCGACCTGGACGGCAGGACGCTTGGTGGGCCCGCCGGACGAGAACGTGTCGGAGGCGAGGATGGAGGCGCCACCGATGCCGTCACCGCCGGTGCGCGCACCGAACAGGACCACCTTGTTGCCGACGCCCCGGGCGTTGGCCAGGTGGAGGTCTTCGTGGCGCAGGACGCCCACGGCCAGTGCGTTGACCAGGGGGTTGCCCTGGTAGACGGCGTCGAAGTAGGTCTCGCCGCCGATGTTGGGCAGGCCGAGGCAGTTGGCGTAGAAGCTGATGCCACCGACGACGCCGTCGACCACGCGGGCCGTGTCCGCCGCGTCGATGTCACCGAAGCGCAGCTGGTCCATGACCGCGACGGGGCGGGCACCCATCGAGATGATGTCGCGGACGATGCCGCCCACGCCGGTGGCCGCCCCCTGGAACGGCTCGATGTAGCTCGGGTGGTTGTGCGACTCGACCTTGAAGGTGACGGCCCAGCCGCCCCCCACGTCGACCACTCCGGCGTTCTCGCCCATGCCGACCATGAGGTTCTTCTTCATGGCGGGCGAGACCTTCTGGCCGAACTGCCGGAGGTAGATCTTGCTCGACTTGTAGGAGCAGTGCTCGCTCCACATGACCGAGTACATGGCGAGCTCACCGCTCGTGGGGCGACGCCCCAGGATCTCGCGGATCTTCGCGTACTCGTCGGCCTTCAGGCCGAGGGCGCCGTAGGGCTGCTCGCGATCGGGCGTCGCCGCGGCGTTCGCCACGGTGTCGGGCACGTGGCCCTCGGGGCGGACGTCGATCATCTCGGCGTCGTGCGGGGCGCGGTCGGTCTGGTCGGTCACTTGGCGAGGGCCCTCTCGAGAACGGACGTGAAGAAGGTCAGGCCGTCGACGCCGCTCGACATCGCGGCGGGGGTGTCGGGGCCGAAGCCCTCTTCGACGGCGTGCTCGGGGTGCGGCATGAGGCCGACGACGTTGCCGCGCGCATTGGTGACGCCGGCGATGTCGTCCATCGACCCGTTCGGGTTCACGCCGACGTAGCGGAAGGCGACCTGCCCCTCGCCCTCGATGCGCTTGATGGTCTCGGCGTCGGCGATGAAGCGCCCGTCCGCGTTCTTGAGGGGGATGGTGATCTCTTGCCCCTCGGTGAAGCCGTTCGTCCAGTCGGTGCGGGCGTTCTCGACGACGAGACGCTGGTCGCGGCGGATGAACTGCTGGTGCGCGTTGCGAGTGTGCGCCCCCGGGATCAGGCGGGCCTCGGCGAGCATCTGGAAGCCGTTGCAGATGCCGAGGACGGGCATGCCCGCGTTCGCGGCGTCGACCACGTCGGCCATGATCGGCGAGAAGGAGGCGATCGCGCCGGCACGCAGGTAGTCGCCGTAGCTGAAGCCGCCGGGCAGGATGATCGCCTCGACGCCCTTCAGGTCGTGGTCGCCGTGCCAGAGGGCGACGGGCTCGCCGCCCGCGAGTCGGACCGCGCGCTGCGCGTCACGGTCGTCGAGGGAGCCGGGGAAGGTGACGACGCCGACGCGCATCAGAGGGCGGCGGGAGCGTCGGCGACGGTGATCGAGACGACGTCCTCGATGACCGAGTTCGAGAACATGTCGTCGGCGAGCTCGCGGACGTCCGCGAGGACGGCGTCGGTCACCTCGCCCTCGACCGTGACCTCGAAGCGCTTGCCGATGCGGACGTCGGTGAACGCCCCTTTGCCGAGACGGGAGAGGGCACCGGCGACGGCCTTGCCCTGGGGGTCGAGCAGTTCAGCCTTGGGCATGACCTCGACGACGATTGTGGGCACTGGTTTACTCCTGCAGAGGCGTCAACGGGTGGACGCGACGAGTCTACGGCAGCCGCGCGCGCCTCCTGGTGGTGCCGTCGTCGTGGAGGCATCGGCCGTCGCGGCGATGGTCAGCGGAATGCGGGCCACCTGTCAGCCGGATCATTGGTTCGCGCCGCAAGGTGTTCTCAGCGGACAGAGCGCGGGCCTCGTGATCGGGCCTTCTGTTCCGCGTCCGGTCCCGGGGTTCCTGATCCGCTCCGAGACCGCCGGACGCCCGGCCGAGCCCCCCGTCGGCCGGGCGTCTACCCCGTGTGGGCTGCGTCCGCGGGTCTGTCGGCGGCCCTCAGGGCGGACTCCGGGTCGACGTCGGGGCGCGAGCGGCCGAGCAGCCAGACGGCCAGGGGCAGGCAGATCGCGCCCGCGATCGCGTTGCGCAGGTCGAGGCCCTCGTGCATCACGTCGAACGGCGGCCCGATGGCGAGCACCGCCGCCACCCCGATCGACCACCAGGAGGCGCGGCGCCGCCCCTCGGCGAACGCTCGCGGCGGCAGCTCGAACCGGGCGGTCGCCAGCGAGACCAGGCAGGTCAGCCCGATGACGAGGGCCCAGATCGGGAGGCGCGTCCACCACCAGGTGGCGGTCGAGGGTTGGGGGAGCGGCCCGCCCACGGCCAAGAGGACCCCGAGCACGGCGATCAACAGCGGGAGGTGCCAGAGGTAGATGGTCATGCCGCGGCTGCCGACGGCGAACACGACGGCGCGGGCCGCCGACGTGGACATGAGACGCGCCAGGGCGGGGTGCACGAGCGACAGGACGCAGATCTGCGCCACCCCGAGCACCATGAGCGGCACCGTCGGCGGGTTGAGGTTGCTCAGCATGTCGTCCGACCACGGCCCGGCCGTCGTCAGCGGGACCAGCGAGGCGTACGCCACGACGGCGACGACGAGCAGCACGGCCCGAGGGGTCCGACGGAACAGCCCGTCGGCGTAGGCGAAGCCGAGCTGCTGCACGAAGAGCCACACGAAGGCGAGGTTGAGGAGGCCGACGGCCGTGACGCCGGTGCCGTACCGCACCGCGTCGACCAGGACCGCGGCGACGACCAGGACGGACAGCGTCGCCCACGGGCGGGTCGCGTGCAGGCGGGCCATCACCGGCACGAGCAGCTGCGTGAAGCCGTAGGCGGCGAGGAACCAGAACGGCGAGCCCACGCCGGTCGCCACGACGTCGAGCAGTTCGGGATCGGCACCGAGCAGGGTCGCGACGGCGAGGGCGATCGCGAGGACGACGAAGACCGCGCTCGCGGGCCGGGCGAGGCGAAGGAGGCGACCGCGGACGAAGTCGCCTGCGTCGGCGCCGCGGCGCCGCGCCCCGGCCCAGGCCGTGGCGCTGGCGAACCCGCCGACCACGAAAAAGAGCGGCATGATCTGCCCGGCCCACGTCGAGAGCGGGAACCAGGACTGCTCTTGCAGGGGACGGTTCGCCACGACGGCGCCCGTCGCGTCGACGGCGACACCGACCATCATCACGTGGATCGCGACGACCAGCAGGACGCAGAAGACGCGGGCGAGATCCACCACGAGGTCGCGGCCCGGGGGGACGACGACGGACGGCGGTGTCGTGGCGGCGGTGCTCATGTCGACGACGGTAGCGACCCGTGGCCGCTCGGGTGTGGTTGTCCACAGGTGCGGCGCGTCCGAACCAGGGAACGTCCTCCGAGGTGGCCCGGATTGTTTTGATCTGATCAAAAGAGTGGTTCACTTGAGGCATGACCCATCCGACCGACGACCCCCGCGAGGCACTGCGCTCCGCCGGGTTGCGCGTGACCGAGCCCCGGCTCGCCGTGTTGCGCGCCCTCGAGCCGTCGCCCCACGCGGCCGCCGAGCAGGTCTTCGCCCGGGTCGCCCTCGACCTGCCCGGCACGTCGGTGCAGGCGGTCTACGGCGTCCTCAACGCGCTGACCGGCGCGGGGCTGGTGCGTCGCATCGAACCCGCGGGCTCGGCAGCGCTCTACGAGCTGAGGACGGGCGACAACCACCACCACGTGGTCTGCGGGGTGTGCGGCTCGGTCGCCGACGTGGACTGCGTCGTCGGCCACGCCCCCTGCCTCACCCCCTCGCACGACTCGGGGTACCTCGTGCAGACCGCCGAGGTGACCTTCTGGGGCCTGTGCCCGGCCTGTCGGGCGGCCGAGTCCGAGGGCGCGGAGGGCGACGAGCCGACCCGCGCCTCCTCGTCCGACCGCGTGGACGCGGCCGTCCCGGCGGCCTGACCGGCCCGCCCCCCTGATCTCACACGACGACGAACCACGAACGAAAGAGGACACATGACCGACGCCAAGAAGACCACCACCACCGACAACGGCGCCCCCGCCGCCAGCGACGAGTTCTCGCAGTCGGTCGGCGCCGACGGCCCGATCGTCCTGCACGACCACAAGCTGGTCGAGAAGCTGGCCAACTTCAACCGCGAGAAGGTGCCCGAGCGCATCGTCCACGCCAAGGGCGGCGGCGCCTTCGGGACGTTCGTCACGACGGCCGACGTCTCGCGCTACACCCGCGCCGCGCTCTTCCAGCCCGGTGTCGAGACCGAGATGCTCGCCCGCTTCTCGACCGTCGCCGGAGAACAGGGCAGCCCCGACACGTGGCGCGACCCCCGTGGCTTCGCGCTGAAGTTCTACACGAGCGAGGGCAACTACGACCTCGTGGGCAACAACACGCCCGTCTTCTTCATCCGCGACGGCATCAAGTTCCCCGACTTCATCCACTCGCAGAAGCGCCTGCCCGGCTCGCACCTGCGCGACCACGACATGCAGTGGGACTTCTGGACGCTCTCGCCCGAGTCGGCGCACCAGGTCACCTGGCTGATGGGCGACCGCGGCCTCCCCGCCTCGTGGCGCAACATGGACGGCTTCGGTTCGCACACCTACCAGTGGATCAACGCCGAGGGCGAGCGCTTCTGGGTCAAGTACCACTTCAAGACGAACCAGGGCAACAAGATCCTCACGCAGGACGACGCCGACCGCATCGCGGGAGAGGACGCCGACTTCCACATCCGCGACCTCTCCGAGGCCATCGACCGCGGCGACTTCCCCACCTGGACGCTGTCGGTGCAGGTCATGCCCTACGACGAGGCGGCCACGTACCGCTTCAACCCGTTCGACCTGACGAAGGTGTGGCCGCACGCGGACTACCCGCTCATCGAGGTCGGCACCATGACGCTGAACCGCAACCCCGAGAACTACTTCGCGCAGATCGAGCAGGCCGCGTTCGCCCCGTCGAACTTCGTCCCCGGCATCGCGACCAGCCCCGACAAGATGCTGCTCGCCCGCATCTTCAGCTACGCGGACGCCCACCGCTACCGCATCGGCGTCAACCACCAGCAGCTGCCGGTGAACACGCCCAAGACCGAGGTGCACTCGTACTCGAAGGACGGTGCCGCGCGGTACCACTTCAGCGAGGCGACGGCGCCGGTCTACGCACCGAACTCGGTCGGCGGTCCCGCGGCGGACCCGCAGGCCGCCGGTGACACCGGTGGCTGGGAGAGCGACGGCGAGCTCGTCCGCTCGTCCGTGACGTTGCACCCCGAGGACGACGACTTCGGCCAGGCAGGCACGCTCGTCCGCGAGGTGCTCGACGACGAGGAGCGCGACCGCCTGGTGCAGAACATCGTGGGCCACGTCTCGAAGGTCACCCAGCCCGCCCTGCGCGAGCGGGTCTACGAGTACTGGACCAACGTCGACCCCACCCTGGGCCTGCGCGTCCGCAAGGGCGTCGAGCCCGAGGCTCCCGGTTCGAACGAGGACCCGGCCGAGGTCGGCGTCCCGGCGTAGCCGCGAGTCGCGACAGACCGCAGGAGGCGCGGTGACCGTTCGTCGGTCACCGCGCCTCCTCGGCGTCTCCGGGCTTCGCGCGGTCTCGGGTGCCGCGCGGGTCAGACCATCTGGCCGTTCCAGTGCAGCTCGCCCTGCGGCCAGTCGGCGAGGGTGCGCGTGCCCTCGCGGAGCAGCCAGCCGTGGTCCTGGGTGACCAGCACGCCGGCGCCGTCGGCGCTGAACGCCGTGTAGTGCGCCGTGAGACCGTCGAGCGGCAGCCACCCGCCGCGTCGGTAGAAGCCCTGGACGTCGTCCCCGGTCTCGAGCACGCCGAAGCCGCTGTCGAGCGACGTCAGCGCCGCGTCCACCCGGCGCAACAGCTCGCCCCCGAGGCCGGTGCCCTGGACGGCCGGTGAGACCGCGACCATGCCCACCGCGGTGACGAGCAGGTCGGCGTCGCCGACGGTGACGAACTGACGTCGCAGACCGGCGTGCGCGACCACGACGTCGCCCTGACGCGCGACGACCCGCAGCTCGGGTTGCATGCCCGCCCAGCTGCGGGCCCCGGCGTACCAGTGGTCGTAGCTCGGGAAGGCCCGGGCGAGCATCGCCGCGACGGCCTCGTGGTCGTCGAGCGTGAGGTCGCCCTCGGGGGTCGTGGAGAAGGTGGGGGAGTCGGCTGCAGGCATGCTCACCACCGTAGCCATCGGCGTCGCCGAGGGAGCCGCGCCAGCGGCTCTGCGACGCCAGCGCCGAGGGAGCCTGCGACCGAGGGCTAGGCCGACTGCGGTCGGACGGTCACCTGGAGCTGGTTGGACCAGGGATCGTCGAACCCGAGCACACGCCCGTCGTCGCGGGTGGCGACGCCGTGGTGGCCGAGGCGCTCGCCGAGGGCGCCCAGGTCGTCGGCCGTCGGCACCTCGATGCGCACCAGGCCGAGGCCCAGCGCCAGCTGACGGCGCCCGGCGCCGGCGCTGTTCCAGGTGTTCATCGCCATGTGGTGGTGGTAGCCGCCCGCGCTGACGAACAGTGCCTGCGGCCCGAAGCGCGTCGTCGTCTCGAAGCCGAGCTGCTCGACGTAGAACCGGTGGGCCGACTCGACGTCGCCCACGCTCAGGTGGACGTGGCCGACCGTGGCGGGACGGGATGCCGAGCCGGTCAGCGCCTCCTCCGTGACGTTCTGCTGCACGAACGCGTTCGGGTCGAGGGCGAGGGTGGCCATGTCGACCTGGCCGTGGGTCCAGGACCACTCGCTGCGGCTGCGGTCCCAGTAGAGCTCGATGCCGTTGCCCTCGGGGTCGGTGAAGTAGAAGGCCTTGCTGACGAGGTGGTCCGCACTGCCGGTGAACGTGCCGGGGTGACGGGTCGCGACGCTGTAGACGGCGGCGGCGAGGTCGGCCTCGGTCTCGAACAGGATCGCCGTGTGGAAGAGGCCGGCGTCACGCGGCCCGGCGTGCTTCAACTCGGGAGCGTGCTCGAGGATGACGATCGGGGTCGCCCCTCGACCGAGCACCACGCGGCCCGCGGCCGGCTCGGCGGTCAGCACCGTCAGGGTGACCGCGTCGCGGTAGTACGCGGTCATCGCGTCGAGGTCGGCGACCCGCAGGGTGACGGCACCCATGCCGGTGTCGGCGGCGAGCAGGTCGGACGAGGAGGCGCGCGTCGCGTCGGTCGCGGAGGTGTCGGTCATGGGGGCCCTCGGTCTGGTCGGATGGTCACCGGGTCGGTGACGTGTCATCGACAGGAACCGGCCGGTCGGGCCGGGCATTCCCGACCGACGGCGCACCGCGTTCCGTGCACGGCACCGGAACTCGATGCGGTGCAGTGCACGAAACGCGGTGTGGAGCCCGGGTCAGCGGGCGGTCAGGCGCTCGATCAGCTCGCGGTAGCGGGCTGAGGTGCGGGCGACGATGTCGTCGGGCAGGGCGGGGGACTCGCCCGTGCCGTCCCAGTGCGCGGAGAGCCAGTCGCGGACGATCTGCTTGTCGAAGCTCTGGGTGCGGTCGCCCGAGGCGTCGACCTCGGCGTCCCAGAAGCGACTGCTGTCGCTCGTGAGGACCTCGTCGCCCAGGGTGATCTCGCCCGTGGCCCGGTCGGCGCCGAACTCGAACTTCGTGTCGGCGAGGACGACCCCCCTGGCCTCGGCCACGTCCGACGCCAGGCGGTAGATCTCGAGCGACCGGTCGCGCAGGGCCGCCGCGGTCTCGGCCCCCACGAGTTCGACGGTGCGCTCGAACGAGATGTTCTCGTCGTGCTCGCCGAGCGGAGCCTTGTACGCCGGGGTGTAGATCGGTTCGGGCAACCGGTCGCCGTTCGACAGCCCCTCGGGCAGCGGGATGCCGCAGACGGTGCCGTGCTCGCGGTACTCGGCCCAGCCGCTGCCGACCAGGTACCCGCGGACGACGCACTCGACGGGGAACATGTCGAGCGGCTTCACGAGCATGGCGCGGTCCCGGACCTGCGCGGGCAACGAGACGGAGGCGGTGGTCGGGTCGACCAGGTGGTTCGGCACGGTGGTCAGCTGGGCGAACCACCAGAGGCTGAGCTGCGTGAGCAGGGCGCCCTTGCCCGGGATGCCGGGCTCGAGCACGTGGTCGAAGGCGCTGACCCGGTCGCTCGCGACGACGAGCACGTACTCGGTGTCGGCGAGGGTGGCGGCGTCGCCGACCGAGCCGGCGACCGGCGCCGGGACGTAGAGGTCGCGCACCTTGCCCGAGTACACCGGCGTCCACCCGTCGAGGTGGCGAGGGGCGGCGTCGAGGCCGGAGGCGGAGGGCGTCGTGCCGTCGGGGGCGGTCATCGGGCGACCCGCTCGGCGATGTCGTGGCGGTACTGGCCGCCCTCGAGCTCGATGCGGGAGAGGGCGTCGTAGACGCGACCCCGGGCCTCGGTGAAGTCGGCCCCCTCGGCGACGACGCTGAGCACGCGCCCTCCGGTGGCGATGAGCTGGTCGTCGAGGCGAGCCGTCGCGGCGTGCGCGACGTGGACCCCGGCGACGGCGGTCGCGTCGTCGAGACCCCGCAGCGGGCGACCGCTCACGGCGCCCTCGGGGTAGCCCTCGCTCGCGAGGACCACGGTCACCGCGACGTCGGACGAGAACCGCGGCGACTCGTGGTTGCCCAGCGATCCGGTCGCCGCGGCGAGCAGCAGCCCGCTGAGCGGTGTGACCAGACGGGGCAGGACGACCTGCGTCTCGGGGTCGCCGAACCGGGCGTTGAACTCGATGACGCGGACGCCCCGCTCGGTGAGGATGAGCCCGGCGTAGAGGAGGCCGATGAACGGCGTGCCCTCGGACTCGAGCTGCCGCACCGTCGGGGTGGCGATGGCGTCGAGGACCTCGTCGACGAAGTCCTTCTCGCTGCCGAAGCGGTCGGCGAGCCAGGGCAGCGGCGAGTAGGCACCCATGCCGCCCGTGTTGGGCCCGGCGTCGCCGTCGAGCAGGCGCTTGTAGTCCTGCGCGGGGCTGAGCGGCACGACCGTGTGGCCGTCGCTGAGGAAGAACAGGGAGACCTCGGGGCCCTCGAGGAACTCCTCGACGAGGACGGGCCCGTGCTGCAGCCAGTAGGTGGTGTGCTCGACCGCCGCGTCGCGGTCGTCGGTGACGAGGACGCCCTTGCCGGCCGCCAGCCCGTCGGCCTTGACGACGTACGGGGAGCCGAAGTCGTCGAGCACGCCGAGGGCCTCGTCGAGGGTGCCCACGCGCGTGGCCCGCCCGGTCGGTACGCCGGCTTCGTCCATGATGCGTTTCGCGAAGGTCTTGCTGCCCTCGAGCGCCGCGGCTTTCTTGCCCGGCCCGAAGACCGGGATGCCCCGGGTGCGGAGGGCGTCGGCGACACCGGCGACGAGCGGTGCCTCGGGACCGACGACGACCAGCTCGACGTCGTTCTCGAGGGCGTACTCGGTGACGACGGCGCCGTTCGACGGGTCGAGGTGCACGATGCCGACCTGGTCGGCGATGCCCGCGTTGCCGGGGGCCGCGGTGATCTCGTGGCCCGCGTCTTCGCGCAGCAGGGCGGTGATGATGGCGTGCTCGCGAGCACCGGAACCGAGGACGAGGATTCGCACGCGCCACAGCCTACCGAGGGCGTGCTGCGATGCCGAGTCCGTCGCCCGGGCCGGGGAGGGCTGGCGCGGGCGGGCCGGGCCGGGCCGGGGCGGGCGGGCCGGAGCGGGGCGCGACGAGGAGGCGCGGGTAGCGTGGGCGCATGGCCAGGGCACGGATCGAGGACGCGGCGGGATCGGCCGCGGTGGGCGAGGTGCGGGCGGCGCTCGCCGCCGACGAGACCGCGCCACGGCCGGTGACCGCCATGGCCGTCCGTTGGTTGCTGCAGGTGCTCGCCGACGGCGAACCCGGCGCGACGGTCGAGGTGCGCGTCCCACCGTTCGGCGCGGTGCAGTTCCGCGAAGGACTCAGTCATACGCGAGGCACGCCGCCGAACGTCGTCGAGACCGACGCCGCCACCTTCGTGCGACTCGCCACCGGCGATCTCAGCTGGCAGGAGGCGCGGGCCGGGGCTCTCGTGTCGGCCTCCGGCAGCAGGGCGGACCTGACCGGCTACGTGCCGATCGCCTGGCAGCGGGGCTGACCCGCGCCTCCTCGGCGGTGCCTCCGCCGTGGTCGCCCTGCCAGGGCCCTGCTCGACGTCGAGAGGGGCGGCGGCGGTGGTCGGCCTCCTCTGGGATGATGGGCGGGTGACGAACGCACCCGACGACCAGCAGCGACCCGAGCCCGTCGTCGAGCCCTCCGCCGATCGCGCAGTCGAGTCGATCGTCGAACGTGACGAGGTCACCGTGCGCCGGGCTCCCAAGGTGCCCGTGTTCTTGATCATGGGTGCGGCGCTCGGCGTGGTCGTGTCGCTGATCGTCACCTCGCTCTTCCCGTTCGATTCGGGCGAGGGCGTCGCGCAGACCTACGGCTACATCTCGCTCTGGGGGCTCACCATCGGCGGGGCCGTCGGTTGCGTCGTGGCCATCGTCGCCGAGCAGGTGACCAGCCGTGGGGCGAAGCGCGTCCAGGTCGAACGCGAACGGCTCGAGATGCCGATCGACGACGAGGTCGACACGGCGCCCCGCCCGGTCACCGACGGCGAACCCGACCGCGACTGACGTCGCCTTGCCGAGCCGAGCCGAGCCGAGCCCAGCCAGGCCTCACCGAGCCGAGCCAGGCCTCACCGAGCCGCGCCAGGCCTCGCCTACCTGCCGCGTGCCCGGCTGACGGCCCGGGTCAGGCCCCGCGAGCCCGCCGCAACCTGGTGAGCAGCTCGGGGCCGCGGGCGTCGAGGAGGCGGCCGCCGCGTCGGATGCCGATGATCGTCAGCACGAGACCGAGGACGACGCCGACGACGAGCGTCGCGAGCCCGAGGATCACCGAGCCCTGGACCAGCGCCACGACTCCGAGCACGAGCTCGGGCAGCGACAGCACGAAGACGATCGCCCACGAGGCGTAGAGCCCGAGGGTCGAGGTGACGTTGGCCCCGGGCGGTGACTTGAAGGGGCTCTCGCCCGCCGCCGGGACGGGCATCAGGTACAGCGCCGAGGCCACGCTCGACACGCCGAACCCGGTGAGCAGCAGCCCCAGGCCGATGCCGAGCAGGGCCGGGGCCACGTCGAATCGGCCCACCACGGCCAGGGGGACGAGCGTGGCGAGCACGACGGAGGGCACCGCGAACAGCGAGAGGGTGAGGACGCGACCTGCGCGGTCGGCCGCACCCGCCAAGCCGGTCGACAGGTGTGCTGCGAAGGCCGTGCCGTCGTACGAGACGTCGGCGGCCAGCGTGATGGCGAGGAGCGCGGCCACGGCCGGACCGATGGCGTACAGCGGCCAGGTCGTCTCGAGGGAGAACGACAGGAAGATCGCCAGGACCGGCATCAGCGGGACGACGATCAGCGACCCGCCGTACCGCGGGTCGCGCAGCCAGTAGACGGCCGTCCGGGCGGCGACCGCACCGGTCGGCGTCGCGGGGAACCGGGCGAAGGGCCCGAGGCCCTTGGACGCCGCGGTGGCCGTGACGGCCGGGGGAGCCACGAGCGCCGTCGCCAGTCCACGTCGCCAGAGCAGGAGGAGCACCCCCAGGGTGACCAGGGCGATGAGGGCCTTGAGGGCTGCCTCGCCCGGTCGGCCGAGGGCGACGTCGCCGGGGATCGACCAGGCGGCGCCGAGCGGGCTCCACGACAGGGCGTGGGCGACACGGGGCAGGTCGTCGCCGACGGAACTGAGCCCCTGGCCGACCAGGCCGATCAGCGGCCCGGCCAGGATGAGGGGCACGAAGATCGCGACGCTCATCAACTCGCGGTAGCGACGTTTGGCACCCAGCGCGCTGGTGGCGGTCTCGACCGCGCGGGACGCCGCGACGCAGACGAAGACGCCGAGCACCCCGCAGAACGGCGCGAGGACGGCCGAGAGAGGGTGGTGCAGCCAACTGAAGGTCGTCGCGAGGGCGGCGACGAGCGTGACGATGCCCGGGATGCCCAGCAACCCGGTGACGAACAGGGCGACGAGGAGCCTGTCGGCGGGCAGGGGGAACGGGCGCAGCTTCGAGACGCTGAGGGTCTGGTCGTAGCCCCGGGCGACGAAGGGCACGACGATCCAGCCGACGACGGCGAGGGAACCGCCGAGCACGCCGGCCGTCCAGGCCCAGCGCTCGGGCGCGAACGAGAGGGCGACCAGGCCGACCACGACGGCGGCGAGCACGCCGAGGCCGTAGAGCCCGCCGATGACGGCCGCGACGATCTGCCAGGTGCTGCGCTTGAAGCCGTTCAGCAGCACCCGCCAGCGCAGGCTCAGGAGGTGCGCAACCACGACGGCCCCTCGTTGTGCTGACGGCCGCCGACGAGTTCGACGAAGCGGTCCTCGAGGGTGGAGCCGGCACGCACGTCGTCGGTCGTGCCGGCCGCGAGCACGCGCCCGGCCGCGATGACGGCGACGTGGTCGCACATGCGCTGGACGAGGTCCATCGAGTGGCTCGACACGATGACCGTGCCACCGTTCTGCGTGTAACCGTGCAGGATGTCGCGGATGTTCGCGGCCGAGATCGGGTCGACCGACTCGAACGGCTCGTCGAGGACGAGGAGGCGCGGGGCATGGACGAGCGCGCAGGCGAGCGCCACCTTCTTGGTCATGCCCGCGGAGTAGTCGACGACGAGCGTGCCGCCGGCCGAGCGCAGGTCGAGCAGGTCGAGCAGGTCGCCGACCCGCTGGGCCGTCGTCTCGCGGCTCATGCCGTTGAGCAGGCCGTGGTACGTGACGAGCTGCTCGCCGGTGAGGCGGTCGAACAGCGAGATGCCGTCGCTCAGCACGCCCACGAGCGACTTGGCGTGCGTCGGGTCGGACCAGACGTCGACGCCCAGGACCGCGATGCTGCCCGAGTCGGGACGCAGCAGACCGGTCGCCATCGAGAGCGTGGTCGTCTTGCCGGCGCCGTTCGGGCCGACGAGGCCGAAGAACGAGCCCGTCGGCACGGTCAGGTCGATTCCGTCGACGGCGACCTTGTCGCCGAACGCCTTGCGCAGACCGGTGATCTGCAGGGCGGACGCCGGGGGCGTCGCGGTCGGTTCGGGGCGGGGCATGCCGACGTCGCTCATGGCCCCCAGCCTAGGGACGCCTGCCGACACCGCACCTCCCCCGGCGGGTGGAAGCAGGGGCGAGGTGCGGGTGGCGACGGCGGCGCGACTCAGCTGAGCTGGTTGGCCTCGACCCAGGCGAGGTACTCGGGGCTGACGGTGCCGGTGACGTACTCGCCCGTGAAGCAGCTCATCTCGAGCTCGGTGACGTCGCTGCCCTCGGTGATGGCCGCCTGCATGTCGGCGACCTCTTGGTAGATGAGGTGGTCGGCACCCAGTTCACGGGCGATCTCGGGGATCTTGCGGTCGTGGGCGACCAGCTCGTGCCGCGACGGCATGTTGATGCCGTAGACGTGGGGGAACCGGACCGGGGGAGCGGCCGAGGTGAACGTCACCTTGTTCGCTCCGGCGGCGCGGGCCATCTCGACGATCTCGCGCGAGGTCGTCCCGCGGACGATCGAGTCGTCGACGATCAGGATGTTCTTGCCCTTGAACTCGCTCGACATCGCGTTCAGCTTCTGGCGCACCGACCGCTTGCGCTCGGCCTGCCCCGGCATGATGAAGGTGCGGCCCACGTAACGGTTCTTGTAGAAGCCCTCGCGGTACTCGATGCCGAGCTTCTGGGCGACCTGCATGGCCGCGGGGCGTGACGAGTCGGGGATCGGCATGACCACGTCGATGTCGCCGATCGGCGAGTGCGCGGCGATCGTGTCGGCCAACCGGTTGCCGAGGCGCAGGCGGGCGTCGTAGACCGAGATGCCGTTCATGATCGAGTCGGGGCGGGCCAGGTAGACGTACTCGAACGAGCAGGGGATGAGGCGCGGGCTGGCGTGGCACTGCTTCGACACCATCTGGCCGTCGAGCGAGATGAAGACGGCCTCGCCGGGGGCGACGTCGCGGACGATCTCGTAGCCGCCGGACTCGAGGACGAGCGACTCGGAGGCGGTGATCCACTCTTCGCGGACGCCGTCGGCGGCGAGACGGCGGCCCAGGACCAGCGGGCGGATGCCGAAGGGGTCGCGGAAGGCCAACAGGCCGTGACCCGCGATCATCGCGATCGCCGCGTAGGAGCCCTGCACCCGGTCGTGCACGCGGGAGACCGCGGCGAAGATCTGCTCGGGGTCGAGCTCGCTGCCGTTGACCTGCTCTTGCAGCTCGTGCGCCAGCACGTTGACCAGGAGCTCGGTGTCGCTGTTCGTGTTGAGGTGGCGACGGTCGACGTGGAAGAGCTCGCTGGTGAGCTCGCGCGTGTTCGTCAGGTTGCCGTTGTGGATCAGCACGATGCCGTAGGGCGCGTTCACGTAGAACGGCTGCGCCTCTTGCTCGTTGCTGGCCGCGCCCTTGGTGGCGTACCGCACGTGACCGAGGCCCATGTTGCCGAGCAGGGCGCGCATGTCGCGGGTGCGGAAGCCCTCGCGCACCTGCCCCTTGGTCTTGTGCACGTGGAAGATGCCGCCCTCGGCGGTGGCGATGCCGGTGCTGTCCTGCCCTCGGTGCTGCAACAGGAGGAGCGAGTCGTAGACGAGTTGATTTGCTGGCTCGTGCGCGACGAGACCGACGATGCCGCACATGCGGATCTGGCTCCAGACCGTAGAGTTGGGGTTACCGCGACAGTCTAGAGCGACACCGAACGGATGAACGAATGGCGACCTCCTCTGCCCACTCGACCAGCGCCTCCTACGCCGCAGCGGGGGTCGACACGGCCGCCGGCGACCGGGCGGTCGAGCTGATGAAGGCGGCCGTCGGCGCCACGCACGGCCCCGGTGTCGTCGGTGGCGTGGGCGGCTTCGCCGGGCTGTTCGACGTGTCGTTCCTCAAGGACTTCGACAAGCCGTTGCTCGCGACGTCGACCGACGGCGTCGGCACGAAGGTCGCCATCGCCCAGGCGCTCGACAAGCACGACACGATCGGGCAGGACCTCGTGGGCATGGTCGTCGACGACATCGTCGTCGTCGGCGCCCGGCCGCTGATCATGACCGACTACATCGCCTGCGGCCGTGTGGTGCCGACCCGCATCGCCTCGATCGTCGAGGGCATCGCCCGCGCCTGCAGCGCGACGGGGACCGCCCTCGTCGGCGGCGAGACGGCGGAGCACCCCGGCCTGCTCGGGCCCGACGACTACGACGTGGCCGGCGCCGCGGTGGGTGCGGTCGAGTCGGGGCGCCAGCTCGGCCCGCACCTCGTCGGCGACGGCGACGTCGTGCTCGCCCTCGCCTCGTCGGGCGTCCACTCGAACGGCTTCTCGCTCGTGCGCCACATCCTGGCCTCACGCGACCTCGGCTACGACGACACCCTGCCCGAGTTCTCGGGCACCGTCGGCGAGGCACTGCTCGAACCGACGCGCCTGTACACCTCGCCCCTGCTGCGCGTGCTCGACGACCCTGCGCTCGACGGCGCGATCCACTCGCTCAGCCACGTCACCGGGGGCGGAATCGCCGCCAACCTCGCCCGCGTGCTCCCCCTCGGGTCGTGGACCGAGGTCGACCGTTCGACCTGGTCGCCGCTGCCCGTCTTCCGGGTGCTGAGCGACCTGGCCGGCTCGACCCTCGAGTCGAGCGAGGGCACCTGGAACCTCGGCATCGGCATGATCGCCGTCGTGGCCGCCGGACAGGCCGACTCGGTCACCGCGGCCCTCGGGGCCGACGGCATCGCGACGTGGCCCGTCGGCACCGTCTCGACCCGGGCGCGTGACCTGTCCGGCTTCGAACAGGGCGCCAAGGGAGTCGACGGAGGCGCGGTGCGGCTCGTCGGGTCCTACGCGGGCTGATCACCGGCGACGTCGCGTGGCGTTCGTCCGGCGGCGGACGTACGATGAAGCCACGCCCCTGCCGGGCGTCCTGACGACGACGTCAGACCGGACGACGAAGGAGTCGACCCATGAGCACCACCCGCATCCCCCTCTCCACCGTCTCGCGCGCGGCGGTCGCCGCTCCGCGCAGCGCCCGGATCAGCCGCGTCCCCGCCCAGCCCGCGCCGCTGCGTTCGCCCGCGTCACCCGTCACCGGCGGGCGCAAGGTCGCTGCTCTCACGGCCGGCGGCATGATCCTGCTGTTGGTCGTGGGGCTGCTGCCCGCGGTCGCGACGCTCGTCGGCGGCTGAGCCGCGCCTCCTGGCCGTGGCCCCGGCGCCCGGTCGGCCCGTCACCCGGTGAGCTGGTGACACACGACGACGGCCCCTCGAGATCGAGGGGCCGTCGTCGTGTGGCGTGCGTGGTGCGGACTCAGAGGACGCAGAACTCGTTGCCTTCCGGGTCAGCGAGGACGACCCACGACACGTCCGTGTCGTCTTGGCCGACCTGTGCGCGGACGGCCCCGAGCGACTCGAGCCGCGCGACCTCGTCGGCCTGCGTCGCCTCGCGGCTCTGGCCGTCGACCGGCGTCGGACGGAAGTCGAGGTGCAGACGGTTCTTGACCGTCTTGGCCTCGGGGACGCTCACGAAGAGGAGCCCCGGCAGCGTGTCGGCCGTCGGACGGATCTCGGGCTCGTCGTCGTCGACCGAGACGAACACCCACCCGAGGGCGTCGGCCCACCAACGGGCGAGCCCGGACGGGTCGCTCGCATCGACGACGACCTGCTCCCAGGCGAGGGACGAGGACGAAGAGGTCATCAGCTGGCCGGCCTCAGGCGCTCTTGTTCTGGTCGTGCTCGGTGTCGTATTCGTCGTCGAAGTCGTCGGCCCATTTGTCGACGTATTCGTCGCCGGAGTCGTTCTTCGTCGCCAACTCTTTTTCGAGTGCACCGTAGTTGGTGTCAGGGCTGAAGTACTTCAGCTCTCTGGCGACCTTGGTGTGCTTGGCTTTTTGACGGCCGCGCCCCATGCGTGACCCCCTCTGAACTCGGCCCGGAAACGGTGTCGGACGACCCGGGAACTGCCGACAGGATGCTGGTGAAAAACTGGACCGATCTTATCATGTACCCCTAGCCCCGGCTGCCGCCTCGGACGGGCATGATGGTCCGGATGACTGCAGGGGGCGAAGGCGAGCGGACGAGGGTCCTCGTGATCGGTGCGGGCCAGGCCGGGTTGTCGGTCTCGTGGTACCTGCGCCGGCTCGGACTCGAGGTGGGTCGCGATCTCGTCGTCCTCGACCGGGGCCCCGGAACCGGAGGCGCGTGGCAGCACCGCTGGGAGAGCCTGCGGCTGGGTGCCGCGCACCGCGTGCACGACCTGCCGGGCATGGCCGAGCTGGGGCTGGGGTTCGCCGACGCCGACCGGTCGGCCCCGGCGCGTGACGTCGTCGCCGACCGGTACGCCCGGTACGAGGACGCGCTCGGGCTCGACGTGCGGCGCCCGGTCGAGGTGACCGGGGTGACCGGGCTGGGCGACGGGTTCTCGGTGCGGTGGGCGGGGCGCGCCTCCTCGGGGGGCGCTCCGGCTGCGGCGACAGGGCCTGAGTCCGGCGCTCTGCGGGCCGAGGTCGTCGTGAACGCGACCGGCACCTGGGGCGCCCCGTTCGTGCCGTGGTACCCCGGGCGCGACACCTTCCGCGGGCGTCAGCTGCACACCTCGGACTACCGGGCGGCCTCCGAGCTCGAGGGGCTCGACGTCGTCGTGGTCGGCGGCGGCACGAGCGCGATCGGTTTCGTGTTGGAGCTCGACGGCGTCGCGGCCTCGACGACGTGGGTGACGCGCCGGCCGGTCGACTGGCTCGACCAGGGCGAGCTCGACGTCGAGTCGGCCGTCGCGGCGGTCGCCGCGCAGGACCGCGCGGCACGGGCGGGGCAGGCGCTGCCGAGCATCGTCAGCGGGACGGGCGTGCCCCGCACCCGGCGCTTCGTGTCGGGCATCGAGCGCGGCGTGCTGGTCGAGCGGCCGATGTTCGCGACCGTCGAACCCGACGGGGTGCGATGGGCCGACGGCACCTCCGCCCACGCGGACGCGATCGTCTGGGCGACCGGGTTCCGGCCCGAGCTGCGACACCTGGCGCCGCTCGGACTGCGCTCGGCCGACGGGGGCGTGAGCGTCGAGGGCGGCGCCTCCACCCTCGACCCGCGGCTGTTCTTCGCGGGCTACGGGCCGCAGGCCTCGACGATCGGGGCGAACCGGGCCGGACGGGCGATCGCCCGTCAGGTGGTCGCGCGATTGTCGGAGAGCGACGCCGAGCGCCGACGGCAGGGGTGACGCAGGCGATGCCCGTGCGCGGGCTCGCCCGCGTTCGGCGGGAGGGTGCGCGCACCATCGGCGGCGGGGCCAGCGGGGCGAGCGGTCATGGGTGGCGGGGCGGGCGCACGGCGTGCGTGGCGGACCAGACGGCGACGGCGGCTGAGGCGGACCAGGCCTGGGGGCGGCACGAGGCGGGGTACGGCACGGGCGACGGCACCTCGCGGGCCGGGTCGCCCGAGTGGAGCTCGGGCATCCGGTAGTCGAAGGTCGGCGCCGCCGCGAGCAGACCCTCGGCGAGCACCGCGGCCTCGTCGGCGAACCCGGCCCGAGCGAGGCCCTGCACCGCGATGGCCGTGTCGTGGGTCCAGACGCTGCCCCCGTGGTAGCTCAGGGGCCAGTAGCCGGCGCTGTCGGTCGACATCGTGCGGAGGCCGAAACCGCTGGACAGCTCGGGCGAGACGAGGCGGGACGCGACCAGCGCCTCCTCGTCCGGGTCGAGCAGACCCGTGCCGAGCAGGTGCCCGAGGTTGCTCGTGACCGTGTCGACCGGCCGCTTGGCCGCGTCGAGGGCGATCGCCGGGTAGGCGCCCGCGTCGTCGTCGACCCAGAAGGAGGCGCGGAACCGGTCGCGCAGGCGCCCCGCCCAGTCGCGCCACGCGTCGCCGCCCGCCCGATCGAAGGCGTCGAGCAGGTCGGCCCCGTGCACGGCCGCCTCGTACGCGTAGGCCTGCACCTCGCAGAGCGCGATCGGCCCCTCGGCGAGGGTTCCGTCGCGCCACTGGACGCTGTCCCCGGAGTCCTTCCAACCCTGGTTCGCCAAGCCGTGGCCGGTCTCGTCGACGTACTCGAGCAGCAGGTCGCCGTCGCTGTCGCCCGAGTCGCGCATCCAGGCGAGGGCTGCGTCGAGGTGCGGCAGCAGCGCCTCGACCTCGGCCCGCGGCAGGCCCCAGCGCCAGGCGTCGTGCAGCAGGCAGATCCAGAGCGCGGTCGCGTCGACGGTGCCGTAGTAGAGCGGGGGCAGGTTGACGTCCTCACCGGGGATCGTCAACGTCCGTTGACGGAGTTCGTGCATGATCTTGCCCGGCTGCTCGGCCGTCCCCGGCACGTGTCGAGTGCCCTGGAGTCCCGCCAGCACCCGCAGGGTGCCCCCCGCGACCGTGAGGTCGAGGGGCAGGGTGAAGCGGGCGGCCCAGAGCGAGTCGCGGCCGAAGAGCGTGAAGAACCAGGGCGCACCTGCGGCGTAGAACACGTCGTCGGGTGCCGTCGTCGTGGTCAGCCGGAGCGCCGCCAGGTCGTCGCGGGCACGGTCGACCCAGCGGGCGAGCCGGTCGTCACGCGGCGCCGGGTCGAGGTCGGCCCAGTGCGGCGGCGTCCGCACGCCCCGGACGACGGCGTCGGGGGCGGTCGCGACCAGGTCGAGACCGACCGTCACGGAACCCCGGGCGGGGACGACGGCGACCCACTCGACGACGAGGCCGGCCGGGGTGTCCCGCACCGCGCCTCCTCGGGTCTCGAGGTCGACCCGGACTCCATCTGCCCGCCAGGAGGCGCGGGTGCCGTCGGACGTGAGCGTCGCGTCGCGCACGGGCGCGCCCACGATCCCGGCCTTCACGTGGTCCATGGGGGAGGCGTCGGGTCGGAGGGTCGCGGCCAGGGTGACCGTGAGCTCGCGGTCGAGCCGGGAGGTGACCGTGTGGCGCTCGTGGACGCCCGTGGTCGTGACGTCACGGAGCGAGCTCAGGCGGACGTCGGGGTCGGCTCCGGCGTCGTCGAGGCCGCGCAGCAGCGACTCGAAGCGGACCGAGGAGGCTCCGAGGGGCACCGTGGCCACGTGCTCGGGGACGAGGCCGTCGACGGTGACGCCGTGCCCGGCGACGAGACGCACGTCGCCGAGGTAGACGCCGTGGATCGTCGCCGCGCCCATCGACCCGTCGGCGGCCGACCACGCCTGGACGGGAGCCCTCAGCACGACGGTCTCGGCGGCGAGGAACGGCTGGAGGCCGGGTGTCGGGGTCGACCGGTCGGCGTGGTCGGAATCGAGGGGGGAGGTCTGGGTCATCGGGGGCTCCTGGGGCTCCGGGTGGCGGGCGTGGGGTGCGACGGGGTGGGCGTCGCGGCGTGCATCACTCTTTGACGGCCCCGGCGCTGGCGTTCATGATGCGGCGCTGGAAGACGAAGAAGACGATGGCGACCGGGATCGTCATGACCGCGGCGGCCGCGAGCTTGATCGGGTACTGCGACCCCTGGCTCAGCTGCCCCGAGGCGAGGCTCGCGACGCCCTTGGTGAGGGTGGTCAGCTCGGGCGACTGGGTCGACACGATGAAGTGCGAGAGCTCGTTCCACGACCCCTGGAACGACAGGATGATGATCGTCACGAGGGCCGGGCGAGCCATGGGCAGGACGATCGACCAGAAGACCCGGAAGGTGCCGGCGCCGTCGATGCGCGCTTGCTCTTCGACGCTGCGCGGGATCGACTCGAAGAAGTTCTTCATGATGAAGACCCCGGCGGCGTCGGTCAGCAGCGGCACGATCATGCCCGAGTACGAGTCGTACATGCCGAGCTGGTTGATCACCAGGAACTTCGGGATGAGCAGCACGACCGTCGGCACCGCCATCACGCCGATCAGCAGCACGAAGATGACGTTGCGCCCCCGGAACTGCAGCCGCGCCAGGGCGTAGCCGGCGAGCGAGTTGAAGAAGACCCGCCCGAGCGTCACCACGATCGTCACGATCGCCGAGTTCTGGAACCAGGTCGGGAAGTCGCTGTTGAGGAACAGCTGGCGGTAGGCGGCGACCGTCGGCGTGATCGGGATCAACGCCAGCGGGTCGGAGGCTGCCTCGGGGTCGGTCTTGAACGACGTCGCCACGTTGATCAGGAACGGCAGGATGTAGATCGCCGCGATGACGATCAGCACGGCGTAGAGCACCGAGGTGCCGGCGATGCGTCGCGTGCTGCGGGGCTCGCGCCCGGCCGGGTGAGGTGGGGCCGGGGGAGGCGCGACCGGCGAGGAGGGGTTCGTCCGGTCGGCGATCGGTGCGGTCGTGGTCATCGCTCGACTCCTGTCGTGTAGAGCCGGGTGCGTCTCTTCGACACGGCCCGTTCGCGCAGCACGATGCGCTGCAGGACCGTCAAGGCGACGATGATGACGAACAGCACGAAGGCGATGGCCGCGCCGCGACCCCACTCCTGTTCGCCGAACGCCGAGGTGTACGAGAGGTAGGCGGGCGTCAGCGTGGTCTTCTGCGGGCCGCCCTGGGTGCCGGTGTAGATCTGGTCGAAGACCTGCCAGGTGCCGATGAGGCCGAGGGTGAGGACCGTGAAGAGCGTCGGTCGCAGTTGCGGCAACGTGATGCGCCAGAAGCGCTGCCAGCCGCTCGCGCCGTCC
This sequence comes from Frigoribacterium sp. NPDC087798, assembly GCF_044742985.1. Lineage (NCBI taxonomy): Bacteria > Bacillati > Actinomycetota > Actinomycetes > Micrococcales > Microbacteriaceae > Frigoribacterium > Frigoribacterium sp. NPDC087798. Next base: position 43,339 of record NZ_JBIUVP010000008.1, on the reverse strand, counting down.
ATCATCGCGGCCTCTTGGACGTCGCCACCGAGGTTCTGCAGGGCCGCCAGGAAGAGCAGCATGAACGTGCCACTGGTGGTGAAGACGGCCATCAGGATGAACGCGGACATCGCGACCGACGGCCCGGCCAGCCAGTCCCACCAGCTGACGCCGAGGGCGGTGTGGTCGGCCAGCAGGGCCGGGGGCTGCGTGACGCCGTTGACGGCGAGCAGGTTGTGCAGCACGCCGCTGGCGTCGTTGAACCACGCGGGCCCGGTGATGCCGACGAACGAGAGCAGCTTGTTCACCGCGCCGCTCTGCGAGAACAGGAACAGCCACAGGACGGTGATGGCGACCGAGCTGGTCACCGACGGGAAGTAGAACGCGGTGCGGAAGAACCCGCGGCCGCGCAGCACCTGGCGGTTCACCAACACGGCGAGCAGCAGGGCCACGGCGGTCTGGATCGGCACGACGAGGATCACGTACCAGGCGTTGTTGCGCAGGCTCAGGCCGAAGTCGCGCTCGGCCAGGCCGCCGCCGCCGAGCAGGTCTCGGTAGTTCTGCGCCCCGACGAAGCCGACGCCGGCCGCGAAGGGGGAGCCCCGGCCGGTCCAGTCCGAGACGCTGACCCAGAGGGCCATCAGGACGGGCACGGCCAGGAAGAGGCCCAGGACGATCAGCACGGGCGAGACGAACAGCCAGCCCGAGAGGCCCTCGCCGCGCGAGACGGCGCTGCGCCGTCGGGGGACCTTGGTCGAGATCGCGGTCATGGGGACTGCCTTTCGTGCGCTGTCTCGGGTCGGTGGGTCGCGCCTCCTCGGATGATCGCCGACGAGGCGCGGCCGCGGGGGAGGCGGGGAGCGGGACCGGGGAGGGACGGAGGCGCGACCGCCCTGGGGAGGACTCGTCGCGGCCCCGGCCGCCCCCGTCGGGTGGGGAGTGCGAGGCACCGCGCCGGGGGAGGCGCGGTGCCCCGAGGGTTACTGGAGGATCGCCTCGAAGTTCTTCTGCGCGGACTCGAGGATCGTCTTCGGGTCGCCGTCCTTCAGGCCGGAGAGCTGCGAGTTGAAGTCGCTGATCACGGCGGCGGACCCGTCCTGCGTGGGCGTGCCCTGGGCGAACTCGACCGAGTCGAGGAACGCGGCCTGGTCGGGGTTGTCGGACTTCCAGGTGTCGGCGGCCGACTGGATCGAGGGCATCACGCCGAACGCGTCGGCGAAGGCGAGCTGCTGGTCGGTGCTCGTCAGGTGCTCGACGAGGTCGACGGCGGCCTGCTGGTTGGGGCTGTCGGCGGCGATGCCCCAGCAGTTGGTGAACTGCAACGTGCCCTGGCCGCCGGGGCCGGCGGGCAGCTCGGCCACCTGGTACGACACGTCGGGGTAGTCGTTGGTGAGTGCGCCGGTGATCCAGTTGCCCTCGATGGTCATCGCCGCCTTGCCCGTGCCGAAGGCCTCGCCGCCCCAGCCCGCGCCGAGGTCGCTCGAGAACGCGGCGTCGCCGCTGGTCAGCAGGTCCTTCACGTAGGTCAGCGCCTCGACGTTCTCGGACGAGTCGAGCGTCGCCTCGGTGCCGTCGGCGGTGGTCACCGCGCCGCCGGCCTGCGCCATGAACGCGCCCACCCGGGCGTACTCGGGGCTGAAGGCCAGGCCCACGTGGTCGGCCGTCGTGAGCTTCGCGGCGACCGCCTTCAGCGAGTCCCAGTCGGTCGGGACGTCGGCGTCGGACAGGCCGGCCGCGGCCCACATGTCGGTGTTGATGATCAGGCCGAGGGTCGAGAAGTCCTTGGGCGCGCAGTAGAACCGGTCGTCGAGCGTGAAACTGTCGACGAGGGTCGGGAAGAAGTCGCCCTCGTTGGCGAGCTGGTCGCCGTAGGCCAGCAGGCTGCCGTTGCCGGCGAAGCCCGCGAGCGTGTCGGTCGACACGTAGAACACGTCGGCCGGCTCGCCCGAGGCGAAGCCCTGGCTGAGCTGCTGCGGCAGGTCGGAGGCCACGCTGACCTCGGCGCCGGTGCCCGAATCGTCGGACCAGCTCGCGACGGCGTCGGTGACGGCCTTCGTCTCGGCGTCTCCGCTCGAGCCGATCAGCACGGTCAGCGAGTCGTCGCTGCTGGTGAGGGCGCCGTCGCTCGCGGCGCCCGACCCCTCGCTGAAACCGGAGCCGCAGGCCGTGAGGGCCAGGGCCGAGATGGTGGTGAGGGCGGCTGCTGCCGCCAGGCGGGTCGTGCGTCGTCGCATGGTGGGCCTCTCGTCGCGTCGTTGCGATGGTGCGGGTGCTGTGGTCGGGGTGTGGTGCCGGGGTGGCGCCTCGGGATGGAGCGGGGGCGGACGTGCGATTTGATCGATCAAATCCGTGTCGTCAGAGTAGGCAGGCCGCCCCGTGGGTGTCAAGACCAGAGCGCCGAGAGGCACCCGGGCGCTGGGGTAACGTGACCCGAGGCCGCCGACCGGCGCCGGGGTGGAGGGCGCGATGACTCGGGTTCCGACACCGCGCCTCCCGACCGTCAGCGACGTCGCCTCGGTCGCGGGGGTGTCGCGGCAGACCGTCTCGAACGTGCTGAACGCGCCCGACATCGTCCGACCCGACACGCGGGGCCGGGTCGAGCGGGCGATCGCTGACCTCGGCTACCGACCGCACGCGTCGGCGCGACGATTGCGCACCCGCAAGAGCTCGACCATCGGCATCCGGCTCGACCCCGTACAGAACGGCATCTCGGGCGCGGTGCTCGACCGGTTCCTGCACGCGGTCACCGAGCAGGCCGACGCTCGCGACCACCGCATCCTGCTGTACACGGCGGCCGGGCCCGACGACGAGATCGCCCAGTTCCGCCGCCTGCTCGACGGCGCCGACGTCGACGGGTTCGTGCTCACCTCGACGTTCTTCGACGACCCGCGCACCGAATGGCTGATCGACGCCGGCGCCGACTTCGTCACCTTCGGTCGGCCCTGGGGGATCGACGACATGGGCGACCCGCAACACCGCTGGGTCGACGTCGACGGCCGCGCCGGCCTCGCCTCGACGACCGACGACCTGCTCGACCGGGGTGCGACGCACGTGGCCTTCCTCGGCTGGCCCGCCGGCTCGGGCGCCGGGGACGACCGGAGGCGCGGGTGGCGCGAGGCGCTCGCGTCACGGGGCACGCTCGACCCGGCCTCGATCGACGCGCTCGACCTGGCCGTCGAGGACTCGGTGCCGCTCGCCTCGGCTGCGGTCCGGTCGGTGCTCGACGCGGGAGTCGCGGTGGACGCCGTGGTGTGCGCGAGCGACACCCTCGCGCTCGGGGCATCGGTCGTGCTGGGGTCGTCGGTGCCGGTCGTGGGCTACGACGACACCCCGGTCGCCTCGGCGCTCGGCCTGTCGAGCGTCGAGCAACCACTCGTCGACGTCGCAGGAGCCGTGCTCTCGCTGCTGCTCGACGACAGCGAGCCGCGGCACCGGCTGCTGCGGCCCCGCACCGTCTGGCGCTGACGCTCCCGGGCGCCGGCGCTACTTCTTCTTGCGGGGGGAGGTGCCGGTCGAGTTGCGGGCGGCCGAGCGGGCCTTGCGTGCGGCGGCGCCGCCTCCGCGGTTGCCGGCCGCCGAACCCGGTGCACGCGGGGTCTGCTTCGGGCCGGGCTTGGTGCCGTTCTGCGCGGGCTGGACGTCGAGGCCCCGCTGCACCGCGCCTCCTTCGACCGCCGCCCCGGCGCGGCCGTCCGGGCCCGCGTCGGCACCCAGGGCCCCGCCGGCGGCGCCCGACCGGCGACCGGCCGGCTCGAGCACGCGGCGCGGCACGGGGCGGGGGCGGATCGGCTCGCCACGGCGGTCCTGGCCGGGGATCGGCCGCGATCGACGCCCGTAGAGCACCTCGGATGAGTCGAGCAGCCACGGCACGAGCGAGATCGTCACGCCGTGCACGAGCATGAGCTTCTGGCGGATGCGGCGGCTCTTGTGGTTGTGCAGCGCGGCCTCCCACCAGTGGCCGACGATGTAGATGGGCGTGTAGACCGTGACGACCTCGCTGCCGTGCTCTTCACGGTGGGCCTTGATGTACTTGATCAGCGGCATGCTGATGTCGCGGTACGGCGAGGCGACGATGCGCAGGGGCACCTCGATGTCCTGCTCGGCCCACTGACGCTGCAGGAGCGCCGTTGCTTCGTCGTCGATGCCCACGTGGATCGCCTCGAGCGACTCGTGGCGTGCGGCGATGGCGTAGTCGAGGGCCTTCAGCACGGGCTTCTGCATGGTGCCGACCAGCACGATCGCGTGGTCGCCGTGCGAGCCGAACTGCGTCGTGGCGTCGGGCTCGATCTCGACGAGCACGTCCCGGTAGTAGCGGTTCACGCCGAGCATCAGCACGAAGAGGATCGGCATGATGACGAACACCAGCCAGGCGCCGTGCGTGAACTTGGTCACCGTCACGACGATCAGCACCGACGCCGTGAGCAGGGCGCCGAAGGCGTTGATGCCGCGGGCGCGGTACACCGCTCCACGGTCGGCGCATCCCTCGCGCAGCATGCGGGTCCAGTGGACGACCATGCCGGTCTGGCCGAGCGTGAACGAGACGAAGACGCCGATGATGTACAGCTGGATCAGCCCGGTGACGCTGGCCTGGTAGACGAGCAGGATGGCGCAGGCCACCAGCGCCAGCACGATCACGCCGTTCGAGTAGATCAGTCGGTCGCCGCGCGTGTTGAGCGCCTTGGGGGCGTACTGGTCGCGGGCCAGGATCGACCCGAGCAAGGGGAACCCGTTGAAGGCCGTGTTCGCCGCCAGCAACAGCACCGCCGCGGTGCAGGCCTGGATCAAGTAGAAGGGGATGCCGAACAGCGACCCGCCGAAGACCGCGCTCGCGATCTGCGCGACGAGGCTGCGCTGCGGCGTGGTGGCGCAGTCGACGAACCCCTGGAGGTCGCAGGCGTCCTCGGCGTAGTGCACCTTGGCGATCAAGGCGACGGCGACGAGGCCGGCGAACAGGACGATGGCGATGCTGCCCATCAGCACGAGGGTCTTCTGGGCGTTCTGCACCTTGGGCCGCCGGAACGCGGGCACGCCGTTGGCGATCGCCTCGACGCCGGTCAGGGCCGAGCAGCCGCTCGAGAACGCCCGGAGCAACAGCAGGATGAAGGCGGCCTGCGTCAGCTGGTCGGCCTGCACCGTGTACTCGGCGCTCTCGGCGACGGGCGGGTCGCCGAGGGCGGTGCGCACCAGGGCGATGACGATCATGACGAAGACGCTCGACACGAAGAGGTAGGTGGGGATCGCGAAGGCCTTGCTCGACTCGCGCACGCCCCGGAGGTTGACGGCCGCCAGCAGGACGACGAAGAAGATCGCGAGCTCGACGCGCACCGGCGCCAGTTCGGGCACGGCCGAGATGATGTTGTCCACGCCCGAGGCGACCGAGACGGCCACCGTCATGACGTAGTCGACGAGCAGCGCCGAGGCGACCACGAGCCCGGCCTTCTCGCCGAGGTTCTTGTGGGCGACCTCGTAGTCGCCGCCGCCCGACGGGTACGCCTTGATCAGCTGACGGTACGACGCCACCACGACCAGCAGCAGGACGACGACCGCGACGGCCACCCACGGCGCGAGGGTCAGGAACCCGAGGCCGCCGATCAGCAGGATCATCAGCAGTTCTTGCGGCGCGTAGGCCACCGAGCTGAGCGGGTCGCTGGCGAAGATCGGCAGTGCGAGGTGCTTCGGGAGCAGCTGCCCCTCGAGCTTCTCCGAGGGGAGGGGTTCACCGATCAGCCAACGCTTCGGCGACCGGGTGTCGTTGGTCACGAGCGGCGACTCTACTCCCGTGCGAGGGCCTGTCAACTTCGCTCGTGGACGATTTATTCCCGGTCAGCGCGGGTCGGTCCGAACTGGTTCGTACCGGCCGCGGCTCAGGCGGGCGAGGAGGCGCGGGCCGGGGCGACCACGGAGGTCGCCACCCGGCGCCGGGCGAAGAGCGGCAACGTGATCGCCACGAGCGGGCCGATGAGCAGGGCCTCGGCCGCCGTGCCGATGCCGACCTGCCCGCCGAGCAGCCACCCCGCGGCGAGGACCGTGAGTTCGATGACGGTGCGCGCGACGCCCACCCGCCAGCCCAACCGGGCGTGGAGGCCGAGCATGAGCCCGTCGCGCGGGCCCGGCCCGAAGTCGGCTCCGATGTAGAGGCCGCTCGCGACGGCGAGCAACAGCAGGCCGCCCGCGAAGGTCAGGCCTTGTGCCCACCACTCGGTCTGCTGTGGCAGGACGCGCAGGCCGAGGTCGGCGACCGGACCGATCATCAGGGTGTTGGCGATCGTGCCGAAGCGGGGTCGCTGGCGCAGGGGGATCCAGAGCAGGAGCACGACGAGGCTCGTGACGAACGTGACGGTGCCGAACGTCAGCCCGGTGTGGCGGACGAGCCCCTGTGACAGCACGTCCCACGGGGCGACGCCGATGCCCGCGCGGACCATGAGGGCGATGGCGAAGCCGTAGGCGGTGAGGCCGACGAACAACTGCAGCAGGCGACGCGAGAGGAGCATGGGGTCGATCCAATCGCTCGACTGGCCTGGTGGCAAGGGTCCAATCCGCCTAGGGTGGCCGCGTGACCAACCTCGACCACGGTGCCACCACGGTCTCGTCGCGGGCGCTCGGCGTCCTGCTCGACTCGTGGCGCGCCTCCTCGGTTCCCGGCTACCTGGCGCTCGCCGACCGCATCCGCCTGCTCGTGCTCGACGGCCGGCTGCCGGTCGGCACCCGCCTGCCGTCCGAACGCGACCTCTGCGCGCACCTCGGGGTCAGTCGCACGACCGTGGCCGCGGCCTACGCCGCCCTCCGCGACACGGGGCACGTCGACAGCGTGCGGGGCAGCGGCAGCGTCGTCCGGCTGCCGGCCCGCGCGTCGGTGCCGCGTCCGACGACGACCGAGGGGCTGCTCGACCTGACGAAGGCGGCGCTGCCCGCGGTCGACGGCATCGCCGAGGCGGCGCAACGGGCGGCGGGGCGGCTCGGCGCGTACCTGGACGACCCGGGCTACGACCCGGTCGGGCGACCGGTGCTGCGCGAGGCGATCGCCGAACGGTACCGACGGCGGGGGCTCGAGACGAGTGCCGACCAGATCGTCGTGACCCTCGGGGCGCAGCACGCGATCGCGCTGCTCGCCCGCGTGCTGGTCTCGCGCGGCGACCGGGCCGTCGTCGAGGCGCCCGGCTACCCGCACGCCTTCGAGGCCCTCCGCGGCGCCGGTGCCCGCCTGGTGCCGGTCAGCGTCACCGTCGATGACGGCTGGGACGAAGCGGCGCTCATGCAGACCCTGCGGCGCACCAGCCCGCCGGTGGCCTACCTGATGCCCGACTTCCACAACCCCACGGGCGCGACGATGCCCGCCGACCAGCGGGCGCGCGTGCTCGAGGCGGCGGCCGCCGAGGGCACCGTCGTGATCGCCGACGAGACCATGGCCGAGATGGCGATCGACGACCGTCGGGACGCCCCCTCGCCGATGGCCGCGTACGGACGCGCGGTCACGATCGGCTCGGTCGGCAAGTCGCTCTGGGGTGGGCTGCGCATCGGCTGGATCCGTGCCGAGCGCCCGCTCGTCGAGCGGCTCGTGCGCGCCCGCTCGGCGGGCGACCTGGGCACCCCCGTGCTCGAGCAGCTGGTGGTCGCCGAGCTGCTCGGCGACTTCGACCGCGTGCTGGAGGCGCGGGCCGGCCACCTGAGACGAGGTCGCGACCGCGTCGTCCACGGCCTGAGGGAGGCGTTCCCGTCGTGGCAGGTGCCGTCGCCGGCGGGCGGCCTCACCACCTGGGTGGGGCTCGGGGCGCCGGTCAGTTCGCAGCTCACCCTCGCGGCCCGCCGGGAGGGCCTGCTGCTCGCGGCCGGCCCGGTGTTCGGCATCGACGGGGCGTTCGAGCGGTTCCTCCGCGTGCCGTTCTCGTACGCCGACAGCGACACCGACCGGGCGCTCGCCGCCCTGCGCGCGGCGTGGGACGGGGTCGACGGGGTGCAGGCGCCGACCTCGCCCCTGCTGGCCGAGGTGGTCTGAGCCGGGTCGTGCGGTCGGCTCCTCCCCGTCACGGCGACCGGGCAGCGATCTGCACAGCGTGAAAGGAACCGCCGCCAGTTCCCAGAGAGGCTGGTGACAATGGAGGTGCGGTGCACGTCGTTCACCGCGCCTCCTCCGCTCTCCCTCTCACCACCGGAGCACCGTGCACCTGCTGTCCGTCTTCAGCCTGCGCAACCGCGCGCTGATCGCCCTCGTCACCATCGTCGTCGCCGTCTTCGGCGGCATCGCCCTCACCTCGCTCAAGCAAGAGCTCGCGCCCAACGTGCAGTTCCCGCAGATCGCGATCGTCAGCTCGTACCCGGGGGCCACGCCCGAGGTCGTCAACGAGGACGTCTCGACCCCGATCGAACAGGCCGTCCAGATCATCCCCGGGCTCGAGGGCACCTCGGCGACCTCGAGCACCTCGCAGAGCACGGTCTCGGCGGAGTTCACCTACGGCACCGACCTCGACTCGGCCGAGCAGAAGATCCAGTCGGCGATCAACCGGCTCTCGCTGCCCGACTCCGTCGACACCCAGGTGGTCACGGGCAGCCTCGACGACCTGCCCGTCATCCAGATCGCCGTCACCGGCTACGACTCGGCCGACTCGCAGGCCCTCGTCGACCGGCTGACCACCGTCACGGTGCCCGACCTGCAGAAGCTCGACGGCGTCCGCGAGGCCTCGATCTACGGCGACGCCGGCCAACGCGTCACCATCTCGCCCGACCAGACGGCGCTCGCCGCCGCGGGGCTGACCACGGCCGCCTTCCAGGACGCCCTCGACGCCAACGGCACGCTGATCCCCGGCGGCACCCTCACGCAGGACGGCAAGACGCTGTCCATCCAGGCGGGTCAGAGACTCACGAGCGTCGACGAGATCCGCGCCCTGCCGCTCCTCGGCGGCACCTCGGCCACGACGATCGGCGACGTCGCCGACGTGCAGCTGACCGGCGCACCCGTCACCTCGATCAGCCGCGTCGACGGGCAGGACGCCCTCACGGTCGCCATCACCAAGACCCTCGACGCCAACACCGTCGACGTGTCGCAGACCGTGCGCGACGCCATCCCGGGCCTCGCCTCCGACCTGGGTGACGGCGTGGAGCTGTCGGTGGTGTTCGACCAGGCGCCGTTCATCCAGCAGTCGATCGACGCGCTCGCCGAAGAGGGGCTGCTCGGCCTCGTGTTCGCCGTGATCGTCATCCTGGTCTTCCTGCTGTCGATCCGGTCGACCATCGTCACCGCCATCAGCATCCCGACGAGCGTGCTCATCACGTTCATCGGGCTGCAGGCGGCGGACTACACCCTGAACATCCTGACCCTGGGTGCGCTGACGATCGCCATCGGCCGCGTGGTCGACGACTCGATCGTCGTCATCGAGAACATCAAGCGGCACCTCACCGCGGGCGTCGACCGGCTCGAGGCGATCAAGGTCGGCGTCCGCGAGGTGGCGGGTGCCATCACCGCGTCCACGGTCACGACCGTCGTGGTCTTCCTGCCGCTGGCCTTCGTCGGCAACATCACCGGCGAGCTGTTCCGGCCGTTCGCCCTGACGGTCACCATCGCGCTCGTCGCGTCGCTCTTCGTCGCGCTGACGATCGTGCCCGTGCTGGCGTACTGGTTCCTCCGGGCACCGAAGGCCCACAAGCACGCGCCGGGGGGCGAGGCCGCCGCCGTCGAGGGGGCGACGGTCGAGTCGTTGACGACCCGCGCCTCCGACCCGTCCGACACCCGGCCGCTCGACCGCCTGCGTCGCGCGTACGTCCCGGTGCTGCGGGGCACCCTGCAGCGTCCGGTCGTGACGATCCTCGTGGCGTTGCTCATCCTCGTGGGCACGGGCGCCGTCATCCCCTTCATGAAGACGAACTTCCTCGGGGCGAGCGGGCAGAACACCTTCAGCGTCACGCAGACCCTGCCGCCCGCGTCGAGCCTGCAGACGCAGTCCGACGCCGCCGACCGGGTCGAGCAGGTGCTCGAGGGCGTCGACGGCATCGAGACGGTGCAGCTGACCATCGGCTCGAGCGGGACGTCGATCGCGAGCTTCCTCGGAGGATCGGGCGACAGCACCGTCACCTACTCGATCACCACCGACGAGAGCGCCGACCAGGACGCCCTGCAGGCCGACGTCCGGTCCCGGCTGGACGACGTCACGGACGCGGGCGAGATCGAGGTCTCGGCGTCGAGCGGCTTCGGCACGAGCAACGACATCACCGTCGACGTCACGGCACCCGACCCCGACAGCCTGCAGACCGCGACGGACGCCGTGCTGACGAAGGTGCAGGGGCTTCCCGGCACCGCCGAGGCCAGCTCCAACCTGCAGGCGGCCCAGCCGGTCATCGGCGTGCAGGTCGACCGCGTCGCGGCCGCGGCCCTCGGCTACAGCGAGGTCGCCGTGGGGGGCATCGTGTCGCAGGCCATCCAGCCCTTCCGGGTGGGGTCGCTCGAGATCGACGACAGCTCGGTCGACGTCTACACGGTCGACCCGACGCCGCCGGCGACCATCGACGAGCTGAAGGCCCTCGAGCTGCCGAGCCCGACCGGGCCCGTGCGCCTCGACTCCATCGCCACGGTCGAGCAGACGACCGGGCCGACCTCCGTCACGACGACCGACGCGGTGCGTTCGGCGACCGTGACGATCACGCCGTCGAGCGACGACCTCTCGGCCGCCGGCACCGAGGTGTCCGACGCCGTGGCCGCCGTCGACCTGCCCGACGGGACCGACGCGACCATCGGCGGGGCGACGGCCGACCAGGCCAACGCCTTCTCGCAGCTCGGTCTCGCCGTGCTGATCGCCATCCTGATCGTCTACATCGTGATGGTGGCGACGTTCCGCAGCCTGATCCAGCCGTTGCTGCTGCTCGTGTCGATCCCGTTCGCGGCGACCGGGGCGATCCTGCTGCAGCTCGCCTCGGGGGTGCCGCTCGGGGTGGCGTCGCTGATCGGCGTGCTCATGCTCGTCGGCATCGTGGTGACCAACGCCATCGTTCTGATCGACCTCGTCAACCAGTACCGCGAGAAGGGTCTGCGCGTGCGCGAGGCGCTGCTCGAGGGAGCGTCGCGGCGGTTGCGGCCGATCCTCATGACGGCGGCGGCCACGATCTTCGCGCTCACCCCGATGGCGCTTGGTGTGACCGGGCACGGCGGCTTCATCTCGCAGCCGCTCGCCATCGTCGTGATCGGCGGGCTCGTGTCGTCCACCCTGCTGACGCTCGTGGTGCTGCCCGTCATCTACTACCTGTTCGAGCGCATCGGCGAACGCCGGGCCGATCGACGGGCGGCGGAGTCGGGCGAGGGCGCCGCGGGTGCCGAGCGTGCCGAGACGGCTGCTGCCCGGGGGTGACCTCGGCCGGTGTGCCCGGCTGCCGGTCCAGCCGCCGACCGACCCGAGGAGGCGGGGCTTCCGGTTCGGGGGAGGCTCGGGTATCGTAGGTGGGTCGGCTCAAGACACCGCGCCTGTGGCGCGAGCACATCGGCACCTGGTGGTGCCGATCATGCACAGCTTTGAACAGCACGAGGGTTTGTAAGTCTTGTGGGCCGGATTCCCGTCGAGTCACGACGGGATGAATTCACGATTGTGAACGGTCCTGGTCAATGGCTGCCCGGGTATTTCTTCGCGTCATCTCTGACAAGCCCGGAAAGAACTCCTCCATGTCTCCTTACGACAACTCCCGCCCGCGCACCGACCGCACCGGCGGTGCCCCCAAGGCCGGCTCGAAGAGCCCCAAGCACCGCGGCCACCGCGCCGACGAGGCCGGGGCCCCTGCCCCCAAGAAGCGGTGGGACGCCAGCGAGCGCGCCGACCGCGGACGCCGCGAGTTCGGCACCCGTGACGGTGGCGGCAACCGTGCCCCCGGCGCGGCCCGCTCCGACGACCGCCGCCCCAACTGGGAGCCCCGCGAGAAGCCGGCCGGCGGCAACCGCTTCGGCAACCGCGACTTCGACAGCCGCAACGGCGAGCGTGGCCGCGACGCCGCTCCCCGCTTCGGCCGTGACGGTGGCCGCGAGGCCGCCCGCGGCTACGGCCGTGACGGTGGCCGCGACGCCGCCCGGGGCTCCGACCGTGGACCCCGCTCGTGGGACCGCTCGGACCGCCCGGCACGCGACGACCGCGCCCCCCGCGACGACCGCGGCGCCCGCAGCTACGACCGCAGCGACCGCCCGGCCCGCGACGATCGTGCCCCTCGTTCGTTCGACCGCAGCGATCGCCCGGCTCGCGACGATCGTGCCCCTCGTTCGTACGACCGGAACGACCGCCCGGCGCGCGACGACCGCGCCCCTCGTTCGTTCGACCGCAGCGACCGCCCGGCGCGTGACGACCGCGCCCAGCGTTCGTACGGTGACCGTCCCGAGCGCGGGGGCCGCGCCTCCGGTGGTGTCGACCGTGACGCCCGCCCCGCCCGCAGCTTCGACCGCAGCGACCGCCCGGCTCGCGACGACCGCGCGCCCCGCAGCTTCGACCGCAGCGACCGCCCGGCTCGCGACGACCGCGCGCCCCGCAGCTTCGACCGCAGCGACCGCAGCGATCGCCCGGCACGCGTCGGCGACCGCTCGAGCGACTTCTACCCCAAGCGCGACGCGGCGACCCACTACTCGCCCGAGGACGACGTCAAGCTCGAGAAGCTCAAGGCCGAGGTCGTCACCGCGGCCGACGTCGAGGGCGTGAGCTTCGGCGACCTGGGCCTCGGCGACAACATCGAGCGTCAGCTGGCCTCGATGGGTGCCGCGGCTCCGTTCGCGATCCAGGCCGCGACGATCCCCGACGTGCTCGCCGGTCGTGACGTGCTCGGCCGTGGCCGCACGGGCTCGGGCAAGACGATCGCCTTCGGCGCCCCGCTGGTCGAGAAGCTGATGGAGAACAACGGCGCGAAGAACCGCAAGATGGGCCGCAAGCCCCGCGCGCTGATCCTCGCCCCGACCCGTGAGCTCGCCATGCAGATCGACCGCACCGTGCAGCCCATCGCCCGCTCGGTCGGCCTGTTCACCACGCAGGTCTACGGCGGCGTGCCCCAGCAGCGCCAGGTCGGTGCCCTCAACCGCGGCGTCGACATCGTGATCGGCACCCCCGGCCGCATCGAGGACCTCATCGACCAGGGTCGTCTCGACCTGAGCGAGGTCGTCGTGACCGTGCTCGACGAGGCCGACCACATGTGCGACCTCGGGTTCCTCGAGCCGGTGCAGCGCATCATCCGCGAGACCGCGACGGTCCGCCCCGACGGCGCCCGCGCCCAGAAGCTGCTCTTCAGCGCGACGCTCGACAAGGGCGTGGCGAAGCTCGTCGACGAGTTCCTGGTCGACCCGGCCGTCCACGAGGTCGCCGGCGAGGACCAGGCCAGCGCCACAATCGACCACCGCGTGCTCCTGATCGAGCAGCGCGACAAGACCGCGGTCATCGAGCAGCTCGCCTCGGGCGGCGGCAAGACCCTGGTCTTCGCCCGCACCCGCGCCTTCGCCGAGCAGCTCGCCGACCAGCTCGAGGACGCCGGCATCCGCTCGACGAGCCTGCACGGCGACCTGAACCAGGCCCGCCGCACGCGCAACCTCCAGCTGCTCACGAGCGGCAAGGTCAACGTGCTCGTCGCGACCGACGTCGCCGCCCGCGGCATCCACGTCGACGACATCGAGCTCGTCGTCCAGGCCGACATGCCCGACGAGTACAAGACCTACATGCACCGCTCGGGCCGCACCGGCCGCGCGGGCAAGGAGGGCACCGTCGTCACGCTCATCACGCGTCAGCGCCGCCGTCGCATGGAAGAGCTGCTCGACCGCGCCGAGATCGACGCCGAGATGATCGAGGCCCGCTCCGGCGACCGCCTGATCGACGAGCTCGCGGGAGTGCAGGCGTAGCGAGCCTCCCCCGGGGGCGCACACCGCGCCTCCTGCTCACGGACCCCGTTCCGGACGACGGACCCCGCATCGCGTGGGTGCATCGTTCGGAACGGGGTTCTTCGTCGTGCGGGCCGCGCCTCCTGCGCTCGTCGGACACGAGGACGTCGCCGCGCGGCGAGGGGTCTCAGCGACTTCCGGGGTCTCGGTGCGGGGCGGCCGGCAGTCGGGCGGCTAGCGGCGGTCGAGCAGGCCGCGCACGTAGGAGGCCTGGCCGAGGTGCTGCACGCAGTCGTTCAGGATGCTGACGAGACGGGCGCCGGCCGTGACCGGAGGGTCCCAGGCCTCGTCGACCACGTCGTCGTACGAGGCGCCGTCGAGGTCGTCGAGGTAGCCGCGCGTCCGCAGCGTCACGGCCTCGAGGTAGCCGACCAACAGCTCGGCGTCGACCCGCACCGCAGCCACGTCGGCCGGGGACATGCCGTAGCCCATCTCGGCGGACGAGAACGGCAGCGCGAACGACTCGGCCCAGCCGTCGGCCGTCCAGACCTGTTCCGAGGCGGCGAGGTCGGCGATCTGGACGTCCTGCCCCCGCGCGGTGTGCCAGACGAGCCAGGCGATCGTGTTCGCCTCGTCGTCGGGGCGCCAGGCGAGGTCGTCGACCGAGAGGTCGGCGACCGCCCGCACGGCGATGGCGGGGAGGCGCGAGAAGGCTTCGACGAGGACGTCCGAGGGGGTCATCGACCCACTCTACGACCGGCCGCGCGCGCCCGTGCGGGTCACCAGGACCATCCGGACGACACCGAACCACCGACGTGGCGTCGAACCACCGGAGTGCGTGGTTCGACGCCACATCGGTGGTTCGACCCGGCGGTGGCGGCGGTGGCGGCGTGGTCGCTCAGCCGACGGCGTCGTCGCCGGCCGCCGCGCGCGTCAGCGAGTCGCCGATCGCACGCATCGCCGCCGCGAGGAAGTCGAGGTGGTTCGGGTCGACCGCGTCGCGGAACGCCCGGCGGTAGAAGTCGTGGATCTGGTCGATCGCCTCGCGCCCGGCCGGGGCCAGTTCGAGCAGCACGCTCCGCCGGTCGGAGGGGTGCGGCTGGCGCGAGATGTACCCGCCGCTCTCGAGCCGGTCGACCAGGCTGGTCGTCGCCCCGGTCGACAGCTCGAGGAACTCGGCGGCGCGCTTCGGGGTCGTGTCGTGGTCGGTGGCGATGAAGGTCAGGCAGCGGAGGTCAGTGGTGCCCATGCCGAAGTGGTCGGCGACGACCTTCTGCACGCGCTCGCCCTGTCGCTGCAGCGACGCGTACGCCGAGAGCACGAGGGTCACGTCGAACTGGCCCTCGTCGTCGAGGGGCGGAGGGGAGCCGGCGGGCGGCTGAGGGGAGACGTCGGACATGGTGGGCTCTCTGCTGGCGGGACGGCGACGCGAGGACGGAGCGAAGACGAGGAGGCGCGGCGACGGACGCCACGGAGGCCACGATACCTCGCCGAGTGAGTTGTTCGAGCTTCGAATCACCCGCCCCGTGCAGCGAATGCCCAGCGCTCGGTCGTTGCCTTCCCCTTGTCGGGCGAGTATCTTCAAACCCAAGCAACTCGACGGCGGTATCGTCGCTCGAGCAGCTCGACCCGCCGCCGATGGTTCTCCCCCTGTGATCGGCGGCGGCCCGCACGGCCCGTGGCCCTGCGCGGATCGGGTGGTGGTCGACCGTGAATCGACCGCCACCTCCCAGGGGCGGAGGCGGCCCGACCGCCCCCGCCCCGGGGCGCCGCCCCTACCTCGCGATCGGGTTCGCCAGCGTCCCGGCGAAGATCAGCGACGACGACTGCGCCGCGAGGTCGACCATCTGGCGCGTGTCGCGCAGCTGCAGCCGGTTGAGGCAGGAGTGGTCGAAGCGCGCCGCCCGCAGGTCGACCGACCCCGGCAGGTCGGGGTGCTCGTCGGCGTGCCGTTCGACGCACTCGGCCACGAGCGCCCAGAACCGGGCCGCAGGCAGCACGCCGTCGCCGTCGAGGATGGCGGCCAGGTGTCGGAACACCCCGTCGAACACGTCCGTGAACACCGCCAACGCCTTCTCGCGGTCGTCGACCGGGTGCACGGTCCGCCGCACCGCCTCGGGGACCTCGCGCGGGGCGACGACGACGATCTCCTCGCCGATGTCCTTCATGAACGCGGCCGTCGGCACGCACCCCTCGAGCACGAGGATGACGTTCTCGCCGTGCGGCATGAACGCCAGGTCGTGCGCCCGCAGGCAGTGCACCACCGGTCGGAGGTAGGCGTGCAGGTACGACCGCAGCCAGTCCTCGGCCGACAGCCCCGAGGCCTTCACGAGGGCCGAGGCGAGTGCGTCGCCGGCACCGTCGCGGTGCAGCAGCGCCGCCATCGTGGCGAGCCGCTCACCCGGGCCGACCAGCGGCACCGGGCTCTCGCGCCAGAGCGCGGCGATCATCTTCCGGTGCGGCGACGACGTCGTCGTCCGGTGGTAGGCGTCACCGGTGTAGCCGACGGAGGCGCGCTCCCTCAGGACCCGGAACCGCGCCTCCTGCAGGGTCGCGTCGGTGTGCACGAGGTCGTGCACCCAGTCGTTGATCGCGGGCGTCGGCCTCATGTAGGCCGGCGAGAGGCCGCGGACGAAGCCCATGTTCTGGATCGCCAGCGCCGTCTTGACGTAGTGCCGGTCGGGCCGGCTGCGGTTCGCGAAGGTGCGGATCGACTGCTGCGCCTGGTACGTGTCGTCGCCCTCGCCGAGCAGCACGAGGTCACGCCGGGCGACGTCGGGGGCGAACGAGATCGAGACGCGGTGCTGCCACTGCCACGGGTGCACCGGCAGGTAGTGGAACCCGGCCTGGTCGAGGCCCTTCGCGGCGAGGGTCGCGTCGAACCGGGCGACGGTCCCGGGGCCCAGCTCGGCCTGCCACAGCGTCCTCTCGTCGAGTCCGGCGCCGAGTGCGAGGTGCGTCACCGACCGACGCGCCGCCAACCAGACCAGCCGGACGGGAGCCGCGGCCTCGGGGGAGAAGGCGTGGAACTCGTCGAGTCCGAGGCCGATGCGCCCGGCGTTCGCGACGAAGCCCGGGTGCCCCTCGGTCATCGCCGCCTCGACCGTCTGGAAGTCCGCGGTGGTCAACCGCTCGGCGGTCGGGCCGCCCCGGTGACGTTTGTAGGCGGCGCTCGCCAGGGTCGACGAGACCTCCTCGAGGTAGGTGGCGAGCAGCGACTCGGGGATGCCGAGCAGGTCGTCCAGCTCGACGACCAACGCGAGGGCGTCGAGGGGCTCGGGGCGGTCGTCGATCGTGCGGGTGACCGTCGTGTCGTCGATCGCCCAGTGCTCGAGGGCCAGCCGGCGGGCCGTGAACCGGTAGTCGATCCGGTGGCCGTCGTGGTCGAGGGCGACCCGCCAGGCGCCGTCCCTCGTGGCGTCGGCGTCGTCGTCGTCGACTGCGGGGGCGGTCGCGGCGTCGTCGTCGGCCACCGGGGCGATCAGCCGCTCGTGGGCGAACTCGCTCAGCGCCTTGGTCACCAGGTGCCGATGAGCCCAGTCCACGGGGCCGGGGGCGAGGTGCGCCGCCGCCCGGTCGTGTCGCGTCAGGACCGAGAGCCGAGCCGTCTTGTCGGGCAGCTCGACGTCGCCGAGTGCCCGGAACCCCACCTCGTCGTTCTTCGCCGCGATGCGGTCGTTGGTCACGTCGGGCTCGACGACGATGCGCCTCGCCCGCTCGATCTCGAAGACGAAGTCGACGACGCTCGCCATGACGGCGCTGGTCAGGCCGTGCACCCGCTGCCCGCGCGGGGGAGCGACGAGCAGGTGCATGCCCACGTCTCCGGGCTCGGCGTCGTGCACCTCGGTCAGCAGCACCTCGGCCGGGTCGTAGGTCTCGACGAAGAACGTCGGCTCGCCGTCGACCCGCCCGAGCCAGGCCTGCTGGTGCGGGTCGGCGTCGATCGCGGCCAGGTAGGCGCGCACCTCGTCGGTGCTCAGGCCCGCCATCTGCCAGGCGGCCGATGCCGGGTGCGCCAACCACCGGCGGAGGCAGACGGCGTAGGGGTCCGCGGCGAACAGCTCGATCGTGACGAGACCGCAGGAGGCGCGGCGCGAGAACGCCACGCCCGTCGCCCCCTCGTCGGTGCGGGACGGTGCTGCGGGCGCCGCGGGCGCCGCGGGCGAGGCGGCTGGCGCGAGTTCGGGCGCGAGCGCCTCGGTGTCGTGGGTGGTGCTCATCGGGTGACCCGCGCCTCCTCGGTCGGTGCCGGCGTCGGTGTCGGTGTCGGTGTCGGCCCGTCGGGCCGGCCGAAGGTCTGGAAGGCGATGCGGCGCTCGATCGGGTAGGCCTCGCGGCCGGTGATCGAGGCGATGATGCTCGAGTTGCGCCAGGCGCCGAAACCGAGGTCGGGGGCGGTGAGGCCGTGGGTGTGCTCCTCGGCGTTCTGGACGAACAGCCGTCCCCGGCCCCCGTCGATCGAGTAGTCCCGGGCCACGGCGAGGCGGCCGAGGTCGTCCCGGTCGACGCGGTCGCCGAGGGCGTCGAGGAACGACGGCAGCCGTGCGGCGTAGCCCGTCGCGACGACGAGCGCGTCCGTGCGGCGGGTGGTCGTCGTCGTGCCGAGCTGCGCGTGCCGGACCGTGATCTCGAGCTGCTCGTCGGCGTCGACCCACCGGGCGTCGACCAGCTCGGTCTCGGTCAGCAGGGTCGAGTCGACCGGCCCGTCGACGCTCAGCCGGTAGAGCGTGTCGTACACGTCGTCGACGAGGTCGCCGCTGATGCCCTTGTAGAGGCTGCGCTGTTCGCGGCCGAGGCGGTCGCGGGTCTCGCGCGGCAGCGAGTGGAAGTGGTCGGTGTACTCCGGGCTCGTGAGCTCGAGCGTGAGCTTCGTGTACTCCATCGGGAAGAACCGCGGCGAACGGGTGACCCAGTCGAGCCGGTGCCCCGGTCGGTCGCCGACGCGAGTCGTGTCGAGCAGGTCGCGGTAGATCTCGGCGGCCGACTGCCCGCTGCCGACGATCGTCACCGAGTCGGCGGCGCGCAGGCGGTCGCGGGCCGTCAGGTAGTCGGCGCTGTGCACGACCCGGCCGTGGGCGTCGCCCCGGCCGTGGGTGTCGCCCCGGTCGGCGAGGTGCTGCAGCGGCTCGGGGAGGCGCGGCTCGGTGCCCACCCCCAGCACGACGTGTCGGGCGTGCCAGGTCTCGACGGCCTGGTCGGCAGCACGTCGCGAGGTCACGACGTACGTCCCGTCGGGCTGCTCGTCGACGCTCGTGACGCGTCGACCCCACCGCAGGGTGTCGAGCTGGCCGGCGACCCAGCGGCAGTAGGCGTCGTACTCCGCGCGGAGCGGGGAGAACTCCTCGCGGATGTAGAACGGGTAGAGCCGCCCGGTCGCCTTCAGCCAGTTCAGGAACCCGAAGCGCGAGGTCGGGTCGGCCATGGTCACGAGGTCGGCCAGGAACGGCACCTGGATCGTGGCGCCCTCGATCATCATGCCGGGGTGCCAGGCGAAGCCGTCGTTCTCGTCGAGGAACACCGCGTCGACGTCGTCGAGCGGGTCGGTCAGGGCGGCCAGTCCGAGGTTGAACGGGCCGAGGCCGATGCCGACCAGGTCGTGGAGGCGCGGGGCGTCGCGGGGGGCGTCGCGCGGGGTGGCGGCGGCTGCGGCTGCCGTGGTGGCGGCGGTCATCGGGCGACCTCCGTCCCGGCGGCGACGAGGGCGGGGGCGTCGCTCTCGAGCAGGGCCCACGAGGAGGCGCGGACCAGCTCGAGCACGCTTCTCACGTCGTCGAGACCCGCGTCCGGGTTGAGCAGCGTGAGCTTGAGGCAGGGACGCCCGTCGACCACGGTCTTCGCGACGATCGCCCTGCCGGACTCGAAGAGCACGCGTCGGACGAGGGGGACGAGCCGGTCGGCGGTGGCGTCGTCGACGCCGGACGGCTGCCAGCGGAACAGCGCCGTGCTGAGCTGGGTCTCGGCGAGCAGCACGAACTCGTCGTCGCCCCGCAGCAGGTCGTGGGCGCCGGTCGCGAGGTCGATCACCCGGTCGACCAGCTCGCCGACGCCGTCGGCGCCGAGGGCGCGGAGCGTCGCCCAGAGCTTGAGCGCGTCGAACCGTCGGGTGGTCTGGAGCGATTTCGAGACCTGGTTCGGTTCGGGGTCGGTGAGCGGGTTGAGGTAGTCGGCGTGCCAGGCGACCGGGTCGAGGTCGTGCCCGTCGCGCACGATGAGGGCGCTCGACGACACCGGCTGGAAGAACGTCTTGTGGAAGTCGACCGTGACCGACCGGGCGTGCTCGATGCCGTCGAGCAGGTGCCGACGCGTCGGCGACACGAGCAGGCCACCGCCGTACGCCGCGTCGACGTGCAGCCACACGCCCGTGCGGTCGCAGACCTCGGCGACGGCGGCGAGCGGATCGAGGCAGCCGCGATCGGTCGTGCCGGCGGTCGCGACGACGGCGACCGGCAGGTGTCCGGCCTGCACGAGGGCGTCCAGGGTGACCGCGAGGGCCTCGGGTCGCATCCGACCGGCGTCGTCGGTGGGGACGGTCACGACGGCGTCCTCGCCGAGGCCGAGCAACCGAGCCGACTTCTGCACGCTGAAGTGGCTCTCGGCGGTGGCGACCACGACCATGCGGCCGAGCAGGTCGTGCAGTGCCGTGGCGCGCGGGACGGGTCGGTGGCCGGGGGCGGCGGTGCCTCGCAGCCGCGCCTCCTCGTCCCTCGCGTCGGCGCGGGCGCGCGCCGTGGCGTGCTCGCGGGCGAGCAGCAGGGCGTGCAGGTTCGACTGCGTTCCGCCCGAGGTGAAGACGCCGTCGCGGGTGGCGGGGTCGAAGCCGATGCGCTCGGCGGTCCAGTCGACGAGGCGACGCTCGATCAGGGTGCCGACGGCCGACTGGTCGTAGGTGTCGACGGAGGGGTTGACCGCGGCGAGCACGGCCTCGGCCGCGACCGCCGGGAGGGCGACCGGGCAGTTGAGGTGCGACTGGTAGGCGGGGTCGTGGAACCAGACGGCGTTCGCCGTGAAGAGCTCGTCGACCTCGCGCAGGGCGTCGTCGAGGCCGGTGCCCGGGGCGTCCAGGTCGACGGCGTCGACGAGGTGTTGCAGGTGCGCACGGCTCTCGCCCGAGAAGGGTTGGCGCGTCGTGCGGAAGCGGTCGGCGATCCGGGCGACGGCGGCGCCGGTGAGGCGCTCGTACTCGTCGGCGGTCGCGGTGGTCAGCAGTGCGGACGCGTGGCGTTCGGACACGGGTCTCCTTCGGATCGTGGAGCGGTGGGGCAGGGCGCGGTGTCGCGCGTCGTGCGGGTCGTGCGGATGGTGCGGGTGGTGCTGGTCATGCGGGTCGTGCGGGTGGCTCGACGTCGGTGTGCCCGTCGGAGGCGTGGTCGACGACGTCGGATGCGACCCGCGGTTCGTTAGGTTAGCCTTACCTTATGTCGACCCGCCGTCCGCCCGTCAAGCCCGCCGACCCCCGAGTGCACCGGCTCGAGGTGCTGCGTTCCGAGCGCGTCTCGCCGAGCTTCCAGCGCGTCACCGTCGTCGGCGACGACCTGCACGAGTTCGGCGGCATGGGCTTCGACCAGTGGTTCCGGCTGTTCCTGCCGGTGCCCGGCAGCGACTCGTTGAGGCTGCCTCGGGCGACCACGTCGCTCTGGTACGCGCAGTACCTGGCGATCCCCGAGGCCGAGCGGCCGCACTGCGCGAACTACACGGTGCGCGAGTTCCGGCCGGCGGGTCCGGCGGGTGCGGGTGCGGGGGCGGCCGGCGCGGGTGCCGGTGCGGCCGGTGCGGCCGGTGCGGGCGGGGCCTCGCGCGCCGAGCTCGACATCGACTTCGTGCTGCACCGCGGCGGGTCCGGCGAACTCGAAGGAGGCGCGGCGATCTGGGCCTGCGCCGCCCGCCCCGGCGACGCCCTCGGCCTGCTCGACCAGGGCGTGCTCTTCAACGCCCCCGACGACGCGACCGAGATCCACCTGGTCGCCGACGAGACCGGGTTGCCGGGGACGGAGGGCATCGTGCGGTCGCTGCACCGCGCCTCCGTCGGGTCGGTGATCCAGGAGGTGCCGACCCGGGCCGACGTGCGGCCGCTCGACGCGCCCGACGGCGTCGAGGTGACGTGGGTTGTGCGGGACGAGCTCGACGCCCGGGCGCTCGGCGCCCTGGGGTCCGGCAGCCGGCCGCTCGGCGGCCACGACGACGCTGACGGTCGGGCTGTCGGGGGTGCCGGGGGTGTCGCGCCGGGGGAGTGGGCGCTCGCCGCGCTGCTCTCGCGGTCGGCGGCCGACCCGCGGGCCTACGCCTACGTCGTGGGCGAGTCCGCGCTGGCGACCGGCGGACGGCGGCACCTGCACGCGGCAGGGCTGCCGAAGAACCGCATCACGTTCTCGGGGTACTGGAAGCGCTGAGTCCGGGACCCGTCAGCGAGGTCGCACCACTGTCGCGTCGGGGAACCACCTTCTCGCGTGGTTCGACGACGCGACGGTGGTGCGACGTGGTCTCGGACGAGGGCGCTCGAGGGCGAACCGGTCACGAGGCCGCGGTCACCAGTCGCGGGCACCAGACCGCGGTCACCAGCACCGGTCACCAGGCCGCGGGCAGCGGGTCGCCGGCCGCGGGCGGGTGCTCGACGAGGGCGACGGCGTCGTCGCGGTCGACGTGGCCGGGGAAGTTGTAGCGCGCGAACCGGCCGGTGGGGTCGTGGATCGAGGTCGGCATGGCGACGGAGGTGCGGCGCAGCGCCTCCGCCAACACGGCGGTCGAGGTCGGGTCGAGGGTCGCGTCCTTCCGGTCGCGCAGGATGAACTCGACCCGCGCCTCCTTCGCCGTCAGGCGCAGCACGAGCACGCGGCCGCCGTTGCCGACGGGCGCCGTCGTGAGGACGGCACGATCGACCTGCGTCAGCGGGATCGGCCGGCGGGTGCCGGCCCGCAGCTGCCCGGAGTCGAGGTCGACCCAGGGCTGCGGCGCCAGGGCGTTGCGGATCAGCGTGATCACGGCGACGATCCCGACCGTGACGCCGAGGGCGATCAGCAGGGCGAGGTCCCAGCGGAAGGCCGTCTCGGCGATGCGGAAGAAGAAGTTGACGCCCTGGAACGCCGCGAGGAACGCGAAGGCCGTCGTCGCGCCGACCCACGTCGACCACCAGCGGCGCTCGCCGACGCGCACCCAGCCGTGCGGGAGCTCGGTGGGTGCCGGGTCGGCGGGTGCCGGGTCGTCGGGAGGCGCGGGCGCGTCGTCGGGATCGCTCACCTCGCCGACGCTAGCGCGTCCCGGGGCCCGAGTCGCACCGTCGACTGAACGTCGCACCGCGAACACCGGCGGTGCGACGTTCAGCGGACGGTGCGATGAGAGCCCACGGCGCGGCGCGGGGGAGCCGAGGAGGCGCGGGTCAGCCCTGCAGGACGCGCACCTCCCAGGGCGCGAGCGTCAGCCCGGCCCCATCGGGCACGTTGCCGATCACGACCTGCGGCACGGACCGGCGCCGCAGCGCCGGGTGGAGCGCCGGGTCGAGCTCGTACGCCTCGCCCGACCAGTTCGCCAGCACGAGCAGCTGCTCGTCGCCGAGCGTGCGGGTGAACGCGTAGAGCCGCTCGTCGTCCGGAGCGAGCAGCTCGAACGACCCGAGCGCCACCACGGGCGACTCGTGCCGCAGCGCGATCAACCGCCGGTAGTGCTCGAACACCGAGCGGTCACCCGCCGCACGGTCGGCGTCGACGTTCACGGTGTCGTGGTTCGCGACCACCTCGATCCACGGGGTGCCGGTGCTGAAGCCCGCCGCCGCGCCTCCCGACCACGGCACGGGGGTGCGCGCGTTGTCGCGGCTGCGGAAGCGCAACGCCTCGAGCAGGGTCTCGGGGTCGGCCCCCGCTGCGACCGACTCGTCGAACCAGTTGATCGACTCGATGTCGCGGTACTGCTCGACTGCGGTGAACCCGGCGTTCGTCATGCCGATCTCGTCGCCCTGGTAGACGTACGGCGTGCCCCGGTGCAGGTGCAGCACGGTGGCGAGCAGCGTCGCCGACTCGAACCGGTGGCGGCCGTCGTCGCCGAAGCGCGAGACCGACCGCGGCTGGTCGTGGTTGCCGAGGTAGAGGCTGTTCCAGCCCTGGTCGGCGAGGCCCTCCTGCCACCGCGACAGCGAGCGCTTGAGCGCCACGAGGTCGAACGGGAGGTTGTCGAACTTCGAGGTCGGTCCGTGGTCGAGGCCGACGTGCTCGAACTGGAACACCATGTCGAGCTCGTGCCGGTCGGCGGCCGTGAACAGCCGGGCGTCGTCGACCGTCACCCCCGGCATCTCGCCCACGGTGATCAGCTCGCGGTCGGTGCGGTGGGCGAAGACCTCGCGGTGCATCTCGCGCAGGTGGTCGTGGATCTGCCCGCCCATGACGAAGTGCGAGGCTCCGGGCGCCAGCGACGAGGGCTCCTTCGCGATGTGGTTGATGACGTCCATGCGGAACCCGTCGACGCCCCGGTCGAGCCAGCGGTTCATCATGTCGTAGACGGCCCGGCGCAGGTCGGGGTCCTCCCAGTTGAGGTCGGGCTGCTTCGACGCGAACATGTGCAGGTAGTACTGGCCGGTGGGCTCGTCGAGGGTCCAGGCCGGGCCGCTGAAGGCGCTGCGCCAGGCGGTCGGGTGGGTGCCGGCCCCGGGGGTGCCCGCGGCGTCGGTCCCCTCGCCCGACGGCAGCGGGTCGCGCCAGAGGTACCAGTCGCGCTTCGGGGAGTCGCGCGACGACCGGGCCTCGACGAACCACGGGTGCTCGTCGCTCGTGTGGTTGACGACGAGGTCCATGACCAGCTTCATGCCGAGCGCGTGCACCTCGTCCATCAGGACGTCGAACTCGGCGAGCGTGCCGAACAGCGGGTCGACGTCGTCGTAGTCGCTGATGTCGTACCCGTTGTCGGCCTGGGGCGAGCGGTAGATCGGCGACAGCCAGATCACGTCGACCCCGAGGTCGTGCAGGTGACCGAGCCGCTGCCGGATGCCGCCGAGGTCGCCGACCCCGTCGCCGTTCGAGTCGGCGAAGCTGCGCGGGTAGATCTGGTAGACCGTCGCGGTCGTCCACCAGGCGGGCGGGGTGGTGACGGGCGGGGCGTCGTGCGCCGCGCCTCCGGCGGTCGTGGGGGTGGTGTCGTTCGTCGTCGAGTCGCTCACGGGCCCAGCCTGTCACGGCCGGCCTCGGCCGCGCCGCGGCACCGAGACCCCAGGGGCATCGGGGGCTCAGGAGGCGCGGGGACGGAGGCGGGGAGGCGCGGGTGCGGGGTCAGGGCGCGGCGCGGCCGAGCTCGCGTTCGAGCAGCTCGAGGTCGATCTTGACGTGCTCGCGGGCGATGGCCGCGGCGTCCGCCGCACGCCCGTCGCAGATCGCGGCGACGAGCGCCTCGTGGTCGGCGAGGGCGCGCAGCTCCATCTCGCGCATGCCGTCCGGCCCGCCCCAGAGGTGCGCCGGCGCCGAGATGCTCACGCGGGCCTCGAGGTCGAACAGCACCCCGCGCAGCGTGGCGTTGCCGGCGGCCTCGGCGATCGCGACGTGCAGGGCCTCGTCGGCCTTCTGCGACGCGAGGCCCGACGCGGCGCCGCGGTAGCCCTCGAGCCGGTCGTGCAGCCGGTCGACGTCGTCCGGGGTGCGGTTCTCGGCCGCGGCCTCGGCGACGACGCCGTGCAGTCGGCTGATCGCCTCGCTCGTGTCGCGCAGGTCGGACCAGCGCGCGGCGAGCGTGCGGCGCACGACGTCGGTGCCCGAACCCGGTGCCGGCGCCTGGACGAACGAGCCGCCGCCGCGCCCGCGTTGCGTCACGATCAACCCCTGCTCGACGAGTCGGGCCAGGGCGGCCCGCACGGTCATGCGGCCGACCCGCAGCGAGGCGGCGAGGTCGCGCTCGGCGGGCAGGCGCGAGCCGGGCAGGTACTCGCCGATCGTGATGGCCGTGACGAGGCGGTCGGTGAGGTCGTCGACCCGGGTCGTGGGGGCGAGAGGGGCTCCGAGGGCGCCACCGAGGGCGCCGTCGACCGCGACGTCCGAGCGCGCGCCGCCCGCGCCTCCTCGGCTGTCGTCCTGGCCCATCGCGTCCCCGTCCCTGCTCGACGACCCGTCCTGTGCGGAGCCGTCGAGGTCTCGTCGTGTTACGAGCAGATTAAGGCATCACGAAAGGTCTTGTCGCGAGACCTTAGCCGGGTGCATGCTCACCCGCATGTCCACGATCACCACCGGCACCGCCGCCTTCCACGACGCCGAGACCTGGTACCGGGTCACCACGCCCGACGAGCCACGCGAGGGTGCGCTGCCCCTCGTCGTGGTGCACGGCGGCCCGGGGATGGCCCACGACTACCTGCGCAACCTCGAGGCCCTCGCCGACGAGACCGGCCGCACCGTCGTGCACTACGACCAGCTCGGCTGCGGCCGCAGCACGCACCTGCCCGACGCGCCCGTCGACTTCTGGCAGCCGAGCCTCTTCGTCTCGGAGTTCGCCAACCTCGTCGCGCACCTCGGCCTCGAGCGGTACCACCTGCTCGGCCAGTCGTGGGGCGGCATGCTCGGGGCCGAGATCGCCGTGACGACACCGGACGGGTTGGCGAGCCTGGCCATCTGCAACTCGCCCGCGTCCATGCAGCTCTGGGTCGAGGGCGCCGCCGAGCTGCGCGACCAGCTGCCGACCGACACCCAGGAGGCGCTGGCACGCCACGAGGCGGACGGCACGACCACCGACCCCGAGTACCTCGCCGCCACCCAGGCGTTCTACGAGCGGCACGTCTGCCGCGTGGTGCCCATGCCGCAGGACTTCGTCGACAGCGAGGAGCAGATGGAGGCCGAGCCGACGGTTTACCACACGATGAACGGGCCGAACGAGTTCCACGTCATCGGCACGCTGCGCGACTGGACCGTCGTCGACCGCCTGCCGGTGATCACGACGCCGACCCTCGTCGTCGCGGGCGAGTTCGACGAGGCGACGCCCGCCACCTGGCAGCCCTTCGTCGACGGCATCGCCGACGTCCGGTCGCACGTGTTCGCCGGTGCCAGCCACTGCTCGCACCTCGAACAGCCCGAGGAGTTCCGGGCCGTCGTCGCGCCGTTCCTGGCGGCGCACGACGAGCTGCGCGACGCCGCACGCGCCTCCTGACCGGCGCGGGCCGCGCCTCCTGAACCGACGCGGCCCGCGCCTCCCGCCCCCCGACCTGCACCCCGACCGCACCCGCACCCCCCGACCCGACCCGACCCGCACCCGCATCCGCACCGACCCGATCCCCACCCGAGCGAGAGAGCACACCATGTCCCTGCCCACGAAGGCCGCCTCCGGCGGTGAGCTGAGCAACCAGCAGCAGCTCGAGCAGTACGGCTACAAGCAAGAACTCAAGCGGTCGGTCTCGACCGTCGACCTGCTCATCTACGGCTTGATCTTCATGGTGCCGATCGCGCCCTGGGCGATCTTCGGCACCGTCTACAACGCCTCCTCGGGCATGGTGCCGCTGGTCTACCTGGTGGGCCTCGTCGCGATGATCTTCACCGCGCTCGCCTACGCGCAGATGGCCAAGTCGATCCCGCTCGCCGGGTCGGTCTTCTCGTACGTCGGGCGGGGCATCCACCCCGTGGCCGGGTTCTTCGCCGGCTGGGCCATCCTGCTCGACTACCTGCTCGTGCCGACGCTGCTCTACGTCTTCGCCGCCGAGTCGATGATCGGCATCTTCCCGGGCACCGCACGCTGGATGTGGGCGCTGATCTTCGTCGCCGTCAACACCGCCGTGAACCTGCTCGGCATCAGCTCGATCAAGCTGATGAACCGGGTGTTCCTCGCCATCGAGGTCGTCTTCATCGTGATCTTCGTCATCATCGCGGTGACGGCGCTCAACGGCGGCACGATCCCCGGGGCCGAGTTCACGACCGACCCGATCTGGGACTCCAGCAAGGTCACCGCCCCCCTGATCGCCTCGGCGTTGTCGATCGCCGTGCTGAGCTTCCTCGGCTTCGACGGCATCTCGACCCTCGCCGAGGAGAGCACCGGCAAGCGCGGCGGGGCCGGCAAGGCCATGATCATCGCGCTGTTCATCGTGGCGTTCTGCTTCATCCTGCAGACCTGGCTGGCCAGCGCGCTCGCCGGCGGCCGCGACTCGTTCCCCGAGGGCGAGGCCGGGAACGCCTTCTTCGACCTCGTGCGCGAGGCGTCGAACAGCGGGTGGGCGACGGCGTTCTTCGTCGTCAACGTGTTGGCCGTCGGCATCGCGAACGCCATGGCCGCCCAGGCCGCGACGTCGCGCCTGCTGTTCTCGATGAGCCGCGACGGGCAGCTGCCGGCGTTCCTGTCGAAGATCAACACGCGTCAGGTGCCGCAGGCCGCGATCCTCGTCGTGTCGGCGCTCTCGGCCGTGCTCGTGTTGTTCTTCGTCGGCCAGATCGACGTCATCTCGTCGCTGGTCAACTTCGGGGCGCTGTTCGGCTTCATGCTGCTGCACGTGTCCGTCGTGGTGCACTACGTCGTGAAGAAGAAGTCGCGCAACTGGTTGCTGCACCTCGTCGTGCCCGTCGTCGGGTTCCTGATCATCGGCTACGTGCTGGTGAACGCGGCACCCGAGGCCAAGATCGGCGGGCTCGTCTGGCTGGTGCTCGGCGCGGGCGTGTTCCTCTACTACCGCAGCCGAGGAGGCGCGGCGCCGTCCCTCGGGCAGGCTGCGGACGACTCCGCGGTCGCGTCGGTGCCCGCGGCCGACTCCGAACGGCGCGACGCATGACCGCCGAGGACGCCGCGCGCGACGGGATCGACCACTTCCTCGGCAAGGAGCACGGTCGCCCCGGTTTCACCGCCACGGTGCCGCCGGCCCTGCGCATCGAGCCGGGCACCGGCGAACGCATCGGGTTCGAGACGAGCGACGCCGTCTACGCCGAGCTGCACCGACACCACGACCTCGCGAAGCTGTCCGTGCCGATCAACCCGGTCACCGGGCCGGTCTACGTCGAGGGCGCGAAGCCGGGCGACGCGCTCGCCGTCACGGTGCACGAGATCCGACTCATCGAGCACGGCTGGTCGGTCAGCCTGCCCGGCTCCGGGGCCCTGCAGCACGTCATGGGCGACGAGATGTTCACCCGCCGCGTGCCGATCGACTCCGACGGGGTCCACGTCACCGACCGGCACGTGTTCGAGGCCCGGCCGATGATCGGCTGCATGGGCACGGCGCCCGCCGAGGGCGAGAACTCGACGATCATGCCCGCGTACGCCCAGGGCGGCAACATGGACGTCACCGAGAACACGGTCGGGTCGACGGTCTACCTCCCGGTCATGGTCGAGGGGGCGTACCTGTCGATCGGCGACGTGCACGCGATCATGGCCGAGGGCGAGTCGTCGTTCGTGGCCATCGAGGCCGAGGGCACGGCGGTCGTCTCGATCGACCTGGTGCCCGGTCTCGGCCTGCGGGCGCCGCGCATCGAGACCGCCGACGACTGGATCTTCGTCGGCCTCGGCGACCCGGTGCAGGAGAGCATCCGCCGCGGGTACGAGGACGCCTTCTCGTTCCTCGTGGACGACCACGGCTGGTCGCGCGGAGACGCCTACGCCGTGCTCAGCGCCGTGGGGCACTCGAGGCTCGGGGGCCCGACCGGCTCGGTCGCCCCCGACCCGCTGCACCCGTTCGACGCCGTCGGCGCGGTCACGCTGCACCGCGTGCCGAAGCACGTGCTGTAGCGCTCGTCGCGCGTGCGCCGCGCACGCGCTGCGCGTGTGCCGCGCGTGCGCCGCGCGTGTGCCGCACCGCCGACTGGACGTGGGGGCGCCCCCGCGCCGGGGGGGGGGGGGGCGGGGGGGTTGGGGGGGGGGGGGGGGGGGGGGGGGGCGCGGGGGGCGGGCCCCCCCCCCCCGGGGGGGGGGGCCCCGCCCCCGCGGGCGGGGGGGGGGGGGGCGCCCCCCCCGGGGCCCCCCCCCCCCCCCCCCCCCCCCCCCGGCGGGGGGGGCGCCCCCACGTCCGGTCCACGGTGCGACAGGTGCAGCAGGCGCGGATTCAGCCGAAGAGGCGCGTCGCGATCGAGCCGATCAGGTCGTCCGTCGGCACGTTCGTCTGGTCGACGGTGACGACGACGTCGTCGCGCAGCCAGTAGGTCTGCGCGCGGTCCACCGGGTACAGCGGGTCGGGCGTCACGAGCTGGCAGCTGCGCCCCTCGTGGACCGAGGTGCAGGTGTAGCCCTGCGAGGCGAGACCGTCGAGGGCCGCAGCGCCGGCGGCGGGCTCGAGGTGGCCCATCGAGACCGAGATGCCCGAGATGTCGGCCCGCGGGTCACGCCAGATGCAGAACAGCTCGGTCGCCGCCCCGACGACGTCACGAGCGCCTGCCCCGGCCGGCGGGGTCGTCGGGGTGACCACGCCCGAGCTGGTGCCCGAGCCGCCGAACTCGACCGGGTTGAGCGGGGTGTCGCCGAAGGTCGAGGCGTAGGTGGCCTGGTCGACGATGTCGGTGCAGTCGACCGGAAGGGCGACCGGGCCGGCGGTCTCGGTGGGCGCGGGCGTGGGCGTGGCGGTGGCCGTGCCGGTGGCCGAGGACGGCGTCGTCGAGCTCTCGGACGGACTCGGCGTCGCGTCGCCGGCGCCGCCCGTGCAGCCTGCGGTCAGCACCAGGATCAGGCAGGCCGTGGCCCCCGTGCCGATCGCGGCGCGCATCGTCGTCGTGCTCTTCATGGTCGTGCCCTCCTGGTCGTCGGGTCGTCCCCCCGGCAGTCGTTCTCGACGCTACAGACCGGTCCGGCCCGAGCACTCGTCCCGGAGGATGAGGTCGGGCCGGCCAGGGTCACGATCGCGTCACGAGGCGTCAGCCGTCGAGGTGAGCCAGGGCGTAGTCGGCCTCCTCGGCGGTGAACTGTTCGCCGTACTCGCTGACGAGCTGGTTGCGCAGCACGTCGCCCGTCATGCCGTCCGCCGCGTAGGCCTTGGCCTTGCGGACGGCGTTGGCCTGCCAGTCGGCGTCGACCGTGTCGACCGCGTACTGCGCCGCGGCCTCGGAGGCGCCGCCGGCCACGAGCTTCGCGTAGGTCTCGAGCTTGCTGCTGCCGAGGCCGTTCGCGATGGTCTCGGCGTCCGCCAGGGCCTCCGAGTGGTCGGCCGGCACGTCGGCGGCCGCCGACGACGGCGTGGCCGACGGGGTGGGCGCAGGCGTCGACGAGGTGCGGACGGGGGCGGGCTCGGAGGTGGCGGACACGGCCGGGTCGTCCTGCTGCACGCTGTCGATCGCCGCGCCGAGGCCGACGGCGACGACGATGGACACGATGGTGGCGACGGCTCCCAGGCCGAGGCCGATCCACGCCATGACCTTCGACTGGTGCCGCAGCAGCGCGATGATGCCGAGCACCACGGCGGCGAGTCCGACGATCGTGCCCACCACGGGCACGAGGCCGAGCAGGAACGCGACGACGCCCACGACGAGGGCGGCGATCGCGAGCCCGATCGGGCGGCCCGGTCGCGGCGGCGGGGTCGACGTCCCCGTCGCGGGGTATGAGGTGGTCGGCTGGTCGGCGGAGGGGCGTCGCTCGTCGGAGCCGCCCCCCAGCGGGCTCTCGGTGGTCATGCTCCGAGCCTGCCAGGTGGCGGACAGACGGGTTCACCCCCGAACGGGGCGCGTCGGCGGGCCGGGGGACGCCAGGCGCGTCGCCCGGACCGGGTGCGAGACTGGTCGGCAACGACACGGCCGTCACCGACGACGGCGCACGGCGGGCCGCACGACGCCCGCCCCACCAGAGAGGGTGGCCGATGGGCACGCAGCACGAGCAGGCGTCCGAGCACGCACACGACGCCGGGGCGACGACCGACGCGGGCGGACGAGGGGACGCGACCCGCGCCTCCTCGTCCGGGGTCATCGGCGAGTCGGGCACCCCGACCGCCGACCTCGTCGTGCACGCGGTGCGCGTGCACCGCAGCGACCAGCCGTTGGCCCGCGAGGACGAGCTCGCGTGGCGCCTCGCCGCGCTCGCGACCGACGACGCACCCGTCGACGACGACGTGACCGAGATGGTGATCAACCGCCTGATCGACAACGCCGCCGTCTCGGCCGCGTCGCTACTGCGCGCGCCGGTCGCCGTCGCGCGCGACCAGGCGCTCGCGCATCCGCCGACCACCGGAGGCGCGGGCTCGCAGGTCACGGGCGTCGCGCCCGAGCACCCCGTCTCGCCCGAATGGGCCGCCTGGTCGAACGGGGTCGCCGTGCGTGAACTCGACTTCCACGACACGTTCCTCGCGGCGGAGTACTCGCACCCCGGCGACAACGTCCCCGCGCTCGTCGCCGTGGCCCAGCACCGCGGACTCGACGGTGCGGCCCTGTTGCGCGGCATCGTGACCGGCTACGAGGTGCAGGTCGACCTCGTCCGGGCGATCAGCCTGCACGCCCACAAGATCGACCACGTCGCCCACCTCGGCCCGTCGGTCGCGGCCGGCCTCGGCACGATGCTCGGGCTCTCGACCGAGGTGGTGCACCAGGCGATCGGCCAGGCGCTGCACACGACGACGGCCACGCGGCAGTCCCGCAAGGGGGCGATCTCGTCGTGGAAGGCCTACGCCCCGGCCTACGCCGGCAAGGCCGCGGTCGAGGCCGTCGACCGCGCGATGCGCGGCCAGGGCAGCCCCGCCCCGATCTACGAGGGCGAGGACGGCGTGATCGCCCGGCTGCTCGACGGACCCGGGGCGTCGTACGACGTGCCCCTGCCGGCGCCGGGTGCGTCCAAGCGGGGCATCCTCGACACGTACACGAAGGAGCACTCGGCCGAGTACCAGGCCCAGGCCTGGATCGACCTCGCCCGGCGGCTCGGCCGCGCGCACCCCGCCCTCCGCGACCCGGCGCAGGTGCGCGGCATCGTGCTGCACACCAGCCACCACACGCACGTCGTGATCGGCTCGGGCGCCGGCGACCCGCAGAAGTACGACCCCACGGCCAGCCGCGAGACGCTCGACCACTCCATCCCCTACATCGTGGCCGTCGCCCTGCAGGACGGCGAGTGGCACCACGAGCGCAGCTACGCCCCGGCCCGAGCGCAGCGTCCCGACACCGTCGAGCTGTGGCAGCGCATCACCACGGCGGAGGACCCCGCCTGGACGGCCCGCTACCACTCGACCGACCCCGCCGAGAAGGCGTTCGGCGGCCGCATCGAGGTCGAGTTCGTCGACGGCACGACCCTCGTCGACGAGATCGCCGTCGCCGACGCCCACCCCCTGGGGGCGCGGCCCTTCGGACGCGAGGACTACGTGCGCAAGTTCCGCACGTTGGCCGAGGGCGTGCTGCCCGACGCCGAGGTCGAGCGGTTCGTCGACCTGGCCACGCGCCTCCCCTCGTTGACGGCGGCCGAGGTGCGGCAGCTGGGCATCGTCGCTCCCGACGCCCTCGCGGGTGCCGCCGCCCAGCCGGGCGGGCTGTTCTGATGCTGTACTCGACGGTGTCGCCGGCCGACAAGCGTGCGGCGTTCCGGGCCGGGCTGGCCGACGAGCGCACCCTGGTCTTCCCCGGCGCGTTCACGCCGCTCACCGCGCGCCTGATCGAGCAGAAGGGCTTCGACGGCGTCTACGTGTCGGGCGCCGTGATGGCCAACGAGCTCGGGCTGCCCGACATCGGCCTCACCACGCTCACCGAGGTCGCCACGCGGGCCGGGCAGATCGCGTCGATGACCGACCTGCCCGTGCTCGTCGACGCCGACACCGGGTTCGGCGAGCCGATGAACGTCGCCCGCACCGTCCAGGTGCTCGAGGCCGCCGGTGTGGCCGGGCTGCACGTCGAGGACCAGGTCAACCCCAAGCGCTGCGGTCACCTCGACGGCAAGCAGGTCGTGGACGCGGCGACGGCGGCCGGGCGCATCCGGGCCGCGGTCGACGCGCGCCGCGACCCGTCGCTCGTGATCATGGCGCGCACGGACGTCCGGGCGCTCGACGGGCTCGAGGCCGCGGTCGACCGGGCCCGGGCCCTGGTCGACGCGGGGGCCGACGCGATCTTCGCCGAGGCGATGGCCGACCTCGGCGAGTTCGAGGCGATCTGCTCCGCGCTCGACGTGCCCGTGCTCGCCAACATGACCGAGTTCGGCAAGAGCGCCCTCTTCACGCACCAGCAACTGCACGACGTCGGCGTGAGCATGGTCATCCACCCGGTGTCGCTCATGCGTGCCGCGATGGGCGCGGCGTCCCGGGCGCTCGACGCGCTCGTGGCCGACGGGTCGCTCGACTCGCAGGTGCCGACGATGCAGACCCGTGCCGAGCTCTACGAGCTGATCGACTACCCCGGCTACGCCCGCTTCGACGCCGGCGTCTACGACTTCACGCTGGAGGGCTGAGGTCGGGAGCCGGTGCCGGACGCCGCCGAGTGGACAGCGCGCCGCGTCATGCGGCGGCGCGCTGTCCACTCGGCGGTTCTCGGTGCGCATAGGTCGTCTCGTCGACATGACGCGGTGGGCGGGCGGTCGTCCACAGCGAAGTTCTGGAGGCGCGGCCGGGTCCGATCGACGGGCGAGCATCGAGGGATGGACGACGACCTCCCCGATCTGATCTTCTCCGCCACGCCGGGTGCGCAGTCCCGCGAGGCGCGCGCCCTGCGACGCGACGCCGCCGCGGGACGTCTCGTGCGCGTCCAACGGGGCGTCTACGTGGCGACGGAGGACTGGGGCCGACTGAGGCCCTGGCGTCGCCACGTCGTCCGGGTGCGGGCCGCCGTGTCCGCGCTCCCCGCCGACTGCGTCGTGTCCCACGGCTCGGCCGTCGCCGTGCACGGGCTGCCGAGCGTCCAGGGCGACCCGCGCCGGGTGCACGTGATCGACCGACGTCGGGCCTCGACCCAGTGCACGCCGGTCCTCGTCAAGCACGGGGCCGGTCTCGAGGACGACGAGATCGAGTCGGTGGGCGACCTGCTGGTCACGAGTGAGCTGCGCACCGCCTTCGACGTCGCGAGGTCATCCGGGTTCGACGACGGCGTCCTCTGTCTCGACGGCGTGATGCGTCGTCGGCTCTTGGTCACGAGTCGGCTTCCGAGGGCCGCCGAGATGCGCACCCGAGTCGACGATCTGCGTGACGAGTTCCGGCTCCGGTTCGGGGCGATGGCCGACGGCGTGGTCGGACGGCGGGGTGAGCTGGCACTCGGGCGAGCGATCTCGTTCGCCACGCCCCTGTCCGAGAACGGCGGGGAGTCGCTCGTGCGAGTCGCGTTGCATCGGCTCGGTGCGCCTCAGCCGATCCTGCAAGAGGAGTTCTTCGACGCCGGGGATTCGTCGGACGATGCGACTTCTTCTTCGAAGAGTTCGGGTTCGTGCTCGAGTTCGACGGTTTCGGCAAGTACTCGGACCCTCGCTTGCTCGCGGGCTCGTCCCCGGCCGAGGTCGTACGCCGTGAGAAGAAGCGCGAGGCTCGATTGTTGGGCACGGGTCGGGTCCGACGCATCGAGAGATGTGACATCGACGACGCGCTCGATCCGCGACGGCTGGCGGCGATCGTGCGCCGTGGCGGGGTGCCACTGCGGTCGGGCCGCACCTCGGCGTCGTGGTCGTGAGGGTGCGCTATTCGTACAGCGTCGTCGGCGCCACGGCAGCGAACCGCCGAGTGGACAAGGCGCCGTGTCGCGCGGCGGCGTCGTGTCCACTCGGCGGTGCAGAGCGGTGCAAAGCACTGCAAAGCGGTGCGGTGGGGTTGGTTGGGGCGGACTAGGCGAGGTCGGCGAACAGGGCGCTGACGAACTCGGTGCGCTCGACCATGCCGTGCACGCTGATCCACTCGTGTCGGGCATGCGCTCCGCCGCCGACGCCGCCGACCCCGTCGAGCACGGCCAGGCCCAGCGCGGCGGCGAAGTTGCCGTCGCTGGCGCCGCCGACCGACACCTCGCGCAACTCGAAGCCGAGCGAGGTGGCGACCCGGGCGGCGCGTTCGTACAGCGCGCCGGTCGCGACCGAGCGCTCCATCGGCGGGCGGTTCCAGCCGCCGGTGACCTTCAGCGTCGCGGCCGGATCGTGCGCCGCGAGCCCGGCGAACACCCGCTCGATGCGCTCGGCCTCGGTCGACGAGGTGACGCGCACGTCGACCATCGCGCGGGCGTAGCCGGCCTTGACGTTGGTGCGGGTGCCGCCCTGCAGCACTCCCACGTTCAGCGAGGTGCCCGCCTCGACGTCGGCGGCCGCGTGCAGGGCCAGGACGACGCGTGCGATCTCGTCGACGGCGCTCGCACCGGAGCGCGGGTGCAGGCCGGCGTGCACCTCGACCCCGAAGGCCTCGACCTCGAAGATGCCGACGCCCTTGCGGGCGGTCTTCACGGCACCGTCGGCGGCCGACTCGAAGACGAACACCGCGCCTCCTCGTCCGACCTCGCGCTCGATCGCCTCGCGCGAGGCGATGCTGCCGACCTCCTCGTCGCCGTTGAGCAGCAGGCGCACGTTCGGACGTGGCAGCCCCAGGCGGTCGCCGATCGCGAGGGCGTTGCCGAGCTGGATCAGCCCGGACTTCATGTCGAAGACGCCCGGGCCGGTCATGCGGTCGCCCTCGACCGTGACGGGCCACCCGGCCAGCGTCCCCTCGGACCAGACCGTGTCGTAGTGGCACAGGGCCGACACCCACTCGGTCGAGCCCGACGGCGACGGGTAGTCGAGGGTCACCGTGTCGCCGTAACCCTCGACGACGTGCACCCGGCGCTCGGCCGGCGGCCCGACGGTCTCGCCGAGCCAGGTCTCGATCCAGCGGAGCCCCGCCTCGAGCAGGTCGACGTCGTCGGACGGCGTCTCGAGGCTCGCGTAGGTCGTCAGGTCGGCCACCATCGCGTCGAGGCGGGCCTCGACCTCGCGACGGAGGGCGGTGACCTGGTCGGGCTGCAGGGCGTCGTGGCTCACGGTCTCGCTCTCGTCGGGCCCGCCACGGTGTGCGGGCATCTGACCATCTCACTCCCGTGGGCGGGGCGGCGACCGGTGGGGAGGCGCGGCGCGGGACCCGAGGAGGCGCGGTGCCGGACCCGGGGAGGCGCGGTCGGCTCTGTCGGAGGCCCCCGATACAGTCGGGGGCACCGACTCCGGCACCCGTTGCCGCACCGACCGCGACATCCACGAGAGGGGCGCCGTGCGCATCCTGCACACCAGCGACTGGCACCTGGGGCGCACGCTGCACGGGGTCGACCTGCACGAGCACCAGCAGGCCTTCGTCGACCACCTGGTGGGGCTCGTGGTCGAACGGTCGATCGACGTCGTGGTGGTCGCGGGCGACGTGTACGACCGGGCCGTCCCCGCGGTGCCCAGCGTGCGCCTCCTCGGCCGGGCCCTCGCCGGCCTGACCGAGCACGCCACCGTGATCGTCACGCCGGGCAACCACGACTCGGCGGTGCGTCTGGGGTTCGCGGCCGAGCTGATGCGCCCGGGCCTGCACCTGCGGGCGTCGGTCGACCTGCTCGACGAGCCCGTCGTCGTCGACGACCCGGACGGGCCGGTCGCCT
The DNA here is from genome assembly GCF_044742985.1 of Frigoribacterium sp. NPDC087798. Lineage (NCBI taxonomy): Bacteria > Bacillati > Actinomycetota > Actinomycetes > Micrococcales > Microbacteriaceae > Frigoribacterium > Frigoribacterium sp. NPDC087798. The sequence goes on along the minus strand of NZ_JBIUVP010000008.1, from coordinate 6,166 downwards.
TCTACGGGCTGCCCTACCTCGACCCCGACAGCGTCCGCAGGTCCCTGGCGCCGGCGGGTACCGACGAGCCGTTGCCCCGGTCGCACGCGGCCGTCGTGGGTGCGGCGATGCAGCGGGTGCGCGACGACCTCGCCGGGCGGCCCGGCACCCGGTCGGTCGTGGTGGCGCACGCGTTCGTCGTCGCAGGGCCCGCAGTCGACCGCGAGCCCGAGGGTGCCCCGGCACCCGAACGCAGCGAGAGCGAGCGCGACATCCGGGTGGGCGGCGTCGACTCCGTGCCGTCGGCCGCGTTCGAGGGCGTCGACTACGTCGCCCTCGGCCACCTGCACGGTGCCCAGCGCGTCGGCCCGTCCGGTCGCCTGCGCTACTCGGGTTCGCCCCTGGCCTTCTCGTTCGGCGAGCGGAACCAGGTCAAGTCGTCCACGATCGTCGAGCTGACGGCCGACGGCTCGGTCTCGGTCGAGCTCGTCCCGGCCCCCGTCCCGCGACGACTGGCCGAGGTGACCGACTCCCTCGACGCCCTGCTCGACGGGCGCCACGACGACCTGCGGGACGCCTGGCTCCGGGTCTTCGTCACCGATCCGGTGCACCCCGAACGGCTCTACACGCGGGTGGCCGAGCACTTCCCGCACGCCCTCGCGATCCACCACACGCCCGTCGGTGCGGTCGAGGCCTCGGCGCTCGCCGCCGTCACTGCCGAGTCCGACCCGATCGAGGTGGCGGCCGAGTTCGTCGCCTTCGCCTCGGGCGGGGCGGCGAGCGAGACCGAGCTCGCCGTGGTGCACGGCGCCTACGAGGCCGCACTCGCGAGCGAGGTCGGCGAATGAACCTCCACCGGCTGACCCTGAGGGCCATCGGGCCCTACGCGGGCGAGCACAGCATCGACTTCGCCGCGCTCGGCGCCTCGGGCACCTTCCTGCTCGAGGGCCCGACGGGCTCGGGCAAGTCGACCATCATCGACGCGATCGTCTTCGCCCTCTACGGCGGGCTCGCCGGTTCGGCCTCGACGCCCGACCGCCTGCGCAGCCACCACGCCGCCCCCGACGTCGAGCCCTTCGTCGAGCTCGTCTTCGAGAACGGCGCGGGCGTGCATCGCATCCGACGCACGCCCGCGTACCGCCGCCCGAAGGCACGCGGCACGGGCACGACGCCGGCGAACGCGACCGCAAAGCTGTGGCGCCTCTCGTCGCCCGACGCCGTCGACGGCGAGATCGTCTCGATCAGCACGCAAGAGGCCGGCGCCGAGGTCTCGCGCATCCTCGGCCTCACGCGCCAGCAGTTCGTGCAGACCGTCGTCCTGCCCCAGGGCGAGTTCGCCGCCTTCCTCCGCTCGACCGGCGAGAAGCGCAAAGAGGTCCTGCAGTCGCTCTTCGGCACCGAGATCTACGAACGCACCACGGCCGAGCTCGTCGACCGGCGGAAGGTCGCGAACGCCGCCGTCGCCGCCGCCGACCGCGACATCGAGCTGGCGCGCGCGAGACTGCTCGAGGCGAGCGGCCTCGAGGCCGAGGCCCTCGACGAGGGGCTGGCCGCCGACGGCGGGGCCGCCCTGCTCGGTGACCTCCAGACCCAGGCCGTCGCCGCGTCGGCTCAGCGGTCACGGGTGGTCGAGGCCCGAGACGCGGCACGACGGTCGCTCGATCGCGTGCGGGCGCTGGGGGCGGCACTCGACCGACGAGCCGACCTGATCGTCCGGCGGACGCGTCTCGACGAGGGCGACGGCGAGATCGCCACGGTCCGCTCGCGCGTCGCCGCGGCGACCCGGGCCGCGACCGTGACCGACGCCCTCGCCGCGGTCACGCGGGCGATCGAGGTCGAGCGCGATGCGGCGTCACGCCTGGCCGAGGCTGCCGGGGTCGTCGCGGACGGCGAGACGAGGGCGGCGGACGGCGAGATCCCGATCCGAGCCGACGTCGCCGCCCGTCGCGACGCCCGACTGTCGGAACTCGCCCTCCTGACCGAGGCGGCCCGGACCGAGAAGGCCCTGCCCGGTCGCCGCACCGCCCTCGAGGCGGCCGAGCAGTCCCTGGTGGATGCCGACGAGCGGCGCCGGGAGCTCGACGCGCACCTCGTCGCGGCCCCCGCCGTGCGGGCGTCGCTCGTCGTCGAGCGCGACGCCCTGGCCGACGCCTCGACCGACCTCGTCGCCGCCGAGCAGGCGACGGCCGAGGCGCGGCTCCGCCTGCGTGACCTCGACGACCTCGACGCCCTCGGCCGGGCCGTCGACGCGGCGTCCGCACGACTGGCCGACGACTCGGCGGCGGCGCTGCGGGCCCTCGACGACGAGGCGGGCCTCCGCCGTCGGCAGATCGAGGGCATGGCGGGTCACCTGGCCGCCGGTCTGGTCGTCGGCGATCCGTGCCCCGTGTGCGGCTCGCGAGAGCATCCGGCCCCGGCGGCTCCCGGCACCGAGCACCCCACCGACGACCAGGTCGAGGCCGCGTCGCGGACGTCACGAGCGGCCGAGGCCCGTCAGCGCGAGTCCGCCGCACGGCACGCGACCGACGAGGGGCGGGCCGCCGAGGCCCGCCGCGCCCTGGGCGACCTGACCCGCGACGACGTCGAGTCCGACCTGGCCCGGCTCGCCCTGCGCGTGTCCGAGGCCACCCGGACCCGTACCGCCCTAGCGGCATCCGAGGCGACGCTCGTGGCCCACGACCGCGAGGTCGACGAGCTGCGGGCCGAGCGGGACGACCTCCGCGAGCGAGCCGCCACCGTCCGGGAGCGCGTCGCCGCCGACCGGCGGGCCCTGCTCGACGACGAGGCCGAGATCGCGCGACTGCTCGACGGTCGGGCCCCGACCATCGCCGAGTTGACCGCAGCGGTCGGTGACGGGGTCGAACGCGACACGCGCCTCCTGACCCTCCTCGACGCCGCGACGGTGGCGTCCGACGCGGCGACCGGTCGTCGTGCCGAGCTCGCCGCCGCGCTCGGGCGCAGCGGGTTCGACGACGTCGACCAGGTGGCCGACGCCGCGCTCGAGCCGGGCGACCTCGCCGCGCTCGAGGCGCGGGTCTCGGCCCACGAACGCGAACGGGCGATCGTCGCGGCCGGGCTGGTCGAGCCCGAGGTCGCGGTGCTGACCGGCGACGAGGTGGCGGACGTCCCGTCGGCCGTCCAGGCCCTCGACGGGGTCGAGGCCGAGCTCGACGAGGTCACCGACCGCGCGACGCGCACCGGCGACCGCGCCGAGCGGGCGCGCCAGGCCCTGGCCGCCCTCGAGGCCGTGACGGCCGCGGCCGACGCCGCCGTCGAGCACGCCCGGGCGGTGGTGCGCATGGCGAACCTCGCCAGCGCCTCGACCGGCGAGAACGTCAAGGGCGTGACGCTCGGCACCTACGTGCTGCTGCGCCGGTTCGACGAGGTCGTGGCGGCGGCGAACGTCCGGCTGTCGGTCATGTCGAGCGGGCGGTACGAGCTCGCCTCGTCCGACGAGCGCGAGGTCGGGTCGCGCTCGCGCAAGACGGGGCTCTCGCTCGTCATCCGGGACGCGACCACCGACACCACCCGCGACCCCGGCAGCTTCTCGGGCGGTGAGACCTTCTACGCCTCGCTCAGCCTCGCGCTCGGCCTCGCCGACGTCGTGCAGGCCGAGGCCGGCGGGCTCGAGCTCGGCACCCTGTTCGTCGACGAGGGGTTCGGCTCGCTCGACCCCGAGACCCTCGACGCCGTCATGAGCGAACTCGGCCGGCTCAGTGCCTCGGGGCGGGTGATCGGCATCGTCAGCCACGTCGACGAGCTCAAGCAGCGCATCGCCGACCGGGTCGAGGTGCGACGCCGCCCCGACGGGTCGTCGGTGCTCCGCTCGACGGCCGGCTGAGCAGGCAGGGCAGCGCGGGTCGGCTCAGCGGGACGGGTCGGCTGAGCAGGGCAGCGGGGAGGGGCAGCGCGGCGGGCCGGCCGGCCGGGGCGGCGGGGCGTGCCAGCCGAGCGGACGACCCCCGTCCGAGGGTGTTCACCCGCGCGCACGGCCTCGTTCACGTGGCGGCCACCCGGCAGGAGTCTGCTGGTCCCCGCCCCGCGGCGACTCCGTCGCGTGGCGACCGGATCACGATCACGATCACAGGAGCAGAACCGTGTCGAAGAACACCCCGAACCGCCGGCGTGCGGCCCTGACGACGGGGGTCGTCGCGACGGCCGCCGCCGCCGCCGCCGCCCTCGCCCTCAGCCCCGTCGCCGCCTTCGCGGCCACCCCCGCGAACGTCGCCCAGAACGGTGGTGCCGCCCGCAGCATCGACGACAGCACGCAGCTGCTGCTCGACTCGGTGGAGGCCGGCCCCGCCAAGAACGTCATCCTGCTGATCGGCGACGGCATGGGCGACAGCGAGATCACGTCGGCGCGCAACTACGCCTACGGCGCGGGCGGAACGCTGCCCGGCATCGACGCCCTGCCCCTGACCGGCCAGTACACGACGTACTCGGTCTACCGGGACGGCGCGAACAAGGGCAAGCCCGACTACGTGCCGGACTCCGCCGCGACCGGCTCCGCCTGGGCCACCGGCACGAAGACCTACGACAACGCCATCTCGGTCGACGTCGACGGCGTCCCGCAGGACACCCTGCTCGAGATCGCCAAGGCCAACGGCAAGAAGACCGGCAACGTCTCGACCGCCGAGCTGCAGGACGCCACCCCGGCCGTGCAGGCCGCGCACGTCGCCGCCCGCAGCTGCTACGGCCCCGACAGCGTCACCCAGTGCGGCGCCGACGCGCTCGACCAGGGCGGCCTCGGCTCGATCAGCGAGCAGATCATCGGCACCCGTGCCGACCTCACCCTCGGCGGAGGCGCGACCTCGTTCGGCCAGTCCGCCCGTGCCGGTCAGTGGCAGGGCGACACCCTGTTCGCCCAGGCGCAGGACCGTGGCTACCAGGTCGTGCGCGACGCGGCCGGCCTTGACGCCCTGACGACCGCCGACCAGGCGCAGCCCGTGCTCGGCACCTTCACCGACGGCAACTTCCCGACCCGGTACGCCGCCACCACGGCGACCGTCGGCGGGGCCGACCTGGCCCCGCAGACCTGCCAGCCGAACCCGGCCCGCCTGTCCACCGGCCTCTCGCTGCAGTCGCTGACCGAGAAGTCGATCGACCTGCTCGACACCGGTGACCAGGGCTTCTTCCTGCAGGTCGAGGGTGCCTCGATCGACAAGCGCGACCACAGCGCCGACGCCTGCGGTCAGATCGGTGAGGTGCTCGACCTCGACGAGGCCGTCCAGTCCGCCCTCGCCTTCGCGAAGGCCGACGGCAACACGATGGTCATCGTCACGGCGGACCACGCGCACACCAGCCAGATCGTCGACTCGACGCCGCCCGCCACGCTCAGCACCGCGCTGACGACGGTCGACGGCACCACGATGAAGATCGCCTACGGCACCGCCGCGGCGGGCGGGTCGCAGCAGCACACCGGCACGCAGTTGCGCGTCGCGGGTTACGGCCCCGGTGCCGCGAACGTCGTCGGCCTGATCGACCAGACCGACAACTTCTTCACCATCGTGAACGCCCTGCAGCTCGACCGCGACCTCGACGGCCTCAGCGCCGACGCGACGATCTCGGCTCCGACCGAGGTCGCCCCCGGCGCCGAGTTCCCGGTCAGCACCGCCGGCCTCGCCGGCGACCGCCAGGTCACGGGCACGCTCGACGTCGACGGCACGGTGACCGACCTCGGCATCGCCGACGTGGTCGACGGCGTCGCGACCTACACCGTCACCGCCCCCACCGAGCCCGGCAGCTACACGATCACGCTGACCGGCACGCAGAGCGGCACGACGCTGGCGACGACCGTCGCCGTCGTCGAAGGCGCCGTCACCCCGGCTCCGACGACCCCGCCCGCGGCGGTCCCCGGTGACGGCTCGAGCGCAGGAGGCGCGGGGACGGCCGGCAACGGAAGCGGGCCCCTCGCGTTCACCGGCTCCGACGCCCTGCCCGCCCTGCTGCTCGCGCTGATGCTGGCCGGCACCGGTGCCGCCCTCGTGCTGCGTCGTCGCCACCGCGCGGCGTCCGTGCAGGACGGCGTGCAGCTCTAGGCGTTCCCCGCCCCGACACACGGGAGGCGCGGGGGCCCCCCGCCCCCCCCCCCCCCCCCGGGAGGGGGGGGGGGGGCCCCCCCGGGCCCCCCCCCCGGGGGGGGGGGGGGGGCGGCGCCGCCCCCCCCCCCCCCGGGGCGGGGGGGCCC
>NZ_JBIUVP010000007.1:0-140435 GCF_044742985.1 Frigoribacterium sp. NPDC087798 | reverse complement strand
ACTCTCAGCGCCGATGGTACTGCAAGGGGGACCTTGTGGGAGAGTAGGACACCGCCGGACTCCTTTTAGTGCGAACAGCACACGAAACACCAGAAGAGCCGCCCCAGTTGGGGCGGCTTTTCTGCGTTACGGGACGATTCTCGCCCAGCCGAACCGCGCCTCCTGCAGTCGTGGTCGCTTTGGTAGAGTCGACCCTTCACAACTCGACAGCTGGCAGAGAACAACAGAGGAGCACTTCGGTGACTGATCGCGACGACGACGACCGCAAGGACGGCCCACGCCGTCCCTCCTCGGGCTCTGGCAGCGGGGGAGCGAACCGCGGTGGGGGCACAGGCCGGCCCTCGTTCGGTGACCGGAGTCGATCCTCGAGCGACCGCCCGGCTGGCGGGCGTCCCCCGCGCGGCGACCGTCCCTCCGAGGGACGACCCACCAACGGACGTCCCAGCGGGGGGCGACCCGCGAGCGGCGGCCCACAGCGCGGAGATCGACCGTCCTCCGGTGATCGGCCGCAGCGCGGGGATCGTCGCTCGCATGGTGACCGGCCTCAACGGGGAGACCGTCCGTCGTCCGGCGACCGTCCGCAGCGCGCCGGTCGCCCGGGTGGCGACGATCGTCGCGGAGCAGGGCCTCGTGCCGGTTCGACGGGACGTGGCGATCGTCGAGAGGGCTGGACGCCCCGCGAGACCCCGGAAGACCGTGACCCGTTCGGCATCAAGTCGGTCCGTCCGGCGCAAGAGGTCGCGCACGTCCCGGACGACGTCGAGCCCCGTGATCTCGACAAGGTCGCCCGTGGTGAGCTCAAGACGCTCAGCAAGGAGAACGCGGACTGGGTGGCCAAGCACCTGGTCATGGCTGGTCGTCTGATCGACGAGGACCCGGAGGAGGCCCACAAGCACGCCCTGTCGGCAGGACGTCGGGCCGGGCGCATCTCCGTCGTCCGCGAGACGATCGCCATCACCGCCTACCAGGTGGGGGACTACGCCCTCACCCTCCGCGAACTACGCACCTACCGTCGCATCTCGGGCCGTGATGACCAATTGCCTCTCATGGTCGACAGTGAACGGGGTCTGGGTCGTCCCGAGCGGGCGCTCGAGCTCGGGCGGTCCGTCGACGTGTCGACACTCGACGTCCAGGTGCGCGTCTCACTGGCCATCGCGATGTCGGGTGCACGTCTCGACCTCGGCCAACCCCAAGCTGCTCTGGGCGAGCTCGAGATCCCCCAACTCGACCGGACGAAGGCGTTCAGCTACAGCCCGGCCCTCTTCGCCGCCTACGGCACGGTCCTCGAGGATCTCGGTCGCCCCGACGAGGGGGAGAAGTGGCTCGAACTCGCCGACCGGGCCGAGGACGCTCTCGCGGCCCTCGAGCACGGTGGCGCCGACGGCGAGACCGTGGAGATCGTCGAGGAGGACGTCGAATTCTTCGACGAACGACCCGTCGCCCTCGACGAGCCCGCTGAGCTGACCACAGAAGAGTCCGATGAACCGACGTCTGACGAGTCCGGTGAGCCGGCACTCGGCGAGCCCGGCGAGGTGTCAGCGGAGCCTCAGGGCGGCACCGACGACCTGGATGGACCCGAGCAGCGTCCGGACGACCAGACGGACGAGCAGCACGATGAAGAGCAGGGCCAGCACGATGAGACTGCCGATCCCGAGACGGCCCCGCAGGGCACGGACCACGCCGACGACGACCGTGCCTGACGCGATCACGCCCCTCGACGGCGTCGACACCGTCCTCGCCGACCTCGACGGGGTCGTCTACCGGGGGCGGCACGCCATCGAGCACGCGGTCGAGAGCCTGACGGACCTGGCTCGCACCCGTCGGGTCGGGTACGTCACGAACAACGCGTCGCGGACCGCCGAGACGGTGGCCGGCCAACTGGCCGGCTACGGACTCGAGGTGGGCGCGGACGACGTGGTGACGTCCCCGCAGGCCGCGGTGCGCCTCCTCGTCGATGCCGTGCCGGCCGGCTCGACGGTGCTGGTCGTCGGCGGCGAGGGCCTGACGTCGGTGCTCGAGGCCGAGGGCTTCGTCGTCACCCGTTCGGCCGACGACGCGCCCGCGGCGGTCGTGCAGGGTTTCAGCCCCGACGTCGGATGGGCGCAGCTCGCCGAGGCGTCCTTCGCCTTGCACACGGGCATCCCGTGGATCGCGACGAACACGGACTGGACGATCCCGCAGGAGCGTGGTGTCGCGCCCGGCAACGGAACGCTGGTGTCCGCCGTCCACACGGCCGTCGGGCGCCTGCCCGTGACCGCCGGCAAGCCCGAGACCCCGATCTTCACCGCGGCCGTCGAGAGGTTCGGGGCGACGAAGGCCGCGTTCATCGGGGACCGGCTCGACACCGACATCGTCGGCGCGAACGCCGCGGGACTCGTCTCGATCCTGGTGCTGACCGGCATCGACGGCGCGAAGCAGGTACTCGCCGCCGACGCGAAGTCCCGGCCGGACTTCATCGTCGGCGACCTCCGTGAGTTGGACCAGCCGTACCCCGACACCGTCGAACACGACGAAGAGGACGTGCACGTCGTCACGGTCCGTGGGGCGAGCGTCGCCGTCCGCGGTCACGTGGTGCGGGTGTTGTCCGACGGAGGCGACCCCGTCGACCTGCTGCGCGCGGGGGCCGCCGCGGTGTGGGGGACAGGCAAGGCCATCTACGGGCTCGACGTCGACCCGAAGCTGCACGCCGACGGCTGATCGCTCCCGACCCGACCGTCAGGGGCGGCGGCTAGTCTGGACGGCACCATGAGCGACCATCCCGACGCGACCGTCCGCAGCGACACCGACCTCGACGTCGTGGACGCCGGAGACCGTCAGGAGGCGCAGGTGGCGTCCGCCGAGCAGCTGTCGGGCATCGAGTCCCTCCCCTTGTCCTCGCGGGCCGAGGCCTTCGCCGCGATCCACGACGAGCTCCGCGCCGTGCTCGAGGGCACCACCGACGACATCGGTCAGGGCGGTCGATGACGGCCGCCGAAGCGCCGGGGGATCGACTCGACTCGGTTCTCGCCCGGCGTGGTCTCGCCCGGTCACGGACGCATGCCGCCCGCTTGTTGTCGGACGGATTGGTGACCGTCAACGGCGTGGGAGTGGTCAAGGCGTCCGCTCGGGTGGGCGAGTCGGACGACGTCGTCGTCGCCGGCCTCGACCACTACGTGAGTCGTGCGGCACACAAGCTCCTTGGCGCGCTGGACGCGTTCGGGGTCGACCCCACGGGCCGGACGGCCCTCGACGTCGGAGCGTCCACGGGCGGGTTCACGCAGGTCCTCCTCGAGCGCGGGGCCGAGCACGTGGTCGCCCTCGACGTCGGCCACGGTCAGTTGGCCAACCCGGTTCGTTTCGACCCGCGGGTCACGATCGTCGAGGGCGAGAACGCGCGGTACCTGACGGCCGAGCGGTTCGCGGCGTTGACGACCCGCGCCTCCTCGGTGTCGCTCGTGGTGGCCGACGTGTCGTTCATCTCGCTGACGATGGTGCTCCCCGCACTCGTGGCGAGCGTGGGTGTGGACAACGACTTCGTCCTGCTGATCAAGCCGCAGTTCGAGGTCGGCCGACAGGGCGTCCGGGAGGGTCTCGTGCTCGACCCCGTGCTGCGGAACGAGGCCGTCACCACGGTGTTGTGGGCCGCCCACGACCTGGGGCTCGGCACGGCCGGGCTCATCTCGTCCCCGATCGTCGGCGGCTCGGGCAACCGCGAGTACTGTGTGCACTTCTCGGCCTCGGTGGGGACGAATCCGACAGAATGGCTCAGCACGGCCGACAGCTTGACGAGAGGGTGAACGACATCTCTTCGACACGACACATCCTGGTCGTCTCGCACACGGGGCGTCCCGACTCCATCGACGCCGCCCTCGAGGTCTGCGGGTTGTTGGGCGACGCCGGTGTGGTTCCCGTCCTTCCCCGCGACGAGTGGGACGACATCCGTCGGGCCCAGCCCGCGGCCGCCATCGACGACGTCGAGATCCTGTTCGACGGCGTGGCCTGCGACGACCTCGAATGCGTCATCGTCCTGGGTGGCGACGGCACGATCCTCCGTGCCGCCGAGTTGATCCGCGGTACCCGCGCTCCCATCGTCGGGGTCAACCTCGGCCACGTCGGGTTCCTGGCCGAGAGCGAGCGCGACGAGATGGCCGACACCGTCGCCCGCGTCCTCGCGGCCGACTACGAGGTCGAGGAGCGGTTCGCGCTCGACGTCAAGGTCACCAACGGTGACGAGGTCGTCTACGAGACCTGGGCCATGAACGAGGCCACGGTCGAGAAGGCCTCACGCGAGCGCATGCTCGAGGTCGTCATCGAGGTCGACGGTCGTCCCCTGTCGTCGTTCGGCTGCGACGGCGTGGTCATGTCCACGCCGACCGGCTCGACGGCCTACTCGTTCTCGGCCGGCGGCCCGGTGGTGTGGCCTGCCGTGCAGGCCTTGCTGCTCGTGCCGCTCAGCGCCCACGCGCTCTTCGCCCGACCACTCGTCGTCGGGCCCGACTCGGTGCTCGCCGTCGAGGTGCTGAGCCGCACGGACGCTCGCGGCATCCTGTGGTGTGACGGTCGCCGCGAGCACGACCTGCCCCCGGGGGCCCGGGTCGAGTGCAGCCGCTCCGACCAGCCCGTGCGACTTGCCCGCCTGCGGACGGGCCCGTTCACCGATCGCCTCGTGGCCAAGTTCCAGCTCCCCGTCACGGGCTGGCGCGGACCGGCCACCGTCGAGGACGTCGCCGTCGGGGCCACCATCACCCCGACCACGTCCGATCCGGCCCGCGAGGGCGACCGATGATCGAAGAGATCTCGATCCGCGACCTCGGCGTGATCGGTCGGGCGACCCTGCCGCTCGGTCCCGGCTTCACGGCCGTCACCGGCGAGACGGGGGCGGGCAAGACCATGGTCGTCTCGGCGCTCGGCCTGCTGCTCGGTCAGCGTGCCGAGAGCGGCGTCGTCCGCTCGGGCAGCCCCCAGGCCGTCGTGGACGGCCGCTGGCTGGTCCCCGCCGAGGGGGCCATCGTCGAGCGCGTCCGGGACGCGGGCGGCGACGTCGACGACGGTGAGCTCTTCCTCAGTCGCGTGGTCTCGGCCGAGGGGCGTAGCCGTGCGGTGGTCGGCGGACGCACGGCCCCGATCGGCGTGCTCGGCGACCTCGCCGACCACCTCGTGGTGGTCCACGGCCAGTCCGAGCAGATCCGACTGAAGTCCGCTGCCGCCCAACGCGCGGCCGTCGACGCGCACGGCGGGGCCGCCCTCGCCGAGGCCGCCGCACACTACCGTGGCGCGTACGACGCCTGGCTGGCCGCCCGAGCCGAACTGGACGAGATCACCCGCGACCGCGACGCCCGACGTGACGAGGCCGACACCCTGCGGGCCGCGATCGACGAGATCGAGGGCCTCGCCCCCGTGGCCGGCGAACTCGACGAGCTCGACGCCACGGCCGAGCGACTCAGCAACGCCGAAGACCTCAGGCTGGCCGCCGGTCTTGCCCACGAGGTGCTCTCGACCGACGCGGTCGACGGGACGCGCGACGTCGTCTCCCTCGTGGAGGAGGCACGCCGTCAGATCGAACGCGTCTCCCCGCACGACCCGGCGCTCGAGCCCATAGCCGACCTGCTGGCCGAGGTCAGCGTGCAGGTCGGCGAATCCGCCTCCCGCCTGTCGAGCTACCTCGGCACCCTCGACGCCGACGTGGCCGTCGAACTCGAGTCGGTGCAGACCCGGCGCGCGGACCTCGCCGGGCTGGTCCGCAAGTACGGCCCCACCCTCGACGACGTCATCCGCCTCCTCGACGACGGCAGCCGACGCCTGGTCGAGCTCGACGGCGACGACGACCGCCTCGCGCACCTCGACGACGAGGTCGCCGAGCTGCGGGCCGAGGCCGAACGACGGGCGGGCGTCCTCGGGGACCTGCGCCGCGCCTCCGGGGCCGACCTCTCGACGCGGGTCAGCGCCGAGCTGAGCGCCCTCGCCATGACCGGTGCCGAGATCGTCGTCGAGGTCTCGCCTCGGGACGAGCTCGGGACGAGCGGCGGCGACGTCGTCTCGCTCCTGCTGAGGCCGCACCCCGGCAGCGAGCCCCGCCCCCTCGGCAAGGGCGCGTCCGGCGGCGAACTCTCGCGCGTCATGCTCGCGCTCGAGGTCGTCATGGCCGGGTCGAGCGACGTGCCCACCTTCGTCTTCGACGAGGTCGACGCCGGCGTCGGCGGTTCGGCCGCGATCGAGATCGGCCGACGCCTGGCGGCGCTCGCCGAACGGGCACAGGTCATCGTGGTGACGCACCTGGCCCAGGTCGCCGCGTTCGCCACCAACCACCTCCGCGTCGTCAAGGACGCCTCGGGCGAGGTGACGGCGAGCAGCGTGCACCAGCTCGAGGGCGACGAGCGCGTCGCCGAGATGGCACGGCTGCTCTCGGGACTGCCCGACAGTTCCAGCGGTCTCGAGCATGCCCGTGAACTGCTCGAACTCGCCTCGTCGGCCCGACGAACGGCCACGGCCGACACACGTTCGTAACAGGCGTGGTCTGTCGGAACGGCTCGGTGTGACATAGGATGGAATCCCGTGGTGAACGTTGAGAACTCGGGTCCAGATGCCAGCACGACGAAGCACATCTTCGTCACCGGAGGCGTCGTCTCCTCCCTCGGAAAAGGCCTGACGGCCGCCAGCCTGGGCAATCTGCTCACGGCCCGCGGGTTGCGGGTCGTCATGCAGAAGCTCGATCCGTACCTGAACGTCGATCCGGGCACCATGAACCCGTTCCAGCACGGTGAGGTCTTCGTCACCGACGACGGCGCCGAGACCGACCTCGACATCGGCCACTACGAGCGGTTCCTCGACATCGACCTCGGCCAGTCGGCGAACGTCACGACGGGGCAGATCTACTCGACCGTCATCGCGAAGGAACGACGCGGCGAGTACCTCGGTGACACCGTGCAGGTCATCCCGCACATCACCGACGAGATCAAGCGGCGCATGCGTCAGCAGGCCGACGACGACCCCAACCCCGACGTGATCATCACCGAGGTCGGCGGCACGGTCGGGGACATCGAGAGCCAGCCGTTCATCGAGGCTGCTCGTCAGGTGCGCCACGAGCTCGGTCGCAAGAACGTCTTCTTCGTGCACGTCTCCCTCGTGCCCTACATGGGCGCGTCGGGCGAGCAGAAGACCAAGCCGACCCAGCACAGCGTCGCGGCCCTGCGCTCGATCGGCATCCAGCCCGACGCCCTCGTGCTGCGCAGCGACCGTCCGGTCAGCGAGAGCAACAAGAAGAAGATCGCCCTGATGTGCGACGTCGACGAGGACGCCGTGGTCAACGCGAAGGACGTCGCGAGCATCTACGACATCCCGGCCATGCTGAACGACCAGGGGCTCGACGCGTACATCATCGACCACCTGGGCCTCGGCGAGAAGGCCGGCGAGGTCGACTGGTCGGGCTGGCAGCCCGTCCTGACCGCCGTCCACGAGCCGAAGCACGAGGTCACGATCGGCCTGGTCGGCAAGTACATCGACCTGCCCGACGCCTACCTCTCGGTCACCGAGGCCCTCAAGGCCGGCGGGTTCGCGCACCAGACCAAGGTGTCGCTGACCTGGATCCCCTCCGACGACTGCGAGACCGCCGAGGGCGCCGCGAAGGCCCTCAGCCAGGTGGACGGCATCTGCGTGCCCGGTGGCTTCGGCATCCGCGGCATCGAGGGCAAGCTCGGTGCGCTGCGCTTCGCCCGCGAGAACGGCCTGCCGGCGCTCGGCCTCTGCCTGGGCCTGCAGTGCATGGTCATCGAGTACGCGCGCAACGAGGCTGGCTTGACCGGCGCCTCCTCGTCCGAGTTCGACCCCGACACCGAGTACGCGGTGGTCGCGACCATGGCCGAGCAGGTCGACATCATCGCTGACGGTGACCTGGGCGGCACCATGCGCCTCGGCCTCTACCCGGCCGCGTTGACGCCGGGCTCGCTCGCCGCCGACCTCTACGGGTCCGAGCTGGTGTCCGAGCGTCACCGTCACCGCTACGAGGTCTCGAACCAGTACCGTCAGCAGATCGCCGACGCGGGCCTGCGCTTCTCGGGCACCTCACCCGACGGCACGCTCGTCGAGTACGTCGAACTCGACCGCGACGTCCACCCGTTCTACATCGGGACGCAGGCCCACCCCGAACTGCGGTCCCGCCCCAACGACGCGCACCCGCTGTTCGCCGGGCTCGTGGCGGCGTCGCTCGAGCGCCACGATGCGAGCAAGCTGTTCGCCGACGAAGCCGACGCCGCCGAGGTCGTCGCGTGACCGACGCGACCGGCGAGCCGCTCGCCGACGAACCGGCATCGCCGACGATCACGAAGTCCGAGGTCGTCTTCGAAGGCGCGGTCTGGAACGTCAAGCGCGACACCGTCGACTACAACGGCTCGCCGATGGTGCGCGAGTACGTCGCGCACACCGGTGCCGTGGCGGTGCTGGCCGTCGACGACCAGCAGCGCGTGCTCGTGATCAAGCAGTACCGGCACCCGATCCGCTCCCGCGACTGGGAACTGCCCGCCGGCCTGCTCGACGCCGAGGGCGAGAGCAAGCTCGACGCCGCGAAGCGCGAGCTCGCCGAAGAGGCCGACCTGCAGGCGACGAACTGGGACGAGCTCGTCTCGTTCCACACCACACCCGGCGGCAACGACGAGATGGTCACGGTCTTCCGGGCGACCGGCGTCGGCGCCACGGCGGACGCGTTCGAGCGGAGCGACGAAGAGGCCGACATCGAGAAGCGCTGGGTCTCGCTCGACGAGATCGTCGACGGAGTGCTGGCCGGCCGGCTGCACAACTCGATCCTCAGCATCGCGGCGCTCGCCGCGGTCGCGTCCCGCTGAGGCGTGCGTCGCCGAGGTGGCACGGCGGTCCCGGCCGTAGCCTGACCTCGTGACGATCGAGGAGGCGCTGGACAGGTACCTGAGACACGTCTCGGTCGAGCGCGGTCTCAGCCCGAACACGACCGCCGCGTACCGCCGCGACCTCGTCCTCTGGCGAGCGCACCTGGCGGAGGCCGGACGGCGCACCCTGGACGAGGTCGAGGCCGCGGACGTCGCGACGTTCCCCGCGGCTCTGGCGACCCGCGCCGAGAAGCCGCTCGGCGCCTCCTCGGTGGCCCGGGTGTTGTCGTCGGTGCGCGGTTTCCACCGCTTCGCGCTCGAGGAGGGGCTGGTCGCGGTGGACGTGGCAGCCACCACCCGGCCGCCCAAGCTGCCGAGTCGCCTGCCCAAGGCGATCTCGGTGGGTCAGGTCGAGGCGCTGCTCGCCGCGACGGACGGTGACGAACCGACCCGGCTGCGCGACAAGGCCCTGCTCGAGCTGCTCTACGCGACGGGGGCACGCGTGAGCGAGGCCGTGTCGCTCAACGTCGACGACGTGATCGAGGGCGACGTCGTGCGCCTGTTCGGCAAGGGGAACAAGCAGCGCGTCGTCCCGCTCGGCAGCTACGCGCGCCGGGCGCTCGACGCCTACCTGGTGAGGGCCCGACCGGTGTTCTCGCCGCGGGGAGACCCGACGCCCGCGCTGTTCCTCGGTACGCGCGGGGCCCGGGTGTCCCGGCAGAACGCGTGGCTGATCATCCAGGCGGCGGCCGACCGGGCGCAGCTCGGCATCGAGGTGTCGCCGCACACGTTGCGGCACTCGTTCGCGACGCACCTGCTCGAGGGCGGGGCCGACGTCCGGGTCGTGCAGGAGTTGCTCGGGCACTCGTCGGTCGCGACGACGCAGATCTACACGCTGGTGACGGCGGACGCGTTGCGGGACGTCTACTCGACGGCGCACCCGCGTGCCCGGTGGGCGTCGTCACCCGCGTGACGACCCGGCGACGACCCGACGACGACCCGGCGCCCACCACGCGGGGACCCGAGGCCGACCCGGCCCCGACCTGGCGCTGACCAGGCAAAACCCTCAAGCAAGGCATGAGGCTTCCTGGTGACGGGCCGGGCGCGGCAGCCCGTCGGCGTCGGGGGGCGCCGGTACTCTCGTACCCGTGAGCACCAAGCCGACCTCGAGCACCCCCGCCCTCTTCGAGAGCGCTCCGGCGACCGTCCCCGCGAACGGCCCCACCGGGCGCCCGCGCACCGAGTTCCCGACTCCCGCGCCCCTGTCGAGCCACGGCCCGGCCCGCATCATCACCCTCTGCAACCAGAAGGGCGGCGTCGGCAAGACCACCACGACGATCAACCTCGGTGCCGCGTTCGCCGAGTACGGCCGTCGCGTGTTGGCCATCGACTTCGATCCGCAGGGTGCGCTGACGGCCGGCCTCGGCGTGCAGTCGCACGACCAGGCCACGATCTACGATCTGATGATCGGTGCCGTGAAGGACGCGCACGACGTCATCGTGCCCACCCGCGTCGACAACCTCGACGTCATGCCGGCCAACATCGACCTCTCCGCCGCCGAGGTGCACCTCGTCAACGAGGTCGCCCGCGAGCAGATCCTCGCGCGCATCCTGCGCCAGGTCAGCGACGAGTACGACGTCGTCCTGATCGACTGCCAGCCCTCGCTCGGCCTGCTGACCGTCAACGCCCTCACCGCGGCGCACGGCGTGCTCATCCCGCTCGAGTGCGAGTTCTTCGCCCTCCGCGGCGTCGCCCTGCTCGTCGAGACCATCGAGAAGGTGCGCGACCGGCTCAACCCCGCGATCACCCTCGACGGCATCCTGCCGACCATGTTCGACTCGCGCACGCTGCACAGCCGCGAGGTGCTCGAACGCGTCGTCGAGGCGTTCGACGACCAGGTGCTCGAGACCGTCATCGGCCGCACCGTGAAGTTCCCCGACGCCTCGGTCGCCGGCACCCCGATCACCAAGTTCGCCCCCGAGCACCCGGCGGCGCAGGCCTACCGCCAGCTGGCCCGAGAGCTGATCGCGCGTGGTGCCGCGGCCTGAGTCGGCGACCGCCGAGGCCGGCGCCGACGAGACCGCCCTCGCGGGCCCGGAGGTCTCGCCGGGCTTCGAGGTGCGGCTCGAGAACTTCAGCGGGCCGTTCGACCTGCTGCTCTCGCTGATCAGCAGGCGCGAGATGGACATCACCGAGGTCGCCCTCAGCGCCGTGACCGACGAGTTCCTGTCGTTCCTCCGTCGCATCGACACCGACGAGAACCTCGACCAGGCCAGCGAGTTCATCGTCGTCGCGGCGACGCTTCTCGACCTCAAGGTGGCGGGGCTGCTGCCCCAGGGCGAGCTCGTCGACGCCGAGGACGTCGCCCTCCTCGAGGCGCGCGACCTGCTCTTCGCCCGGCTGCTGCAGTACCGCGCCTTCAAGCAGGCCGCCGAGTGGTTCGCCCAGCACGGCGCTGCCGAGGCGGCGCGTCACGCCCGCTCGGTGCGGCTCGAACAGAAGTACCGCGTCACGACCCCCGAGCTCGTCTGGACGCTCTCGCCCGACGACTTCGCGGCGCTCGCCACCCTCGCCCTGGCGCCGCGCGAGACACCCACGGTCGGCCTGGAACACCTCCACGCCCCCCTGGTCAGCATCCGCGAGCAGGCGGCCGTCGTCGTGGCGCTGCTCCGTCGTGGGACGGTCCTCACCTTCCGCGAGCTCGTCTCGGGAATCGACGAGAAGGGCGTCGTCGTCGCCCGGTTCCTCGCGCTGCTCGAGTTGTACCGCCACGCGTCCATCTCGTTCGAGCAGGTCGAGCCGCTCGGTGAACTCAGCGTGCGCTGGGTGGCCGAGACCTGGACCGAAGAGAACCTCGCGGCGCTGGGGGCCGACTATGAGGGCTGACGCGACCCGCGCCTCCTCGTCCGTCGACACGGCCGACCACGACGTCGTCCAGGCCGTCGACGAATCGCCGTCGTCACCCGATGCCGTCGCACGTCGTCTCGAGGCGTTGTTGATGGTCGCCGACGAGCCGCAGTCGCTCGTCGACCTGGCGACCGCCGTCGGCACCCCCGTGGCCGCGGTGCGGCAGGCGATCACGATGCTCGTGGCCGATTTCGACGGTGTCGACGGCACGGTCCGACGGGGTTTCGAGCTGCGTGAGGTCGGTGGCGGCTGGCGATTCTACGTCCGCGACGAGCACGATCCGGTCGTGCGCGATTTCGTGCTGACGCAGAACCCGACGAAACTGTCCTCGGCGGCTCTCGAGACGCTGGCGGTCATCGCCTACAAGCAACCCATCACCCGCAGCAGCATCGCCCAGATCCGGGCGGTCAACGTCGACTCGGTCGTCCGTACGCTGTTGGGTCGCGGTCTGATCACGGAGTCGTCCACCGACCCCGAGACAGGCGCCATCAACTACGAAACGACAGGCCTCCTCTTGACCCATCTCGGCATCAACTCGCTCGATGAGCTGCCGCTCATCTCGCCCCTGCTCTCGGACGGCCAGGGGGGTTTCGACGATGTCGCGTAGTCAGTTCTCCTCCGACGACTCCGAGCTGGCCTCGGGCGAGCGCCTGCAGAAGGTCATGGCGGCCGCGGGCGTGGCCTCGCGCCGGGTCAGCGAAGACATGATCGCCGCCGGGCGGGTGACGGTGAACGGCAAGGTCGTCACCGAACCCGGCCGCCGCATCGACCCGACAAAAGACAAGATCGTCGTCGACGGCAGCGCCGTGCAGCTCGACGCCACGCGTCGTTACGTCATGCTCAACAAGCCGGTCGGCATCGTCAGCACCCTGAGCGACGAGAACGGCCGGCCCGACCTGCGTCAGTTCACCGAGCAGTACGAAGAGCGCCTCTTCAACGTCGGCCGCCTCGACGTCGAGACGAGCGGCCTCCTCGTGTTGACCAACGACGGCGAGCTCGCGCACGTTCTCGCGCACCCGTCGTTCGGCGTCACCAAGACGTACATCGCGAAGGTCAAGGGCGTCGTCACGCCCGCCGTGCTCAACGAGCTCATGACCGGCGTCGAACTCGACGACGGCCCGATCGCGGCGGACAAGGCGACGCTCGTCGCCGGTGGCGCGGGTCTCTCGCGTTCGTCCGACTCGTCGCTGATCGAGGTCACCCTGCACTCCGGGCGCAACCGCATCGTCCGTCGCATGCTCGAGGCCGTCGGCCACCCGGTCATCGACCTCGTGCGCCGGTCGTTCGGTCCGCTGCACCTCGGCACGCTCAAGGTCGGCCACATGCGCTCGCTGACCAAGGTCGAGCTCGGGGCCATCCTCACCATCTCGCGCGACGCCACGGCCGACTCCACGGTCGACGCCGCCCCGATCACCGAGAGCCCCGACGCCCCCGTCGACGAGGCCGACGTCGTCGAGCTGGCCCTCGCCGAGGACGAGGTCGAGAAGGACTACTACGACGAGGACGACGAAGAGTACGACCCCGCGACCGATGCCCGTGCCGAGCGTCGCCGTGCCGCGGCCCGCGACCAGGCCGAGTCGACCTCGCGCC
Organism: Frigoribacterium sp. NPDC087798; assembly: GCF_044742985.1. Taxonomy (NCBI): domain Bacteria; kingdom Bacillati; phylum Actinomycetota; class Actinomycetes; order Micrococcales; family Microbacteriaceae; genus Frigoribacterium; species Frigoribacterium sp. NPDC087798. The sequence continues at coordinate 127,125 of NZ_JBIUVP010000007.1, read as the reverse complement.
GGGCGCAGGTCCGGCGAGAGCAGGAGGCGCGCCGCGGTCAACGCGACGAGAGCCCGACCCGAGGTGGGTACCAGGGCAACCGGCACGACGGACGCTCGGGCGACGAGCGTCCCGTGCGCGGCTACCAGGGCAACAACGACGACGGTCGCGGACGCGAGGGACGACCGGCTCGCACCGGTTACCACGGCAGTGACGAGCGTCCCGCTCGCGGCGGGTACCAGGGACGCGACGACCGCGCTGGATCTCGTGGTGGCTACCAGGGCCGCAACGACGACGGTCGCGGCGAGTCTCGTGGTGGCTACCAGGGGCGGAACGACGACGGCCGCGGGCGCGACGAGCGTCCGGCCCGTGGCGGGTACCAGGGACGTGACGACCGCGGTGGAGCACGACCGGGGTACCAGGGCCGCAACGACGACGGCCGCGGTCGTGACGATCGCGGGGGGTTCGTGTCACGCGACGATCGCGGCTCGCGAGGCGGGTTCGTCTCGCGCGACGACCGTGCGCCTCGAGGTGGCGGAGACCGTCCGCTGAGCCCTGGTGAAGAGCGCGCGGCGGGGTACCCGAACCGCGACGCCAACCGCGACCCGCGCACCGGACGCCCCTCGGGCATCCGTGCCGGCGGCAAGGCGACCAATCGCGGATGGGTCGACCGCGGCGCAGCGGAGCGGGGCGAAGACGACCGTGGCGCGCGTGACGACCGTCGTGCCGGTGCCGGTGGCGGTGCCGGTGGCTACACGGGTGGGCGCGATTCGCGCGACGACCGTGGGGGCTCGCGTGGCGGGTACCAGGGCCGCGACGACCGGAGTGGACGTGACGATCGTGCCGGTCGTGACGACCGTGGTGGTTCGCGCGGTGGGTACCAGGGTCGCGACGACCGTGGTGCGTCGCGTGGCGGCTACCAGGGACGAGAACAGCGTGACGACCGCGGTGGCTACCAGGGTCGTGACGACCGCGGTGGCTCGCGCGGTGCCGGCTACCAAGGTCGTGACGACCGCGGAGACTCGCGCGGTGGCTACCAGGGTCGCGACGACCGTGGAGGCCGCGACGGGGCGCGCAGCGGCGGCTACCAGGGCCGTGAGCAACGCGACGACCGCGGGGGTTCGCGCGGCGGACCCGCCCGTGGCCCGCGCGACGACCGCGGAAGCCGCGACGACCGCGGAGGCCGCGACGACCGTGGCGGCCGCGACGACCGTGGCGGCGACCGTCCGTACCGTGGCCGACCCGACGCCGGGGGACGTGGTCCCCGAGGGGGCGGACGGTCGTGACCGACGCGCACCGCGCCTCCTCGTCCGACGACGCCTTCGGGTCTGACGCGCCGCTCGTGGACGCGCCGTCGGCCGACCCTTCGACGGTCGGCGTGCTGACGGCGGGCAGCCGTCGGCTGGCAGGCCAGGTGCGCATCGTCGGTTCGGGTCTGCTCGGTGCCAGCATCGGTCTGCGTCTGCGTCAGCACGGCGTCGACGTGATCCTCGACGACGTGTCACCGGCGGCGCGCAACCTCGCCGTCGACTACGGCGCCGGGCGGCTCCCGGCCGACGGCGACGCCCCCGGGCTCGTCGTCGTCGCCGTGCCGCCCGACGTCACCAGCGACATCGTCGCGCGCGAACTCGATGCCTGGCCCGAGGCACTCGTGACCGACGTCGCATCGGTCAAGGTCGCCCCGCTCGCCGAGTTGCGTGCGCGCGGCGCCGACGTGTCGCGGTACATCGGTTCGCATCCCATGGCCGGCCGCGAACGCGGGGGAGCCGTCTCGGCTCGCGCCGACCTCTTCGTCGGCCGCCCGTGGGTCATCGCGGGGCACGACGACATCACGTACCGTCGGGCGGCCGCCGTCGAAGACCTGGCGCTCGACCTCGGAGCGACCCCGATCGAGATGACGCCGGAGGAACACGACGCCGGCGTCGCCCTCGTCAGCCACGCGCCGCAGGTCGTCGCCTCCCTCATGGCGACGCGTCTGCGCGACGCTCCGGACGCCTCGCTCGGCCTCGCCGGTCAGGGCGTCCGGGACGTCACGCGGGTCGCGAGCAGCGACCCGGCGCTCTGGACGCAGATCCTGGGGGCGAACGCCTCCCGCGTGGCCGTCGTGTTGCGCGACCTGCGCGCCGACCTCGACCGCGTCGTCGAGGCCCTCGAGGCACCCGACGCGCCGGGCAGTCGCCGCGCCGTCGCCGAGAGCATCGGCGCCGGCAACGTCGGCGTCGCCCGTCTGCCCGGCAAGCACGGGCAACAGACCCAGTTCAGCTCGGTGATCGTCATGGTCGACGACACTCCCGGGCAACTGGCCCGCCTGCTCACCGAGATCGGTGAGATCGGCGTCAACCTGGAAGATCTGCGGCTCGAGCACTCGCCGGGTGCGCAGGTAGGACTCGCGGAGGTATCGATCGTGCCCGAACAAGAAGACCGACTCGTCACCGAACTCGAGACCCGGGGTTGGACCGTCGTGGGGGCGTTCGCGTGAGCGGCGACCTGGGCGGCACGAGCCCCGTCGGCTCGTCGGACGTCGACCCCGAGCGCTCGCCGGGTGAGCACGGCGTCGGAGGTCCCGCCGGCGAGGCCCACGTCGAAGAGTTGCGGGCCGAGACCGCCGAGGCCGTGCACCGCCACGTCGTCGTGGCCGTCGACGGACCGGCCGGGAGCGGCAAGTCGAGCGTCAGCCGCGCCTCCGCAGCTTCCCTCGGCTTCGATTACCAAGACACCGGGGCGGCCTACCGGGCCTTCGCCCTGCACGCGCTCGACAGCGGCGTCGACCTCGACGACGCCGAGGCCGTCATCGCGACGCTGCCGACGTTCCGCTACGCGATCGGGATCGACCCGGCCCGCGCCTCCTCGGTGACGATCGGTGGTCGCGACGTCACCGACGAGATCCGCACGCCACGCGTGACGACCGCCGTCAGCCACGTGGCCAAGCTGCCCGAGGTCCGCCGGTTCATGGTCGACCTGTTCCGCCGCATCATCGCGTCGACGGACAAGCCGGGCATCGTCACGGAGGGGCGCGACATCACGACCGTCGTCGCACCGGATGCCCAGGTCAGAATCCTGTTGACCGCGAGCGAAGCCGCTAGAATGGCCAGGCGTTCGGCCGAGGTGACCGGGCAGAGTGCCGAAGAGACAGCTCGGCAGCTCTCGACCCGCGACCGGCTCGACAGCAAGGTCGTCGACTTCATGACCGCCGCACCCGGCGTCTCCACCGTCGACTCCACCCAACTCGACTTCGACCAGACCGTGCAGGCCGTGGTCGAGCTCGTGCGAGCGAGCACCCCCATTTCTTAAGGAAGTCCCCATGGCAGACGACGACAAGTACCCCGAGCTCGACGAGCAGATGGTCGACCGCATCCAGACGATGCCCGACGAGGACGCCGACCAGCGCGCCCGAGCCCTCCGCGCCGGCCTGACCGACTACGACCTCGACGAGGGCGACATCGACGTCCTCGAGGGAGCCGACTGGGACCCCGACGCACTCACCTACGCCCCGGCCCTGCCGGTGCTCGCGATCGTCGGCCGACCGAACGTCGGCAAGAGCGCCATGGTCAACCGCATCCTCGGGAGGCGCGAGGCCGTCGTCGAGGACAAGCCCGGCGTCACGCGCGACCGCGTCTCGTACAAGGCCGAATGGGGCGGACGCCGCTTCACGCTCGTCGACACCGGCGGATGGGAGCCCGACGCGATCGGCATCGACCGCTCGGTCGCGATGCAGGCCGAGATCGCGGTCGACCTGGCCGACGCCGTGCTGTTCGTCGTCGACGTCAATGTCGGGGCGACCGCCACCGACGAGGCCGTCGTGCGCATGCTCCGTGCCTCGCACAAGCCGGTCATCCTCGTCGCCAACAAGAGCGACGATGCCCGGAAAGACCTCGAAGCCGCGTCACTGTGGTCGCTGGGGCTGGGCGAGCCCTTCCCCGCGTCGGCGCTGCACGGTCGCAACGTCGCCGACCTGCTCGACCTGTGCATGACCAAGCTGCCCGCGGTGTCGACCGTGGCGAAGCAAGAGATCGGTGGCCCTCGTCGCGTCGCGATCCTCGGTCGACCGAACGTCGGCAAGAGCTCGCTGCTGAACAAGGCCGCGGGCGAAGAGCGCGTCGTCGTCAACGAGCTCGCCGGCACGACCCGTGACCCCGTCGACGAGCAGGTCGAGATCGCCGGTCGCGTTTGGACCTTCGTCGACACCGCCGGCATCCGCAAGCGCGTCCACCTGCAGCAGGGCGCCGACTTCTACGCGTCGCTGCGCACCTCGGCCGCGCTCGAGAAGGCCGAGGTCGCGGTCGTCGTGATCGACGTCACGGAGCAGATCTCGACGCAGGACCTGCGCATCATCGACCTCGTGCTCGAGTCGGGTCGCGCGCTCGTGCTCGCCTTCAACAAGTGGGACCTGCTGGACGACGACCGTCGCCGCTACCTCGAGCGCGAGATCGAGCAGGACCTCGACCACGTGTCGTGGGCCCCGCGCGTGAACATCTCGGCCCGCACGGGGCGTCACCTCGAGAAGCTCGTGCCCGCCCTCGAGCTCGCGCTCGAGTCGTGGGACACCCGCATCCCGACCGGCAAGTTCAACGCCCTGCTCGCCGAGCTCGTCGCCGAGCACCCGCACCCGCTGCGGTCCGGCAAGCAGCCGCGCATCCTGTTCGGGACCCAGGCCGCGAACCGCCCGCCGACCTTCGTGCTCTTCACGACCGGGTTCCTCGACCCGCAGTACCGTCGCTTCATCACGCGACGCCTGCGCGAGATCTTCGGCTTCGAGGGGACGCCCATCACGGTCAACATGCGCGTCCGCGAGAAGCGCAAGCGCCCGTAGTCCTTCTCCCGTGCCCGTCCCGTCGACGGATCGGTACCGCCCTCAGGCCCGCCTGTGGACTGAACGCCCGGTTGTGGATCGTTTCCACACCGGGCGTTCTGCATTGCTAGGGTGGCTCCCATCGGCAGCGATATGTGAATGTCGCATGATGAAGGGCGAGGGTGCATGGCAGACCTGGTGGTGGACGAGAAGACGCTGACGTCGGTTGCGTGGCGGGTGTCGACGGCGGCCGTCGACGCCGAGGTGTCGGCGACGCTGACGCTCGGGTCGGTGGCCGACGTCGGCTCACCGAGCGTGGCGGGGGTCCTCGACGAGGCGACGGGGCAGCTGGTGAGACGGGCGGGGTTGGCCGTCGAGGCGATCCAGGCGGTGGGCGACTTCACGACGACGTTCGTGCGCGAGTTCGAGCAGGTGGAGTCGCGGCTCGCCGCCGGCTTGCCGGTGGACGACCTGGCCGCTGGCTTGCCGGTGGGCGACCTGGCCGGGGTGGGGTCCAAATGAGTGCCGACGCCGGCCCGGGGGTCGGGTCGGTCGAGGGCATCCGGCAGCTCGCGACGACGAGGCGGACCGAGGTCGACGATCTCGAGGTGGCGGCCTACCGGTTGGCCGAGGCGGCGAGCTGGGGTGCCGAGTGCTGGCGGGGACGCTCGGGCGAGCAGTTCGTCGCGTCCATGACGGACGTGTCCGCCGAGGTGACTGCTGTGGCTCGGGGCCTCGAGCACCACGCGGCGGCGCTCGAGGCGTACGCGGTCGACGTGTCGTTGATCCAGGGGTCTCAGCAGACCCTGGAGGCGCGGCGCGCGATGGCCGAGCAGAACATCCTCTCGACGGGGGTCGCCTTGAAGACGATCATGCGTGAGGCGCAGGACGCGGCGCGGGACGACCTGATCGGCCTCGTCGTGGAGTCCGAGTACCGCTCGGGTGAACGGTCGACCTTGCAGCGTCGCATCGACGACGAGCAACGCGAGCTCGAGGTCGTCGCGGGCTTGTGGGCCGACCTGGTCGAAGAGCGGGCTGCGGCCGATCGCCGGTGCATCGCCGCGCTGCAGAGCCCCGAGGCGATGGGGTCCCTGCCGCAGGTCACCGGGGAGGCCCTGGCCGCGGGGTCGTCCGAAGAATTGTTGGCGCTGCTGGCAGGGCTCTCGGCCACCGAGCTGACGATGTTGCTCGAGCAGCACCCCGAACTGGTCGACGAGGCGTTCCTGGCCGATCCCGAGCGGGTGCGGGCCTGGTGGGACGAGCTCGGCCAGCAGGGTGCGCGGAACGCTGATGGGCTGACCGCGGTGCAGGTGGCACTGGTGCGAGGGGCTCCGGCGATCATCGGGGCCCTCGACGGTCTGCCGCCGTCGGTACGGGTGGCGGCGAACGTGTTCAACGCGAAGCGGCGGATGGCCGAGATCGACGAGATGGTGGGGCCGATCGGGCGGCGGGGGCTGCAAGGCGACAATGAGCTGCTCGCCGCACTGGCGCGCGAGCGCGCGTACCTCGGGCGAGCTGTGGCGGAGCCGCCGACGGTTCAGCTGTACCTCTTCGATCCGTCGAAGAGTCGCATCATCGAGATGATCGGGGACTGGAACGAATCGACCAGGACGGTGCTGACCTACGTGCCGGGGACGCTGACGAACATGGACTCGTTCTACGGGAAGAACGGAAGTCTGCAGCAGATGGCGAAGTGGCTGGAGGCGAACGATCCGGATGGAACGTCCGTGGCGTTCGTCTTCAAGGACGGGGTCTTCCCGGGTGGCGCCGAAGGCAGCAAGAACCCGGCCGAATTCGTCGGGGCTTTCGCGCAAGCCAACGACCCCGAATTCGCGCGCGAGACGAGCAAGGCGCTGTACGACTTCCAGCGGGGGCTGGCAGTGGATCCGATCAGAACGGAACCCGGATACCGCGACGTGGCCATCGGGCACAGTTGGGGGTTGGCGAACATCACGTCCGCCGAGGTCCACGGGGTCACGTACAACAAGGTGATCTCCCTCGCGGGTGCCGGGATGCCGCCGGAGTGGGAGCCGCGAGCGGGCACGACCTACACCGACTACAGCTACTGGGACTTCCTGATGGAGGCTCAGTCAACCGGTGGTGTCTGGGGCGGGCGGAACCCGAACCGGTCTGACGACTTCGACTCGCGTGGGTACTACCAGAGTCCGCATGACGTGGAACTCGAGCAGACCGGGGCAAGCTACACCCCGGTCTGGAAGCTGGACGACAACCATGCGCTCGTCGCTCGATCGAGTGACGACAATGCACCGGTGCGCGATGCGCTCACGGACGAGATCTATGAGGAACAGCATGACTAGGCGACGCGGAGTGTGTGTGGCAGCTGCCCTCGTCTTTGGAATGATCGGCCTATCGGGCTGCAACACCGAAATGCATGACAACGCGAAAAGGACGCTCTACATGGACGAAGAGACCGATCGAGTAGACCTGCCGGCCCTGAGACGGGACATCATGGATGTCCAGCGACGTTTCGCGTCGATGGGTCCTGAGGATCAGATAGTCGGAATCCTCGAACCGCCGGACGGCGTCCTGATGTCGTGTTCGGACGGTCGATTCCAGTGGACGGGCTCGACCACTGTCGAGTACTCGACCGTTCCGGAGGAACAGGGCTACTTCGAGGGACTGGAGGCGGAGCTTGCTGACGACGAGGCGTTTAGTACCAATCGCCAATCTTCCCCCGATGGCGAGAGCGAGCGCCTCATTGTCATGAGCGAGGACGGCACTCGTTACTCGGTCAGGGTATGGACGGGCCGCTCGAAGGTCCAGGTGTCGTCGAGTTCGTGGTGCTTCATGCTGCAGCCCGGGCAGGCAGAGGATGGTCAGTTCTGAGGGCGGAGTAGGGCACCATTGGTGTTCGTGAGACGAGCGGACGGGGTGCGAGGGTGACGGGCGCTGGGCTGTGGCACCGCGCCTCCTCGGGGGCGGGGTTGTCGGCCGCGGCCGACCGGGTGTGGCAGCGGCTGCAGCTCGACCGGCTGGCCGGGGGGCGTCACTCGGGCTACGTCATCCATGAGGACATGCAGCGGCACCCGCGCACGGTCCGTAGCTTCGTCGGCATCCGGTGGCTCCTGTTCGGCGAGACCGTCGTCGGGCTCACCGCCATCTTCATCGCCGCCGTCCTCACGAGTCGTGGCGAACACGTCCCGTGGGCCGTGTGGTTCCGCTCCACGGTCGTCCTCTTCATCACCGCCTCGCTGTACGTCTTCGCGTGGCGCGCCCAGCTCGGCTACTACTGGGCCTACTCGCGCCTCCGCCTGTTCAGCCGCATCTTCCCGATCGTGACGCTGATCATCGCGACCATCCCCGGGCTCTACCCCGGGTGGATGGTCGTCGAACAGATCGTCTTCTCGCTGCTGATGATCGGCATCGGTGACCTCCTCACGAGCGACCACATGCGCGCGGCCTTCCCGCGACCGGCGAAGCCCGACGTGGTCGACAGCGCGAGCTGAGAGTCCGGACGGCTCTCACCAAGCCACGAGGTAAACAAACCGCCATCCGATTCCGTGGCGGGGTGTTTATTTCGTGGCGGGCTGGCGGGCTGGCGGGCTCGCAGGCGGGGCTGCGTGGTTGGCGGGTGGGCCGACAGCCGGGCGAAGGCAGACAGGTGGGCCGGCGGCAACGGCCGCAGGCCCGAGGAGGCGCGGGTCAGTCGCCCGCGCGCGGAACCATCTCGACGTCGGCGGGTTCGACCTCGCGGCCGTCGCCCGTGACGAACGCGACCCGCACGGGCTCGCCCGAGCCGGCGACGCTGAACCGGCGTGCGGCGCCGTCGGGGTGCGGATCGTGCTCGTCGCCCCAGACGGCGAGGGCGGCCAGCACGGGGGAGAGGTCGCGGCCGGCGTCGGTCAGCAGGTACTCGACGCGCTCACGGGCCCCGTCTTCCCGGTAGGTCGAGCGCTCGAGCACGCCGGCGGCCACGAGCGACTCGAGCCGGGCCGTCAGCACGTCGGGCGACAGGCCGAGCCGCGCCCGGAACTGCGAGAACCGGGTGTGCCCGAGCAGCGCCTCCCGCACCACGAGCAGGGCCCAGCGCTCGCCGAGCAGGTCGAGGCTGCGCGCGATGCCGCAGCGCGGGTCCAGGGGTCCACGAGAAGCCATGCCGACAGCCTACCTCGATAGGCTTTTCGTATCCAGGGTGCTAGCGTCGCCGTCATGCCCCGTGACCTCGCTGCCTCCGTCCGTCCCGACGGGCCGGACCGGCTCGCGTTCTGGACCTGCGCCTCCGTCCTCGCCCTCGCCTTGTGGACGAGCGGCGCCGCGACGCCGGTCTACCCGCTCTATGCGACCGACTGGCAGCTGACGCCGTTCGTCACGACCGCGATCTTCGCCGTCTACCCGCTCGTCCTCGTCGTCGTGCTCCTCGTCTTCGGCAGCCTCAGCGACACGATCGGTCGGCGGGCGAGCATCCTGCTCGGCGTGAGCGCGTCCATCGTCGGTGTGCTGCTGTTCGCGCTGGCTCCGGACGTCGGCTGGGTGCTGGTCGGCCGCGCGTTCATGGGCCTCGGCGTCGGCCTGTCGCTCAGCCCCGCCACCGCCGCGATGATCGACATCGCCGGTCCCGTCAACTCGGCGCGCACCGGAGCCATCAGCACCGCCTCCACCGCCGTCGGCCTCGTCTTCGCGACGCTGCTCGGCGGAGCGCTCGTCCAGTACGCGCCCGAACCGCTGCACCTCACGTACTGGGTTCTGCTCATCGTCGAGGTGGGCGTGCTCGTCCTCGTCTGGCGGCTGCCGCGGGACCGGGACGCGCTGGCCGGGCGCTGGAGGCCACGGTGGCCGAGCGTGCCGCGCGCGCTCCTCGGGGCGGTGGGCGCCGCGGCCGTCTGTGTCAGCGCCTCCTACGCTCTCGGGGCCGTGGTCCTCTCGCTCGGTGCCGAGATCGGCGTGACACTGATCGGCAGCGACAACGCGTTCGTGACCGGCGCGGTGATCGCCCTGTCGATGGTGGTCATCGCGGTCGTGGCGCTGGCGTCACGACGCGTCCCGGTGGTCGTCGCCGTCGTCGTGGCGGCGGGGGCGACGGCGCTCAGCTTCACGGCACTGGTGCTGGCCGCTGCACAGCAGTCGTTGGGCCTGTTCTTGGCGTTCTGCGTGCTGTCGGGCGTCGGCTACAGCCTCTTCTTCGCGTCGGGGCTGGGGATCGTGTCGCGGTTCGCTCCGGAGCGCCACCGGGCGGGGACGCTGTCGGCCGTGTACCTCGTCGCCTACCTGGTACAGGGGGCGGCTGCTCTGTGGCTCGGGGCGCAGGCGACCCGCGGAGGGCTCGAGAGCGCCGTCGACGTCGGAGCCCCGGTGATCGTGGGGCTGGCGCTCGCGGCGATGGTGGCGGTCGTCGTGGTGATGCGCGGGCGGGAGCGGCGCGGGCGGGAGCGGCGGCGGCGGGTCGCGGCGTAGGGGCAACGTGCGGCGGGCGGCGGCCAGCGGCGGGCGGCAGGCGGCGGGCGGCAGCACAGACCGCGGGCCGCGACCCGCGGGCGGCATTCAGCACAGCTTGCGGCGGTCGGCACAGCCTCCCCGGGTAGGTCCCGCTAGCGGGCGGCAGGGAGCGGAGCGCAGGAGGCGCGGGCCGGGCAGGGTGCGCGGCGTCCGGACGGGGCGAAGGTAGGAGGCGCGGGCCGGGCAGAGTGCGCGGCGTGCGGACGGTGCGAGTGCAATAGGCGCGTGCCGGGCAGGGTACGCGGCGTGCGGACAGGGCGAACGCAGGAGGACCGGGCCGGGCGGGGTGCGCGGCGTGCCGACGGCAGGTGCTCGGCTTGCATCCCGCCACGAGGTAAATACGCCGCCACGCGATGTCGTGGCGGCGTGTGTACTTCGTGGCGGGGCGGGCCACGGCGCCAGGAAGTGGTCACCGCGCCAGGCTTAGTCCTGGCGCAGTGACCACCGCTTGGCGTCATGCCCGGGCAGCACGGCAGACCGCCCGCCGCCCGTCGCCTACCGCCTACCGCCCGCCGCCCGCCGGCCGCCGGCCGCCGGCCGCCGGCCGCCGCGGCCTACCGCCAGCGCCGCAGCGCCACGCGCTGCACGACGTTCAGCACGGTGTCGCTCAGCGTCCCGAGCAGCGCCAGCAGCACGATGGCGAGGAAGATCCGGTCGACGCGTCCGTTCGACTGCGACTCGGTCAGCAGGAAGCCGAGGCCCATCGACGATGCGATCAGCTCGGCCGCGACCAAGAAGAGCCACGCCTGCGCCAGCGCCAGCCGCAGCCCCGACACGAGCGACGGCAGCACGGCCGGCAGCTGCACCCGGGTGAAGAGCGACACCCGCCGCAGGCCGTAGGCGCGTCCCGCCTCGACGAGCTGCGGGTCGACGTGCCGCAGCGACCCCGCGACCGTGGTGAAGACGGGGAACGCCGCACCGATCGCGATCAACGTCACCTTGGAGTCCTCGCCGATGCCGAGGTACAGGATCAGCAACGGCACCCAGGCCAGCGACGGCACCGCGCGCACGGCCGCGATCGACGGCGCGAGCAACGCCTCGCCCACCCGCGACAACCCGACGACGGCGCCGACGACCAGCCCGATCACGGACCCGACCACGAACCCGATCAGCACCCGCTGCACCGAGATGGCGACGTAGAGGCCGAGCTGACCCGTGGCGGCGAGGTCGACTCCTGCCCGCGCCACGTCCGCGGGGGACGGCAGGCGGTACGAGGGCACTCCGCCGACGGTGGTGGCGAGCACCCAGGCGGCGAGCACGGCGGCCGGCACGAGCACCCCGAGCAGTGCCAGGCGGCGGGGAGCAGGCGCGCCCGGGGTGCCCGGGCGTCGCGGGGCGGGCGACCCGGACGAGGAGGCGCGGCGTCCGTCCTCGACGACCCGCGCCTCCTCGGCTCGGGGGGTGGCGGTCAGGGTGCTGCTCACGAGGTGGACGCGGCCGTCGCGTACGAGTCGTCGAAGAGCGAGTCGAGGGCGGCGTCGACGTCGTCCTGCGAGGGGACGTCGCCCGACTCGACCAGGATCGGGCCGACGGTCTCGAGGACGGCGCGCTGGTCGGCTCCGGGGGCGGGGTCGATGTCGAGGTGGGTGCGGTCGATCACCGTGGTGGCGACGGCGGGGTCGATCGCTGCGGCCTTCGCGAGGATCGCGGCGGTCTCGTCCGGGTTGTCGAGTGCCCAGGCGCGGGCCTTCTCGTACGAGTCGACGACGACCTGCGCGACGTCGGGCGACGCCTCGAGGAACGACTCGGTGGCGTTGAGGAACCCGTAGCTGAGGAAGTCCACGTTGCGGTAGAGCAGCTTCGTGCCCGACTCGGCCTCGCTCGCGGCCATGATCGGGTCGAGCCCGGACCAGGCGTCGACGCTGCCGTTCTCGAGGGCGGCGCGTCCGTCGGCGTGCTGCAGGTTCTGGATCGTCACGTCGGAGGCGCTGAGGCCGGCCTGGTCGAGCGCCTGCAGAAGGAAGAAGTACGGGTCGGTGCCGCTGGTGGCGGCGATCGTCTTGCCGCGGAGGCCCTCGACGTCGGTGATGGTCGAGTCGCCGGGGACGACAAGCGCGGACCACTCGGGCTGCGAGTACACGTCGATGGTCTTGATGGGGGAGCCGTTCGAGCGGGCGAGCAGCGCGGCCGAGCCGGCGGTCGAGCCGACGTCGACCGCTCCGGCGCGCAGCAGTTCGTTGGCCTTGTTCGAGCCGGCCGACTGGGTCCAGTTGACGGTGACGTCGTCGCCGAGGGCGTCCTCGAGGTAGCCCTGGTCCTTCACGACGAGGCTGAGCGGGTTGTAGGTCGCGAAGTCGATGTCGAGGGTGTCGGTCGACCACTCGCCGTCGCTCGCGCCGGTGCCTGCGGCGTCGGCCGAGCCGGTGCCGGCGTCCTCACCCGCGACGCAGCCGGTGAGGAGGAGGGCGCTCGCCGCGGCGAGGGCGAGACCGCCGGCCCAGGAGGCGCGGGTGCGGGTGGTGGGGGAGGTGCGGAAGGTCATCGGTTCGTCTCCGTGCTGTCGGGGGCGGTGCGGTGGTCTGCGGGGGTCGGTGCGGGTGCGGTCTCGGTCCGGGGGCGTCCGGCGGTGGCCGTCGCGCTCAGCGTGCTGGCGGTCGAGTGGCCGGCGTGGACGCGGTGGACGCCGAGGTCGGCGAGCAGCTGGAGGCGCAGTTCGGCCAGGGCGGGGTCGTCGCGGTCGCGGGGGCGGTCGCCGGGCACGGTGACGATGCGCTGGATGCTGGGGGCGACTCCTGCGGTGTCGGCGTGCGCCGCGCCTCCTGCAGTAGGGGCGGCTGCGCCCGTGGCACCGGCGGGCTGCGGCTGGTGCGAGAGGTCGGCGAGGACGACGATGCGGTCGGCGAGGTAGAGCGCTTCGTCGACGTCGTGGGTGACGAGCAGGACGGTGGTGGGTTCGGCCCGGTGGATGTCGAGCAGCAGGTCGTGCATGCGGAGGCGGGTGAGGGCGTCGAGGGCTCCGAACGGTTCGTCGAGCAGCAGCACCTTGGGGGCCCGGGCGAGGGCGCGGGCGAGGGAGGTGCGTTGGGCCATGCCTCCGGACACCTGGCGGGGGCGGAGGTCGGCCGAGCTGCCGAGCCCGACGAGGTCGAGCAGTTCGGTGATGCGGGCCTGGCCGGCGGCCTTGTCCGGTTTGCCGCCTCGCTCGCCCTTGCGGGCCTTCGGCAGGCCGAGTTCGACGTTCTGGCGGAGGGTGCGCCAGGGCAGGAGGCGCGGCTCCTGGAACGCGATGGCGCAGCGTTGGTCGGTGGGCCGGGTGGGGGAGTCGTCGATGTCGACGGTGCCGGTGTCGGGCTGGTCGAGGCCGCCCACCTGGCGCAGCAGGGTCGACTTGCCGCAGCCGGACGGGCCGACGATGGCGATGATCTCGCCGGCCGTCACGTCCAGGTCGAGGGCGTTGAGCACGGGGCGCTCGCCGAAGCGCCTCCCGACGCCGCGCAGACGGATCGGCAGGGCCGAGGAGGCGCGGGTCGTCGAGGTGGGCATGTCACGACGGTAGGTGGGCGGGGTGCCTGCCGTCCCGTGCGCTGTAACGGGGCGAAACACTCCGTTCGGTCCGCCGTACCCCCGGCTCGGTCTCAGGCACACCGATTCATCGGCTATAGTTGTGGGGTTGCCTCGGTCGGGGCAACACCAAGACCTGGGTTGCAATTCGAACCCAGATCTCGGGCTGTGGCGCAGCTTGGTAGCGCACTTGACTGGGGGTCAAGGGGTCGCAGGTTCAAATCCTGTCAGCCCGACCAAGAGGGCGAGTTAGTAATCGTCTTATGAACTGTTCATAACAAAGAAGCCCACCGAGAATCTAGGTGAGCTTCTTTGTTGTAGTCGGGCTCGTGCTGGGATGCGCGGCACTTGTCGTTGCTTTTTCGAAACGCGCGAGGCGCGCGCTCTCGGTTCCAGGCGCGACAACTATCGACACGTCAATGTGGCGTCGGCTACGGCGACGCTGTCACCCAGGCGACGCGTCTCGTAGGCCGTCACGACGGCACCAGATCCTGCGGAAAGAGCCAGCCTGAGCAGTTCAGTGATCAGCCGTGTGTTCGACGTTGGCGAGCGGTGGACATCGCCGATCGGATGGGCGTACCTCGCAGCAGGCTGCAGGAACGCTGAGGTAGGTCTTGCCTACGTCCGCTTCTTGACCGTGCCCTGCAAGCCAGCTGACCGCGGACGTTTTGGCGAGGAATGAGCGACGAGACGGTTGCAGTGAACTTCGGTGCCCCGCAAGACTGTACCGCTGCCGGGCTGAGAGCAGCGGGCTTCCAGGCTTCCGTGATTTTGAGGAGCTTCGTACCAACGCGCCGCCGACGAGCGCCGGCATCTACGCTGTCATTCGGCCAGGCCCGATTCCGCCGGCCTTCAGGACCTCGAATCTGGCGGGTGGGAGGCGCGACTTCACGGAGCCACTAGCGCTCCTCGCTGACCAGTGGGTCGAAAAGTGCCAGGTCCTGTGCATCGGCTTGGCGAGGTCGAGGTCGCGCCGCACAGTCCTCCGACGTCGGCTCAGCCAGTACCGACGAACCGGCGCGGGAGCGGAAGACAACCACGCGGGCGGAGTTCGGGTGTTTCAGCTGGTAGACGCAGCTTATTTGAGAGTCTGTTGGCGCGCGTCTTCTGACTCGGCGGCGCTGCTGCGACAGCAGTGGGTCACGAGTGCGGTTGACTAGCCGGGATCGCGCGTCGGGACGGCCTAATTTTCGATGCTCCGCCATGATTAAGCGATGATCACCGTCGTCCCGGACACGAACGCGCTCTTCGGGCACGAGTGGATGACGTCGGTCGCGGGCAGGAATCTCGTCGATCTCGTGAAGTCGGGCAAGTGCCGGGTGGTGCTACCTCGGGTCGTCGTTGACGAACTCGATCGGCAGGATCGCAAGACCCTCAAGTCGAAGCGTGACAAGGCCAAGGTGGTGCTGAGCGAGGTCGGAGATGACATCAGCGCGACCGCGATCGACGAGGCGTTCGACCGCCTCGGAGCGAAGACGGATGCTTCGCGCGATAGGTTGCTCGCAATGAGCGGCGTGAGCGTGACCTCAGTCCCAGAGGACCGCACTCGGGCGCTCGTGGATCGCGATCTCGCAGCGCGCCGCCCGTTCATGGAGACCCTCGGCGGCAAGAAGTCCTACGGATTCCGCGACGCCGTGATCTGGGAGATCGTCCTGGACGTAATGGACGAGGACGCGACCGTAGACCCGGTTTTCTTCGTGTCGGCGGACAAGGGGTTCATCGACGACGACGATCCAAAGGAGTTGCATCGCCACCTGCTCGAGGATCTCGACGCACGAGGTATCGCCCGAGATCGCCTGGTACTGGCCGAGAAGGTCGCGAACGTCGTCGAAGACGTTCGTGCGGCGGTCGCCGAAGCCGAGGCACGGGCAGCCGAAGCGCTAGCCGCTTCGACGCCAACTGATGACGAGGCACATCGGTTGGCGTCTCTGCTTCGCGGGTACGCGTTCGACGCTACTCGTCGGGCCGAGCTGGTCCGCGTGGCTACAGAAGCTCTCGACGAGCTGGTTGGTCAGCCGATGGACGAACAACTGACCTACGGCGGCGACTACGGGCTGCCGGACTGGGTGCAGTTCGAGCTTCCCGAGATCGGAGGGGACCTCTCCATCTACGGATACGACCTCGATTCCGACTTCGAGTTCGATGCACCGGCCGGCGACACCGTTACAGGCCGGGCGGACGTGGTCCTCTCGATCGAAGCTGGGGACCTGTTCGGCGAGTCCGACGAGGTCCGAGCGCGACTCACCGTCGACATCGACATCGAGGACCCCGATGCTTTCGAGGTCACGTACATCGTCCTCGAGGACAGCCCCAGCCCGAGGCGACCGGCTGATCCGACGAGCGTGCAGCTCGACTTCGAGCTCGAGTCAGATCTCGGAGAGCCTCGTGACGCTGTCTGACCTCGCCACAGACGCGGTCGCAGTGCTGACCGGAGCCCGCTGGTCGATCACGGATGCACCGGCGTACGTGCCAGCGAGACCGGGCCTCTACGCGATCTACGGTGACGACCAGGCACACCGAGAGCTGGGCCTTCACGACGACGCAGAGGCCCGCAGCGCGCCGGACGTCCCGCTCTACCTCGGCAAGGCCGAGGAGAGCTTCGTGTCACGGGATCTGAAGGATCACTTCGCCGCGGTGCCCGGGAGCACAGCACGAACTGGCGGGTCGACCGTGCGTAGATCCTTCGCGGCGCTGCTTCGAAAGAGCCTCGACCTGCAGGGTGCGCCGAGGAGCCTCGAGAATCCGGGGTATTTCAGCGCGTACTCGCTGGCAGGCGACGGAGACGCGCGGCTCACCACCTGGATGCACGAGCGGCTGACGCTGGCGGTTTGGGCGGTGCCCGCCACGATGCAGGTCAAGCTCGCCGACGTCGAGACCGAGCTGATCCGCCACTTCACGCCCGTGATCAACCTCGACAAGAATCCGATCAAGCTCGTGCGGCTGAAGGTCGCGCGGAAGGCGATGGCAGCCGAGGCGGCAGCGTGGCGGCTCTCGCAGAGCTGAGGTTCACCACCACGCGCCGGCGTAGGTGGGCTTGTACACGGGGAACCCATCGTCGCCGCGGCCCTCGAAGAGGAACTCCGCGTCGACGAGGGCATGGAGCCATCTCCCGATCGTCTTGTACGTACCGGCGCCGAGGCGGATGCGGTGTTTGTAGAGCGTGTCTGCGACCGTCTTGGTGGTGAGGATCTCTTGCTCCTTGATCGCGACGTGGAAGAAGTACGCAATGCACTTCCACTGCTCCAGGTCGCCG
Source organism: Frigoribacterium sp. NPDC087798 (assembly GCF_044742985.1). NCBI lineage: Bacteria > Bacillati > Actinomycetota > Actinomycetes > Micrococcales > Microbacteriaceae > Frigoribacterium > Frigoribacterium sp. NPDC087798. The sequence goes on along the minus strand of NZ_JBIUVP010000007.1, from coordinate 110,149 downwards.
AGCGTCCCGAGGTCTCGCTGCGCGCGACCCTCGACCAACGCAGAGATCAGCGGCATCGCAGGGTGCTCGCTGCCCCAGCGGGCCGGCGTGTCCAGCGCAGCGCGAATCTCGTCAGCCTGCTGCCCGCGGCGCTCCTTAGCCTTGCGGAGCCGGTCCTCACTCGTGGCCTGCTGGGCTTCGGCACGCTTGCGGGAGAGCTCCTGCTGCCGGGCGTAAAGACGGCGCTGCTCGTCGTTGTGCGCATCGAGGACGATCGCGTTCCGGATCAGCTCGTTGATCCGGTCGGACGTCAGCGCAGGCTCCCGCTGCGGGTCGCCGAGTCGGAACGAGGCTAGGTGGTGCATTTTCAAGGAACTGCCGTCTGCGCCGCCGAGGACTGGCACGCGCTCTCCTGGGCTGTAGCGGCCGAGCTCGGCCGAGAAAACTTCGCGGTGCGCGATGGTGATCGCCAGTTGCTCGGTGGTCGGGTTGATGAACAACAGCGGTGCACCGGTAGCAGCCACAGCCGCGAGTGCAGGGTTCGTCTTCAGGCGTCCGTCATCGTCGAGCTTTAGGTGGTTCGTGGTGTGGCCGAAGAGCCACGCGTCTCGGACCTCTCTGGCCTCGTAGCGGCGGTGTCGCTCTGTCCAGGCGTCGTTGGTGAGCGGCGAGTACTGCACCTCGAACGCAACACGGAGCCGCGACGGATGGGTGATCAGCACGTCTGCGCGGCTCTCGCCTTCGGGCGCGTGTACTCCTCGCCCTTGACGTGGCAGAGCGGGTAGTTGGTCGCGAGCCGCGCCTGGATGAGTGCGCACCCCTGGGAGTGGAAGAGTGACTCGAGGCCGTGGCCGCCGGTGCTGCCGAGGTGCCGCAGATGATCTCGCTTGACGGTGCTGTGGACCGTCGTGAGCTTCGCCGCGCATCCGGCTACAGGGCAGACGACGTGGTCGTTGACGTACTGGTCCTGCGCGTGTGCCTGGTCTTCTTCGAGGTAGAACGCTGCGCCGACGCTCTTGTCGAGGCCCCAGAGGAACCGGTCATCGCCCTGGGTCTGGAAGGCGGCCAACTGCACAGCGTGATCGAATGCGAACGGCGACGTGGTCACGAGTCGCACGTTAGTGAGAACGTGCGACATCGTCATCTTCGCGGATCATTGAGCGAGTGGCGTAAGGGAAATATGTTGCACTGCTGGGAGTGCACTGGCGTGACCGCTCTTGGCGCCGCGCCCAGAAGCTGGCTGCTCTCATTGCTGCCTTCGCGCGCGAAGTGTCGGGCTTGGTCGACGTCCGTCGGCGGGTCGACGAGAATGAAGGAGGCAGGCAGGGAAGCCTAGGTCAGGGGCAGTTGCGCCTCATGCCAGTCGCGGCAGAGGACAGGCGATGTCTTGCTGAAGGATAGGCCGCTTGATCGCTCTGTCGGACTCCGCACCGCTGCAGGCTTCGTAGAGTTCTTAAGACAGCCCACCAAAGTAATTCGCGAGAAGTCCGCCCGAATGGGCGGTCTTCTGTCTATCAACTCTGTCGGCGGGTCAAAGCTGTTAGCCGAGTCTCTCAAGCCTCCGCCGAGAAGGAGATGCTTTCAAGTTCGAGCAATTTGCTTAGCGTCTCCAGGACTTCCGCAGCCTGTCCTACAAGCAACGAAACAATGCGTCGGCGACTTAGCAGAACTGAGTTATGAATCTATTGGCTCCGATATATTAGATCGAGGGTAGCAATGGAGCACACTCGTTTGCTTCGTCCCCAAGAGCTCGACGCCATGACTTGCCATCTAAGTGCGTGGTGTTCGGATCGTCTGGAAGCGCTTGGACGACACGAAAGGAAACTAACTCTCCAGGTGCTGGAACAGGCCCACCCAGCTCAGTCGCAACCTGGCGGTGGCGAACGTAATCGCCCCCGGGGATCAAAAAACCTTCAGACCTGAGAGCGCTGCGGGCGCCCCCGTTATATCGGACGCGCTTCATGAAGTCATCTTGTTGAGCGACCGTTGCGACGGTGTTACGCCCGATCCGCTTACCTTCCACACGGCGGAACAATTCGTTGACGCGGCCTTGGCCTTTTAGCGATGATGCAAAAATCGCTGCGAGGTCCTCCGGAGGTGTGCCTAACAAGACGTTGGGTGGCAGTGGTTCACCCCAACGAAGCCAATTAACCTGTGTCAAGCCGAAGCTGTTCAAGCTACTTTTAGCATCGCGATTTGCTCCTATACGACGCCTCTCGGTATCGGCCCGGATGACGCCCAAAGCCCATTCGGACTTCTCATCATTGGCGGAGCACACCAACAGAAGTTCACCGAACGACTCGGGAGGAAGCATCCACCCACCCATTTTGAAGGAGTATTTGGCATCCACCTCGTGCCCGGCGATCTGGAAATCTAGTTTCTTTCCATCGTCAACCACATCATCAAATTCGCGCCGAAAGTTGATTTCGAAAAGAGTCCCGAAGTGAGTCTTCTCAGTCTTATGTAGCTGATCGACCCTGTAGCGCCCGGTGTGCTGACCGTCGTATAGCTGATCAAAAGTTGATCGCAAAACTCTCGCTGTCCTTGCCCCATCTGGATCAGCACTTGTCAACACGGCTACAACTTCTTGAAGCGCTGCGTCTTGGGACGGAGTGGCTGTGTCCAGCGTCATCCCGCCACCTCGAGCTTGTCAGTCGACGTGACCACTCTCCCATGGAGGGCGCTCCGTATGCGGAGCCCAATAGCTTCCGCAACGGGTGGGGGAAAGGCGTTGCCGATTTGGCGATAAGCAGCTGTCTTTCGACCAAAAATCTTCCAGTCGGCCGAGAAGCCTTGAACGGTGGCAGCCATACCGAGAGTCAACTTAGGAATGTGGTCTGCTGGAGTCTCGATGTTCGGAGCTTCGTCGGCGATGCCTTTGCCGTTGACCCCGAGGGCGAGCCATGCAGCCTTGGCTCTCGTTGGCCCAAGGTCTGCACCGCCATGCTTTTTGCTGCCGCCGACGAGCGTTGGTGCAACACGGTTGGCTCGAATGGCCCACGCCTCAGCCCCCGACCAGCCCTCAGCTGCCATGGCCGGAAGTAGTGCTTCGCCGACTGTTGTCGTGTGACCGTCGCGCACACCCCAGGAGAATTTTCTGAAGTAGCGCCGTTTCATTGCGACCAGGATAAATCTTGGACGGAGTTGGGGAACACCGAAGGACGCGGATTCCAATAGCTTCCAGTCAGCGTCGTAGCCAAGTGCGTCAAACTCTTCGAGGATCGAGCTTCGGTAGGGTGCAAAGCGCTGCGATGCGAGTCCCTTGACGTTCTCGAGCATGACGGCGGAAGGTTTTGCTTCTCGAACAAGTCGTAGAGCTTCAGGAAACAAATCCCGCTCGTCATCAGCGCCGAGTTGTTTACCCGCCACACTGAAGGGCGGGCACGGAACTCCCCCTGCGAGTAGGTCGATACCCCGGAAGGCCTTGCCATCTACCTCACGAACGTCGCCCTCAAACACGTTCCATTGCGGACGGTTGAGTCGGAGGGTGGCAGCAGCCGGCGGCTCGATCTCCACGGCCAGTTCGTGCTCAAAGCCGGCGCGTTCAAGACCCGAAGCTTGACCACCAGCGCCTGCGCAGATCTCGACACTCGTCAGTTGTTCCACTTCTGGCTCCCTACCCGTTTTGCTCTTACCCATTCTGGGCCACGGTGCCCGAGTATCGATGCAACCTCCGACATTGAGAGCAATGAGGGCTGCGTCCGCCTTCAAGCCACCTCGTATGGGCCGTTGCGAGACGGTGCTTGCTGATCAGACTCTTCAGTTGCGGCCTTGGGTTTAACGGCAGCAGGCTCTCCATCTGTGATGTCCAGGGCACCGGTCGGTGCTTCCACGCGGTTACGTGCGAGCGCGATCTAGTGCGATGTTTCCCTTGACCCTGCCCCAAGGGCATGGTCTCTACTTGGTCACACACCGGCACCGAGCCGGCGTGACCGAGAGGAGCCTCCCGTGGCCTGGAGCACACGCGAGCTGGCCGAGCTGGCTGGCACCACCGTCAAGTCGGTGCGGTACTACCACCAGCTCGGGCTGCTCGACGAGCCCGAGCGCAAGGCGAACGGGTACAAGCAGTACGAGGTGCGGCACCTGGTGCGCCTCCTGCAGATCACCCGTCTGACCGACCTCGGCGTCCCGCTCGCCCGGATCGAGTCGATCGGCTCGTCCGTCGACGACCCCGCCGGCGCCCTCCGCACGATCGACGCCGAGCTCGCCGCCACCATCGAGCGGCTGCAACGCATCCGCGCCGAGTTGGCGGCGATCCTCGAGAACCGCACCAGCGCCTCCTTGCCTGCCGGGTTCGCCGAAGCGGGACGCGACCTCAGCGAAGCCGACCAGTCGCTGCTGCTGATCTGGTCGAAGGTGTTCGACGACGGGGCGATGGACGACCTGAAGCAGATGCTGATCGACTCGCCCAAGACGGCTGCCGACGCCGAGCTCGACGAGCTCATCGACGACGCCGACCGCGAGACGCGGCGACGGTTGGGGGAGCAGTATGCTCCCGTGCTGGCGGCGGTGACCCAGCGGTACGAGTGGTTGGGTGCCCCGGGCGAGCGGGCTCCGCGGGGTGCGGCGTTCGCGCAGCAGACCGTGACCGAGGCGGTCGCCGAGCTCTACAACGGCGCTCAGCGCGAGGTGCTGTACCGGGCGTCGCTGATCGGTGCGGGCAAGCTCGACGCGCTGGCCGCGCTCGAGGCGGCACTCGATGCCGCCGATGAGGCGGCGGTTGCGCGGACGACCGGTGTCGGGGACGCGAGCGAGGCCGCAGAGCCGACCCGCGCCTCCTTAGCATTCGAGCGCGACGGGGGTGTGCGATGCCCCCCACCTCTCGCCGGCGCCGGCCGAAGCCCAGCGGTTGGTCACAGAGGTCAATGCCTCACGGCTTGCGCACCGTGAATTGCGCGGCACCGGTACCAGGTCTTGAACGGCCGTGCAGCTGCCTAGGACTTTGCAGGCGTCGTAATCCGAGTCAAGGCAATTCGTAGACGGCGATGCTCAACGTGATCTGATCGGCCTCAACGTTAGTCGCGTTGATAATCGCCGTGCGTCCGGACTCGAGACGAAGACACATGTCGTTGGACTCGAAGCGCGTGGCGTTCAGACGGGTCTCTTGTCGCCAGTCCGTCGCCGCACTGCATGTCTCGTAGCTGGCCACTTGTCCAGCGGGTAGCTGCAACCACCCGACTTCAGGATTGAACTTCATGACCCCGTCCTCGTAGGCAAGGCCCCTAAAGAGATAGGAAATGGGTTTCAGATCAAAATTCGGGAGAACGGACTCGAGATCCAATTCGTAGTCACTCGTCAACTTCAGCGTCTGCGTTCGCTGCAACGCTGGAATGTCTGCCGGGTCGAGGGCGGCGGGCACCGCCCGACGTAGGTCCAGATTTTCAGACTGCAACTCGCGAATCGACTTGTCAGCGATGTCGAGTCGAGCGGCTTTGTCGCTCACCTCGACCCGAAGATTTGCGATCTCGTCACTTTGCTCGGCCGTGCGAATCTTATAGAAGAAAGAGAAGAAGCCCCCGATCGCCACTGCGACCGTGAGAACGCCTGCCGTAACCTGCATCGCAGACGCTTTTCGGTTAAGGCGGGCCGTCTCGAGTTCTAAATCGCGAATTTTCACTTCGCTTCGAGACGTGGGGCCCTCATTCGTTTCCGACATATGAGTATCCTCCTAGTCATCTCGTCCGACGCCAACTAAATGGAGCGGATCAATCCCTGATTTGCCAGCGGCGGGCACGATCGGCCAGCTTGCTGGTCACGGACACCGACACCGACTTCGCTCGGTCAAGCGTCTCGTCGCCCAGTCGCTTGGCCGCGTCTACTCCGTCCTCGCCCCGGTCGAGAGCCTTGTCGCGCATTTCGACGACTGCCGTTGCCCAGCGCTTGGCCTCCTGCATGTCGTGGGAGTTCTCGATGCCGAGGCCGTCCTGGAAACGCGTGATCTCGGAGCCCACGTTGTTGCTCGATCGGACGATCGCACCGGACGCGATGGGATGCAGCAAGACCTTCGACGTCGCGAGCCCCGCTGCGGCTTCGAGGCGCTCCACCAGGAGCTCCGTCCGCTGTGTGATCACCTCGAGGCGTTTGTTCCGAGCTGCCGTGAGGCCGAGTCGGTGGCGATCGAGGTCGTCCGGCGACGCATCGAGGACGCGATCGAGTTCGAGCACGGAGAGCGCGTCCTGCAGCTGGAAGCAGCGAGCCAGCACGGCGAACCACTCCTGCGCTTTCGACTCGACTTCGCGGGTGGCGTCCTCGAGATCGGAGATCTTCTTTTTCTCGAGTCCCTCGGCCAGGGCGTCGAGTTGACGGAGGGCGTAGACCTGCGTGCGAGCGATGGTCGTCGAGGTGGTGTGGACCTTCGACCACGTGATCTCGGACACGCGTCCCACCTCGCCGCGAACCGTCATCGCATCGTCGATCACCAGATCGACGCCGACCATGTCGGCGAGAACCGCATCTTTCTGCGCACGGAGGACGTCATCGACCTTGGCGTCGATCTCTTCGAGATAGTCGCTGATCTCGTCCATCTGCTGCTGCATGGCGATCTGGGACATGAGGCCCGCGGCGCCGGCGAGCATGGCGGGGTTCGTCAGGGTTCCCACACCACCCCGGCTGAACTGGATGAGCCCTTTGATCTTGCCATTTTCCGTCAAGACACCCCGGCTCAGGCCTTTGCCTGTGCCCTTCATGACGCCGTACTTGTTCATGGCCGCAGCCGACTCCTTCGTCAGCTTGACCCATCGACCAGAGTTCTCGGCGATCTTCGCGCCAGCCTCGAGAGCGCCCGATGCGATGAGCGACGGCTTGACTCGACCTAGACCAAGGTCTCGTGACGTGAGCCCCTCGGCGGCGAGGAACCGGTCGACAGCTTCCGGGGGCCCGACGATGGCGACACCGTCTCCGTCACTGATCAGCTCGATGTCGTCACTCATGGGGATGCCTCCAGGGCGGGGGAGTTCGCGCCCTCGGGTGGGCGGTCACAGATCGGGTTTGAGTTGACAATAGTTCATGTGTTGCGTGCATCGTTGCAGTTGACAGACCCGGGGAATAGTGGCGGATGGGCTGGGGCGTGGGAGCGCTGCGGTGGGCCTTTACGTCCACAGAAATCGGCAGGACGCTGGCGACCAGTTTGCGTCTGCCTGGCATGGCGCCGGGCTAGCTCGTGAGTGCGACGGGAAGACATAGACCATGCTGGGGAAATGGAATGGAACTCATTTTGGCCGGACTTGTCCGTGGCGTTCATCGCAGCAATAGTCGGACTCGTCCTTGCAGCTCTTATCGGCTACGTGTCTTATCGCCGCGACCAGCGTGCAAAGAACAGGCAGCTTGTGGCCAACCTCGCCGATGATCTCGCGACACGGAGGGCATTCACCCCGACGAATCCCAAGCTCCGCAAGGTTGGCGTAGATGCCTATCGATGCTTGCAGAGCGTGCAACAAGCTCAAGAGCGTCTATCGCAAGTTCGCGATCAGATTCGTCCGGATCATGAGTTGCGCGAGATTCTGCAGGAAATGATCTTGGGGTGCGTCACATACAAAAACGCATTCGAGGTGGCTCCACGAGAATACGTATACGACCTGATGGCGCTTCGGCATGAGCTGATCGTGTGTCTTCGATCATTGGAAAAGCACATGCGCCTAAGCAAGAAGAAGCTTCCAGATCCCGGAACAGCTCAGGCAGGCTCCTTCCGAGCCTGGGAAAACCGCCCTTCCTCCCTCCGTAGGGCTTGACGCACTGTTCTGATCGTTGCTTCTCGTCCGGTTGTGCACATTGACGTGACGCCAGTGGTCCTCCTACGCCTTGGATCGGCTAACGGCCTTGCCCCCAAGCTGTCCAGCAGTCAGTTCGAACGTGTGCTCGTGATGGGAGACTCGGCGTTGTCGCTCGGCTGGATCGGGGTGGAAGAGTGCCTGCCTCCCCGGATGAATCGTGGCGTGAACCGAAATACGTCGCTTGAGACGGGGCTCGAGTGCAACGGCCCGTCGCCAGGCTTTCTCCGCATCACGGCCCTGGAGTAGCACGACATCGATCACAGGTGTGAGCTCCAAGAGCTCGAGCAAGACCAACGCTCCAGCCTTCGACTGCGCTGCGTTCGGCGCCGCGTTGATGTACCAGGGATATGCGTTACACGGCAGGACAACCCCTGAAGGGACGCCGAAGCGATCGAAGAGACGTGCCATTCGCTCGGCAGTCGGGTCGTCGTTCTCGACACTGATGAAGCCCCAACCGGTACCCAGCCGAGTGGCCGGGCCAGGGTCTCGCAGGATGCTGATCACTCGAGCATCGACGCCACCGTGATGTGGCGGAACGTAAGGTGCCCAGCCACGCCCATCACGATCTCGGATGGAGTCCACGAAGGCATTGATCGGAGCCACGTGGGGTGCGGTCAAGGCTCGTGATGCCTGGTCGGCGTGAAATGCGGGATCGGCCATTTGTCTTGCCATGCCGTGAACCTACTAAGCCGCCTTCCGTCACCGGGCCACCCGCGCCTCCTTGAGTTTGCGCCACTAGATAAAGTAGGTGAACCGAAGCGTCAGCCCCGCGAGCGGTACGTCGTCGCGACGGCGCCGGAGGCGAGGTCGTGGCGGGCGGTCGGGGTGAGGTCGAGGGGGTGGGGGAGGCCGGCGAGCAGGTAGGGGCCGTGGCCGGCGACCCAGGGGTAGACGGTGAACTCGTACTCGTCGACCAGGCCCCAGCCGACGACGTCGGTGGCGAACGTGGAACCTCCGAGGCGAAGCGGGCCCCCGGGACGGCTCTTCAGCTCTCGCACCGCCTCGCGCACGTCGCCGCCGAGCAGCTCGGCGTTCCAGTCGACGCTCGCGAGCGTCGTCGACGCCACGTACTTCGGGATCTCGTGGATGGTCCGCGCGAAGGGCTGCATCCAGTCGGGGAACGCCTCGGAGGCGGGTGGACGCCAGGACTGCTCCATCAGCTCGTAGGTGACCCTCCCCAGCACTAGGCCGTCGGCCTGCGCGAGAGCCTCCGTGGCGAGCTGGTGGACCTCGGCATCCGGCCGGCCCTCACTGTGGTCGATGCAGCCGTCGAGCGTGACGTTGATGGAGTACGTGAGGGTCCTCATGCCGGGGAGGCTAGCCCCGCGACGGAGGTGCCGCCAGAGGCGCGGGTGCTAGCGCCCGCCTGCCCAGTGCGTCGGCCGCGCGAAGCCCTCGGGCAGGCGCGTCGCCGCATCGCCCCGGGCGCTGTTCACCTGCATCTGCGTCAGGTAGATCGCCCCCGAGAGGTCCGCCCCACCGAGGTCGGCGTCCCGCAGGTCGACACCGAGCAGGTCGCACCGGTCGAGGTCGGCCCCGCGCAGGTCCGCCGCGATCGCGCTGCTGCCGCGGAGCGTCCGACCCCGCAGATCCGCCCCGGCCAGGGCCGCACCCATCAGGTCGCTCCCCGGCTCGAGCGTCGGCCCCTTGCCCCTCGACCGCCGAGGAGGCGCGGGCACGGACGCCCGGGCGACCTCGCTCGCCTGCACCAACAGCGGGCGCGCCGCGTCGTACTCGGCGTCGACGTCGAGGGCGGCGAGCTCGTCGGGGGAGCCGTCGGTCAGGCGCCGGACGTGCTCGAAGGCGGCGAGCCACGGGGTCGGGTCTGGGGTGGTGGCGGTGCGGCGGCGGCCGTGCTCGGCCGCCTGTGCGCGCTCGCCTTCGCGTGCGCGCTCGCGCTCGACCAGCGTGATCGCCTCGTCGAGGTACCAGAGCAGTTCGTGCAGCCGCCGCACGAGCGGAAACGTCCAGAACATCGCCTCACGCGTCGCGGTGTCGTCACGCCACGAGCGCCCGGCGAACGTCTGCTGGCTGACCTTCTGCCCCGCCCCGAAACAGTCGAACACCGTGCAGCCCTTGAACCCTCGCTCACGCAACTGCGGGTGGATGCGGCATGCGTCGTACTCGTCGAGGTTCGTGCAGGGGTCGCCGGCCGGCTTGTCGAACGGGAAGTCGGCGCTCTTCGTGAACGCCAGCGCGACGCAGCACAGGCCGAAGCAGTTCGCGCAGTCGGCTCCGAGGTCGGCGCGGCGGCCCAGCTCGATCCGTGTGCGGGTGCTCATCGCGTCAACGCTAACGGGCGCGGTGGGCTGGGGCGGTCGAACAGGGGTGGATCACTTGTCCCACACCGGGGCCGCAGGGAGACCCCGAGCCGCCCGCTCATCGGTGACGAGGTCGGTGATGAGCGCGGTCTTGGCGGCTGTGTAGGCGCGTCCGTCGTCGAGGCCGGCCAGCGCCTCCTTCAGGGTCGCGTAGCGCTGTCGCGCGACCGGGTCGCCCAGCAGGCGGTCGCGGAACAGCCGCTGGTTGCAGTCGTCCCACTGGTCGGGGCGGAAGGCGTGGAGGATGTGCGTGCGTCGCGCCCCGTCCAGCCGGACGTAGACCGCGTGGGTCTTCGGGCCCGCTGCGTGTCGTTCGAATCCGAGGTCGGTCAGGGCGGCACCCAGGGCGAACGGGTCGGTGCCGGGAGACGTACGGGCGGCGACGTCGATGATCGGCTTCGCGAGGAGGCCGGGGACGGCCGTGCTGCCGATGTGCTCGAGAGCGTCGACCCGGGTGCCGAGGGCGACCGCGAGACGCTCGGCCTCACGGCGGTAGTCGTCGGCCCAGGCGGGGGAGTGCGGCTGCAGATCGACCATCGGGGCGATCGTACGGGGTGTCACTCTCGGCGGGTCGGGGTCGAGTGGTCCTGGATCGTCGTTCGTGGGGAGGGGAAGGACGATACGGGACCATTCGATGACCGGTGGGGCGGGCGTGGACCGACCCGCGCCTCCTAGGGGGTGGTCGGGCGGAGGTCGGCGAGGGGGCTCGACCAGGCGACCTCGCGGGCGAGCTGGCCGGAGGCGCGGAAGAGCTGCACCTGGTGCGTGTCGGGGAGGGCCGCGGCGAGGGCGTCGCGGTCGGCGGGGGTGAAGCCGAGCTTCTGCCAGAACGGTCCGGAGCGGCGGGAGAAGAGCCAGGCGCGGTGGGCTCCGTGATTGGCGGCGTCGGCCAGGGCGTGGCGGGCGAGGCGGGAGCCCGCGCCGCGTGTGCGGGCGGCGGGGGCGACGGCGACGCTGCGGATCAGGGCGTGTCGGCCGTCGGCGCTCAGCTCGTAGCCGGTGCTGCCGACCACCGTGCCGGTGGCGTCACGGTCGACCCAGAGCCGGAGGCGCGGCGAGGGGGAGTCGAGACCGGCGAGCGTGAGGTCGGCGGCGGCGAGGAAGGCGCGGAGGTCGGCTCGGGCGTCGGCGTCGGCATCGGCATCGGTCGGGGCGATGCGGACGAGGGGCATGGGGACATTCTTCCTGGGGCTCGGTGGGTTCGTCGGGATCGAGTGGGCAGAAAGCGTCCTTCGGCGGCGGCGGAAGGACACCTTCTGCCCACTCGTTCATGCCGGGGTGGGTCACGGCGGCTCAGAACGGGCCGCGCGGGGGAGTCGCGTCCGGAGGCGGCGACCTAGCCTGGTGGGATGCTCGTCGTCGTTCCGCTCATCGTGTTCGCCGGGTGCGCCGTCGTCTTCGGTACAACGCTTGCCGCCGCCCGCGGCCGGCTCGGGGTGAACCACCTCGCCGGCATCCGGTTCCGGCACGTGATGGCGTCGCCCGAGGCGTGGCGGGCCGGGCACCGGGCAGCACTCGTGCCGGTGACGGTGGGGTGCGCGCTCGCCGTAGGGTCGATCGTGGTGCCGCTCCTCATGGGCCCGTCGGAGGACGCGATGGCCATCTGGGCGATCGGGAGCATGGTCGTGCTGCTGTTCGGCACGCTCGTCGGGGCGTGGCGGGCGGATCAGGCGGCCACGAACGTGCTCGGCTCGCCGTAGGCGCCCGTGACCCCGTGCTGGTGATCGGGTCGTCGAGTGGTCAGAAACTGTTCTTCCCACGCGGCGGAAGGACCTTTTCTGACCACTCGATCGGGCCCGCCGGCCCGGGCGCGGGCTGACCTCCCCAACGGGGGCTCGTCTGCGCGTCACGTGTCGCCCTACCGTGTGGGCAAGGGGGAAGACATGAGCGAGACCGTGGCGCGCGGAAGCGTGGCGATGACGTTGAAGGCCCGGCGGCCGGCCTACTCGGTGATGCAGGAGTGCCTGCGCGTCCAGACCGAGGCGCCCGCACTGACCCGGCGGCAGCGCCTCTTCGGGCACACGCCCCTGAGCGCCGATGCCCATAGTTGGTACCAAGGCGCCCTCGGCGAGATCGAGGTCGCCCGCGTGCTCGCTGAGCTCGGGCCCGAGTGGACCGTCCTGCACTCCGTCCCGGTCGGCTCGGGCGAGTCCGACATCGACCACGTCGTCATCGGACCGACGGGCGTCTTCACCGTCAACACCAAGCACCACGCCGGCAAGAAGGTCTGGGTCGGCGGCGGCTTGGTGACGGTCGGCGGACACCGGACCGACCACTCTCGCAACTCCCTTCACGAGGCGGCCCGCGCCTCCCGGTTGATGTCGAGGGCGGCCGACTTCGAGATCGTCGTCACGCCCGTCATCGTGCTCGTGGGCGAGGCCTCGCTGTCAGTCGGCAAGAAGGCGCCGACGGTCTCGGTGGTCGTGGCAGCCCGCCTGCGCAAGTGGCTGATGAACGGGCCGCGGGTGCACTCGCCCGAGGCGCTGGCCTACCTGGCCATGGTCGCCGAAGAACGCGGTACCTGGCACACGGAGGCGCTGGTGCTGACGGACACGCTCCGTCACGAGCACCGCTTCGAGCGCCTGCGCCGCGACATCGACGACGCGGCTCGGCGGCGTCGGCGGTGGCGGGTGGGCACGGCGCTCGGCGTTCTCGGGACGAGCGGGGGAGTCGCGATCGCGGTGGTGGCGACGGTCACGAGCACGGTCGTCTCGACCTTCGGGTAGGTGCCCTGCGCCGTGGGCCCTGAGCCGCGGGCCCTGAGGCCTTGGCCCAGAGACGGCAAGGCCGCCCGTGGCGATCCGGTACGTGCCGGATCACCGCACGAGCGATGACACCACGCGGGCGGCCGCCGCGGTCACGGCGGCAAGAGCTGCAGCGATCAGTGCGAACGCCGACCAGACGGCGAGGTCGGCGTGCTGCAGGTGCAGGCCGACGAGGAACGCGGCGAGCGCGACCACGGCGACGGCTGCCCAGACCGCCAGAGCGCGGGCACTCCACCGGCGCGCCCGGGTCGTCGTTCCGCCCGATGCCGACCAGGCCACTGCGAGAGCGGCCACGGTGAACAATGCGGGGATGAGGGCGACGAGGTTGATCACGGGAATCCGATCAGGAGGGTCGAGGCGGTCAGTCGACGAACATCCACCGCACGAGAACGATGAGCCCGAGCACGAGCGCCGTCGGCAGGGCGATGACTGAGAGCCCCCACAGCAGACCGCCGACGGTCAGCATGATCGTGAACCAGTCGATCGCCGGGGCGGTGGAATAGCGGGCGGCACCGCTCATGCCGGGCGCCACCTCGTTGATGACCATCAACCCGACGGCGGCGGCGACGCCCACGATGCCGAAGACGAGGGCGAGACGGCCGAGGCGGCGACGACGTCTGGCGGGAGATGAAGCGTCCATCTGCTGAGGCTAGGTGCTCGTCCGTGTCACCACCAGACCGGACGATCAGGAGGCGCGACCACCGCGGCCGGGACGCGCCATGACCAGCCGGTGCACGAGCATCACCACCAGCAGCGCGACCGCGAACCCGATCGAGAGGACCGCGATGAGCAGCAACGGGCCGCCGACCGTCTGCACCCCGTCGAACCCGTCGAAGCCGTCTGCCGACGAGACCGCGACGTACCTGACCGGCGCGGACGGGCGGGTGAACGTCCACCACGTGAAGGCCGTGTCCGACAGGAAGGCGAACACCCCGAGAAGCCCGAAGGCGAGAGCGGGTCGACCCAGCGCGAGGCGGGGCGTGGTCGGGGTGGCCATCAGCCGAGACTAGGGCGCGGCCCGGCTCCGGACGGAGTCCCGCTTCGAGGGGCACGCCGGTCCTCCGGGCCGACCGAACCGGGCGAGTGGGCAGAAGATGCTGCCCGGCGGTCCTCGACGAGCAGGTTCTGCCCACTCGAGCCGTCGCGGGGTGACGGACGCGGGCGGGCCGGCCCGCGCCTCCTGCTCGGACGTCGCCCTGCGAGTCGATCGAGTGGTCCGACAACGTTCTTCGTGGGGCGGGGAGGGACGATTGAAGACCACTCGACCGAGACGAGAGCGTGAACCCGAGGAGGCGCGGGTCGCGTCGGCGAGGCGCGCCCGTGTAACGAGTGGGTGAAGACTGCAGCCCGTGCACGCTGCCGCACGGGAACGCTCGCATCCGCGGCGGGGCGCGGAGAACGGGGGCTGCGGGGGAGCGCGGAGCCGCGCCTCCGGGGCTCCGGCGAGCTTTCCGCCGCCGCGAACCTCCCTTATCGTTCACCCGAACGATAAACGGAAGGCCATCCCCGCATGACACCGATCGTCCCCGAACACCGACACGCGCTCCGCCCGGCGCGAGACGCCGGCAGCGGCACCGACAGCCGCGCCGACCGCAGCACGGGCCCGAGCCGCCGCACCGTCCTCGCCGGCGCCGCAGGGCTCGCCGGCCTCGGCCTGCTCACCCTCGCCGGCTGCACCCCCGCCCGCAGCACCCCGACCATCCCCGAGGCCGCCGCCACCGGCACACCCGCCCGCGGCGGGCGCCTGCGCATCGCGCGCCCGGCCGCCTCCGCCGCCGAGACCCTCGACTCCGCCAGCTCGCTCTCGGCCTACGAGTACCTCGGTGCCCTGTACAACCGGCTCGTCAAGCTCGACGACGCCGGCGTCACCGTGCCCGACCTCGCCGACGACTGGTCCGCCAACGCCGACGGCACGAGCTGGACCTTCCGCCTGCGCGAGGGCGTCCGCTTCCACGACGGCCGCCGCTTCACCGCCGCCGACGCGATCTACTCGATCGAGCACATCCTCGACCCCGACACCGCCTCACCCCAGGGCGAGGTGCTCGCCGCCATGATCGGCCCCGGCGGCATGACCGCCGTCGACCCGCTCACCCTGCGCTTCGACCTGCTGACGCCGAACGCCGAGTTCCCCTCGCTGCTCACCGCGTACCAGTGCTACATCGTCCCCGAGGGCAGCGCCGACCCGAGCCAAGGCGGCGGCATCGGCCGCACCGGCATCGGCACCGGACCATTCCGCCTGTCGAGCTTCGAGCCCGCGGGCACCGGCAGCGTCGAGGCCTTCGAGGACCACTTCGCCGGCCGCCCGGTGCTCGACGGCATCGACTTCTTCTCGATCCAGGACACCACCGCCCGCGTCAACGCCCTGCTCGCCGGCCAGATCGACCTCATCAGCCAGACCAACCTCGACTTCGCCACCGCCCAGGTCGTCAGCGCCTCGGCCGGCGCCACCGTCGCCCGCGCCCCCGACGCCCAGTGGTACACGATCCCGATGCTCGCCACGAGCGCCGAGTTCAGCGACCCGCTCGTACGCCAGGCCATGAAGCTCGCCTACGACCCGCAGGCGATCGTCGCCACCGCCCTGCAGGGCACCGGTTCGCCCGGCTGGGACAACCCCGTGCCTCCCTCGCAGGCCGTCTGGCTCGACGACCAACGCGCCTACGACCCCGACCAGGCCCGCGCCCTGCTCAAGCAGGCCGGCCGCGAGGGGCTGAAGACCGAGATCTACACCTCCAGCTACGAATCCGTCTTCACCCCGATGGCGGTCGCCTACCGCGACGCCGTCCGCGACGCGGGCATCGACCTGACCGTGCGCAACGCCTCGTCCGACTCGTACTACACGCAGATCTGGATGCAGAAGCCGCTCATGGTCAGCTACTGGTTCACCGGACGCCCGATCGACCAGCTGCTCAACCAGATCTTCCGCACCGGATCGTCGTACAACGAGAGCGCCTGGTCGAACCCGACCTTCGACGGCCTGCTCGACGACGCCCGCGCCGAGATGGACGACACGCGCCGCATGACCCTCTACCAGGACGCCCAGCGCATCGTCGTCGAGGACTCCGCCGACATGACCCCCATGTTCGGCGACCGCCTCGTCGGCCTGTCCCGGAACGTCCTGAACTACCGCGAGTTCGGCTTCGAGTTCGACTACCTGCAGATCGGACTCCGCGCATGAGCCCCACACCGACCGCCAGCCGCCCGAGCACCGGCGGCCCGGCCGCCGGCGGCAAGACCGCCAGCAGCCCGCACACCGGCGGCCCGCACCCCACGTCCCCGCTCGCCGCGACCCTGATCGTGGTCGCCCGCCGCGTCGGCACCGCCCTGCTCACCGTGCTGCTCGCCTCGTTCTTCGTCTTCTTCGCGGTGCAGGCCCTGCCCGGCGACGTCGCGCAGCAACTGCTCGGTCAGGACGCCACCCCCGACGCCGTCGCCGCCCTGCGCGAAACGCTCGGCCTCGACCAGAACGTCTGGGTCCGCTACGGCCAGTGGCTGCTCGGTGCGGCGCACGGCGACTTCGGCGTCTCGCTGGTCAGCGGCCTGCCGGTCGGTCCCGACCTGCTGATCGCCTTCCGCAACAGCATGCTGATCGCGCTGCCCGCCATGATCGTCGGCGTCACCCTGTCGCTGACCCTCGGCGTCATCGCCGGCGTCCGCCGCGGCCGTCCGAGCGACCACGCGATCTCGCTGATCAGCCTGGTCGTCATGAGCGTGCCCGAGTTCATGGTCGCCACCGTGCTCGTGCTGCTGTTCGCCATCGCGCTGCCGATCTTCCCGGCGGTCGTCCTGCGCGGTCAGGACGCCACCGTCGCCGAACTGCTGCCCAGCATCTGGCTGCCCGTCATCGTGCTGACCCTCGCCATGGCCGCGTACATCGTGCGGACCGCCCGCTCGTCGACGATCGACGTGATGGCGAGCGAGTTCGTCACGACGGCCGAGCTCAAGGGCCTGTCGACGCGTCAGGTCGTCTGGCGTCACGCCGTGCCGAGCGCCCTGCTGCCGACGCTCAACGTCGTCGCACTGAACGTCGCGTGGTTGCTCGGCGGCGTCGTGGTCGTCGAGAACGTCTTCAACTACCCGGGCATGGGCAAGCTCATGCTCGAGTCCGTGTTCAACCGCGACCTGCCGACGATCCAGGCGATCGCGGTCGTCAGCGCCCTGGTCTACGTGGTGTGCAACCTCGCCGCCGACCTCATCGCGCTGGCCCTCGACCCGAGGCTGCGCACCCGACGGAAGGCCCGCTCATGAGCCCCGCACACGACCGGACCCCGCCCGCCGACAGCGGCGAGGGCGGCACCGGACACCGCACCGCCGAGGAGGCGCGGGTCGCCACGAGCGCGGACCCCGCCACCCCGGGCGCGCAGGTCGGCGGCCCGGCATCGGCCGGCCCGCAGGCCGCGGGCGGCTGGCCGAGGCGACTGCGCGCGAGCGCGACGTCCCTGACCAGCAGCCTCAGCGCCTCCTCGGCCCTGAGCATCGGGCTCGGCCTGATCGCGCTGCACGTCCTCCTGGCGCTGCTCGCCCCGGTGCTGACCGGCCACGACCCGGTCGCCACCGACTCGGGAGCCGCCCTGACCGGCACCAGCTGGGCCCACTGGCTCGGCACCGACCAGTACGGCCGCGACATCCTGTCGCGCACGCTGAACGGCGGCCGGTACGCACTCGTCGTCACCTTCCTCGCCACGACGATCGCGGTCGGCATCGGCACCGTGCTCGGTTGCGTCACCGCCTACGCCGACAACTGGTTCGACGAGGTCGTCATGCGCGTCGTCGACGCGCTGCTCAGCGTGCCGTCGATCCTGGCGCTGCTCGTCGTCGTGACCGTGTTCGACTCGGGCCTCTGGGTGATCGTGCTCGCCGTCACCGTGATCTACGCGCCGGCCGTGACCCGCGTCGTCCGCGGTGCCGCCCGCACCGTGATCACGCAGGACTACGTGACCGCCGCCCGCGCCCGCGGCGAGAAGCCGCTGAGCATCGTGTTCCGCGAGATCGTGCCCAACGTCACCGACGTGGTGCTCGTCGAGTACGCGATGCGCGCCTCCTGGATCGTGCTGCTCATCTCGACCCTGTCGTTCCTCGGGTTCGGCGCCAACCCGCCGACGCCCGACTGGGGCCTCATGGTGCAGGAGAACCGCACCGCCCTCACCGTCGTCCCGTGGGGCACGCTCGCCCCCGTCGTCGCCCTCGCCACGCTCGTCATCGGGCTCAACCTCAGCGCGGACGGGCTCAGCAAGTCGCTGGGCGTCGACCGCGCACAGAAGGGGGCGGTCTCGTGAACGAGCCCCTCACCACCGCCGGTACCACCGCAGGAGGCGCGGGTCGCCCCGTCGACGTCGCCCCCGATCCCGTCGTCCGCGTCGACGACCTCTCCATCTCGTACGCCGCCGGTCGCCGCGAGGTGCCGGTCGTGCGGGGCGTGAGCTTCGCTGTCGCCGCCGGACGCGCGCTCGGCCTGGTCGGCGAGAGCGGCAGCGGCAAGTCCACCGTGGCCCGCACCCTGCTCGCGCACCTGCGGCGTGGGTCGCGGGTCGTGTCGGGCAGCGTCCGCGTCGCCGGGGACGACGTCTTCGCCCTCGACGAGCGGGCGCGCCGGGCCCTGCGCGGTGGCACGGCGGCCCTGGTCGCCCAGAACGCCGGCCAGGCGCTGACCCCGTCGATGCGCGTCGGACGTCAGCTGCGGGAGGCGCTGGAGAGCCACGGCCTGCCCGGCGGCGACGACCGCGTGCTCGAACTCGTGCGTCACGTCCGGCTGCCCGATCCCGAGACGATCGTGCGGCGCTACCCGCACCAGCTGTCCGGCGGGCAGCAGCAGCGCGTCGCGATCGCCATGGCCATCGCGGCCCGGCCGAAGCTGCTGGTGCTCGACGAGCCGACGACCGCCCTCGACGTCGTGACGCAGTCGGCCGTCCTCGAGCTGATCCGCGACCTGGCCGTCGAACTCGGCATGGCGATCGTGCTGGTCAGCCACGACCTCGGCGTCGTGTCGACCATGGCCGACGAGATCGCCGTCATGCACGAGGGCAGGATCGTCGAGCACGCGCCGACCGCGTCGCTCTTCGCGGACCCGCAGCACGAGTACACCCGCGAGCTGCTCGCGAGCATCCCGCGCGTGCACGCCGACGCCAGCGCACCGCGTTCCGTGCACGGCACCGCGATCAGTCGGGGTGTGCAGCACGAAACGCGGCGCGACGCGCGTGCAGCACCCGCGGCACCTGACGCACCCGCCGCACCGCGTTCCGTGCACGACACCGCGACCAGTCGGGGTGTGCAGCACGAAACGCGGCGCGACGCGGAGGACGCAGCAGCAGGAGGCGCGGCGCAGGAACCGGGGACAGCACCCGGCACCGCGCTCGGCGAGGTGGTGACCGACGTCACCGCACCGCGTTCCGTGCACGGCACCGCGATCAGTCGGGGTGTGCAGCACGAAACGCGGCGCGACGCGGGGGACGCAGCAGCAGGAGGCGCGGCGCAGGACCCGAGGACCGCAGCCGCCACGGGGCCGGTCGTCACGGCGAGCGACCTCGTCGTCCGGTACGGGCGTGGCCTGCCCGCCGCGGTCGACGGCGTCTCGTTCACCATCGGCCGCCGCGAGACCCTCGCCGTCGTGGGGGAGTCCGGCAGCGGCAAGTCCACGCTCGCCACGGCCCTCGCCGGGCTGATCCCCGCCGAGTCGGGCCGGTTCGGCTTCCACGGGGCCGACGGGGTCGAGAGCGACCTCACCCGGCCCGTCGCCGGGCGCACGGCGACGCTGCGTCGGTCGATCCAGCTGATCTTCCAGAACGCCGACACCTCGCTCAACCCCCGCCGCACGGTCGGCGCCGCGATCGCCCGACCGTTGAAGCTCTTCACGGGCGAGTCGAGCCCCGAGCGCGTCGCCGAGCTGCTCGTCGAGGTCGGCCTGCCGCCCGAGTTCGCCTCGCGCCTGCCCGCCCAGCTCTCGGGCGGCCAGCGCCAGCGCGTCGGCATCGCCCGGGCGCTCGCCGCCGGCCCCGAGCTGATCATCGCCGACGAGATCACGACGGCGCTCGACGTCCGCGTGCAGGCCGGGGTGCTCGACCTGCTCGCGGGGCTCCGCGACGAGAAGGGGCTCAGCTGCCTCTTCATCAGCCACGACCTCGCGGTCGTCCGCGGCGTCGCCGACCGGGTCGCCGTCATGACCGGCGGCCGCATCGTCGAGGTGGGCCCGACCGAACGCGTCTTCCAGGGGCCGAACCACCCGTACACGCGCACCCTGCTCGACGCGACGCTCGACCCGGGCACGACCGAGCTGCCCGACGTCGGCGACGCACGGCCCCGCTGGCGGGACGCCGACGGCTGGGACGACCACGGCGGCGGACACCACGTGAAGCGCTGGGAGGCGATGTGAGCACGAGCGGCCGACCGGACCCGGGCCCCCGAGGCGACGAGCGGGGGGACGGTGCACGCGACCCGCGCCTCCTCGGCGACCCGCGCCTCCTGCAGGAGCCCGCGTGGGCCGGGGGAGTCCGCACCCTCGGAGCCCCGCGCGCCGACCTCGCCGACGCCCCCGGGCGGCAGGATTCCGACCGCCCGCACGGCAGCGGCCCGCTCGAGGTCGAGGTGCGCGACGAATGGGTGCCGATGCCCGACGGGACGCGACTGCACGCCCGCATCTGGGCCCCCGTGGTCGACGAGCCCGTGCCGGTGCTGCTCGAGTACCTGCCCTACCGGCTCGACGACTGGACGGCTCCGCGCGACAGCGAGCGGCACCCCTGGTACGCCGCGCACGGTTACGCGTCGGTGCGGGTCGACATCCGCGGCACGGGGTCGAGCGACGGCCTGTTCGACGACGAGTACTCGGTGCAGGAGCTCGACGACGGCATCGCCCTGATCGAGTGGCTCGCCGCCCGGCCCTGGTCGACCGGCGCGGTCGGCGCGTTCGGCATCTCGTGGGGCGGGTTCAACGCGCTGCAGCTCGCCGGGCGGGCTCCGGCGGCGCTCAAGGCGATCGTCACCGTCTGCTCGACCGACGACCGCTACGACAACGACGTGCACTACATGGGCGGCGCCGTTCTCGGCATCGACATGGCGTCGTGGGGCGGCACGATGTTCGCGTTCAACTCGCGCCCGCCGCGACCCGAGGTCGTCGGCGCCGACTGGGTCGCCCGCTGGCGCGAACGGCTCGAACACAACCGCCCGATGACGACGACGTGGCTCTCGCACCAGGAACGCGACGACTACTGGCGGCACGGCAGCGTCTGCGAGGACTACTCGGCGATCACGGCCGCCGTCCTCGCCGTGGGCGGCTGGGCCGACCCGTACCGCGACGCCGTGCTGCGGCTGGTCGAGAACGTCGACGCACCGGTCAAGGGCATCATCGGGCCGTGGTCGCACCAGTACCCGGACCGCGGGCTGGCGCCCGGCCCGGGCATCGGGTTCCTGCAGGAGACCCTGCGCTGGTGGGACCGCTGGCTGCTCGACTGCCCCAACGGCGTCGACGCGGAGCCCGCGCTGCGGGCCTGGATCAACGACTCCGAGCCGCCGGCGACGTACTACGCCGAGCGGACCGGGCGCTGGGTCGCGGCCTCGACCTGGCCCGCTCGCGAGACCGAGGACCGGGTCGTGCCGCTGGACTCGCTGCGTGGCGGGGCGGACGGCCCCGTCGTCGTACGGTCCCCGCAGAGCACCGGCCTCGACGCCGGACGCTTCTTCCCGTTCGGCAACGCGACCGACCTGCCGCCCGACCAGCGCGCCGAGGACGGCCGCTCGGTCTGCTTCGACCTGCCGGTCGACTCGCCGCTGGACGTCCTGGGCAGCGTCGTCGCCGACCTCGCCGTGGCGAGCGACGTGCCCGACGGCACCGTCGTCGTGCGCCTCTGCGACGTCGCCCCCGACGGTTCGTCGACCCTCGTCACCCGCGGCGTGCTCAACCTCAACAAGCGGCACGGACGCGACCGCGCCGACGACCCGATGGAGGCGCGGGTCGAGCAGGTCGTGCGCGTCGCCCTGGTCTCGACCGGGCACTCCTTCCCGGCCGGCCACCGCCTCCGGATCGCCGTGTCGAGCGCCTACTGGCCGTGGGTCTGGCCGCACCCCGTCGAGGCGACCCTCACGCTCGACCCCACGCGCAGCAGCGTGACGCTGCCCCTGTGGACGCGCGGGCCCGGCGACGGGTCGGCGGAGCACCCGGTCGACGACGGCGTCGCGTTCGAGGCGCCCGAGCGGGCCGAGCCCCTGGCCGTCCGCGCCCTGCGGCCGGCCACGGACCTGCCCCAGCGCAGCGTCTCGCACGACGTCGGCACGGGCGAGTGGGTGCTCGACGTCGACCCCGGCTACGGCGGCGGACGCGAGTACCCCGACGGCCTGGTCTTCACCGAGGACAGCCGCGAGACCTACCGCATCGTCGACGGCGACCCGCTGTCGGCGTCGGCCGAGTCGCGCTGGGCGATCGGACTCGAGAAGCCGACCTGGAAGGCGTGGCTCGAGACCACGTCGCGCGTCACGGCCTCGGCCGATGCGTTCCGGGTCGAGAACACCGTGCGCGCCTGGGCCCGGGACGGCGGGCCCGGGGCCGAGACGGTGCTCGTCGCCGACAGGTCCTTCGACGAGCTCGTGCCCCGGACGTCGGCGTGAGCGGCGCGGGCGGCGGCGGCGGCGCCGGCACTGGCGGCGCGGGCGGCGGCGGCATGAGCGGCGTGGCCACCGGCGGCGCGGGCGTGCGGCAGAAGCCGGTCGTCCGGCGGGCATCGATCGTCGAGGCCGCCCGTGAGGTGATCGTCCGCGAGGGCATGGGCGCGACCCGGCTGCGCGACATCGCCGCCGCGGCCGGGGTCTCGGTCGGCACCGTGACCTACCACTTCGACGGCGTCGCCGAGATCCTCAACGAGGTCGTCGTGCTCGAGACCGCGCGGTTCTACTCATCGATCATCGAGGCGGTCGACGTCGAGCCCGACCCGGTCGTCGGGGTGCGGATGCTCGTCGAGCCCCTGTTCGCCGACACCGACGCGACCGACGAGCACTGGCGGCTCTGGTCCGACTACTGGACGGCCGTGGCGCGCAAGCCCGCGGTCGCCGCCGAGTACGTCGAGCGCATCCGCGTGTGGGAGGCCTGCCTGACCCGCACGCTTCGCCGCGGGATCGATCAGGGCCGGTTCGTGACGGCCGACCCGTCGGCGCTCGCCCTCAAGCTCGCCGCCTACAGCGACGGCCTCGCGACCCAGCTCGCCCAGAAGGCCCCCGGCCTCACGCCCGGCCTCGCGCTGGACTGGATGTGGACGCTGCTGGAGCACGAGACCGGGGCGTCGTTCCGGGGCTGACCCGCGCCTCCTCGGCCTCACTCGTAGCGCAGCGACTCCACCGGGTCGGCCTTCGCGGCGCGCGCGGCGGGCAGCGTGCCGGCCAGGAACGCGATCACCATCACCACGACGATGATCAGCGCGATCGACACGGGGTCGAACGCGATCAGCGTCAGCCCGGGCAGGTTCGACAGCAGCGACCCGGCCAGGGTGGCGCTGACGACGCTGCCCGCGATCATCGCGACGCCCACGCCGATCGCGCTGCCGAGGAACCCGATGAACGCCGCCTCGAGGCTGAACAGGCCGAACACCTTGCCGCTGCCCATGCCCATCGCTTTCATCAGGCCGATCTCGCGGGTGCGCTCCTGCACGCTCATCAGCAGCGTGTTGACGATGCCGAAGCTCGCCGCGAGCAGGGCGATGATCGCGAAGGCGTTGAGCACGAGCACGATGCCGTCGATCACCGTCGTGAAGGTGCCCAGCTGGTCGGCGACGGTGGTGCCGGTGTAGCCGGCGGAGGCGAGACGCTCCTTGAGGTCGCTCACCTGCCGGTCGGACGCGTCCGCGGCGAACCGCACCGTGGCCTGCGCGTAGCGGTCGACCTGGTCGGCGGGCAGCCCGACGTTCTGCGCGTCGAACAGGGCCGTGCCGAGGGCCGCGTTCGGGGTGACCGCCGTTCCGGCGGGCGAGGCGATGCTCTCCTCGGCGACGCCGACGACGGTCGCGGTGACCGTGTGCTGCGTGCGCGTGGCGTCGGTCACGGCCAGCGTGACGGACCGACCCACGGCCGCCTCGTCGTCGCGGTACCCCAGGGGACCGACGTACGACGTCGGGACGACCACCTGCAGGTCGGTCGCGTCGTCGTCGGGCTGGGCGCCCGCCGTCAGGGTGAGCTGCTGCCCGGGCACGAGGGCGCTCGCCGAGACGACGTACTTCGTGCCGCTCTCGCCCTCGACGTAGTCGGTCGCGAGCGACTCGGTCGGCTGCACGGCGAGCACGCCGTCGACGCCCTCGAGGGTCGTCACGTCGTCCGGGGTCAGGGCGACGACGGTCGCCCCGGGGGCGCCGAACCCGCCCGCGGCGACGGTGTCGGGGTCGTACTCGGTCGGGCCCGAGTTCGCCGCGCCGAGACCCTGCGCGTCGTCGGAGGCCTTCGTGACCGTCATCGTGTCGGACGAGCCCACGGCCGAGACCGTGTCGTCGATGTAGGCGTTGATGCCGGTGCCCAGCCCGCTCGTCAGCGTCAGCGTGAAGGCGCCGACGAAGATCGCCAGGACGGTCAGGATCGTCCGCGTCTTCGACCGGAACGTGTTCGAGACGGCGGTCAGCAGCAGGTCGAGGGTCGTCATGCCGCCACCTCGGCCTCGTCGTCGACGATCAACCCGTCGCGGATCACGATGCGCCGGTCGCAGCGCGCCGCGAGCTCCTCGTCGTGCGTCACCACGATCAGCGTGATGCCGTTCTCGCGGTTCAACGAGAACAGGATGTCCTCGACGACCGCCCCGGTCGCCGTGTCGAGGTTGCCGGTGGGCTCGTCGGCGAAGATGATGCGCGGGTCGTTCACCAGCGCCCGCGCGATCACCGTGCGCTGCTTCTGACCACCCGACAGGTTCAGGGCCTTGTTCTTCGCCTTGTCGGCGAGCTCGAGCTGCTCGAGGGCCGCCAGGCCGCGACGACGGCGTTCGCCGCGGGGCACGCCCGCGATCTTCATGGGCAGCACGACGTTCTCGAGCACCGACGAGCTCGACGTCAGGAAGAACTGCTGGAACACGAAGCCGAACGTCTTGTTGCGCGTCCGGTTGAGGCGCCCTCCCTTGAGCGTGCTCGTGTCGACCCCCTCGAGCTCGACGGTGCCGGTCGTCGGGGCGTCGAGCAGGGCGAGCACGTGCATCAGGGTCGACTTGCCCGAGCCGCTCTTGCCGACGATCGCGACGCTCTCGCCCTCGGCGATGTCGAAGCTCACCCCCTTGAGGGCCTCGAACCGGTTCGGGCCGCGCCCGTACGAACGGTGGACGTCTCGGACCGAGATGATCGGCGCCATGGTGCTCCTGTCGCTGACGGCCCGGTGTCTCCGGGGCCGAGGTCCACCCTCGCGGGCCGCGCCGACCGGGTCGTCCCCCCACCGCGGACACCTGCCGGCCGTCGCGTACCGCACCTGCGGTACGCGACGTCGGGCCAGAGGGGGACTCGGCCGCCGGCGTTCCAGGGCACGATGGGGTCATGACGACGACGGACGGCAGGAGGCGCGAGCCCGCCTACCCGCGACCTCGCGTCCCCTGGTGGCTGGGCGACACGATCGCCGCGGTGCTCGTCGTCGGTGCGGCGTTCGCCCCCTTCCCCGTCGCGGGGTTCCGGCCGACCGGCGGGCTGGCCGTCGCGGTCGTCCTCGCCCCCGTCGTCCTGCTGCCGTTCCGTCGTCGACGCCCCGTCCCGGTGCTCGCCGCGATCGTCGGCCTGTTCGGCATCGCCGCCCTGCTCGGCACGCTCGCACCGGGCGTCGTTCTCGCCACCGGCATCGCCGTCTTCGCCGTGGCCGCGCGGACCCCGCGCCGCCGCACCATCGTCGTGACGGTCGCCACGGTCCTGGCCGTCGCCCTGCTCGGCCTGCTGGGGGTGGGGGGACGCGTCGTCGACCTGCCCGTGGTCCAGTTCACGCTCCTGGTCGCCTTCGCCGCCGCGGCGGGCGACGCCAGCCGCTCCCGACGGGAGTACATCGAGGCCGTCACCGAACGCGCCGAACGAGCCGAACGCACCCGTGAGGCCGAGGCCTCGCGCCGGGTGGCCGAGGAGCGGTTGCGCATCGCCCGCGACCTGCACGACGCCGTCGCCCACCAGATCTCGGTGATCAGCCTCAACGCGGGCGTCGCGTCGTCGGCGATCGAGACGCGACCCGAGAAGGCGGTGACGGCCCTCGCGACCATCCGCCGCGCCTCCCGGACCGTCCTCGGCGAGATCGGCGACCTGCTCGAGGTGCTGCGCGCCGGGGACTCCGAGCGGGTCGCGTCGCCGCAACCGGGCCTCGCACGACTCGACGAACTCGTGGCCGGGTTCGCCGACGCCGGCCTCGTCGTGAGCACGCGGGTCGAGGGCCCGCTCGCCGCGGTCACGGGCGCGGTCGACCTCGTCGCGTACCGGGTCGTGCAGGAGGGGCTGACGAACGCCGGCAAGCACGGTGCCGAACACCGTGCGCACGTGCTCATCGCTGTCGACGAGCACGAGGTGTCGGTCGTGGTGACGAACCCCGTGCCGGCGTCGAAGGACGCGCCCGAAGCGGTGGACGTCCGTGGCGGGTACGGGCTGCTCGGTCTGCGCGAACGCGTCGCCTCGGTGCGGGGCGTCGTCGAGACCGGGCCGACGCCGGGCGGCTTCCGGCTGGCGGCCGTGCTGCCGGTGACCCGTGGGGCCGACGTGGCCGGTTCGTCCGGCTCGGCCGGCTCGTCCGGCTCGTCCGGTGGGAGCGGGGGAGCCTCGTGACGACCGTGCTCGTCGTCGACGATCAGCCGCTGATCCGTCAGGCCGTGACCGACATCCTCGACGGTGAGGACGGGGTCGAGGTCGTGGGCGACGCCGTGAACGGCCGGGAGGCGGTGATGCGGGCGTCGGCCCTGCGGCCGGACGTGGTCGTGATGGACATCCGGATGCCCGAACTCGACGGCATCGGTGCGACGGTCGCGATCTGCGCCGACCCGCTGCTCGCCGGGACGAAGGTGCTGATCCTCACCACGTTCGAGGAGGACGAGTACCTCGTCGCGGCCCTGCGCGCCGGGGCGAGCGGGTTCATCGGCAAGGGCGCGGAGCCCGACGAGATCGTCCGGGCGGTGCGGGCCGTCCACGCGGGGGAGTCGCTGCTGTCGCCCGTCGCGACCCGCAGCCTCATCGAGAAGTACGTGCTGCCGGGTGGCGGCGGGGCGGGATCGGTCTCGGGGACGACGTCGTCAGGGGAGTCGTCGTCGCCGGCCGTGCCGGCCGGGCTCGCGCACCTCACCGACCGTGAGCGCGAGGTGCTGCTGCTCGTCGCCCGGGGTCGCGCCAACGCCGAGATCGCCGGCGACCTGGTCATCTCGCCGCACACCGCGAAGACACACGTCAACCGCATCATGACCAAGCTCGACGCCCACGATCGGGCGCAGCTCGTGATCCTCGCCTACGAGACCGGCTTCCTCGCGCCGGGCGCCGCGTAGCGGCCTTCCCTGCGCGCGAGGGGGCAGAAGATGTCCTTCCCCCGCGTGCGGAGGACATCTTCTGCCCACTCGGACGGAGGGGGACGAGGAGGCGCGGGTCAGGCGAGCGCCGCGGGGTCGAGACCGTGCTGCTCGACCTGGATCGCCTGCCGGATGGTCAAGGGGTAGATGCGCGACAGCTCGGGGTTCGACGGATCGCTCGAGATGTACGCCACGCTCTCGACGTGCTGCTCGAAGGCGTTGACCTTGTCGCGTGGCGCGCCCACCACGAGCTGGAAGCCCAGGGAGGTCAGTGCCGCCAGGGCCCGGCCGGTGTACTCGGCGTCGGCCTTGACGAAGCCCTCGTCGAGGACGATCGGCGCGTAGGTCGGCACCCGGTCGGTGCCGTCTCCCAGCCGGAACCGCAGGGCGGCCCCCAGCACGAACGCGATGAGCTCCTGCCCCTCGCCGCCGGACTTGCCGGCCACGCCCTCGTGCACGATCTGCGTTCCGTCGGCGCGGGTCTCGATCGCCCGGAACTGGTAGTGCTCCCGCGCGTCCAGCACCCGCCGGCGCCAGGCGTCACCGACCTTCGACTTCTCCTCGAGGTGGGCGAGGTCGCGGCGGAGCCTCAGGAATCGGCGCTCGACCTCGGACGCGTCCCGCGCCTCCGGGGCCCGTCCGTCCGCGGAGCGTGCCTCGGACGTGCCCCCGCTCCCGGCCCCGCCGGTGTGCTCGCGCAGCGTCCGCTTGAACTCGAGCAGGTCGCCGTTCGACACCGGCCGCGGCTCGATGTCGAGCGTCGAGCCCTGCCGGAACTCGATCGACCGCAGGGCCTGCGAGATGGGGCGGACGCCGCGGCGGATGACGTGGCCGTCCTCCTCGATCTGGACGAGCAGCGCCCGAAGGCTGTCGCCCACGTCGCTGCCGGCCCTCTCGAGCCAGCGCTGTCTCGCGTGCGGCAGGTCGTCCTCGACGAGCTGCCGGTGGATCGCCCGGACCGCCGGCAGGCTCTCGATCGTGGCGTCGATGCCCGCGGTGCGGTCGAGTTCGAGGTACCGCTCGAAGACGACGACGAGCGTCGACTCGGCGTTCGCCCGGTCGCGGTCGTGCGCGTCGACCTGGGCCCGCAGCTGGGACGCCGCGTCCCGGTACAGCCGCACGACGTCGGTCGCCTCACGCGGTGCCGCGAACGGCAGCGGGGCGAGGAGTGCCCGCTCGTCGTCGGTCAGGGGGTCGGCGTCGGCGGCGTCCGCGAACTCGTCCTCGATGTCGACGAGCGTCGCGTGCTTCTCGTCGAGCTGCGCGAGCACCTGGTCGATCTCGGCCAGGCGGCGCGTCGCGGCCGAGCGGTCGTCGTCGTGCTGCGCGGCCTCGGCCTGCAACGTGGCCAGTTCGGGACGCTCGACGGCGATGCGGTCCAGCTGGGCGCGCAGGTCGTCGAGCCTCGCCTGCGCGGGGGCGGTGTCGAGCTCGTCCCAGGTGAACTCCTTCGCGCGGGCGACGGCGTCGGCGACGCGGCGGCGTTCGACCGCCTCGGCCTCGATCGCGTCGTACTCGCCGCGGACCCGGGCCAGCACGGCCTCGAGGTCGACGATCTCGTCGCCGAGCTCGGCGATCCGGGCCGCGTTGTCGAGCCCGATCCACGAACGGGTCGACCGGTCGTCCTTGATCACGCGGTCCCGCGAGCCGGTGCGGAGGCCGCGCCGGGTCACGGCGCCGCGGGTGCCGGTCGGGCGGGGGCCGCCGAGGTCGTCGGGACCCTCGACGCAGAGCACGCTGCGGTCGGCGACGAGCTCGTCGTGGAGCCAGCCACGGAACGGGCTGGCAGGGTCGAGCCGCACCATGGCGGGCACGGTGCGGTCGACCGGGGTGAGCGTCGGCTCGGCCCCGGTGGTCGCCGGCACGAGCGTGACGCGTCCCCGCACGTCGTTCTCGTCCACCCAGCGGCGCACGGCGTCGAAGTGCGCGCGGTCCACGAGGAGGTGCGTGGCGAGGTCGCCGAGCACGCGCTCGATCGCGACGGCCCACCCGGCGTGCTCGGGCGCGACCTCGAACAGCTCACCGGCGTAGGGCAGCTCCGACACCGGCACGCCCGCCCCCTCGGCGATGCGCCGACGTCGCTCGATCGCGTCGTCGGGCACGTTGCTGCGGCGCTGTTCGAACGACCGCTTCTGCTTCTCGAGGGCGGCCAGCGAGCGCTTCGTCTCGCCGATGCGGGCGGCGAGGTCGCTGCGGGCGTCGGCGGTCGCGGCCCGGGCGGCCGCGTCGTCGGCCGCGAGGCGGTCGGCACGCTGCCGGAGCGCGGCGAGTTGTTCGTCGTCGCGGGGGAGGGACGCGCCGGTCCCGTCGAGCGCGGTGGCGAGCCGGCCGCGGGTGCGCTCGACGGCGGCGAGCTCGGCCTCGGCGGCGGCCACGTGCTCGCGGAGCGACTGCGTGGGGTCGCCCCCGAGCTCGCTGATCCGCGCCAGGGCCTGTTCACGGGACCGGAACGCGAGCTGCTCGTCCGCCTGGGCGCGCCTCCGGCGTTCGCCCTGCTCGCGCTTCTCGGTCGTGACGCGGTCGACCTCGCCGCTGACCCAGCTGCCGACGCGTTCGGCCAACCAGACGCGGAGCCGGCTGGGCCCGTCGTCGTCGACCAGCAGGCGGCGCTTGGCCGAGCCGTCGCGTCCGGCGAGCTCGTACCGATCGGCGAGCGACGGCACGGCCTCGAGCACGTCGAGCTTCTTGCGGGTCGTCTCGAACACGTCGTAGAGCGCCGAGGCCTCGCGGTAGGTGGCGAGCGTGGTCTCCCAGCGGCTGAGCGCCTGCGGCTGCACGAGCACGAACTGCTTGAACAGGTCGTCGATCGAGAACACGCCCTTCGACGCCTGCGCCCGACGCAGCAGGGTCAGGGCCTTGAGCTGCGACTCGTCGCTGCCGCCGATGCCGAGCTGACCGCACAACCGCACCCGCAGCTCCGGCTGCGACGAGGTCGCGAGATCGTGGGCGGGGTCGAGCAGGCGGGCGAGGGAGCCACGGGTCAGGGGGTTCTGACTCGTGCCCTCGCGCGTCACCTCGGTCAGGCGGCTGAGGTCGAAGCGGCCCTGCACGAGGAGGTAGACGCTCGCCTGGGTGACGTCGTCCTGGCTGGCGGTGTCCTCGCCGATCCAGGCGACGCGGACGGCCGTGACCGTCTGGCCGAGTTCGGTGGACCAGGTGATGGCCGCACCGCTCGGGAACGCCTGGCCGAGCGGACGCAGGAACCGCGTCGTCGTGCGGTCGGAGGCGGCGTCGCGCACCTCGTCGGTCTTGCCGCGTGCGTAGCTGTAGACCGTGCGCTCGGACCGCTGCCGGCTGTCGTCGCGGGCGGCGCGGTTGAACTCCTGCGGGTTGGGCATGATGACCGCGGCCATCGCGTCGAGCACGGTCGACTTGCCGCGGCCGGTCGGGCCGAGGATGGCGATGCCGCCGCGCCCCACGGGCATGCGGTGCAGGCCGGCGTAGCTGCCCCAGTTGAGCAGCTGCACCTGCTCGATGCGGTACTGGCCCGAGTGGAACATGCCGAGGTCGGGCGGGGTGTCGGCGATGCTCATGCCTGGGGTGCTTCCGGGTCGGTGTCGGTGTCGGTGTCGGCGTCGTGCGCGGGCGCGGGCGCGGGCGCGGGCGCGGGCTCGAGGTCGAGGTCGAGCGGGACGGCGGTCGGGTCGGGTTCGGCGTCGGGGGTGTCCTCCACCGTGTCCGCGGGGTCGTCGTCGGTGGGATCGGGTTCGACCTCGACCTCGACCTCGGGCTCGACCTCGGGCTCGTCAGCATCGACGTCGGCGTCGGCGTCGACCTCCGCTTCGGCCGCGTCCGCGTCGACGGGGATGCCGACCTCGTCCCCATCGGTCGGGTCGCCCTCGACGCCTGCCGCCTCGAGGTACACCCGCTCGAGGTGCGCGAGTCGGTCGGCGGTCATCAGCGGCACGATCGCGGGCGAGACCACGAACAGCTCGGCGTCGTCGGGCTCGGCCGTCAGCAGGTCGCGGGCGACGAGCGCGGCGATGGCGGCGTCGACCCGGCGGCGGGCGCGCACCTCGTCGGAGCCCGAGTCGTCGTGGTACCGACCGAGGAACTCGGCCACGGCGTCCTTCGAGATCACGACCGCCTCGTCTTGCCCGTCCGTGAAGGCGTGCTCCCGGCGGGCGAAGACCATCAGCAGCGAGGCGTCGCGCGACAGCGGCTTCTCGCGGCGCAGCAGAACGGGGACGTCGTCCTCGCCGCCCTGTCGCTTGAAGGCGACCTCGTGGTCGTGGTCGACGACCAGCACCAGGAACAGTTCCTCTAGCCGGGCCCGGATCTCGGGCTCGTGGGCGAGCAGGCCGGCCCAGGCCTCCTGCTGCCGGGCGCGGGACACGAACCGGTGGGTCAGCAGCGTGACGAGTGCCTTGCGTCCGGCCAGCGGCAGCGCGTCCGTGACGCCACCGGGCAACGCGTCGTCGGCGTCGCCGTCGTCGAAGGCGTCGCGGGAGGTGCGCGCCGAGTCGTCGGCGGAGGTGGTGGTCGCCTCGGCCGAGGAGGCGCGGGTCGCCTCGTCGACGCCGGTCTCGTCCGAGGGGGCTGCGGGGCTCATGCGAGGTCCTTCGTGCTGGTCGTGCCGGTCGTGAGGTCGGGGGCGTCGGGCTCGACTCCCGGCTCGGCCTCGGGCGGCCCCGCGGGGCCGCGCCGGAAGACGAGGCGGGGCAGCGTGACCTGCCGACCCGCGCCTCCTGACGTCGTGGGGTCGGCGGGATCGCCGACGAGCTCGACGGTCTCGGTGTCGTCGCCGACGACGCCGCGCTCGAGCGCCAGGTCGAGCATGCTGAGGACGAGCGCGAGGCGGCGGAACCCGGGCTCGGTCGCCTGGTAGACGTCGACGCTCGTGACCTCGTCGCGGTCGACGAGCAGCCGGTCGATCGTCGCCGACACGGCCGCCGTGCTCGTGCCCGAGGTGAGGCGGAGGGCGGCCCGGTCGGCCTCCGGCAGGGACGCGTCGCCGATGGTCACCTGCACGTCGACCGTCGGCCGCGCACGGTCGGTGTGCAGCTGCACCTGGCTGACGTCACGGACGTCGAGCGCCCCGAGGCCGAGCCCGTCGCCGTGCTCGACGGGCAGCATGGCGTGGCCCGGCCGGCGCTCGGCCCAGACGCCGCCCGCGTGAAGCGCCCGGTCGGCGAGGGTGAGCAGACGCTGCTGCTGGTCGGAGCCCGACCGGCTGAGGAAGCGCCGCAGCGAGGACGTCCACCGGCCGTACGTCTCTTGCACGCTCTGCTCTTCGGCGAGCAGCGAGGAGATGAGCGACTCGAGCTGCGTGCGCTGCCGCTCGGTGAGCTGTGCGGCCGCGTCGGGCTGCGCGAGGACCTTCTCGATGTCGGCGCGCATGACGTCGATCCCGCGCGACGACAGCATCTGGGCGAAGCCGCGGTAGGCGCGTCCCTCGGGGGTCTGCTCGAGCAGGTCGTTGTCGCGCAGGTACTGGTCGACGAGCGCGCCCTTGCCGACGTGTTCGGACGAGGCCCGGCGCGCGACCTCGCGGTGCCGCTGCTCGACCATGGCGCCGAGCTGGCGGAAGTCCTCGGGCAGCGACGCGGTCAGACGCACCACCTCGCGGACCTGACGGCGCAGCACGTCGGGAGCGGTGGGTTCGGTGCCGTGCCGCTCGATCTCGGCCTTGCGGCGCTCGAGCTCGGCGATCTGCTCGTCGAGCCGGGAGAGCTGCGACTCGCGGCTGGGGTCGGCGAGGCCCGCGAGCTGCCCGACGGCGTGGGCGATGCTGCCGAGGCGGGCCTCGCTGACGGCGTTGTCGCGCTCGACGAGGTCGCGCACGAGGCGCAGCGCCTTGAGCGCGTGCGGCGACAGGCGGTACTCGGCACGGGCGTCCGGTCCGGAGGCGCGGGTGCGGACGAGCCAACGGCTCTCGACCCAGCTGCGGCAGTACTCGGCCGGGGTGGTCTTCTGCTCGGCGGGGGCCGGCGTGGCGACGGGTGTCGGGGACGCGGGCCGCGCCTTCTCGGGGTCCCGCTCGGTCGTCGCCCGCTCGGACGCCGGGTGCTCGGGGGCGGCCCGCTCGGACGCCACCTGCTCGAGCGCGGCCTGCTCGGACGCGGCCTGCTCGGCGGCGTTCTGCTCGAGGGCGTCGGCGACCTGTCGGTGGAACCAGTCGGCCGACACCGGACCCTCGGCGTGTTCGAGGTGGCGGGAGAAGAGCGGCAGCATCCAGCGGGCGTTGTAGCCGCGGAGCAGGGCCCAGGTGGGGTCGTCTTCGTACGCCGCGCGCACGTCGTCGCGGCTCAGGGCGTCGTCGTGCCCCGACGGGTGGTTCACCAAGCAAGACCTCCGGCAGTCGTCGGACGACGATACCAACTGGTGACGCTCCGCTCGGCGACGGTGTCGCTCCTCGTCCGCAGCGGCCAGGATGGGGGGATGGGGATGGGCATGGGGATGGGCATCAGGTCGAGGCGGGGCGTCGTGGCGACCGTCGTCGTGGCCGTCCTCGCGCTCGCCGCCGGATGCGCCAGCTCGAGTGACCTGCTCCAACGGTTCGAGTCGCTCATGGACGGTGTCGACGGCGTCGTCGAGATCGAGACGGCCGGGACCGACTCTCCCCTCGGCGTCGCGGAGGCCCAGGCCACGGTCGTGGTCGAGGACGACCTCTCCGACGACGACCTCGAAGCCGTCGCCGAGCGCATCAGGCCGTTCGTGGCCCGCAACGTCGGCGACTCCTCCGGCTGGCGATTCGTCGACGTCCGGCGAGGCACCGTCTCGTTCGAGGTGCTCGCCGACGAGGGCGACACGGCGGCCCAGCTCGACCTCGCGCGTCGCGTCGCGGACGACGCGGTCTTCGCCGAGGTGTCCCTCGCCACGCACGCGTTCGGCGAGGACGGGGCGACCGGGGACGACTCGCCTCGGCGAGGGTTCGGGATCACGGTGGTCCCCTCGGACTCGTCGGACGTCGTCTCGGCCTGGCAGCGGGCACGCTCCCTTCGGGACGCCGCGGCCCACCTGGCCGACGTCGACGTGACGGCGTGGAGCCCGGACACCCGCCGGTTCGTGACCGAGAACGTCTCCGGGTTCCCCTCGGTCCTCGACGATCCCGCGACGTCCGACGTCGTCCTCGACGCCGCCGACCAGGCCCGTCTGCTCGACGCCGTGGGGGCTGCGGATCTCGGGGCCGGGCGGGTCGAGGTCCTACCGGAGGGCATCCGGGTCGACCTCGACACACCGAGCGTCACGGGTCACCACTCGCGCGACGAGGTGGCGGAGGCGTCCCCGCGAGCGGCACGGATCGCCGGCGTCCTCGTCGGGATGTCCGAGGTGCCCGGCACCTCGATCGGCTTCGTCTCGTCACCGGACGAACGGCGAGAGCTCGACGGCGACCTGTCCGCCGCCGAGTCGCTGGTGGACGTCGTCGCACCCGACACGGTCACCTACTCGGCGATCAGCGCCCGGTCGGTCGAGGTATGGACGTCGGGGCTCGAGGGCGCCGTGCCCGCGATGCAGGCCATCGGCGGTTCCGCGGCCGTGTCCGGGATGGACGAGATCCGCGTCTCGTCCGGTGGAGCAGACCGTCGGGGACTCTCGTTCTCGGGCCGGCCAGAGGCACTCGCCGTGCTCGCCACCGTCACGGGCGCCATCGTGGCCGCACCCCGGATCGAGGGCGTGGCCGTCACTGCCACGGAAGGCCGCCTCAGCATCGAGCTCGACGACGACGACGCCACCGGCGCCGCCCTGGCGGACGTCGTCGGCGCGGTTCGGACGGCACCGGCCGGGACCGTCGTGACGTTCCGGCGAGACGTGCGCGGGGCGGCCGACCTCGCCACCGAGACGGTCGGCCAGGCCGCGACGGGCGAGTGCTCGACGCTCGCCGACGACGATGCAGCACTGTGCGCGATCGTCCGGTCCGCATGGGGCGCGTGATGGTCGGTGCTGGCACCCCGGGCGCGAAGGGTGCACGATCGGACGATGACCTCGCCGATCGACCACGCCGACCCGTCACCCGTCGTGCACGTGCTGCACGACAACGCCGAGTGGCTGCCGCCGCTCGTCGCCGCGCTCGACGCCGCGGGGGTGCCCCACCGCGAGCACCTGCTCGACGGGACGTCCTTCGACCTCGCGGCCGCGCCTCCTGAAGGGGTGTTCTGGTCGCGGCTGAGCGGCTCGGCCCACACGCGCGGCCGGGGGACGGCCAAGGAGGTCGCGCGAGCGACCCTGCGCTGGGCCGAACGGCACGGGCGCCGGACCATCAACGGCAGCGGTGTCGTCGAACTCGAGGTGAGCAAGGTGGCGCAGTACCTGGCGCTGGCGTCCGCCGGGTTCGACGTCCCCGCGACGACCGCCGTGTTCGGCACCGCCGACCTCAAGGCCCGGGCACGCGAGCAGACGCTGCCGTTCATCACGAAGCACAACCAGGGCGGCAAGGGCCTCGGTGTGCGGCGCTTCGACGACCTCGACTCGTTCGACGCGTACGTCGACGGGCCCGACTTCGAGGTGCCGGTCGACGGGATCACCCTGCTGCAGGAGTTCCTGCAGGCCGAGGAGCCCTTCAACACACGCGTCGAGGTCGTCGGCGGGCGCTTCGTCTACGCGGTGCGCGTCGACACCTCGGCCGGCAGCTTCGAGTTGTGCCCCGCCGACGCGTGCGTCGTGCCCGACGGCGCCGACCCGGCCACGTTCGCGCCGTTCGCGGTGCGCCCGTCGGTCACCGCGGAGCACCCGCTCGTACGGCGACTCGAGGCTTTCGTCGCCGAGCACGGCATCGAGGTCGCCGGCATCGAGTTCATCGAGACCGTCGCCGGCCGCTTCGTGCCCTACGACGTCAACACGAACACCAACTACAACCCGGACGTCGAGCGGTCGTCGTCGGTGTCGGCCGCCGCGACGCTCGCCGCGTGGCTGGGCGAGGTGTTGGCGGCGGAGTACGCCGCGACCCCGGCCTAGAGCCGGTCGCCTGGACACCGTCGAGTGGACGCCGCGCCACGTCCTGCCGCGGTTCGTCGTCCACTCGGCGGTGTCCCGCGACGGGGTGTCTCGGGTCGCGGTGTCAGGGGCCGGCGATCAGGACGAGGAGTCCCCAGGCAGCGGGCAGCAGCGCCACGGCCATGACCACGTTGGCCACCAGGAGGCCGGTCACACGGGCCTCGCGCCCGGCGGGACGTGGGGCCCCGTCCGGCGCTGATCCTTCACGGAGGGGCGCCGAGGGGCGGATGGCCCGCAGACAGGCGACGGCGCCGATCACCCCGGCCAGCGGCACGAGCACGACGGGAACCCACCGGAGGGCATCGTCGGAGCCCCAGGGGACCGCCACGGCGACCACCGCCGCGATCAGCCCCACGACCAGTGCGACGATGCCGATCCGCGTGGCCACGTCAGCCCGGTCGGCCGCACGCTCGTCGGACGTCATCGGCCCGCTGTGCTGGTCGTACTCGGCCTCGAGCTGCAGGACTTCGTCGACGACGTCATCCGGCCACGGTACCGACCTCACCCGGGCCTGTGGACGACCGCGTGGGCTCATCTGGTCCGGTCCGCTCTGCTGGTCCATGGGAGACGCCCATTCTGCGGCGGGCGGAGAGTAGTTCGGCTTCTACCTTTCCTGCTGCTTCTCGGAGCGGATCGTGTTCCCAGACCCGAACCACCGACCAGCCATCTCGCTCGAGGCGGGAGGTCGTCGCCACGTCGCGTCGGCGGTTGCCGAGCAGCTTGTCGAGCCAGTAGTCGCTGTTGCGACGGGG
The DNA here is from genome assembly GCF_044742985.1 of Frigoribacterium sp. NPDC087798. Taxonomy (NCBI): domain Bacteria; kingdom Bacillati; phylum Actinomycetota; class Actinomycetes; order Micrococcales; family Microbacteriaceae; genus Frigoribacterium; species Frigoribacterium sp. NPDC087798. Next base: position 73,177 of record NZ_JBIUVP010000007.1, on the reverse strand, counting down.
AATGTGTGTGTGCTCCTCGCAGTAGTGCCAGAAGCAGCCATCCACGAACACCGCGACTCGGAGTCGCGGAAAGGACAGGTCGGGTCGACACCGGGTCCCGTCGATCGTGCGGTCGACGAAGTACCGCCAACCCCGGGAGTGGAGCGCCCTCCTGAGGGCAAGTTCCGGGGCGGTGTCCTTCCGGGCGATCCGGCTCATCCTCTGGCTGGTGCCGGCGTCGCAGTCGAGTGCATCAGTCCTCGGCGCGCGCATCGAGATCGATTCGTCGTGGGTCGTCATGGCCTGTCACACCTCGTCCTCACGCTCTCGGGCCCGGCGTCCGAGGTCGGCGACGTCGGCGGCTCAAGACAAGTCCTGTCGGCTCGCGAGGTCGCGGAACGAATGCCGAGGCAGGGTCGTGTATTAGCCGTCCTCGTCGAACGCGATCTGCCCCCAGGAGGTCGAAGACAGCAAGCTCCGGGCGCGCTTCGACGGACCGGTCGGCGTCGTCGAGCGAGACGACCGAGAGCGGTGCGCCTAAGGCGCCGTTCGCCTCGTGATCGCGGATGAGTCTCGGGTGGAGCAGTTCGTGGAGGTCGCATCCCGCTTCGATGATCATGCGTCGACGTTATGGACGGGCTCGAAGTCACAGGGCGGTGGCTCGTCCTCCTCGGGAAGGTGACCCGCGACGGGCTGCATGTGGGCGAGTCGTTCTTGGTGCCTGCACGAGGTGAACAACGGGCGAGTGGGCAGAAATGGTCCTTCGTCGGGCCGGGAAGGTCCGTTTCTGCCCACTCGACGAGCACGACCCGAGCCGACGTCGAACGGGGTCAGCGACGTGCAGGAGGCGCGGACGGGGCCGGCGACGTCACCAGCGCCACGGCCGCCAGGCCCGTTAGCACGGCCGCACCGATCGTCACGGGTGCGAGCGGCCCGGCGAACGCCGCCGCGAGCCCCTGCGTCGTGCCCAGGCCGACGACGAGCTGGCCGACCACCAGCAGCACGAGGCCGAACGCGGAGCCGAGCAGGCTCACCCGGGCCAGGTCGTGCAGTCGGCGGGAGTCGTCGGCGAGGCGGCGCGTTCCCGGCGTTCCCGGCAGGCCGGCCGAGAGCCGACGTCTCATCCGGACGAAGAGCACGAGCGCGACGACCGACAGCAGCAACGGGATCGCGCTGCCGATCGTGAGGGCGGTCTGCACGACGCCGAACAGCGCGTCGGTGCCACCGGGGGAGGGCGGGGTACTCATCGGACTCCGTTCGGCGGGGACGGTGGGTTCACGGGCGAGTTCGTGGTGGACGGGCGACTCAGGCGGACCGGGGACGACGAACTCGCCCGTGCGCGACCGCTGGTCGCCGACGAACCGCCCGGACACGACGACGCCGACCAGGCGGAAGGCGAGGTCGGCGTCGTGGGCCGTGCGGCCGGGTGTCTAGTAGCGGGGCTTGCGGGCGGGCCGCTCGCCACCCTGCGACCGGTCGGGGCGGTCGTCGCGGCGAGGCGCGCCTCCTCGGCGGTCGGGCTTGATCTCGATGAGCTTGCCGCTGATGCGGGTGTCGCTCAGACGGTCGAGCATGTCGCTCGAGACGTCCGAGGCGAGCTCGACGACCGAGAAGTCGGGGCGGATCTGGATCGCCCCGAAGTCGTCGCGGCTCAGGCCGCCCTCGTTCGCCAGGGCACCCACGATCTGACGCGGCTCGACACGGTGACGGCGACCGACCTCGATGCGGTAGGCGGTCATCGGCTTCGACGTCCGCGGGCCACGCTCACGGCGCTCACCCCGGTCGTCGTCGCGACCAGCGCGCGGGGCGCGGTCGTCGCGCTCGCGCAGCGGACGCTCGTCGCGCTGCGGGCGCTCCTCCTTCGGGTCGAGCAGCAGGGGCGTCTCGCCCTGGGCGACCACGGCGAGTGCGGCGGCGACATCGGCCTCGGGCACGTCGTGGTGCTCGACGTAGTGGCTGATGATGTCGCGGAACGCCGAGATGCGGCTGTCCTGCGACAGGGCCTCGGTGATCGCGTCGTCGAAGCGGGTGAGGCGCGTGCTGTTGACGTCCTCGACCGTCGGCAGCTGCATCTGCGTGAGCGGCTGGCGGGTGGCCTTCTCGATCGCACCCAGCAGACGACGCTCGCGCGGCGTGACGAAGCTGATCGCGGCACCGCTCCGGCCGGCACGGCCGGTGCGGCCGATGCGGTGCACGTACGACTCGGTGTCGATCGGGATGTCGTAGTTGACGACGTGGCTGATGCGGTCGACGTCGAGACCGCGGGCCGCGACGTCGGTCGCCACGAGGATGTCGAGCTTGCCGCTCTTCAGCTGGTTGACCGTGCGCTCGCGCTGGGCCTGGGCGACGTCACCGCTGATCGCCGCGGCCGAGTAGCCGCGGGCACGCAGCTTCTCGGCGAGGGTCTCGGTCTCGCTCTTCGTGCGGACGAAGATGATCATGCCCTCGAAGTTCTCGACCTCGAGGATGCGCGTCAGGGCGTCGACCTTCTGCGGGTACGACACCATCAGGTAGCGCTGGGTCGTGTTGACCGAGGTCGTGGTCTTGGCCTTGACCGTGATCTCTTCGGCGTCGTTCAGGTACTGCTTCGAGATGCGACGGATCTGGGGCGGCATGGTGGCCGAGAACAGGGCCACCTGCTTGTCGTCGGGGGTGTCGGCGAGGATCGTCTCGACGTCCTCCGCGAAGCCCATCTTCAGCATCTCGTCGGCCTCGTCGAGCACGAGGTACTTGAGTTCGCTGAGGTCGAGGGTGCCCTTGGCGAGGTGGTCCATGATGCGGCCGGGCGTGCCGACGACGACGTGGACGCCGCGGCGGAGCGCGCTCAGCTGGACGCCGTACGCCTGGCCGCCGTAGACGGGCAGGACGTGGACGCCGCGCATGCCGGAGGCGAACTGCTCGAACGCCTCGCAGACCTGCAACGCGAGTTCGCGCGTCGGCGACAGGACGAGGGCCTGCGGCTTCTTGGCCGACACGTCGAGGCGCGAGAGGATGGGCAGGGCGAAGGCCGCGGTCTTGCCGGTGCCGGTCTGCGCGAGCCCGACGACGTCGCGGCCGTCGAGCAGGGTGGGGATCGTGGCGGCCTGGATGGCCGAAGGGGTCTCGTAGCCGATCTCGCGGATGGCCTTCAGGACCTGGTCGCTCAAGCCCAGATCGGCGAACGTCGGCGTCGTGTCGGCTTGCTCTGTGGCGTCGCTCGGGGCTTGCTCGGTGGTGTCACTCATGGTGCAACGGTAGCTTGTCCGGGCCCTCTGCTGTTGCTCCCGTCCGCGAGGCGGGCCGAGTCAGGTCGGCGCGAGGGGCAGCACCGTCGCGACGAGCGTGGTCACGACGACCACCGTGGTCAGCGCGGAGGTCGCGACGGCGAGTCGGCGCAGGGCCCGGGACCGGCCCGGCCGTCGCCCGACCGTGGCCGACACGAGGGCCGTCACGGCGAAGGCCGCCGAGGTCAGGCCCACCACGGGCGTCGACGCCCGGTGACCTCGAGCGAGGTCCAGCGGCAACCCGGTGGCTCCCTCGTCCAGCTCGCCCCAGCCCCACGCGACGTACCCTGCGGCGGCCACCGCCGACAGGGCCAGCGCGAGCGCGGGCTGGTGGGGGATCGGCTCGCGGTGGACGGAGACGCTCGGTGGGCCTCGTCGAGGGGGACGCCGGGGGCGGAGGATCGGGTCGCCGGGGTCGAGGGTGTCGTCGAGCAGGAGTCGGCCCCGACGGCGGAGCACGATCACCTCGTCGACCGGACGGGGTTGCCACGAGTCCGGCTTCTGCTCCTTCGCAGGGGGCGACACGGTCGTTAGCCTACCGGTCGTCAGCCGAACGGGCGGGCCTCCGTGTCGGCGGCCCGAAGTAGTCTTCTCGACGACCGATCCCGCCCGCGACACCCCGAAGGACGATGTGCAACCGACGTACCGCACCGCCAGCGGTCGACTCTTCCAGGCCGACTGCCTCGAGGTCCTCGCCGAGCTCGACGACGAGTCCGTCGACCTCGTGTTCGCCGATCCGCCGTTCAACCTGGGCAAGGTCTACGGCGCGGGCATCGACGACTCGCTTGACGAAGACGCCTACCTGGCCTGGTGCGGTCGGTGGATCGCCGAATGCGTCCGCGTGCTCCGGCCGGGCGGTTCCTTCTACCTGTTCAACCTCCCTCGCTGGAACATCGAGCTGGGCCACGTGCTGAACGGCGAGGGCATGACCTTCCGTCACTGGGTCGCGGTCGACATCAAGTACGGTCTGCCGATCCCCAACAAGCTCTACCCGTCGCACTACTCGCTGCTCTACTACAGCAAGGGCAAGCCGTCGCGCTTCGTCCGGCCCCGCCTGCCGATCCAGGTCTGCCGGCACTGCGGCCGGGACATCAAGGACTACGGCGGCCACCGCAGCAAGCTGCACCCGGACGGGATCAACCTGACCGACGTCTGGCTCGACATCCCGCCGGTGCGACACCGGGCGACGAAGACCCGCGGGGCGAACGAGCTCAGCGAGAAGCTGCTCGAGCGCGTGTTGACCATCAGTTCCGAGCCCGGCGACCTCGTCCTCGACCCCTTCGGCGGGTCGGGCACCACCTACGCCGTGGCCGAGAAGATGCACCGACACTGGATCGGCGCCGAGATCGGCGACGTCCAGCCGATCATCCGCCGCCTCGAGGGCGAGGACGCCCAGGTCGAGCTGCCGGGGCGCGGCGATACCGGGCGCGGCGACACGGGCCGTGGCGACGCCGGGCGCGGGGTGACTGCCGGGGCCGAGCGCTAGCCGTTCGAGGTCGCCGCGTCTGCCGGGGGCTCCGCGGATCGGACCGGAGTCGAGAGAGCGACCCCGGGCAGGCGGGGTGCCGTGGGGTCCGCGAGGCGCGGGCGTTCAGGGGTGGGGCTCGGCTTCGAGACCGTCTCGGTGGCCGACGGGACCACGGGGATCGGTGCGGTGGGCGCGGGCGACGCGACCGACGGCTCCGCGACGCGTGGCGCCGCGATCGACGGCTCCGCGACTGGTGCCTCCGCGGCGACCGTCGGGACGATGATGCTGATCGGCGTCGTGTCCGTGTGGACCGACTGCACCCGCACGCGCTTGGCCCGGCGCAACCACCGGCGCGCGCCCGGGGTCGCGAGCAGGCTGCCGAGCACGAGTCCCGCGCCGATCGCGAGGGTCGTCAGCATCGAGAACACGAAGTCGACCTCGGCGCCGTCGTTGCCGGCCATGAAGTTGAGCAGCGACGACGCGACGGCGAGCGACGGCAGCAGCGACCCGCAGAACGCCGGCACGGCGATGACCGTCGCCGCCGTCCGCAGACGGGCCGCGGCCACGGTCGAGAGCGCTCCGAGCAGGGTGGCCGCGACGAACGTGGCCCCCATGAGCGGCAGGCCGAGCTGGCGCAGGGTGAAGAGCGAGAGGTTGCCGACCAGGGCGACGCCGATCGTGATCGGGATCATGCGTGCGGTCGACCCCTGCGCGATCGAGTTGGCCGACGCGGCGGCGAAGCTCGAGATGAGTGAGAGCCAGAGCGGCAGGGCCTGCAGGGTGATGTTCGTCGGGTCGACCTCGATGTCCGCGAACCGTGCGGTCACGGCGAGTCCGGCCGGGATGCCGCACACGACCCCGGCGACGATCAGCCCGATCACCAGGGCGCGCCCGACCGCCATCGACCGGAAGCCCGAGATCGCGTCCTGGGCCCAGGTGACGATCGTGGGGTGCGGCAGGACGAGCACGACCACGGCCGCGACCAACGCCGCCGCGCCTCCCGGGGTCAGCAGCCCCGCCCAGATGCCGAGCGTGCCGAGTGCGGCGGTGGATGCGGCCTGCAGGCCGATGACGAAGAACTGGGGGATGCCGCGGGCGGTCAGCCCCCGGCCGGACGTCATGATGCCGATCATCACCACGAACGCGCCGACGGCGGCCTGCCACGTGCCGCCGGCCTGCAGCGTCACGGAGACGCCCAGCAGGCCCATCGCCAGGTCGGTCATCCATGAGGGCCACCGGGGCGGGGACTTCAAGACCTCGACGAGGCCGGCCACCGCCTCGGTCATGTCGCGGTCGTCGTGCAGCAGGTCGTCGACGATCTGGTAGACCCTCGACAGCCGGTGCAGGTTCGAGCCCTCGGCGTAGATGACCCGGGTCTTGACCAACGGGTTGACGCCGGCCGGGGCGTACTGGATGGTGATCGCCGTGCCCGTGATGTCGAGTTCGAGCGGGGCCAGGTTCCACTTGGTGCTCACGGCCACGATCGCGACCTCGGTGCTGCGGACGTCGGCACCCGACGACAGCATGACGTCGCCCAGGTCGAGGCAGAAGTCGACGATCTGACGGGGCGAGTAGAGGTCGCCGCCGATGCCGTGCTCGGGCGTCGTGCCCTCGTAGATGGTGCCGCGCAGTCGCGCCCGGACGTCGCGCAGTTCGTGCTGGTTGACCAATCGTGACTGGGCGGGCCCCTTCGGCCTGCCCTTCGGGGCCTTGGGCACCCGCGGCGGTCGGGGCTTGACCGGGGTGGGCCGCTCAGGGCGCCTGGTGTCCGACACGCTGACCTCTTCCTCGCTCACGACCGGCGGGCCGGGGCACCGCCGAGGCGGTCCCCGCGGACCCGTCCGTCGAGTCTAGGAGGCGCGGTGCCGGACGTCCGGTCCGGACGCGTCGAGCAGGTCGTCGCCCCTAGGACGCGTGGTCGGCGTCGTCGTCGTCGCCGCGCTCGGCCCGCGCCTCGCCCGCGTCGCCCCGCTCGCGACCGGCGTCGGCCATGTCACGGTGACCGTGGTCCGCGCGCATGGGGGCGTCGTCGCGGTCCCGCTCGGCGGCGTGCGCCCGGGCGTCGCGTTCGGCCTGCGCGACGAGCTCGGGGTCGTCGTCCATGTCGTCCTGCCCGCCGGCGAACGGCGACTGCGTCTGGGCCACGATGGCCTGCGAGGTCGAGCCGAGGATCACTCCCGGGTCGACTCCCTTCTCGTGGGCGAGGGCGGCGGTGAGGCCGGCCGCGAGGCTGCCGCCGGCGGTGCCGAGGGTCGCCATGACGTCCTCCTGTCGAGGCGTCAGCGGTTCGTCGGTCAGCTCGGCGACGACCTCGCGGAGGTTCTCGTCGCTGGCCTCGACGGCCTCGGGGTCACCCTGCGTGATGGCCGCGGCCTGGGACACGATGGCGAGCGCGAGGGCCGCCGCCTCGTCTTCGGGCGTGCGACCGGTGGGCTCGTTCGTGTCCTGATCCATGGGCCGACCGTACGCCCGGGCCGCGTGGGGCCTGTCAGGCGGGAGGGGCGGGGTACGTCGGTGTGGACGCGCCGGCCGGGAATGCCGGGAGGCGCGATCGGCTTGGACCACGGATGAGCACCACCGAGACCCCCCAGACCGACAGCACCCGGCCCGCCGCCCCGACGGTTCCGGGCACCGCCCTCGTGGTGGGCGCCAGCGGCATCACCGGCACCGCCCTCGTCGAGCAGTTGACGCGCGAGGGGTGGGACGTCCTGGCCCTCTCGCGCCGCGCCTCCTCGTCCGACGGGGTGACGGGCATCTCCGCCGACCTGACGAGTGCCGAGAGCCTGCGCACGGCGCTGGCGGACGCGAAGCCGACCCACGTGTTCTTCGCCGCCTGGCAGAAGCGCGACACCGAGGCGGAGAACATCGCGGTGAACGGCGCCATGGTCCGCGACCTGCTGGCCGCCCTCGACCACGCCCCCGTGCGACACGTGTCGCTCGTCACCGGGCTGAAGCACTACCTCGGCCCGTTCGAGGCCTACGGCACGGGCGACATGCCCGACACGCCGTTCCACGAGGACGAGGAGCGCCTGCCCTACCCGAACTTCTACTACGCGCAGGAGGACGAGCTCTTCGCCGCCGCGGAGCGCCAGGGGTTCACCTGGTCGGTTCACCGCTCGCACACCGTCATCGGGTTCGCCGTCGGCAACGCCATGAACATGGGGCTGACCATCGCCGTGCAGGCCGCCCTGAGCAAGCGCCTCGGCCGTCCGTTCACGTTCCCGGGCAGCGAGACGCAGTGGAACTCGCTCGTCGACGTCACCGACGCGGGCGTCCTCGCCGAGCAGATGATCTGGGCCGCGACCGACCCCGCCGGTGCCGACGAGCCGTTCAACGTCGTCAACGGCGACGTGTTCCGCTGGCGCTGGCTGTGGCCCCGCCTCGCCGGCCACCTCGGCATCGACCCCGCGCTCGTCGAGGGCTTCGAGGGCGAGCCGCGTCCGCTCGAGCAGCAGATGGTCGGCCTCGAGCAGGAGTGGCGCGACCTCGTCGCCGAGCACGACCTCGCCGAGCCCGACCTGTCGCGCGTCGCCTCGTGGTGGCACACCGACGGCGACCTCGGCCGCGACATCGAGGTCGTCACCGACATGGGCAAGGCCCGCGACGCCGGGTTCACCCGGTACCGCCGCACCGAGCAGGCGTTCGTCGACCTGTTCGAGCGCTACCGCGCCGCCCGCCTGATCCCGTAGGTCTCGATCCGCCGAGGAGGCGCGGTGCCGGTGGCGAGACCGGTGCCGCGCCTCCTGCCGTCTACGCACGGGGGTCGGCGCGCTCGGCGTCGGCGATCGCGTCGCTCGGCACCGGCTTCCCCCGCCGCGACACGAAGGTCACGAGCCAGAGGACCACGCCGATCGCGAGCAGGCCGCCGGCGATCGTGTACTGCTCGGCGCCGCGACCGGAGGACACCGGCAGCACCAGCCAGAGGCAGGCCACGACGCCGACGATCGGCAGGACCGTGCCCGCGCGGAAGTGTCCGTGCGACACCGTGTCGCGACGCAACACGAGGACGACGACGTTGACCAGGGCGAACACCGTCAGCAGCAGCAGGGACGTCGTGCCGCCGAGCACGGCCACGATCGGCGACTCGGGCGAGAGCGAGACGTAGCCGATCAGCACCAGGCTGAGCGCCGTCGTGAAGACGATCGACGCCCACGGGGTCTGCCGCTTCCGGTGCACCCTGCCGAGGAAGCCCGGCAGCACGCCCTGCTTGCTCATGCCGTAGAGCAACCGGCTCGCCATCATCATGTTGATCAGGGCGCTGTTGGCGACGGCGAACATCGAGATGAACGGCAGCAGCCCGCCGATCGGGAAGTCCGGGGCGGCGGTGTTCACCACGGTGACCAGGGGGGTCTCGTTGTCGGCCAGGTCGCCGATCGGCACGATCGCCACGGCGCAGATCGAGACGAGCACGTAGATCACGGCGGTGATGCCGAGGCCGGTCAGCATGACCCTGGGGAAGACGCGGCTCGGGTCCTTGGTCTCCTCCGCCATGTTGACCGAGTCCTCGAAGCCGACCATGGCGAAGAAGGCGAGCGACGTCGCGGTGCTGACGCTCAGCAGCAGCGACTTGTCGCCCGGCGTCTCGAAGAGCACCACCTGGCCCCAGTCCGCGTTGCCGCCGGCGATGAACCAGAACCCGATCAGGATCACCATGACGAGGCCCGACAGCTCGATCAGGGTGAGGACGACGTTCGCCTTGACGCTCTCGCTGACCCCGCGGAAGTTCACGGCCATCACGAGCAGCATGAACGCCATCGCGATCAGCATCACCGCCGAGTTCGACAGCTCGACGCCGATGCCCGCCGCCAGGTTGGCCGCGAACGCCCGTGACGCCGTCGACGCGCTCGTGATGCCCGAACACATCACCACGAAGCACACGATGAACGTCACGAAGTGGATGCCGAACGCCTTGTGCACGTAGAGGGCCGCACCGGCGGTCTGCGGGTACTTCGTCACGAGCTCGAGGTACGAGAACGCCGTCACGAGGGCCACGGCGAACGCGATCAGGAACGGCAACCACGCCGCACCGCCGACCTCGGCCGCGACCTGCCCGGTCAGGGCGTAGACGCCCGTGCCGAGGATGTCGCCGACGATGAACAGCAGCAGCAGCTTCGGACCGATCGCCCGCTTCAGCTCGGTGGGGCTCTCGCCCGTGTCGGTCGTGGGCGGCTGCGCCTGGTTCGCGGATCGCTGGTTCGCGGACCGTGGGTTCGGGGGCTGCTGGTTCGTCGTCGACATGCTGACCTCCGGGGCGCATCGGTGTGTCTCGGGCGTTCCGGTCATCCTGCTCCCGCCGGAGCGGCAGCGGAAGAGGCGGCCGGACATCGTCACACCCCCGACACAGAGGCGGCGTCCACCCGACACCAGGAGGCGCGTCCCCGGTCCCCGGGACGCAGGCGGTTCCCGAGCCACGCGTCGTACCCTGAGCCCATGTCGGTCCGCCTGTCCCCACCCGAGTCGTCGACGTCCGGCCCCGCACCGACGCCCGGCCCCACCGACCCGATGACCCCCCGCGCCGCCGGGCTGTGGGCCGCCCTCGCCGGCATCGTGTCGATGGCCGCGTTCCTCGCCGCCGCCGAGGTCGTCGCCCTCGTCACCGGGCCCACCGGCAGCCCGCTCTTCGCCGTCGGCTCGGCCGTCGTCGACCTCGCCCCCGCCGGCGTGAAGGACGCCATGGTGTCCCTGTTCGGCACCGGCGACAAGGTCGCCCTCTTCGTGCTGATGGGCGTGCTGCTCGTCGTCATCACCGGCGCGGCCGGCTACGGCGAGTACCGCCGTCAGCCGATCGGCAAGATCGCCTTCGTGGTGGGCGGGGCGCTCGCCGTGATCGCGGTCCTGACCCGCGCGGACGCCGGCCAGGTCGATGCCATCCCGAGCCTCGTCGGCACCTTCGCCGCCGTGCTGCTGGTCGACAAGCTGGCCTCGCGCCTCCGTCGGTGGGTCCGTTCGACGTCGGCCGGGTGGGCCGAGCAGACCCAGCCCGTGCCGCCCTTACGCGGGCCCGGGCTCGAACGCCGGTCGTTCCTCACGTACACGGTCGTGGCCGGCGTGGCCGCCGTCGTCGTCGGCACGGGGGCCCGCGTCGTGAACGCCGGCCGGGCGAACGCCGCGGCCCTGCGGCGCGCCCTGACGTTGCCCCGCGCGAGCGTGACCGAGGCCGCGGTCCCGGCCGGCGCCTCCTTGGACGTCGAGGGCATCACGCCCTACGTCACGCCCGCCGCCGACTTCTACCGCATCGACACGGCCCTGCAGGTGCCGTCGATCGACCCGGCCGACTGGAGTCTGCGCATCCACGGCCTGGTCGATCGCGAGGTGACGATCTCGTTCGACGAGCTGCTCGCCCTGCCGCTCGAGGAGCACATGGCGACCCTCAGCTGCGTCTCGAACGACGTCGGCGGCGACCTGATCGGCAACGCGCTCTGGCTCGGCTACCCGATCCGCTCGCTGCTCGAGCGCGCGGGGCCGAACGGCGGCGCCGACATGGTGCTGTCGCGCAGCATCGACGGCTTCTCGGCCGGTACGCCGCTCGACGTGCTGCAGGACGACGGCACGGACGCCCTGCTCGCGGTCGGCATGAACGGCCAGCCGCTGCCGATCGAGCACGGCTTCCCGGTGCGGATGGTCGTGCCCGGCCTCTTCGGCTACGTGTCGGCGACCAAGTGGGTCGTCGAGATGGAGGTCACGCGGTTCTCCGACGCCCAGGGCTACTGGACGCCTCGCGGCTGGGACGCCCTGGGGCCGGTCAAGCTCGAGTCGCGCATCGACGTGCCCCGCGACGGGGCATCCGTCGACGCCGGGACGGTCTCGATCGCGGGGGTGGCGTGGCAGCCGCACACGGGCGTCGAGGCGGTCCAGGTGCGGATCGACGGCGGCTCGTGGCTCGACGCGACCCTGGCCGACTCGGTCTCGGCCGACACGTGGCGCCAGTGGGTCCATCGCTGGGACGCCGGGGCCGCGGGCTCGGGGTCGCACACGATCGACGTGCGGGCGCAGGGCGCGGACGGCACCTGGCAGCGCGAGCAGTACGTCCAGCCGGCTCCGAACGGGGCCGAGGGCTGGCACCGCGTGACCGTCGAGGTCGCCTGACCCGGCGGACGAGGAGGCGCGGGTGCCAGGGTGGGAGGTCGCGGCCCGTCCGCCGCGCGGCCCGCTCCCGGGGCCGCCGCCCGATCGAAGGGACCACCATGTCCACCACCGTCCACCTCGAACTGCACGTCGACCCCGCCCGGCTCGACCTCGCCCACGAGATCGCCCGCGAGACCCTCGTCGCCACGCGCGCCTGGCCCGGCTGCCAGGGGCTCGAGGTGCTGATCGACGACGCCGACCCGTCGGTCATGATCGTCGTCGAGACGTGGGCCTCGTCGGCCGACCACGACGCCTACGTCGCCTGGCGCGCCACGCCCGAGGGGGCCAATCGCCTGCCCGAGGTCTTGCTCGCGCCGCCGACCACGCGGACCTTCGCCGAGACGGTGTCGCTGGCCTGACGCCCGCCTCGGCCCGGCCCGGCTCGGGTCAGGCGTCGAGCAGGCCGCGGATGTCGTCGGCGGTGAGCGCCGCGCTGAACACGGCGTCGTCGTCCATCACGGCGTCGAAGAGCTGCGACTTCTGGGCCTGGAGGGCCAGGACCTTCTCCTCGATGGTGTCGTTCGCGATCATCCGGTAGACCATCACGTTGTCGGTCTGCCCGATGCGGTGCGTGCGGTCGACCGCCTGGGCCTCGGTGGCCGGGTTCCACCACGGGTCGAGGATGAACACGTAGTCCGCCTCGGTCAGGTTGAGCCCGAACCCGCCCGCCTTCAGGCTGATGAGGAACGCGGGTGCGTCGCCGGTCTTGAACCGGTCGATCACCTCGGCCCGACGTCGGGTCGACCCGTCGAGGTACTCGAACGCGACGCCACGCTGGTCGAGCCGGGCGGCGACCTTGTGCAAGAACGTCGTGAACTGGCTGAAGATCAAGGCGCGGTGCCCCTCGGCGACCACGTCCTCGAGTTCGTCGAGCAACTGGTCGAGCTTCGCCGAGGGGATGTCGGCGTAGGCCTCGTCCACGAGTGAGGCGTCGAGCGAGAGCAGGCGCAGCAGGGTGAGCGACCGGAAGACGATGAACCGGTTGCGGTCGAGGTCGTCCATCAGGCCGAGCAGCTTCTGTCGTTCACGCTGCAGGAAGGCGTCGTAGAGGTCGCGGTGCGCGGGGTCGAGGTCGACGCGGAGGATCTGCTCCTGCTTGGCGGGCAGGTCGGACGCGACCTGTTCTTTCGTCCGGCGCATCATCAGCGGTCGGATGCGCCGGCGGAGCTTCTGGAGCAGGTCGGGTGCCTCGCCCGTGGCGATGGGCTTGACGTAGTCGTCGGCGAAGCGGACGCTGCTGCCGAGCAGTCCGGGCGCCACCACGTGCAGCAAGGACCACAGGTCGGTCAGGCTGTTCTCGAGCGGCGTGCCGGTGATGGCGAGCTTGAACGGCACGTCGAGGTCGACCGCGCACCGGTGGGCCTGCGAGGCACGGTTCTTGACGAACTGTGCCTCGTCGAGGATCAGCCCCGCCCACCCTTCGGCCTGGTAGGCGGCGAAGTCGAGGCGGAACAGGGCGTACGAGGTGACGACGACGTCGGCACCCCGGGCGAGGTCGTGCACCGAACCGCGACCGCCCTTGGCCTGCGTGGCGGTCACGGCGCGGACGGTCAGCCCTGGTGTGAAGCGGGCGGCCTCGGCCACCCAGTTCGACACGACCGACGTCGGGGCCACGACGAGGAAGGGCGCGGGAGGAGCGCCGGGACCGTCGGCCGCGGCCGGGGCCGCCTCGGCCGTGGCCGCTAGCGGGTCCGGGGCCGCTGCCGGGCCCGCGGCGGCTGCCGGGCCGCCTGCCCGCATCCGTTCGGTCTCGCGCACGTGCGCGACGAGGGCGAGCGTCTGCAGGGTCTTGCCGAGGCCCATGTCGTCGGCCAGCACCCCGCCGAGCCCCTGCTCGTGGAGGAAGGCGAGCCAGTCGAACCCCTCGTGCTGGTACGGGCGGAGGGTCGCGTCGACCGTGGCCGGCACGGGGGTCGCCGTGGCGGCTGCGAGGCCGCCGGCGTCGGCCAGGGCGAGCAGTCCGCCGACCGACCGCTGCCACTCGGCGGCGGGCACCGTCTCGTCGGCGAGTTCGTCGAGCTCGGACCAGAGGCTGGCCTGGTAGCGGTTGATGCGTGGCGCGACCTCCCATTCGTCGAGTGCCGACGCCTCGTCGATGAGCCTCTTGAGCTCGTCGAAGGCCGGGTGGTCGAGGGACAGGTACGAGTGGTCGACCAGCAGCAACTTCTTGCGCCCCTTCGCGAGGGCGGTGATGAGCGGCGTGAAGGGCACGGTCCGTCCCTCGACGGTGACCAGCACGCCGAGGTCGAACCAGTCGCGCTTGTCGGTCGGCATCGTGGTGATGGTCAGTCGGGGCTCGTCGGTCAGCTCGTGGTAGTCGGGCCGCGTGCCGACGAGGTCGACCTGTACGTCGGGTCGCGCCTCGAGTGCCGGCAGCGTGCCGGTCGCGAACTCGGCTGCGGTCACCCCCTTCAGCACCTGGTCGCGGGGGACGACGTCGAGCTCGGTGAGGTCGGGGACGGGGGAGTGGGCCGTCAGCGGTCGGGGTGCCCCGTCGATCGTCCACCGCCAGGTCAGGCGGATGGTCTGCCCCTTCTCGAACCCGACGGTGAGCGTCAGCACGGGCGGCACGATCGTCGGGAACTCGATCGACGCGTCCGAGCTGACGACGTCGACGCGCCGGCGGAGGGTGGGGTAGTAGTCGCGGAGGAATTCGTCGGAGTCGGCGGCCGGGACCACGACCTCGGGCGTGATGGTCAGGAACCGCCGTTGCTCGTCGTCGAGCGGCCCCGCGGTCGGCGCGAGCGTGAAGGTCGGGGCGGGTTCGTGGGCGACGCACCACACCCCGTGGTCGGCGATGACGCCGGTCGACTCCGCGCGGCGGGCCACGCCGTCGACGGTGACCCCGGCGGTCAGCAGCATCGAGCCGTCGTCGCCCCGCACCGCGTCGACCGTGACGCGGGCCTCGTCGCCGACGACGACGTCGGTCGCGCGCTTGCCCGTCACGAGCGAGATGCCCAGGCGACCGGCCTCGGCCAGCAGCGGCCACAGCAACGGGCTGGCGAAGTCGTCGACGAACAACCAGTCGGCGTCGCCCGGCGTGTAGGTCGAGACCGCCGACCGGTGGAGCGCCGCGAACTGGCCGAACCAGGCGTGCTGATCGGGCTCGATGGCCAGCCGGTTGAGCTGGTACGGCAGCGACGTCCAGGTCAGGTTGCCGCGCACCCAGTTGCCCGTGCCGCTCAGGGTGACCGGCCGCACGCCGAGTCGCTGCACAGTCGGTCCGCCCTGCCGCCGGGCCGAGGGCGCGACCGCGCGCCCCCGGGTCGAGTGCGCCCGGTCGCGCAGTTCGAAGAGCAGACCCATTCGCGTCGTCCGGACCGAGGAGGCGCGGGTCGGCTGCCCGATCGCCCCCACCGTCGACCGCCAGTCGCTCGCTCCCGTGCCGGACCGGGCCGCCCCGAGCGCGGTCACGCCCCCGGTCGTCAACTCGTCGACGGTGGGGGCCGGGGCGCTGCGATCGGCCACGGCCCGGGAGTTGCTCTGCAACAGCGTCGCCGCGACGTGCTTGCAGTCGCTGCCGATCGGGCAGGTGCAGCGGCTGCGGACCGGGCGGCTGTACTCGCCGCGAGTCGCCCGCAGGTCGACGACGACCTGGTAGGGCGTCGACTCGGCCCCTCGGACGGTGCCCTCGAGGCGCTCGTCCGCCGGGTGCCAGGCGGTGTCGAGCACGGCTCCGTCGCGGACGTATTCTTTCGCCCGGTTGAAGGCGCGCGGCCCGACGAGCCGGATGACGTCGACGGCGTCGACCATCGGCACGGCCGTCGAGTGGACGGGGCCGTCGGCGTCGCCGTCACCGGCCGGGAAGCCGTCGTGCACGTCGAACTCGTCGCCCAGGTCCATGCCGCCCATGATGTCAGCCGCCGCCGACACCTCCGGCTCGCTCCCCAGGTGTCGTGGTCCTCCCCGGGATCGTCCGCCGGCCCCCGTCGTCCCGCCCCCAGGGCGTTCGTCGTCCACACCCCCGGACGCGTGGCTAGGTGTCGGGGCGCAGCGGTGCCACACTTGACCCGTGGGGCCCACCCCGCACCACCCCGTCGGCACAGCAGCTGGCCCGCACCATCCCGCTCGTCCCGTCGCCCCGCGTCATCGTCCTGCCCGAAACGTTCCCGCCTCACCGGCACCGAGCCGTCGTCGCCCCGGTGCCTCTCACCCTGCCCGCACGCTCGAAGGGATCGGCACCCCGTGTCCATCGTCACGCCCCGCGACGCCTCGCGCCTCTCGCACCTCCGCGCCCTGCTCTTCGACCTGGACGGCGTCCTGACGCCGACCGCCGAGGTCCACATGCGCGCGTGGGCCCGCCTCTTCGGCGACTACTTCGCCGCGCACGACCTCGCGCCCTACACCGAGGCCGACTACTTCGAGCACGTCGACGGTCGGCCCCGTTACGACGGCGTCCGGGCGATGCTCGCGGCCCGCGACGTCGTCCTGCCCGAGGGGTCACCCGACGACGACCCCGAGGCCGAGACGGTGTGCGGTCTCGGCAACCGCAAGAACGCGGCCTTCGCCGCCGAGCTCGCCGAGAACGGCGTCACGCCGTACCCGGGGTCGGTGGCCTTCCTCGACCGGGCCCTCGCCGAGGGCGTCCGGGTCGCCGTGGTCTCCAGCTCGCGCAACGCCGTGCCGGTGCTCGAGGCCGCGGGCCTCCGCGACCGCTTCGACGTGATCGTCGACGGCGTCGTGGCCGCGGCCGAGGGCATCGCCGGCAAGCCCGCCCCCGACACGTACCTCGAGGGCGCCCGCCGCCTCGGCCTCACCGCCGACGACTGCGTCGTCGTCGAGGACGCGCAGTCCGGCGTCGAGGCCGGTCGCCGGGGTTCCTTCGGCCTCGTGCTCGGGGTCGACCGCGGAACGGGTGCGCAGACCCTGCTCGACTTCGGGGCCGACCTGGTGGTCGACGACCTCGGCGAGCTGGTCGAGGCGCTCGACCGAACCCGCGCCTCCTCGGCTCCGAATCCCGACCAGGCGACACCGGGCACCCCCTCGACCAGCAGCAGCACCACCGGCACCACGGAGGCACAGTCGTGAACCACATCACGTCCGACCCGCTCGACCGCTCGCGGTTCCCCGTCGACGAGTGGGCATTCGTCGAGGACGAGTACATCCAGGGCGACGAGGGCCTCACCGAGACCGTCTTCGCGGTCGGCAACGGGTACCTCGGCCTCCGCGGCAACCCCGACGAGGGGCGCGGCGGTCACTCGTTCGGCACCTTCGTCAACGGCTTCCACGAGACCTGGCCCATCCGGCACGCCGAAGAGGCCTTCGGGTTCGCCCGGGTCGGCCAGACGATCGTCAACGTGCCCGACGCGAAGGTCATCCGCCTCTACGTCGACGACGAACCGTTCGTGCTCTTCGAGGCCGACATCCTCCGCCACACGCGACGCCTCGACTTCCGCGACGGCGTCCTCACCCGCGAGATCGACTGGCGCACGCCCTCGGGCAAGCGCGTCCTGGTGACCAGCCGCCGTCTGGTGAGCTTCGAGGACCGCCACCTCGTCGTCATCGAGTACGAGGTCACGATGCTCGACTCGTCGGCGTCGCTGCTGATCTCGAGCCAGATCCTCAACCGTCAGGACATGGGCGACCAGTACCACGCCGGCATGCGGGCCGCGGCCGAGGCGTTCGACCCGCGCAAGGCCGAGTCGTTCGACGACCGGGTGCTGCAGCCCGTGCTCAACCGCAACGGCGGCACGCGGGCCGTGCTCGGCTACCGCACGACGAACTCGGGCATGACGATCGCGGTCGGCGCCGAGCACCGCATCGAGACCGACGCCGAGTGGGACCAGTCCTCGCAGATCGACGACGACATCGCCAAGCACGTCTACCGCGTGAAGGCGCAGGCCGGCCAGAAGGTCCGTCTGACCAAGACGATCACCTACCACACGAGTCGCGGCGTGCCGCCTCGCGAACTGGCCGACCGGTGCGACCGCACCCTCGACCGGGCCGCCGAGACGCCCACGGCCGAGATCTTCGAGCACCAGCGCGCCTGGCTCGACGACTTCTGGCAGCGCAGCGACGTCCAGGTCGCCGGCCAACCCGAGATCCAGCAGGCCGTCCGCTGGAACCTCTTCCAGCTCGCGCAGGCGACGGCCCGGACCGACGGTCAGGGGGTCGCGGCCAAGGGCGTGACGGGGTCGGGCTACGGCGGACACTACTTCTGGGACACCGAGATCTACGTCCTGCCGTTCCTGACGTACACCTCGCCCAACGTGGCCCGCAACGCCCTGCGGTTCCGTCTCGGCATGCTCGACGCCGCCCGTGACCGGGCCGTCGAGTTGAACCAGCGCGGCGCCCTGTTCCCGTGGCGCACCATCAACGGGCTCGAGTCGAGCGCGTACTACGCCGCCGGCACGGCCCAGTACCACATCGACGCCGACATCAGCCACGCCCTCAGCCAGTACGTCCAGGCGACCGGCGACGAGGACTTCCTGCAGAGAGGTGCCGTCGACATCCTCGTCGAGACGGCGCGACTGTGGGCCGACCTCGGCTTCTGGCGCTCGAACGGCGACCAGCGGTTCCACATCGACGGCGTCACCGGGCCCGACGAGTACACGACCGTCGTCGACGACAACCTCTACACGAACGTCATGGCGCGGGCGAACCTCCGGGCGGCCGTCCGGGCGGTCACCCGTCTGAAGGACGACTCTCCCGTCGCGTTCGACCGGATGGTCGACCGCCTCGGCCTCGAGGAGCACGAGATCACGGGGTGGCAGCTCGCCGCCGAGGCGATGCACATCCCGTACGACGACCACCGGGGCATCCACCCGCAGGACGCCCAGTTCCTCGACAAGGAGCTCTGGGACCTCGAGGCCACCCCGGCGAACAAGCGACCGCTGCTGTTGCACTACCACCCGCTGGTGATCTACCGCTTCCAGGTGCTCAAGCAGGCGGACGTCGTGCTCGCGCTCTACCTGCAGGGCGACGAGTTCACGCCCGAGCAGAAGCTGCGCAACTTCGAGTACTACGACGCGCTGACGACGGGCGACTCGACCCTGTCCGGCGTCGTGCAGTCGATCATCGCGGCCGAGGTGGGCCACCACCAGCTGTCGCAGCAGTACTTCCTGTCGTCCCTGTACGTCGACCTGGCCGACCTGCACAAGAACACGTCCGACGGCGTCCACGTGGCGTCGACCGGCGGCATCTGGAGCGCGCTGGTCAACGGGTACGGCGGCATGCGCGACTGGCTCGGCTCGATCACCTTCGACCCGCGCCTGCCGGCCGACTGGGACGAGCTCTCGTTCCGCGTCGCGATCAAGGGCAGCCGGGTGCGCGTCGACCTCGCCCAGCACGAGATCGTCTTCACCGTCGAGACGGGCGACGCCGTGACGCTGTCCGTCCGCGGCGACGAGTTCCGGGTCACCCCCGAGGCTCCGGTGCGGGTGGCCCTCGAGGGCCAGGGGCCGCGCATCACCACGCGCGTCCCCACGACGAGCGACCTCCGCGGGCTGATGCGCGCCGACGGTTCCGTCATCACGGCGTCGATCCCGACGATCAGCGTCGACCGCTACGACGAGGACGAAGCCGCGTCCTGACCGACGCGACGTCCGTCGCCCGGACGACCCGCGCCTCCCCGGCCCCGAGGGCTGAGGAGGCGCGGGTCGTCCGGGCGAGGGGGTCGCGTCAGTGCACCGGGACCGGTGCGTCCACGGCGGGCGAGGCCGACGCGTCCACGTCGTCCGACTGCGGGACGCGGCGACGGAACAGCAGGGCCGCGATGACCGCGCCGACCGCGAAGAACCCTGCTCCCCACCAGTACGCCGTGGCGTAGCCGGTCACGGCGGCCTCGGCCGCGACGGCTCCGGTCGCGGGCAGGTGGTCGGCCACGTAGTTCGCGGCCGCGGTCGCCGCCAGGGTGTTGAGCAGTGCCGTGCCGATCGACCCGCCGACCTGCTGGCTCGTGTTGACCATGGCCGAGGCGACGCCCGCGTGTCCGCGGTCGACGCCGAGCGTGGCGGTCTGGATCGACGCGGGCATGATCGAGCCCATGCCGAAGCCCAGCACCATCAGGGCCGGCAGCACGTTGGCGGCGTACATGCTCTCGAGGTCGAGCCGGGTGAGCAGCAGCATGCCGACCACGCCGAGGGTCATGCCGAACGGCACCATGATCTTGGGCCCGAAGCGCGGCACGAAGATGTTCGTCGACAGCTGGGCCGCGAGGACGAGCATCGCGATCATGGGCAGGAAGGCCAGGCCGGTCTTGGTCGGCGTGTACCCGAGCGAGGTCTGCAGGTAGTACGTCACGAACAGGAAGATGCCGAACATGCCCGCACCCGCGATGGTCACCGACGCGTAGGCGGCACCCCGGTTGCGGTCGAGCACGATCGACAGGGGCAGCAGGGGGTGCTCGGCCCGGCGCTGCCACGCGACGAACGAGGTGAGCAGCACGACGGCCGCCGCCAGGAAGCCCCAGGTCAGCGGCGAGTCCCAACCCTGCGTCTCGGCGTTCGAGAAGCCGTAGACGAGCGAGAAGAGCGCGCCGGAGACGAGCAGCGTGCCGGGCACGTCGAGCTTGGGTCGCGGTCCGGTGCGGGTGACGTGCGACACGAAGATCGCGGCCCCGACGATCGCGACGGCGGCGATGACGACGTTGATGTAGAGGTTCCAGCGCCACGAGGCGTACTGGGTCAGGAACCCGCCGAGCAGCAGGCCGATGGCTCCGCCGGCACCGGCGATCGCCCCGAAGACGCCGAACGCGCGGGCGCGCTCCTTCGGGATCGTGAAGGTCGTGGTCAAGACGGCGAGGGCGGTCGGGGCGAGCAGGGCGCCGAACGCGCCCTGCAGGGCGCGGGCGAAGACGAGCAGCCCGAAGGTGCCGGCCGCACCGCCGAGGGCCGAGGCGAGGGCGAAGCCGATCAGGCCGATGATGAACGTGCGCTTGCGGCCGATCAGGTCGCTGACGCGGCCGCCGACGAGCAGCAGGCTGCCGAAGGCGAGCGAGTAGGCGGTGATGATCCACTGCCGGTCGCCGTCCGAGAAGCCGAGGTCGGTCTGGGCGGCGGGCAGCGCGATGTTCACGACGGTCGAGTCGAGGACGACCATCAGTTGGGCGAGGGCGACGGTGGTGAGGGTCCACCAGCGCCGGGACGGCGGCGGGGTCGCAGAGGACGAGGAGGCGCGGGTCGCGCCGTCAG
Source organism: Frigoribacterium sp. NPDC087798 (assembly GCF_044742985.1). Classification (NCBI taxonomy): domain Bacteria; kingdom Bacillati; phylum Actinomycetota; class Actinomycetes; order Micrococcales; family Microbacteriaceae; genus Frigoribacterium; species Frigoribacterium sp. NPDC087798. The sequence goes on along the minus strand of NZ_JBIUVP010000007.1, from coordinate 52,211 downwards.
GGGAGGTGGAGGCCTGAGACATGAGCGCGAGCATATACGAGTCTCGCCAGTTTCGGATACAGGCAGTTTCGTAAACATCCGAGGTAGAGTCGCCCCCATGACCGACAGGGAAGGCGTGGCGACGACGCCCGCCGAGACCGACCCCGCGACCCCCTCGCGACCGGGTCGCAAGCGCGACCACAGCCGTGACCCCGAGATCCTCCGGTGCACCATCGACGTGCTCGCCGAGACCGGTTTCGAGGGCATGACCATCGAGATGGTGGCCGCGCGCGCCAAGGCCGGCAAGGCCACGCTCTACCGCCGCTGGGCCTCGAAGGGCGAGCTCGTCGTCGACGCGGTGGCCTGCCTCAAGCAGGGGGCCGTCGACCTCGACGGCCTGCCCGACACCGGCACGCTGCGCGGAGACCTCCTGGCGATGATCAAGCCGCACAGCATCGACGACGCCGAGAAGAAGATGCGGGTCATGGCGGGCGTCGTGACGATGCTCTCGACCACGCCCGAGCTGGCCGAGGCCGTCGACGCCGCGATCGTCCAACCCCGTGCCGAGGCCAACCGCCTGCTGCTGCGCCGCGCCCTCGAGCGAGGCGAGATCGCGGCCGACACCGACATCGAGGCACTCGCCCTCGTCACCCCGTCGATGGTGTCGTACCGGGTGCTCGTCCTCCGGAAGCCCGTCGACCGTGACTACCTCGTCGGGCTCATCGACGGCGTGCTGCTGCCCGCCGCGGGGGTGCGCCAGACCGCTCGGGTCTGACTCCACGGCCGACGGGGCCGCGCCTCCTCGTGACCCGTTCATGTGAAATCCTCATGAAGAGGCGGGCAGAACCGGGCCACGCCCGTACTGTGCAGGCATGAGCGCAGAGCTGACGCTGGGGGCGGAAGAAGAACTGCACCTGATCGACCTCGAGACGGGGCGTCTGTCGGCCAGGGCGCCGCACCTCCTCGCCCGGCTGCCTGCCGACCGCTACGGGGCCGAACTGCAGCGCACCACGATCGAGACCAACGTCCCGGTCGTGACCACGCTCGACGACCTGCGGCGCGAGATCCTGACCCTCCGTCGGGACCTCGTCGAGGTGACGACCGCCGAGGGGCTCGCCATCGGCGCCGTCGGCACGGCCCCGCGCAGCGAGGTCGCCGACTTCGAACTGACGACGACCGGGCGCTACGGGCGCATGCACGAGCAGTACCGCCTGCTCGTGGACGAGCAGCTGATCTGCGGCCTGCAGATCCACGTGGGCGTCGCCGACCGCGACCTCGCCGTGGACGTCGCCGGGCGGATCGCCCCGGTGCTACCCGCCCTGCTCGCCCTGAGCGCCAGCTCGCCCTACCTCAACGGCCAGGACACCGGTTACGCGAGCATCCGCTCGCTCATCTGGCAACGGTGGCCGAGCGCCGGGGCGACCGGCCCGATGGCCGACGCCGCCGAGTACGACCAGCTGCTCGCCGACCTCATCGGGTCGGGCGTGATCGCCGACAGCGGCATGGCCTACTTCGACGTCCGGCCCTCCAGCCACGCGCCCACCCTCGAGCTGCGCACCTGCGACGCCTGCCCGTTGGTCGACGACGCGGTGCTGATCGCCGGCCTCTACCGCGCCGCGGTGCGCCGGGCCGAGACGGACGTCGAGGCCGGCCGCCCCGCCCGGCACCGGGCGGCGCCGCTGCACCGGGCCGCGATGTGGCAGGCGGCGCGCAGCGGGCTCGCCGGCGAGCTGCTCGACCTCGAGCAGCACCCCTCGCGGTTGCCCGCGGCCGAGGCCGTCCGGCAGCTCGTGACCCGGCTGCGACCACAACTCGAGGAGTTCGGCGACTGGCAGACCGTGTCCGACCTCGCCGAGGCCACGCTCGCCCGGGGCAACTCGGCCGACCGGCAGCGCGCCGCCTTCGCCGAGAGGGGACGGCTCGACGACGTGGTCGACCTGGTCGTCCGCGAGACGCACGGCCCCGCCGCCGGGCTCGACGACCCGGCGCCGACCCTCGTGGGGTACCGGTTCCGTGCCGGCGACGAGGCGATCGGCCCGGGACTCCACCCCCGCCCGGCCTACCGGGACGTCGCCGGCTTCTTCCAGCAGCTCGGCGCGACCGAGGCCCGCGCCCGCGCCGTCGCACGGGACGCCTGGTGCGAGCGGGCCGGTCTCGGGTTCGGCGTCGGCGGCGACCACCGGGCGTTCCACTGCGACCTCGTGCCCCGCATCGTCACGCGGCACGAGTGGAGCCGCCTCGAGGCCGGCCTGACCCAGCGCGCCCGGGCGATCGAGGCGTTCCTCCGCGACGCCTACGGTGAGCGCCGGGTCGTCGCGGACGGCGTGCTGACCCACGAGCAGGTCGTCGGCGCGGCGGGGTGGCGGACCGAGGCCACCCGGCTGCCCGCGGACGCCGTGCGCGCGGCGGTGCAGGGTTTCGACCTCGTGCGCGACGAGCTCGGTGGCTGGCGCGTGCTCGAGGACAACGTCCGGGCACCGAGCGGGGCCGCGTTCTCGATCGCCGTGCGACGGCTGCTCGACGAGGTGGTGCCGGACGCTCCGCGCCCGGCCGGGCTGCTCGACCCGACGAGCGTGTTCTCGGTGCTGAGGGCGACGTTGCTGGCGCACGCCGCGCCTCCTCGGGGCGGAGGCGAGCCGGTCGGCGCGGTCCTCAGCGAGGGCCCCGCGAGCCCGGCCTGGTACGAGCACCGCACCCTCGCCGAGGGCGCGGGGCTGCTGCTGCTGCAGGCCGACGACGTCGAGGTGCAGGAGGCGCGGGTCGTCGACCGCAGGACCGGCACCGTCGTCGACGCGCTCTACCTGCGGCTCGACCGCGAGCTGGTCGACGTGCACGCGCCGCACGACCCGTTGCTCGGCGAGCACCTGATGGACGTGGCGGCGGCGGGCGACGTCGTGCTCGCCAACGCCCCCGGCAACGGGCTCGTCGACGACAAGGCGATGTACTGCGCGGTACCCGACCTCATCTGGTACTACCTGGGCGAGCGTCCGCTGCTCGAGTCGGTGCCGACCTACCGGACGGGCGACCCGGCCGAGCGGCTCGCGGTGCTCGACCGGGTGGGCGAGCTCGTCACGAAGCCGGTCGACGGCGAGGGGGGTCGCGGTGTCCTGATCGGCCCGTCGGCCAGCGCGGCGGTCGTGGCCGAGCGTCGGGCCGAGATCGCCCGGGACCCGTCCGGCTGGGTCGCGCAGGAGGTGGTGACGTTGTCGTCGCACCCGACCCTGACCCCGACCGGGCTGCAGCCGCGGCACGTCGACCTCCGCTGCTTCGTGTACCTCACCGGCACCGGGGCGGGCGAGAGCGTGCTCGCCGACCTGGCGCTGACCCGCGTGGCGCCCGAGGGCAGCATGATCGTCAACTCGTCGCAGGGCGGGGGCGCGAAGGACACCTGGATCGTGGGCGTCTGACCCGTCGGCGTCCCCGAGGGAGGCGCGGTGTCGGCCCGTGCCCCGTCACCGGTCAGAAGGGCCCGGCGGCCTTCGCGATCGCCTCGAACAGGGCGGTCGTGTCGTCGTCGCGGCGCTTGACCGACGTGCCGATCGTGCCACCGGGGGAGTGGACCTCGGCCGAGACCCGGCTGCTCTTGTCGGACGCGGCGAAGTCGAGCCTCACGGTGTCCGTGCCGCTGGCCGACGCCGACCGACGCAGAAGCGTGGCCCCCGTCTCGTCGGCGTCGCGCAACGAGAACGTGGGGCTCGCCTGCAGTGCTCGACGCACGAGGCCGGGCAGCATCGCCACCGGCAGCTTCAGGTCGAGCGTCGCCCGGGTCACCTCGGGGTCGCCTCGGACGATCTGGGGTCCACGCGTGTCGGCCATGGTCGGAGCGTAGTGCCGACGGACGGCTCCGTCGATCACCCGGGGGCAGTGGACCATGAGGATCTCTCGCCCACCTGCGTCGTCCCCCTACGCTGGGCCAGTGAGTGAACAGACCCTTCCGCCTGGCTCGGGCGGCGTCCCCTTGCCCCCGCCACCCTCGGCCGACGAGATGCGGGCGACGAGCGAACGGATCGACGAGCTGACCCGGGTGTCCGAACTGCGGGGCATCGACGACACCGACGCCCAGGCCGACCTCTGGGACGCCCTCTTCGCCCTCGACCGCTGGTGGTTCATCGCCCGTGGCGAACTGCCCGACGTGCAGCCCCTGGTGGCCGACGTCGACTTACGTCCGATGGTCCTGGCCTTCACGTCGCCCGAGCGGGCGCGGCAGCACGGCTTCGCGCGAGGGCTGTCGGACGAGGAGGCCGGCCGGCTCCTCGCCCTGCCGTCGAGGGGCTTCGTCGACGATGCCGTCGCGCGGGAGCGCACCGGCGTGTTCGGCGTCCTCTTCGACGTCGAGGGGAAGGGACCCTATGCACCCCTGGGTGCACTCGACGCCATGCGGAGGTTCGGCGTCGATCGGCGGGCGCGGCGCACGGCAGACGCGAACGGCTCGACGTCCACGCCGCCGGCCGGTCCGGACCGCTTCGCCCGCCCGACGGACGCGCCGGTGCTCGTGGTCGCCCACGACGGTCGGCGGCTCCGGCGTCAGCTGGTCGGTTCAGGCATCGGAGTCCTCCTCGCCCTCGCCCTGCTCGCCGCCCTCGTGACGTGGGCGATCACCAGCACCGCGCTGCTCTGGTTCGTGGTCGCCCTCTGGATCTTGCCCACGTTGTTGCCGATCGCGACGTTCTCCGAGTACGTCGGAGCCGTGCGCCGCCGTGGCCGGCCGTCCTTGTCGGTCCACGCGTCGGCGATCGTCATCGACGGCAGCGTCGTCGTGCCGTGGGACTCGGTCACCCGGGTGAGCTGGGTCGACGGGCCGTCAGGCCCCCTGGCCGGCGCGGGCGGGAGGTCGGTGCGACGGCTGTCGATCGTCGCCCGTCTGTTCGCGATCGGCGACGGGAAGCGGCTCGTCAACTTCCACCTGCGGGACCACGACGAGGTGCGTCGGCACGCCGGCAGCGAGGGGACGACGCGACTGGTCGACCCGACCAGCGCAACGCCGTCGCTTCCGGCGGACGCCGCCCACGCCTACGTCGTCCTCACCGACGCCCTCGGGTCGACCGACTTCGCCGCCATGACCGGCGTGTTGCAGCGCCTGGTCGAGGACCGCGGGCTCGGCTGGTCCCGCGCGGTCGAGTAGGCGACAGGCCACCGCGGAGCCGCGTCGGGGTCGCAGCGGGCACCGCCGCCGCACCCGGGCCTCACCCGGCCGGCCGCCCTACGCTGGACCGATGCCGAGCCCCGACCCTTCCGACCCCCGCCGTCCGTCGAGCCGTCGCGGCCCGTCGGGCACCGCAGCACTCACCTGGGGAGTCGTGCTGCTCGCGATCGCCGTCGTCGGGTCGCCGATCGGCGCGTCGGTGCTGCTCGTCGGGCTCGTGGCGCCCGGTCGGCAGTCGTCCGTCGACGTCGTGGTCGCCCTCGCCGTGGTCGCCGTCCTCGTCGCCGGCGGCATCGTGCTCGTGAGGATCGGTCTGGGACAGCGCCGTCGAGCCCGGCTCGAGAAGGTCGTCGACCGGGCCGCCCCGCCGGCGGGACCGATGCCGGTGACGCGGCCCGCGCCTCCTCGGGTGGCTCCCGGCAGCGCGGCACCGGTCGTCGTTCCGCCCCCTGTGGTCGACGCGACGCCGGTGCGGACCACGGCCGTCGTGGTCGACGACCCGGTCGCCCTGTGGCGCTCGGCGTTCCGACTCGAGGCCTGGTGGTTCGTCGACCGCGGCACGGCCGGGGCCTCGAGGCCCTTCGCCGTCGTGGACGAGGGCACCCCGACCCTGCTCGCCTTCACCTCGCCCGAGCGCGCTCGGGACGCCGCCCTCGCCCGCGGCCTCGACGCGTCGTCGGCCGACCGGCTGGTCTGGCGCGCGCCCGCCGACTTCGTGGCCGACGTCGGCACCTACACGCGTGCCGGGTTGAGGCGTCTCGCCCTCGACCCCGACCAGCACGGGGCATCCGGCACCCTCGCGGCGCTGCCCGAGATCGCACGGCTCGTCCGGCGCTGACCCGCAGGGCAGGCCGTCCGCTCAGTTCCAGCGGTAGCCGTGCTCGGGTCGGCCCGGGCTGCCGTACCGGGGCTCGCGGGTCGCCGCCCCCGTGTCGGCGAGGTGCTCGAGGTACCGGCGGGCGGTCACCCGCGACACCCCGGCGGCGTCCGCCACCTCGCCCGCCGACGGTGACCCGCCGCGACGCAGCACCGCCACGACCTGCTCGAGCGTGGCCGGCGCGAGGCCCTTGGCCAGCGTCGGTGCCGGTGCCCGGCGCAGGGTGGCGAACCCCGAGTCGACGTCCGACTGGGTCACCTGTCCCTGCCCGGTCGCCAGCGACTCGCGGAACGCCCGGTAGGCCCCGAGCCGGTCGGCGAACGTCGCGAAGGTGAACGGCTTGATCAGGTACTGGACGATGCCGAGCGACACCGCGGTCCGCACCACGGAGGCGTCCCGCACGGCCGTGATCGCGATGACGTCCACGCTCGACCCCGCCGCCCGCAGGGCCCGGCAGAGCTGCAGACCGTGCGTGTCGGGCAGGTTCATGTCGAGCAGCACGAGGTCGAGACCCCGCCCGTGGGGGCCGCCGAGCGCGCGGACCGCGTCGAGGGTCTCGCGTCCGTCCCGCGCCCGGCCGACCACCTCGAAGCCGTCCAGCCGGTCGAGGTACGCGACGTGCGCCTCCGCGGTCAGGGGCTCGTCCTCGACGACGAGCACGCGGACCCGGTCGACGGACGAGGAGGCGCCGGTCACGACCGCACCCCACCCCGACGTCGGGCGGTGGTGTCGACGTCGTTCGGCCGCCGGTCGGGCAGCAGCACCGAGAAGGTGGTCCCGTCGGGCCCCGTGGAGACGTCGAGCCGACCGCCGACCCGACCCACGGCCTGGCGGACGAGCGCGAGGCCGATGCCCCGTCCGCCCGCCGACGTCGGCTTGGTGCTGAACCCCCGCCGGAAGGCGAGCTCGACGTCGTCGAGCCCCGGACCGTCGTCCTCGACGTCGAGCTGGACGCCGCCCTCGACCCGGGCGACGGTCACCTCGACCCGGGGCGGACGGGCCGGGCGGCCGGTGGGATCGGGGGAGGGGGCCGGGGCGTCGAGGGTCGGGGCGACCGCGTCGAAGGCGTTGTCGACGAGGTTGCCCAGGATCGTGACGAGGTCCCCGGGCTCGACGTCGATCGTCCCCAGGTCGGGCTCGACGTCGACGCGCAGGTCGATCGACCGTTCGCGGGCCTGCGCCGCCTTCCCGAGCAGCAGGGCGGCGAGCGTCGGCTCGTCGATCGAGGCCACGACCCGGTCGGCGAGCCGCTGGCCGAGGTCGAGCTCGTCGGCCGCGAACCGGAGGGCCTCGTCGCCACGCCCGAGCTCGATCAGCGACACGATCGTGTGCAACCGGTTCGAGAACTCGTGGGTCTGCGAGCGCAGCGCGTCCGAGAGGGTGCGCATGGTCTCGACCTCGCCGGTGAGGTGGGTGAGCTCGGTGTGGTCGCGCAGGGTCGTCACGGTCCCGAGCGTGCGGCGGGAGCGCGGGCGGGTGGCGCCGGTGACCGGTGCCGCGCCTCCTGACGGCGTCGCGCCTCCTCGTCCGGTCGAGGGCGACGGGTGGGACGGGCCCTCGGTGGGTTCGGTGACCTCCTGGTTCACGACCAGCACGCGGTCGTCGGTCACGTGCACCTCGTCGGAGGCGCGGCGTCCGGAGGCGAGCAGCTCACGGAGCGAGTCGGGCAGCTGCAGGTCGGTCAGCGGGACGGGAGCGGCGATGCCCCCGGGGGGCAGGTCGAGCAGTTCGGCCGCCTGGTCGTTGTAGAGCGTCAGTCGGCCGCGGTCGTCGACGAGCACGAGACCTTCGCGCACGGAGTGCAGGACGCCCTCGTAGTACGCGAACATCCGGGCGAGTTCCTCGGGGCCGCGGCCCCAGGTCACCCGCCGCAGGTACCGGCTGAGCAGCCACGAGACGACGCCGCCGAGCACCACGGTCGCCCCGGCGGCCGCGAACACGAGCGGCAGCCGCTCGCCGACCGACTGCGTGATGGTGTCGACCGTGACCCCGGCCGACACGAGGGCGACGACCTCGCCGTCGCCCTCGATCGGCACGACCGCGCGCACCGACGGGCCGAGGGTGCCGGCGTAGGTCTCGGTGAACGACTCCCCGCGGAGGGCCGGGGCGATCGTGCCGACGAACGGGCGGCCGATCTCGTCGGGGTCGGGGTGCGTCAGGCGCGTGCGGTCGGGCCGCATGATCGTGACGAAGTCGGTCGACGTGTCGCTCATCAGGGCCACGGCGTAGGGCTGCAGACGGGCGCTCGGATCGGACGTCCCCAGCGCGTCGACGACGTAGGGGTTGTCGGCGATCGAGGTGGCGAGCGCCAGGCAGGCCCGTGCCGCCGAGCGATCGGCGTCGTCGCGGGCCGACCGGATCGTCCAGGCCGTCGCCAGCAGGGTCACGGCGACGACGAAGACCACGAGCAGGGCGAACAGCCGGGTGGCGATGCTCCACCGGGTGGGGTCGACGGTCATCTCGGGCGGGCTCCTCGCTGCGCTGCGGCCGGCGTCCATCATGACGCACCACCGGCGCGACCAGTATGACCACAACGTCGACGTCCACCCGGCGACCGACGAGAGTCGCGGCGACGAACCCCGCACGACCGTCGACGACGAAGCCGCCGGTCACGAGCTCGAGGAAGACCCCCATGGCAAAGACGCACAAGGGCCCGCAGACCCCCACACCCGGCGGAACGACGACGACGGGCGGCGTCCGCCCCCGGCGCCGGATCGACCGCTCGCACTGGCTCTACATCGCGGTGATCGTGGCCGTCGCGGCCGGCATCGTCGTCGGCCTCACGGCACCCGAGGTCGCCGTGCAGCTGAAACCGATCGGCACCGCCTTCGTGTCGCTCATCTCGATGATGATCGCGCCGGTGATCTTCTGCACGATCGTGCTCGGCGTCGGCTCCATCGCCAAGGCCGCGACCGTCGGCAAGGTGGGCGGGCTGGCGCTCGGCTACTTCATCGCGATGTCGACCTTCGCCCTGGCCATCGGCCTCGTGGTCGGCAACCTGATCCACCCGGGCGAGGGCCTGATGATCGGCTCGACCGGATACGAGGCGCCCGCCGCCGAGGAGGCCGGTGGCACGGCGGGCTTCCTGCTCGGCATCATCCCCGAGACGCTGGTGTCGTCGCTGACCAGCGGCTCCATCCTGCAGACGCTGTTCGTGGCCCTGCTCGTCGGCTTCGCCCTGCAGCGCATGGGCGATCGCGGCGCGACCATCCTCGAGGGCGTCCGCAACCTGCAGGTGCTGGTGTTCCGCATCCTCGCGATGATCATGTGGGTCGCCCCGATCGGTGCGTTCGGTGCGATCGCCGCGGTGGTCGGCGAGACCGGCGTCGCCGCCATCGTGGCGCTCGGCACCCTGATGGTCGCCTTCTACATCACGTGCATCCTCTTCGTCGCCGTCGTGCTCGGCACGATCCTCAAGCTCGTCACGGGCGTCAACATCTTCCGGGTGATGAAGTACCTCGGACGTGAGTACCTGCTGATCGTCTCGACCTCGTCGAGCGAGGTCGCGCTGCCCCGCCTCATCGCCAAGATGGAGCACCTCGGCGTCTCGAAGCCCGTCGTCGGCATCACCGTGCCGACCGGCTACTCGTTCAACCTCGACGGCACCGCGATCTACCTGACCATGGCGTCGCTCTTCATCGCCAACGCCATGGGCACGCCGCTCAACGTCGGTGAGCAGGTCTCGCTGCTGCTGTTCATGATGATCGCCTCGAAGGGAGCCGCCGGCGTCACGGGTGCCGGCATCGCCACCCTCGCGGGAGGCCTGCAGGCACACCGGCCCGACCTGGTCGACGGCGTCGGCGTCATCGTCGGCATCGACCGGTTCATGTCCGAGGCGCGCGCCCTGACCAACTTCACGGGCAACGCCGTCGCGACGATCCTCGTCGGCACCTGGACGAAGCAGATCGACAAGGACCGCGTCGAGACCGTGCTGTCGGGTCGCGCGCCCTTCGACGAGGCGACCATGAACGCAGACGGTCACGGCGCCTCCTCGGGGTCGGACTCGGGCTCGGGTTCGGACTCCGCTTCGGCCGGCCCGGCCGCCGCGCGCCTGCTCGACGGTCGCGCGGGTGGGCTGGGCTCGCTCGAGGGCACCTCGCCCGACCGCATCTCGACCGGCTCGTTGCACGCCATGGTCGGCACCGACGGTCGGCGTGCCGATGAGCACCTCGCCGACGCCGCCGCGGACGACGAGTCCCGTCGCGGGTAGGACCCGCCTCGGACCCCGGATCGTCGCCGAGACCCCCGTGCGTAGGCGGGGGTCTCGGCGACGTCCCGGGGTCTCGCCGTCGGCCCGCCGACCCGCGGCGGGTGCAGCGTGCAACATCCGTGTCGGAGGCGTACCGTCGCACCCGATGTGCGGTCACGCCCCGCGGTCAGAGCCGACCGACCGGGCCCCGCAGGACGGAGCCACCATGCTCGCCGGACGCCTCGACGTCAGCACCCGCCACTTCTCGGTCACCGAGGTGCCCACCCCCGACGCCGGCCCGGGGCAGGTGCGCATCGCCGTGGCCGCGGCCGGCGTCTGCCTGAGCGACGTGCACCTGATCCAGGGGTCGCTCACGCCGCTGCACCTGCCGGGCGACACCGTCACCCTCGGCCACGAGGTGGCCGGCACGGTCGACCAGGTGGGCGACGGCGTCACGCACGTCGCCGCCGGCGACCGCGTCCTGCTGCAGGCCGGTGAGGAGCGCGACGGCCAGGTCTTCACCCGCGGCGTCGACTACGACGGCGGGTGGGCCGAGTTCGCCGTGGCCCGCGCCGACACGGTCGTGAAGATCCCGGACTCCCTGCCGTTCGAGCAGGCCTGCTTCATCCCCGACGCCGTGTCGACTCCCTGGGCTGCGCTCACCACGACCGCCGACACCCGGCCCGGCACGGCGGTCGGCGTCTGGGGCGTCGGCGGCCTCGGCGCCCACGCCGTCCAGCTGCTCTCCCTGCTCGGCGCCGCGCCGATCGTCGCGGTCGACCCCCTGCCCGGTGCCCGGGCCCGGGCGCTCGAGTTCGGTGCGGACCTCGCGCTCGATCCCGCCGACCCGGACTTCGCCGCGGCACTCGGCCGGGCGACCGGTGGCCGCGGACTCGCCCGGGCCTTCGACTTCGCGGGGGTGCCCGCCGTGCGCGAGCAGGCCATCGCCTGCCTCGGATACCGGGGACGGTTGACGCTCGTCGGCCTGTCGGACCAGCCGATCACGATCACCGACGGCACGAAGTTCAGCTTCCTGCAGCAGCAGGTCCTCGGCCACTACGGCTCCGAGCCCGCCGACGTCACCACGCTCGTCGCGCTGGCGGCCCGGGGGAGGCTCGACTTCGCGAAGTCGGTCAGCGCGACCGTGCCCCTGGCCGAGGCCGAACGGGCGGTGCAGATGCTCGAACGCAAGGAAGGCGACCCGATCCGGATCGTGCTGGTCCCGTGAGCGACGCGACCCGCGCCTCCTCGGTCCCGGACGAGGGCGACGACCGCCCCGCCGGTGGTGACGGCCGCCCCGCCGGTGGTGACGACCGCCCCGCCGGTGGTGACGACCGCCCCGCAGGTGGGGACGACCGACCCGTCGTGGGAGGCGTCGAGCACGTCGACCTGCTCGTCGTCGGCGCCGGCCTGTCCGGGGTCGGCGTGGCGGCCCAGCTCCGCCGGGACTTCCCCCGTCGCAGCCTGGCCGTCGTCGAGGCCCGCGCGGCGATCGGCGGCACCTGGGACCTCTTCCGCTACCCGGGGGTCCGATCGGACAGCGACATGTTCACCCTCGGCTACGGGTTCCGACCCTGGCGCGACGCGCGGGCGATCGCCCCGGGCGAGGCGATCAGGGAGTACGTCCGTGACACGGCCGACGAGACGGGCGTCGCCGGGCTGATCCGGTTCGGGCACCGCGTGGTCGCGGCCGACTGGGTTTCCGCCGAGGCCCGGTGGACCGTCACGATCGAGGTCGCGAGCACGTCGGCAGCGGACGCGTCGTCCGCCGCCGGCGAGGAGTCGAGCGCAGGAGGCACGGGTGCCGTCCCGACGTCCCGGCGCGTCACGATCACGTGCTCGTTCTTGTTCGTCTGCTCGGGGTACTACCGCTACGACGAGGGCTGGTCGCCCGCATTCCCGGGGCAGGACTCGTTCGCCGGACGCGTCGTGCACCCCCAGCACTGGCCGGAGGACCTCGACGTGAGCGGCAAGCGCGTCGTCGTGATCGGATCGGGGGCGACGGCGGTGACCCTGGTGCCCGCCCTCGCCGAGAGCGCCGAGCAGGTCACCATGCTGCAACGTTCGCCGACCTACGTGCTGTCCCTTCCCTCGCGACGGAAGGAGCCCCGCGCCTGGCGTCGGCTGCTGCCGCAGGCCGTCGACGACCGGCTGATCCGGTGGCGCAGCATCGGCATGGCGCTGCTCAGCTTCCAGACGAGCCGGCGCTCTCCCGAGAAGATGAAGGCGTTCCTCCGGGCGCAGGTGGCCCGGCGCCTGCCGGACGACTTCGACGTCGACCGGCACTTCCAGCCGAGCTACGACCCGTGGGACCAGCGCCTCTGCATCACCCCGGACGGCGCGCTGTTCCGGGCGTTGCGCTCGGGGTCGGCGTCGATCGTGACCGACGACATCGACTCGTTCACGGCCGGTGGCGTCCGGGTCGCGGGTCGCGACGGCCAGCGGGCGCACGAGCTGCCCGCGGACGTCGTCGTCACGGCGACGGGGCTCAACCTGCTGCTGTTCGGCGGCATGCGGTTGTCGGTCGACGGGGTGGAGGTCGACCCGGCGACCCGGCTGACCTACAAGGGGTTCATGCTCTCGGGGGTGCCGAACCTGGCGTTCGCCATCGGGTACACGAACGCGTCGTGGACGCTGAAGATCGACCTCGTCGTGCACTACGTCGCCCGGCTGCTGCGTCACGCCGACCGTCACGGGTACCGGTCGGCCGTGCCGATCGCGCCGGAGCGGCCGGGACCGACGAGCCCGCTGATCGACCTGACGAGCGGGTACGTGTCGCGCGGGGTGCACCTGATGCCCCGGCAGGGATCGCGGTCACCCTGGCGGATGCACCAGAACTACCCTCGCGACGTCTGGTTGATGCGGCACAGCACCCTGACCCGGGACGGCGTGCGGTTCGAGCGCTGAGCGAGCCCCGGCGGTCTCGCGTCGGACGACGCGGCGGCCCGCCGGGGACGACTCAGCCGACCACCGCGAGGGCGAAGGGCAACACGGCGGGGGCCCCTGCGCGGCGCAGGTCGCGTCCGGCCACCGTGAGCGTCCAGCGGCTGTCGACCAGGTCGTCGACGAGCAGCACCGGCCCGGACACGTCGGCGAGGGCCGCGGCCAACTCGGGGCCGACCTCGAAGGACTGCCAGACGTCGGCCAGACGGTAGACGCTGTTGCCGCCCTGGCCGCGGCCGGCCGAGGGGCGGGCGCTGCCGAGCGTGCCGAGCAGCGGCAACCGCCCGACGGTGCTGATCGCCTCGGCGAGCGACCCGACGAGCTGCGGCCGTGACGTCGACGGCATCGCCACGACCCCCACCGGCCGTTCGGCCCACGGCCACTCCTTCAGGACGCGCACGACCCCGTCGAGCAGGTGCTTCGACAGGGGCGCGTCGGGAGCGGTCGCCGCGAAGACCTCGCGGAGGGTGTTGCCCCACCCGAGGTCGGTCAGTCGGGCGAGCGCCCGCCCCGGCTCGACCCGTTCGCCCTCGGGGATCTTGCCCTTGACGGCGACCCCGGCCCGGTCGGCGCCCGTGGGCCACTGGGCCCGGGGGTCGATCTCGACGCCGACCCGGTCGAGGGTGCTCGCGGCCGAGGTCGCCGCCTCGCCGGCGATGTCGGTCGGGTACCAGGTGCCCGCGCAGACGTCGCACCGCCCGCAGGGCTCGGCGGCCGGATCGTCGAGGTCGACCTGCAACATCTGCATGCGGCAGGTCTCGCCGCGCTCGAACGCGAGCATCGACTCTTGCTCGGCGACCCGGGCCGCGGCGATGCGGTCGTAGCGTTCGGCGTCGTAGACCCAGGGCTCGCCCGTGCTCACCCAGCCGCCCTGGACCCGGCGGACGGCACCGTCGACGTCGAGCACCTTGAGCATCAGTTCGAGCGGGGTGCGCTTGACGTCGACCCGCGCCTCGAGGGCGGGCGTCGACAGCGGTGTCTCGCCCAGCTCGGCCAGCACGGCCGCCGCCCGCGCCTCAGAAGGCATCGAGGCCGTGGCGAAGTACTGCCAGATCTCGGCGTCCTCGGTGCCGGGCAGCAGCAGCACGTCGGCGTTGTCGGTGGCGCGACCCGCTCGGCCGATCTGCTGGTAGTACGCGACGGGCGACGACGGCGCGCCGAGGTGGATCACGAAGCCGAGGTCGGGTTTGTCGAAGCCCATGCCGAGGGCGCTCGTGGCGACCAGTGCCTTGAGGTCGTTGCCCTTTAGGCGCTGTTCGAGCTGTTCGCGTTCTTCGGGGTCGGTGCGGCCCGAGTACGACCGCACGTCGTGCCCGGCCTCGCGCAGCAGGCGGGCGGTGTCGTCGGCGGCCGAGATCGTGAGCGTGTAGATGATGCCGCTGCCGGGCAGGTCGGCGAGGTGGCTGAGCAGCCAGCCGAGTCGATCGCGCGAGGTCGGCAGCTGCAGCACCCCGAGACGCAGGGAGGCGCGCGCCAGCGACCCCCGGATCGTCAGCACCTCGTCGCCCGGCCCCACGGCGAGTTGCTCGGCGACGTCGGCCACGACGCGAGCGTTGGCCGTGGCCGTCGTCGCCAGGACGGGCACGCCCGTGGGCAGGGTGCGGATGAGGTCGGCGAGGCGACGGTAGTCGGGCCGGAAGTCGTGGCCCCAGTCGGAGATGCAGTGCGCCTCGTCGACGACGAGCATGCCGAGCCGGGCGATGAGGACGGGCAGCTGCTCGTCGCGGAAGCGCGGGTTGTTGAGTCGTTCGGGGGAGACGAGCAGCACGTCGATCTCGTCGTCGACGAGCTGCTGCTGGACGTCGGACCACTCGTGGGCGTTCGCCGAGTTGACCGCGACGGCCCGGACCCCGGCCCGGGCGGCTGCGGCGACCTGGTCGCGCATCAGGGCGAGCAGGGGGGAGACGAGCAGCGTCGGGCCGGTGCCGCGTCGACGCAGCAGCAGGGTGGCGATGAAGTACACCGCCGACTTGCCCCAGCCGGTGCGCTGGACGACGAGGGCTCGACGACGATCGGCGACGAGCGCCCGGATGGCCTCGAGCTGGCCGTCGTGGAAGACGGCGTCGTCGCGCCCGGTGAGCGCCCGCAGCAGGTCGAGTGCCTCGGCGTCGATGTCGGTCGCGGTGCTCGTCGGTGTCATGGCCCCATGCTCGCAGAGGCCACCGTCACCCGCCGGACGGACGGAGGGCGCGACCACCCGACGTCGGGGGTCGCGCCCTGGGGACGAGACGAGGGAGGCGGGTCAGCCCGCCGAGGAGTCCGAGCCCGGCTCGGCCGGGGGAGTGGCCCGCTTGCCCAGCTCGACCGCCACGAACGAGGCGATGACGCCGGCGACGAGGGCGAAGACCGTTCCGCCGGCACCCCACGACTTCTTGCCGAAGAGCTGGTCGACCGACGGCCCGCCGGGGCCCGAGGCCAGGGCGGCGGCGGCGGCGATCAGGACGGCGTTGTACTCGTAGCCGCCCTCGGTCACCCACGGGCCCTTGGAGAGATGCACCTTGCGGACGGCGGTGACCATCGTGCCGACGATGCCGGCGGCGGCGAGCGGGGTCGCCGCGCCGAGGGCGAGGGCGGCACCGCCGGCAGTCTCGGTGACCGCGACCAGACGGGCGTTGCGGGCGGCGGGGTGCATCCCCGTGCCGGCCATCATCTGCTCGGTGCCGGCGAGTCCGGGACCGTCGAAGGCGCCGGTCAGCTTCTGGAGTCCGTGGCCGACGAAGAAGCCGCCGACGGTCAGGCGGAGGAGGGTGGATGCGAGGCTCATGCACCGTTCCTACCCGGTGTGGGCCGTCGCCGTCCGCGGCGGGGAGCGTCCGGTCCGCCCGCTCGTGTCAGGATCGGGGGATGCGCGCCGTCCAGTACGACCAGTTCGGGTCGATCCCGACCATCGTCGACCTCCCGGCACCCGTGCCGCCCGCCCACGGCGTCGTGGTCCGCGTCGCGGCCACGGGGGTGTGCCGGAGCGACTGGCACGCCTGGAAGGGTCACGACGACTCGGTGCGCCTTCCCCACGTGCCGGGCCACGAGTTCGCGGGCGTGGTGACGGCGGTGGGTGCCGACGTCGCCCGGGTCGCCGTCGGCACCCGCGTGACCGCCCCGTTCGTCTTCGCCTGCGGCACGTGCGACGAGTGCCGTGCCGGTGCCACCCAGGTCTGCTCGCGTCAGCAGCAGCCCGGCTTCACCCTTCCCGGCTCGTACGCCGAGTCGCTGGTCGTCCCGCACGCCGACGTGAACGTCATCGCCCTGCCGGACGAGGTCGGCTTCGTCGAGGCGGCGGCGCTCGGCTGCCGCTTCGGCACGGCGTACCACGCCCTGCACGCCCGGGCCCGCGTCCGGGCGGGTGAGTGGGTCGCCGTCTTCGGCTGCGGCGGAGTGGGTCTCTCGGCGGTCGCCGTGGCGGTGGCCGCCGGTGCTCACGTCGTCGCGTCGGACATCTCGCCCGCCGCCCTCGAACGGGCCGCCGACCTGGGTGCCGAGACCGTCCCCATGGACGACCTCGCCGTCGACCGGGTCCGAGCCCTCACCGGCGGAGGCGCCGACGTCGCCCTCGACGCGTTCGGCAGCCGGGTGACGTCCGCGGCGTCCGTCGCGTCCCTTCGTCCGCGGGGTCGACACGTCCAGGTGGGCCTGCTGCTCGACGACGAGGCCGCCCCGGTGATCCCGATGGGGCGGGTGATCGCCGACGAACTCGAGCTGTTGGGCAGTCACGGCATCTCGGTGGGCGAGTACGCCGCGATGCTCGACGACGTCGTCGCGGGTCGACTGCGTCCGCAGGAGTCCATCGGTCGGATCATCGCCTTCGACGACCTGCCCGACGCCGTGGCCGCCATGGACCGGCCGGCGACCACCGCCGGCATGACGGTGGCCGTGTTCTGACCCGATCTACCGCAGTCGTCGAAGGTTGGTGACGCTCAGCCAGATCAGGCAGAGCATGCCGATCAGCGTGAAGTACGACCCCGACTTCCCCGGATCGAGGACGATCAGGACGATCGAGGCCGCCGCGATCGTCACGGCGACGGCGAGGAGGACGCGCCACGTGGTGCGACCCGTCGGGGGCGGGGGATTCGACGTCATGCTCCATGCTGTCATCCCTCCCCGGCGTCCGCGAGGGGCCCGGCACGGGAGGATGGCCCCATGACTGCACTCCAGGGAATCAACGTCGCGGCCGAACTCCGACAGGTGACCGAGCACTGGACGCCGCGGGTGGTCGGGCAGGTGAACGACCAGTACGTGAAGGTCGCGAAGCTGCTCGGCGAGCTCGTCTGGCATGCCCACGACGCCGAGGACGAGATGTTCCTCGTCGTCTCGGGCACCTTGCGCATCCAGCTCCCCGACGACCACGAGGTGGTGCTCACCCCCGGGCAGTTCCACGTCGTGCCTCGGGGGGTGCCGCACAACCCCGTCGCCGACGACGAGGTCGAGATCGTGCTGATCGAGACCACCACGACGGCCCACACCGGTGACGTCGTCGTCGACCGCACCGTGCCCGTCCACCGTCAGGTCGGCGACTTCCGCTGACGGCGACCCCGAGGAGGCGCGGGCTGCCTTCCCGAGGACACGGCAGGTCAGCCGCCGCGGGTCCACTCCGCGACGAGCGAGACGGTGTGGGCGTACTCGGCCAGCCGGGGCCGGTTCAGGAAGGCATGTCGGGTGCCCGGCAGGACGTGGTGCCGCACGTCGACCCCCGCGTCGGCGAGCTCCCCGGCGAACACGTCGCCCGAGGCGCGCATGTTGTCGCGCTCGGCGGCCACCACGAGCGTCCGGGGGAATCCCGTGAGGTCGTGCCCTCCGGGGAAGGCGAGACGGTCGGCCAGCGCGGTCGGCGAGCCGGCGTAGTTGCGGTTCATCACGTCGAGCGCCCACCTCGCGTGGCTGAGTCCCCGGTGGCCGCCCGACCGGTGTCGTGCCTCCGCCATCGGGGGATGCGCCGGGTGGAAGAAGCCGTAGGCGAAGACGGCGCCGACCGGAGGGCGACCCTCGTCGATCGTGCGGAGGGTGGCCGCCGCGGCGAGGCACGCCCCCGCGCTCGCGCCTCCGACGATGACGCCCTCGGGCGACCGGTCGGCCACCTCGCCGTAGGCCGTCGCCACGTCGTCGAGTGCCCCCGGGTACCGACTGCGCGACGGCATCAGCCGCCCGGCCACGAGACCGAGACCCGGAGGAGGCGCGAGGCGGTAGTCCACCGTGGCGACCCTCACCCCGCGTGCGGCGAGCGACCGCGCCACGTCGTGCGCCTCCGGCTGGTCGAGCCCCCCGCGGAAGAACCCACCGCCGTGCAGCCACAGCAGCGTCGGCCCGGTCGGGGCCGACGTCCTCGGCCAGGGCTCGTACCAGCGGACGGGCACGGGGCCCCGGTCGGTCCCGCCACCCGGAGCGGCGAGTAGTCGGCTCATGCCCCGCCGACCGCGTCGTCGGGCAGGACCAACAGGTCGAGGTGGTCCCGCAACTGCTGCACGACGTCGATGCGGTCCGGGTCGAGCAGCCACTGGAGCTGGATGCCGTCCCACAGGGCCACGAGCCCGGACGCCGCCCGGTCGGGGTCGACCCCGGGGCGCAACCGGCCCCGCGCCTCCAGCGCTCGCAGGGCGTCGCCGTACTCGGCACGCAGACGCTCGAAGCGCTCCCGCACGTAGTCGCTGCCGGGGTTGCCGGTCGTGACCGCCTCGCCCGCCAGCACCGCGTAGAGCGCGATGAGCCCGGGCACCGTCTCGTTGTGTCGCGCCTGCCCGAGGACGGTCCCGATCAGGTCACCCCGGTCGGGAGGCTCGGCCGAACGGTCCGAGACCGTGTCGCGACGTTCGAGCACCGCGAGCAGCAGCGCGCTCTTCGACGGGAAGTAGTGCAGCAGGCTCGTCTGGCTCATGCCGACGACGTCCGCCACGTCACGGAGCGACCCGCCGACGTAGCCCTTGGTCGAGAACACCTCGAAGGCCGCCTCGACGATCGCGAGCCGGCGTTCGGCCGACTTCGCGTACGGGCCGCGACGCGTGGGACGAGAACCGTCGGCGCCACCCGCGGGCGCGCCTCCTGGGTCGCTCGTCGTCGAGCCGGTCGTCGTCATGATCGGCCACTCTACGACCTCCCGGCCACCTCGCCCGTGAAATTCGAGCGACCACTCGAATTTGTGTTAGCGTCGCTGACGCCACGGCCCCACGACGAAGTGAGATGAACATGAGCCCGATTTCCCGACGGCAGTTGCTCGGCCTGGGGGTGACCGCCGGCGCCACTGCCATGCTCGCCGGCTGCGCCACGCCCGGGACGACCTCCGTGAACTCCCTGCCGACCATCCCCGCGGCCGACGGCCCGGTCAAGCTCCAGTACTGGGCCTGGCTCAAGGGCCTCGACCAGGTCACCGCCCTGTACAACAAGAGCCAGTCGCGCGTCCAGGTCGAGACCGTCTTCATCCCCGGCGGCAACGCGGGCGGCTACCAGAAGCTGTACTCGGCGCTCGCCGCGGGGGCCGGGCCCGACATCGCCCAGGTCGAGCTGCGCTCGCTGCCCGAGTTCCTCCTCGCCAACGGCGTCGTCGACCTGAAGCGCTACGGCGCCGACCAGTACGCCGACCTCTACGACCCCACGCTGTGGAACCAGGTCAGCTACACCGACGGCGTCTACGCGATCCCTCAGGACAGCGGCCCGATGGGCATGTTCTACCAGCCCGCCGTCTTCGACACGGTCGGCGCCGGCGTGCCCGCCACGTGGGACGAATGGGCCGCGGTCGGCACCGAGCTCAAGGGGGCCGGCGTGCTGATGGACTCCTTCCCGCTCGCCGACGCCTCGCTCTTCGCCGCCTACGCCACCCAGGCCGGCGCCTCGTGGCTGCGCGCCGAGGACGACGGCTGGGTCATCGACATGACCGACGAGGCGACCCTGACCGTCGCCCGGTTCTTCGACAAGGCGATCGACGACGGCATCGTCACGACCGCCTACGGCGCCTACACGCCGGCCTGGTTCTCGGCCGCCAGCGCGGGCACGATCGCCTCCGTCGCGACCGGCTCGTGGGGTGACGCCCTGATCGAGGGCGTCAGCGGCGCCGAGGGCAAGTGGAAGTGCGCCCCGCTGCCCACCTGGCAGACCGGCTACGCGTCGAGCTTCCTCGGCGGCTCGACCGCCGCGATCCTCGCGAACAGCCAGCACCCCCAGGAGGCGCTGGACTTCGCCGTCTGGATGACCACGACCCCCGAGGGCATCAACGCCCTCATCGAGTTCTGCGGCATCGGTTGGTCGCCGGCCCGCGACGTCGTCGGCTCGCTGCGCGAGCAGCCCAGCCCGTTCTTCAGCGGTCAGAACTACAACCAGGAGGTCTTCGTGCCCGCCACGAAGGAGTCCTCGCAGAACCAGGACTGGAGCTGGTGGCCCATCACCCAGCAGTCCTTCAACATCCTGAGCGACGGGTTCCGGGGCAAGGCGTCGGGCGGCACGCTCGTCGACGCCGTGGCCCAGGCCGAGAAGGACATCATGGCGGTCTTCCAGAACAAGGGCCTCACCATCCGTAAGGCGAACGCATGAGCGCCGCGACCGACACCAGGCCCGACGCGGCGACGGACTCGACCCGCGCCTCCTCGGGGCCCCGCCGCAGCAGCTCGAAGGGCGCCGTCAAGCGGGCGCCCTGGGTGCTGCTCGCGCCGTTCCTGGCGCTCTTCGCCCTGACCTTCGTGATCCCGATCGTCATCGCCCTCTTCTCGAGCTTCACCAAGGTCACCCGCAGCGGCCTGTTCGGCGAGGGCGGCGTGACCAGCGGCTTCGCCGGCTTCGACAACTACGCCCAGGTCATCGGCGACCCCAACTTCGTCGCCTCGATCGGCCGCATGTTCCTGTTCGGCATCGTCCAGGTGCCGGTCATGCTCATCCTCTGCACGGTGCTCGCGCTGCTGCTCGAGTCGGCGTCGGCGAAGTGGCCGGGCGTGTTCCGCGCCGCGTACTTCCTGCCGTACGGCGTGCCCGGCGTCATCGCGACCATCCTCTGGTCGTTCCTGTACGTGCCCGGTCTCAGCCCGATCATCGACATCGGCGAGGTCTTCGGCGTCACCCCCGACTTCCTCGGGGCGAACACCGTGCTGTGGTCGATCGCGAACATCGTGACCTGGAGCTACACCGGCTACAACATGCTGATCATCATCGCCCAGCTCAAGTCGATCCCGGTCGAGCTGTACGAGGCCGCCAAGGTCGACGGTGCGTCGTCGTTGCGCGTCGCGTTCAGCATCCAGCTGCCGCTGATCCGACCGGCCCTGCTGCTCACCGCCGTCTTCTCCATCATCGGCACCCTGCAGCTGTTCGCCGAGGCCCAGGTGCTGCAACGCGTCTCGCCGGCGATCGACAGCCAGTACACGCCCAACCTCAGCGCGTACACCACGGCCTTCGCCTACAACGACTACAACGTCGCGGCCGCCCAGTCCGTGCTGATCGCCCTCGTCGCGTTCGCGCTGTCGATCACGTTCCTCAGCATCACGAACAGGAAGCAGAAATGAGCCTCTCGACGAAGGGCGCCGAGCACGCCACCGAGACCGAGTCCATCGTGACGGCACAGGGTCGCGGCCGCGGTGCCGAGAAGCCCGCCCGCCGCCGCGCCCGGAGCGCCGGCCCCGACCGCACGGCCGGACGCTCGAAGGCGTCCACCATCGTCGTCACGGCCGTCCTGGTCGTGGTGGCGCTGTACTTCCTGGTGCCGGTCTACTGGGTCGTCGTCGCGGCGACCAAGACCACGCCCGACCTGTTCGGCACGTTCGGCTTCTGGTTCGCCCCGACCTTCTCGCTCTGGGACAACCTCGGCCAGGTGCTGACCTACGGCGACGGCATCTTCGTGCGGTGGGTGCTCAACTCGGTGCTCTACGCCGGCGTGGGAGCCCTGATCGCGACGTACTTCGCCGCGGCCGGCGGCTACGCGCTCGCCAAGTACGAGTTCCGCGGACGCAACGTCGTCTTCGGCACGATCCTCGGCGGCGTGCTCGTGCCCGGCACCGCCACGGCCCTGCCCCTCTTCCTGCTGTTCAGCCAGATGGGCATCGCCAACACCTACTGGAGCGTGCTGCTGCCGTCGCTCGTGTCGCCGTTCGGCCTGTTCCTCTGCCGCATCTACGCGCAGGCCACGGTCGACACGTCGCTCATGGAGGCCGCCCGCCTCGACGGCGCCAGCGAGCTGCGCATCTTCCACACCCTGGGACTGCGCATCCTCACCCCGGCGCTCGTCACGGTGTTCCTGTTCCAGCTCGTGGGCATCTGGAACAACTACTTCCTGCCCCTGGTCATGCTGAGCGACGTGGACAAGTTCCCCGTCACGCTCGGCCTCAACAACTGGCTCAGCCAGACCGACCGCCTGCCCGAGTTCTACCAGCTGACGACCGGCGGCGTGCTGCTGTCGATCATCCCGCTGGTCATCGCCATGGTCGTCCTCCAGCGCTTCTGGCGCGGCGGCCTCACCGAAGGAAGCGTCAAGTGACCCCCAGCACCACACCGTCCACCGTCTCCGCCGACTACCTCACCGACACCGGCCCGGGTCAGGGTGCCCGCACCCCGGCGCGGTCGTGGCTGCACACCGACGCCCCGACGCTGTCCCTCGACGGCACCTGGTCGTTCCGCCTGCTGCCCGGCGCCCCCGGCACGCTGGGCGGCCGCGGCGTGCTGCCCGAGGGCGAGCCCGTCGACGGCGTCGGCGCGATCGACCTCGACGAGTCGTCCTGGGGCGAGATCGAGGTGCCGTCGCACTGGGTTCTCGGTGGCGACGGTTCGCGCGGCGCCCCGATCTACACCAACGTGCAGTTCCCGTTCCCGACGGAGCCGCCCTTCGTGCCCGACGCGAACCCGACCGGCGACCACCGCCGGACGTTCGAGCTGCCGTCGTCCTTCGACGGCGCCGAGCGCGTGCTGCTGCGGTTCGACGGCGTCGAGTCGCGCTACGTGGTGTGGCTGAACGGCGTCGAGATCGGCATGGGCGTCGGCAGCCGCCTCGCCCAGGAGTTCGACGTCACCGACGCCCTGCACCCGGGCGAGAACGTGATCGCGGTGCGCGTGCACCAGTGGTCGGCGTCGAGCTACGTCGAAGATCAGGACCAGTGGTGGCTGCCCGGCATCTTCCGCAGCGTCACGCTGCAGGCCCGCCCGGTCGGCGGCCTCGACGACGTCTGGCTGCAGACGCCGTTCCACGGCACGGCCGGTCAGGGCGAAGGAGGCGCGGCGATCGTCCCCGAGATCACCGCCGGCGAGGCCGCCTACCCGATCACCCTCTCGGTGCCCCAGCTCGGCGTCGAGGTGACCTGGGCCACCCCGGCCGACGTCGCGCCCGTCGCGCTCGACGCGGTCGAGCCGTGGTCCGCCGAGACCCCGCGCCTCTACGACGCGACCGTCTCGAGCGCGGGCGGCGCCGAGACCGTCTCGTTGCGCCTCGGCTTCCGCACGGTCCGCATCGTGGGCGACCAGTTCGAGGTCAACGGCCGCCGCGTCGTGTTCCACGGCGTCAACCGCCACGAGACCCACCCCGACCGTGGCCGCGTCTTCGACGAGGAGTGGTCGCGCCGCGACCTCGCCCAGATGAAGCGGTTCAACGTGAACGCGATCCGCACGTCGCACTACCCGCCGCACCCGCGCCTCCTCGACCTCGCCGACGAGCTGGGCTTCTGGGTCGTCCTCGAGTGCGACCTCGAGACCCACGCCTTCGAACGCCAGGAGTGGATCGGCAACCCCAGCGACGACCCGGACTGGCACGACGCCTACGTCGACCGCATGGTGCGCACCGTCGAGCGCGACAAGAACCACCCGAGCATCGTCCTCTGGTCGCTCGGCAACGAGGCGGGCACGGGCCACAACCTCGCGGCGATGGCGGCGTGGACCCACGCCCGTGACGGGGGCCGTCCCGTGCACTACGAGGGCGACTACACGGGCGCCTACACCGACGTCTACTCGCGCATGTACTCGTGGATCGACGAGACGCGCGCCATCGGGTCGGGCGACGAGTCCGTCCCGCTGCTCGGCTGCACGCCGGCCGAGGCGGCGCGCCAGCGCTCCAAGCCGTTCCTGCTCTGCGAGTACGTCCACGCGATGGGCAACGGCCCCGGCGCGATCGACGAGTACGAGGACCTGGTCGACGCCCACCCGCGCCTGCACGGCGGCTTCGTCTGGGAGTGGCGCGACCACGGCCTGCGCACGCACACGGCCGACGGCGTCGAGTACTTCGGCTACGGCGGCGACTTCGGCGAGGTCGTCCACGACGGCAACTTCGTCATGGACGGCATGGTGCTGAGCGACGACACCCCGTCACCGGGCCTGTACGAGTGGGCCCAGGTCGTGGCCCCGATCCGCCTGCGCTTCCAGACGCCCACCGGCGACGGTCGATCGGTGCTCGTCGTGTCGAACCTCCGGCACTCGGCCGACGCCTCCGACGTCGTCTTCCGCTGGGTCGCGTCACACGACGGCGAGGAGGTGCGCTCGGGCACGCTCGACGTGGTCGGCCTCGACGGCGGCGCCCTGGCCGCCCACGAGACGGTCGTCGTCCCGCTGCCCGAGGTGCCCGTGTCGGGCACCGGCGAGACGTGGTTCACGGTCACCGCCGAGCTCGCCGACGCCACCGTGTGGGCGGACGCGGGTCACGTGCTCTCGACCCAGCAGCTCGACCTCACGCCGGCACCGGTGCGGGTCGCGACACCGCGCCCCGCAGTCGTGGGCGACGTGCGCGACCACGTGGCCCGCGCCTCCTCGGGGCGCGTCGAGCTCGGTCCGGCCGTCTTCGACGACGGGCGGCTGGTCTCGCTGGCCGGGCGCCCGGTCGACGGCGCCCGTCTCGAGCTGTGGCGCGCGCCGACCGACAACGACCGCGGCGAGTGGCTGACGCCGAAGGACCGCGACCGCGACGTGATGCGCAACCGCCACCGCGTCGACCTGTACGAGGTCGGCGTGCTGCCCAGCTCACAGGACACCTGGCTGCTCGCCGGGCTCGACCGGCTCACCGCGCGCGTCGAGTCGGTGAGCGTCGCGCCGGACTCGGTCCGGGTGCGGACGCGCTACGCCGCGGCCGACACGCGCAACGCCGTGACGACCGACGAGCAGTGGCAGCTCGTCGGTGACGACCTCTGGCTGTCGGTCGACATCGTCCCGACGGGGTGGTGGGACATGGTCTGGCCCCGCGTCGGCGTGCGCTTCGACCTGCCGGGCGACGTCGACCACGCCTCGTGGTTCGGCACCGGTCCGCGCGAGTCCTACCCCGACAGCCGTCACTCGGCGTTCGTCGGTCGCTACGAGTCGGGCATCGACGACCTGTCGGCCGGGTACGCCCGCCCACAAGAGACGGGGCACCGCAGCGACCTGCGCACGCTCGACCTCGGCCCCGCCGGTCGGCCGTGGCTGCGCGTCGAGGCGGTGCCGAGCGCCACGGGCGGACGACCCGGCTTCACGCTGAGCCGCCACACGGCCCAGCAGATCGGCGTGGCCGAGCACCCGCACGAGCTGCCCGCGAGTGACCGCACCCACCTGTACCTCGACGCCGCCCAGCACGGCGTCGGGTCGCGGGCGTGCGGGCCGGACGTCGCGTCGCGGCACGTGCTGCGTCCGGGCGCCCACCAGCTGCGCCTGAAGTTCAGCGCGCTGTAGCGGGCCGACCCCGCCGAGGACGGGCGGGTCCGTGCCGGGCGGGCGTCTCAGGACGCCCGTGCCGGACGGACCCGCCCGTCCTGCGTGCGGCCGCGTCCGCGTGCCGCCCGGGCGGCGCCGACCTCAGCCGTCCCGGCGCGTCGCGCGGACGACCACGTCGGCCACGTGCCAGACCTCACCGTCGGGGCCCGTCATGTCACGCGGGCGCACCTCGGCGACGTCGACCCGCCACGAGTCGGGGGAGAGCCCGCCGACCACCTCGCCGACGGTGAAGAGCATGCCCGGGTCGCCGTGCTTCCCGGCGCCGCCCGGCAGGGCGTCGACGTCGTGGCCGACGATCAGCAGGGTGCCGCCCGGTGCCACGCCGTCGGCCAGTGCCGGGAACAGCCGCTCGCGGTCGGTGGGCGGCAGGTGCATGAAGTGCGCCGTGACGAGGTCGAAGGAGGCGCGGGTCGGGCTCCACTCCGTCAGGTCCGCCTGCTGCCAGGTGAGGTGGGCCGGGTCGACGTCCTCCTGCTCGCGGGCGAGCGCGGCCGCCTTGTCGAGGGCGTTCTGCGAGATGTCGACGCCCGTGACCCGCCAGCCCCGCGAGGCGAGCCAGAGGGCGTCGCCGCCCTCGCCGCTGCCGACGTCGAGTGCGCGACCGGGCGCCAGCTGGGCGACCTCGGCGACGAGGGCGGCGTTGGGGCGTCCGCTCCAGGCGCGGCCGGGCTGCCCGTAGCGGTCCTCCCAGTAGTCACGGTCGAAGACGGGGTGGGCGTGCCCGTTCCCGTGTCGCTCCTGCCTCTGCTCCTGCTCGTGCTCGTGGTGGTGCTGCTGCTGCCCTTGCTCCGCCTCGCTCATGCGTCGATCCTCTCCCCGGTGCGCAGGGCGGCGACGGCCGCCGCGACCTCGTCCGTCACCAGGTCCATGTTGATCGCTGCACCGGCCATCGTGCCCGCCGCGGCCGCCGCGACGACCTGCGCCATCGGCTCGGTGACGTTGCCGGCGAGCCAGACCCCCGGCACGGACGATCGGCCGGTGAGCGGCTCGATCGTGGCGAGGTGGGTGCCGACGCCGGCGGGGTGCTCGGTCGCCTCGAGTCCGAGGTCGGCGAGGAAGTCCGCCCTCGAGCGCACCCGGGCCATGACGGCCAGGGCGCCGACGTCGACCGTGCGACCGTCGTCGAGCGTCACGCCGGTGAGGGCGTCGTCCTCGACCCGGAGGCGCGCGACCGGGCCGTCGACCACGGTGACCCCGCGGGCCCGCAACTGCTCGGCCTGCTCGTCGTCGGGGGTGAACGAGGCGTTGGTGAACAGGACGATCTCGCGGCTCCACTGCCCGAAGAGCAGGGCCTGGTGCATCGCGAACGGGCTCGTGGCCAGCACGCCGATCACGCGGTCCTGCGCCTCCCAGCCGTGGCAGTACGGGCAGTGCACGGCGTCGCGGCCCCAGCGCTCGGCGAGGCCGTCGACGGCGGGCAGCTCGTCGACGAGGCCGGACGTCACCAGGAGGCGCCGGGCGCGCACCTCGGACGCGTCACCACCCCTGCCGGTGACGGTCACGACGAAGGGGGCGACGGGGTCGTCGTCGCGACGGACGCCGGTCACGGTGCCCGACGTGATCGCGCCTCCGTACGCCCCGACCTCGGCGCGACCGAGGCGGGTGAGCTCGCGCGGGGCGACGCCGTCGCGGGTGAGGAACGCATGGACGCCCTCGGCGGGAGCGTTGCGGGGCCGGTCGTCGTCGACGACGAGCACGGTGCGGCGGGCGCGGACGAGCGACAGGGCGCCGCTGAGTCCGGCGGCACCGCCGCCGATCACGACGACGTCGTGGACGACGTCGTGGACGGCGTCGACCGAGTCAGTGTTCTGGTTCATGGTGTGACCTCCTGACCCGATCCTGCGACCTGGGTCGTCGGGCTGGCAAGCTCTGTTGCCGAAGTGGCAAGATGACCGGCATGGACCACCCCACGAACGCCCCCGGTGCCGACGCCCCGAGCACCGACGACGTCCTCGCCGCGGTCGGCCCGCGCCTGCGTAGCCTGCGCGCGCGGCGCGGCGTGACCCTCGCCGAACTGGGGGAGC
This sequence comes from Frigoribacterium sp. NPDC087798, assembly GCF_044742985.1. Classification (NCBI taxonomy): domain Bacteria; kingdom Bacillati; phylum Actinomycetota; class Actinomycetes; order Micrococcales; family Microbacteriaceae; genus Frigoribacterium; species Frigoribacterium sp. NPDC087798. Next base: position 24,438 of record NZ_JBIUVP010000007.1, on the reverse strand, counting down.
GGACCGGCATCTCGGTCAGCACCCTGTCCCGGCTCGAGTCCGGGCTCCGGCGGCCCACCCTCGAACAGCTGTTGCCGCTCGCCCGCGAGCACGGGGTTCCGCTCGACGACCTCGTCGGCGCGCCCGAGACCGGCGACCCCCGCGTGCACCTCAAGCCCCGGCAACAGCACGGCATGACGGTCGTGCCGCTCTCGCGCGGGGGCGGCGCGATCCAGGCCTTCAAGATGGTGATTCGTGCGGCCTCGCCTCGGAGCGAACCCGTGCTCCGCACGCACGAGGGCTACGACTGGCTGTACGTGTTGCGTGGACGCATCCGGCTCGTGCTGGGCGACCTCGACCTCGTGCTGCCCGCCGGCGAGGCGGCCGAGTTCGACACGCGCACGCCGCACTGGTTCGGCCGGGCCGACGACCGGGCCGTCGAGGTGCTCAGCCTGTTCGGTCGGCAGGGCGAGCGGCTGCACCTGCGGACCGCGCCCGGCTCGCCCGCGTGAGGCGTCCCGGGGTGTCGGTGGCGCCTCCTAGGCTCGGGGCGGGCGTCCAGGCCGCGTCCCGACAGAAGGAGTCCGCGTGTACCTCGACGACGACCGGGTGGTCACCAGCCCGTCCGACCTGACGACTTGGTCCGCGTGCGAGTGGTCGTTCCTCCGACGGCTCGACGCGAAGCTCGGCCGGGTCGATGCCGTCGCCGACGCGTCCGACGACATGCTCGACCGCACGGCCCGGCTCGGCGACGCGCACGAATTGCGCTACCTCGAGGCGCTGCGGGCGACCCGTGACGTCGTCGAGTTCGACCGTCCGGCCCCGTCGGGCTACGCGGCGGCCGCCGAGGAGGCGCGGCTCGCCATGGCCTCCGGGGCCGACGTGCTCTTCCAGGCGACGTTCTTCGACGGATCGTTCATCGGCTTCAGCGACTTCGTGGTGCGCACCGACGACGGCACCTACGAGGTCTACGACACGAAGCTCGCCCGCCACGCGAAGATCCCCGCGCTGCTGCAGGTCGCGGCCTACACCGACCAGATCCGGGCGCTCGGGCTGCCGTCGGCCGACACCGTGCGCCTCGTGCTCGGCGACGGCAGCGAGAGCGTGCACGACGTCGCCGACGTGCTGCCGGTCTACCGGGTCCAGCGTGACCGGCTGCGGGCCGCCCTCGCCGAGCGGCTCGCCGCCGAGGGGCCGCTCGCCTGGGGCGACCCGGGCGTCACCGCCTGCGGGCGCTGCACGGCCTGCCAGGCCCAGGTCGACGAGCACCGCGACCTCGTGCTCGTCGCCGGCCTGCGCGGCGAGCAACGTCAGCGGCTGCACCTGGCCGGCGTCGCCACGATCGACGAGCTCGCCGGGTCGGACGGGCCCGTCGCCGGCATCGGGGCGACGGCCCTCGCCCGGCTGCGGGGGCAGGCCCGGGTGCAGCTCGCCACCGAGCGCGACCACACCGGCGCGCCCGCGGTCGAGGTCGTCGACGCCGACGCCCTGCGGACGATCCCGCGGCCCGACGCCGGCGACGTCTTCTTCGACTTCGAGGGCGACCCGCTCTACACCGAGGGCGACGGGCGGGCCTGGGGCCTCGACTACCTCTTCGGGCTGGTCGAGGCCGACGGCACCTTCCGGGCCTTCTGGGCTCATGACTTCGCGGGCGAGCGGCAGGCGCTGATCGACTTCCTCGACTACCTCGCCGAGCGCCGCCGGCGATTCCCCGACCTGCACGTGTACCACTACGCCTCGTACGAGCGCAGCCACCTGCTCTCGCTGGCGGCGCGCCACGGCGTCGGCGAGGACGCGGTCGACGACCTGCTCCGCGACGGCGTGCTCGTCGACCTCTACCCGGTCGTGCGGCAGGCGTTGCTCGTCGGGTCGCACAGCTACTCGCTCAAGAAGCTCGAGCCGCTCTACATGGGTGACGATCTCCGGCAGAGCGACGTCAAGACGGCCACCGCCAGCATCACGATGTACGTCGACGCCATCGCCGAACGCACCACCGGCGACGCGTCGCGGGGTGACCAGATGCTCGACGAGGTCCGCGACTACAACGAGTACGACTGCCGGTCGACCCTGCGGCTGCGCGACTGGTTGCTCGAGCTGGCCGACCGGCACGGCACCCGGGGTGACGACCCCGACGGCCCGACCGCGCCCGACCCGCTCGAACTCGCCCGCGTGCCCCGCGAGCCGAACCCGGTCGCCGTGGGCCTCGCGGCGCACGTGGCCGACGTCGACCCGCTCGACCGCACCCCCGACCAGACGGCCATCGCCCTCGCGGCGTCGGCCATCGACTACCACCGCCGCGAGGCCAAGACGTTCTGGCAAGAGCACTTCGACCGCCTCCGCAACCCGGTCGACGACTGGGCCGACACCCGCGACGTGTTCGTGGTCGAGACGGCGTCGGTCGAGCGCGAGTGGCAGAAGCTTTCCCGGGCCCGCAAGCTCAGCCGCGAGGTGCGGCTGCGCGGCCGCCTCGCGCCCGGCAGTCGCCTGGGCGAAGGAGGCGCTCCCTACGCCGTCTACGACGCTCCCGTCCCGCCCGGGGTCGCCTCGCTCGGCCCCGGGCTGCGGGGTGCCGTCGGGTCGACGGTGGTCGAGGCCGGCCCGAACGGCGACCGGCACGAGGTCGTGCTGCTCGAGCGCGTCACCGGCGACGACGACCGGCACGACGCGTTCCCGGTCGCGCTGACGCCCGCCGCGCCTCCCCGGGCCACTCCGCAGCCCGAGGCGATCGCCGAATGGGGTGGGCACGTGCTCGACGCCCTGCCCGAGATGCTGCCCGACCCGGCGTTCGACCTGCTGCGGCGGCAGCCGCCGCGTCGGCGGTCGGGTGGCGGGCCCGCACGCGTGGTCGGGAACGACACCGTCTCGGCCGTCGTCGAGACCCTGCTCGACCTCGACCGCTCGTACCTCGCCGTCCAGGGCCCTCCCGGCACGGGCAAGACCTACGTCGGTTCGCGGGTCGTCGCCCGGCTCGTTCGTGAGCACGGTTGGCGCGTGGGGGTCGTCGGGCAGTCGCACGCCGTGGTCGAGAACGTCCTGCGGGCGGCCATCACGGCCGGCGTCGATCCCGAGCGCGTGGGCAAGGTGCCGAAGTCGGGCACGACCGCCGAGCAGGCCGACGAGCAGCCCTGGCGTGCCCTGAAGTCCGGCGGTGAGGCCGCGTTCCTCGCCGAGGCCGACGGTGGCGCGGGCGGTGCCGGGGTCGACGGCGGCGGGCAGGCCGTGGGGGCCGTGTTCGGGGCGACGGCCTGGGGGTTCGCCAACGCCGACAAGGTGGCCCGCGCCTCCCTCGACCTGCTGGTCGTCGACGAGGCCGGGCAGTTCTCCCTCGCCTCGACCGTGGCGGCCTCGGTCGCCGCGACGCGGTTGCTGCTGCTCGGCGACCCGCAGCAGCTGCCGCAGGTCAGCCAGGGCAGCCACCCCGAGCCGGTCGACGAGTCGGCCCTCGGCTGGTTGGCCGACGGCCACGACGTGCTTCCGGCCGAGTACGGCTACTTCCTCGCCACCACCTGGCGCATGCATCCGGCGCTGTGCGCCCCGGTCAGCGAGCTGTCCTACGGCGGGGCACTGACCGCCCATGCCTCCGACCGCCGGCTCGAGGGCGTCGCACCCGGCCTGCACGTCGAACCGGTGACGCACGTCGGCAACACGACCTCGTCGGTCGAGGAGGCCCGGGCGGTCGTCGAGATCGTGCGGTCGGTCGTCGGGCTCGACTGGTCGGACGCCGACGGCACCCGGCCCCTGACCGCGGCCGACGTCATCGTCGTCGCGCCGTACAACGCCCACGGCGCCGTGCTGCGCGAACACCTCGACGCGGCCGGCTTCGACGAGACGCCCGTCGGCACGGTCGACCTGTTCCAGGGGCAGGAGGCCGTCGTGGCCGTCGTCTCGCTGGCGGCGTCGAGTGCCGCCGACATCCCGCGCGGGCTGGACTTCCTGCTGATGCCGAACCGGTTGAACGTGGCCTTGTCGCGGGCGAAGTGGGCGGCGTTCCTGGTGCACTCCCCGCTGCTCGCGACGGGCTTGCCCACCTCGATCGCGGGGCTCGGGCTGCTGAGCGGGTTCCTGCGCCTGACCGGGCAGGGCCAGCCGGCCGTCGAGGGTTGAGCCTGTCCGTGCGGAGGGGCTGGCGGTCGGGCTAGCGGACGGGGCGCCGCGTCAGCACCTCGGCGCCGTCCTCGGTGATGGCGATCGTGTGCTCGCTGTGGGCCGTCCGGCAGCCCGTCGCGCTGCGCAGCGTCCAGCCGTCGGCGTCCGTGACGAGCTCGTCGGTGTCGGTCATCACCCACGGTTCGAGCGCGAGCAACAGCCCGGGCCGCAGGCGGTAGCCCCGCCCCGGGCGCCCGGTGTTCGACACGTGCGGGTCCTGGTGCATGGTCGAGCCGATGCCGTGGCCGCCGAACTCGACGTTGATCGGGTAGCCCGCGTCCGACAGCACCGAGCCGATCGCGTGCGACAGGTCGCCGATGCGCGCCCCCGGCCCGGCCGCCGCGATGCCGGCCTCGAGCGCCCGCTCGGTCGTCTCGATCAGGCGGACGCTCTCGGCCGGACGGGAGTCGCCCACGACGAAGCTCACGGCCGAGTCGGCCGCCACCCCGTCGAGCACGACGGCGAGGTCGAGCGTCAGCAGGTCGCCGTCGTCGAGTCGTCGGTCGTGCGGCAGCCCGTGCAGCACGGCGTCGTTCACGGCCGTGCAGACGTAGTGGCCGAAGGGGCCCCGGCCGAACGACGGCGCGTAGTCGACGTAGCACGAGACCGCCCCGGCCTCGTCGATCATCGTCTGGGTCCACGAGTCGACGTCGAGCAGGTTCGTGCCGACGGTCACCCGGTCGCGCAGCGTCTGCAGGATGGTGCCGACGAGTGCGCCGGTCGCCCGGGCCCGTTCGATCTCGGAGGGGTTCAAGATCTCGATCATGGGTGTCCTGCCGTTCGCGTGCCGAAGATCATCCCGGTAAAGGTATCCCACTCGGGCCTCCGGCGCACTACGCTCGGGGCATGGTCCGTCTGCCGCTCACGCCCGCCGAGATCGAACGCGGTCGCCGCCTCGGGGTGCTGCTGAGGCGGGCCCGTGGCTCCCGGCCGATGCTGCAGGTCGCCCTGGACGCCGGGCTGTCGCCCGAGACCCTGCGCAAGATCGAGACCGGTCGCGTGGCGACCCCGGCCTTCTCGACGATCGCCGCGATCGCCGCCGTCGTCGGGTTGTCGCTCGACGACGTCTGGGCCGAGATCACGCGCGACGGGGCCGGGGGAGCAGCGGACGCACCGTCCGTCGTCGACGCGGCCCGCGCCTCCTGACCCCGTCGGGGTGTCGCCCACGTGTCGGGGCGACAGGCACGTCGTGACGGCTCGGTCACCCGAGGAGGCGCGGTGTCAGCCCTGCGGACGCGCCAGCGACCCGAGGTCGAGCCGGGTCGAGACCTCGTGCCAGACGGCGTCGGCGAGTTCGTCGGTCGAGCGGTCGGCGTCGACCGTGACGACGACCTCGTCGGCCTGCTCGATGGCCTCGGCGTAGCGTTCGCGGGCTGCCCGGAGTCGCTCGTCGACCTCGAACCGGTCGGTGGTCGTGCGTCCGCTGGCGAGGCGCTCGAGGGCGACCTCGGGCGAGACGTCGAGGTAGATCGTCAGGTCGGGCAGCATCAGGTCGGTGCTGATGGAGTTCGACGAGGCGATCCAGTCGCTGCCCACGTCGGACGCCTGGTAGGCCTGTGACGACAGGTGGTACCGGTCGCAGAGGACGGTCGTGCCCCGCTCGACGATGCCGAGCATGCCGTCGTGGGTATTGGTGATGTGGTCGAGGCGGTCGGCGACGAAGAGCGACGCGATGACGCGGTCGTCCAGGTCGACCCGGCGGTTGAAGCCGTTGCGGATCAACGTGCCGACGGGGCCGTTCGTCGGCTCGGCCGTCTGGTGCACCGGCACCCCCGCGTCCTGGAGGCGGGCGGTGAGCAGACGCGCCTGCGTCGACTTGCCCGACCCGTCGATGCCCTCGAACACGATGAACGCCCCACGGGCTGCCTGATCCGTCACCCGGCGAGCCTATCGATCGTCGCCCCCGTCGCGGGACGGACCGCGACGCGGACGTGTGCCGACGGAGGCAGCCCCAGGAGGCGCGGTGAGGTCCCCGATCCCGCCCTCGACGTCTCCGGTCAGCACACGGTGGTGAACGATGCAGGGTGCGCGGTCACCGGTGATCGGTGCGGGGCTGAGTGGTGACGACGTGAGTCGTAGCGCTGCCCTCCGCGCCTGCAGGGTGACCGGGATGACCGCCGGTCGCGGTTCGTGCTCGCCCCGGTGACGTCTACCGACTCACCGCGCAGGTCAGTTCTGCAGTTCGGCCTCCCAGTTGGTCTTCTGGATCTCGACGTCGAGTTCGCGGAGGTCCTTGGCGACGGCGTCGGCACGGTCCCGCAGCTCGGCGACCGGCAGGGCCGAGAACATCCGTAGCTCGCTGCGCAGCTGGCGGTAGCCGCCGGAGGCGCCGCGGGCCGCGTCGGAGGCGGTCACGAGCAGGGCGTGGGTGGCGCGCAGGGTCTCGCGGCGGGCCAGGGCAGCGGTCATCGTGCTGCCGTCGGCGAGGGTCGTGCGGGCGTTGGTGAGGTTGATGCGCACGACGAGCGACTCGAGGACGGCGAGGGTGTCGACCGCCTGGCGCAGCAGCTCGGCGGCGTCCTCGGTGGGCTCTTCGCCCTCCTGGTAGCGGGCGTTCGCGGTGACGCGATCACGCAGCTGGTCGACCCGGCGCTGGGCGTCGGACCGTTGCAGGAGGGCTTCGGCGAGCTTCATGATGAGAAATCCTACGCAGGTCGGGTGCGCGGCGCGTCGTGCGTGTCGCCGACGCCCGGTCGCCGGTCGTTCATCGGGACACCTTCGCGGGCCGTTCTTGGCCGTCTGAGGGCAAGTAGCTCCTGACCTGCGGATTCGCGTATGCCTGTCCCGCAAAAATGCCCGGTGATGGGGGTCTAAACGCTACAGTCGTCAGATGCTCATCGGATACGCCCGTGTCTCGACCTCGGGGCAGGACCTCGCAGCACAACGTGACGGTCTCAGGGCGCTAAGTGTTGATGATGATCACATCCATGTTGACCACGGTCTGTCGGGCACCACTCGCGCTCGGCCTGGCCTCCGCGAGGCGCTGGCAGCGTGCCGTGCTGGCGACGTCCTGGTCGTCACGAAGCTCGATCGCCTCGCCCGCTCACTGCGCGACGCGACGGACATCGCGGACGAGCTGACGAAGAAGGGCGTGGCCCTAAACCTCGGGGGAGCGGTCTACGACCCCACGGACCCTGTCGGCCGACTGCTCTTCAACGTGCTCGGCATGGTCGCCGAGTTCGAGGCCGACCTCATCCGAGCCCGCACCCGTGAGGGCATGGCGATCGCCAAGGCCGCTGGCAAGCTCCGTGGCCGTAAGCCGAAGCTGACTTCCTCGCAGGAGAAGCACCTGATGCAGCTGCATCGCACAGGCGCCCACACGACGAGCGAGATCGCGGAGCTATTCGGCGTCGCCCGCTCGACGGTCTACCGCGCGATTCAACGGGGGGAGCAGTCGTGAACGCGTTTGATGAGGGCTCGGCCTCCGAGCCTGTCCACTTCGAGCTGAGCGATGACGAGCGAACGTTGCTATGGCAAGGCCTCGGGCAATGGGGAGGCCCTGCTGATCTCACGGATGCGATGGCCGTCGCGATGGGGTTCACCAGCACGGCTGGTTTTTTCGAGGAGGAGGAGAGGTTGTCGGCTGCGCTGAAGGCGAAGGCTGCGCTGCCTCCGGAGGATTGGCGACGCATCCTCTTGGCAACTGAGATCGTGTTCGCCTCGGCCATCGTCGGAGCCGGCTCCTTGTGGCAGACGGTCACGGGCTTGGATGACGAGTCCACTTTTCGCATCCTCCGGAGCCTGCAGCAACGGTTCCCGGCGTCTTTCTGGTGATGGCCTCTCGATCCTCGACACTCCTGCCTTGAGAGGGCCGATAAGGGATGGCGAACCGGTCGGAGCGGTAGACTGACAGCAACAAAACCTCTACCGGCTCGGTGGAGGTTTTCTTGTATGACCACTCTCAAGCCGCCCACCATCTCCACCGCTGACGAGCGGCACCGCCCCGAGCTCGAACAGCTCTGGACCATGTTCCGCCACGAGATGTCCGCGTTCACCGGCACACTTCCTGACGAGCGCGGCCGCTTCCGGCAGGAACGACTCGACGCCGGCCTCTCGCAACCGGGCTGGTCGGCCCACATCTTCCGCTCGGGATCGCACCCGGTCGGGTTCGCGGTCCTGCGCGGGCTCGACGCTGACGAGCACATAATCAGCAGCTTTTTCGTCGCGCACGGCGCGCGGCGTTCTCGCATCGGACAAGTCGCCGTGACAGAACTGACCGCGGCACACCCTGGGCGGTGGGCCGTTGCCTACCAAGAACGCAACGACGTCGCAGCGAGGTTCTGGCGCAAGGTAGCGAGTGAGATCGACCCAACGTGCAGCTTCGAACAGCGCGATGTCCCTGGCCGCCCGGAGATGCCGGCCGACTCCTGGGCTCGGTTCAACGTCCGATAGACGATCGTCGTGCGCACGCGCCTTGCCAGCTCTCGGGCTACAGGTAGTTCTCGTAGTGCAACCAACGATCGGCGCGGTGCGTCAACCCGGCAGCTCGGAGGTCCTCTTCTCGATCTCGTAGCGTTTCGAAACCGACAGAGGCGATGTCATTGATGAGCTGGTCCTGTTTGCGGTCGAGCCCTGGCGTGTGGTCGCCCCGAATGGACCGCACCCACTCAAGAGCCTCAAGTAGCTCAACTACGGGCATTTCCCTGAAGCGTGTTTCTGCGTCTGGCGATTCCGGGGGCGCCTCATTGCCTCTCTTGGGCATACGACCGGGTCGAATCCTTCTGCTCACACGCGCGAGCCTATTCGTCAGCTACGTAGGGGAGGTAGCTAGCGCAACGCACCCGGCAGAATCCCTCGACCAGTTCAGGCCGCCGCTGTCTCGATAGCCCATCCACCAACGGACTGGGGGGCGACCGGAACTCGTCGCGCGGTGTCCTCCGTGCAGGCCTATAGGCTCCGACCGTGCAACCAGAGACGGTGCTTCTCCACGACGCGACGAGACCGAGCTGGACGGGGTCGGGGCCGCGGCCGATCCGTGCGCGTGTCTGGCCGAGCCGCCGAAGAGGGCCGGCTGCGACCGTCTTGTTGTCCCATGGCACCGGCGGCGCCGGGGAAGACCTCGATTGGCTGGCAGCGCCGTTGAACGAGGCAGGCTTCCTCGTTGCTTCCGTCGACCATCACGGCAACAGCTACAACGACGAGTACCTCGTCGAGGGCTTCACCTTGGTTTCTGAGCGGCCGACAGACATCAGCTATCTCCTGGACCACGTGCAGGGCCATTATGACGTCGACGAGCGCCGGATCGGCAGCGCCGGCTTCTCCCTCGGGGGCTACACAGTCGCCGCTCTGCTCGGTGCTCAGATCGACACTTGGGTCATGAGCGCCCTCTTTGCCGGACACGTCGCTGCCCCGCACGTGCCCGAGTTCCCGGACCTCATCGAGGCGCTCCGCGCGAAGTACTCGATCGAGCAACTCGAGCTGCTGGCCCAGTCCGCTGCGCGTCCCGTCCGTGATCCTCGCGTGCGCGCCGGGGCCCTCTTCGCACCCGGCATCGCAGAGGTCCTCACGCCTGCGTCTCTGAGGATGATCGAGGCGCCCGTGCTCGTGCGCTGGGGCGACGTCGACGACATCACGCCCCCTGCGGAGAACGCACACGTGTACGCCGATCTCATGCCTCGAGCGGAGGCGGGCAGCGTCGGCGCGACCGCAGGCCACTACGTCTTCCTCGGTGACCGAGAGGATCCTTCCCACGTCCGGGAGGCTGCCGCCTCGGACGCAGTCGACTTCTTCACCCGTCACCTCTAAGCCAGACCGAAGAGGAGGCAGGGCGATGAGCGACACATCGACCCGCTTCACCGTGCCGGGACCGGCTGAACGAGGGAGGTAGGAGCGCCCGATAGGGGATCGTTGACTGCGAACCATTCCGCTGGGATGCTTCTCGGAACCGACGGAGGTCGTCATGTTCGAGGAACGCGGGTGGTTTTCCGAGGCTGACGCGAGAGCGCTAAGGCCCGCCGACTCGGTGAACGACGTCGATCATCGTGGCGATCCTCCCCAGTCCGAGCACCGGCCTGAACCCGTCCGCCTCCGTCCACTCGATCGCCTGTTGCGCGGCTTTCCTTGGCATGACCGGATTCACCGACTGCGCCATTAGCTACTAACCCGCGTCCGCCCGTTAGCCGATCGATCAGCAGACCGGTAGGACTCGCTACCGGGGCGCTTTGCCAAGACTGATCCAAATGACCGTGCCACCGCCGAGTAGGCAGATCGTCGCGATTAGAGGGGGCAACCACGAGACGAAGCCCGTGGCGGCGGCGAAAATCGTAAAGGCGAGGAACAAGATGGCAATGGGTCCAAGAATCCAAGCGAGCATGCGCCTGTACCTGTTCACGGTCGACCCCCAAAAGGTTCCTTCGTCGCTCAGGACGATATCCGTCAGTGACCGCGGTCGCGCGTCGGAAACGACCGTGGTGCCCGATAGACGATCCCCCTACCGCTGGCCTCGGCTAAGCCATTACTCAGGGGTCTGTGCGTGACTCCTTCGAGCTATCCAGGTGTGAACATCGCCGCAACTACGGCTTGTTGGCAAGGAAGCCGCGTAGTCCAATCACGAACAGAACGCACGAAGGCCCAATGAGCAATAGGCCGACCAACCAGACCGGTAAACCTCGAGTCGTGATGTCCGACCAATCGGGGTTGAAGATAAGCCAGGCCGCGCCAAAAGCCCCGAGCCCCAGACCGAAGACCATCGTCCCGATATTTTGCTTTTCGGTTCGCGGTTCTGATGGCTTTCCCTGCGGCATAGGCCGATCCAACCATGAGGCGTGGGAGCGGTGTCCCGTTAGGCGATCCGTGCCTGGAATGCTTGCGAGGTCGGGTCAGGTTCGTCGTTCCATGCAGATCAGGTCAGGACGCGGGTCCCATGAGGCAACGGCTTGAAAGCCGCGTCGGGAGTAGAGCCTGATCGCGTCATCGCGCCACCTCCACACTGTCAGCCGGAGCGGGTGCTGCTCGTCACGTGTCAGCGCTGCGTTGAGGAGTGCGGATCCTGCGCCAGTTCCGCGAGCAGCTGGATCGACCCACACTCTCTTCAGTTCGTCCGCGTCCTGGCCGCCAAGGACCACAGCGACGCCGACTAGGTGGCCCTGCAACCCAGCCACGTACACGTCGGCAGGGGCATACGCGGAGCAAGACTCGTCGACCTCATGGCGGTACTTCTCAGGCAATGGCGTCGGACCGTGGGTGCCGTCTAGGTGCTCGGCCTTTCCCGCTCGGTCTGGATGAGGTAGTCGGCGACGAGCTTTCCTATCTGCGCTGCGTCACTTCCGGTGAGATCCGCACGACGAACGGTCGGCACGAGTTGCTCGGGGGTGGACATGCCACCATCATTTCGTGCCGCGCGGAACAAACGTGCACTGCCCGATAGGGGATCGTCATCCGTACCAACCTTGGGTGCCGGCCGCTTTCGAGAGGCGCGCATCCTCGGACGTGTCGGTCAAACGCCAACCGTAGGGAGCGGTCTGGACATAACTGTCACCGTCTTTCTCCACTCTTGTGCGCCCGTCCGAGAGCCCGCTAGTGAAGACCTCCTCGTCAATCCAGATGAATAGCTGGCTGACCCACCCTTGGGCGTCTTCGGGAGGTGCGAAGAGCCAATACTGGAGTTCACCGCTGGATGGGAGGGCGATCAGAAGACGCGCGGAGTGGCCGTCCCGCTGAACGAGTTCGACATCGAGGTGACCGGGCAAGGCCCGGATGTCCCTCATTTCATAGTCGAGATATGCCAGGTCCGATCCCGCAGACCGACACTTTCCGACAGCCATGCGCATCGCGGTCAGGATCTCATCATCGGTGAGCATGCACTAAGCCTGTCACCTCGCCTCGGTGGTCAGTTGCGATGAGAGTGGTGGAGCAGCGGAGCAGGTGTCCGATAGCCGATTGACTACAGGGCACCTTGTTCATCTATCCATCGGCGAATCGCCATCGCCGCGGCACGCCTCGACTTCGCACCGCTGCTTCGTGTGACTGTGTCTCCGGGAGTGCTAAAGGCCCAAACCTCGAAAGACCGACCAAGACTGTCTCCGGAAACCCTGTAATTGATGATCAAGGGGGCTTCGCTCACGTCGGTGATCCATGCTCGTTTAATTGTTCGGGAGAAAAGAAACCCGTAGGAGATCAGGCGATCGCTATGCAGGTAGAGACCAACATGAAGTGCTCGGACTCCGAGCCAAGACCCTGTCAGTAGCAGCACCGCCGCAACCACGTAGACGGCCTCGTTGCCGGATGCCAGGAAGGCGAAGCTTGTGCCAGCGGCAATGGCGATGGCCCCGAGCGCCAGCATGCCGATTCTGGTGCGTCGGGCCGGCCGCAGCGTTAGGGCTGGCTTCATTTTTTCTGATGTTTCAGGACGAGCCCCACAATGACAGCTCCGATCACGGACAGGCCGAAGATAGACCAGCCAGCTAACGGGTAGGCGTCGAAGAAGGGATTCATGTCCTTTTCATACCTCAGGACCGTCTGGCGGGGCGACTCGTTGAGTGGCCAGTTCCTGGAGCGTCGACTGTCCCATTTGGGGATCGGTCAGCGGTCGGTGCCCTAGGGGCCCGTCCCGCGGATCGTCCCTCCGGCTCAGGCCCCTAACAGAGAGACGGGCAGGGGAGGCTGGCTGTGAGCAGGAACATGCTCGCGTGGGAGGCCACAGCAGCAGCGCCAGTCAGCCAGAGCGCCGGAACAAGTGCGCGGTGGTCACGTAGCATGCGGCGCCCAGAAAGTGCGGACGCCAGGAGCCACAGCGACAACTGCACGCCTACCAGAATTGGCCTAGCCCACAGGAAGACGTCGCCCATGATGTCGCGCCAGAGAACTGCGACGACGATGACGACCAAGGTCGCTGCGAAGCCGACGATCAGGACCGTGATCGCTCCCGCGTCGAGACTGGCTGGGAGTCGCGGCGGCGCCAGCGGCTCGGCGGTGCTCATGACCCGAGACTAGACGGCTCGTCAATGTCGCCGACAGCCCCGTAGAGCTTCACAAGAAGGTGCCCGTTAGACGATCCCTCACCCAAACCCCGCACGGGGCCCTAACCTCAGGGCATGACTGTGTTCTGGCCCGCTCTCATCGTCGGTATTGTGCTGCTGGTCTCGGGTGCTCTTGTCCTCCGGAACTCAGCCTTTCTCGCGTCTTGGCTGGGAAAGACGAGTGGTCGAGTGCCCGGTCGCGAGGAAGTTGATGGTGCCTACACCTCACGCAACGCCAAGGCCGCCGGCATCGGCTTTGTGGCCATTGGCGCATTAGGCATCGTTCTTAGCTTCCTGAACCTAAATTGGTAGGGATAGTGTCCCGTAAGCCGTCGCCAACCGGAGCGGTCAGCAACGATTGGTTCTAGGTGTGGCAGCGGCGGGCTTGGATCAGCTACTCGCAAACGGCGACCGGTTCGAAACGGGGTTTTAAACCGGTCCGGGTTTTTGGATAGCTCGCAGGCCGGGCGCCCCTTAGACGGTCCCGAGTCGGGCGGTCACCAGTTTGACGAGCGCGCGTCCTCTGGGAGTTACTTGGGCAGGGAGAGTCCCACAACTATCAGCCCGTTGGTTGGCACAGGGCAGTCTTCGAGCCCGTCAAAGGGCAACACGGTCCCAGCTGCGTCCGCTGTTGCTGTGGAAACGCCGGCCGTCATGCCGTTCGGACCTTCTAGGTTCACCAGCTCGCCGTGGGGAACTCGACTTCGAGCCTGAATTTCGAAGCCCTGATCTTCGAGCGCTTGAATTGCTTTTGGCGCGTTTGCCTCATCGTCGAGGACGACCTGTCGGAGGTACCTGTTTCCGGTCTGATCAAAGGGCCCAGGCTCGTACGTGAAGTTGCATTTCAGGTCGCCTAGTTCGTGGAGGCCTAGCTCGTCGATTTGCTCGTTGATGGCCGTCACCTGCGGCGCCGTAGTTGAGGTGCACCCGCCAAGAACCGAGACCAACGCGACGGTCATAGGGACGAGTGCTGTCTTCCTCATGAAAACTCCAACGGTTTCGGACTGACCACATTGTTCATGACCTGTACTTGGGCTCGTGCTGTTCGCTACACCCCCCCAGCAGCCGAGACCAGGCCGATGGGGGGAACGGTAATCGCCGCCCGTTAGAGGATCGTTCACCGAGATCAGTTTCGGACTGACCTATCGAGACAGCCGGCGCCCCGTAGCTGCGGGGGAGTGGCTAGCCCCCGCCGTTGGTCGGTGACCGATCGGCTATTGCGACGCCAGTCCTAGTCTGGATGCCGCTTGGGCGACGACTGGTCCTCGTCGGCGTCGAGCGTCTGCAACGGCGCGTTGAACCTGCGCCGGATCGGCCTCTGGACGCGTTGGTGACCCAGCGTCGAACGGGGGGTGAGGGTCGTACTCCATCGTCAGCTGCACGGAACGTGCCGTGTCGTCGTCGTACACCTCCGCGGCGACGGTCAGGGCGAAGTCGATGCCACTGGTCACCCCGCCGCCAGTGATAATGCGACCGTCACGGACCACCCGCCCATGCTCGGGCACTGCTCCGATGGTCTCGAGCAGCGAGTGGGATGCCCAGTGCGTCGTCGCCCGCTTGCCGATCAGCAGCCCTGCAGCACCGAGCACGAAGGCTCCGGTACACACGCTGGTGACGTAGCGTGTCTGCTCAGCCTGCCGCTTGACGAAGTCGATGGCTCGCTCGTCGTCGAGCAGGTCGAACGCACCTTGCCCTCCCGGGATCAGGAGCACGTCCGCCTGCGGGGCTTCGTCGAACGTCACCGTCGGCACGATCGCGAATCCCGAGTCGGTGGCGACCGGTTCGCGGTCGCGCCAGGCCAGGTCGATGGTCGCACCGGGCAGTCGTGAGAAGAGCTGCACCGGGCCGGTCAAGTCAAGCTGCGTCACGTTCGGGAACAGCAGCGCGACGAATCTGACGTGGGTGCTCATGTGTACATCCTCGCTAGACCGTGGAAATCCCGGAAGCCGATCGCCTACCGGACGCCGACTGGGGCCCGCAAAATGGCTGCATGACAGCAGCGGGCGACGATGAGCAGGGCCGACACGACCGGCAGGAAGCTCCCGAGCATGAGGAGCTGGGCCGACGTCGCTAGCGCGTAGCTTCACCCGCTACGACGCCCTCGTGGCCCGGTCCGAGGCGCTAGCGATCCGCGCAGGTTCGTCTTTGGCGGGGGACCGCAGCGCCACCCCGTACAGCTCGGTCCCGGACCAGGTGCGGGCCGGCCTCGGCGTCGCCCTTGACCACCTGCACGCGTTCAAGATCATCGTCACGGACGGCGGAGCCGTCCTGCCTTTCGCCATGTTCACACTCGTCAGGAGCGCCTACGAGGCCACGGGCACGGCCCTGTGGCTCCTGCACCCGGCGTCCCGCGACGACCGAGTGCTCCGCTCGCTGAAACTTGCCCGCGAGAACCGTCGTCTGGTTCACGTTGCCATGCAGCAGTTGGAGCGAGACGACCCGGGCTGGGCAAAGACCCTTGCCGCCCTCGAACGGGACAGGGATGCTCGGCCCGGCCTAGTCGGCGTCGACCTTCGAGACGTCGAGAGGGTGACGGCCCGTCTTAAGGACATAGGCCCCCTGTTGCCCTCTTTGTTCCAGTCGCCGTTGACTCTTTGGCAGACCTCTAGCGGCATGGCTCACGCCAACGGCTCGATGATTCTGCTCATGCTCGACCGCGAGCAGATCGGGCCGTCCGAGCACGGCGGCGCGGACTTCATGATGACGCCGAGTCTGCTTGCTTTAGCCGGCTACTTCGACGCCGCCCTCGACATGATCGAGACGGCCCTCGACCTCTGGGACCGCAGAAACTGACTCTTCGCGCTGCGCTGACGGAGGCTGGCCGTACGCTGCCGCCCGCGGGAGTTCAGGGGTCCGGTGAGGTCGCAGCGAAGATTCTGCGCCGGCCGATTCCGACCCATCCGTTTGCAGTGCCGCCGATCCCCGGCACGTTCGGTGTCTGGCAAGTCCGCCGGGTGCGCTCCGCGCCCCTTGGCTACGTCCTCTCGCGGGCCGAGCTGGGGGGCATCGTCTATCACTGCTACGCCCACGGCCGAGACGATGCCGGCGGCCGCCCCTGGCTACGCCGAGAGGACAGCCTGAACAGCGCCGTCGCGTGGATGATCCAACACGAGGCCAAGCTGTCGGCCCTGACGGGCCGGCTGCACCCCGAGCCAGATGAGTGGCCGTCGTGACCGCGGGTAGCGCCCGGGCATGAGCTGGTTCGTCAGGCACCGCCCCGAGGGCGACACGAGCGCCGAGGCCGTGGCCGTGGAGGTCACCGCACCGACGCCGGCGGACGCGATCGACAATGTGTGCGCCACGCTCCCTGAGGATCGCATCGTGACCTCGGTCGCTCCCTACTGAGCCCGGGAGAGCCGTCAGGGGCCGCGCGTAGCTTGGCTCCGGTCAGCTTCCCCCCGAGCTGGCCGAGAGCTGCCGGGCGGTCCCTAATCCGCTAGGCAGCAGCAGCCCCCGCATTCCGGCTCCCCCAGCCGGGCGGGGGCTTCTTCGTGCGCCCTGATCGTTCTCGAGTCCTGTGCCGGCCGACGAGCGCTCGTGTCAGATGACGGCGTAGGCGATGGTCGCGGCTGCGACGATGCCGGCCGTGCAGAGCGTCATGATTGCGCGCCGAGACGCGGGGCGGTTGGCGCGAATGTCTTTCACCATGAGCACGATCGCGACCACGGCGATGACCACCATGACGGCGACGCCTAGGAGGATCACGACTCGCATCATCACGGGTCGACAGTAGCGAACGGCCCGCTTTGCGGTCCGGGGGAGTCGTTGCGCTCCCAGGGAGCCGCTGCGCGGCGCTCAATGCCCTTCGGGCACCTCTTTCTGCCGTGAAGCCTTCGGCGGCTCGGTCGCTGCTCTCCCTCGTAGCCACCTCCGGGTCTTCGTTCAAGTGGCTACGCCATCCGCTCCTCCGAGATTTTCGGCACGCGGTCGCAAGCTCCCTTATTTCGCGACCAAATTTTCTCCCGCTAGCTCATCCGCCACAGCCACCAGGGCATCCCAGTCATAAGAATCGGCCTCGCGCGGGCGAAGAAAATTCACCCGGATCCGTAACGGCTCCTCCGTCCCCACGAACAAAGCGTTCCCCGAGGCTTTCGCTAGCTCGCCCTGGATATCGAGCAACGTGCCCGGGCCTTCGAGGTCGTGGGCCTTGAGCTGCTTTCGGGCGGTGGCGATCGACTTCGACAGGATCTTCCGGGTGGTGGCGTCGAGGTTACTCGTGCCCCATTCCCTCGCGAGGGTGTGAAGGCCGGCAAGGAACTGAGCCGCCTCGGCGTAGACGACGTCGTCCCGACTGGAGACGCGGGTAAAGCGGTTCGCCTCGATCTCGACCAGACCGTAGGTGCGCAGCTGCGCGATTGCCTCCCGCACCGGTGTGCGCGACACCCCCAACCACTTCACCAACTGGTCATCGTTTAACCGCTCGCCCGGCTCGAGAGTGCCATCGACGATGGCGGCAAGCATCTTCTCGAAGACAACATTGCGGAGGAGACGGCGGGGGCTTGCTTCAGTAGTGGCTGTAGGAATCGGCATGCACCAATTCCTGAACATAGCACGTCTGGTATGCCAGTTTGTTCAGCATTATTCTCATAGTGGGGCCAACGCCGTCGGTTGACCAGCAGCCTGTTGGATAGCGATTAAGTGGGACTGCAAGTGCGCGATGGAGGGCGTCAGGTCGTCGGGATTCTGTGATTCGGGGTGGGATTGTGGCTGTCCTCGGACTAGGGTTGGGGCATGGCAACGATCGAGCTCAAGGCGTACACCGCATCCGTTCGGACGGACATGCCCGAACTCGTGGGGGCGCTCCGCGATGTGCTCGGGGCACAGCTCGTGGCCTACATTGCCGGCGTCAAAGAAACCCGCGCGGTCCGTCAGTGGGCAGAGGACGACGGTCGGCACCCGCAGCCCAAGCAGGAGCAACGCCTCCGCCTCGCCTACCGGGTGGCAGCTCTGCTGCTCGATCAGGACGCCCCTCGGGTGGTGCAGGCCTGGTTCCAAGGTATGAACCCGCAACTCGACGACGTCGCACCGGCACGCTTCATTCGCGAGACCGACGGTGACGATGCGAAAGTCCTGGCCGCCGCGCAGAGCTTCGCCGCGAACGGATGATCGATCCGAACCACCTGCACCACACCTCCGCGCCCTCGCCGGTGTGGCGTGTGGGGCGCCGGCCGAGCCCCTGGGACTGGGCACCCTGGCGCTACGCCTCCGCGGACACCGGCACATTCCCCGGTCGCTGGGACTCACCCGAACCGCACACCTACCGAACGACCTACGCCGCCACCGAACCCCAAGGCGCCCTCCTCGAGGTCCTCGCTCGTTTCCGACCGGACCCCTCCCTCGTAGTCGCCATGACGGAGATCGATACGGACGAAGCCGATCAGGCTCTCTATCCCACGCAGCCGGCCGGCACGGTTCCGGCTGAGTGGTTCGCCGCGCGATTGCTCACGCGGGCATCTCTCGCCGGGAATTACCTCGACATCGCCCACTCCGAGACCGTTGCCGGCCTCTGGGGCGAATTCGCCCACATCGCGATCGCCGAGCAGGGCCTGGCGGACTTCGACGGATCCGCGCTCCAGAACGCCCAGGTGCGCCCACTGACTCAAGCCATCAGCGCCCGGGTGTACCGAATGACCACCATCGACGACGTCCCGCTCTTCGACGGCATCCGATTCCTCTCGCGATTCGGCGCCGACCAGGAGCTCTGGACCGTCTTCGAGCAACCCGACGACACCTCCACCAGCAAGCTACTGAGCGAGATCCAGACGACGAACGTCTCCGAGAGCGATCAGGACGTGGCCAAAGCCATGCAGACACTCGGACTCACGCCCGACGAGGACTGAGCGCGAACGCCTCAGTATCCGGCACGGCGATCACTAGGCCTGCTTCCTGCGTGGCCCGCGCAAGGTTGGACTGATCGCGGGGGAGTGGCGACATAAGGGCCATTATCGGCCGAGGAGACGCTCAGCCAAGTGCGGATCGCTTTCGAAAGCTGCACCTTTGCAAGATTGTCTCTCGGACTACTTAAGTGAGACGCCGCGGCACTGGCCTGGCGGGGTGTCGTGGCTCTATAGAGGCCATCTGGACGCATATTGAACAGGCGCCGTTCTGCTCGCGGGGCTACATGCGGTGCAGAAAGATGAAGCGAGCTGCGGCGTTACACGCGAGATAGGGGAGTACATGTTCGAGGCGATCGAAAAGATTGATCGTGTTGGCGTCTTAAATGGCTTTGAGGCAAGTGGGCACGGTCTCGCGCGACTGACTTTGGTCTACGCCGGTAACGGCTGCGGTAAGAGCACTCTCGCCGCCGTTTTCGCGTCCGCGGCAACGGGGGACGCATCTTCTCTTAAGGACCGGCAATCCCTTTCTGCGACGAGCGGTCCTCATGCGAGATTGCGTGTCTTGGGGGGACAAGGGCGCACTCTGAACGGGGGGACATGGGCTGGCCCTGTGCCAAAAACGCACGTGTTCGACACGGAGTTCGTGGATAGGAATGTGCACACCGGCGGCGAAGTAAGCCCGGCCCACCGGCAAGGTTTTCTGGAAACGGCTATTGGCCAATCTGCCGTTGACGAGCAGGCGCGCCTCGAAGCAGCCAAGGAGGCCGTGAACGAGGCGAAGGCGGAGATGCAACGCTGCGAGGCCGAGCTGCTTGCCATGGCTCGTGCGATCGATCCTGCCGTCACCTTCCAGGCGTTCCAGCAGATGGTTGTGGTGCCGGGGGTAGATGCCGCAGTCGAGGCCGCCGAACTGCGGCTGACGGCCGGGAAGAACGTCTCGAGCATTCTGGCCCTTCACCCGCCGGTCGAAGTCGCCGATGTCTCTCTGGATCTTGCGGATGTGTTCGAAGCGCTCGTGGAGGGAATGTCCGCCTTGCATGGGGAAGCAAGGCGCCGGGTGGCCGAGCACATCAATCATCTCGATGTCGCAGCAGCAAACGGGACCGTGGAGTCGTGGTTGCGCGTCGGTGTTGAGTTGGCCCCTGCTGGTGAATGCCCGTTCTGCGGACAAGACACATCCGGTGTCGCTCTTGTGGATCTCTATGCAGAGTTCTTTGACGCCGCCTACGAGCGACTTCGCCAACGTATGGAGCGCGTCAGGGATCGGTTGGGCAGTGAGGAGAGGGCGCGAGTACGCGAACGGCTCGTAGCTGACTATGACCGGGCACGAGAAGCCCTCACCGCCTGGGGGAGTCACCTTCCGATGCCTCAGCTCCCCGAGATCACCACGGTCCTCACGACCTTGTCTGCGTTCGGTGAGCTGTTTGACGAGGTGTTGATAGAAAAAACAGAGCACTTTGATCAGCCCGTTTGCTTGGGAGATAGGCGATCTATCCTCGAAACCTACGTTCTCGACCTTCCAGTGTTGATCGAGGAGGTGAATGCGGTGATCCGGGCAGCGCGCGTAGAT
Organism: Frigoribacterium sp. NPDC087798; assembly: GCF_044742985.1. Lineage (NCBI taxonomy): Bacteria > Bacillati > Actinomycetota > Actinomycetes > Micrococcales > Microbacteriaceae > Frigoribacterium > Frigoribacterium sp. NPDC087798. The sequence goes on along the minus strand of NZ_JBIUVP010000007.1, from coordinate 3,949 downwards.
ATCGAGGCCTACCGGAACTCGTTGTCCTCCCAGGGGGTGCCTCAGCTTGTGGCGTCAGTGGCTGCGGCCCGGCTGCAGCAGCTGCGAGGGAGCGACAATGCTGCCCGGCTCTTTGCTCAGCGGAAAGGGGCGAAGAAGGAGATGGTGGAGAGGGACGGCGAGGCGTCCGCGGCTCGACAAGCCAGCAAAGAGGCTATGAACACAACCCTTGCCCGCCTCGAAACCGACATCAACTGGCATCTGAATAAAATGCGGGCTGCGTTCAGTATTGAGAAGGTTGCCTCGACGTACGCAGGCGGCGGAACTGGTCGCAGCAGCTATGGGTTGCAGTTGAGAGGGCAGTCCATTGACATCGCGCGAGGAAAACCCCCATTTCGTCTGGCGCTCAGCGAGGGAGACAAGCGAAGCCTCGCCTACGCGTTCTTTTGCGCGACAGTGCTCCGAACGCCGGATCTCAGCGGGCAGGTCGTTGTAGTCGATGACCCGGTTACCAGCTTGGATAAGCACCGCCGCGAGCACACAACGAACACGCTGGAGGAAATGTCGCGAAGGGGGGCTCAGGTCATCGTTCTCGCACACGACGCGACCTACCTCCGTCAGGTTCGAGAATTGCTGACCAAAAAGCCGGACAACCAAGGGAACCCACGTGCGTCTGTGGAGTTGCAGCTGCAGCGTACAAGTTCCGGGAACTCCAGCCTCGACGCGCACAATCTCGATCGAGAGTGTGAAAGCAAGTACTTCCGCAACTATCGGCTAGTTCGCACATTCGTTGAGAACCGAGCCGAGGACGGCGTCTTCACCTCCCATCTCGATGCAGGGAACGCGGTGAGGCCCCTTCTGGAGTCCTACCTGCACCGTCGCTTCCCGGGTAGCGTGCCGAATCAAACCCTAGGAAAAGTCATCGGTCTCATTCGCTCTGCACCAGACCTAAGTGTCCTGGCCTACGCCAAGCCCCTGGCCGACGAGCTTGAGGAAATAAATCGCTTCTCCTCGCGCTTCCACCACGACACCGATTCAGACTTTGCGGGGGAACAGCCCGATCGACATGAAATTCAGGCCTACGCAACGCGCGCACTGAATGTCGTTCACGGAGACCCAAGTGCAGTGATTGGTTTCGATCCTCGAGCCTGAAGGTGTCTCAGTTCCTTTGTCTCAGAGGGGTCAGGAATTCCTCGATGTCGGTAGATGGGCCTGTGGGCGCCGTCATGGGTCTCACGGGTCGAGCAAGAACGCAGCCGTAGCGCTGAACACGCGCTTGCGCGAGCGCCGCTGCGCGAGCCTATTGATCACTTTCGGGGCGGGGCGGGAGGCTCATCTGGCAAGGGGTCATCTAGCTTCCGGTTTCGGCGTAAAATGCGACGCCCCGGGCGGATACATGTGCGACATCTCCAGTCACAACCGTGACGCCACGACTACCACTTCCCTAGGCTGACATAATCAACATTATCAGCATGTGGTCGACATCTATGGGGTGCCCTAATACTGGTCAAAGCTCTCATGCGAATCGTCAAGGGCGGACCTGATCCGGGTTATCTAGCGGGGGGCGGGCCGGTGAAGTGTTCCTGCTTACCGAGCTAGGGATTCCCGACTACAAGCAATCGAAGATCGTGACGCAGGCGGTCGGCAACTTCCCCATCGGCTACCGATTCCACGATGCCGCGGTTGGCGACGGAATCAACCGCATTCTCTACGAGTCCAGGGTTGGGTACGTTTCGGGTTGGTTCGCCTCTAGGCAAATTGCGCGGGACAGCACCCTTGTCGAGAACGTCGGCGGAATTGAATGGCACTTCTTCGCAAGTGCGCGAACGGGCAAGATCGGCATGTCCCAACCCACGCTGGACATGATGAAGGAGGCAGGGGTCGAGGTCTTCATCCACCTCCCCCGATGACCCATGAACAACAGAGACATCTCCCCTGCTCAAGCCCAGGAGTGGTTGCAGTACAACCGTGCTGCCGGCCCTCAACGGCTACATTCACTCGCTCGGTGGGTAGCAAATACCGACGGACCGTTGGATCAGCTCGACTCGACCCTCGAGTCGCTGGACACCCTGTGGGCTTGGTTTCTCGACTTCATGGTGGAAGGACTTGCAAGACAGATCTCCCCCGACGCGAGGAGCGATCGGGACACCGCGTTTGACGTCACACCGACAAATGGGCCGGCAGACCTCGCCGCGGAGGCTCTCGCCGAATACACCCTGCAAGTTATTCGGCAGACTCACCCAGACGCGGAATGGAGCCTCCATCCGCACGAGGCCTCCTCTGGCCCGATGCTCTTCGAGAACGAGGTCGGCGTAACGACCCGCGGTGAGTGGCATTTTCTCCACGCCTTGACTGGAAACCTTGTCCTTCGTGCGCTGCGAGGTGTACCGCAAGCTCTCACGGCTACCAGGCTGCGGGACATCGTCGTAGAAGATTTGCCAGGCATGATCAGTGAACAACGAAAAGCTCCCCGATTCATGCTTCGCGATGCTCTGAACTTTGTCGGACCCACCCTCGAACCCCCGCACTTCTCGTCAAGTGATTCCGACCGTCCCAGCGCTGCAACCGCTCCGCCCACAACCGAGCAGATTGACGCTCTTGCCCTCATTCACGTCTCAGGTCATTGGGAGGACGAGAGGGCTTTGCCCCCCTTGGACGAGGCTGACTTCACCAATCTTTTCGCTGAATTTGACCTCGTCGACCCACCCCGGCACCTGCTGGGGAACCTGAAGAGAGGCGACATGCAACTCACGGGAGTTGCTGGATCGTTGATGATTGAGACCCTGGCGGCAGGAGGTCGCCTGCGGTCCGTAGCTTTCGAGCTGACAAATGCAGACGCCGTGGCCTACGAGATGCTGCTTCGTCGCCTTCGTGCCTTCACGACGGGACGACAGTTGCAAATAGTTCGGGCCGACGATGGTTCAGCAATTTCGCCGTAGCTAATAACTTCTTGCGTGACCTAGATTGCACTGTCTCCGTGAGGAGGAGTGTCTTGACCGGCCATGGTAGGTGCTTTCTTGACGTCGCGCACCGCGATGCCGAGCTGTGGTGCAACCTCGCTGCGGGTGATGCGCGAAGCGAGCGTCCTCTGCATGACGTGCCTGAGCAAGAGCGAGAAAAGCCCCACAACTATCTGGTAGATGGGTGGCTGGTCGCGCCTGTCCGGCAGCTTGTCCTCCGACATGCACCAGGCGTGACACCGCGGCGCATGCACGGCAATCGAGGGTTTCGATAGGGGATCGTCATCCGTACCAACCGTTGGGGCCAGCGGCTTCGGAGAGGCGTGGCTGGTGCTGTTGCGAGCATACGCACACGACTTCAGTTCAACGCGATTTCTTTTGCTCGGTCCGGCCCGATAGGGGATCGGTCACCGGTCGAGGCGGCCCAGGCATCATTGGGGCATGAGAGCGGGGACAGTCACCTACAGGCAGACCCTCGCTGGTGTCTTGGCTGTTCTCAGCGATGTCGACCCGTATGGTCTCGAGCCTGGTTCGCCGGAGGGTGCTCCGCCGGATGAGTACGAGATGGAGGCAATCGACCTGGTTCGCATTCTTCTTAAGGCCGGCGCCGTCACGACCCAAGATGTCGAGGCGGTCTGGATGCGCTGGTTCTCTGAGTCGCTCGTCCTTCGACTCGGACCGCCCCGAATGGCACAACTGGTCGATCGACTTAACCGACTCGTGGACGGCGCCCGGTAGGGGATGGCCTGTCGGAACGGTCACGTGGCCGCGGACCATGGGTCGGGGACGCCTTGACCGGATCCGAGCTGGTCCATGAAGGTGTTGTGTACGCCGATGAGTTCCCTCATCGGTACCGTCCCCTTACTGACGGTGGCGACGTCCTTTCCCTCTGTGGTGAAGGGGGGAGGGTAGAGATGCAAGCCGTCGGCCAGGTTCAAGGCGGCGAGGTCGTCTTGCCATCGTGGCCATCGGAGCGTCTCGTAGAACTTCGTGATAGCCCCTGCGAGCAT
>NZ_JBIUVP010000006.1:0-151177 GCF_044742985.1 Frigoribacterium sp. NPDC087798 | reverse complement strand
ACAACCCCACCAAAGATGAAGCCACAAGCAATGCCAGGGTATAATTTGGCATTTGACAATGTGCACGCTGTTGAGTTCTCAAGGACCAAACGCACCAGGGACCCAGCCTTGAAAGACCTTTGCCCTGGGCAGTTCTGTAACCTTTTGCACTGACCGACGATGCCGAGACCGTGCCGACGTCCCTTGCGGAACGAGCCGTAACTCTACATCATCTTGATCAGTGTTCGCAACTCACTTGGTCCGAGGCTGTGAAGCAACTCGAGGACTTGGAAGTTGGTCCCACTTGAGGGCCGGGGAAGCTTCGCTCCGCCCGCACCTTTGGGGTGACAAGTGATTACTTTACGCAGCCCGAGACGGGTATGGCCAAACTTCGTGCATCCCGGGCGTGTCGCCCGCCACGTCCCCGCGGGGACGCCGCCGCTACCCCAGGGGCAGCACGAGCACGGCGCCCAGGGATACCGAGGCGATGACGATCCACGAGGCCAGGCCCACGAGGAAGGCGCGGCCACCGGTGCGGACGAGGCGCTCGAGGCGGATGCCCGACCCGAGGCCGACGAGTGCGAGCCCGAGCAGGACCGACTGGACCGTCCCTGCGGTCGCGAGCAGCGCCTCCGGAACCGGGATCACCGTCCGGACGACGACCGCGACGGCGAAGCCGACGACGAACAACGGCACGATCGGCGGCCGGGCTCCGGCGTCGGCACCCCGTCGGCGGACCACGGTCGACGTGATCGCCACGATCGGCGCGAGCATCAGGACCCGAGTGAGCTTGACGATGACCGCGATCGCGAGTGCGGCCGCTCCGGCGGTCTGCGCCGTGGCGACGACCTGACCGACGTCGTGCACGCTCGCCCCCACCCAGGCTCCGAACTCGAGGTCGGTCAGACCGACCCACCCTCCGATCAGGGGCAGGACGGCGATCGCGAGCGTGCCGAACAACGTGACCAGAGCGACGGGAGTCGCGGCGTCCTTGCCGCGATCGCGGGTCACGGCACTCATCGCGCCGATCGCCGACGCCCCGCAGATCGAGAAGCCGGCCGCGAGCAGGAGGGCTTGGTCACCGGGGAGCCGGGCCCATCGGCCGAGCAGGTAGGTGACCGCGAACGTGAGCCCGAGGATCGCGATCACGACGACGACCGTCGCCCACCCGAGTCCGGCGACGTCGACGAGGCTGAGCTGGAGCCCGAGCAACACGACGCCGATGCGCAACAGTCGCTTCGAGGCGAAGGTCAGTCCGGGCTTGCCGCTGCCGTCGATCACCGGGCGGAGGGGCCGGACCTGGGCGGCCGCGATGCCGAGCAGGACGCACCAGGTCAAGACGGGGACCGCCGGCAACACGAGGTGCAGGCCCCACGCCACCCCGTAGGCGACCCCGGCCAGCAGGAGCCCCGGCACCGGATTCGCGCGCGGCGGCGCGTCGACGGCGGCGGGGCTCACCGGGCGGGCCTAGACCCGGTTCTTGGCGGGGTTGATCAACGAGCCGAGGCCCGAGATCGCGACCTCGACGGTCTGGCCCGAAGTGAAAGGACCGATGCCGGCGGGCGTGCCGGTCAGGATGACGTCCCCCGGCAGCAGGGTGAAGACGTCGGTGACGTACTCGATCAGCTCGGGGATCTTGTGGATCATCTGCATCGTCGACTCGCGCTGCATGACCTCGCCGTCCACCCGGGTCTCGATGGTGGCGTCCGTCCAGTCGAATTCGTTCTCGATGTAGGGGCCGAGGGGCAGGAAGGTGTCGTAGCCCTTCGCGCGGGTCCACTGGCCGTCGGCGTTCTGCACGTCGCGGGCCGTGACGTCGTTGGCGACGGTGTAGCCGAACACCACGTCCTGGTAGTCCTCGGCCTTCACGCGCTTGGCGATCGACCCGATGACGATGGCGAGTTCGCCTTCGAAGTCGACCCGGCCGACGTCGGGCGGGAGCTGGATCGAGTCGCCGAAACCGATGACCGTCGTGTTGGGCTTGAGGAACAGGATGGGCGCCTCGGGCGCGGACTGGCCGAGCTCGTCGGCGTGGTCCTGGTAGTTCAGGCCGACTCCGACGACCTTGGACCGCGGGATCACCGGCGCGAGCAACTTGGCCTGACGCAGGGAGACCCGCTCGCCCGTCGTCTCGTACCCGCTGTACATGGGATCACCGGCGAGGACGATGAGCTCGCGCTCGTCGACGATGCCGTAGCGGGGGTCTTCTCCGGGCGTGGCGAAACGGGCGATCTTCACGCGTCGAGCCTAGTCATCCAGCCGTGGACATCGGGACGGCGGCCGTACTGGATGTCGGTCAGCTCTTCGCGCAGGGACATGGTCAGTTCTCCACCGGACGCGGCGGGCGACCCGATGTGGATGCCCTCGCCCTTGAGTTCGGCGATGGGGACGACGACGGCGGCCGTGCCGCACGCGAAGACCTCCACGATGTCACCGGACTCGACGCCGTCACGCCACTCGTCGATCGTCACGCGACGACGCTCGACGCGGTGGCCCCGGGCCTCGGCCAACTCGAGGATCGAGTCGCGCGTGATGCCCTCGAGGATCGAGTCGCTGTCGGGGGTGACGAGGGTGCCGTCCTTCTTGACGAGCACCACGTTCATCCCACCGAGCTCTTCGATGTAGTTGCTCTCGGACGAGTCGAGGAACAGCACCTGCTGGCAGCCGTTCTCGTAGGCCTCCTGCTGCGGCAGCAGGGACGACGCGTAGTTGCCGCCGGTCTTGGCCGCACCCGTGCCACCTTTGCCTGCTCGGGCGTAGTTCGTGGTCAGCCAGATCGAGACCGGAGAGACGCCGCCGCTGAAGTAGGCCCCGGCCGGACTCGCGATGACGTGGTACGACACCTCGTGGGCGGCCCGGACCCCCAGGAACGCCTCGGTGGCGATCATGAACGGGCGGAGGTACAGGCTCGTCTCGGGGGCCGACGGCACCCAGTCGAGATCGGCCCGCACGAGTTGGCGGACCGACTCGACGAAGTCGTCGGTGCTGAGCTCGGGCAGCGCGAGTCGGCGGGCCGAGCGCTGCAGGCGGCGACCGTTGGCGTCCGGCCGGAACGACCAGACCGAACCGTCGGCGTGCCGGTAGGCCTTCATGCCCTCGAAGATCTCTTGCGCGTAGTGCAGCACCGACGCCGAGGGGTCGAGCTGCAGGGGGCCGTACGGGTGGACGGACGCCGCGTGCCACCCGTCGGCGAGGGTCCACTCGATGGTCACCATGTGGTCGGTGAAGTGCTTGCCGAAGCCGGGGTCGCTGAGGATCGTCTCGCGTTCGGCGTCGTCGCGTACCGTCTCGGACGGCGTCAGCTCGAACTGCAGCGGGAAGTCGGCCGAGTCGTCGGTCGGGGCGGAGACGTTGTCGGTGGTGGTCATGATGCCCTTCAGGCGGAGGCAGACGGGGACAGGGTGCGCACGCGGTCGGCGATCGCCGTGCCGATCTCGTCCGTGCGGCGGGCGGGGACGGACGCGTCACGCGAGGCGCGGTCGGCGATGTCGGCGTCGACGGCCCGGGTGACGCGGGCGGCCGCGTCGGGCAGGCCGAGGTGGTCGAGCAGGAGGGCGACGGAGAGGATCGCCGCCGTCGGGTCGGCTTTCTGTTGACCGGCGATGTCGGGGGCCGAGCCGTGCACGGGTTCGAACATGCTCGGGAAAGCGCCGTCGGGGTTGAGGTTGCCCGATGCCGCGAGCCCGATGCCGCCGCTGATGGCGCCGGCGAGGTCGGTGAGGATGTCGCCGAAGAGGTTGTCGGTGACGATGACGTCGAACCGGGAGGGGTCGACCACGAGGTGGATGGTGGCCGCGTCGACGTGCTGGTAGTCCACGGCGACGTCGGGGTACTCGGCGGCCACGGCGTCGACGGTGCGCTGCCAGAGGCTGCCCGAGAACACGAGCACGTTGGTCTTGTGCACGAGGGTCAGGTGCCCACGACGACCGCGGGCCTTCTCGAAGGCGAAACGCACGACGCGCTCGACGCCGTGCGCCGTGTTGACGCTGACCTCGTTCGCAATTTCGTGCGGCGTGCCCTGCCGCAGCGCGCCTCCGTTGCCGACGTAGGGACCCTCGGTGCCCTCGCGGACGACGACGAAGTCGACCTCGCCGGGCGCCGAGAGCGGCGACGGGACGCCGGGATGGACCTTGGTGGGCCGCAGGTTGACGTAGTGGTCGAGGGCGAAGCGCAGCTTCAGCAACAGGCCACGCTCGATGATGCCGCCCGCCAGCCGCGGGTCGCGGGGGTCGCCGCCCACCGCTCCGAGCAGGATCGCGTCATGCGACGCGACGGCCGTCAGGTCGTCGTCGGTCAGGATGTCGCCCGTCTCGAGGTAGCGGGCCGCACCCAGCGAGAAGGTCGTGACCTCGAACGTCGCGTCGTCGCCGGCCGCGACCTCGAGCACCTTGAGGGCCTCCGCGACCACCTCGGGGCCGATGCCGTCTCCGGGGATGGCAGCGAGTCTGACGGTGCGGGGCATGGTTCTCCTGGCGTCTCGGGGGGCTCGCCACACTTTACCCGTGGGCAGGTGGGCCGCGCGGGCGCCGCGGCCGGCTCGGGCCACCCGTGCCGGGGTGGCCCGGACGGCCCGGGGCCTCAGTCGGCCGAGGAGGCGCGGCGGAGGGTCGTGAGGGCGACCACCACCGCGGCGACCATCACCAGTGCCCCGACCCCGGCCGTGGCGACGAGACCGTGGTCGAAGGCGTCGGTGGCGGCGTGCAGCAGGGGGCCCGCGAGCGAGTCGGGCAGCCCGTCGGAGACCGCCACCGCGCCTCCCAGGGTCTCGCGGGCCGCCTCGCCCGCCTCGGTGGGCACGCCGGCGGGCACGACCAGGGCACCCCGGTAGATGGCGGTCAACATGCTGCCGAGCACGGCGGTTCCGAGGACGGCACCGACCTCGTAGGCGGTCTCGGACACCGCCGAGGCGGCCCCGGCCCGGTTCGCGGGCACGGCCGCGATGATCAGGTCGTTCGAGATCGTCTCGGCCGCGCCGACACCCAGGCCGACGAAGGCGAAGGCCACGACGAACACGACCACGGGGGCCCCGGCGGTGGCGAAGACCGCCGCGTAGGCGAGCGCGGCCGAGGCGAGGCCGATCGCGACGATGGTGCGAGGGCGGAGCCACCGGACGACCCGCACGACGCCGAGGCCCGCCAAGATCATCACCGCGAGACCGGGCACCAGCGTCAGCGCGGCCTGCAACGGCCGCAGCCCCACGACGAGTTGCAGGTGCTGGGTCGTGAAGAACAGGAAGGCCACGAGCGCCACGACGGCGAGCAGGTTGACCAGGACCGATCCGGCGAACACCGGGTTCGTGAAGAGCCGCACGTCGAGCAGCGGACGCGGGCGGGCGAGCTGACGCCGGACGAACAGCCAGCCCGAGCCCACGCCGACCAGCGCCAGGGCGGCGACGGGCCAGACGAAGCCGTCGGTCGCGAGCAGCTTGATCGCCGCGACGACCGGCGCCATGGCCGCGAGCGACAGCAGCACCGAGAACGGGTCGGCCGGCCCCGGTGCGGGATCGCGGCTCTCGGTGAGCAGCAGCGGGCCGGCGATCAGCAGGGGGACGAGCACGGGTACCGCGACGAGGAACACCGAGCCCCAGGCGAAGTGCTCGAGGAGCACGCCGCCGACGATCGGGCCCAGGGCCGATCCGGCGGCGAAGCCCGAGGCCCAGACGGCGATCGCGAGCCGGCGCTGCTCACGGTCGAGGAAGGTGCTGCGCAGCAGCGAGAGGGTCGCCGGCATGATCATCGCGCCGAAGAAGCCCAGCACGGCTCGTGCCGTGATGAGCTGCTCGGCGCTCGTGGAGAACGCGGCGAGCACCGAGACCACGGCGAATCCGCTCGCACCGGTCAGCAGCAGCTTGCGGCGGCCGAACCGGTCGCCCATCGACCCCATGGCCACGAGCAGGCCGGCGAGGACGAGCGAGTAGACGTCGACGATCCAGAGCTGGCCCGCGGCGCTCGGCTGCAGTGCGGTCGAGATCTCGGGCAGGGCGAAGCTCAGCACCGTGTTGTCGACCGAGACGAGCAGCACCGGCAGCATGAGCACGACCAACGCGGCCCACTGTCGTCGGCCGGCACGCGGCGGGACGCCGGTCGGGGTCGTGGCGGTGACGGTGGCGGGGCGGGTCATGGCGTTCTCTCGCGGTCGGTGGAGTGGTGGGTCGATCGGTGCGCGCACCGCCTGGCGTCGGCGGCCCGGCGAGGGCAGGACGCGCGGGTGCCGACCGTCTGGACGGTACAGTTACACCGTCCAGACGGTACAGTAACAGAATGAGCCCTCGACCGTCAGCCCGGGAATCGATGCTCGACACGTTCGAGACGCTCGTCGTCGACGACGGCGAACGCGCTGCGACCTTCGATGCCGTGGCCACCGCGGCCGGGGTCTCGAAAGGCGGCCTGCTGTACCACTTCCCCACGCGCGAGGCGCTGGTCGACGCCCTCGTCGACCGCCTCACCGCGCTGCTGGACGACGACGTCGCGGCGATGACCAGCGCGCCGGAGGGCGTCGTGGACTACTTCGTCCGCACCTCGTCACCCGCGGCCATCCCGGCCGACGACCCGCTCGACCGCTGCATCACCGCCGTCTCGAACCTCGCGTCGAGCGGACGCCACCCCCGGGCACTCGAGGCCCTCACCGCCATGCAGTCCCGCTGGCACCAGGTCGTCCTCGACGCCGTCGGCGACCCCGCGGTCGCCCGGGTGGTGTCGCTCGTCTCCGACGGGCTCTACTTCACGCCGCGGCCCTTCTCACCGGTGGACTCGGGCGGCGACCCGCGCCACGACACGTCGATCGACGACGTCATCGCCGTGCTGCAGCGGCTCGTGCCGCGACGCTGACCCGCGCCTCCTGCGGTCCGGTCAGACGGCGACGATGCAGGCGGGGCTGCCGAGGGTGAACAGGTCGACGGGGGCCCCGGGCAGACCGGTGGCCTCGTCGACGGGCAGCACCGAGACGGTGTCGGAACCCTGGTTGGCGCAGTAGAGCAGGCCGTCGGCGATGGTGAAATGCCGCGGCCACTCGCCGCCGCACGGCACCTGACCGACCAGGCGGAGCCGCGAGGGCTCGCCGCCGTCGGACCCGCCCTCGGCGTCGACCGAGGTCTCGAGCACGCTGATCGTGTCGCGGCCGCGCGTGGCGACGTAGACCCGCGAGCCGTGGACGGCCAGGTGCGACGGGAGGTCTCCCCGCTCGTTGGGCTCGCCCTCGACGACCGCCACCGAGTACGGGATGACGAGATCGTCTCCCTGCCTCCGGACGACGTACAGACGGGCGTCGAGCTCGCCCACGACGAGCAGGTCGTCGCCGAGGAAGGCGAGGTGCCGCGGGCCCGAGCCGGCGGGCATCGGGTGCACGCCGACGATCGACGGTTCGAGCGTGACGACGTCGACGGCGACCTCGACCAGCCGGTCGGTGCCGAGGTCGCTGACCAGGTGGGTGCCCCACGGGGTCGCGACGATCTGGTGGGCGTGCGGCCCGCCCTGGCGGTCGGCGACCGGGCCGGAACCCGACGGGAGCGCGACGGTCGCCGTCACGCGTGCCGGGTCGGTGGCCTCGGAGCTGAGCACGCCGAAGGTGCCGCCGACGTAGTTCGCGACGAGCAGGGCGTTCGAGGCCGGGTCGTGGGCGATGTGGCAGGGCGAGGCACCGCCGGACGCCGCGACGCCGGCCTCGACCAGGCGGCCCGCGGCGATCGTGTACGACAGCACGCGGCCCTCGTTCGTCTCGGCGACCGCGTGCAGGGCTCCTTCGGTGACGACGAGGAACGACGGGTCGTCGGCCTCGACGACCTGCCCGGCCTGCCAGCGACCGTCGGCCCTCGACCGCTCGAGGACGGTGATGCCGAGGCCGTGGCCACCGCTGACCGCGGTGTACGAACCGACGTAGAGACGCTGGGGGCCGGACGGGCCGAGGTCGCTCATGCGCGGCCGACGGTGGGGTCGTCGCCGGCGGCGATGCGCTCGTGGTGGTGGATCACCTCGGCGACGATGAAGTTCAGGAAGGACTCGGCGAAGGCCGGGTCGAGCCGGGCCTCTTCTGCCAGGCGACGCAGGCGCTGGATCTGCACGCGCTCGCGTTCGGGATCGCTGGCCGGCATGCCCGCCGCCGCCTTGAGCAGGCCGACGGACTGCGTGTACTTGAACCGCTCGGCGAGCATGTGGACGAGGGCGGCGTCGATGTTGTCGATGCTCTGGCGGATGCCCGCGAGTTCGTCGATCGCGCCCTGGTCGGCCGAGCTGAGGGGGCTGTCCGCCCCGAGAGGACTGTCGAGTGCCATGCACCGACCCTATCGGCGCGCCCGACGACGGGGCCGCCGACCGACCGCCACGGACGAAGGAGGCGCGTCCCGCTCTCGCAGGACGCGCCTCCTTCACGGCCGGGTCGCCCCGCGCGGGGCGGGCCGGGATCAGTCGACCAGCGTGAGCGTGACCTCGACGTTGCCACGCGTGGCGTTCGAGTACGGGCACACGTGGTGGGCCGCGTCGGCCAGCTCTTGACGACGCTCGGGCTCGACGTTCGGCGTGTAGATGTCGAGCTCGACCGCGAGGCCGAATCCGCCCTCGCCGTTGCCGCCGATGCCGACGCTCGCCGAGACCTCGGCGTCCTTCGTGTCGACGCCGAGCTTCTTGCCGGCGCCGTGCATGGCGCTGAGGAAGCAGGCGGCGAAGCCCGCCGCGAACAGCTGCTCGGGGTTGGTGCCCTCGCCGGAGCCACCGAGTTCTTTGGGGGGCCGCGTGTCGAAGTCGAGTCGGTCGTCTTCGCTGCGGACGTGGCCGTCACGGCCCCCACCGGTGGCGTGGGCGATGGCGGTGTAGGCGATGTCGAGTGTCATGAGGAGAAGACCATACCTAGATTCTGGGAGTTGGCTCGGTGGCGGGTGAGTGTGGTAGCGCGGCTCAGCCGAGCAGGTCGTGCCGCTGCACGATGGCGTCACGGCCCGGGCCCACGCCGATCGCCGAGATGCGGGCACCGCTCATCGCCTCGACGGCGAGCACGTAGTCCTGCGCGGCCTTCGGGAGGTCGTCGAAGTCGCGCGCCCCGGTGATGTCTTCGCTCCACCCCGGGAACTCTTCGTAGATCGGCGTCGCGTGGTGGAAGTCGCTCTGCGAGACGGGGACCTCGTCGTGCCGGACGCCGTCGACGTCGTAGGCCACGCAGACCGGGATCGTCTCGAGGCCGGTGAGCACGTCGAGCTTGGTCAGCACGAAGTCGGTCACGCCGTTGATCCGCGCCGTGTAGCGCGCGATCGGGGCGTCGTACCATCCGCAGCGGCGAGGACGGCCGGTGGTCGTGCCGAACTCGAAGCCGTTGGCCCGGAGGAACTCACCCGAGGCGTCGAAGAGCTCGGTCGGGAACGGCCCGGCGCCGACGCGGGTCGTGTACGCCTTGACGATGCCGATGACGCGCTCGATGCGGCCCGGCCCGATGCCCGAGCCGGTCGAGGCGCCTCCTGCGGTGGCGGACGACGAGGTGACGAACGGGTAGGTGCCGTGGTCGACGTCGAGCATGGTCGCCTGGCCCGCCTCGAAGAGGACGGTCTTGTCGGCCTCGAGCGCCTGGTGGATCTCGAGCGCCGTGTCGGCGACCATCGGCTTGAGTCGCTCGGCGTACGAGAGCAGCGACTCGACGACCTCGTCGACCTCGATCGCGCGACGGTTGTAGATCTTGACGAGCAGGTGGTTCTTCTGGTCGAGGGCCGCCTCGACCTTCTGCCGCAGGATGCCCTCGTCGAAGATGTCCTGCACGCGGATGCCGACGCGGTTGATCTTGTCGGCGTAGGTCGGGCCGATTCCTCGACCGGTGGTGCCGATCTGGCGCTTGCCGAGGAAGCGCTCGGTCACCTTGTCGAGGGTGCGGTGGTAGTGCGTGATGACGTGCGCGTTGGCGCTGACCCGCAACCGGGAGACGTCGATGCCGCGCGCGATCAGCGCGTCGAGCTCGTCGAAGAGCACCTCGATGTCGACGACGACGCCGTTGCCGATGACGGGCGTCACGCCGGGCGAGAGGATGCCGGAGGGCAGCAGGTGCAACGCGTACTTCTGGTCGCCGATCACCACGGTGTGGCCGGCGTTGTTGCCGCCGTTGAACTTGACGACGTAGTCGATGCGGCTCGACAACAGGTCGGTGGCCTTGCCCTTGCCCTCGTCGCCCCACTGGGCTCCGATGATCACCACTGCTGGCATGGGTTTCTCCTCACGTCGGGGGAACGCACCGGGTGAGGTGCACTTGAGTCTACCGACAGGCTCGTCCGGGCCGCCCGGACGGCCCGGGACCCGTCGCGGAGGCGCGGCGCGCGACCCGCGGGACACCGCCGGTGGCCATTTGTGGTCACGTACGACAAACTGTGCCCATGAGTCTCGTCGCCGGGGTCGACTCATCGACCCAGAGTTGCAAAGTCGTCGTCCGTGATCTCTCGACGGGCGAACTCGTCCGGCAGGGGTCGGCCGGGCATCCCCAGGGCACCGAGGTGCCCCCGGCGGCCTGGTGGGAGGCGCTGCTCGCGGCGATCGCGGACGCCGGCGGCCTCGACGACGTCGCCGCACTCTCGGTCGCCGGTCAGCAGCACGGCCTCGTCGCCCTCGACGCCGAGGGACGCGTCGTCCGCGACGCCCTGCTCTGGAACGACACCCGCAGCGCCCCGGCCGCCCGCGACCTGATCGACGAGCTCGGGGCCGAGCAATGGGCCCGACGCACGGGCTCCGTTCCCGTCGCGTCGTTCACCGCCACCAAGCTGCGCTGGCTGCGCGACGCCGAGCCCGAGAACGCCGCGCGGGTAGCCGCGGTGGCGCTGCCGCACGACTGGCTCACCTGGCGCCTCCTCGGTTTCGGTCCCGCCGACGAGAGCCCGCTCGGGCCCGACCTCGACGCCCTCGTCACCGACCGCTCGGACGCCAGCGGCACCTCGTACTGGAGCCCCACCGACGAGGCGTACGACCTCGACCTGTTCGAGCACGCCTTCGGTCGTGGGGCACGCGAGGCGACCGGCTCCCCCGCGGGCGATGCCGGGCGCGTCGTGCTGCCGCGGGTGCTGCAGGCCGACCAGGCGGCCGGGACGACGGTCGCGGACGGCCCGATCCCGGCCGGCATCGTGGTCGGCGCCGGCGCGGGCGACAACGCCGGGGCGGCCCTCGGCCTCGACGCCACGGTCGGCGACCTCGTCATCAGCATCGGCACGAGCGGGACGGCCTTCGCCGTCACCGACCGGCCCGTGACCGACCCCGGCGGCACGGTGGCCGGCTTCGCGGACGCCGCGGGTGGCTACCTCCCCCTGGTCGCCACGCTGAACGCGGCGCGGGTGCTGTCGTCGGTCGGCGGACTGCTCGGCGTCGACCACGACGAACTGGCCCGTCTGGCCCTCGCGGCCGAGCCCGGCGCCGGCGGGGTCACGCTGGTGCCCTACTTCGAGGGCGAACGCACCCCCGACCTGCCCGACGCCACGGCGACGCTCTCGGGCCTGACCCTGGCGAACTCCACCCGCGAGAACATGGCCCGTGCCGCCGTCGAGGGCATGCTGTCGGCACTGTCCGACGGTGCCGCCGCCGTCCGCCGACAGGGGGTCCAGGCCACCCGCGTCCTCCTCATCGGCGGGGCCGCGCTGAATCCGGCCGTCCAGGCCGTCGCCCGCCAGGTGTTCGACCTGCCCGTCGTCGTGCCCGAGCCGGGCGAGTACGTCGCCGACGGCGCGGCACGACAGGCGGGCTGGGCCCTCTCGGGGACGCGACCGACCTGGACCCCGGCGACCAGCGCCTCCTTCGAGGCCGACCTGCGACCCGCCGTCGGCGAGCGCTACCGGGCCGCGCAGGGGCTGGGGTCGTTGCCCCGCCCGTGACCCCGGTGCGCCGGGCGCGGACGACCGCAGGAGGCGCGGGTGGCGCCGCCTAGGATCGGACCATGCCCAGCGACCCGGCCAGCACGCGCACCACCATGGCCGAGGACTACCTCAAGGTCATCTGGAAGGCCGAGGAGTGGGCCGAGGCAGGAGTCGGCGCCGGCATCTCGACCAACGAGATCGCGGCGACGCTCGGCGTGAGCGCGTCGACCGTGTCGGGCAACCTCCGCAAGCTCGACCGCGACGGCTACCTCGACTACGAGCCCTACCGGCGCATCGCCCTGAGCGACGCGGGCCGTGCGATCGCCGTGTCGATGGTCCGGCGACACCGGCTGATCGAGACGTACCTGGTCGAACGCCTGGGTTACGGCTGGGACGAGGTGCACGACGAGGCCGAGGTGCTCGAGCACGCCGTCAGCGATCGGTTGCTCGACCGGTTCGACGTCGAGCTCGGACACCCCACGGCCGACCCGCACGGCGACCCGATCCCCGCGGCCGACGGCACGGTCGTGCGGCCTGCCGCCCATCCGCTGGGCGATTTCGTCGAGGGCGAGTGCGGCTTCGTCGTGCGCGTCTCGGACGACGAACCCGAGCTGCTGCGCTACCTCAGCTCGCTCGACCTGCGGGTCGGCGCGCACGTGCGCGTCGGCGAGCGTCGCGACTACGCCGGCTCGCTGCAGGTCGTGCTGACCGACGCGCACGACCGGGCGGTCGGCAGCGTCGAACTGGCCGGCGTCGCCGCGGCGTCGGTGTGGGCGAACTCCGAGCCGCACACGCACGCCTGACGCGGGGGCGGGCGGCCCCGCGTGCCCGCCTGCCCGCCTGCCCGCCCGCTTGCCCGCTTGCCCGCTTGCCCGCCACGAGGTGAGCAACCCGCCACCCGATTGCGTGGCGGGTCGTTCACTTCGTGGCGGGTCGAACGCCACGAGGACGACGTCAGGAGGCGCGGGTCACGGACGCAGGGTCGGCCAAGACGGCGGCGAAGGCCAGTTCGGCCGCTCCAATCGTCAGCCGGTCCACGCCGAGGGCGGCGCGGGTGATCCGCACGTCGTCGCGGGCGCCGGGCAGGGACTGACCGCGGACCCGCTCGGCCAGACGGCCGGGGTCGGCCGCGTGCAGCGATCCGAGGAAGCCGCCGAGCACGATCAGCGCCGGGTTGAACGAGTTCACGACGCCTCGCAGGGCCACGGCCAGGAAGTCGATCTGACGCCGCACCTCGACGGCCACGGGCGACCCGGGCTCGGCGCCGGCGAGCGCCGCGTCCAGCTGGTCGGCCTGACCACGGTCGAGTCCGGTGACGGTGAGCAACCGGGCCTGACCGACCTCGGTCTCGAGGCACCCCACGGCGCCGCAGTGGCAGAGCTCGCCGACGGAGTTGACGAGGGTGTGCCCGATCTCGCCGGCAAAACCCCCCACGCCGGTCACCGGACTGCCACCGATGAGGACTCCCCCGCCGACACCACTCGCACCGCCGTTCAGGAACACGAGGTCGTCGACGCCCCGCCCGGCCCCGAAGCGGCCCTCGGCGATCGCACCGAGCGACGCGTCGTTGGCCGCGCGGGTCGGCAGGCCGGTCGCGGACGCCACGACGGCCGCGAACGGCTCGTCGATCCACCCGAGGTGCGGGGCGAGCCGCACGACTCCCCCGTCGGACCCGACCAGCCCGGGGACCGCGAGACCCACCCCGAGCACCCGCACGTCGGGAGACAGTGCGCCGGAGCGCAGCCCGGCGATCACCTCGGCGGCGAGCGCCGCGGCCCGGGGCGCGCTGGGCACCCCGTCGGTCTCGCGACGGACGCGATGCTGCACGACGCCGTCGAGCCCGACGACGCCGACCGTGACGGCGTCGATCTCGGGGTTGACCGCGATCGCGACGACACGGGGGTCCGGCGCCACGACCGGGCTGGGCCGCCCGACCCGGTTGGTGCCGACCGGGTCGGTCTCGACGACGAGTCCCCGGTCGACGAGTTCACCCACGAGCGCCGCGATCGTCGAGCGGTTGAGTCCGGTCGCCTGGGTGAGGGCCGACCGCGACGCGGCCCCGTCGGTGTGGACGATGCCGAGCACCGTCGCGAGGTTGTCCCGCCGGACCCGGTCGAACCGCGCACCGAGGTCGGGAGCCGCCGCGCCCTCACCGTCGCCCTGCTGAGTCGTCACGCCCGCGCCCCTTCGTCGGTCGAGGCTACCTCGACCTCGCCGGGCGGCGCGTCGAGGACGCCACGCCGCCCGGTGCCTGAGTCGCCCGCCGGCCCCGGCCCCGGCGTCAGACCTCGTCGACCCGCCAGCCGGTGGCGGCGGTGTCGACCGACACCGCGCCTCCTGACCGCGTGACGACGAAGTCGGCGGACTCGCCGGTGGGCGTGGTCACCGTGATCGAGCGGGTGCCGTCACCCCCGGGGAACACCCTCAGCACGAGACCGTCGAGGTAGTCGTGGTCGGGCCGGTCGTCCCGCGCGCCGACCGGGATCACCGCCCCCTCGCGCACGTAGAGCGGCAGGCTCATGACGTCGTGCCGCTCGGTGCGCCACGCCCCGGACCCCGCGTCGACGACCTCGCCGGTGAACCAGTTCGTCCAGCGCCCCGCCGGCAGGTATACCTCGACGGTGCCGTCGGCCGAGAAGACCGGTGCGACCAGCAGGTCGTCTCCGAGCAGGTACTGCGTGTCGACGTGGGCGGCGCCGCGGTCGCCGGGGAAGGCCAGGGCCATCGGACGCATGACCGGCAGTCCCGAGCGCGACGACGCGAGCCCGGCGGCGTAGAGGTAGGGCATGAGGGACAGCTTCAGCTTCGTGAAGCGGCGGGTGACCTCGACGGCCTCGTCGTCGAAGGCCCACGGCACCCGGTACGACGAGCTGCCGTGGAACCGGCTGTGGCTCGACAGCAGGCCGAAGGCCGTCCACCGTTTGTAGACCTCGGCATCGGGAGTCCCCTCGAAGCCGCCGATGTCGTGGCTCCAGAACGAGAAGCCGCTCATGGCCAGGGACAGTCCGCCGCGGAGGGTCTCGGCCATCGACTCGAAGGTCGACGTCGAGTCGCCACCCCAGTGCACGGGAAGCGCCTGACCGCCCGTCGTCGCCGAGCGGGCGAAGACGACGGCGTCGCCCTCGCCGCGCACCTCCTCGAGCACCTCGAAGACCGCCTGGTTGTAGAGCTGCGTGTACCAGTTGTGCATGCGCTCGGGGTCGGAGCCGTCGTGCCAGACGACGTCGGTGGGGATGCGCTCGCCGAAGTCGGTCTTGAACGCGTCGACCCCCTGGGCCTGCAGCCGACGCAGGTGCCCCTGGAACCAGGCCGTCGCCTCGGGGTTCGTGAAGTCGACCAGGCCCATGCCGGCCTGCCAGAGGTCCCACTGCCAGACGCTGCCGTCGGGGTTCCGCACGAGGTAACCGGCCTCGGCGGCCTCGCGGAACAGTGCCGAGCGCTGACCGATGTAGGGGTTGATCCAGACGCAGACGCGCAGGTCGCGCTCGTGCAGCCGGGCGAGCATGCCCTCGGGGTCGGGGAACACGCGGGGGTCCCACTCGAAGTCGCACCACTGGAACTCGCGCATCCAGAAGCAGTCGAAGTGGAACACGCTGATCGGCATGTCGCGGCGGGCCATCTCGTCGACGAAGCCCGTGACCGTCGCCTCGTCGTAGTCGGTCGTGAACGACGTCGACAACCAGAGACCGTACGACCAGGCCGGCACGTGGGCCGGCCGACCGGTCAGGCGCGTGTACCGGTCGAGCACGTCGGCGGGCGTCGGGCCGGCGATCACCAGGTAGCGCAGGGTCTCTCCCGCCACCGAGAACTGCACCCGCTCGACCGACTCGGAGCCGATCTCGTACGAGACGTGACCCGGGTGGTCGACCAGGACGCCGTACCCGCGGTTCGTGACGTAGAACGGGACGTTCTTGTAGGCCTGCTCGCTCGACGTGCCACCGTCGGCGTTCCACACGTCGACCGTCTGGCCGTTCTTGACCAGCGGGCCGAACCGCTCGCCGAGGCCGTAGACGAGCTCGCCGACGCCCAGCGAGAGTTGCTGCGAGACGTAGCTCGGCGCGAGGACGCGTCCGGTGCCGGCCCGGGCGTTGCCGAGCATCGCCCCGTCGACCTGGGCGTCCGCGGCGACCCGGTGGTAGCCGACCGACTTGTGGCCCGACCGGGTGAGCACGGTGTCGCCGTCGCGGAATGTCAGCTCGAACGGCGCTCCGCGACCGACCGTGGCCGTGAGGCGTCCCGAGGTCAGGGTCGCACCTCCTTCGCTCGTCTCGACGACCCCGACCCCGGCGGGGCCGCCCTCGGAGCCCACCAGGTCGAACCCGATCTCGTCACGACCACCGGCGAAGTGCGTGACGTCGACGGCGATCACGCCCTCCATCGGCGAACTCAGCGCGATCGTGAGCGTCGGGCGGTTGAGGGTGTCGCCCCGCGAGCCGATCACCTTGGTGGGTGCGGTGACCTCGATCGAGCGTCCGTCCGCCCGGGGCTCGACGTCGTGGGCCTCCTGGGCGAAGAGGGACTCGACCCCCGGGCGGATCTGCCAGAAACCGTCGGTGAACTTCATGTGGAGCCTTTCGGGGTGGAACGCGTCACTTGACCGCGCCGGCCGTGATGCCGCGGGTCAGGGTGCGCTGGAAGATCAGGAAGAAGACGAGCGTGGGGATCAACCCGAGCAGGGCCGACGCGCTCGTCGTGGTGACGTCCATCAGCCGGTCGCCCTGGAGGGCGGTGATGGCGACGGGGACCGTCTGGTTGCCGTTGGACACCAGGAAGGTGAGCGGGATGAGGAACTCGTTCCACGTCCAGATGAAGAAGAAGATCGCGAGCACCGACAGGGTCGGCCGACTGATCGGCACGATGACCCGCCAGAGGATCTGCCACCGGCTCGCCCCGTCGAGCGACGCCGCCTCGAGCACCTCTTTCGGGAACGTGCCGTACACGCTCGAGAGCAGGTAGGTGCCGAAGGCGCTCTGGATCACCGTGAAGATGATGATGACCGCCCAGATGTTGTCGTAGAGGCCCACCTGCTTGAACATGAAGTACAGCGGGTAGAGAAGGGCCTCCTGCGGCAGCATGTTCGCGAGCAGGAACAGCACGATGATCCAGGTGCGGCCGCGCACCCGGCCGATGCCGAGCGCGTAGGCGTTGAACACCGAGATGACCACGGCGAACAGGGCCACCAACCCGGCGATCACGAAGCTGTTCCAGAGCTTGGCCGGGAACTCGACGCGGTTCCAGAAGTCGACGAGGCCGTCGACGTACAGCGACGTCGGCAGGCTGAGCGGCCCTCCGGTCGTGTAGTCGGCGGGCGACTTGAACGAGTTGACCAAGATCAACAGGAACGGCAGGGCGACCAGCACGCCGAAGGCGATCGCCGCGGCGAGGATCAGCCAGTCGGTGGCCGTTCGTTTCTTCTTCCGGCGCGTGGCCTTCGGGAGGCGCGGGCTGGGCACCGCGGGACGGATGCGGTCGTCTTTCACCGGCGGCACGACGGTCGTGGCCATCAGCGTTCCCTCTCTGCTCGTTCGACCCGGTTCTGTGCCCGGATGAAGAAGATGGTGATGACGACGATGACAAGCGTCAGCGCCGTCGCGATGGTTGCGCCGTAGCCGACCTGCTGGCTCTGGAAGAACTCGCTGTACGCGTAGTAGCTCGGCACGATCGTCGAGTCGCCGGGGCCGCCGCGGGTCAGGGCGTAGATCGGTCCGAACACCTTCAACGCGGCGATCGTGCAGGTCAGCACGACGACGAAGATCTCGGGGCGGATGATGCTCACCGTGATCGCCCGGAACCGCTGGAACCAGCCGGCGCCGTCGAGTTCGGCGGCCTCGTACAGCTCGGGGTCGACCCGTTGCAGTGCGGCCATGAAGATGACGACGGGATAGCCGAGCTGCACCCAGACCATCACCACCATGATGCTGAGCAGCGCGGTGTCGGGGCTGCCGAGCCAGTTGTGCTGCAGGGCGCCCAGCCCCACCGCGTCGAGGACGGTGTTGAGCGCGCCGTTCTCGGGTCGGAGGATCCAACCGATGACGATCGCGGCGATCGCCACGGGCAGGATCTGCGGCAGGTAGTAGGTCGCCCGCAGGAACGACGCCAGACGGCCGCCGAACTTCCGGCCGATCAGGTCGAACAGCATCGCGGCGAGCAGGAGGCCCAGCACGGTGGGGACCACCACCATGGCGATGATGAGGAAGACGCTGTTGAGGAAGGACGTCCAGAAGCGGTCGTCGCTCATCAGCTCGCGCCAGTTGTCGAGCCCCGCCCAGGTCGGCGGGCGGATGCCCCGGTAGTCGGTGAAGCTGAGGTAGACGTTCCAGATCAGCGGGACCAGGATCACGACCGCGAACAGGACGAAGCCGGGGATCAGGTACAGCCAGAAGCCCGCGCGGCGGGCTCCGGGCAGGAGGCTCTCCTCCGGCGGGAGGGCCGACGACGTGCGTCGGCCCTCGCGACGGGGGCGCGCCTCCCTGGCACCGGGGCGGGTGTCGAGGGAGGTCACGGCTACTTCCCGGTGATGTCGTCGACGCCGCTCTGGTACTGGTCGCCCAGGGTGGTGAGCATCTCGTCCGGCGTGGCGGTGCCGTTGACGAGCTCCTGGGTGCCGGCGACCAGCTGGTCGTAGAAGGTCGGCGTGGGCCAGTCCGGGTAGAACGCCAGGCCATCGCGGTCGAGCAAGGTGTTGAAGTTGGCGATCAGCTCCTGGCTCTTCGGGTCGGTGATGTCGGCCGGGTCGGCCTTCACCGGCACGCCGCCGTTGTTGCCGATGAGGTTCTGGATCTCGGGGCGCATCGTGATGTCGATGAACTCGTACGCGAGGTCCTTGTTGGCCGCGTTCTCGGGGACGACCCAGAGGTTGCCGCCCGACCCGGGTGCCATGTCGCTGCCGGGGAACAGGAACGTGCCCCAGTCGAAGGTCGCCTCGTCGGCGACCCGCCCGGCCCACCAGCTGCCGGAGACCATGATCGGCGCCCCGCCGCTCATGAAGGTCGTGCCCATGTCCTCGGCCTTGATGCCGGTGACGTCCTTCGAGATCCAGCCGTTGTCGACGTACTCCTTCAGCTTGTCGGCGGCGTAGGTCAGCTCGGGGCCCTGCCAGTCGACGTCGCCCTCGTAGAGCTGGTAGTCGTCGACGAACGAACGGTCGGCCTTCGAGAGGGCCAGCTGGTAGAACAACTGCCCGAGCGGGTACTCGCCACCGGCCTCGGCGAGCGGCGTGATGCCGGCGTCGGCGAAGGTCTGCAGGGCCGTCTCGAACTCGTCGTACGTCGTGGGCACTGCGATGCCCTGCTCGGCGAAGGCGTCCTTGTTGTAGTACACCTCGACGTACTCGCCGTAGTTCGGGATGCCGTACCAGCTGCCCGAGCCCATGACGCCCTTCTCGTCGTACTTCGAGGTCGTGGCGATCGACGGGGCGAGGTCGTCGTCCCAGCCGTACTCGTCGACGGCGTCGTCGAGGTTCGCGAGCAGCCCCTGGCTCGCGAGCAGGCCCGCCGTGGCGTTGCCCTTGTTGTACTCGAGGATGTCGGGTGCCTCGTTCGAGTTGAGCACCTGGCTCGCGGTCGAGCGGATCTGCTCGAAGCTCTTCTCCTCGAACTCGACCTTCGCACCGGTCTCTTCCTCGAAGGTGGCGATCGCCTGGTCCCAGGCGATGCCCATGGCGCTGGTCTCGCTCTCGAAGTGCCAGAGCTTCAGCACGTCGGGGTCGGACGACCCCGAGCTGCCTGCCGAGCATCCGGTCAGCAGCGCCGCGGTGGCCGCGAGGGCCGTCCCGACGGCGACGATGCGTCGTTTCTTCATGTGTCTACCTCCTCGTAGAGGCCCCGTGCCGATCGTCGAAGCGTTTCGACGATCGGCGTGGAGCGATGTGATCTGGCCGTCGGATGACGGTGGTGCGATGGCGCGGTGGTGCGGTCGGTAGGGGTTCAGGAGGCGCGGGCCGGCCCGGAGACCGAGCCCTTCGCCAGGTAGGTGGGCGCGATCAACTCGACGCCCGTGTCGAGATGACCGTCGATCCGCTCGAAGGCGGCCCCGACCGCCCGCGAGCACATCTCGTCGATCGGCAGCGGGATGGTGTCGAGGGCCGGCTCGAACTCGTCGGCGGGGTAGCTGGCACAGGCCGCCAGCACCGAGAGGTCGCGGGGGATCTCGAGCCCGAGGCGGCGGACGCGCTGGAGGACGGCCTCGGCGGTGGGCTCGCTGCAGTGCAGCACGAGCGCGGTCATGCCGGGCAGCCTCTCGCGGAGGTCGTCGAACGCCCGGACGGCCGACGCCCGCCCGAGGTCCGCCGCCACGGTCAGCGTCTCGACGCCGCGACTGTCGGCCCGGCCCGCGAAGGCGTCGTCGAAACGTCGGATGAAGCCGGTGTCGCGCTCGCCGTAGGAGGCCGGGTGACCGATGACGCCGATGGTCCGGTGCCCGGCGTCGGCAAGACGGTCGACGCTCTCGGCGGCTGCGGCCGCGAAGTCGAGGTCGATGCAGGCGAGGTCGTCGACGCCCTGCGGGATGCCGATGAACCCGGCCGGCAGGTCGAGTTCGCGCACGAGGTCGACGCGCTCGTCGACGGTCGCGACGCCGATCGCGACGACGCCGTCGACGAGCGAGCTCGAGGCCACGCGCCGGATGCCGGACACCTCGTCGTCGGTGGCGAGGAGCAACACGTCGTAGTCCCGACGACGGGCCGCCTCGACGACGGCGGTGACGAACCGCATCTGGGTGGGCTGGTGGTTGTCGGGCCGGATCGGCGCGCTGAGCGCCAGGATGTTGGTCCGGGCACCGGCGAGCATGCGGGCTCCGGCATGCGGCCGGTAGCCGAGCCGCTCGACGGCGTCGGTGACCCGCTGCCGGGTCGACGCCGCGATCGACCGCTTGCCGGACAGGGCGTACGAGACCGTCGAGATCGACACACCGGCGGCCTGGGCCACGTCGTGGATCGTCGTCATGATGACCTCGCTGTCGATTGCCGAACGGGTGCGGAAGCGCTTCGACTGCCGCGGGTCGAGACACTACGTCAGCCGCGACGGGGCGCGCAAGTCCTTTGTGGGAGCCCGCGACAAATGACCCCGACCTCTTCCGCGCCGACGAAAGACGGGATATGTTGAGGCTCACAACATTCGCGTCGGGGCGGGATCGCCCCACGCGACCGACCGCTCGACCCTGGAAGGGACACCGATGTCCACCACCCCCACCCGCGAAGACAAGTTCTCGTTCGGCCTCTGGACGATCGGCTACAACGGCTCGGACCCCTTCGGCGGCCCGACCCGCCCGCAGCTCGACGTCGTCGAGGCCGTCGAGAACCTCGACCGCCTCGGCGCGTACGGCCTGACCTTCCACGACGACGACCTGTTCGCCTTCGGCTCGACCGACGCCGAACGCCAGAAGCAGATCGACCGCCTGAAGGGCGCCCTCGACGCGACCGGGATCGTCGTGCCGATGGTCACCACGAACCTCTTCAGCGCCCCCGTCTTCAAGGACGGCGGCTTCACCTCGAACGACCGCGGCGTGCGACGTTTCGCCCTGCGCAAGGTGCTCCGCAACATCGACCTCGCCGCCGAGCTCGGCGCGAAGACCTTCGTCATGTGGGGTGGTCGCGAGGGCGCCGAGTACGACAGCGCGAAGGACGTGCAGGCCGCCCTCTCGCGCTACAAGGAGGGCGTCGACATGCTCTCGCAGTACGTGCTCGACAAGGGCTACGACCTGCGCTTCGCGATCGAGCCCAAGCCCAACGAGCCCCGCGGCGACATCCTGCTGCCGACCCTCGGTCACGCCATCGCGTTCATCGAGACGCTCGAGCACCCCGAGATGGCCGGCGTGAACCCCGAGGTCGGTCACGAGCAGATGGCCGGACTGAACTTCACGGCCGGCATCGCCCAGGCGCTCTACCAGGGCAAGCTCTTCCACATCGACCTCAACGGTCAGCGCGGCATCAAGTACGACCAGGACCTCGTGTTCGGCCACGGCGACCTCCAGAACGCCTTCTCGCTCGTCGACCTGCTCGAGCACGGCTCGCCCCAGGGCGGACCGACCTACGACGGCCCGCGTCACTTCGACTACAAGCCCTCGCGCACCGAGACGATCGACGGCGTGTGGGAGTCCGCGGCCGCCAACATGCGGATGTACCTGCTCCTCAAGGAGCGCGCGCAGGCCTTCCGCGCCGACCCCGAGGTGCAGGAGGCCCTGGCCGCCAGCCAGGTCGCCGAGCTCTCGGTGAACACCCTCGCCGACGGTGAAGGCTACGAGCAGCTGCTCGCCGACCGCGCCTCCTACGAGGACTTCGACGCCGACGCCCACTTCGGCGGACACGGGTACGGCTTCGTGCGGTTGCAGCAGCTCGCCCTCGAGCACCTGATGGGCGCTCGGGGCTAGAGCCCGGCGCGTCGGCGTTCGCATCGCGAGCGCCGACGCGCCCCGTCCGGTCGGGCGGCCGACCCGGCGGCACCAGCAGGGGGCAGGAATCCGGTATATTACGAGCATTGCTCTGAAGACCGGCCGAACGGATCGACCTCGATGACTGCCCGCCCCTTGCGCCCCCGCCGCTCGGCGACCGATCGACCGTCGGTCGCCGTCATCGGCACCCGCGGCTACCCCAGCTACTACGGCGGATTCGAGACCGCGGTGCGCCGGATCGCCCCCGCCCTGGTCGACGCCGGCTGGGACGTCACGGTCTACGGTCGCGACGGGTCGACCCGCGACGACGACCCCGCCCGCGACCGTCGGGTCACCTCCCGCCTGACGAAGGGCGTCGAAAGCAAATCGCTCAGCACCCTGAGCTACGGCCTCACCGCCGTGCTGGACGCCCTCGTGCGCCGGCCCGACGCGGCCCTCGTCATGAACGTGGCCAACGGCTTCTGGCTGCCCTTGCTCAGGCTGCGCGGCATCCCCGTGCTGGTCAACGTCGACGGCATCGAGTGGGAGCGTGCCAAGTGGGGACGCGCGGCGAAGACGGTGTTCCGTCTCGGAGCAAAGGCCAGCGCGCGCTTCGCGAACGGGCTGATCTGCGACGCCCGCGAGATCGTCCGGCGCTGGCAGGCCGACTTCGGCGTGGACGGCCTGTTCATCCCCTACGGCGGCGACCCGGTCCGCGACCTGCCGGTCGAGCCGGGCCAGCGACACCGCGGGTACGCCCTGGTCGTCGCGCGCTTCGTGCCCGAGAACACCGTCGTCGAGTTCGTCGAGGCGGCTCGCTCGATCGCCGAGCGGCACGACGTGGTCATCGTCGGCTCGACCGGCTACGGCGGCGAACTCGACGAGCTCGTGCGCGGACTGGCCGAGGCGAACGACCGCGTGACCTGGCTCGGCCACGTCAGCGACGACGACCGTCTGCACGCCCTCTGGCAGCACGCCGGGGCCTACTTCCACGGCCACAGCGTCGGCGGCACGAACCCGGCGCTGGTGCAGGCCATGTTCGCGGGGGCGCCCGTCGTCGCGCGCGACACCGTCTACAACCGCGAGGTGCTCGACGGAGCCGGCACCCTGGTGGCGCCCGAGCCCGCCGCCATCGCCGCCGCCGTCACCGCGCTGCTCGACGACCCGACCGAGCAGGAGCGCCTCAGCGCGGCGGCACTCGCTCGTGCCGCGGACGCCTACACCTGGCAGTCCGTCTGCGACGCCTACGAGGAGGCGCTGCGAGCGACCCTGCCCCGCTCGCGCTGACCGACGATCCCCCCGCACAATAACTTGCACAAAGGTGTGCAAGATCGTACGATCGGGTCATGCCTGCCGCCGATGACCCCGTCCGCGCCACCCGTGCGCCACGCCGCGACGCCACCGCGAACCGCGACGCGCTGATCTCTGCCGCGGCACTGCTGCTCAACCGCGATCCGTCCGTGTCGCTCGAGGCCATCGCGGCCGAGGCGGGCCTGTCCCGACGCTCCGTCTACGGCCACTTCGCCACGCGGGACGACCTCGTCCGCGAGGTCAGCCTGCGCGGTGCCGCCCGCATCGGCGTCGCCGCGCGACCGGCACCGATCGCGGACCCCGTCGTGCAACTCGCCTCCCTGGCCGCCCGACTCTGGGCCGAGGTCGAGCACGTGCGCGTCATGGCGCAGCTGACCGTGCGCGGCCCGATGGCCCACGAGGTCGGCGAGGCGCTCGCCCCGTTGCGGAAGACCGTCCGCGACGTCGTCCGTCGTGGCGTGGAGTCCGGACGCATGCGCGACGACATCGCTCCCCACACGCTGGCCCACCTGGTGGAGGGCGCCGCCCTGTCCGTGCTCGACGAGGCCACGACGCAGCGGCTCAGCCGCTCCGAGGGCCACCGACTGGTCATGCTCGCGGTACTCGGCGTCGTCGGCCTCGACTGGCGCACCGCCGGCGACCTCGTCGCGACCGCCCCCGAACTCGCGCTCCCTCCCGAACCGGCGACCGGTGCCTCCTCGATGCCCCCGACCGGAGAACCCGCATGAGACTCGAACTGCACGACGTCGCGATCGGCGACGGCCCCGGCGCGGCACTTCCCCGGCTCGGCGCGGTCGCCGACCGCTGGGCCCCGGGCTTCGTCGCGGTCGAGACCGAGAACGCGCCCACCCTGGCGTCACTCGTCGCGGGAGGCCGCATGCGCCCCGAGACCGGCCGGGTGACGATCGACGGTCGGGCGGACGACGCGGCGATCCGCGCCTCCTTCGCCCTCGTCGACACCCCCACCGTCGCCGAACCGTTCGCGGCCCTCACGGTCGTCCAGGTCGCCCGCGAAGAGCTCGCCCTCGCCGGGCTCCGCGCCGACAAGGCCTCGGCTCGTCTGCTGCTCGAGGAGATCGGGCTGGACGAGCACGAGCGGACCCGCCTGAGCGCCCTGCCCACCGAGCTGCGCGTCCGCCTGCTCTGCGAGTTGGCGGTGCTGCGCCCCGAGGTGCGCGGGCTGGTCGTGACCACCCCCGAACGGCACGGAGGCGACGTCGCCGACTGGCTCTCGGTCGTCCACGACCTCGTCGGCCGCGACTACACCGTGTTGACCATCACCGGGTTCGCGGCCCTCGCGACGATCGAGTCGCTGCCCACGCCCGAGTTCGCCGCGGCCGGGACCGACGCCGTACCCGAGACCGACACCACCCCTCCTTCCTCCCCCGACGACACCGCGGTCGCCGCCACCCCCGACACCTCCGTCGAAAGCGACCAGCCGTGAAGATCTACGCCCTCGTCCGTTCCGAGCTGCAGCGCCTCACCGCCACCCCGCTCGCCCGCCTGGCACTCGTCGCGCTGATGACCGTGCCGCTGCTCTACGGCGGCCTGTACCTCTGGGCCAACCAGGACCCGTACGCCAAGCTCGACCAGATCCCGGCCGCCCTCGTGAACACCGACGCGGGCACCACGGTCGACGGCGAGACGGTGAACTACGGCGACGAGGTCACCGACCAGATCACCGACGGCGGCGACTTCGACTGGCACGTCGTCTCGGCCGCCCAGGCCGCGGCGGGCCTGCGCGACCAGACCTACGACTTCACCTTCACGATCCCGAAGGGCTTCAGCGACGACCTCACCTCGGCAAGCGGCGACGACCCGAAGCGGGCCCAGATCACCCTCGCGACGAGCGACGTCAACAGCTACCTCTCGTCCACGATCGCCGAGCAGGCGGCGAAGACCATCCGGGCCTCGGTCACCGAGAAGGTCGGCAAGGAGGCGGCGGGCCGCCTGTTGGTCGGCCTGGCCGACGTGCGCACGAACCTGGGCAGCGCGGTCGACGGGGCGAACCAGCTCGTCGCCGGCACCGGTTCGGCCGTCGCCGGCGCGAACCAGCTGGCCGACGGTGCGGCCGACGCGGCGACCGGGGCCCACACCCTCGCCGACGGGACGAGCCAGCTCAGCTCGGGGGCGTCCGCGCTGGACACGGGACTGCAGACGCTGAAGACCCAGACGACGGCCCTGCCCGCGCAGACCCAGACCCTGGCGGACGGTGCCGCCCAGGTGGCGGCCGGCAACGATGCCCTGGCCACCGGCGTGGCCGACGCTGCAACGACGAGCGCGACGGCCGCGGCCGGCCTGCCCGCCGCCCAGCAGCAGGCGCAGCAGCAGATCGCCGAAGCCCTGCGCCAGCAGGGTTACACCGACGAGCAGATCCAGCAGATCGCCGCGACCTTCGCCCCCGCGACCGAGTCGCTGACCACCGCCCTCCAGGACGCGAACACCCAGATCCAGGGGCTGAACACCCAGGTGGGGCAGCTCGCCACGGGTGCCGACCAGGTCTCGACCGGCGCCGCGACCCTGGCCGCCGCCACACCGGCCCTGACCCAGGGCATCTCGTCGGCCGCGACCGGCTCGTCGCAACTGGCCACGGGCGCGGCGAGCGCCGCCACGGGCGCCTCGACCCTCGCGACCGGTCTCGACACCCTGAGCAGCGGGTCCACCTCGCTGCGCGACGGCGTCGTCAGCCTCGACACCGGCACCACCCAGCTCCGCGACGGGCTGCAGAGCGGACTCGGCGAGATCCCCGCGAGCACCGTCCGGACGCGCGACGACCAGGCGAGCGCCATCAGCGACCCGGTCTCGGTCAAGGACGCCGCCCTCACGAGTGCCGGCACCTACGGCGCGGGACTCGCGCCGTTCTTCATCAGCCTCGCGGCCTGGATCGGCATGTACGCGCTGTTCCTGATCGTGAAGCCGATCTCGAAGCGGGCCATCACCGCCGTCAAAGCCCCCGTGCGCATCTCGCTGGCCGGCTGGCTGGCCCCGGTGGTGCTCGGCGTCGTGCAGATGGTCGCGCTCTACGTCATCGTCACCCAGGCGCTCGGCTTCGAGGTCGCCCACCCGCTCGGCATGATCGGGCTGATGGCCCTCGCCTCGGCGGCGTTCGCGGCGATCATCATGACGCTCAACGTCTGGCTCGGCAGCGTCGGGCAGTTCCTCGGCCTGGTGCTGATGGTCGTGCAGCTCGTCACGGCCGGCGGGACCTTCCCGTGGCAGACCCTGCCCGCCCCGCTCGCAGCCCTCCACTTCGTGCTGCCGATGAGCTACGCCACCGACGGCCTGCGCCAGGTGATGTACGGCGGCAGCTCGGCCGCGGCCTGGGGCGACGCCGGCGTGCTGGCGGCCTGGCTGCTCGGCGCGCTCGTGCTGACCTGGGTCGCGACCTCCCGCATGACGCGGGCGCGCACGATGCGCGACCTGCGGCCCTCGCTGATCGGCTGAGACCGCCGCTTCCGCCGAGGACGCAGGAGGCGCGGGTCGCGTGACCCGCGCCTCCTGCGTCCTCGCGCGGTCGTGCCGCTAGTCGGTGCGGGTCTCGAGGGTGGGGAGCACGGCGGGGTCGGCGTCGTGCAGGAACGTCGTGAGGCGTTCGACCTCGTCGACCTCGCCGATGGCGGCCGCACCTCGCCGGAGGGCGAAGAGGGACCGCAGCACGCCCCGGTTGGGTTCGTGCGACCACGGCACGGGGCCCTGTCCGCGCCACCCCGCCTTGCGCAGCGCGTCGAGCCCGCGGTGGTAGCCGACGCGGGCATAGGCGTAGGCCTCGAGCTCGGCGCCGCGGGCGTCGGCCTCGTCGCTGAGCAGCGCCCAGGCGAGCGACGACGTGGGGTGGGCGACGACGACCTCGGCCGTCGTCAGCGTCTCGAGGTCGGCGACGACGTCGGGTTCGGCGGGCAGGCGGGTCTCGGGCACGCCGAGCAGGTTCGTTGCGGTCATCCCCCCATCATCCCCGACGTCCGTCCCGGGGACCGTCGCGACCCTGGTATAACTCGTTTCGTCGTGCAATACTGAGATATCACACACGGTCATCGGCCGTGTCGGGCGCCACGGTGCCCGCGAGCTCTCGACGAAAGACCACCGTGCCCACGACCCGACCGCGCCGCGCCCCCCTCGACTCCCCCGCCCTCCTGGCGTACCCGATGCACGGCCAGCGCAAGCTGCTCGACGAGGGCTACCGCACCCGGGACGGTCACCTGATCGAATGGCTCGGTCACGACCTCGCGGGCCGTGGCGGGGTCACCGTCGTCTCGAGGCCGGAGCCCCTCGTGACCTCGATCGCCCGCCGCCGCCCGATCGGGGCACCGGCCGCCGGCACCCGGTCGGTCGACCCGATCACGCTCCGGGCTCCCGACCCGCGCGACCGACGGCGCTGGTGGGTCGCGTCCGCTCGCGCCTACCCCGCGTTGCCCCCGTCGGCGGCATCCGTGCCGGCCCTCGTCTGGAACCCCTTCGCCGCCGTCGCCCCGGTCGCGGCCAATCCCTTCACCGGTCCCCGGCGGGTCGTCCTCGACCTGCTCGACGACTGGAGCCGGCACTACGCCTTCGAGAGCATCCGCGCCGAGGTCGACGAGGCCTACTCGGCCGCCTTCGCCCTCGCGGACGTCGTGACGGCCAACGGCGCGGGCACCGCCGACCTCGCCCGCCGACACGGACGCACCGACGTCGTCCTGCTGCCCAACGGCTGCGACCCCCACCGCTTCGACGGCACGAGCCGGGCGACCGGCCCGACCACCGTCGGCTACGTGGGCAAGATCGGGCGGAGGCTCGACCTCGACGGCATCCTGACGACCGTCGCCGCCCTGCCCCACGTGTCGTTCGTGTTCGCCGGCCCCGTGCTGGACGCCGAGTACGGGGTGCTGGCCGACTCGCCCAACGTCACCCTGCTGGGCGACGTGCACTACGACCGCGTGCCGGCCCTGCTGCAGACCTTCGACGTCGGCTGGGTGCCCCACCACGTCGGCGAGCGCGAGGTCGGCGGCGACGTCATCAAGACCTACGAGTACCGCGCGGCGGGTCTGCCCGTCCTCAGCACGGCCGTCTGCGGCATCGAGGCGCGTGGCCTGGACGGCGTGACGGTCGCCGACACCGCCGAGCACGCCTCGGTGCTCGCCGCACTCGCCGGGGGCTCCGACGGGCGGGTGCCCCGGCTCCCGGGTGCCATCCCTCCCGACGCCACGTGGCGGCAGAAGGCCGACGTCGTCCGCGACGCGCTCCGCCTGCCGGCCCGCCGACCGTCCTAGACCCGATCAGCCCCCGATCCGACACCACGCCGTTCAGCAGGGAAGAACTCCATGGAACTCAAGACCTTCATCACCGTCGTCCGGACGCGGTGGGTCCTCATCGTCGTCGTGACCCTGAGCGCCGTGCTGCTCGGGGCGACCGCGTCGCTCGCGACGGCGAAGTCGTACTCGTCGTCGACGCAGCTCTTCGTCTCGGTCTCGTCGATCGGCTCGTCGGACGCCGGCGACCTCGTCCAGGGCAGCAGCGCCGCGCAGGCCAAGGTGCGCTCGTACGTCTCCGTCGTCACGTCGGGTCGGGTGCTCGAACCCGTCATCGCCGATCTCGGGCTCGACACCACCCCCGCCGGGCTCGCCTCGAAGATCTCGGCCTCCAGTCCGGTGAACACGTCGCTGATCGACATCTCGGTCACCGACGGCGACCCCGCGCAGGCCGCACGACTCGCCGACGCCGTGGCCACGAGCTTCGAGAAGGTGGTCGAGGAGCAGCTCGAACAACCCGTGGGCGGCGGCAGCGGGCTGGTCACCGTCGAGTCCATCGACGCTCCCGTCGTGCCGACGAGCCCGGCCAACCCCAAGCCCGTCCTCTGGATCAGCCTGGCCCTCGGCCTGGGCATCCTG
This sequence comes from Frigoribacterium sp. NPDC087798, assembly GCF_044742985.1. Lineage (NCBI taxonomy): Bacteria > Bacillati > Actinomycetota > Actinomycetes > Micrococcales > Microbacteriaceae > Frigoribacterium > Frigoribacterium sp. NPDC087798. The sequence goes on along the minus strand of NZ_JBIUVP010000006.1, from coordinate 121,861 downwards.
TCGGGCACGGCCCTGGCCCTCCTCCGCAACACCCTCGACACGCGCATCCGCAGCAAGGCCGACGTCGAGGGGGTGACGAACGCGCCGCTGCTCGGTGGCATCGGCTTCCACACAGAAGCCTCCTCGGCCCCCCTTGTCGTCAACAACGATCCGCGCAGCCCACTCGCCGAGTCCTACCGCGCCCTCCGCACCAATCTCCAGTTCGTCTCGTTCGAGGGACGCAGCCGGACCTTCATCGTCACGTCGGCCATGCCCGGCGAGGGCAAGTCGACGACGGCGGCGAACCTGGCCGTCTGCCTGGCCGAGACCGGTGCCTCGGTGCTGCTCGTCGACGCCGACCTGCGCCGGCCCCGCGTCGCCGAGGTCATGGGCCTCGAGGGCGCCGTCGGACTGACCGACCTGCTCGTCGGGCGGGCAGAACTCGTCGACGTCGTGCAGCCGTGGGGACGCCTGGGCCTCCACGTGCTGCCCTCGGGCACCGTTCCGCCGAACCCGAGCGAACTGCTCGGCTCGCTCGCCATGGCGAGCCTCGTCTCGACGGTCGAGGTCGACTACGACTTCGTCATCATCGACACCCCGCCCCTGCTGCCGGTGACCGACGCCGCCGTCCTCAGCCGCTGCGTGAGCGGCGTGATCGTCGCGACCGCCGCCCAGCGATCGTCGCGCCACCAGCTGAAGCAGGCCCTCGCCGCCGTCTCCGAGATCGGCAGCCGCACCCTGGGGGTCGTCCTCACGATGGCCCCGACGAAGGGCCTGGGTGCCTACGGGTACGGCGCCTACGGGGGTTACTACGGTTCGGTGACCGAGAACTCGGTCCCTGCCTCGACGGCGGCGGCCCGATGACCATCCCACCCCTCGCGATGGTGTGCACCGGGAACATCTGCCGCTCGCCGCTGGCCGCCGAACTCGTGCGCAGTGCCACGTCGGCAGCCGTCGAGAGCTTCGGGACGTCGGCGGTGGTGGGCGAACCGCCGCCCCGTCCCACCCTGAAGGCCGCCGAGTCCCTCGGGCTCGACCTGTCGACCCATCGTGCCCGTCAGCTGACGGCCGACGTGGTGGGTCGCGCTCCCCTCGTCCTGGCGCTCGCCCGGGAACACCGCCGGGCCGTCGTCTCGCTGGTGCCGAGGGCGAACCGCACGACCTTCACCCTGCGGGAGTTCGCACGCCTGAGTCGTCTCATCGATCCCCACGAGACGGCACGCGCGATCGCATCGACCCCGGACCCCGCCGAGCGTCTGGACCGGGTCGTCGCCCTCGCGGCGGCGCACCGCGGCTCCGGCGCCCTCGTCACGCCCGACGAGGACGACGTCGTCGACCCCTTCGGGCTCGGAGCCGACGTGTACGCGAAGTCGACCGCCCAGATCGTCGATGCGACGAACGACGTCCTCGCCTACCTCGGGCGAGCCCTGAGAGACTGACGCCGCCCCGCCCCGCCCCGCCCCGCCCGCCTCCGACCACGCGCCCCGACGACCTGGTCGTCGGGGCGCGTCGTCGTGGGCGGGGACGACCGCGCGGCCGGACGGTCCCGCGACGGGGACGGTCCCGCTGGCTCAGCGGGCTGCCGTGAGGGTGCCGACGACGAGGCCGGGCCGGTCCGACGAGTCGCTGAGGACGCGGTCGTCGCGAGCCCGGCCATCGCGAGCCCGGTCGTCGCGAGCCCGGTGCGACCCGGACGGGTCCGCTCCGGCCGGGTCCAGCGCGGCTCGGTCGTCGCCCGGACGGTCCTGCAAGGCGCAGAAGGCCCACAAGACCGCGGACGTCGAGAACCAGACGAAGTAGTCGAACGAGAAGAGCGTGACGATCATGACGACGAGGACTGCCCGCCCGGCCCGGGAGGCGTGGACGAACCCGACGACGAGCGCCGCGACCAGTGAGACGATCCCGGCGATCCCGAACGTGGCGAGGGTGGTCACGAGCTGGTTGTCCACGACCGTGAACCCCTCTTGGGGCAGGAGGCCCCGGGCGTACAACTCGGCCTCGCTTCCGAAGCCGCTGCCGGCCAGTGCCTCGAGCGCGGGCCGCGCGAGGAGTCCGGGGACCGATCGGACCGCCCCCATCCGGTTCTCGTAGGAGCCGGAGGCCACGAGCGTCCCGACCGCCTCGACGATCTCGGACGCCAGGGCGGCGGCACCTGCGAGGGCTGCGAGCACGGTCAGGACGATCTTCGCGGCCCGGGACCGCGCCTCGGAGGTCATCAGGACGTAGGTCACGGCGAGGAGGACGGCGGCGACGACGCTTCGGCTTCCCGACAGCAGGATGCCCGCCGACAGCACGAGGACGGCGAACGGCGGGAACCAGACGGGGAAGGCCCGCCGCGCGACGAGGACGAGGACCAGGCAGACCGCGAGGAACACGGCGTACGGGATGGGGTGGCCGAGGGTGCCCTCGACCCGGACGAGACCGCCGGGCAGGATCTTGTTGTCGCTGACGAACGAGCGGCCCGTCGCGAGGACCTTGTACCCGAAGGGGATCGGACGATGGGTGACCGTGAGCTCGACGACTCCGACCACGACCTGCGCGAGGCCGAGGACGACGAGACCGCGGACGAACACGCGGAGGTCGCGGGGCGACGACGTCGACACGAGCCACGAGACCGCGACCCCGATCGCCGCGAGCTCGGCCATGAGGACGATCGTCGACGGGGCGAGCGCCAGCACGCAGACGATCGAGAAGGCGAAGAACGCGGTCGTCGCCAGTGTGGCCCGCGGGCGGCCGACGGACCACGAGCGGGGCGAGACGAGTGCCGCCACCGAGACGCCGGCCACGGCGGCCACGGCGGCGTGGCGGACGATGTCGGGCGCGGAACCCGACGTCGTCGAGATCAGGACGGCGAAGGCGACGACGAGCGCCGCGCCTCGTCGCCGATCGGCCGGCAGGAGGAGCCCGCCGACGAATGCGACCAGGGCCGCCGCGACGGCACCGGCGAGGACGACGATCATCGGGCGGCCTCCCCTCGAGCGTCCGGACTCGACGGACCGACCGGGGCGGGCTCGGCGGCGGGCTCGACGGCCGGCACGGACGAGGCGCGGCGCGACCGCGCGAGGACGACGAGCTGGACGACGAGCCCGACGGCCTCGGCCGACACGAGTGCCGACACGGCGCCCAGCGCGCCGTGGTGGGCGCCGAGCACGAGGACTCCCGGAACGCCGACGACCGCCGACGCGACGGACGCCGTCGTCGTCTGGGCGTGGCGCCCTGCACTGACCAGGGCGAGGCCGGCGCCACGAGACGCGCAGATGACGGCGATGAGCACGCCGCCCGCCAGGGCGAGGTCGGGCGACACCGGGACGGTGCCCGTGAAGAGGACGACGGCGACGGCCGGCATGGACAGCGCGAAACCGACGCCGACGACGAGGCCGAGCCCGGCGTTCAGCCCGAGGGAGACCAGGCTGCGACGGTGCGCGAGTTCGGCGGAGGGCACGCCCACCCAGGTCTGCAGGCGGTCGGGAATGGCGGACACGACCTGCAGCCCCATGCGCAACGGTCGGTCCACGGCGGCGAAACCGGCCACGGAACCGGGCGAGACGGTGCCCAGCAGGGCCGCGGGCAGGGATTTGTAGGTCGTCGCCACGCCTCGTCCGACCACGAGGACGAGTTGGGAGCGCACGATGGCCGGGACGGCGCGGAAGTCGCCCGCCCCGGGCAGACGGGCGCCCCCGAGACGAGGCGCCACGCCGAACGTGACGGCGGCCGCGAGGACCATGCCGGCGCCATAGACCTCGAGCGGCGCACCGGCGGCGATCGCGACGGCCGAGACCAGCGAGACCAGCACGCGCGGCGACGTCTCGGCGACGAGGACCAACAGCGGGCGCCCGAGGCCGATGAAGTACCAGGTCGGGCTGAGTGCGCCGAGCGCGACCCCTACGGAGACGAGCGCGGCCGCCGGGCGGTGTTCGTCCACGACGGCGAGCGTCACGGCCCCCGCGACCGGCAGCAGGACGGCGGTGGCGACGAGCTTGCTGGCCGATGCGGTGGCGAAGAGGTCACCGGGTGGCCGGGGCGCCCGGGCGACCCGTTGCGGGCCGACGATGCTCCAGCCGAGTTCGGCGACGACCGCCGTGGCGATGCCGACGGACAGGCCGACGGCCACCGCCGCCCAGCCCGACGCCCCGTGGGTCGAGGTGATCGCGGGGATCACGGCCAGCGGGGCGGCCGCACCGAGGGCCGGCACGAGCAGGTGGAGGGCGAGACGGCCGATCTGCCGCCCGAATCCCCTCACGAGTGGACCCGCCGAGGGCCGAGGGCCAACAGGTGGTCCGCGAACCGGTCGTACGATCTCTGCACCACCGACTCGAGGCGCTCGGCGACGTCGCGCGGCGACTCCGCCTGGTGGGCGAGCGGGGCCCCCACCAACGCGTCGGCGATCGAGGAGGCGCTGGCCGGCTCGGTCTGGACGAGCAGGCCCCCTGCCGCGCACCGGACGTCGTCGAGGGCGCTCGATCGCTGGGTGACGACGGTCCGACCGCACGCCAGCCCCTGCCAGACCTTGTTCGCCACGACGCCGCGGGCCTTGGCCGAGGAGCCGAAGACCCCCAGGACGACGTCTGCCCGGGCGATGTGGGCGAGGAGTTCGCCCTCGGGCACCGCGTCGACGAAGGTGCACCGGTCGCCGAGGCCCGCTCGACGGACCCGGGCCTCGACGGCCCGGCGGGCGGGACCGTCGCCGACGAGGACGACCTCGACCCGGCGACGGGCCCCGATCAGTGTGAGGGCGTCGACGACGAGATCGACGCCGTGGAGGGGGATGTACCCCCCGTAGTACAACACCCGGAGCGCGTCGTGAGGCGGAGCGGGCGGTTGCCAGGTGGCCCAGGTCGGGGCACCGACCGCGAGGGGGACGACCGCCGCCGAGGGGCCGTGGCGCCGGACGATCTCGGCGGCCCGTGGCTCGGTGTCGATCAGGTAGAGATCCGCGCACCTGACGGCCGCGGCGTCGAGCACACGGAACCGGAGGGCCGCGGGCGATGCCGGGGAGACCCGCCGCCAGTCGTCGACCGCCGTCTCGTATTGACCGACGAACCCGTCGACGACGAGAGCGGCACCCTGCAGACGGGCCACGAGCCACGCGAGCGGCGCGTGGCTGAGCCGGAACTCGGAGAGCAGGACGACGTCGGCCTGCCGGGCGCCCCGGACGAGTGAGCGGACGTCGTCGATCGCACGACGCAGCCGACCCGCGGCACGCGACCGCGGGGCGACGACGACCGACGCGCCGATCTGTCGTTCGAGGTGGGCCCGCACGCGGACATTGCGGGGGTAGCCCGTGTCGTGCACCCCGTACTGGAGGACCCGGAGGGGACCCGCCCCCGGGCGAGGCGCTCGGGTCGGGCGACCGGACGGGCCGCTCATCGGGCGGCCGCCGTGATGCCGAGCCGGGACAGACGGTCGACCACGGCGTCGACCGACGCGCCGACGGACAAGAGCGAGGCGTTGGCGGCGACGTGGTCCGAGACCGTCCGGCGCAGCGCGCGGTCGGCGGTCAGGTCGCGGACGGCGGACAGCCACCGGTCGGGTTCGCCCACGGGCAGGACGAGTCGTCGTCGCAGGTTGGGGTCGGTCACGAGGAGGGGCGCGGCACCGTAGCTGTCGCCCAACAGGACGGGCACGCCCGCGGCGGCGGCCTCGACGGCGCTGCGGCCGAAGGCCTCTCGTGAGGCCGTCCCGACGAAGAGCCCGGCGTCGTCCCACAGCCTCGCCGGGTCGACCCACCCGGGCATGGTCACGCCGTCGGGCAAGGAGGCGCGGAGCCGGTCCTCGAGCGGACCCTGCCCGTGCAGGCGGCCGGGGACGCCCGCCCGTGCCGCGAGCTCGACGAACGCCGCAGGCCGCTTGTCGACGTCGAACCGGGCCGCCCAGACGAGAGGCGTGGCGGGCTCGCCCCACGAGCTGCGGGCCGAGAGACGGATGCCGGCCGGGACGAGGTGGGGACGGCGCGCCCGCGCCACCTCGTCGGCGAGGACCGGCGTCGTCGCCCAGACGTCGTCGGCCCCGCGCAGGGCGCGACCCTCGACGAGGCGGAGGGCGATCCGACGGAGGCGCGCCTGCTCATTGGGAGCGGGCCACGGCAGTCCGCGGACCCACGCCACCCAGGGCGTGGACCCGTGACGGCGCAGCCGGGCGAGGGCGACGTCGCTCTGCGTGACGAGCGTGACGACCACGTCGGCGGCATCGGCCTCGGGGGCGCTCGTCACGAGACCGGCGACCTCGTCGACGACCGCGCGACCGTGCGCGTGGACCGTCACCTCGCGGACGCCGGGGGTGGTCGCGACCGTGCCGCGAGCCGTCGGGCGCAGCCCTACGACGGCTCGCCAGTCGAGCCCCCGGCCCCTCGCTTCGGCGACCAGGTCGTGGGTCGAGCGGTAGACCCCGCTGCGGGCCATCAACGGCGCCGCGACGAGCAGGACCCGGGGCGCCGAGCGGGAGCCGCCAGCGGCGGGGGACGGGGCGGACGACGGCACGGAGCACTCTCGCTTCTGTTCGGGAGACAGGAGGTGATCGACCCTCAGGCCGATCATCAAGAGTATAGGTGTGAAATATGAGTCAGGTCAACGATCACCCGACTCGAGGGGTCAGAAGCGGTGACGCACGACCCACGAGTGCATCACCACGGCAGCGGCCGCCGCCGCGTTGATGCTGCGAGTCGAGCCGAACTGCGAGATCTCGAGCACGGCCTCGGCCGCCGCGAGCGCCTCGGGCGACAGGCCCGGCCCCTCCTGCCCGAAGACGAGGACGCAGCGCTCGGGCAGGTCGAACGTCTCGATCGGCACGGACCCCTCGACGTTGTCGACGGCGAGGACGGGGAGGCGCTGCTCACGGGCCCACGCCAGGAACGTCTCGACGTCCGGGTGGTGCAGCACGTGCTGGTACCGGTCGGTGACCATCGCCCCCCGCTTGTTCCACCGGCGGCGACCGATGATGTGCACGGTGTCCGCGGCGAAGGCGTTGGCGCTGCGCACGATCGACCCGATGTTCATGTCGTGCTGCCAGTTCTCGACGGCGACGTGGAAGCCGTGCCGGTGCGCGTCGATGTCGGCCACCACGGCCTCCATCGTCCAGTACCGGTAGCGGTCGACCACGTTGCGTCGGTCACCCTCGCGCAGCAAGTCCGGGTCGAAGTGGTCCCCCTGGGGCCAGGCCTCCTCGCCGCCGGGCCAGGGGCCCACCCCGTGCGTGAGTTCGTCGCTCGGCGGGGTCGGGGACTCGTCCTGGGGCATCCGACCAGGGTAGGCGGTGGGCGGAGGCGACCCGCGCCTCCTCGTCGTCAGGGCACCTCGCTAAGGTGAGCGCCATGGGTGCACGCGAAGACGTCGAATGCTGGCTGACCGACATGGACGGCGTGCTCGTCCACGAGAACCACGCCCTGCCCGGCGCGGCCGAACTGATCCAGCAGTGGCAGGACGAGGGCACGCCCTACCTGGTGCTGACGAACAACTCGATCTTCACCCCGCGCGACCTGGCGGCCCGTCTGCGCGCCTCGGGGCTGCACGTGCCCGAGGAGCGCATCTGGACGAGCGCGCTCGCCACCGCCGACTTCTGCCGGTCACAGATGCCCGGCGGCTCGGCCTTCGTCATCGGCGAGGCCGGCATGACCACGGCCCTGCACGAGGCGGGGTTCATCATGACCGAGACGAACCCCGACTACGTCGTCGTGGGCGAGACGCGCAACTACTCGTTCGACTCGATCACCAAGGCCGTGCGGCTCATCCTGGGCGGTGCACGCTTCATCGTCACGAACCCCGACGCCACGGGCCCGAGCGCCGACGGCGTGCTGCCCGCGACGGGCGCGATCGCCGCGATGATCTCGAAGGCCACCAACAAGGAGCCCTACGTCGTCGGCAAGCCCAACCCGATGATGTTCCGTTCGGCGATGAACCGCATCGGCGCGCACAGCGAGAACACGGCGATGATCGGCGACCGGATGGACACCGACATCATGGCCGGCATCGAGGCCGGGCTGCACACCATCCTCGTGATGACCGGCATCAGCGACCAGGCCGAGATCGATCGCTACCCGTTCCGGCCGAACGAGATCCTGGCCGGGGTGCACGAACTGGTGCGCAGCGAGCCGGTCGAGTCCGACGTGGTGCCGTCCGAGGCCTGAGGCCTCCGGACCTGAGGCCTCCGGAGGCGCGGGCCGCCTCGACGCGTCAGCCCGCGACGGCGACGAGGCTGGTCGTCAGGGGTTCGCCGCCGCTGCGGTTGACGAAGCACGAGTACGTGCGGTCGCCGGCGGCCCATGCGTCGGCGTCGGCCGGGAAGCTCGCGAGCAACTGCACGTCGGGGTAGGCCGCGGCGGCCTGCCGGTCGAGCGCGTCCGCGCCCGTGCAGAGCAGGTTCATCTGGCTCTGCAGCACGTCGGCACCCGGGTAGGTCGCGGCCGCGTCACCGTCGAGAGTGCCCAGTCGGGTGAGCTGGGCGACGTGCGGCTGCGCACAGTCGGCGACCTCGTAGTCCTGCTGCCAGGCCGATTCGAACGCCGAGAAGCACTCGCCGCCCTGCAGGTCGGCGTACGAGTGCGTGCCTGCCGCGAGCGGCCCGGCCGGGGCGACCTCGGCGGCGGGCTCGACCGGCGCAGCCGTCACGGTCCGGGCCGCGGTCGGTGCCGCGGCGGCGGCCGACGCGTCGCTCGTCAGGTCGTCGGTGGAGGCGAAGAGCGATCGCGAGAGGAAGAAGAGCACGACCAGCAGCAACAGGATCACGAGCCCGGCGCCCACGGCGGCCAGGCCCTCGTGCGACCGGACCCACTCGGCCAGACCCGCCGTGCGGGGTGTCGTGGCGGGCCTCTCGTCCACCGGACGGGTCTGCGGCACGAACACGCCGGCTCCGCCGACCTCACGGCGGGGCCGCTCACCCGTCAGGGCCGAGGTGGCGCTCATCGAGACGCCGGGCAGCACCTGCGTGGCATCGACCCCGGGGTCGTCGACGTCGGCGCGCTCGTCGAGGGCGGAACGAGGAGGCGCGAACAGCGCGGTCGCGGTCGTCACCTCGGCCCCGTCGTCCAGGCCCTCGTCATCGGCGTCGGCGTCTGGGTCTCGGTCGGCGCGGGACGGCTGCTCGACGTCGGGCACGGGCCCGACCTCGGACGGCGGCACGTCGCCGGAGCCGGACAGCGACCAGGCGCCGATGGCGTCGTCCGCGTTCGTCGCGTGCTCGGGGTTCGTCGCGTGCTCGGGCTCGTGCTCGCTCTCGGGACGTGCGCCCCGCGGCTCGACGGACGCGGTGCCGGCACCTGACGGGACGACGCCGAGGATCTCGGTGAAGGTGGGCTCGCGGTCCCCCCTCGAGCCGGAGTCGGCCCTGGGCTCCGGGACGGACGACGCCTGGGTCGTGGGGGACGGCGTCGGCGTCGGCGCCGAGGGGACCACCGCGGCGCCGGGGACGCCGGGCTCGACCCCGCCACGGGAGGCCGCCGCGGCGGCAGCGGCCGCAGCAGCTGCGGCCGCCTCGGCCAGACGACGCTCACGCCGCGTCATCTCGTGGTGCTCTTCGACCCACCACGGTGCCTCGACACCGCCTTCGCGGGAATCGACGGCCGGCTCGGGCTCGGGCTCGACATCGGACGCCGGCTCGGGCTCGGGCTCGGGCTGGGGCTCGGGCTCTGCTCGGAAGTCCGGCTGGGGCTCGGGCGTCTGCTCCGGCTCTGCCTGGGACTCCGGCTCAACGAGGCGCTCGGGCTCGACTTCGGCCTCGGACGTCGGCTCGGGCTCTGCCGCTGCTTTGAACGTCGGCTCCGCTCGGCGCTCGGGCTCGGGCTCGGGCTCGGGCTCGGGCTCGGGCTCGGGCAAAGCATCCCAGTCGAAGGTCGCGGGTTCGGCGGATTCGGCCCGGGGTGCCGAGATGAGGGCGGTGAAGGGCCCTGGCTCGTCGCTCACGCCGGTGCGCTCCTCGACGTCGGCGGGACCCGACGCCTGATCGACGTGATCGGCGTCTGCAGCGGGCTCGGGGTCGGATCGCGGCGACTCGGGTCGCCTCGACTCGGGCTGCGCGGGAACGTCGGGAACGGGCACCGACGACGGGGGCGGCGGAGGCACGGACCCCGTCAGCGCTCCGAGGTCGAGCGCCTGGGGGTGGCCTGACGTCTTCGGCGGAGGCGTCCCGGCCGGGGACTCGGGCACGACGAACGGCAAGGGGGTCGGCGGCGGCGGCACGACGGACGAGTCCTCGGACGGCGACTCGACACCCGGGTCGACCGGGCGCTCGGCAGCGACGTCGTCGTGGGCGACGTCGACCGCTCGGGTGGCCGGCGGCAGGTCGAGCGCCTGGGTGGGGACGTCCTCGGGGGCGGTGTCGGGAAGACGACCCGCGCCTCCTGACGGGGTGTCGGTCGTGTCGTCGTCGTCGTCGGCACCGTCGAACTGGGCGGCGAGCCAGTCGCTGGCGTCGTCGCGCCCGGCGTCGTCGCCGTCGTCACCCCTGGGCCGGTCCTCGGTCACGGTGTCAACCCGAGGTCTTCCAGCCCGATCGCGGCGAAGTAGGGGTAGCCGGCTGCCTCGATCACCTCGCGGGCTCCGGTGCTGCGGTCGACGACGACGGCGACGGCGGCGATCTCGGCCCCGACGGCCTCGAGGGCCTTGGCGGCGGCGAGGGGTGAACCACCGGTCGTCGAGGTGTCCTCGAGCACGATGACCCGCTTGCCCTCGAGGTCCGGGCCCTCGACCTGCTTGCCACGGCCGTGGTCCTTGGGCTCCTTGCGGACGACGAAGGCGTCGTAGTCCTTGCCGAGCGCGACGCCCTGGTGCAGCACGGCGGCGGCGATCGGGTCGGCGCCCATCGTCAGGCCACCGACCGCGAACACGTCGGGCACCTCGTCGATCAGGTCGACCATGACCCGGCCGATCAGGGGCGCGACCCGGTGGTCGAGGCTGACCTTGCGGAGGTCGATGTAGTACGTCGCCTTCTTGCCGCTGGTCAGCGTGAAGTCGCCGTGGAAGACGGCCTCGGAGCCGATGTAGTCGATGAGCTGCGTGCGTGCGTCGGTCACGGTGACCCATGGTAGAGCAGGCGGGCTCCGAACGTCGGGGCGGGCGGACACGGCTCGACGCCCCGACGGTGGACGGCGGCGGCCTCGGACCCCGCCGGTGCCGGGCCGGTACCGTGGTCGGCATGCGCGTCGCGACCTACAACGTCAACTCCGTCCGGGCTCGAGTGGGCAGGGTCGTCGACTGGCTCGTCCGTGAGGACGTCGACGTCGCGGGACTGCAAGAGATCAAGTGCAAGCCCGAACAGTTCCCCTACGACGCCTTCCGCGAGGCAGGCTACGAGGTCGAACTGCACGGGCTCAGCCAGTGGAACGGCGTCGCGTTCGTCAGCCGCCTTCCGATGGAGGACGTCGAGATCACCTTCCCGTCGCAGCCGGGCTTCGCCAAGGGCCAGGAAGGCCCCGACCAGCCCAAGGAGGCGCGGGCGATCGGCATCACGGTCGAGGGCGTCCGCCTGTGGAGCCTCTACGTGCCCAACGGCCGCGAGCTGGGCGACCCGCACTACGACTACAAACTCGACTGGCTGGCAGCGCTCGCCGCCGAGACCGAGGCCTGGCTCGCCGAGCGACCCGACCAGCCGTTGGCCCTGATGGGCGACTGGAACGTCGCACCGCTCGACACCGACGTGTGGGACATGTCGGTCTTCGAGGGCCACACCCACGTCAGCCAGCCCGAGCGCGACGCCTTCTTCCGCTTCGAGGAGGTCGGCCTGACCGACGTCGTCCGTTCGCGCCTGCCCGAGGGCTACACCTACTGGGACTACAAGCAGCTGCGCTTCCCCAAGAACGAGGGCATGCGCATCGACTTCATCCTGGGCTCGAAGGCCTTCGACGGCCTCGTGACGTCCGCGGCCATCCACCGCGACGAGCGCAAGGGCGACGCCCCGAGCGACCACGTCCCCGTGGTCGTCGACCTCGACCTCGAGACCGAGCTCGACGACGACCGCCCGATGATCTTCTGAGGCCCACGCGGCCTCACCCGGCCCCTCGACGCCAGGAGGCGCGGGTCAGGCGAGCAACGCCGCCACCAGCACCAGCACGGGAACCGAGAGGATGGTCGTCGCCAAGACCGTGTCGCGGGCGACGACGACCCCGGTCTGGTACCGCTGGGCGTAGTTGAAGACGTTCTGGGCCGACGGCAGACCGGCCAGCACGACCGCCACGAAGAGCTCGTCGCGGTCGAAGTCGAAGACGAACGCCCCGAGCAGCCAGGCCGCGACCGGCATGACGACGAGCTTGAGGACGACGGCCACGACGATGTCGGCGCGCCCTTGCCCGGCCTGGAACGGCTTCGAGCCGTACAACGACATGCCGAACGACAGCAGGACGACCGGCACCGCGGCACCGCCCACCAACTCGAACGGCTCGCGGACGGCCTGGGGGATCTCGAGGCCGGTGACCGCCACGAGCACGCCGAGGGCGGACCCGATCAGCAGGGGGTTCGTGAACGGTCGGGCGATGGTGCGCCCGAGGCTGCTGCCGCGGTTCGTCACGGTGTCCATGACGGCGAGCACGATCGGCGTGAGCACGAGCAGCTGGTAGAGCAGGACGGGGGCGACGAAGGTGGCGCTGCCCAGCACGTAGGTCGCCACGGGCAGGCCGATGTTGTTCGCGTTGACGTAGGCGCCACCCATCGTGCCGATGGCCGTCTGCGCGGCACTGCGTCGGAGGACGAACTTCAGGACGACGACCGAGAGGAGGGCTGCCAGGAGCGAGGCGAGCGCCGAGACCACCAACAGCCGCGAGAACAGCACGTGGACGTCGGCCTGCGAGATGGTGGAGAACAGCAGGCAGGGCGTGAGGACGAAGAAGACGAGGCGCGAGAGCACCCGGTGGCCGGATTCTCCGAGCAGGTCGATGCGACCGACGACGTAGCCGGTCACGATGATCACGCCGATGATCGCGAACCCGATCAGCACTCCACCCATGGGTCCATCCTGTCGCACGCCCCGGGGGCCGGCGGGACGACCGGGTCAGGCCGCGGGCACGCCGTCCCCCACCGGGGCGCCGATGCGTTCGAGCAGATGCGCCGCCTCGTCCTCGGCCTGGGCGTCGACGGCCCAGGCGACGACACCCGCCTCGCACGCGGCGACGGCGAACGCCTCGCCGGTCGGGAGCCCGCTGGCGCGGGCGAGGTCGTCGGCGAAACGCCTCGCCGCCTGAGCGACCGGGCGATCCGACGCGACGACGACGAGGGCGCCGCGACGCAGGCCGTCCGCGAGGCTGTCGACCGCACGGTCGAGCTGCACCGCGGTGGGGGTCGCGGCGTCGACGGCCACCACGGCCCAGTCGAAACCGACGACGTCGTCGATCGGGGTCGCCATCTCACACGAGAGCACGACGACCTCAGCGTCGAGTGCCGCCGCCCGATCGGCGACGGGACGGATCACCGGGTACGGACCGGCGAGGACGAGCTTCGGGGCGTGGGCGAACAGCATGACGGGGCCTCTCGGGGTGGAAGGAGCGCCCGGCGGGTCCGACCGGGCGGGACATCGAGTCGACGATGCGTCACGTACTACTCTACGTGTGACATTTACATTGCACAAGACGTCGCTGCCCGTCACCGTTCCGAACAGGCCCTGCACTCCCCCTGCGCCCCCGCGCCTCCTGACGCCCCGAGCCCCGGCCGTCGGGCAGAATCGACGGGTGACGCGCCTCCACGATCCCTCGGTCCACACGTTCGCCAGCGACAACTACGCCGGAGCCCACCCCGAGGTGCTGCAGGCGATCGTCGACGCCGCCGGCGGCCACGTCGGCTCGTACGGCGCCGACCCGTACACGCAGCGGCTGGCGGAGGTCGTCGTCGAGACGTTCGGCGAGGGGGCGACCATCGACCCCGTGCTGACCGGCACCGGTGCGAACGTCGCGGCCCTGCAGGCCCTCACCCCGCGCTGGGCGGCCGTGATCTGCGCGACGACCGCGCACGTCTACACCGACGAGGGCGGCGCTCCCGAACGCCTGGGCGGCATCAAGCTGCTGACGGTGCCGACCCCCGACGGCAAGCTCACGCCCGAGCTGATCGACCGGCAGGCCTACGGCTGGGGCGACCAGCAGCGCCCTCAGCCCCTCGCGGTCACGATCACGCAGAGCACCGAGCTCGGCACGGTCTACACGCCCGACGAGATCCGGGCCGTGACCGACCACGCGCACACGCTCGGCATGCGGGTGCACCTCGACGGCGCGCGCCTGGCGAACGCCGCCGCCTCCCTCGGCGTCCCGCTCCGCGCGATCACGCGCGACGCCGGCGTCGACTCGGTCTCGTTCGGCGGCACGAAGAACGGCCTGGTGCTGGGTGAGTCTGTCGTGACCTTCTCCGAGGAGGCACGGGCCGGCTTGGTCTACCTGCGCAAGATGGACGCACAGTTGGCCTCGAAGATGCGGTTCGTCTCGGCACAGTTCCTGGCCATGCTCGAGGGCGACCTCTGGCTGCGGTCGGCGACGAGGGCCAACGCGATGGCCGCCCGTCTCGCCGCCGGCTTGGCCACCCTGCCGGGCGTCGCTGTCACCCAGGCGGTCGACGCCAACGCCGTCTTCGTCGTCCTGCCGCCCGAGGCCGTGGAGCCCCTCCGCGCCGCGCACCACTTCTACGACTGGAACCGCGCCACGGGAGAGGTGCGACTCATGTGCTCGTTCGACACCACCGAGGCGCACGTCGACCGGTTCGTCGAGGACGCCCGCACGCTCGTCAGCTGAGGCCGGGTCCGCTCAGGCCGGGTCGGGTCAGGCCAGGTCCGCTCCGGCCGGGTTCGCTCCGGCCGGGTTCGCTCAGGCTCGGGCGGCCTCGACGAACGCACGGATCAGGTCGACGCTCTTCACGCCGCGCGACGACTCGACGCCCGAGCTGACGTCGACCCCGACGGCACCCTGGGGACGGAGTCCGGCCAGCAGCCTGGTGACGTTGTCCGAGGTGAGCCCGCCGGCCAGCAGCCACTCCCGGGCAGGCGGCGCCGACAGCAGCGGCCCGACGTCGAAGGTGGCGCCGGCACCGGGGTCGATCGCGTCGAGGAGCAGGGCGTCCTCTCGGAAGGCGACCCGCGCCTCCTCGGGTTCGGCCGCGTAGGCGGCGGCGCTGACGGCACGGATCACCCGGAAGCCCGCCGCATGGGCGGCGGCGACGTCCGCCGGGGTCTCGTCGCCGTGCAGTTGGACGGTCGACACCGAGGAGGCGCGGGCCGACTCGAGCACCGTCTCGATGCCCTGCCCGCGGAACACGCCGACGGTCTCGACACCCGCCGGCACGCGCGCCGCCAACGCGCGTGCACCCTCGGGATCGATCGTGCGCGGACTGCCGGCCGCGAAGACGAACCCCACGGCGTCGGCCCCGGCCTCGACGGCGGCGTCGACCGTCTCGGGCGTGGACAGGCCGCAGATCTTCACCCAGGTGCGCATGGTTCCAGTCTGCCGGGCTCAGGCGGGCAGGTCGTCCAGGTCGCCGGGCGTGGGCTCACCGACGTCGTGCCGCACGACCGTCAGCCCCTCGCCCCCGTCGGCCACGTCGACCCGCACGGTGTCGCCGTCGGCGATCTCGCCCCCGAGCAGCGCCATCGCGAGCTTGTCGTCGATCTGACGCTGCATGAGGCGGCGCAACGGCCGGGCGCCGTAGATCGGGTCGTAGCCGCGGTCGGCGAGCCAGGCCCGCGCGTCGGGGGTGACGGCGAGCGCGAGGCGGCGATCGGTGAGCCGACGGCCGAGGCGGTCGACGTAGAGCGACACGATCTGGCCGAGGTCGTCGGTGCTGAGGGTCGAGAACACGACGATGTCGTCGAGCCGGTTGACGAACTCGGGCTTGAACGCCTGGCGCACCAGGCCCTGCACCAGCTCTTCTTTCTCGGGGTCGCTGAGACCGGGGTCGGTGATGACCTGCGAGCCGAGGTTGGACGTCAGCACCAGGATCGTGTTGCGGAAGTCCACGGTTCGGCCCTGCCCGTCGGTCAGCCGGCCGTCGTCGAGCACCTGCAGCAGGACGTCGAAGACCTCGGGGTGGGCCTTCTCGACCTCGTCCATCAGCACGACGCTGTACGGGCGTCGACGCACGGCCTCGGTCAGCTGACCACCGGCTTCGTAGCCCACGTACCCGGGAGGCGCGCCCACGAGGCGGGACACGCTGTGCTTCTCGCCGTACTCGCTCATGTCGATGCGGACGAGCGCCTTCTCGTCGTCGAAGAGGAAGTCGGCGAGGGCTTTCGCGAGCTCGGTCTTGCCCACCCCGGTGGGGCCGAGGAAGAAGAACGAACCCGTCGGGCGGTCGGGGTCGCTGATGCCCGCGCGGGTGCGCCGCACCGCCTCGCTGACGGCCTGGACGGCGGCCTTCTGACCGATGAGGCGCCTCCCGAGTTCGCTCTCGAGGTGCAGCAGCTTCTCGGTCTCGCCGCTGAGCAGACGACCGACCGGGATGCCGGTCCAGGCGGCGACGACCTCGGCGATGTCGGCGTCGGTGACCGAGTCGCTGACCAGGCGGTCGCCCGACTTCTCGAACGACTCGGCGTCGGCGAGGCGCTTCTCGATGTCGGGGATGCGCTCGTAGCTGATGCGGGCGGCGTCTTCGTAGCGCCCTTCGCGCAGGGCACGGTCGGCGTCGATGCGGGCCTCGTTGAGGTCGCTGCGCAACGTGCCGACGCCCTGCAGGGCGGCCTTCTCGGCCTGCCAGCGGGCGTCGAGGTCGTCGTAGGCGGCCTGCTGCTGGGCGATGGTCTCGCGCAGGGTGGCGAGACGGGCCTGCGAGGCGTCGTCCGTCTCCTTCTTGAGGGCGAGCTCTTCGATCTGGAGGCGCACCAGGCCCCGGTAGAGCTGGTCCAGCTCGACGGGCGACGAGTCGATCTCCATCTTGAGGCGCGAGCCCGCCTCGTCGACGAGGTCGATCGCCTTGTCGGGCAGCTGGCGGCTGGGGATGTAGCGGTTGGACAAGGAGGCGGCGGCCACCAGGGCGCCGTCGGTGATCGTGACCCCGTGGTGCGCCTCGTACCGCTCTTTGAGCCCGCGGAGGATCGCGACGGTGTCCTCGACGCTGGGCTCGCCGACGTAGACCTGCTGGAAGCGGCGCTCGAGGGCTGCGTCCTTCTCGATGTACTGGCGGTACTCGTCGAGGGTGGTGGCGCCGATGAGGCGCAACTCGCCGCGGGCGAGCATCGGCTTGAGCATGTTCGAGGCGGCGACCGAGCCCTCGCCCCCACCGGCACCCATCAGGGTGTGCAACTCGTCGATGAAGGTGATGACCTGGCCGTCGCTCTTGGTGATCTCTTTCAGCACGTCCTTCAGGCGCTCTTCGAACTCTCCGCGGTACTTGGCCCCGGCGACGAGGGCGGCGAGGTCGAGGCTGATCAGGCGTTTGTCTTTCAGGCTGTCGGCGACGTCCCCCTCGACGATGCGTTGGGCGAGGCCCTCGACGACGGCGGTCTTGCCGACGCCGGGCTCGCCGATCAGGACGGGGTTGTTCTTGGTGCGGCGGGTGAGCACCTGGCTGATCCGCCGGATCTCGGCGTCGCGGCCGATGACGGGGTCGAGCTTGCCGCTGCGGGCGATGGCGGTGAGGTCGACGCCGTACTTCTCGAGCGCCGACTTCTGCTTCTCGTCGGAAGCCGGAGCGCCCTGCATGTTCGCCATGGGTGTGCCTTTCTCGGAACTTGAGTGGAGCTGGCTCAAGTTTACGCCGACACGCCCGGACCGCAAGCCCTTGCACCCGTCATGTTGTGCATGCCTTGTTTTGTGTCTAACATTTCACCATCTGTTCGCCTGGCGGCGCATCGCGTTGCCCAGACATGAAAGAACACCTCTCTCACATGAAGAAAACTCTCAAGCGCACCGGCGCGATCGGGCTGGCCGCAGCCACGATCGTCACCGGCCTCAGCTTCGGCCCCGCGGCCGCCACGGCATCCACATCAGCCACGAGCGCTGTCGAAGACGGGACGACGTTCCCGATCGTCGCCCAGACGTCGACCGGCGCTCACTACGGGATGACGAAGGGTGCATTCCACGTCAGGGCTTACTCGAGTAGAGAGGCTGCGATCAGTGCCTCGTCTTTCGCGGAGGTCGAAGGGACCGGCGACGAATTCAAGCTCCGCGTGAACGGTGACGGTCAATGTCTGGGCGAATCCCAGGGCCTCCTCACCGCCGCCTACTGCACGAGCGTCAGGAGCCTGTGGAAGATCGAGGGCGGCAAGCTCGTGAACGTTTCCTCGGGGAAGGGGGTCAGCAGCCCAGAGCGCGTCCCGGGCGGCTCGATGTACTTCAGGATCTCGGACGAGGACCCGATCGTCTTCGAGGGGATCGACTCGAAGGGATATGAGTCGAACTACAACGCCCAGGACGATACGGTCACCTTGGGCATCTCTGGTGGAGAGAAGAACGCGGACGTGTTCATCGAGGACATGGCCGGCGACAACGGCACCACCGGCCGTACCGATGCCGACGGCGACGCCTCGATCACCCTGTCCTCGCTGCTCAGCGCCGGTGAGACGGTGCGCCTGAAGTACGGCGAGTCGGGCACGTGGGAGACCATCTCCACGGGACGTCTGCCCGCCATCAGCGACCTGCAGGTCGTGCGTGGGGACGACGGCGAGGTAACGGTCAGCGGCAAGGCGTCCGGCATGGCCGGCGCGAACCTCTACGTGGGCCCTGACCGTCTCTCGCCCAATGCGGTACAGATCGAGAAGGCGGCCGCGGACAACACGTTCTCGTTCGTGCTCAACGACGCCGCCGCGGCTCTGAGCACCGGTTACATCTACAGCTACATCCAGGGCGTCCGGACCGAGATCGCCATCAACGGGTTCTCCGGCAAGGTCGACTCGGTCGACATCCCCAACCGGACGGCCGTCATCTCCGGCACCGCCGTCCCCGGGTCCTTCGTGCTGATCGACACTGCCGTCCCCGACCAGGTGCAGGCCGGCACCGACGGGCGCTGGTCGCACACGGTGACCGACCTCACGCTGGGGTCGAACCCGATCCCGCTCGAGCAGTACGAGAACGGCGAGAAGACCGGCGAGACCACCCTCGACGTCGTGCTCGACGTCTCCCCTGTGCGCGGCTCGGTGTCGTTCCCGGCCGACCTCGAGCAGGACGCCGTCCTGTCCGGCACCGCCCACCCCGGCTCCACCGTCGTGATCCGCGACGTCGACGGCGACGAGATCGCCCGCACCGAGGCCCGCCTCGGCTCGGGTGCCTGGTCGACCCCGATCGGCGCCCCCGACGCGGGCGGCGACTACGACGTCCGCATCCACCAAGAGATCGACGGCGAAGCCAACGGTGAGATCATCGTCACCGTCGCCTACGGCGCCGGCGTCGCGATCACCGCTCCCGTCGAGGGCATGGCCCACGACGGCGGACCCGTCACGATCCGCGGCACCGGTGAGGTCGGCGCCCAGGTCGTCGTCCGCGAAGAGGGCCGCAGCACCGTCCTCGGCACCGCCCAGGTACTCGCCAACGGCCAGTTCACCATCCGCACCACCGACGTCGACGACCGCAAGCACGTGCTCGAGGCCAGCCAGACCGGCAAGGGCAACAACACCACCACCACGACGGTGACCCTCAACCCCGAGAACGGCGAACAGCCCCCCGTGATCGTCGCCCCGACGGTCGAGACCCCCGAAGCGGGCTCCACGGTCACGACCAGCCGCCCGGTCTTCTCCGGTCACGGTCAGGACGGCGCCACCGTCACCATCGGCTACGGGCCCAACAGCATCATCGGGACCGGCACCGTCGTCGACGGCGAGTGGACCATCACCCCGAACCGCGGGCTCAGCCTCGGCACGAGCAACCTCCTCGTCACCCAGACGGCAGGGGACGACGTGCAGCAGATCACCCACACCATCAACCGCGTGGCCGCAGAACTGCCCCTGAGCGTCACGAGCCACGTGAACGACCAGTTCTACGAAGCAGGCGTGACCACCTTCCGCGGCACCGCGCCGATCGGCTCGACCGTGACCGCGAAGAACCAGTGGGGCACCCCGATGGGCGCCGCGAACGCCGCCGACGGCACCTGGGCCTTCGACCGCAACCTCGGCCCCACCACCGCCGGGTACCTCATCACCTTCACCGCCACGCCCCAGGTGGGCACCCCCCAGGTCGTGACGCTGAAGCTGAACTACGAGAACGTCGTCGCGTTCCGGGTCACCAGCCCGGCCGACAACAGCACGTACACCGAAGGCACCACCACGTTCCGCGGCACCGCGGCACCCAACGCCGCGATCGCCGCCACGAACCAGTGGGGCACCCCCATGGGCTCCGCGACAGCGAGCCTCCAGGGCGACTGGGCCTTCGACCGCTACCTCGGCCCCACCTCGGCCGGCTACGACATCACCTTCGTCGCCACCAAGGGCAGCAACGTCCAGGAACAGACGATCCACCTCGACTACCGCGAGACGAACGTCCCCGTGTCCGTCACGAGCATCGCCGACGGTGACACCTACCGCCCCGGCATGAACGTCCTCGAGGGCACCGGCACCCCCGGCGCCACCGTCCGGGCCGTCAACGCCACGAACAACTGGAACGTGCCCATGGGCCAGGCCGAGGTCGACTCCGAAGGCAACTGGGCCCTGCCCGAACGCAACTGGGGCCCGGCCAACGACTACGCCATCAAGGTCACCCAGACGAACCCCGACAAGTCGACAACCGAGACCACGGTCAACGTCAAGGCACCCCGGTTCGCCCCCCTCGTCCTGACCAGCCCCGCGGTCGGCGACACCTACGAGAACGGGGTGGCGGCCACCTTCACCGGTACCGCCACGCCGTTCGCCACCGTCACCGTCAGCTCCGCCACGAGTTCCACGATCTACCGCGAGGTCCAGGCCGACGCCCAGGGCAACTGGTCCTTCAGCCGCGCCTGGGGCCCCAGCCACAACTACACGCTGAACATCACCCAGAAGGCCCTCGACGGCCAGACCGGTGACCCGATCAGCGGCTTCGCCTGGCACCCCAGCGGCAACTAGCACCAGACCGCGACACCCGCACCACAGCGACACCGCACCACCCCGCCGGGGAGGCACCGACACGGTGCCTCCCCGGCCCCCTCAGACCATCCGCCGGCCGCATCGCAAGCCGACGCCCCGCACCGTCCCCCCACCTCCCGAAGGGAACCACCATGCGCACCTCCACCCTGCGGACAGCCGCCCTCGGCGTCGCGCTCGTCGCCGTCCTCGCCGGCTGCACCTCGAACGCCACCACGGAGGCCGAGGCCGGGACGACACCCCTCGCCGAGGTCACGCCCGAACCCGCCGTCACCGAGACCTGCGTCGACGGCAACGCCGTCGTCGTCCTCGACGAGGACACGCCCGAGGTCACCTTCACCGAGCCCTGCGACAGCGTCAACGTCGTGGGCAGCGACGGCACCGTCACCCTCGCCGACGTGAGCCACCTCGTGGTCGAGGGCCAGGGCGTCACCGTGACGGCCGGCGCCGTGGGCACGGTCGACTTCGCCGGCGACGGCAACGCCGTCAGCCACACCGGGGCCGCTCCGACCGTCAACGAGAACGGCACCACCGACAACACCGTCACCGCACGCTGATGGTCGGCCTCCTCCGCCGGCGCGGGCCGGCCTCCGCCGCCCTGGTCGCGACCACGATGATCCTCACGCTCGCAGCATGCTCTTCCGCCGAGACCGACGCGACACCGAGCCCGACCGTGAGCAGCACCGCCTCCTTGGACGCCGCCCCCGTCGGCAGCTGCGACGACGGCTTCATGCTGGTCGACCTCGGGGCCACCGACGACGACGCGCCCTCGCTCGACACGAGCAGCTGCGACCTCGTCTCGATCGTCGGCTCGACCGGGACCGTCGTGCTCGACGAAGTCGGCACGCTCGTGGTGGAGGGCTCCGACGTGACCGTCTCGGTGCAGGACGTCGGCACCGTGCAGCTCGCCGGGGACCGCAACACGGTCCACCACGCCGGCGAGGCCCCGGCCGTCGACGACCAGGGCCAGGCCAACACCGTCACCGCCGCGGCCGAACCCGCCGCGGAGTGACCGGGAGGCGGGTCCAGTCCCTGGCTGGACCCGCCCTGTCGTGCTCTGACGCCCCCGAACCGCACCACCCACCCTCCTTCCCCGCCCCGGAGCACCCCATGACGACGACCTCGACCCTGATCAGCCTCGTGACAGCTGTCGCCCTCGGCGCGGGCCTCGCCGGCTGCACGAGCGCCTCCTCGACGAGCGACCCGGGCCCCTCCGCGACCACCACCGCACCGCCACCAGGCGGCCCCTCCACCGCGGGCGGCGACTCGACGGCGACGGATCCCGCCGACGACACCTGCGTCGACGGCTTCGCCTGGATGCAGTTCGGCGACGACGAACCCCGCACGAAGACCCTGCCCGGCGGCTGCGACACCGTCATCGTCAACGGCAGCGACGCCGAGCTGGCCCTCGGTCCGACCCGGGTCGTGGTCGTCATGGGCGACCGCAACACCGTCGACGTGCCCCGCGTCGACCAGGTCGACGCGATGGGCGACGACAACACCATCCGGCTCGACCACGACCTCCAGCCCCTGCTCAACACCGACGGTACGGGCAACGTCGTCATCACTCGCTGACGCGCCGGAACGGACCGCCCCTCCCCCGCACACGCGCATCCGAGCCCGAGCCCGAGCCCGAGCAAGCGGGCGCGAACCCGTGCGGGTCGGCACCCCGGCGCTCCCTCCCACTTCGACGGTGCATCATGGGCCGATGCTCGACCACGCCCTCGCCCGCCGCCTGCGCGACGCCGGACTGCGCTGGCGGCCCCGCGCCGGAGACCGCTTCGTCATCGAGACCCCGGGATTCGACGGCGACGTCTTCACGCTCAGCGACATGACCATCGAGGTCCACGAGTACCCCACGGGCACGGAGCTCGGCTTCAACGGCACCACCGAGTGGGCCCTGGACTCGGTCGCCGCCGACGACAGCCTCTGGCTGCCCCGCGAGGACCAGCTGCGCGAGCTGCTCGGCCCCGTGTTCCGCGGGCTCGCGCGACACGTCGACACCGGCTCCCGCCCCGGCAGCGACAGCGACAGCGACAGCACCGCGAACCCAGGCGGCGACCCCGACATCAGCGGTGACCGAGACGGTGGCGAAACCGTCTACGAGGTGACCACCCGCCCGACGGGGGGCGACACGGACCTCCGGCACCGCGCCTCCGTCGCCGAGGACGCCTACGCGCACGCCCTGCTCGCCTACATCGACGCATCGCTGCGCCTCGACGAGGTCGAGGTCGACGACGAGGTCGAGGCCAAGGCCGAGGCCGAGGCCGAGGCCCGCTGACAGGACCCGACCCGGGCCCCGCCCCGCCCCGGGTCAGCCCCGGCGGACCGACCGCGTCACCGTGAAGCGCCGGTCGCGGGCGACCTGGGTGGTCGGTCCCACGACGCGTTCGAGCACCGGCCGGTGGCCGAGGGGCGAGTTCCACACGCACCAGAGCTCGCCGCCCGGGCGCAGCAGACGGGCGGCCGCCTCGAACAGCTTGTGGGCGATCGCCGTGTGCACCGTCGCCCCGACGTGGAACGGCGGGTTCAGCAGCACGACGTCGGCGGAGGCCTCGGGCAACGACGACCCGGCGTCGTCGCGCGACACGACGACCCGATCGGCCACGCCGGTCGCCGTCATGGTGGCCCGCGCCGACTCGACCGCCGCCCACGACTGGTCGGTGGCGACCACCCGGGCGTGCGGTCGGGCGAGGGCGAAGGAGGCGGCGAGCACTCCGGTGCCGCACCCCAGGTCGACGACGTCCTGGGCCTCGGGAGCCGCGCGGTCGAGGACGGCGAGCAGCGCTCGGGTGCCGACGTCGATCGAGGTGCCCGCGAACGCCGCACCGTGGGCGACGACGACCACGTCGCCGTGACGCGAGGTGCGCGGCCAGCCGAGCGCGCCTCCTGGGGTCGGGGTCGTCGCGGTCAGCACCCGGGACTTCTGGCGTGACAGGCCGGCGGTCACCTCGCCGAAGTGGCGCGCCAGGACGTCGTTCATCGCGAGGGTCATGTGCTTGACGCGTCCCCCGGCGAGGACGCGGACGTCGGGGTGCGCGTACCGGGCGATCGACCCCGCGATCTCGTCGAGCGCGTCGAGCCCTCGGGGCAGCTGCACCAGCACCGTCCGCGCGCCCTCGAGGAGGGCCTCGTCGAGACCGTGGTGCGTCCACGTCGCGGTGACACCGAGACGGCCGGCGTTGGCGTCGAGCGCGCGTTCGCCCGAGAGGGCGTCCTGGTGCACGCGGACGGGGGTGCCGGGCGACAGGGCCGCGACCCCGAGGGTCAACGCGCCGTAGCGGTCGCCGATGACGGTCACGACCTCGGGGTGGGCGGTGAGCGCCTCGTCGGCGGAGTCCAGCAGCAGCCGGTCGGTGGCGTCGTGCGCGACGAGTTCGGGGGCCTCGATGTCGGGCCACCGGCGCAGCTGCTCGAAGTCGATCACCCGCCAACGCTAGTCCGCGCGGCCGACCTGTCACGACCTGCCGCCCACCTCCCGGTGCGCGCTGCAGGTCGTGACCTCTCGGGGTCGCGCGTCAGCGCAGCGGCCGCCAGACGACGACCGAGGTCTGCCGCGACGGACGGGTGCCGTGTCGCAGCGGCACGACGCCGCTCTCGCCCGCGGCGAAGACCCGGGCACCGGGTCGGTTGACCATCTCGTCGGCCAGGGCCCGTTCGAGCTCGCGCACCCGGGACTGCAACGAGGTGACCTGGTTCTCGAGTTCGAGGATGCGCTTGATGCCCTCGAGCGAGATGCCCTCGCCCCCGAGTCGGGCGATCTCGCGCAATTGGACGACGTCCCGCATCGAGTAGCGCCTCGACTTGCCCGCGGTGCGCTGCGGGACGACCAGGCCGAGCCGGTCGTACTGCCGCAGGGTCTGCGCGTGCAGGCCCGAGAGCTCGGCGGCGGTCGCGATCGCGAAGAGGGGCGAGTGCTCGTCCATCGGCCACTGGGTGGGGTCCGGTCGGTCCATCTCGTCTCCTGTCTCGTCGCTCGTGGCCTGCCGCCGAGGAGGCGCGGGTCGGGTCGGTCTCGTCAGGCCCGGGCGCGGGCGATGAGGTCGTCGCGCGGGTTCTCGGCCGGCAGCGCGGCGGCCAGGGCCTCCACGGCCTCGCGCGCCTTGTCGTTGAGGTGCGCCGGCACCGCGACCTGGACGGTGGCGAGCAGGTCGCCGACGCCGTCCTTGGCGTGCACGCCGCGACCCTTGACGCGCAGGACGCGACCCGAAGGCGTGCCCGGCGCGACGCGCAGGCGCACGGGGTCGCCGCCCAGGGTGGGCACCTCGATGGTCGCACCGAGCGTCGCCTCGGCGAAGGTGACCGGCACGTCGAGGCGCAGGTTCTTGCCGTCGAGCTCGAAGACGGGGTGCTTGCGGACGGCGACGGTCAACACCATGTCGCCGGCCTCGCCGCCGTCGGGGCTCTGCTCGCCGCGACCGCGCAGCTTGATCTTCTGGCCGTCGTGCACGCCGGCCGGGATGCGGACCTTCATCGGCTTGCCGTTCGAGGCCTGCAGCGTGATGGTCTCGCCGACGATGGCGGTCTGGAAGTCGAGGGTCGTCGTGGCCGTCATGTCGCGGCCCTTCTGCGGGCCGCCGAAGCCGCGGTAGCCGCCGCTGGTCTGGCCGAATCCACCACCGCCGAACATGCCGCCGAAGATGTCGTCGAAGCCGCCACCACCGCCGCCCTGGCGGAACTGCGTGCGCTGTCCGCCCTGGTTGAACATGCCGCCGAAGACGTCCTCGAAGCCGCCGCCCGCGCCTCCGGGGCCGCCGCTGCCTGCCGCGAAGCGGGCACCGCCGCCCATGGCGCGCACCTGGTCGTACTCGCGACGCTGCTCGGGATCGGAGAGCACCGAGTGGGCCTCGCTGATCTCTTTGAACTTCGCCTCGCTGGCCGCGTCGCCGGGGTTGGAGTCGGGGTGGTACTTGCGCGCGAGCTTGCGGTAGACCTTCTTGAGCTCGGCGGGCGTGACGTCTTTGGAGACACCGAGGACGGCGTAGAAGTCCTTGTCGAACCAGTCCTGACTCGCCATGCGGCACCTCCTTCCTTGACTGGAGGTCGCTGCCTGGCAGCGACCGGAAGAGAACGGGGGAGGCGGTGGGCACCTCGTCGAGGAGCCCACCGCCGATCGCGACTTGCGTCGCAGGGGTGGTGACGGGCAGCCCGGGGGCCGCCCGTCACCGGGGTGCTACTGGGGGGTGTGCACCGCGACCTTGGCGGCCCGGATGACCCGGTCGCCGATCGTGTAGCCCGGCTCGATCACGTCGGCCACGGTGTTGACCGTGACGTCGGCACTCGGCAGCTGGACGAGGGCGTCGTGCTTGCTGGGGTCGAAGACGTCGCCCTTCGCGCCGATCTGCGCCAGGCCGAACTTGTCGAGCCCCCCGCGGATCTTCTGCGCGATGACCGTCATGGGCCCCTCGGCCAGGTCGCCGTGCTGTTCGGCACGGGCCAGGTCGTCGAGCGCCGGCAGCAGCGAACGGACGACCTCGGCCACCACGGCCTCGCGGTTGGCCTCGCGGTCACGCTCGACGCGCCTCCGGAAGTTCACCAGCTCGGCCTGGGCCCGCAGCATGTCCTGTCGCATGTCGGCCACCAGGTCGGCACTGGCCGCGTCGAGGATGGCCTCGTCGTCGGCGCTCAGCGTCTCGGTGCCCTCGGGCGCCTCGGCCATCGACTCGGCGGCGGCCTTGGCCCCGGCCGGGGCCTCGGCGTCGGCCGGGGTCTCGACGTCGGGAGCCTCGGCGTCGACGAGCTCGTCGGGCTCGACCACGTCGGCCGTGCCACCGTCTTCGGACGGGGTCGCGGGACGCGGCTCGTCGTCGGGCGTCTTGTTGTCGTCAGTCATGCCGACCGCCTCTACTTCTTGTCGTTGTCGTCGTCGTCCACGACCTCGGCGTCGACGATGTCCTCGTCGTCGCCCTGGGCCTGGCCATCGGCGGGAGCACCCTCGGCACCGGCCGCACCGGCAGCACCGGCCTGGTCGGCCTGGCTCTGCGAGTAGATCGCCTGGCCGAGCTTCTGCTGGCTCTCGTTGAGCTTGTCGAAGGCGGGCTTGATCGCGGACTCGTCGTCGCCGGCGAGGGCGGACTTGAGCGAGTCGACGTCGGCCTGGACCTCGGACTTGACGTCCGCGGGCAGCTTCTCGTCGTTCTCCTTGATCAGCTTCTCGATCGAGTAGACGAGCTGCTCGGCCGAGTTGCGGGTCTCGTTGGCCTCGCGACGCGCCTTGTCTTCGGCGGCGTTCTCCTCGGCCTCGCGCACCATGCGCTCGATGTCGTCCTTCGACAGCGACGAGCCGCCCGAGATGACCATCGACTGCTCCTTGCCGGTGCCCTTGTCCTTCGCGGACACGTGCACGATGCCGTTGGCGTCGATGTCGAACGTGACCTCGATCTGCGGCACGCCACGGGGGGCCGGCGCGATGCCGGTCAGCTCGAAGGTGCCGAGGTTCTTGTTGTCACGCGTGAACTCGCGCTCGCCCTGGAACACCTGGATCGCGACGGACGGCTGGTTGTCGTCGGCCGTCGTGAAGGTCTCGCTGCGCTTGGTCGGGATGGCGGTGTTGCGCTCGATGAGCTTCGTCATCGCGCCACCCTTGGTCTCGATGCCGAGGCTGAGCGGGGTGACGTCGATGAGCAGGACGTCCTTGCGCTCACCCTTCAGCACGCCGGCCTGGAGGGCGGCACCGACGGCGACGACCTCGTCGGGGTTGACGCCCTTGTTGGGCTCCTGACCACCGGTGAGCTGCTTGACGACCTCGGTGACCGCGGGCATGCGGGTCGAGCCACCGACGAGCACGACGTGGGCGATGTCGCCCACCTTCACGCCCGCCTCTTTGATGACGTCGTTGAACGGCTTCTTGGTGCGGTCGAGCAGGTCGCTCGTCCACTGCTCGAACTGCGAGCGCGAGATCGTCTCGTCGAGGTTGAGCGGGCCGTCGGCGGTCAGCGTGAGGTACGGCAGCTGGATGCTGGTCGAGGTGCTCGACGACAGCTCTTTCTTGGCCTGCTCGGCGGCCTCTTTGAGGCGCTGCTTGGCGATCTTGTCGGTCGACAGGTCGACGCCGTGGGCGTCCTTGAACTTCTTGATGAGGTGCTCGACGATCCGGTTGTCCCAGTCGTCGCCGCCGAGGCGGTTGTCACCCGAGGTGCTGCGCACCTGGATGGTGGAGAAGTCCTCGTCCTTGCCGACTTCGAGCAGCGAGACGTCGAACGTTCCGCCACCGAGGTCGAAGACCAGGATGAGCTCGTCTTCCTTGCCCTTGTCGAGGCCGTAGGCGAGCGCCGCGGCGGTCGGCTCGTTGATGATGCGCAGGACGTTCAGGCCCGCGATCTCGCCGGCCTCTTTCGTGGCCTGGCGCTCGGAGTCGTTGAAGTACGCGGGGACGGTCACGACGGCGTCGGTGACCTCTTCGCCCAGGTACTGCTCGGCGTCGCGCTTGAGCTTGCCCAGGATGCGCGCGCTGATCTCTTGCGGGGTGTACTTCTTGTCGTCGATCTCGACCTTCCAGTCGGTGCCGACGTGGCGCTTGACCGACGCGATGGTGCGGTCGACGTTGGTGACGGCCTGGCGCTTCGCGGTCTCGCCGACCAGCACCTCGCCGTCCTTCGTGAAGGCGACGACCGAGGGGGTCGTGCGCAGACCCTCGGCGTTCGCGATGACGGTGGGCTCGCCACCCTCGAGGACGCTGACGACCGAGTTGGTGGTACCGAGGTCGATTCCTACTGCACGTGCCATGTGCTTTTCTCCTTCGTGGTGCGATGTTGCGGAAACCTGTGGGGGCCGGCCTTGAGTCGGCCAGGCTCAACTTTACTCGCCCTGCCGACGAGGTCAAGCGGCGAACCTGAAAGTTGAGCCAGAATGACTCAACTCTCGTGAGAGGGTCGCCGCGCCCACGCCGGACGAGGAGGCGCGACCCCCCTCGGCCACGGACGCCCACTAGGTTGACCCCCATGACCGCAGCGCAGACGCTCGCCGACGCCGACCCGATCCCCCGCCGCCGGGTGCTCTCGTGGGCCCTCTGGGACTGTGGCTCCGCCGCCTTCAACGCCGTGGTCACCTCGTTCGTCTTCAGCACCTACCTGGCGTCCGGCGCCTTCGTCGATCCGGCGATCGTGGCGGCGGCCGGCGACGACGCGCGCAACCCGGCCCTGGTGCTGGCCAAGGCCGAGAACGCGACGGTCATCTCGACCGCCCTGACGATCGCGGGGGTGCTGATCGCGCTGCTCGCGCCGGTGCTCGGCCAGCGCAGCGACGGCTCCGGGCGCCGCAAGCTCTGGCTCGCCATCAACACCGGTCTCGTGGTGCTGGCCATGGCCGCGATGGTGCTGGTCGCCCCGGCGCCCGGGTACCTCGTCTTCGGCGCGGCCCTGCTCGCCGTCGGCAACCTCTTCTTCGAGTTCGCGAGCGTCAACTACAACGCCATGCTCGTGCAGGTCTCGACGCCGGGGACGATCGGGAAGGTGTCGGGGTTCGGCTGGGGCCTCGGCTACGTCGGCGGCATCGTCCTGCTGCTGTTGCTGCTCGTCGCCTTCTTGCAGAGCTTCGGAGTCGAGGGACGCGGCGGCCTGTTCGGCGTCGCCACGGGAACGGAAGGAGGCGCGTGGGACGTCCGCCTGTCGATCGTCGTCGCCGCGGCGTGGTTCGCGGTCTTCGCGGTGCCGGTCCTGCTGTCGGTGCCCGAGCTGCCCGCCACCGCCGCACGGGCCCGGGTGGGCTTGTGGCGCTCGTACCGCCTCCTGGGGTCGACGATCGCCAAGCTCTGGCGCACCAACCGCCAGGTGCTGCTGTTCCTGCTGGCCAGCGCCGTGTTCCGTGACGGCCTCGCGGCCGTCTTCACCTTCGGCGCCATCATCGCCGCCCAGGTCTTCGGCTTCTCGCCGAGCATGGTGATCTACTTCGCCGTCGGGGCGAACCTCGTCGCCGGCATCGGCACGTTCGTCGGGGGTTGGCTCGACGACCGTCTCGGGGCCAAGACGATCATCGTCGCGTCGTTGGTGGGGCTCGTGATCGCCGCCTTCGCGGTGCTCGCGATCGGGACCGCGACGAACCTCTTCTGGGTGTTCGGCCTCGCCCTGGCGCTCTTCGTCGGTCCGATCCAGTCGGCGAGCCGGTCGTTCCTCGCCCGGGTGACGCCGCCCGGGCGCGAGGGCGAGATCTTCGGGCTCTACGCGACGACCGGGCGAGCCGTGAGCTTCCTCGCCCCCGGGCTGTTCACCCTGTTCGTGAGCGCGACGGGCGACACCCGCTTCGGGATCGTCGGGATCGCGCTCGTCCTGCTCGCCGGGCTCGTGTTGATGCTGCCGGTGAAGGCGGTGCAGCGCTCGATCGACTGAGCCGTGCTCGGAGTCGCCTGACCCGGTCGTGGAATGTAAAGTATCTCCCGGCCGCCCCGATCGGTCTTCCCTTTCCCCCATCCGGAAGAAGACATGAGCACGATCAGATCAGGCCTCGCCGCCGTCGGCCTCGCGGCCCTCGCCGTGGGCACCCTCTCCCCCACGGCGGCCCTCGCGGCCCCCGCCGCCACCACCATCCCCGACCGGTCCTCGCCCGAGGCGTCACCCGCGGCGTCCACCACGACCCCGACCGCACCCCGCATCGCGTTCGTCGAACCGAGCGACGGCGACAAGCTGTCGGTCGCGGGCATGGCTCCGGGCGCCCGGCTCGTGGGCATCGACATCGAAGGCGGAGGCAGCCACGGCGCCTCCGTCTGGAACGACCGCTTCGCCACGCTCGTCGACGTCGCCGACCGGGGCAAGAAGGCCACGCTGATCTCGTACACCCCGCAGGGTCGGGTCGAGGTCGATTTCGTCCTCGAGATCCAGTACGCCGAGGGCGAGGACGAGGCGCCCGGCACGCCCGTCATCCACGGGGTCAGCCAGTACGACGACGAACACCTCGTGATCGAGGGCACGGTGGCCCACCATCCCGATCTCTTCTCGAAGACCGAGGTGTGGGCCAACCGGTCGGGCATGTCGTGGGACTTCCCGTCCGAGAACGGGTCGTTCTCGCTCACCGTGCCCGCCTCGCGCGCCGGCGAGGTCATCGACGTGACGGCCTACTACCAGGGCCACGCCAGCGGGACGGCCCAGGTCGCGCTCGTCCCGACCGAACGCAACACCGCCTCCGACGTCCACCCGCTCGACGTCGGGTCGCCCACCGCGGGCGACGTGCTGGCGACCCCCGAAGCGACCTTCGCCGGGACCGGCATCCCGAACTCACAGATCGTCGTGACACGCGACGAGAAGACGAACCGCGCCTCCTCGACGCTCTGCAAGACCCGCGTCTCGTCGCTGGGCGACTGGAGCTGCACGTCACCGACGCTGCCCGCCGGGAGCTACGACACCGTCGTGACCGAGACGCCCGTCTGGGCCGCGGCACCGAAGCAGACCGCCGGGACGGCGTTCTCCGTCGCCGACACCATGCCCGACCCCGGGTCCGAGACGCCGGGTCGCCCCTCGACCCCCCTCCTGTCGTCGGTGACCGAGGGCCCCGACGGCCGCCTGACCGTCCGAACGATCATCCACGGGGCCGGCCAGGCCCGCATCGACGTCGGCGACCACAGCGAGACCCGTCTCCGCGGGCAGCACGGCCGGTTCTCGTTCCTGCTCGACGGGTCGCTGGCCGGGCAGACCGCGACCATCACGGGGCTGTCCCACGACGGCGACGGCGACGGCGACTCCCTCGAGATCGACCTGACGCCGCTCGAGGCCCCGGCCGGCTCACCGCTCTCGGCCCCGTTGATGCACGGCATCTCCGAGGAGTCGAGCACCTTCTACGTCCAGGGCACCACCTCGTACTTCGCCGACGAGTACCTCGTGCCGACGGTGATCGCCCAGATCGACGGCGAGTTCGTCGCCGCGACCGAGTCCACCTGGAACGGCGCGTACATCCTCCGCATCCCGACCTCGTTCGCCGGGCAGGACGTCGACCTCTACACCGTCCGGAACGGCGAGCTGTCCGAGGCCACCACGATCACGGTCGAGGCGACCGAGACGAACTCGGCTCCCGAGACGTTCCCCCTCGAGGTGACCTCGATCGCCGAGGGCGAGACCATCTCGACCGACATGACCTCGATCACCGGCGAGGGCATCCCCGGGTCCCGCATCGCGATCGCAACCGACCTGGCGCGTGCCGGCGAGGCCTGCGCCGCGTTCGTCGGGAGCGACGGGACCTGGACCTGCGAGCTGGAGGCGCCCCTGACGTCCGGCCCGCAGACCATGACGGTCACCGAGACGCCCTACTGGCGGACCCTCGCGCCGTTGACCTCGACGCGCTCGTTCACCGTGTCCGACGGCTCAGACGGCTCCGACGACGAGGACCTGACCGACCTCACCGTGACCAGCCACACCGACGGTGGCCGCTACACCACCGGCATCGCGACGTTCAGCGGCCGCGGCACGCCCGACGCCCGCCTGACCGCCGCCAACCAGTGGGGCACGCCCATGGGTTCGACCCGCGTGGACGAGGACGGCGACTGGAGCTTCAGCCGCAACCTCGGCCCGACCAGCGCCGGCTACGACATCACCTTCACGATGACGCCCACCACCGGTGCGCCCACCCTGGTGACCCTGCACCTCGACTACGAGGCTCCCTCGCGACCGCTGACCGTCACCAGTCACGTGGACGGCGACTCCTACCGCGAGGGCATCGCCCGCTTCACCGGCACGGGCACCGTCGGCGCCCAGCTCGTCTCCACCAACCAGTGGGGCACCCAGATGGGCAAGGCGACCATCGGCAGCGACGGCACCTGGGCGTTCTCGCGCAACCTCGGACCGACGAACCCCGGCTACGTCCTGACCTTCGTCGCCACCCACGGCACCGACGTGCAAGAGGAGGTCGTGACGTTGACGCACCAGAAGGACGCCCTGGTCGACGTCACGATGTCCTCGCCGGTCATCCGTGACGGCGGCATCGCCGAGGCCCACCGCACCGTGGCGTTCCGGGGCACCGCCACGCCCTTCGCCACGGTCGTCGGCAAGAACCAGTGGGGCACGCCGTTCGGCAGCACCACCGCCTCGTCCACCGGCGCGTTCGCGTTCGACCGCTACGTCGGGCCCGCCGGCACGACCTACCAGCTGACCTTCGAGCAGAAGGCCACCGACGGCACGACGAAGACCACCACAGGGATCGACTTCGTCACCGGACGCTGACACCACCACCAGTACCGGCACCATCACCACCAGGGCCGGCTCCGCACCCGCGGGGCCGGCCCTCCCCCGTCCCCGACGCCGACGTGCCCGGCGGCCGCCGCTCCTCCTCGAGACCGACGACAACGTCGGCCGTCCTCCGTAGGCTGACCGGGTGAGCACCCTCGACGACGACTACGACCTCCGCACCTTCGCGGCCGCGCTCGACCCCGAGGCGAGTGACGACTCCCCGCGGGCCGACGTGGCGACCGCCGCCTGGGTCGACGCCGAGTCGATGGGCTTCCACGAACCGGCCGGCGACGACGACTCCCTCGGCCGTGCCGCGCGTCGCCTCGTCGCCGACGGGCGACGTCTCACGGGCGTCTACCGCCGCGAGGCCACCCCCGGCTCGCTCGACGCCGAGGGTCGCCCCGTCGCCACCTTCGCGTCGTTCGACAAGACCCTGCACGTCGGCGGCGGCCGTCTGATCGACGCCGACCTGGTCGCCGGCGTCACCGTGCAACCGACCCACCGCCGCAAGGGCATCCTGCGTCGGATGATCACCGACGACCTCGCCCGCGCCAAGGCGGCCGGCACCCCGGTCGCCGCCCTCACCGCGAGCGAGGCGTCGATCTACCGGCGCTTCGGCTTCGGCGTGGGCGTCCGCGAGCGCACCATCGAGGTCGACGTCCGTCGCGCGGGCGGCCTGCTCAGCGAGCCCGAGGGCAGCACCGAGCTCGTCACCACGGCCTCGCTCGCCGAGGTCGCCCCCGACGTCTTCGCCCGGTTCCACGTCCGCAGCCCCGGTTCGATCGACCGGCACGAAGGCGCCTGGAACCACGCCCTCGGCCGCGAGCGCGCCGACGGCACGCCCGACCCCGCGGTCCGGGCCGCGGTGCACCGCGACGCGACCGGCACCGTCGACGGCTACGTCACGTACCGGGTCGAGTCGGCCGGGGGCGGCCCCGGTTCCACGGGTGTCCAGACCCTCGTCGTCGTCGACCTCGTGGCCGCGACCGACGACGCCTACCTCGGCCTCTGGCAACTGCTGCTCGCGATCGACCTGGTCCGGCTCGTCCGGTACTCGAACGCCCCGCAGCACGACCCCTTGGCGCACGCGATCGTCGACGGTCGCGCCCTGACCATCAGCCACGACGAGGACCACGTGTGGTTCCGCGTCCTCGACCCGGTCGCGGCCCTGCAGGCTCGCCCGTGGGCGGCCGACGGCGTCGTCACGATCGCGATCGGTGACGCGCTGGGCCACGCGGCCGGCACGTACCGGGTCACGAGCGAGGCAGGCGAGGCGACGGTGAAGAAGGCAGCCGTCCGCCGGGCCGACCTCGAACTCGACGTCGCCACGCTCGGCTCGCTCTGGCTCGGCGGCTCCGACCCGGTCACGCTGGCCGCGGCCGGCCTGGTCCGCGAGCGACGCAAGGGCGCCGTCCAGAAGTTCCGCGCGATGCTGCTGCCCGAGCGGCCGCTGCACGGCATCACCTACTTCTAGGCACGGCATCGGCCCCGGGGCCGAGACGCAGGAGGCGCGGGTCGGGTGACCCGCGCCTCCTGCGTTCTCGTGCGCCCCGCGCCGTCCCGGTCCGGCAGGGCCGGAGGGCGCTACGCCCGCGCCAGCCCGTTCGCGCGCGCGACCTCGCCGTACCAGCGGGCGCTCGGCTTCGGCGTCCGCTCGAAGGTGTCGCGGTCCCAGCCGATCAGGCCGAAGGTCGGGCGGAACCCGCTGGCCCACTCGTAGTTGTCGAGGGCGCTCCAGTGCTGGTAGCCGAGCACCTCGATGCCCTCGTCGATGGTGTCGTGGACGTGCTCGAGCGCGCCCTGCGTGTAGGCGATGCGACGGGTGTCGTCGGCGGTCGCGATGCCGTTCTCGGTGACCATGACGGGCACGTGGCCGGACAGCTCCCACGCGCTGCGGATGCCCTCGGCGGCGGCCGGCGGGTAGAACTCCCACCCGGTCAGCGTCGTCTCGAGCCCCTCGGCGACCGGCCGCGGCCCCTCGGGCCCGACGAAGGTCTGCGTGTAGGCCTGCACGCCGACGAAGTCGTCGCCCGCCGCCATCTCGCTGTACCAGTCGTCACGCACGTAGCCGTACTCGCGCGTCTTCTCGGCGGCACCCGGCTCGTCGACGGCCTTGAACGCCTGGGTGGCGACGGTCCAGCCCGACTTGATCCGAGGCAACTGCGACAGCACCTCACGGCTGCGCTTGTGCGAGGCGAGCAGGGCGTCGGCGACCTCGAGGTCGGGGTTCGGCAGCCCGTATGCGACGAGGTTCGAGGCGTCCTCCCCGCCGGCGAGCATCGCGGCGATGTTCGGTTCGTTGATGGTGCAGACGTACTCGACGCCCTCGGCGACGACGGGCAGGGCGAGCTCGGTGTACCGGGCGAACAGGTCGGCGGCGTCGGGTGCGCGCCAGAAGCCGTCGCGCTCGAACCAGCGCGGCACGGTGAAGTGCATCAGCGTGACGATCGGCTCGATGCCGAACTCGTGGCAGGTCTCGACCATGCGGCGGTAGTGAGCGATCTGCGCCTTGCTGACGACGCCGCGCTCGGGCTCGATGCGGGCCCACTCGATGCTGAACCGGTAGCTGTTGAGCCCCAGCTCGGCGAGCAGGCGGATGTCGTCGCGGAACCGGTTGTAGCTGTCGGCCGCGTCACCGCTCGGTTCGACGATGGTCGTGCCCGGCGCGTGCTCGTGCACCCACCAGTTGCTGTTCACGTTGTTGCCCTCGATCTGGTGCGCCGCGGTCGCGGCACCCCACAGGAAGCCGTCGGGGAAGGTGAGCACAGGGGTCCTTTCGGAGGAGGTCGAGGAGTTCAGGAGGCGCGGTGCGTGCGGCGCGGGTTCGGCACCGCGTCGAGCAGCTTCACCGTGTACGGGTCGGTCGGTCGCTGCAGCACCTCGGCCGTGTGCCCCCGCTCGACCACGGCTCCCTGGTCGAGCACCATGATGTCGTCGGTGATCAGGCGGGCACTGAGCAGGTCGTGGGTGATGTAGAGCATCGAGACGCCCCACTGCTCGCGGAGGTCCTCGAGCAGGGCGAGCACCCCGGCCCGCAGCGAGACGTCGAGCATCGAGACGGGCTCGTCGGCGATGATCACCTGCGGGTCGCTCGCGAGCGCCCGGGCGATCACGACGCGTTGCCGCTGGCCACCCGACAGCTGGTGCGGCAGCTTGGCCGCGAACTGCTCGACCGGCGTCAGACCGACCGTCTCGAGCAGCTCGAGCACCCGGCGCCGCGCCTCCTGACCGGTCAGGCCGGTGTAGTTCACGACGGGACGCGTGAGCGTGTACTCGACCGTGTGCAGCGGGTTCAGCGCCGCGTACGGGTCCTGGAAGACCATCTGCACGTCGCTGCGGAAGCTGCGCAGTGCGCGGCCGCGAAGCGCCGTGACGTCGGTGTCGCCGAACGTGACGCTGCCGCTCGTCGGCTTCTCGACGCCCGTGACGAGCTTGGCGATCGTGCTCTTGCCCGAGCCGCTCTGCCCGACGAGGGCGAGCGACTGGCCCGGTTCGAGCGTGAACGACACGTCGCGGACGGCCCGCACGGGGTCGTCGCCCCGACGAGGAGGCGCATAGGTCTTGGTCACGCCGCTCACGGTGATCGCGTGCTGCGCCGTGCGCTGGCCGCGCGTGGCGACGGTCGGCACCGAGGTCGTCGTGTCGACGCGGCGGTCGCCCCGGGCCCGGCGGACCGAGCGGTCCTCGAACCCGGGCAGCGACACGACCTCGGCACGAGGGTCGGCGTAGTGCGACAGGAGCATCTTCGTGTAGTCGTCCTGCGGGTCGGCGAGCACGTCAGCCGAGCGACCGTCCTCGACGATGCGGCCCTCGTGCATCACGAGCACGCGCTGGGCCGACTCGAGCACGATCCCGAGGTCGTGGCTGATCAGGACGGCGGTGAAGCCCTCGCTCTGCTGCAGCGAGATGATCGTGTCCATCACGGCGTGCTGCACGAGCACGTCGAGCGCCGTGGTCGGCTCGTCGAAGACCATCAGCTGCGGCTCGAGCGACAGGGCGAGGGCGATCGAGACGCGCTGGCGCATGCCGCCCGACAGCTCGCCGGGGAACCGGGCGAGCACGCCCGCGTCGAGCTCGACCTTCGCGACCAGCTCGGCGGCCCGGCTGTGCCACCGGTCGCGCGGCACGTGGCCGTGGGCCTTGAACACGTCGACGAAGTGGTTGCGGATCGTGCGCACCGGGTTCAACGCGTTCATGCCCGACTGCAGCACCATCGCGAAGCCGCCCTGACGCTGCTGACGCAGGGCCTCGGTGTCGAGGTCGCGGACGTCGGCACCGTCGAACCAGATGCTGCCGCCGTTGGTGCGCGCCGGCGGCTTCTGCAGCCGGGTCAGCGCGTAGCCGAGGGTCGACTTGCCCGAGCCGGACTCGCCGACCAGGCCGACGAACTCGCCCCGCTTCAGCCGGAACGACACGTGGTCGACGGCCTGCACGGGCTCGGCGCCGGCGCTCTCGTAGACGACGCTGAGGTCGCGGACGTCGAGCAGCACGTCGTCGGACGACGAGGAGGCGCGGTCGGCGGTGGTGAGGTCCGTGGCGGTCACTTGCGCGCCTCCTTCTTCTGCTTCGCGCCTTCGCGAAGTCGAGGGTTGCCGACGGCGTCGACGCCGAAGTTGATCAGGGTCAGGCTCATCGCCAGCAGGGCGATGCAGAGGCCGGGCGCGAAGAGCAGGATCCACTGGCCGGTGAGCAGGGCGTTCGAGTTCTGGGCCCAGTAGAGGATCGTGCCCCAGCTGACGATCGACGAGTCGCCGAGCCCCAGGAACTCGAGGCCGGCCTCGGCGAGGATCGCGCTGGTCGCGGCACCGAAGAACGAGCCGGTGATCAGCGAGGTCATGTTGGGCAGGATCTCGCGGAACACGATGCGTCCCGCGCTCTCGCCCGAGAACCGTGCCGCCGTGACGAAGTCGCGCGAGCGCAGGGACTGCGTCTGGCTGCGCAGCACGCGGGCTCCCCAGGCCCAGCCCGTGATGACGATCACCGCGAGGATCACGGTGATGCCGCCGTTCTGCAGGTAGGCCGCGATGACGATCATCAGGGGCAGACCCGGGATCACGAGGAACAGGTTGACGACGAAGCCGACGACGTCGCCGCCGAAGCCCTTCATGTAGCCCCAGCTGAGCCCGATCGCCACGGCGACCAGGGTCGACAGCACGCCCGCCACGACACCGACGAAGACGCTGATGCGGGCGCCGTAGATCAGTTGGCTGAGGACGTCCTCGCCGGCCGCCGTCGTGCCCATCCAATGGGCCCAGCTGGCGTCGGCGTTGCGCTCGAAGCCGTTCTCGCTGGCGCCGTAGGGGGCGAGCAGCGGGGCGAAGATCGCGACGAGCACGAACACGCCGAAGATGACGACGCCGATCTTCGCCTTGGGGTTCGACCAGATGGTCGCGGCCATGCGGCCGATGGTGAGCCAGCGACTGGGCGCCTTCTGCTCGGCGGGCCCGGTGGGGGGCGCGCCTTCGGGCAGGTGGACGGACACGGTGGAGGTCATCGGCGGGTCCTAGGGTCGAGCACGCCGTACAAGATGTCGACGAGGAAGTTGGCGACGAGCACGCTGACCGTGATCATCAGGAAGAGGGCCTGCATCAGCGGGTAGTCCTGGCCGATGACGGCGTTGAACAGCAGGTAGCCGATGCCGGGGTAGCCGAACACCTGCTCGACGAGGATCGAGCCGCCGACCACGCCGCCCAGGGCGAGGCCGAAGCCGGTCAGGTTGGGCAGGATCGCGTTGCGGGCGGCGTAGCGCACGGCGACCGTGCGGCCCTTGAGCCCGTTGGCCTCGGCGAAGGTGACGTAGTCGTCGCCCAGCGTCGAGATCATCGCGTTGCGCATGCCGAGTATCCAGCCGCCGAGGCTCGTCAGCAGGATCGTGATCGCCGGGAGCACGGCGTGCTGCAGGGCGTCGCCGACGAAGGCCGGCGTGAACCCGGGCGTCGTCGTCGCGCCGTAGGCCCCCGTGGTGGGGAACCAGTGCAGCACGTAGCCCAGGAAGAACAGCAGCAGCAGAGCGGTCCAGAAGTACGGGAACGTGCTCATGAAGCTGCCCGACAGGGTGGGCAGCGAGTCGAGCCAGGTGCCGCGCTTCCAGGCCGCGGCGACCCCGATCAAGGTGCCGAGCACGAAGGCGATGATCGTGCAGACCCCGACGAGGATCAGCGTGAACGGCAGGGCCTGGCCGACCAGGTGGCCGACCGTCTCGGGGAAGAACGTGTAGCTCGTGCCGAAGTCCAGGCGCACGACCTGACCGAGGTAGCTGACGTACTGCTGGAGCACGTTGCCGCTCGGCACGCCGAGCTGGGCCTCGATGGCGGCGCGCGTCGCCGCGCTGACCGGGCCGTTCTGCGACAGCTTGGCGATCGCGGCGTCGGTCGGGCTGCCGGGCATCAACCGCGGCAGGATGAAGTTCAGCGTGACAGCCGCCCACAGGGTGAGCACGAACAGGCCGAGTTTCTGGGCTGCGTACTTCACTGGTCGCCCTCTTCCTGGTCGACGCGCTTGAGCTTCGTGAAGATCAGCAGCGGTGCCTGGTCGTAGTTCTGCGGTGCCATGTACGGGTTCTCGGCGGTGGGCCAGCCGGTGAACTTCGAGTCGTTGAACAGACCCCAGAGCCCGCCGTAGTAGAGGCCGATCACGGGCAGCTGGTCGTAGACGACGTTCTGCAACCGGTAGGCGTACTGCTTCTGCTGCTCGGGGTCGGTCGTGGCCTTCCAGTCGTCGAGCAGCTGGTCGACCGCCGGGTCGCTGAACCGCTCGAAGTTGGCCGCCGTGGTCTCGCCGACCGGGGTGGCGAACTGGCTGTTGAGCAGGTTGTTGTAGGCCTGGTAGACGTTGCCGTTGCCCATGCCGCCCATCGCCATGTCGAACTCGCCGTTCGCGATGGCCGACTGGTAGCCGGCCGGCTGGGGAGCCTGGATCTGCACGTCGATGCCGATCGCGCCCAACTGGCTCCGCACCTCCTGCACGGCCCGCAGCCAGTCGGTGTAGCCGTTGGCCGTCAGGATCGTGATCTCGAGCTGCTGGCCGTCGGGGCCGACCAGCTCGTCACCCTGCTGCGTGTAGCCCGACTGGGCGAACGCCGCGAGGGCGCCGTCGACGTCCTGCTCGAGGATGCCGGCGTTCGGGATCGACGGGTCGAGGTCGTCCTGCTGGTTGGGCAGGATGAGCCCGGTCTGACCGGCCGGCTCGAGGTAGCCCTCGGTGGCCGACTCGGCGATGGGGCCGCGGTCGAGCGCCAGGGCGATGCCACGACGCACGTTCACGTCGTCGAAGGGCGCCTTGGTGAGGTTCGGCACGAGCCCGATCACGCCGCCCGGCGGGAACCAGAACTGGTTGTCGGGGCTGGCGGCACCCCAGGTGCCCTCGACGTCGCTGATGAACGAGTACGACCAGTCATAACCGCGCGTGACGGTGTCGAGCTGGTTGTTCGTCGCGGGCAGGATCAGGTGACCGATCTCGATCTTGTCCGCCTGCCAGTAGGTCTCGTTCTTGTCCATCGAGTACTGCTGCGGCGAGTAGTTGCCGAGCGTGAACGGTCCGGTGCCCACCGGGTCGGGGTTGCGGAAGGTCGTGGGGTCGTCGACGTCCTTCCACAGGTGCTCGGGGACGATCGTCGTCTGACCGATGATCTCCATGGCCGGCACGTCGTCGGTCTGCAGGTGGAAGACCACGTGGTCGCCCTGCTGCTCGATCGTGTCGATGTGCTGCCACGCACCCTTGAGGTCGAGCGTGGGGTTCGCCTTGATGAGGTCGAACGTGTAGACCACGTCGGCGGGGGTCATGGGCGTGCCGTCGGACCACTCGACGCCGTCGCGGATCGTCATGTCGATCGTGCGCGCGTCGGGCAGGACGGTCTCGCTCGCGAGCCAGGGCGTGATCTCGCCGTCGAGCGGGTTGATCTCGAGCAGGGGCTCGTAGATCCAGGTCGAGGCCGTGCGCTTGTTCGTGAGGAACGGGTTGAAGTTGCGCTCGAACTGCGGGTTGCCCTTGTCGGCGTTGATCAGCATCGTGTCGGCCCCGATGCTGGGGTCGGGCTGGCTGCGGATCTGGATGCTGCAGCCGGTGGCCACGAGCACGGCGGCCGTGGCCGCTGCCAGGGCCGCGAGCGTGCGGAAGCGTCGGCGTGGGTGTCGCCGAGGGGGTGTCGCGTGCGTCATCGCCACGTTCTCTCATTCGTCGTCGAGGTGAGCTGGGCCCACTGTAAGCGCATACATCGCAGGGGCGCAAGTGGTCGGCCCCGTCGAGAGGCCACGAGGAGGCGCGAGGTCGTTCGACGCCGAGCCAACCGTCAGGGGATGCCAGGGCCCGCACGCCAGAATCGGCGTCGGGTGCCGGTCACGGCACCCCGGCCGACCGGAGGGACCCGCATGGCCAGCACGACGCAGCTGCGAGCGCTCCGCGCCTCGCTGCCCGTGGTCGCCGAGCGGGCGCACGACATCGCCGACGACTTCTACCGCCGCCTGTTCGCGACGCGACCCGATCTGCTGCGGGACCAGTTCAACCGGGGGGACCTCGCCCAGGGGCGGCAGCAGCGCGAGCTCGCCCGCACGATCGTGGCGCTCGCCCAGGCCGTCCTCGACGCGGCCCCGGGGTCGACGCG
The DNA here is from genome assembly GCF_044742985.1 of Frigoribacterium sp. NPDC087798. Classification (NCBI taxonomy): domain Bacteria; kingdom Bacillati; phylum Actinomycetota; class Actinomycetes; order Micrococcales; family Microbacteriaceae; genus Frigoribacterium; species Frigoribacterium sp. NPDC087798. The sequence goes on along the minus strand of NZ_JBIUVP010000006.1, from coordinate 80,203 downwards.
TGCCGCCGGTGGCGACCGGCACCGCGCCTCCTCGGGGGGTGGACCGTCCGGCGTCGACGGCGACGCCGACGCCGTCGGCCAGGCCGGGGCGCCGACCCTCGCACCGGCGACGCCCGGCGAGATCGTCTCGCGGTTGGCCCAGCGGCACGCGGCGCTCGGCGTCACCCGCGACGAGTACGACCTGTTCGAGCGGCACCTCGGCGACGCGTTCGCGGCCGCCCTCGGCCCCCGGCTCACGACCGAGGTCGCCGATGCGTGGTCGGCCGTCTACCGGCAGGCCCGCGACGAGATGGTGACGACGGTCGAGGCGATCTACCGGCAGGCCGACCTCGAGCCGGGCGAGGAGTGGCGCGAGGCCCTCGTCACCGAACACCGCGTCGAGGCCGAGGACGTCGTCGCACTCACCCTCGTCTCGGCCGACAGCGAGACGCTGCCGCGGTACCGTGCCGGCCAGTTCGCGTCCGTGCAGGTGCGGCTGCCCGACGGGGCCCGGCAGATCCGGCAGTACAGCCTGCGCGGCGGGCACGACGAGCAGTGGCGCATCAGCGCACGGCTGCTGGTCGGCGAACCGCCCGCCCCCGACGGCGAGGTCTCGTCGCACCTGATGCGCGAGCTGCGGGTGGGCGACGTGGTGAGCGTCTCGCCCCCGATCGGGTCGCTGACGATCGACGACCTCGACGACGCCCCGCTGCTGTTCGTCTCGGCGGGCATCGGCTGCACGCCCGTGCTCGGCATGCTCGACCACCTGGCCCGCACCGAGCCCGACCGCGTCGTGACGGTCCTGCACTTCGAGCGCACCCCCGAGCGGCACGCCCACCGCGTCGAACTCGAGGCGCTGGTCGCGTCGATGCCGAACGCGACGCTGCGGGTCAGCTACACGCAGGGGTCGCTGTCGGCGCTCAGCGCGCTGGCCGAGGCGTCCATCGACGGGCCGGGGGTCTACCTCGACCCGATCGACCTGGCCCGGGTCGACCTCACCGCTTCGCACCGGGTGTTCCTGTGCGGGCCGGTGCCGTTCATGGCGATCGCCCGGGCGGCACTGATCGGCCACGGCGTCGACGCCGACCGCGTGCACTACTTCGTCTTCGGGCCGGACGACGGCAGCGTCACGGGTGCCGACACCGGGCAGCGCGGGCTGGGGTAGGCGCGCGCGGAGGCGCTGCCGGGCTCGCCGACTGGCTCGCGGGCGGAGGCGCGGGCGAGCTCGCGGGCGGAGGCGCCGGTGCGTTCGTGGGCGGGCCACGCTCAGAGCGCGGGGCAGCTCTCGCGGAGCAGCACCTCGACCGGCAGGGTGACCCGCTGCGCGGGTGCTCCCGGGTCGGTCAGTCGCCGGACGACCGTCCGGACGGCGATGCGGCCGAGCTCGCCCATCGGCTGGCGCACCGTGGTGAGCCGGGGCCGGGAGAACCGGCCGGCGTCGATGCCGTCGAACCCCGTCACGAGCACGCGACCGGGCACGTCGACGCCCTGCTCGCCGAAGACGTCGAGGACGCCGAGGGCCGACTGGTCGTTCGCGCAGAGGACGGCTCCGGGCAGGTCGCCGGCCTCGAGCAGGGCCGCCGCCGCGCGACGACCGCCGGCACGGGAGAACTCGCCCGGCTCGACCCGGACCGTGACGCGCGCGCCGGCCGCGCGGTGCGCCTCGACGGCCCGGTCGAAACCGGCGTGACGGTCGAGCTCGTCGGGCGAGTCGGACGGTCCGGCGACGTAGGCGACGTCGCGAACCCCCCGCGACCCCAGCACGAAGTCGGTCAGGGCGTGCATGCCGGCGACGTTGTCGACGCCGACGTGGTCGAGGTCGTCGCCCGGTCGCGAGTCGGCGAGCACGACGACCGGGATGCGTCGCGCCACGTGCGCCAGCAGGTCGCCCGGCACCGTCTGGGCCAGCACCGCGAGCCCGTCGACCCGACCCGCGATGTCGTTGACCATCACCTCGCGGCTCGACCCCCGCCCGGCGGCGACCATGAGGGCGAACCCGCGTCGCCAGGCCTCGACCTCGGCGCCGCGCAGCACCTCGTCGAAGTACAGGTTCGCCGGGTTCGACGCGTGGTCGACCCGAGGAGGCGCGGTGAGGGTCGCCGCACCGCGGCCCGGGTCGACGACGGTCGGCGGGTCCGCCCGCTCGCGATCGTCGATCAGCGGGATGCGCGAGGCGTCCGACACCCGGGCCCAGTCGGGTTCGGGGCCGTCGATGCCGTCGTGGCCCGGCAGGAAGAGGCCGAGCACGCCCGTGCGCCGGCCGGCGAGGCCGCGGGCCGCGCCGCTCGGCACGTAGCCGAGGGCACGCACCGACTCGAGCACGCGGCTGCGGGTCTCGGGGCGCACGTCGTCGGGACGGCGCAGCACCCTCGACACCGTCGCGATCGACACGTCGGCGTGGGCGGCCACGTCGTAGACGGTCGGGGCCTTGGTCACGAGAGGTCCTCCAGGAGGGCGGCGGCGGGTCGCGGACCATCCTAGGTCGGTCGGTGCCCGGGGCCGACCCGCGCCTCCTGACGCCGGCCGGTGCAGGACCGCCGTCGGGTGCCGTCGACGCGGGCGCCGTCGAGGGCGCCGTCGAGTGACGTCGTCGACGGACGTCGCGGGTGCCGTTTGTCGGAGTCGACGATGCGGGGCATACTCGGTATGCACGGGGCGCCACGAGGCGACGCCGCGACTCGACCACAGGAGGCCACGTGACGCCACGACCGGACGGCGAGGCGGCCCCGTGACCGTGCGACTGGGCCTGCTGGCGATCCTCGACCAGGGCCCGGGGTACGGCTACCAGCTGCGCAGCGAGTTCGACCGACGCACCGGGTCCACCTGGCCGCTCAACGTCGGCCAGGTGTACTCCACCCTCGACCGGCTCGACCGCGACGGCCTCGTCGAGCGTGACGAGCCCTCGCCCCGCGACACGTCGCCCGAGGCCGACGGGTCGCCGGGGTCCGACGGGTCGCCCGCCGCCGAGGCCTCGGTGGCGGGCACCGGGCAGGCCGCCGGAGAACACCAACGACTCTGGCGCATCACGGCCGCCGGACGGGCCGAGGTCGCCCACTGGCTCGGGACGGCCGTCGACACCCCCGACGCCACCCGTGACGAGCTGCCGCTCAAGTTCGCCCTCGCCGCGACCCTGCCGGGGGTGGACGTGGCGACGCTCGTGCAGACGCAGCGCCGCGCCTCCTTGGCGAAGCTGCAGCGACTCACCCGGACCAAGCACGCCGGGGGCGACCCGGAGGCGCCCGGCGAGTTCGCCTGGCGCCTCGTCGTCGACTCGATGATCTTCGCGGCCGAGGCCGAGGTGCGCTGGCTCGACCACGTCGAGTCGAGCCTGCGCCGGGCGTCGCTCGCCGAACGGCAGTGGGCGGTCGAGGCCGTGGCCCCGACGACGAGCGGGCCCGGGTCCCCTGCCCGGACGCCGGGGCCGGCGCGGGCCGCACGAGGTCGGTCGTGACCGAGCGCGCCGAGGTGCTGACCCTGCTCGCGGTGGGGCACGAACACGGAACCGGCGACCTCGCCCGCACCGCCCTCGACGGCGTGAGCCTGACCGTCCTCGAGGGCGAGCTGGTCGCCGTCATGGGCGCGTCCGGCTCGGGCAAGTCGACCTTGCTGGCGATCGCGGGCGGCCTGACGACGCCGACCGCAGGGCACGTGCAGGTCGACGGCACCTGGCTCGCCGACCTGAGCGCGGCCGAGGTCGCGCGGGTGCGACGACGGTCGGTCGGCTTCGTGTTCCAGCAGTTCAACCTCGTCTCGACGTTGACCGCGGCCGAGAACGTCGCCCTGCCGCTCGAACTCGACGGCATCGGCACCCGTGCCGCCCGGCGTGCCGCCGACGACGCGCTGGCCACCCTGGGCCTGGCCGCTCGAGGACGGGCCTTCCCTGCCGAGCTCTCGGGCGGCGAGCAGCAGCGCGTCGCGATCGCCCGCGCCCTGGTCGGCAGCCGTCGCCTGGTGCTCGCCGACGAGCCGACCGGCGCGCTCGACAGCAGCACGGGCGACGAGGTCATGGGCCTGTTGCGCGAACGGGTCGACGCGGGTGCCGCGGGCCTGCTCGTCACGCACGACGCCCGCCACGCCGCCTGGGCCGACCGGATCGTGTTCCTCCGCGACGGCCGCCTCGTCGACGAGTCCGCGCCGCGGGGGCCCGAGTCGCTGCTGACCCCGGAGGCGCGGTGACGGCCGGCGGCCTCGTCGCGCGTCGACAGGTGCTCAGGCGCCTGCGCGAGTACGTGATGGTCGTGCTGCTGATCGCGCTGCCCGTGGCCGGCGCCTCGGGGGCGGCGGTGCTCGTCGCGAGTGCGATGCCCACGACCCGTCAGGAGATCACCTCGACGCTGGGCCAGACGGCCGCCCGGGTGCACTGGACCGGCTACGACACCCGGCAGTCCGTCCGGGGGCTGAACCAGTGGTCGGGCGACGAGGTGACCTACCGCGCGCCGGCCGACGTCGTGCCCGGGGTCGAGCGGACGCTCACCCTGCGCACCCTCTGGACCCGGGTCGGCACGTCCCCTGCCGGCGTCGTGATCGGACCGGTGACCGACCCGGCCTTCGAGGGCCGCTACGTGCTCGAGCGGGGGCGCGCCGCCGAGCGGGGCGACGAGGTGCTCGTCACGCCCGCCCTCGCCCGCGACGACGGGCTCGGGACGGGATCGACCACGACCGTGCACCGCGTCCCCGGCGCCGACGGCCCGCGCGACCTCGAGGTCACGGTCGTCGGCATCATGTCCGAGGTCGGCGGCGGCACGGACGACCGGCAGGTGTTCGCCCGCGACGACCTGGCGGCGGGCCTGCCCGATCCGTCGTCGACGGCCTCGGCGTCGTCGACGTCGTCCGAGCAGTACCTCGTGGGGGACGCCGTCGACTGGGGCGAGGTGCGCGAGTTGGGACGCGCGGGATTCGTCGTCTGGTCGGCGGCGGTCGTCGCCGACCCCCCGCCCGAGGGCACCCCCGGGCTCGAGAGCGAGGCGGGTTACGGCAGCACGGGCACCTACGCCGCCCTCGGCGTGGTCTTCGCCGTCTTCGCCGGCGCCGAGGTCGCCCTGCTCGCGGGGGCGGCCTTCGGGGTCGGGGCCCGTCGGCAACGCCGCACGCTGGCCGTGCTGGCCGCGGTCGGGGCCGACCAGCGCACGCTGACCCGGATCGTGACGCGGCAGGGGGTGTGGGTCGGCGTCGTCGCCGCGGTCACCGGTCTCGCCGTGGGAGTCGACCTCGGCATCGGCGTCGTGGCCCTCGCCCGTCGAGCCGGCGTCGACGTGGGCCCGTTCGCCTTCTGGGGCGTCCACGTCCCCGGCGTCGTGGTCGCGGGCATCGGACTCTTCGCCGTCGCCGTGTCGTGGATCGCGGCCGTGGTGCCCGCGCGCCGTGCCGCCCGGGTCGACGTGATGGACTCGCTGCGCGGCGGGACGGCCTCGGGGGCGGTGGACGCCGCGTCGGACCGCGGCCGCGGCCGACGATCCGCCGTGCTCGCCGGCGTCCTCGTCGTCGGCGGCGTCCTCGCCTGCTTCGGGGCGGGATGGACCTCGTACGCCACCTCGGTCCCGGTCGGCTCACGCTGGTGGTGGGCGGCGTTCGTCGGCCTCGCGGTCTCCGCCGTGGCCGCCCTCGTCGGCGTCCTGCTGCTCGTGCCGGCGCTCGTCCGTCGGCTCGGGCGCGCGTCCACGCTCGCACCCGTGCCGTTGCGGCTCGCCCTGCGCGACGCCTCCCACGGCGTCGCCCGCACGGCTCCCGCCGTGGCGGCCGTCACCACGGCGGTGTTCGTCGCGGTGTTCGGCGTCTCGATGTCGACCGCGGCCGCACGACAGTCCGAGGACTCCTTCTACCGCCCCTACCCGGCGGGCACCGTGGCGATCTCGTACGACCAGGCGTCCGACCTCCGCGTGCCGGGCGGCTCCCCCGAGGCGGCCTCGCTCGACTCCGCGGCCGTCGCCGCCGTCGCGCGCGGCCTCCCGGTGAGCGACCGTGCCGTGTGGCAGACCCCGGTCCCCAGCGGTTACGACTCGAACGGCGCCCCGGTCGCCGTCGACGCGGTCACGCCGTGGGCCGTGCTGACCGTCCCCGACCGTTGCGACTCGTCGACGGGGCGCCTCGAGGGCCTGTCGTCCCGTGAGGCGCAGCGGATCACCGATGCCGACCCGGCCTGCGACTACCCGCTCGGCTCGTTCACGTCACAGGACAACATCATCGTGACCGACGAGGACGGCCTCGCCGTGACCCTGGGGGCCGCTCCGTCCACGGCCGCCCGAGCCGCGTTCGAGTCGGGCGGCGTCATCGCCTTCGACCCGTCGCTCGTCGTCGAGGGCGAGGCCACCATCGGTCTCGCCACCCCGGCCGAGGTCGAGGACGGCTTCGACGCCTCGGCCACCCCCTCGACGTCCGTGTCGCTCCCGGCCGTCGTCCAGCGTCCGACGACGCTCAGCACCGGGGCCGTCCTGATGAGCCCCGGGACCGCCGAGCGGCTGGGCTTCGAGCTGACCCAGCGTGCCGTGGTGATGGCCACCGACCGGCAACCGACCGAGGACGAGGCCGCCGGCCTCCGGGCCGAGGTGACCACCGCCACCGACGGCCGGGCGACGGTCGAGACGAGTCCCGTCGATCGGGGCCTCGACCTGGCCCTCGTCCTGGCACTCCTCGCGACGACCCTCGTCTGCGCCGCGGCGGCAGCGGTCGCCCTGGGGCTCGCCCGCGCCGAGGGGCTGAGCGACCAGGTGACCATGCAGGCCGTCGGAGGCACGGACGCCCAGCGACGCGCCATGTCGTTCTGGCAGGGCGTGGTGGTCGTCGGCACGGGTGCCGTGCTGGGCACGATCCTGGGGCTGGTGCCGACGGGGGCCATGGTCTGGGCCTCGGACCTGCCGTTCGCCCCACCGTGGTGGGTGCTCGCCGTCGTGGCCGTCGGGCTTCCCCTCGTCGTCGCCGCCGGCAGTGCACTCACGAGCCGTCGACCGGCCTCCCTCGTGCGACGACCCGTGCTGGACTGACGAGCGGGCGGGCGGCCGCTACCGGGGCTCGTCGCCGGGACGACGCCGCCCGACGCCGACGCCGACCACGCCGAACGCGACGATCAACAGGGCGGCGAGGGCCACCGGCCCCGGCTCCGAACCGGTCCATGCGAGAGCGGCCGAGGAGGCGCGGGCCCGGTCGGCGGCGAACGGGCGCCCCGAGGCACCGGTGGGGACGACGCCCTCGCCCGGCGAGGAGCCCGGCGTGGGCGACGCCGACCCCGGACCGGCCGGTGCGGCCCCGGGCTCGGCCGGGACGCCGGCCTCGTCACCCGGCACGGGAGCCGGGACCGGGTCGACGGCGAAGAGGACGGCGGGACCGGTCGCCGAGACGACGTCGTCCACGGTCCAGGTGACGGCCGAGACCCGCCAGTCACCGGCGGCGAGGCCGGCGAACGTCGCGCGGAACGTGCCGTCCTGCTCGGCACGGACCGTCGAGGACTCGGCAGCGTCGGGAGCTGCCGCGGAGGCCCGGGCCGTCGCGGGCAGGTCCCCGGCGGGCAGGTCTCCGGCGGGCGCATCCCCGGCGGGCAGGTCTCCGCTGGGGGGGCTCCCGGCCGGCTCGACGGTGACGGTGACGCGTGCGGAGTCGATCGAGGTGCCCTCGACGACCACGGCCTGCCCCGAGGGCAGACGGTCGCCGTCGGCCGGTGAGGTGACGACCGGGCCGGCCAGCACCTCCTGCACCTCGACGTCGACGACCGCGCTCGAGCCCGACGACCCGGCCACGGAGAACGACAGGGGACCCGTCGGGGTGCCGGGCGAGAGCCGGACGGGCAGCTGGACCCGGCCGCGCTGGTCGGCGACGCTCGACGTCGACTCGTCGAACGCGTCGCCCTCGGCCCGGACCGTCTCACCGGGCACGAAGCCGGCGCCCCGCAGGGTGGCCGCCGCGCCCGCCTGCAGCACGCCGTCGGAGGCGACGGCGACCGCCCCGCGTCCCAGGTCTTCGGTCACGGCCGCGAAGGCGTCGACCATGCCGGCCCCGAAGTATTCGGAGGGAGTCTCACCGCCGGCCTGCCGGGCGAGCAGGTCCCGCAGTTCGGCCGGGGTCGCGCCCGGGTGCACGCTCGCCAGCAGGGCCGCGACCCCGGCGACGTGCGGAGCCGCCATCGAGGTCCCGCTGAGGGTGGCGAACCCGCCACCGGGGACCGTGCTGAGCACGGCGGCCCCGGGGGCCGTCAGATCCACGACGCCCGCACCGTAGTTCGAGAACCGGGACTTCTCGATCGAGCCGCCGCCGCCCTGCTGGGCCGACGAGACGGTGACGACGCCGTCGACCTCGGCGGGCAGCTGCGAGCACCCCTGCGAGACGTCGCGCCCCGGCTGCGGGGTCGAGTCGTTCGGGCTGAGCGAGTCGGCGGTCTTGTGGGCGAGGTCGACGGCGACGGCGCCGACCGTGGCGTTGCCGGCGGCCGCCACGTCGAGGACGCCTTCGTGCTGGGACCAGGCGACCGCCCGCGCGACCGCGTCGAGGGCCGGGGCCTGGTCGGGGTCGGCCGAGCACCAGGCGGCCCACGGGTCGACGAAGAAGCTCGCGTTCGTCACGTCCATCTGCTGCTGCGCCGCCCACATGTAGCCGCAGATCGCGTACTCGGGGTAGATGAAGCCGTCCGCGTCGACGACCTTGACGCTGGCCAACCGCACGCCCGGGGCGACCCCGACGACACCCCGGCCGTCGTCGGCCGCGGCGATGATGCCCGCCACGTGCGTGCCGTGCTCGCGGGTGCTCGTCGCGGCGTCGGACGACGGCGCCCAGGCGGCGGGGTCGGGGTCGGCGACGCCGTCCACGCTGCAACCCACGGAGGCGGCCGGGTCGACCTGCGAGACGAGGTCGGGGTGCGTCGCGTCGATGCCGCTGTCGAGCACGCCGACCAGCACGGCGGGGGTCCCGGGCTGCACCGCACGCGCCTCGGCGGCGTGGACGGCCTGGTCGTTCCACCGCCGCTCCTCGCCGGGATCGGCGACGTCGGCGACCCGCTCGGCCAGACCGGTCGCCTGCACTCCCGTCGACGGGACGGCAGAGGACTCGGCGTCGCCCCCCGCGTCGGCGTCGGGCGTCGCACGGACGGCGGCCGTCCGGGTCGGGCCGGCCGACTCGACGGACGAGGAGGCGCGGACCCGGTCGACGAAACCGGCGGCGGTCGACCGAGCGGTCACCACCCCGATCTCGTCCCACCGGGCGAGGACGGTACCGCCCGCGGCGACCACCGCGGCCGAGGCCGCCTCGGTCGTGACGGCGCCCGGCACCGCGTTGACGACGTAGTTCATGGCATCGACGGCAGCCGCGGCGGGGGCTGCGGCAGGGGCTGCGGCAGGCGTCGCGCTCGAGGCGGGCGCGGACAGCTCGGGCACGTCGGCCGCAGGGGCCGGTGACGCGGAGGCGATCGGGGCCGGTGACGAGGCGGCGGTCGCCGGGGCGTCCGCGGCGACGGCCGTGACCGGTGCGAACACGAGGACCGCGGCGAGCGCTGCCCCACCCACGCCACGGGTCGATCGACGAGCGGGACGGCGTCGAGGGCTGTGGGTCACCTGGCAACGATAGGCGGCGACCGGTCACGACGGGGTCACGATCCCGCCTCCCGTTCGAGGGACTCGCCGACCCGGCCGCACGTCGGCACGTCGGCTTGTCGGCCCGTTGGCCCGCCGGCCCAGCGGCCCGGCGGCCCGGCGGCCCGGCGGCCCGGCGGCCCGGCGGCCCGTGCTCGTCCGGGCGTCAGGCGGCCGGGCCGCCCTCGGCCTCGGCCTCGAAGACGAGTTCGCGCAGCACGGGGGCGAGCTTGGCGTCGAACGCCCCCGTGTAGTGGGTGAAGTCCCGCTTGACGGGCACGTCGTCGACGAAGGCGGGGCAGAGCCCGTCGACGCAGAGGAACCGCGACGTGTCGACGAGGGAACCGCCCAGGGCGCTCATCGTCTTCTGCGTCTCGGCGAGGTTGGCGGCGTGATCCGCCGACACGGACGAGATGCAGTCGACGGGCGAGCCGCCCGGGCGGTAGCAGTCGTCGAGCGACCGGTGTGCCGGCGGGGGCGTGACGAACACGGTGCGCGTCGCCGCGCCACCCACCGACTCGAGCTGGCGCTGCAGTGCCTCGGCGTACTCGCGCGGCGTGACGGGTGCGCCGGTGTCGGCGTGTTCGAACGGGACGAAGGAGTTCGTGACGACGAGCAGGTCGGGTGCCGTCTCGACGATCGTCCGGACGGCGTCGGCCTGGTGGGTGGTGCAGCTCTCGGGGTCGGAATTCTGGGCGACCGCGAGATCGACGAACGGGCAACCGAACAGGGGAAGCGCGACCAGACGCCACCCGCTGTCGTCCGATTCGACGATCTCGACCACGGCGTCCAGCTCGGCGGCGGCCGTCGAGTCCCCCACGAGGACGACCGTCTTGTCGCCGGTGCCGAAGGTGCACTCGGCGCGCGGCAGGGGCAGATCGACGCGACCGCAGTCGTTGTTCGCCCCGAACGGCATGGTGTCGCCCGGGTCGGGGGTCAGCGTCGGCCACGAGGTCGCCGCCAGCGCGGCCCGGACCGACTCGGCCATCGCCCCCTCGGCCGGACCGACCGGACCGGAGCCGTCGACGCCGTCGCCGTCGGCACCGCCGTCGGACGCCCCGGCCTCGACGGAGGCCCCGAGGCCGGTGCCCCCTGCGACGGGCGGGAGCACGGGCGGCGCCGACACGGGCCGGACCGAGACCACCGCGGCCACCACCATCACGACGGCCAGCATGCCGAGGCCCCCGAGGGCGGCCCGACCGGCGGACGGCGCCTGGTCGTCGGCCCAGCGACGCCACAGCCGACGACGGCCCTCGCCCCGTCGCGGGGCGAGCAGGGGCGACGAGATGAAGGGCTTCTCGACGAGGTGATGACCCACCACGGCGAAGCCGAGCGACAGGGGGTAGGCCAGCAGCTCGCCCTCGGGCACGACCGCGCGGATCATGACGACGATCGGGAAGTGCCAGAGGTAGAGCGAGTAGCTGATCGCACCCAGATAGTCGGTGACCCGGTTCGCCAGGGGCGCCGGTGCGACGGCCCCGGGCACGCCGCCGCCCACGACGACCGCCAGGGTCGCGACCACGGGAAGCGCTGCCCACGGGCCCGGGAACGCGGTCTGCCCGTCGACGACCACGACGCTCGCCAGGATGCCGACGAGACCGAGCCAGCCGAGCGTCGTGCCGATCGCCCGCGGCAACCGCCGGGTCAGCGGAACGGCCAGCGCCGCCAGGGCACCGAGCCCGAGTTCCCAGACCCGGGTCAGCGTCGAGAAGTAGGCGCCCGTCGGGTCGCCCGCCGTGTCGACCACGGCCCAGACGAACGACGCCGCGCAGAGGGCGGTGATCACGGCCGCGAGCACGAGCCGTCGGCCCGACCCCGACCCCGTGCCCGCCTCGCGGGAGACGGCCGCGGGGCGCCCCGGACGCCGCAGGCCGAAGCCGAGGACGACGATCACGAGGAGCGGCCAGAACGCGTAGAACTGCTCTTCGACCGAGAGCGACCAAAGGTGCTGGAAGGCCGAGACGGGTCCGTCGGCGGTGAAGTAGTCGGTGCCCACGGCGGCGAAGTGCCAGTTGGCCACGAAGGCGAGGGAGTAGAGGGCGTCGATCCCGAGCCCGACCACGCGGCGGTCGGGCAGGAGGACCGTCGCGGCGAGCAGGGTCGCGGCGACGACGACGAGCGCCGCCGGCAGGAGGCGTCGGACCCGGCGACGGTAGAAGTCGGCCAGCGAGATGCGGCCCGTCCGGGCGTGCTCACGGAGCAACAACCCGGTGATCAGGAAGCCCGAGATCACGAAGAAGACGTCGACGCCCACGAAGCCGCCGTGCGGCCAGCCCGAGACGTGCTCGAGCACGACCGCGACGACGGCGACGGCGCGCAACCCCTGGACGTCGCGACGGAATCCTGCCGACCCGCCGCCCGTCGAGGAAGCACCGCCCCGACGCGACGACGAGGGAGCGGACGGAGGACGGTGGGGGGTCGAGTCGGACATGCTTCTCTCTCGGGTCGGAATCACGTGACATACCAATATCTCACGTCGCATCCTGAACGACAAGAGCCGACGGTCTCGCCCGTCGCCGCCACGGTCCCCGCGCGTTACGCAGCGTTGCCCCGCGACGCCCGCCACCGGCGTGCCGCCCGTAGCGTGGGACGCATGGCCACCAGCGACACCATCTCGAACCTGCTCGACGAGCGACGGACCTTCGCCGCGCCTCCTGGGCTCGTCGAGGCGGCCAACGTCACCTCGGCCGAGCACGCCCGCGCGGCCGCCGACCCGGTCGCGTTCTGGGCCGAGGCGTCGCAGCGGCTCGACTGGCACACGCCGTGGACGGTCGCGCACACCTGGAAGCCCGTGACCGAGGGGCCCGACGGGACGCTCACCGTGCCCGAGGCGACCTGGTTCGCCGACGGAACGCTCAACGTCGCCGTCAACTGCGTCGACCGGCACGTCGACGCCGGCCTCGGCGACAAGGTCGCCCTGCACGTCGAGGGCGAGCCCGGCGACCGTCGCGACATCACCTACGCACAATTGCAGCGCGAGGTCGTGAAGGCCGCCAACGGCCTGCGATCGCTCGGCGTGGAGAAGGGCGACCGGGTGGTCGTCTACCTGCCGGTCATCGCCGAGACGATCGTCGTGACGCTCGCCATCGCCCGACTCGGCGCGATCCACTCGCTGGTCTTCGGCGGCTTCTCGGGCGAGGCGCTGAAGTTCCGCGTCGAGGACACCCGCGCCAAGCTGCTGGTCACGACCGACGGGCAGTTCCGTCGAGGGGCCGCGGTGCCGGTGAAGGCCAACGCCGACCACGCCGTCAGCGGCGACAACGAGATCGAGCACGTCCTCGTCGTGCGGCGCACCGGCGAGCAGACGCCCGACGTCCCGTGGACCGAGGGGCGCGACCTCTGGTGGCACGACGTCGTCGATGCGCAACCCGACACCGACGAACCTGAGTTCTTCGGCGCCGAGACGCCGCTGTTCATCATGTACACGAGCGGCACCACCGGGAAGCCCAAGGGACTCGTGCACACGAGCGGCGGCTACCTGACGCAGGCCAACTGGACGCACTGGGCCGTCTTCGACGCCAAGCCCGACGACGTGCACTGGTGCACCGCCGACCTCGCCTGGGTGACGGCGCACACCTACGAGATCTACGGCCCGCTGTCGAACGGCCTGACCCAGGTGATCTACGAGGGAACGCCCGACACCCCGCATCCGGCCCGCCACCTCGAGATCATCGAGCGCTACGGCGTCACCACCTACTACACGGCGCCGACGTTGGTGCGGACACTGTCGTCGTGGTTCCCCGAGGGACTGCCCGACACCTACGACTTGTCGCCGCTGCGCCTGCTCGGCACGGTCGGCGAGGCCATCAACCCCGAGGCGTGGGTCTGGTTCCACGAGCAGTTCGGCCGGGGCGGGTGCCCGATCGTCGACACGTGGTGGCAGTCCGAGACGGGGGCCGCCGTCATGGCCCCGCTGCCCGGCGCCGACACCCTCAAGCCCGGCTCGTCGCTGCGGGCGCTGCCCGGGCTCTCGACCGCCGTGGTCGACGACGCCGGCGAGCGCGTGCCGAACGGCAGCGGCGGCTACCTCGTGGTGCAGCAGACCGGACCGGCCCTCGCCCGCACGGTCTGGGGCGACCCCGAGCGGTACCGCGACAGCTACTGGGCGACCTACTGGCGGCAGGGCTGGTTCTTCTCGGGCGACGGTGCGAAGTACGACGCGGACGGCGACATCTGGGTGCTCGGCCGGGTCGACGACGTGATCAACGTGTCGGGGCACCGCCTGTCGACCATCGAGATCGAGTCGTCGCTCGTGTCGCACCCGGCCGTCGCCGAGGCCGCCGTCGTCGGCGTGGCCGACGACCGCACCGGCCAGGCGATCGCGGCGTTCGTGGTGCCGTCGACACGGCCGGAAGGAGGCGCGGTGCAGGACGCCGGCGACGTCGCCGAGCCGTCGGTGTGGGCTCCGCTCGCGGGGTCGCTGTCCCCCGTGCTGCGCGCCCACGTGGCCGACCAGATCGGGCCGATCGCCAAGCCCGCGACCGTGTTCGTCGTGCCGGACCTGCCCAAGACGCGCTCGGGCAAGATCATGCGGCGGCTGCTGGCCGACATCGTCGACGGCCGACCCCTGGGTGACACGACGAGCCTGCAGGACGAGACCGTGCCCGGCCGGGTGGCGGCGATCCTCGCGGAGGCGACCCGCGCCTCCTGAGGTCGGGAATCACCGGCCCACACCGAGGGTTACCGTGGTCGGGGCCCGATGACGCGCCTCGCCTCCCCCGTCCCGTTCCGAGAAGAAAGCGTCGTCATGTCGATCTCCGAGACCACCGCCGCCCCGTCCACCCTCCGCACCGCCGAGACGAGCGTGCCGCTCGTGCCGCTGCTCGACGAGCGCTGGAGCCCCCGCTCGTTCGACCCGACCGCCGAGATCTCGGACCGTCAGCTGGACGCCCTGCTCGAGGCCGCCCGCTGGGCACCGTCGGCCGCGAACACGCAGCCGCGTCGCTTCGTCGTCGGCCGTCGCGGCACGGCCACGTTCGACACGATCGTGAAGGCGCTCATGGGCTTCAACGCCGCCTGGGCGGGCAACGCGTCCGCACTCGTCGTCGCCGTCGCCGAGACCTCGACCGTCGAGGGCGAGGTGCGCCAGTGGGCCGAGTACGACCTCGGCCAGGCCGTCGCCCACCTCACGGTGCAGGCACACGCCGAGGGCTTCCACACGCACCAGATGGCCGGCGTCGAGTGGGACGAGATCGTCGCCGCGTTCGGCCTGACCGACAACCTCAAGCCCGTGACGGTCACGGCCGTCGGCGTCGTCGACGAGGCCGACAAGCTGATCGAGGCCCTCGCCGAGCGCGAGACCGCCCCTCGCGAGCGCCTGCCGCTCAGCGAGCTCGTCCTGCGGCGCGACTAGCAGCTCGGCGAGGCGAGCCCGGGCTGGTGCCTGCCAGCCCGGGCTGGTTGGCTGGGAGCATGTCGATCTCCAGCACGGCCGAGAAGGCCGAACTCCTCCGCTCCCTCCACGTCCCCGGCGACCCGCTGATCGTGACGAACGTCTGGGACAGCATCACCGCGCGCATCGTCGCGGGCGCACCGGGCGTGAAGGCCCTGGCCACCGCCTCCCACTCGATCAGCGAGGCGCACGGCGTCGAGGACGGCGAGGGCCTCGACGTCGACGACATGCTGGCCGCCGCCCGCATCGTGATCCGCTCGGTCGACCTGCCCGTCTCCGTCGACTTCGAGAAGGCGTACGCGACCGACGCCGCCGGCACGCTCGACAACGTCTTCCGCCTGATCGAGGAGGGCGCCGCCGGCCTCAACATCGAGGACAGCATCGGCCAGGCCAAGGCGCCCCTCTACGACATCGACACCCAGGTCTCGAAGATCGCCGCCGCCCGCCGTGCCGGCGACCGCGCCGGGGTGCCGATCGTGATCAACGCCCGGGTCGACGCCCTGGCCGGCGACCCCGACTCGTTCGACGACGCCGTCACCCGCGCCAACGCCTACCTCGACGCCGGCGCCGACTGCGCCTTCGTCCTCGGCCTGGGCACCGAAGACCTCGTGAAGGCCGCCCTCGACCGGATCGACGGCAAGGTCAGCGTCATCTCGAACCCGTCGTCCGTGCCGCTCGCCCGCCTGGCCGAGCTCGGCGTCTCGCGCGTCAGCTTCGGGCCCACCACGATGGGCCTGACGCTCTCGCATCTGCGCGACGCCGCCACCACCCTCACCGCGCGGGGCGACTACCCCGCCCAGCTCGGCTTCTCGTTCTGACCGACGGCCGGTGCGGGCGGGGCTCGCCCACCGGCTGACGAACGACGCGACCCGCGCCTCCCGAGCTCGTGAGAGCCGAGGAGGCGCGGGTCGCGTCGTCAGGGGACGTCACCTAGTCGTCGCGGTCGCCCTTCGAGTGCCCGTCCCCGGCGCGCTCGTCCTTCTTCCGGTCGGACTCGGACGCCTCGGAGCCGCCCTCGCCGTCCGGCTCGGGCACCTCGTCGCCGTTCCGCTCGATCGTCGCGGCGGCGGCCTGACGCAGTCGCATGCCGGCGAGTTCGTCCTTGGCGAGGGCCGCGGCCTTCTTCTCGCTCTGGGCCGTGTCACGGGGTGGCAGCAGGATGTCGCGCTCGGCCCGGAGGCCGGCCTGCAGCTCGCGACCACGTTCGAGCTCGGCGTCGAACTCGGCCCCGAAGAGCAGGGCGTTGTTCGTGATCCAGAGCCACAGCAGGAACACGATGACCGCACCGAGCGAACCGTACGTCTTGTTGTAGTTCGAGAAGTTCGCGATGTAGAACGCGAACCCCACGGACGCGACCAACCAGATGACCAGGGCCACGAGCGACCCGAGGCTCATCCACTTGAACTTGGGCTGCTTGACGTTCGGGGCCCAGTAGTAGAGCACCGCCACGATCACGACGGCGATGATGGCGAGGATCGGCAGCTTCGCGATGTCCCAGACGAACACCGCGGTGCTGCCCAGTCCCACGAGGTCGCCGACCGTCTCGGCCACGGGGCCGCTGATCACCAGGATGAGGGCGGCGACCACGATGAGCACCACCGTGAACGCCGTGACGCCGAGCATGGTCGGGCGGAGCTTCCAGATCGGACGCCCCTCGTCGATGCCGTAGACGCGGTTCATGGCCCGCCCGAAGGCGCCCACGTAGCCGGAGGCCGACCAGAGGGCACCCAGCACACCGACGATCAGGGCGACACCGGCAGCCGGCGAGCCGGTGAGCTGCATGATCGGGTCACGCAGCAGGTCGGCGACCTGCGGCGAGCCGAACTGCGAGACCAGGTCGAGCAGCGTCGTGGCCGTCGAGTCCGCCTGCCCCACGACGCCGAGCAGCGACACGATCGCCAGCAGCGCCGGGAAGATCGCCAGCACCGCGTAGTACGTGAGTGCGGCGGCGAGGTCGGTGCACTGGTCACGGGTGAACTCGCGCAGGGTCTTGCCCAGCACGTACCCCCAGGAGGGCTTGGAGACGTCCGACAGGTCTTGCGGCTTGCGCGAGTCGTCCGCGTCGGGCGACTGCTGCTCGCGCTCGGTGCTCTTCTGTGCCATCGGTCAGCGCCTGATCGTCTTGACGATGCCGGCGACGAGCGCGACGACGCCGATGGTGCCGGCCGCAGCGGCCGCCACCACGGGCTTCGGGTCGCGGTCGAGGCGCCGTGAGACGCTCGCCTTCAGCCGACGGGCGTGGGCAGGGACGCTCAGCTTGTCCTCGATGGCGTCGAGCGTCGCCGCGAACTCTTCACGGGTACGGGCGAGGTCGAGCTCGATCTCGGGGATGCTCGCGCCGGGGCGTGGCCCGGCCGCGTTCTCGGCGTCCTTGTCGGGAGACGTGCTGCCGTGGGCGTCGTCGCGCTCTTCGGCCGCACGCGCCTCGGCGAGCTCGGCACGGGGGTCGGGCTGGTCGCCCTTCCCGTGCTTCGACCCGCCGTGCTTCTCGTGGTCTCCTGCGTCAGTGCTTCTCGGAGTCATAGCTGCCCTGCCCCTTCAACGCGCTGACGTCGGCCTTCACGCTGGCGACGGCCTTCTCGGGGGTCGGCGGCACGCCCTTCTTGAGGGCCTTGATGCCGAGCAGGGCCAGGACGGCCGTGATCACGAGCAGGACGGCGGCGACGATGAGCGCCGCGAGCCAGGGGGCGACGACCGTCGCCAGCCCCAGGACGCCGGCCGTGATGAGCACGGCGAGCAGGAAGAAGCCGAACAGTGCGGCTCCGACCAACAAGCCGACACCCACCCCGGCCTCTTTGGCCTTCGTGGCGAGCTCGGTCTTGGCCAGCGCGATCTCGCCGCGGATGAGGCGCGAGATCAACTCGGGCAGGCTGCCGATCAGCGAGCCGAGCGAACGTTTGGTGCTCTGTTCGGGTGCCTTCAGGTCACTCACCGACCGTCACCCCCGGCAGCTTGTCGTCGTCGGGGCTGGTGCCCGAGGCCTGCTTCTTGACGTCGTCGGCCTTCTCGTCCACCTTGTCGGCGGCCTTGTGGGCTGCCTCGGTGGCCTTGGCGGCGACCTTGTCGGTGGCGCCCGAGCCCTTGCCCGAGACGGACTTGGCCTTGGAGCCGACCGCGTGGGCGGCGTCGTTCGCGACGTCCTGCGCCTTCTTGGCGACGACCGGAGCGTTCTCCTTCACGAAGCCCTCGGCCTGCTGGACGCCCTTCTGGACGGTCGGGTTCTCCCACAGGCTCTCGGCCTGGTCCTTGATCTTGACGTAGGCGCCGCGACCCGCGCGGGCTCCGAGGACGTATCCGACTGCCGCTCCTGCGACGAAGAGGATCTTGCCTTTCATGAGTGCTCCTTGGCTCGTGGTGGCAGGTAGGCCTTCCACGCTGGCACGACCCGGCGTGGACGGCTCAGATTGACCGGGCGACCGGGGACGACGCCGCCCGGCGCCGGCCTGGGGACGAGCCGCCCCCGACACCGCGGTCAGGAGGCGCGGGCCGCCACGAGCGGGACGCCCACCTCGAGCGCGTCGCTGCGCACCGTGGCGACCGCCAGTCGCACGAGGCGCACCGCGCACCAGCAGAACAGCACCACGAGCAGGCCGTTGCGGGCGCCCAGGACGAGCACGGCGACCGGGTTGAGCTCGATCAGCGGCCGGTAGAGGATCGGGAACACGAGCGTCGTGAGCCCCGAGGCCCAGGCGGTCAACACGGCGGGCGTCCGGAACGCCTCGGGACGCGAGGCGTAGCCCACGGCCACGATCGGCACGATCCAGAGCAGGTACTGCGGCGACCCCACCTTGTTGAAGACCACGAACGCGAGCGTGAGGGTGAGGGCGCCGAGCAGCACGGTGCCGAACTCGTCGCCGCGATCACGAGCGGGGACGACGGCCGCGGTGCGCCCGGAGCCCGCCGACCCGCGCCTCCCGGGCTCGGCCCACCGGGGCAGTCCGAAGGTCGCCACGGCCAGCACGCCGGCCAGCAGCACGAGGACGGCGAGCATGACCTGCGTGCTGTCGTTGATCATCCAGGTGTCGCCCGGTCCCATGACCTCGCGCGTGGCGAGGGCGACGTTCTGGTAGACCGAGGCGCCGGGGACGCGCAGCATGGCCATCCAGAGCCAGGGCGTCGAGAGGGTCGCCTCGAGCTGCATCGCCCGTCCCGACTGCATCGTCACGAAGCTCGTGATGTCGTCGGCCCCGCGGCCGAGCAACACGCACGACACGACGACCATGGTGACGAGCACGCCCCCGCGCAGCACGACCGCCCGGTGACGCGACCCGACGACGACCGCCGCGATGACGGCGGCGGGCCAGACCTTGATCCAGGTCGCCGCGGCGAGCAGCAGTCCGGCCACCCGCGGACGCGTGGACAGCAGCATCAGGGCGGCGACGACCAGCGGCGCGCTGAACCCCTCGAGCCGGAGGAAGGCCACGGGGCTGAGCACGAGCGTCACGAGCAGCCACCACCAGGCTGCCCGGTTGTCGACCGTGCGACGACCGCGGTCGGTCAGCAGCCAGAGCGCGACGGCGTTGAGGGCGGTCAGCAGGGCCAGCCAGACGAACTGGTAGTGCTGTTCGCCGAAGACGTTCGGCAACACGATCGGGACGATCGCCCCGGCCGGGTAGACCCACGAGAAGTCGAGGACCGGCCAGACGCCCTCGCTCAGGGCCCCCGTCGCCCACAGGCGGTAGAGCGGCAGGTCGCCGCTCACCCCGCCGCCGATCATCAGCGGCGTCAGCGCCAGGAACACGGCGGCGTGCACGGCGACGAAGCCGTAGAGCAGCCCGCGCGGATGCGCCTGCACGCGCGACCAGGTCCGGCGGAGGCGCGTGGGGAGGGGCGCAGGCGCGACGGCGCTCGAGGTGGTCACGCCTCGAATGTACGGCCGCGTCCTTGCCGTTGTCTTTCCGGCAGGTGAATCCATCGGAAGATCACTCTCGAGACGGAGGTCCGACCGGTGTACGGTGCCGACCATGGACCGACGACGTTCCGCAGACGCAGGCGAGGTCACCCCGCCGACCGACGACACGCACGCACCCGACGAGCTCGGCAGCGTCGACGACGACCTGGCCGTCGACCGGGGGCGCCCGATCGGCTTCTGGTTGAGGCTCGTCGACGGGCTGATCGACCGGCGCTTCGAGGAGGTCCTCGACGAACACGGGGTCACCCGCCGGCAGTGGCAGCTGCTCAACCTGCTGGAGCGCGGCCCGGCGACCCGCGCAGCACTCGACGGAGCCGTCGCGCCCTTCCTCGACCCGGCCACGGGCGAGTCCAGCTCGGACCACCTCGCCGAGCTGGTCGAGAGCGGCTGGGTGAGCCTCGCGACCGACGGGGTCGGCGACGATCGCTACGCCCTCACCGAGCGGGGGAGCCTCGCGCACCGCAAGCTCGTCGACGTGGTCGAGGGCATCCGCGACGAGACGGTCCGGGGGGCCGAGCCGGGAGCCCACGCGACCACGGTGCGCTTCCTGCGCAGGGCGGCACTCAACCTCGGCTGGCGCCCCTGAGCGCCCGGCCTGCCCGCGGGCCGCGGGCCGAGGGCCGAGGGGCTAGGGGTCGAGGGCCGACGACCGCAGGAGGCGCGGCGTCAGCCCCGCAGGAACACCCACCAGATCATGAGCATCGTCACGACGAACCCGCTGACGAAGTTGAGCGCCAGGAAGCGTCGCCAGCCGCGGTTGACCTCTTCGGCCCGGTCGTCGGTCACGTTCCACCAGGGGGCGCAGCTGATCGCGTAGGGCAGGGTGAGCAGGGCCGCCAGCGGGCCGGGCCACTCGGTGAAGGTCAGCAGCACGCCGGCCAGCAGGTAGGCCACCACCGAGAGGCGGACGGTCGCCCGGGCGCCGATCTCGGTCGCGATCGACGAGATGCCGCCCTCGCGGTCGGCGAGAACGTCCTGCACGGCTCCGAACGCGTGGCTCGCGACGCCCCAGAGGAAGAACGCGCCGAGCAACGCCCACAGCTGGGGCGTGAACGTCGCCCCGGCCAGCACGAGACCGTAGACGGCCGGGCTGACGAAGTGCGTGCTCGAGGTGACCGAGTCGACGAAGGGGCGCTCCTTGAAGCGCAGGCCGGGAGCCGAGTAGGCGATCACGGCGAAGACGCTGACGGCGAGCACGAGCCAGCTGAGCGGGTCGCCGACCGCCACGAGGAACACCAGGAAGGGCACGTTCGTGATCACTGCGGCGCGCAACGTCGTGCGGTGCAGGCTGCGGTCGAGCAGCGCACCCTCGACGCCGCCCTTGCGCGGGTTGTGCAGGTCGCTCTCGTAGTCGAAGACGTCGTTGATGCCGTACATCGCGAGGTTGTAGGGGATCAGGAAGTACAGGGCGCCGACGATCAGCACGAGCCAGTTCACCGGGCCGAGGGCGTTCTCGGCCGCGGAGAAGAGGACGGCCTCCGTGCCGGTCGGCGTCACGTCGACCTGGGACAACGGCTGGTACGACCCCAGGTAGCCGGTCGTCACCGGTGCGAGCAACGAGGTCAGCACGTAGGCCGCCGCGAACGGGAACGCCGTGTTGATCCAGCTCAGGGGCCGGGACGAGACGAACAGGGCCTTGATCGTGTTCACGAGCGCGCCTCCTCGACGGTCGTCGACCCGCCGGCCGCCGGCGCCGCGGGGGCGCGGGGCGTCTTCGGGCCGCCGAGCAGCACCCACACCGACGGCAGCAGGACGAGTGCCGCGACCGCGTAGGCGAAGTCCTCGAGCGGGGCGATGCCGACGAAGACCCCGCTGATCCGGGCGGCGTCGTAGCCGACCAGCCCGATCCCGATCATGACGTTGTCGAACACGGCGGTCATCACGAGCAGCACGCCGGTCGCCAGGCCCGCCCCCAGCAGTTGCTCGCGTCGCCGCCGCGACCTCTCGGCCGGGGACGAGGAGGCGCGCGCGGCCCGGCCACGCACGCCTGCGGTCACCAGCGCCAGCACCCCCAGCACCGCGACGATCGACAGGAACACCGCG
Organism: Frigoribacterium sp. NPDC087798; assembly: GCF_044742985.1. NCBI lineage: Bacteria > Bacillati > Actinomycetota > Actinomycetes > Micrococcales > Microbacteriaceae > Frigoribacterium > Frigoribacterium sp. NPDC087798. The sequence continues at coordinate 58,329 of NZ_JBIUVP010000006.1, read as the reverse complement.
TTGACGGCCCAGTAGGTCACGACGCCACGCCGTCCACCGATCGACCGGCCTGCGTGGAGCTCGCGTCACGTCGGTCGAGCACGACCGCCGCAGCCATCCGGGCCGCGGCCAGCAGGTTCATCGTCAGGTAGCAGAGCAGCGTCAGGAAGAAGACCTCTTCGAGCGGCAGCTCGGTCGCCACCAGCACGCCGGTCATGAACGAGGTCTCGCCGCGGAAGAAGATGCCGAGGTCGATGCCGACGACGTCCCAGACCAGGAAGAACACGACGCCGACCAGCAGCGTCACCGCCGCCCGGGGCACGTCGCGCCAGAAGAACAGGCGGAACCTGCGGTCGAGCATCACCATGCCGAACAACGAGACGAGCAACGCCGCGAGGTAGACGAACCCCATCAGCCGACGGCGGGCTCGGGGAGCGGCTCGGTGCTGGTGTCGCCGCGCAGGTTCTTGAGCAGCACCTCGGCGCTGATCAGGCACATCGGCAGGCCGATGCCCGGACGGACCGACCCGCCGGCGTAGAACAGCGAGTCGACGTGCGTCGAGACGTTGCCGGTGCGGAACAGGGCGCTCTGGGCGAGCGTGTGCGCGGGGCCGAGCATGCTGCCGCTCCAGGCGTTGACGTCGTCGACGAAGTCGCGCGGGCCACGGGTGCGCCGCACCACGATCCGCTCGGCGAGGTCGGGCACGTGCGCCCACTCGGCGATCTGGGCGATGACGCCGTCCGCGAGACGCTCGATCATCGGGTCGCCGTCACCGTCGACGTCGCCCGAACCGAGGGCCGGGTCGGCGGGCAGCGGCACCAGGACGAAGAGGTTCGTGTGCCCGGCGGGCGCGGTCGAGGGGTCGACGGTGCTCGGCTTGCAGACGTACAGCGACGGCGGGTCGGGGATGCGCTTGTCGGCGCCGAAGATGCGCTCGAAGTTCTCGTGCCAGTCGCGGGCGAAGAGCAGCGTGTGGTGCTCGAGCTCGGGGATCTCGCCCTCGACGCCCAGGTAGAGCAGCAGGGCGCTCGGCCCGGGGTTCTTCTTCGCCCAGTACGACGAGTCGTAGGTGCGCAGCTCGTGGGGCAGGAGCTGCGTCTCGGTGTGGTGCAGATCGGCCGCGCTCACGACGAGGTCGGCGTCGACGCGGTGCGTCGCTCCCGCGGCGTCGGTCCAGTCGACCCCGGTCGCCTCGGCGGTCGCCTTCGAACCGCGCGGCAGGGCTGCGCCCTCGACCCCGAGCGGCTGCGTCACGATCCGGGTCACGGCCGCGCCGGTCACGACGGTCACCCCGGCCTCGACGGCCACGTCGCGGATGGCCTCGATCACCGAGATGAGGCCGCCCTGCGGGTACAGCACGCCGTCGTCGAGGTCGAGCGTGCTCATGAGGTGGTACATGCTCGGCGTGTCGAACGGCGACGAGCCGAGGAAGACCGCGGGGTACCCCAGGATCTGACGGAGGCGCGGGTCGGTCACCGTGCGGGACGCGTACGAGTCGAGGCTCGTCAGCAGCAGCCGGGCCAGCTTCGGCAGGCGGACCAGCACGTCTCCGCGCAGCAGGGGCGTGAGGCTGCCGAAGCTCGTGTAGAGGAACCGCCGTTTGGCGATCTCGTAGGTGTCGCGGGCGGACCGGAGGTACCGGCGCATGCGCTCACCGCTGCCCGGTTCGACGCGCTCGAACAGCTCGACGTTCTCTTCCAGGCCGCGCGGGACGTCGATCGGCGCACTCGCCGCGGGGTCGTCGGGCGTGGGCTCGAACAGCACGCGGTAGCCCGGGTCGAGTTCGACGAGGTCGAGGCGCTCGGCGGCCGACGTGCCCATCAGGCGGAAGAAGTGGTCGAAGACCTCGGGCATGAGGTACCAGCTCGGGCCGAGGTCGAAGCGGAAGCCCTCGTGGCTCCACGACCCGGCACGGCCACCGACCTCGTCGTTCTTCTCGAGCAGGGTGACCTCGTGGCCCTCGCGGGCGAGCAGCGCAGCCGAGGCCAGGCCGCTGATGCCGCCGCCGATCACGACGACGCGGCGGCCGTGGCGGGTGACGCTCAGGCCGTGCGACTCGTCGGACGCCCCGGTGCCCGCACCCGTCGCCCCGCGGTCGACCGTGTCGCGGCTCATGCGCGGGCCTCGGGCAGCCGGGTGACGCGACCGGCGGCGGCGCCTGCGGCGATGCGCACCTTGACCGGGTTCGGAACGCGCACGCGCGCCCGGACCAGCGAGGAGGCGGGGGTCGCCTCGAGACGCCGGTTCAGCTCGGCGAACAGGCCGTGGGCCAGTGCCACCGCCCGACGCGAGGACGTCGGCAGCACGGGGATGATCTCGCCGCTCACGCGGAGGTCGTCGTCGATGTCTCGCACCAGTCTCGTCTTGGTCTGCTCGTCGAACGTGGTCACGTCGACTCCGGGGAAGTAGCTGCGGCCGAGCTGCTCGAAGTCGGCCGCGAGGTCACGCAGGAAGTTGACCTTCTGGAAGGCCGCACCGAGGCGCCGGGCGCCCTCTTCGAGTTCGGCGACCGTGCTCGGGGGGAAGGGGTGCCCGTGGAGGAACGCCTTGAGGCACATCAGGCCGACGACCTCGGCCGACCCGTACACGTAGGCGTCGAACGACGCCTGGTCGTGCTCGCGGGCACTTAGGTCGGCCCGCATCGACGCGAAGAACGGTGCGGTGAGCTCGGCACCGAACCCGGTGGCGCGGGCGGTGCGGGCGAAGGCGTGCACGACCAGGTTGGGGCTGAAGCCCTCGACCAGGGCCCGCTCGGTCTCGGCCTCGAAGCCGTCGAGCAACCGGCCCGCTGCGTCGGCGCCCAGACCGGCCTCGGTCGCGGGGCCGTCGACGATCTCGTCCGCCACGCGCACGAGCGCGTACACGTTCTCGACGTGCTGCCGCACCTCGCCGCCCAGCAGGCGCGAGGCCAGTCCGAACGACGTCGAGTAACGGCGGATCACGCCTCCCGCGGTCGCGTCGGCCACGGAGTCGTACAACGACAAGCCCGTCATCGCACCCTCTCGAGGACGTCCTGGACGACCGGCGTCAACGCCTCGCGCAACGACTCGGGCACCTCGGCCCGGTCGAGCACGTCGAGCGCACGGCGGGCGTGCTGCTCGACGAGTCCCTCGGCGAAGGAGCGGGCGCCGCAGACCTCGAGGCGACCACGGACGTGTTCGGCCTCGGCCTCGCTGAGGTCGGCCTTGCCGATGAACGGCTGGATCGTGAACCACTCGTCAGTGGTCGCGGCGTGGGCGACGAGCACCGTGCGCTTGCCCTCGCGGAGGTCGCCGCGTGTGGTCTTGCCGGTGGCCTCTTCGGTGCCGAAGACCCCGAGCAGATCGTCGACCACCTGGTACGCGACCCCGACCTCGCGGCCGAAGTCGCCGACCGCCGTGACGACGGCCTCGCCCGCGCCCGCCAGGACGGCACCCGCCTGCAGCGGTGCCTCGAACGAGTAGACGGCCGTCTTGGCGCGCTCCATGTCGAGGATCTCGTCGACGGTCGGCAGCTCGGCGGACAGGGAGAACTCGACGTCGACCATCTCTCCGCCCGCGCTGACGAAGATCGCCTCGTCGAGCAGGTCGAGCAAGCGCGTGCGGACGTGGTCCTGGCAGCCGATGCCGAGCAGCATGCGGCTGGCCCCGGTCAGCGCGAGGTCGCCGGCGATGACGGCGGCCGACATGCCCCGGTGCTCGGCCGCGGGGGTCGGGATGCCCGCCGTCGTGGCGGTGTCGCGGTAGCTGCCCGAGACGTTGGGGATGCCGCGTCGCGAGAAGTCGCGGTCGATGACGTCGTCGTGGACGATCAGGGCCGTGTGCAGCAGCTCGAAGGCCGCGCCGACCCGGGCCACGGCCTCGTCGTCGGTGCCCCCGAGGGCGTCGTAGGCCGTGAAGACCATGCGGGGCCGGAAGCGCTTGCCCCCGGCGCTGTTGCGCTCGAGCACCGACCAGAGATCGACGTACCGCCAGCCCACGGACTCGGCGCGGCGCTTGGCCAACGCGAAGAAGTCGTCGAGGACGGCGTCGACACGATCGTGTCTCGCCCGCGTGCCTGCGTGCAGGTGATCACCGTCCACCAGGGCAGACTACCTCTCATGACCCGTGAGATCTCGACGCATCCCCAGCCGACGTCCGGTGACCGCCCGGGCGCGCACGACGAGCTCGTGGTGCTCCTCGACGACGAGGGCACGCCCATCGGCACGACCGCGAAGGCGACCGTGCACACCGCCACGACGCCGTTGCACCTGGCGTTCAGCTGTCACGTCACCGACGAACTCGGCCGCGTCCTGGTCACCCGACGAGCCCTGTCGAAGAAGACCTGGCCCGGCGTCTGGACCAACTCGTTCTGCGGCCACCCCGCCCCCGGCGAGACGCCGGCCGAGGCGTTGATGCGGCGCGCCCACCAAGAGCTCGGCATGGAGGTCCGCGACGTCGAGGTGATCCTGCCCGAGTTCCGGTACCTCGCCACGGACGCCTCGGGCGTCGTCGAGAACGAGATCTGCCCGGTCTTCACGGCCCGCGCCGTCGGCCTGCCCGATCCCTCGCCCGACGAGGTCGCCGAGTGGGCGTGGGTCGAGCCCGGAGAGCTTCGCGACGCGGTCGCGGCGGCACCCTTCGCCTTCTCGCCCTGGTTGGGCTGGCAGCTGGCCGCCTGGCCCACCTGAGCGAGACGGACGACGAGGGCTCCTCCGGGGACGACGAGGGCTCCTCGGGGGACGACGAAGGCGCGAGCCGGATCGCCTGACCCGGCCCGCGCCTCCTGCGGCCCCTGTGTTCGACGCCGCCTAGCGCGGACGCATCGCGTACGCCGCGGGGCAGTCGAACGGGTCGCGGGCCGAGAGGCCGACGCGGTTGAGGTACCGGATGACGATCGCGTACGACTTGCCGATCGTCGTCTCGGTGTAGGGGATGCCGTGCTCGGCGCAGTGCGCCTTCACCAGGGCGCTGGCCGCGCGCAGGTTCGGACGCGCCATGCTCGGGAACAGGTGGTGCTCGATCTGGTAGTTCAGCCCGCCCATGAAGGCGGTCGAGTGTCGACCCGTGATGTTGCGCGAGGTGAGCACCTGCTTGCTCAGGAAGTCGACCTTCGCACCCTCGGGGATGATCGGCATGCCCTTGTGGTTCGGGGCGAAGGACGACCCCATGTAGAGGCCGAAGACGGCCATCTGCACGCCGATGAAGGCGAAGGCCATGCCGAGCGGCAGGAACCAGAAGACGACGCCGAAGTAGGCGACGAGGCGCACGGCGATGAGCGTGATCTCGAGCGCGCGGCCCTCGACCTTGTCACGGCCGAGCAACGTGCGGAACGAGGTCACGTGCAGGTTGACGCCCTCGCCGAGCAGCAGGGGGAAGAAGAAGTAGCCCTGACGGCGGGTGATGAAGCCGAGCACGCCGCGCTGCTTCGCCGCGTCCTCTTCGAGGAACGAGATCGTGTCGAACGCGATGTCGGGGTCTTTGCCCTTGGTGTTCGGGTTGGCGTGGTGGCGGCTGTGCTTGGTCATCCACCACGCGTAGCTGATGCCCACGACGCCGGCCGCGAGGACGCGACCGACCTTGTCGTTGCGCGTGCCCGACTCGAACACCTGGCGGTGCGCGGCCTCGTGCGTGAGGAACGCGAACTGCGTGAGGATGACGCCGAGGGCCGCGGCGATCAACAGCTGGAACCAGCTCGAGCCCAACAGGACGAACCCGGTGGCCGCGCCGCCGAGGCACGCGACGAGGACGACGAAGACCGTGACGTAGAAGCCGGTGCGGCGTTGCAGCAGGCCCGCCTCGCGCACGGACTTGAGCAGGCTCGAGTACGTGCTGGTCGGCTTGCCGACCTGTCCGGCGACGGTGGGGCGGAACCCGGCGGGTGCCGCACCTGCCGGTGCGTGGACGATGCGCGGGTACGCGGTTCGGGGGGTCGTGGGGACGGTGGCGGTCATCGGGCTCCCGCGGCTGGTCGACTTCTCAGCCGGGTGGATGGGCCGGAGGCGGCCCGAAGATGGTGCGAACGTAACGGCGTGGGCTGGGAAGGTGTCGGGAGGTCGCCGTGCAGGAGGGTTGCGGCTTCTCGTATTTCACACGTAACCTATCGTCGATGACAGCGAGTTTTGTCGAGCGGCTCCGCGGGGTGGTGCACGACCTCGAGCAGGTGCCCTACAGGACGGGCGAACGCGACGCCCATCAGGGCCACGGCCTGCGGGACTCCGCCCTCGGGGCGGCGGCGTCGGACGCACCGGCGCACGAGATCGAGATCTCCGGGCTCGAGGTCCTCGTCGGGCTCTGGCCCGACGCGAAGGACGGCCACGGTTCATGGCTCGGAGGCGGCACCGTGGTGGGCATCGGGCCACGGCCCGCCACGGTCGTGGCGGGCTACGCCGACCTGCTCTTCGTGAGCACCGAGGGCGCCCGACGCACCTACTACCGACTGCTCACCGCCGACCACCCCGACCCCGACGTCGCGACGGTGCGCCTCCTCGAGTGCGTGAAGGAGGTCCGGCCCGGCTGGCGGTCCACGTGGGCCGACACGACCACCGCCTACACCCGGGTCAGCCGGTTGCCGACCGGCGTGCGGATCGCGGTGGGGCTGGACACGGCCGAGGGGCTGGCCTCCACCCGACGTTCGCTGGACGGTGTGCTCGCGGGGTTGTCGCTCGAGGCCGAGGGGGTGCTGCGGGTGACGCCTGCCCACATGGCACGTCAGCTCGGGACGCTCAGGGGCCGCGGCTGGCCGTTGACGCTCGGCACCGTCCGCCGCCTGGCGTTCAGGAGCGCGCGGTAAACTCGGCGGGTCCCCCACCCGTGAAAGAGGTCTCGTGACGCCTGCGCACCACGACTCCGGCGCGACCGCCCCCGTGGCGTCGCCCGACCCCTCGGGCAGGGGCGTCGACCCGTCGCTCTCCGCGTACTGGCCCGTCCCCGTGCTGCGTGCCGTCCCGGCCCTCTCGGCCGCGGCGGCCATCACCTTCAACCCCGACCACTCGCCCCAGGTCGGCCTGCTGACCTTCGGGGCGGCGGCGGTCGCCGGCGGTGTCGTGCTCGCCGTCGGATCGGCCCTGCGCCTCCACGACCGCTCGAGCCGCACCATCGCCGTCCTGCAGGGCGTCGTCGGTGCCGTGATCGGCGCCCTCTGCCTCGTCTTCTCGCACGGTCAGCTGCCCGTGCTGGTCGCCTTCGTGACGGCCTGGGCCGTGCTGACCGGCGGCCTCGAACTGCTCACCGGCCTGCGACGTCGTCGTCGCTCGCCGCTCGCCCGTGACTGGACGACCGTCGGCGTGCTCACCCTGGTCCTGGCCCTGGTCTTCCTGGTCGTCCCGCCGGACTACAGCCAGCAGCTCGGCGGCATCGAGCAGATCGAGGGCGAACTGACCTCCTCGACCGTGCTCGTCGGCATCCTGGGCGCCTACGGCGCCCTGGTCGGCGTGTTCCTCGTGATCGCCGGCCTCTCGCTCAAATGGCAGACCGGGCACCCGGCCCCTGCCGACACCCCTGACGACAAGGGACGAACGTCATGACCCACCCCACCTGGCGCGACCGGTTCCGCCCCGCCGAGTTCCTCGGACTGTCGGGCGTCTTCGCCGCCTTCGTCGGCCTCGTCGTGCTCATGACGACGCGCGACCTCCAGCTGGCGCTGATCTTCCTCTGCATCGGCTTCATCGTCGCGCTCGTCACGATCGCCATGCTCGCGCTCGCGGCCAAGCCCAACGACGACGAGCGACACGAGATCGACGACGCCGACAAGCCGCGGGGCCACTGACGCGACCCGGATCCACTGCCGCGGCCTTCCGGCCGCTGCCCGTCGCTGCCCGTCGGCCGCCGCTCCGTCGCGGCCCGTCGGCCGCTGAGCCGTCGCGCGGCGCCCTCGGGTGCGCGGGCCGTCCTGACGGGCCGACCCGCGCCTCCCGGGGTCAGGCCAGGCGGTCGACGAGCTGCGCCGCGATGCCCGTGTAGGTCGCCGGGGTCAGGGCCACGAGGCGCTGCTTGGCCTCGTCGGACACGTCCAGGCCCTCGACGAACGCGACCAGTTCGGCCTGGCCGACGCGCTTGCCGCGGGTCAGCTCCTTGAGCATGGCGTAGGGGTCGTCGATCGAGGATCGTCCGGCGACGACCTCGGCACGGATGACCGTCTGGATGGCCTCGGCGAGGACCTCCCAGTTGGAGTCGAGGTCGGACTCGAGGGTCACGGTGCCGACGGCGATCTCGCCGAGGCCGCGACGCAGGTTGTCGAGCGCGAGCATCGAGTGGCCGAACGCGACCCCGATGTTGCGCTGGGCCGACGAGTCGGTGAGGTCGCGCTGCTGGCGGCTGGTGACCAGGGTCGAGGCCAGCGAGTCGAAGAGCGCCGACGAGATCTCGAGGTTGGCCTCGGCGTTCTCGAAGCGGATCGGGTTGATCTTGTGGGGCATGGTCGACGAGCCGGTCGCCCCCGCCTGCGGGATCTGCGTGAAGTAGCCCATCGAGATGTACGACCACACGTCGGTGGCGAGGTTGTGCAGCACCCGGTTGGCGTGGGCGACGCGCGAGTAGAGCTCGGCCTGCCAGTCGTGCGACTCGATCTGCGTCGTCAGCGGGTTGAAGGTCAGCCCCAGGGCGTCCTCGACGAAGGAGCGGGCCGTCTCGGGCCAGTCCAGCCCGGGGTCGGCGACGACGTGGGCCGAGAACGTGCCGGTCGCCCCGCTGAACTTGCCGAGGAACTCGGTGCCGACGATCTGCGAGCGCAGACGCTGCAGGCGGTGCGCGAATACGGCGAACTCCTTCCCGACCGTGGTCGGCGTCGCCGGCTGCCCGTGGGTGTGCGCGAGCATCGGCACGTCGCGGGCGTCGGTGGCCCAGGTGGTGAGGGCGGCGAGCACGGCGTCGAAGGCCGGGAGCCAGACGTCGAACAGGGCCGCCTTGACGGTGACCGCGTACGACAGGTTGTTGATGTCCTCGCTGGTGCAGGCGAAGTGGGTGAGTTCGGCGATCCCGTCCAGCCCGAGCTCGGCCAGCCGTGCCCGCACGAAGTACTCGACGGCCTTGACGTCGTGACGGGTCGTCGCCTCGAGGCCGGCGAGCTCGTCGATCGCCGCCTGGCCGAAGTCGGTGACGACGGCCCGCAGCGCCCGCTTCTGTTCGTCGTCGAGCGGCGTCGAGCCGAACGCACGGCGGTCGGTCTGGGCGATCAGCCATTCGACCTCGACGTGCACGCGGGCCCGGTTCAGCCCCGCCTCGCTGAGGTGGTCCCCCAACGTGCCGACCGACGAGCGGTAGCGGCCGTCGAGCGGGCTGAGGGGCTGAGGAGGCAACGTCATGACTGTCCCTTGCGGAGTGCGGGTTCGATCTGGCGGAAGAGGGCCGAGCAGGCGCGCTCGACCATGTCGAGCACCTCGTCGAAGAGTGCTGCGTCGGAGTAGTACGGGTCGGGGACGTCGAGACCGCCACCCGCCGGCGCCGCGTCGGGAGCGAAGGTGAGCAGCAGCTGCACCTTCGAGCGGTCGGCGTCGTCGCCTGCCCAGGCCCGGAGGATGCGTTCTTGGCCGCGATCGAACGCCACCACGAGGTCGTAGCGCGCGAAGTCGTCGGCCTCGAACTGCTTCGCCCGGTGCCGGGAACCATCGTAGCCGCGGCGCTCCAGGGCCTCGACGGTGCGGGGATCGGCCCTCTCGCCGACGTGCCAGTCGCCGGTGCCCGCGCTCGTGACCTCGATCCGGTCGCCGAGGCCCGCGTCGTCGGCGAGCGAGCGCAGCACGGTCTCGGCCATGGGCGAGCGACAGATGTTGCCCGTGCAGACGAAGCAGATGCGGAACCGGTTCACCGCTTCCGGTCACCCCGCCCGACCACGGGGCGGACGACGACGCCGATGGCCCAGGCGAAGACCGCGAGCACGACGGCACCGATCACGCCCCACCAGAAACCGTCGATCGTCAACCCGAAGCCGAAGAGATCCGAGATCCACGCCACGATCAGCAGCAGCAGCCCGTTCACGATCAACGCGATCAGGCCGAGCGTCAGGATGTAGAGGGGGAAGGCCACCACCCTGATCGCCGTGCCGACCACGCCGTTGACGATTCCGAAGACCAGGGCGAGCAGCAGGAAGGTCACGATCGTCTCGAGGGTGCCCCCTGCTCCGTAGGGCGTCACCGTCACCCCCGACACGAGCAGCGTGGTGAGCCACAGGGCCACCGCGTTGATGAGCAGCCTCACGACGAATCGGGTCATCCCCCCATCATGCCGACCTCTCCTCCACGGGCGGTAGTGCCCGACCGGATCCCCCGAGGAGGCGCGGTGCCCTGCCGCGACGCGGCCCCCGCCCCATAGGCTGGCCGCGTGACCACTCCCGTCCGACTCCGTCCCGAGATCGCCGCCCTCCCGCCCTACCGCCAGGGCAAGCAGGCGTCCCCCGACGCCTTCAAACTGTCGTCGAACGAGAACCCGTTCGAGCCCCTCCCCTCGGTCGTCGAGGCCGTCCGTGGCGCCGTCTCGCTCAACCGCTACCCCGACGCCTCGGCGACGGCCCTGCGGACCGCCCTCGCCACCCGGTTCGGCGTCACCGTCGACGAGGTGCACGTCGGCGCGGGGTCGGTCTCGTTGCTGGCCCAGTTCGTGCTCGCCGCGGCCTCGGTCGGCGACGAGGTCGTCTACGCCTGGCGTTCGTTCGAGGCCTACCCGGGGCTCGTCACGGTGGCCGGTGCGACGAGCGTCCAGGTGCCGCTGCGGGCCGACGGGGGCCACGACCTCGAGGCCATGGCCGCGGCCGTCACCGACCGCACCCGCGTCGTCATCGTCTGCTCCCCCAACAACCCGACGGGCACCACGGTGTCGACGGGCGAGTTCGAGTCGTTCATGGCCGCGGTGCCCGACGACGTGCTCGTGCTGCTCGACGAGGCGTACGCCGAGTTCGTCACCGACAGCACGGCCGTCGACGGCGAGACGCTCACCGAGCTGCACCCGAACCTCGTCCTGCTGCGCACCTTCTCGAAGGCGTACGGGCTGGCCGCACTCCGCGTCGGGTACGCGATCGGCGCCTCCTACCTGCTCGACGCCGCGCGGGCCACGGCCATCCCCCTCGCCGTCACCGAGCAGGGCGCGGCCGCGGCCCTCGCCTCGCTCGAGCACGCCGACGAGCTGCTCGGGCGGGTCGACCGCATCGTCCTGCTGCGCGACCAGGTGCGACGCGCCCTGATCGACCAGGGGTGGACGGTGCCCGAGGCGCAGGGCAACTTCGTCTGGCTCGCCACGGGCGAGCACACGGCGGCCGCGGCCCAGGTGTTCGCCGACCACGGGGTCGTCGTCCGGCCGTTCGCGGGCGAGGGCGTCCGCGTCACGATCGGCGAGCCGTCGTCGGTCGACAAGCTGCTGCACGCCGCCCAGCAGATCGTCGACCTCACATCCCGGTGACGGCATATGCCGCGGAATAGATTGGACGCCATGTCTTCCTCCGAAGCGACCGACGCGCCGCCGCCCGTCCAGCTCCTGTCGCCGTCGGGCGAGGTGGTCGAGTCGGCTGCGGCCGACGAGTTCCGCCCCTACGTCGACGCCCTCGGCGACGACGGACTCCGCGCCCTGCACCGCGACATGGTGCTGACGCGTCGATTCGACCGCGAGGCCGCGGCCCTGGCGCGCCAGGGGCAGCTCGCCCTCTGGGTGCCGAGCCACGGCCAAGAGGGGGCCCAGGTCGGCCTGGCCCACGCCACCCGCCCGCAGGACCACCTCTTCCCGTCCTACCGCGAGCACGCCGTCGCGCTGTCCCGCGGCATCGACCCGGTCGACATCCTGCGCCTGCTGCGCGGTCACACGCACGGCGGCTGGAACCCCGCCGAGCACCAGAACTTCCACGTCTACACGCTGGTGATCGGTTCGCAGACGCTGCACGCGACCGGCTTCGCCATGGGGCTCGGCCTCGACGGCAAGAGCGGCACGGGCGATCCCGAGGTCGACCAGGCCGTGGTCACGTTCTTCGGCGACGGGGCGACCAGCCAGGGCGACGTCAGCGAGGCCCTGGTCTTCGCCGCGAGCTTCCAGACCCCCGAGCTGTTCTTCCTCCAGAACAACCAGTGGGCGATCAGCGTGCCGGTCGCGCGTCAGTCGCGCACGCCCCTCGTCGCCCGGGCCGGCGGCTTCGGCATCCCCGGCACGCAGGTCGACGGCAACGACGTGCTCGCGAGCTACGCCGTCAGCCGCCGCGACCTCGAGGCCGCCCGCGGCGGCGGCGGGCCCCGCTTCATCGAGGCGCTCACCTACCGCGTCGGCGCGCACACCTCGTCCGACGACCCCACCAAGTACCGCACCGACGACGAGCTGCAGTCCTGGATCGCCCGCGACCCGATCACGCGCTTCGAGGCCTTCCTGCGGAACCGAGGCGAGGGGGACGCGTTCTTCGCCGACCTCGAGACCGAGGGCGACGACCTCGGAGCCGACGTCCGTCGGCGCACGGTCTCGCTGCCGAACCCCGACCGCGGCCTCATCTTCGACCACGTGTACTCCGAGCCGCACCCGCTCATGACCGAGCAGAAGCAGTGGCTGGCGACCTACGAGCAGAGCTTCGGCGGCGCGGGCGAGACCGCGACCACCGACGAGGGGGCAGCATGACCGACACCGTCGAGAACCCGACCGGCACGACCGAGTCGAACCGCGCCTCCGTGCAGTCCATGCCGCTCGGCAAGGCGATCAACGCCGGCCTCCGCAAGGCCATGGCCGACGACCCCCGCGTCCTGCTGATGGGAGAAGACATCGGCACGCTCGGCGGCGTCTTCCGCGTGACCGAAGGGCTGCAGGCCGAGTTCGGCGACAGACGCGTCATCGACACCCCCCTCGCCGAGTCCGGCATCGTCGGCACCGCCATCGGACTCGCGATGGGTGGCTTCCGCCCGGTCTGCGAGATCCAGTTCGACGGATTCATCTACCCCGGCTTCGACCAGATCACGTCGCAGCTCGCCAAGCTGACCAACCGGCACGAGGGCACCCTGACGATGCCCGTCGTGATCCGCGTGCCCTACGGCGGGCACATCGGCGCGGTCGAGCACCACCAGGAGAGCCCCGAGGCGTACTTCGCCCACACCGCGGGCCTGCGCGTCGTCAGCCCGAGCACGCCGCACGACGCCTACTGGATGATCCAGGAGGCGATCGCGTCGAACGACCCCGTCATGTTCTTCGAGCCCAAGAGCCGTTACTGGCCCAAGGGCGACGTCGACCTGAGCGACCCGCAGGCACCGCTGCACGCGAGCCGCGTCGTCCGGACGGGCACCGAGGTCACCCTGTTGGGGCACGGAGCGATGGTCAGCGTGCTGCTCCAGGCGGCCGAGATCGCGGCAGCCGAGGGCGTCTCGGCCGAGGTCGTCGACCTGCGCTCGCTCTCGCCGGTCGACTACGGGCCCATCCTCGAGTCGGTCCGCAAGACCGGGCGTCTCGTGGTGGCCCAGGAGGCCCCCGGTTTCGTCTCGGTCGGCTCCGAGATCGCCGCCACCGTGGCCGAGAAGGCGTTCTACTCGCTCGAGGCGCCCGTGCTGCGCGTCAGCGGCTTCGACACCCCCTTCCCTCCTGCCAAGCTCGAGACGCAGTACCTGCCCGACGCCGACCGCGTGCTCGAGGCGGTCGACCGGGCCCTGGCCTACTAGGAGTCACGACATGACCAGCGAATTCACCCTGCCCGACGTCGGCGAGGGCCTGACCGAGGCCGAGATCGTCGAATGGAAGGTCGCCCCCGGCGACAACGTCGAGATCAACCAGGTGCTCGTCGAGATCGAGACCGCGAAGTCGCTCGTCGAGCTGCCGTCGCCCTACGCCGGCGTGGTCGAGAGCATCCTCGTCGAACCGGGCACCACGGTCGACGTCGGCACCCCGATCATCCGGGTCGGCGACTCGACGGCGCCCGCGACCGCGTCGGGTCGGGCCGCCGAGTCCGAGTCCCTCGAGTCGGGCGGACTCGCCCGCACGGCGCAGGTCGTGTCGCAGAACGAACAAGCACTCTCCGCGCAGCGCGCCCGCCAGGCCGAGCCCGCGGCGTCCGCCACCCCGGTGCAGAGCTCCTCCCCCGCCGCCCCGGCCCGCTCGGCCGACGCGGTCAGCGCCGACGGCGACACCGGCTCGGTCGCGCACGCCCCCGAGGCCCCGGCCGACTCCGGTTCGGGTGCCGTGCTCGTGGGCTACGGCGCCGCGGGCGGTCACGGCTCGACCCGCCGCCGTCGCCCGTCGCAGACCGAGGTCGACGCCCGGCAGCTGCGCGTCGCCGAGCAGGCCCGGCGGCGCCCCACCACGTCGGTGCCCGCCGCGCAGGCCCTGCCGATCATCGCGAAGCCGCCCATCCGCAAGCTCGCCAAAGACCTCGAGGTCGACCTCGCCGTCGTCCAGCCGACCGGCCTGGCCGGAGAGGTCACCCGCGACGACGTCATCCGTCACGCCCAGCAGGCCAGCGTCTTCCGCAACATCGAGACGCCCGAGTGGGGCGAGGAACGCGTCGAGCGCATCCCCGTCAAGGGCGTCCGCAAGGCCATCGCCGCGGCCATGACGTCGTCGGCGTTCACCGCCCCGCACGTCAGCCTGTTCGTCGACGTCGACGCCACCCGCACGATGGAGTTCGTCAAGCGGTTGAAGGCGTCGCCGCAGTTCGCCGGCGTCAAGGTGTCGCCGTTGCTGATCATGGCCAAGGCGATCATCTGGGCCGTGCGACGCAACCCGATGGTCAACTCGGCCTGGACCGACCGCGAGATCCTCGTCCGGCACTTCGTCAACCTCGGCATCGCCGCGGCCACCCCGCGTGGCCTCATCGTGCCGAACGTCAAGGAGGCCCAGTCGATGAGCCTGCTCGAGCTGGCCCAGGCCCTCGAACAGCTGACGCTGACCGCCCGAGACGGCAAGACGACGCCGGCCGACATGCGGGACGGCACGATCACGATCACCAACATCGGCGTCTTCGGCATGGACACCGGCACGCCGATCCTCAACCCGGGCGAGGTCGCGATCGTGGCCCTCGGCACGATCAAACCCAAGGCCTGGGTGGTCGACGGCGAGGTCCGCTCGCGCATGGTGACGACGATCGGGGCGAGCTTCGACCACCGCGTGGTCGACGGCGACGTCGCCAGCCGGTTCGTGGCCGACGTGGCGAGCGTCCTCGAAGAGCCCGCGCTCCTGCTCGACTGAGCCCGCGCCTCCTCGTCCGTTCCTGGGAACCCCGCGGGCAGCCGGGCCCCGACCTGGCTGGCGACGGTCGGCGTGCAGTAACGTCGAGGGCAGGACGACCGGTCATGACCAGATGGGACCACCCTCGGGCGCGACGGACGAGGGGGCCCATGACCGACCGCATCACCGACGGAGCCGTGCCGAAGCACGAGCAGTTGCGCTCCATCGTGCAGCGGCTCGCGGCCGGTCAGCAGCCCGGCTCGGCGATCGCCAGCGAGCGCCAGCTCATGCTCGAGTACGGCGTCAGCCGGATCACGGTCCGCGAGGCCGTGGGGCAGCTCGTGAACGAGGGCTGGCTGACCCGCGTGCGGGGCAAGGGCACCTTCGTGGCCCACCGCGTGGTCCAGTCGACGCTGCACCTCGCCTCGTTCACCGACGAGATGACGAAGCTCGGCCACGTGCCGAGCACGATCGTGCTGGTCAAGGCCGAGACGGCTCCCCCGCCCGAGACGGCCGCGGCCCTCGGACTCGAGGACGGCGCCTCGGCGTTCCACGTCAAGCGCCTGCGCCTGGCCGACGGCGTGCCGGTCAGCATCGACGACGGCTGGTACCCCGCGGACCGGCTGCCCGGGCTGCTCGACCACGACCTGAGCCGTTCGCTCTACCGGACCCTCGACGGCGACTACGCGACGCCGATCACCCGCGCGACCCAGACGGTCAGCGCCGAGGGGGCCGACGCCGACGTCGCCACGCTGCTCGGCACGAGCGAGGGCGCCCCGGTGATGTACTTCGACCGGATCTCGTTCGCCGGCGACGTCCCGCTCGAACACGCCAAGAGCTGGTACCGCTCCGACCGCTACCGCCTGCAGATGCAGGTCGAGTCGGGCACGACGCCCGACTGACTCCTGGCCGCGCCGTGTCGGCCTCAGAGGTCGAAGAGGGGCTCCCCCGAGGCGACGGTCGTGCCGACGGCCTGCTGCGGGACGCTGTCCGGGGCGCTGTCGAGCACGACGACCGGGATGACGGCCGAGTAGCCCGCCTCGGCCACGACGGCCGGGTCGAAGCGGACGACGACGTCGCCCGCCGCGACGGTCGCCCCCTCGGCCACGACGAGCTCGAAGCCCTCGCCGCCGAGCTTGACCGTGTCGATGCCGACGTGCACGAGCAGGCCGGTGCCCGACCCGCCCACGACGACGAACGCGTGCGGGTGCAGCTTGACGATCTCGCCGGCGACCGGCGAGACGACGGAGACCACACCCCCTCCAGGAGGCGCGCTCGGCTCGACCGCGACGCCCGCGCCCACGAGCTGCCCGGCGAAGACGGCGTCGGGCACCTCGGCGAGCGCCGCCACCCGGCCGGCGACGGGCGAGAGGACCGTGGTCACGGCAGCAGGTCGTTGATGTCTTCGGCGAGCGAGTCGGCGATCGTGCCGACGATCACCTGGACGCTGCCCCCCGCGTGGACGACGGCGGTGGCTCCCGCGGCCTTGAGGGCGGCGTCGTCGACGAGCGAGATGTCCCGCACGTCGGTGCGGAGGCGCGTGATGCAGCCCTCGATCTCCTCGATGTTGTCGGCGCCGCCGAGTCCGTCGATCATGGCCTGTGCTTTCGACATGAGCTGTTCTCCTCCGTGGGTCGGTCGCTCGCGGCGACGAGGGTGTCGTCCTAGTTGACACCACGCGTCGGTCTGAGGAAACTACCACTCACTGGTCATGACCGGACAGGACCGGAGGCTCCGCGCTCGACGCGACCCGCGCCTCCGGAACCGCCCCACCCGCACGACACCCGACCCGCCCCGCACCACGGCTGCTCACCGACGAGAGGACCACCTGATGACGACGACGACCGAGTCGGCCCCGACCAAGAAGAGGGGCTCGGCCGCCTTCGCGGTGCTGCAGCGCCTCGGGCGCAGCCTCATGCTGCCGATCGCGGTGCTCCCGGCGGCGGGCATCCTGCTGCGACTCGGGCAGGCCGACCTGCTCGGCGCGATCCCCGGCTTCGAGACGGGTGCCTCGGTGATCGGCGCCGCCGGGCAGGCGGTCTTCACCTGGCTGCCGCTGATCTTCGCGGTCGGCATCGCGATCGGCTGGGCGAAGAAGTCGGACGGTTCGACGGCCCTCGCCGCGGTCGTCGGCTACATGGTGATCGACGGCGTCTTCAAGGCCATGTCGCCGGTCGTGCTCGCGGGCCGTGAGACCCCGACGGGCGACCCCGAGGTCATCAACTACGGCGTGCTGGCCGGCATCGTGATGGGCATCCTCTCGGCGATGATCTGGCAGCGCTTCTACCGCACGAAGCTGCCCGACTTCCTCGGGTTCTTCTCGGGCCGTCGCATGGTGCCGATCCTCACCGCCGTCACGGGCCTGGTCGTCGGCGTCGTCATGTCGTTCATCTACCCCCTGTTCAACAACGCCCTCACCGGCATCGGCCAGGCGGTCGCGTCGAATGACGTGGTCGGCAGCGGCATCTACGGCGTCGCCAACCGCCTGCTGATCCCCACCGGCCTGCACCACATCCTCAACTCGGTCGTGTGGTTCCTGGTCGGCGACTACACCAACGCCAGCGGCGAGATCGTCCGGGGCGACCTGAACCGCTTCTTCGCCGGCGACCCGAGCGCCGGCGTGTTCATGACCGGGTTCTTCCCGATCTTCATGTTCGCCCTGCCCGCCGCGGCCCTGGCGATCTGGCGTCACGCCCGCCCCGAGAAGAAGAAGCTGATCGGCGGCATCATGCTGTCGACCGCGCTGACGGCGTTCATCACGGGCATCACCGAGCCGCTCGAGTTCTCGTTCATGTTCGTCGCCTGGCCGCTGTACGTGATCCACGCGGTGCTGACCGGCACGTCGATGATGCTGGTCAACGCACTCGACATCCACACCGGGTTCACCTTCTCGGCGGGGTTGATCGACTACGTGCTGAACTTCAACATCTCGCAGAACTCGATCTGGCTCATCCCGATCGGGCTCGGCTACGCGGTCGTCTACTACGTCCTCTTCAGCTTCGTCATCAAGAAGTGGAACCTCAAGACGCCCGGGCGCGAGGACGACGACGCCGCCGGCGCCGAGTCCGTCGAGGCCGCCACGAAGGCCTAGGCGCGCTGCGACACCCCCTGTCCGGCATCACACCCTCGGAACAGGGGGTGTCGTGCCGAGCAGGGGGTGTCGCGCTGTCTCGCGACGCGGGAGGCGCGCTCGGCCGACCCGCGCCTCCTCGTTTTGACAATCATTATCAGTAGCAATAGCGTGGCGACCATGAAGATGCGCTCGCTGCCGACCCTGCTCGTCCTGCCCGCCGCCGCGGCCCTCGTGCTGAGCGGTTGCGCCACGGGCGCCTCGGGCTCGACCGACTCCGGCGACGGAGGCGCGATCTCGGTGGTCACGTCGACCAACGTCTACGGCGACATCGCGAAGACCGTCGGAGGCGACCTGGTCGACGTCACCAGCATCATCAGCGACCCCTCGCAGGACCCGCACTCGTACGAGGCCGACGCCCGCACGCAGCTGGCCGTCTCCAAGGCCGACGTGGTCGTCGAGAACGGCGGCGGCTACGACTCGTTCGTCGACACGATGGTCGACGCGAGCGGAACCGACGCCACCGTGATCACCGCCGTCGACGTCTCGGGGCTCGACCCCGAGGCCGGGCACGACGACCACGCCGACGAGGCCACCGACGCCGCGAGCGACGACGCCACCGCAGAGGCCGACGAGCACGACGACCACGACCACGCCGCGTTCAACGAGCACGTGTTCTACAGCCTGCCGAGCATGGCGAAGCTCGCCACGGCCCTGGCCGACGAGTTCGGCCGGGTCGACACGGCGAACGCCGACACCTTCACCGCGAACGCCGAGGCCTTCGGCACGAAGATCGCCGACCTGGAGGCGCAGGCCGCCTCGATCAAGACGGCCCACGACGGCGACCCGGTCGCCTACACCGAACCCGTGCCCGGCTACCTCTTCGACGCGATGGGCCTGGTCAACGTGACGCCCGAGGCCTTCTCCGAGGCGATCGAGGAGGGCGACGACGTGTCGCCCGCCGTGCTCAACGACACCCTGAAGCTCTTCACCGACGGGAAGGTCGACCTGCTCGCCTACAACGAGCAGACCTCGAGCCCCGAGACCGAGCAGGTCGAGAAGGCCGCGACCGACGCCGGCGTCGCCATCGTGCCGGTCACCGAGCTGCTGCCCGAGGGGGAAGACTACGTGGCATGGCAACAGAGCAACATCGACGCGATCTCGGCGGCCCTCGGCGAGTGACCGACCCGTCCGGCGCGACCTCCGTCGCCGCCGCCACCCGCGCCTCCTCGGCCGGTGGCGGCGGCGACGCCGTGCTGCGCCTCCGCGACGCCGGGGTCTCGTTCGGCGCCCGCACGCTCTGGTCGGGTCTCGACCTCGACGTGCGGCCGGGCGAGTTCATCGCGGTGCTCGGGCCGAACGGTGCGGGCAAGACGACGATGCTGCGCACGATCCTCGGGCAGCAGCACCTGACCGAGGGCAGCATCGAGTTCCTCGGCCGGCCGGTCGGGCGCGGCCACCGCCGCATCGGCTACGTGCCGCAGCAACGACTGATGGAGTCCGGCACCCCGCTGCGTGCCCGCGACATGATCGCGCTCGGCGTCACGGGCCACCGCTGGGGGCCGCGCCGCGAGACCCCGGCCGAACGGGCCCGCATCGACGCCCTGGTCGACGAGGTCGGCGCGACGTCGTTCGCGACCTCTCCGGTCGCGAGCCTCAGCGGCGGCGAGCAGCAGCGCACCCGGGTCGGGCAGGCGCTGGCCGCCGAACCGGCCCTGCTGCTCTGCGACGAGCCGCTCATCTCGCTCGACCTGCGCCACCAGCGCGAGGTCACCCGCCTGATCGACGAGCAGCGGCGGGCCCGCAACGCCGCGGTCGTGTTCGTCACGCACGACGTCAACCCCATCCTCGACGTCGTCGACCGGGTGCTCTACCTCGCCGGAGGCCGGTTCCGCATCGGAACACCCGACGAGGTGCTGCGCGCCGACGTGCTGAGCGACCTCTACGGCACCCCGGTCGACGTGATCCGCACCCTGGGGCGCATCGTGATCGTCGGCAGCCACGACGGGCACGACCACCACGTCGACGAACACCTCGACGACGAAGGGCTCGTCCGATGACCGACCTGTGGTCGCAGCTGTTCAGCTTCCAGGACTTCGGCGAGCTGCTCGTGCTGGTGCGCAACAGCGTCGTCGCGGGCGCCGTGCTCGGCCTGGTGGGCGGCCTGATCGGGCCCTTCGTGATCACGCGCAACATGCCCTTCGCGGTGCACGGCATCAGCGAGCTCTCGTTCGCCGGTGCCGCCGCCGCCCTGCTGCTCGGCGTGAACGTCGTCAGCGGCTCGCTCGTCGGCAGCCTGATCGCCGCCCTGCTGATCGGGCTGCTGGGCACCCGGGCGCGGGAGCGCAACTCGATCATCGCGGTGCTCATGCCGTTCGGCCTCGGCCTCGGCATCCTCTTCCTGGCGCTCTACCGAGGGCGGTCGGCCAACAAGTTCGGGCTGCTGACCGGCCAGATCGTGTCGGTCGACAACCCACAGCTCGGCTGGCTCGTCGCCATCTCGGCCGTGGTGATCGTCACGCTGATCGTCATCTGGCGTCCGCTGACCTTCGCCAGCGTCGACCCCGACGTCGCCGCGGCGGCCGGCGTCCCCGTGCGCACGCTCGGCATCGTCTTCATGCTCGTGCTGGGCCTGTCGGTCGCGGTGTCGGTCCAGATCATCGGGGCGCTGCTCGTGCTCTCGCTGCTCGTCACGCCCGCCGCGGCCGCGCTGAGGCTCACGGTCAACCCCCGGCTCGTGCCCGTGCTGAGCGTGACCTTCGCGGTCGTCTCGGTCGTCGGCGGCATCCTGCTCGCCCTGGGCGGCGGCCTGCCGATCAGCCCCTACGTCACCACGATCTCGTTCACGATCTGGCTCGTCTGCCGCTTGGTCGGCTGGCGTCGCACGGCCGCCGCCGTGAAGCCGCGCAGGGGCCCGCGGGTACCCTTGGCACCGACCGGCGTCTGAGGCAGACCGGGGTCCGACACACCTGGTCCCGGTGCACCGGGACCCGACGCACCGAGGTCCGACACACAGAGGTCCGACACACAGAGAGGCAGGACGCCGTGGTGGTCCGACGCAACACGTGGCAGCGCGAGGCCGTGCGAGAAGCACTCGGCACGAGCGAGGGGTTCGTCAGCGCGCAGGCGCTGCACGCCCACCTGCGCGAGACCGGCATCGGCCTGGCCACGGTCTACCGGGCCCTCGCCGACCTCGCCGCCGACGGCTCGGCCGACTCGCTGCAGCAAGAAGGCGAGAGCCTCTACCGCGCCTGCACCCCGGGCACGCACCACCACCACCTGATCTGCCGCAACTGCGGCACCACCGTCGAGATCGAGGCCGACGAGGTCGAGACCTGGGCCCAGCACGTCGCCGCGACGCACGGGTTCACCGAGGCGCAGCACGTGGTCGACGTGTTCGGCCTGTGCCCCGCGTGCACGGCCGAGGCCCGCGCGGCCGCCGACGCCTCCGCGATCCGCTGAGCCGCGCCTCCTCGATCAGCTGAGCCGCGCCTCCTCGTCCCGTCGGCGCGCGCCGAGGCGATCGCGTGGCCGCAGCCCCGGGTTCCGAGCGCCGAGCCCCGAGCCCCGACCCCGAGTCGGGGAGGCGCGGGTTGCGTGGGTCCGGGCGTGTCGCGTAAGCTCTCCCTTTGGTTGGGCGCTCTCTGCGCCCATGTGCACCGCCTCCCGGCTACACCGCCCGATCCCTCGATCGGGCAGGGGGACCGGCGCGCCGACAAGTGACCTTGGGTGAGGGCTCCGGCCCTCACGGTATCTACGGAGGAAAACCATGGCAGCAACCTGCCAGGTGACCGGAGCCGTTCCCGGCTTCGGACACAACATCTCGCACTCGCACCGACGCACCAAGCGTCGTTTCGACCCGAACATCCAGAAGAAGACGTACTACGTGCCGTCGCTTCGTCGTAACGTGACCCTTCAGCTCAGCGCCAAGGGCATCAAGGTCATCGACGCTCGTGGCATCGAGTCGGTCGTCAAGGACCTGCTCGCTCGTGGGGAGAAGATCTAATGGCTCGTCAGCAGGACGTCCGTCCCATCATCAAGCTCCGCTCGACGGCGGGCACCGGTTTCACGTACGTGACCAAGAAGAACCGTCGTAACAACCCCGACCGTCTCGTGCTGAAGAAGTACGACCCGGTGATTCGCAAGCACGTCGAATTCCGCGAGGAGCGCTAAAAATGGCCAAGAAGAGCATGATCGCCAAGAACAACCAGCGCGCCGAGATCGTGGCCCGCTACGCCGAGAAGCGTCTCGAGCTGAAGAAGGCCCTGATCGACCCGAACGGTTCCGACGAGAGCCGCGAGGCCGCTCGCCTCGGTCTGCAGAAGCTGCCGCGCAACGCGTCGCCGGTCCGCCTCCGCAACCGCGACTCGGTCGACGGCCGCCCCCGCGGTCACCTCAAGGCCTACGGCATCAGCCGCGTGCGTTTCCGCGACATGGCCCACCGTGGCGAGTTGCCGGGCATCACGAAGTCTTCCTGGTAGGTTTCAACCGGTTCCACAGGGCCCTCGGCTCTCTGGTCTCGACCGCACAGGCATGGTGAACGCCGTGTCTCGTCACACCGAATGAAGTCCGAGGAGGACATTTACATGGCTGACAAGTCACTGAACCGTACCGAGCTCGTCGCAGCTGTCGCATCCGAGTCCGGCCAGAGCCAGGCCGCCGTCAGCGGCGTCGTCGACGCGTTCTTCTCCGTCGTCTCGAAGTCGGTCGCCGACGGCACGAAGGTCACCATCCCCGGGTGGATCGCTTTCGAGAAGACGCACCGCGCCGCTCGTACCGGCCGCAACCCGCAGACGGGTGAGGCCCTCGAGATCGCCGCCAGCGACAGCGTCAAGGTCAGCGCCGGCAGCAAGCTCAAGGCTGCGGTCAAGTAGTCCTCGCTCTCACGAGCACCCGAGAAGGGGCGTGACGACCATCGGTCGTCACGCCCCTTCTCTCGTTCCCCCTCGTCTCGTCCCGCCCCGCCGACAGGCTCGGTCGTCCGTGCGCCGGTCGCCCGGACGGATCACTCGACGTCGAGCGACGCCCCCCACCCGCACCCGTTCACCAGGCGATCCGACTTACCCTGGTAGACGATGCCCAGACTCGCCCGCACCACGGCGCCCGCACTGCTCGTGCTGGTGGCGTTCGCGTCCCTCCTCGCCGCTCTGAAGTTCGGCGGGGCGGCCGACGCGCCCCTCGTCGTCGACCCCGGCGAGGTCGTCCGCTACGGGCTGCCCATGGCCAAGATGCTGGGCAACGTCGGCGCGGCCCTCACCATCGGCACGCTCTTCCTGACCTGCTTCGCACTCACCCGACGCGAAGCGGAGTACGACCGCGCCATGGACGTCGCCGCCGCCGCGGCAGGGTTCTGGGCCGTCGCCTCGGCGATCACCACCTTCTTCACCTTCCTCAGCGTCGCCAACGTGCCGGTCACCTTCGACGACCAGTTCGGGCGGACGCTCGCGTTCTTCCTGACGAACACCGAGCTCGGCATCGCCTGGCTGATCACGACGCTGATCGCGGCGACCGTCACGGTGCTCTGCTTCATCGTCCGCAACATCTGGTTGATCGTCGCCGTCACGGTGCTCGCCGCCGGCGGGCTCATCCCCATCGCCGAGCAGGGCCACGCGGCCGGTACGAGTGGCCACGACGCCGCCGTCACCGACCTCGCCCTGCACCTGGTCGGGGCGTCGGTCTGGCTGGGCGGCCTGCTCGCCATCGTGCTGCTGCGCGGGCACCTCTCGAGCGGGCGGCTGGCGATCGTGCTCGCGCGCTACTCGAGCGTGGCGATCGTCTGCTTCGTGGTCGTCGCGGTGTCGGGCATCGGCAGCGCCGCCATCCGCATCGGCGACTGGTCGGCCCTGACGTCGGG
Source organism: Frigoribacterium sp. NPDC087798 (assembly GCF_044742985.1). Taxonomy (NCBI): domain Bacteria; kingdom Bacillati; phylum Actinomycetota; class Actinomycetes; order Micrococcales; family Microbacteriaceae; genus Frigoribacterium; species Frigoribacterium sp. NPDC087798. The sequence goes on along the minus strand of NZ_JBIUVP010000006.1, from coordinate 34,364 downwards.
CTACGGCGTGCTCGTGCTGGTCAAGACGTTCGCCCTCGTCGCGCTGGGGTTGTTCGGCGTCGTGCAACGCCGCTGGCTCGTCGGCCGCCTCACGACCCACCCCAAGGCGACGACGAAGGCCTTCTGGTGGTTCGTCACCGCCGAGCTCGCGTTCATGGGGCTCGCCTCCGGCGTCGCCGCCGCACTCGCCCGGACGGCCACCCCGGTCGAGCAGGTCGCCGCGGCCGACCTGGCCGACCCGACCCCCGCGGTCATCCTCACCGAAGAGGCGCTGCCCCCCGAGTTGACGCCGTTGCGCTACCTCACCGAATGGAACGTCGACCTGCTCTGGGGGCTGCTCTGCGCCTTCGGCGTCTTCTTCTACCTGGCCGGCGTCGTGCGCCTGCACCGCCGTGGCGACCGCTGGCCGGTCGGCCGCACCGTGTCGTGGGTGGCGGGCCTGGCCGTGTTGTTCTACATCACGTGCGGCGCCCCGAACGTGTACGAGGAGTACCTCTTCAGCACCCACATGCTCGCGCACATGGCACTGGGAATGCTCGTGCCCGTGCTGCTCGTGCCGGGCGCGCCCGTGACGCTCGCGTTGCGCACCATCAAGAAGCGCAGCGACGGCACCCGCGGTGGCCGCGAGTGGATCATGATCCTCGTGCACTCCCGGTTCGCGACCTTCGTCAGCAACCCGATCATCTCGGCGGTGCTGTTCGCGGGCTCGCTGTGGGCGTTCTACTACACGCCGTTGTTCAGCTGGGCGACGACCACCCACATCGGCCACTACTGGATGATCGTGCACTTCCTGATCACCGGCTACCTCTTCGTGCAGTCGATGATCGGCATCGACCCCGTCAAGGGTCGACTGCCCTACCCCGCCCGACTCGTCGTGCTGCTCGGCACCATGGCGTTCCACGCGTTCTTCGGCCTGGGCATCATGAGCGCCACGGGGCTCTTCCTCGCCGACTGGTACGGCGCCATGGGGCGCACCTGGGGCCCGACGCCGATGCAGGACCAGTACGTCGCCGGCGGCATCGCCTGGAGCGTCGGCGAGATCCCCACGATCGTCATGGCCATCGCCGTCGCCATCATGTGGAGCCGCAGCGACGGCCGAGAGGCCGTCCGCAAGGACCGCCAGGCCGAGCGCGACGACGACGCCGAGCTCCGGGCGTACAACGAACAGCTCGAGGCGCTGTCCCACCAGCGCGAGCGCACCCGCTGACGCGAGCCGTGAAACAGCAACGCACCGTGTTTCGTGCAGGGCACCGCGACTAGTCGGGGTGCGGTGCACGAAACGCGGTGCGCTGGTCGGGGTCGTCGGGCACGAGCCCCGAGGAGGCGCGGGTCGCGTCAGGCGAGCATCTCGCGCACCAGCGGGACGACCTTCGTGCCGTACAGCTCGATGCTGCGCATCATGAGCTCGTGCGGCAGGCGGCCCATGCTGTACCGCATGTCGAAACGCGTCGCGCCGAGCAGGCGCATGTTCTGCGCGATCTTCGTGGCGACGGTCTCGGGCGAGCCCACGTAGAGCGCGCCGGTCGAGCTGGCGCTGGCCTCGTACTGCGCGCGGCTGTAGGGGGGCCAGCCGCGTTCGCGACCGAGCTGGTTCGTCTGCTCCTCTTGGTAGGGGAACAGCGCCTCCTTGGCTTCGGCATCGGTCTCGGCCACGAAACCGGGCGAGTGCATCGCGATCGGCTGCGAGTCGTGGCCGAACTCGCCGAGGGCGCGTCGGTAGAGGTCGGCGTACGGCGCGAACTGCGCCGGCTGGCCTCCGATGATCGCGAGGAAGAGCGGGAAGCCGTAGTGCGCGGCCCGGATGACCGACTGCGGCGATCCGCCGACGCCGACCCAGGTGCGGATGGAGCCGCCTTCGGTCTTGGGGTAGACCTCTTGCGCGTCGAGGCCGGCGCGGACGGTGCCCGACCAGGTCGTCGGGCCCTCCTTCAGCAGTTCGGCGAAGAGCTGGATCTTCTCCTCGAAGAGCACCTCGTAGTCCTGCAGGTCGAGGCCGAAGAGCGGGAACGACTCGGTGAACGAGCCGCGGCCCAGGATGACCTCGGCACGGCCGTTCGAGATCGCGTCGACCGTGGCGAAGCGCTGGAACACGCGCACGGGATCGTCCGAGCTGAGGACGGTGACGGCCGAGCCCAGGCGGATGGTCTTCGTGCGGGCGGCGATCGCGGCGAGAACGACCTCGGGGGCCGAGACGGCGAAGTCCTTGCGGTGGTGCTCGCCGACGCCGATGAAGTCGAGACCGACCTCGTCGGCCAGGACGGCCTGGTCGACCAGGTTGCGGATGGCCTGGGCGTGCGTGACGGGGCTGCCGTCGAGGCGGTCGGTGATGTCGCCGAAGGTGTCGAGGCCGAACTCGAGGGGGTGTGCCATGCGGGTGCTCTCCTGATTCATACGTTCGCATCATTCTAACCGATGGAGCGCGATCGCGGGAGGGGGCCCGGCGCACGTGGCCGTGGCCCACCCGGTGCGCGGGCGGCGGGTGCTCGTGCGCGGGATGCCCGGGCGCCGGGTGCCGGTGCGCGGGCGGCGGGTGCCGGTGCGCGGGCGGCGGGTGCTCGGCGCCGGGGTCAGAGGCGGTCGAGCGGGTTCGCGGCGATCCGGTCGCGCATGCCGCCCCGAATCGTGCGGGCCGCCTCGGACCCGGGCTTCCGGTGCGCCTGCGTCGACATCAGCCCGCCGAACTCGGCACCGAAGCCGTCACGGGGCAGCCGCTCGACCAGGGCGGCGACCAGTTCGGCCGGCCAGTCCTCACCGCCCACCCCCGACACGTCGAGGCTCGTCGCCCGCTCGAGCAGGTGACCCTCGACGTCGAGGTCGGCCGAGACCGCGGGCCACATGTGCCGCACGATGACGTCCGCCAGCCGCTGGGCGCGTGCGGCCGACCAGCCCGCCCCCGCGGCGAACACCCGGGCGACCTCGCCCCCCGCTCGCTCGAACGGCTCGGTGTGGCTGTCGAACGGCGACGCCAGCCCCACGTCGTGCAGGGCCGCCGCGACGAACAGCAGCTCGTGGTCGAAGGCCAGCCCCTCGCGTCGCCCGAGGTCGACGGCGAGCGCCGCCGAGCGACGGCTGTGCGCGAGCAGGGCCGGGCTCGACACGGCGGCGGCGGCCTCGAGGGCCCGGGCGGCGACGAGCGAGGGAGGCGCGAGCAGCTCGTCGAGGACGGCGGCGGCGGCGGTCGATTGCGGCTCGGGCGTCGGGCGGGGCTCGGCGGTCGATCGCGGCTCGGGCGTCGGGCGGGGCTCGGTGGTCATGGCAGGAACCCTACGGGTGGGCAGGTCCTGCCACGAGTGGCAGTGTTGCCACCACCCGTCGACATCCCGCCACACCGCCCTCCCGCCACACCGCCAGCCCGCCAGCCCGCCAGCCCGCCAGCCCGCCAGCCCGCCAGCCCGCCAGCCCGCCACGATGTGATCACCACGCCACGAGAAAAGATGGCGCGGTGACCACTTCGTGGCGGCGTGCGGCTCGACCCACCCCAGGAGTCCCGATGCCCCCGTTCCGCACCGTCGCCACGATCGTCGCCGACGGCGTCGCGCCGTTCGAGTTCGGCGTGCTCTGCGAGGTGTTCGGCCTCGACCGGACCGACGAGGGCGCGCCTCCGTTCGAGCACCGCATCGTGACCGAGCACCCGGGGCTCGTGCGCACGAACCAGGGCTTCTCGATCACGGTCGACCTCGACCTGGGCGCCGCGGCCGACGCCGACGTCGTGTGCGTGCCGGCCCTGTGGAACCGTCCCGACCAGGCCGAGCTCGTCTCCCCGGCGGTGCGCGAGCTGCTCGTCGCGGCCGAGGCCCGGGGGGCGTGGTTGCTCAGCGTCTGCAGCGGGGCGTTCGTCCTGGCCGAGGCCGGGCTGCTCGACGGCCGACGGGCGACGACGCACTGGCGGTACTCCGACGCCCTGCAGCGCGAGCACCCCGCGATCGAGGTCGACGCCGACGTACTCTTCGTCGAGGACCGCCGGATCATCACGAGCGCGGGCACGGCCGCCGGCATCGACGCCTGCCTGCACCTCGTCCGCCGCGAGCACGGCGCCGCCGCGGCGAACGTGATCGCCCGCCGGATGGTCGTGCCGCCGCACCGCGACGGCGGTCAGAGCCAGTTCATCAAGACGCCCCTCCCGGTCGAGGTCGACGACTCGCTCGCGCCCCTGACCGACTGGATGCTCGGACACCTCCGCGACGACCTGAGCATCGAGGGGTTGGCCGCGAGGGCGCACATGTCGCCGCGCACCTTCGCCCGACGGTTCAAGGCCGAGCTGGGGGCGACGCCGGGGGCGTGGCTCACCCGCCAGCGCCTCCTGCGGTCGCAGGAGCTGCTCGAGGCGACGGGGCTCGGCATCGACGCGATCGCCGACGAGGTCGGCTTCGGTTCGGCAGCCGTCCTGCGACACCACTTCGCCCGCGTCCTCGGCACCACCCCGCGGGCCTACCGAGCGACCTTCGGCGGCGTGGACGACCTGCGCGACCTCGAGCGGGCCGGGGCGGCCACCGCCTGACCAGGACGGACCTTGACAGGCCGATCCGCGCCTCCCGCGTCCGGTCGACCCCGGGTGGCCGGGGCTGCCCGGGGCTGCCCGGGGGCTGACCGGGCGGGCCTAGTCGAACGTCAGCTCGTCGGACGTGCTGATGCGCATCAGGTACGTGACGGTGAAGGGGACGTCCTCGTCGATCGTGTAGCGCTTCCCGTCGAAGAGCGACTGGGCGCCGACGACGAGGTGGGCGGTGCCGGCCACGCCGGGCACCTGCCACTGCCCCGACGGGCCGGGGACGATCGAGACGACGGGGTGGACGGGCACGGTCCACGTCGGGTCGTCGGTGACCCGGTCGTCGACCTGGCGGCCGAAGGGGCACCCGGCCGGCAGCAGCACCTGCTGCGGGACGCACTGCTCGTCGAGCTGCTGGTCGACCATGTCCTGCACGGCCTCGACGAACGCGTCCCGGGGCTGCACCTCGATCGACACCCCCGACGTCGCCCCCACGCTGAGCACGTCGGCCTCGACGGTCGGCGCCTCGAGGTAGCGCGACTCATGGTCGAGCTCGAACCGCGAGGGGGCGAGCACCGTGAACCGGGTCGCGACGTCGGGGGCGTCGGTCGTGACGTCGCGGCCGTCCACCGTGAAGCGGGAGTCGTGCTGGGGCGTCACGTCGAGCTGCGCGGTGGGTGCCTGGACGAAGCGCCAGGCGTGGAACAGCCCGAACCGGGTGCCGGCCCGCTGGACGACGAACTGCGACTGCGCGGGCGCCTCGGCCGTGGCCGACGTGCCCTGCATCGAGTACGAGAGCGTGATCGCGTGCGTGTCGTCGCCGAGGTCGACGTCGCCCACCTCGGTCACGTCGTCGACGCCGCCGAGCGAGGGCACCTCGAGCAGGGCGTCGGCCAGCTGGTCGGTCGGCGTGACGCCGGCGAGGGTCAACGCGCTCGACGTGTCGCCGCGGTCGACCGCCGCCACGTAGCCGCGGACGAAACCGGCGCCGCTGTAGACGGTGGCGTTCAGTGCCACGACGGTGACCCAGAAACCGATCAGCACGAAGAGCAGCGCTCCGCCCCAGATCGCGACGAAGGGCCAGCCGAGCGGTGGGCGCGTCTCCTCCCCCACAGACGACGACATGACGACAACAATAGGAGGCGCGGGTCACGAAGAACCGAGCGTCACGCCCGTCACGGGTAGATTGGTGGCCTCCCCCGCCCCCTCCCGAAAGGTGCTCGTCGTCGTGAGCGTGGCCCTCTCCGCCGAACAGCAGGCGCTGTACGACGCGATCGAGAACACCCGCGAGCACATCTTCGTCACGGGACGGGCCGGCACGGGCAAGTCGACGCTGCTGAACCACCTGTCGTGGAACACCTCGAAGCAGATCGTCATCTGCGCCCCCACGGGCGTCGCCGCCCTCAACGTCGGCGGCCAGACGATCCACTCGCTGTTCCGCCTCTCGGTGGGCCTCATCGCCGACCACGACATCGAGCAGAACGCCGAGCTGCGCAAGCTGCTGAACACCATCGACACGCTCGTCATCGACGAGGTCTCGATGGTCAACGCCGACCTGATGGACGCCATCGACCGCTCGCTGCGGCAGGCGCGGCAGCGCAAGCACGAGCCGTTCGGCGGCGTCCAGGTCGTGCTGTTCGGCGACCCGTACCAGCTGCCGCCGGTGCCGGGCGACGCCGAAGAGCGCGAGTACTTCCGCGACAACTACCGCTCGATGTGGTTCTTCGACGCCAAGGTCTGGGCCGAGGCGAGCCTGCGCATCTACGAACTGGCCTTCATCCACCGCCAGACCGAGGGCGACTTCAAAGAGATGCTCAACGCCGTGCGGCACGGTCGGGTCACGGCCGAGATCGCCGGGGCCCTCAACGGCGCCGGGGCACGCCCCGTGCCGACCGACGGCGGGGCCATCACCCTGGCCACGCGCAACGACACCGTCAACCGCATCAACAAGGTCGAGCTCGATCGCCTGTCGGGCAAGGTGATGACCGCCAAGGCCGAGGTCAGCGGCGAGTTCGGCGGCCGGGCCTACCCGGCCGACGAGGCCCTCGAGCTCAAGGTCGGGGCCCGGGTGATGTTCCTCCGCAACGACTCCGAGCAACGCTGGGTGAACGGCACGACGGGCGTCGTCACCCGGGTGCGCGACACGGTCTTCGTCGAGGTCGACGGCGAGGTCCACGAGGTGCAGCCCGTCGTGTGGGAGAAGCACAAGTACTCGTACTCGGCGACCACCAAGCAGCTCAAGAAGGACGTCGTGGCCGAGTTCACGCAGTTCCCGCTGCGCCTCGCCTGGGCCGTCACGATCCACAAGTCCCAGGGCAAGACCTACGACCGGGCCATCGTCGACCTCGGCTCACGGGTGTTCAGCGCGGGGCAGACCTACGTCGCCCTCAGCCGCATCACCTCGCTCGAGGGTCTGTACCTGTCGCGCCCGCTGCGACCGGCCGACATCATCGTCGACCTCGACGTGCGCCGCTTCATGAGCGAGGCGTCACGCGTGCCGGCCATCGAGGCCGCAGCCGACGCCGGCGTGGGCGACGACGCGACGACGGCCGCCACGGGCTGACCTCCCGATCCGACCACGCGGCGGCCCGGGACCCACCCCGTCGGCGAACGGCTAGGCCGCGGCCTTCGCAGCGGCGAGTTCGGCGATCGGCTAGGCCGCGGCCTTCGCAGCGGCGAGGTCGGCGAACAGCTCGGTGCTGAAGCGGTACGCGGCGCACACCTCGTCGAGCACGTGCTCGCGCTCGTCGGCCGACCAGGCGACGGCGTCGAGCTGGCGACGGTAGGTCGTCTTGAACGACTTCGGCTCGGCGATCTCGGCGAACAGGAAGAACCCGACGCCGTTCGTGTCGAATCCGAACCGACGCTGCAGGATGCTGCGGATCAGGTGGCCGCCCGACAGGTCACCGAGGCAGCGCGTGTAGTGGTGCGCGATGAAGCCGCCGGCCCAGGTCGACGCCTGCTCGATCCGATCGACGTACGCCCGTGTGGTCGACAGCGGTGAGACCCGGGCCCGCCAGTCGGCCCCGAGCAGGAACGCCAGGTCGGCCTCGATGGCCGGCAACCGGGTCAGCCCCGGCGCGAGGAACGGAGCCACCACCGCGTCGCCGGACCACCCCGCGGCGGCGTCCTCGAGGGCGGCGTAGACGAAGTAGTGCTGAGCGAGCAGCTGCACGTAGTCGTCCCGCGTGCCCCGGCCGATCAGCAGGTCGGTCATGAACGAGCAGCCGACGTCGACGGGGACCCGCTCGGCCGTACGCTCGCGCACCGCCTCGGAGAAGGGGATGACGACGGTCATGGTGCGCACCTCCTGGTCACCTGGGTTAGGTGACCCTAACCCTAGCCAGGGAGGCGCGGCGCCGGTAGCCCCCGGGGCCGATCCCGGCGGACGTGCAGCCGGATCGCAGCGCGTCGAGAGGTGCGGCGCCCTGCGGCAGGGGTCAGCGGCGGCGGCGCTCGGCCCCCACGGCGGTCGCGAGCAGCAGCAGGCCGCCGACGAGGTGCGTGACGTTGTCGCCGAGGTTGAAGGCCAGGAAGTTGACGTCGGTGCCCTCGAGGAAGAACCCGGCGACGCCGAAGACCACGAAGATCAGGCCGATCCAGGTGTTGATGTACCGCGCGCTCGCTCGCGACGACGCGCCGGCGATGATCAGCGCGGCACCGGCCAGCACCCAGACGACGACCAGCGCGGGGTTGAGGTTCCAGACGAACCAGAGCGACGCGCCCTGCGTGGAGAAGAACGTGCCCATGTCCTCGACGAGGAACCCGATGGCGCCGAGCAGGAGGAACACCGTGCCGACGAACAGGCCGGCCCCGCGGTTGGGCGACTCGCGGATGGTCGGCTCGTAGGGGGCCGGGGTCGCGGTCGTCGTGGTGCCGTGGGTGCTGCTCATGGTGAAGATGCCTCTCGTCCGTGGGTCAGCGTCCAGTATGCCCGCCGTGCGACGCACCTGCCTCGGCGTCACACCCCCGGCCCGGCGTGACACCCCGGGAACGCGGGGTGTCGCGCCGGAACAGGGGTGTCACGCGGCCCGCGGGGCGCGCGGGGCTGGCAAGATCGACGCCATGACACCGACGCCCCGCCGCCTGGTCGTGGCGATCAACCCCGGCGCCTCCGCCGGCGGCCGGAAGCACCTCGCCGACGGGGTGCTCGCCGGGCTCCGCGGTGCCGGCCACACGGTCGTGCCGCTCACCGAGTCGAGCTACGACGACCTAGTGGCCGCCGCCCGTCGCGAGCTCGACCCCGACCACGGCGAGCGTCCCGACGCCCTGATCGTCGTCGGCGGCGACGGCATGGTGAACCTCGGGGCCAACCTCGTCGCGGGCACCGACGTGCCGCTGGGACTGGTGCCGACCGGCACCGGCAACGACACGGCCCGGGCGTTCGGGCTGCCCCACGACGACGCCGAGGCGGCCACGCGCCTCCTGGTCCGGCTGCTCGAGGGCGAGCCGACGACGATCGACGCCGGACGCGTGCTGCAGGCCGACGGCCGGGCCACCTGGTTCGCCTGCATGGTCTCGGCCGGTTTCGACGCCGTCGTGAACGAGCGGGCCAATCGGCTGAGCTGGCCGAAGGGGCGCCGCCGCTACGACGTCGCGCTCGCCATCGAGCTGGTGCGCCTGCCGCGCATCTCGTACCGCCTCGAGCTCGACGGGGTCGCCTCGACGGTCGAGGGCACCCTGATCTCGGTCGGCAACGGCCAGTCGCTCGGCGGCGGCATGAAGGTCACGCCCGACGCCGTGCTCGACGACGGGCTGCTCGACGTGCTCGTGGTGGAGCGGCTGACGCGCTGGCAGTTCGTCCGGCTGTTCCCGAGCGTGTTCCGCGGCACCCACCTGAGCCACCCGAACGTGACCGTGCACCGCGTGCGTCGGGCCGTGATCGAGGCCGACGGGGTCGCCGCCTACGCGGACGGCGAGCGCGTCGGGCCGCTGCCCGTCACGGTCGAGGTCGTCCCGGGCGCCCTGCGCGTCTACGCCGCCATCGGTCGCTGACCGCCGGATCGAGCCCGGGAGGCGCGCTCGGCGGCGAGGCGGCCCGGGAGGCGCGCTCGGCGGCGAGGCGGCCGCACGCTCCGGGCACCCCCGACCTCAGCCGCGGTGCAGCGTCTCGCGGGGGTACTCGCCGAACCGTTGCTGGTACGCGGCCGAGAACCGGCCGAGGTGGGCGAAGGCCCAGTGTCGGGCGACGTCGGCGACGGTCGTGGCGTCCGGGGCGGCCGCCCGCAGCGCGTCGTGCACGCGCTCGAGGCGGATCTCGCGCAGGTAGGCCGTGGGCGTGGTGTCGAGGTGACGACTGAACGCCTGTTGCAGCCCGCGCGGGGTGAGCCCCGCCTCCCGGGCGATGTCCACGGCCGAGATCGGCAGGTGGGCGCTGGCGTGCATGTACTCGACGGCGAGGCGGAGGCTCGCGTTCCGCGGTGCCAGCAGCGCCGCGGGCATCTGGCTCGAGGTGTGGGCGAAGGTGTCGAGCAGGGCCACCGCGGCCATCCGGGCCATCTCGGTGCGCATCAGGTCGCTGGGTTCGCCCGAGCCCAGGTAGGCGCGTCCGATCAGACGGACCGTGGCGTGCCAGGCCTGCATCGCGGCGGACGAGACGGGGGCGGCGTGGTCGAAGCGGAGCGTGCCGGGCATGACGCCGTGCTGCTCGGCCGCGACCTCGTCGACGACCGACTTGGAGAGGTGGAGCAGGCTCTGGTTGACGTCCTCGGTGGTGAACTCGAAGTCCCGCCCCTCGGGGAAGAGGATCGGTCGTCCGACGGCTCCGGCCACCTCGTCGCGACCGTTGTCGATCGTGGAACGTCCGTCGAGCAGCCAGTGGACGACGTGCTCGTCACCCGCGGCCGCCTGCCCGTCGACGCGACCCATGAACATCGTCGACCGCAGGGTCATGGCCCCGTCGCCGACGATGGTGTGGCGGAACGAGAAAGGGGCCTCGGTGGGAGCGACGCGGAAACCCCGGCCGTTGTACCCGGCCTGCAGGATGTCGACCGCCTCGTCGAGATCGCGCCCCCGCGCGTCGAAGCGCATCTTGTCGTCGCGGGCAGCCATCTCAGCGAATTGTTGCACGCACTCCAAACCCCGCACCAGTCGATCCCAGGGGGGTTGACAGTCGCTCGGCGACGTGTCTGAGGGCCGGCTCGCAGCGGGCGGGCCTACGGTCGGACCCATGACGCTCGACGACATCACCCTGACCACGATCCGCGGCGAGTCCACCACGTTCGGCGCCTACGCCGACAAGGTCGTGATGGTCGTGAACGTGGCCTCCCGCTGTGGCCTCGCGCCCCAGTACGAGAAGCTCGAGGCGCTGCAGAAGCAGTACGGCGAGCAGGGCTTCACGGTGCTGGGCTTCCCCAGCAACCAGTTCTTCCAGGAGCTCTCGAGCGGCGAGGCCATCGAGGAGTACTGCTCGGCGACCTGGGGCGTGACCTTCCCGATGATGGAGAAGGTCAAGGTCAACGGTCGGGGTGAGCACCCGCTCTACACCGAGCTGAAGAAGGCCACCGATGCCGACGGCAAGGCCGGCCGCGTCAAGTGGAACTTCGAGAAGTTCGTGATCACGCCCGGCGGCGCCGTGCACCGCTTCCGTCCCACGACCGAGCCCGACGCCCCCGAGGTCGTCGCGGTGATCGAGGAGGCACTGGCCGGCTGAGCAGACCCGCTGCGGTCGCTCAGTGGCCGGCCGCGTACCGGGCCTGCACGGCCGAGGCGCTCTGGGCCGAGTTGTTGTAGATCGTCGTGCCGTCGACCGAGCCGACGAAGTAGCCGTTGGTCGGAGCCGACGGCAGCCCGCTGAGCGGGGCGTAGCCGACCCGCCAGTAACCGGTGGCCGTCTGCACGGTCTTGTTGGTGCTGTCGGTGACGACGGCGACGCCGTCGACGTAGACCACCGTGCTCGTTCCCGAGAGGGTGGCGACCACGTGGTGCCAGGCGCCGTCGTTGTACGAGGCGGGCGTCGTCGTCGCCTTGGTCGTGGTCGTGGTGGGGCGCACGCCGAGGACGATCTTGCCCGCCGTGGTCAGGTACAGCGCGCGGTCGGCGGTCGTGTTCGTGCCGGTCTGTGCCGTCGTGAAGGCGGCCAGGGTGCCCCCGGCCGTGCTGGTCGTGCGGAACCAGGTCTCGATCGTGAAGGCGGCCTGGCCGGTGAGGTTGACCGCGGTCGTGACCTGACCCGTGCCGTCGAGCTGCAGGTAGGGGCTCTGGTTCGTGGCGCACGAGCCGGCGACGAACGTCGCCCCGCCGCTCAGGGTGCCCACTCGGGCGAACGAGCTGCCGTCGGTGGTGGTCGTGCCGGACGTCTCGTTGTACGGGAAACCGTACGAGGTCTGCGAGTTGTAGGTGTCCTGCAGGCAGTCGTAGTTCCCGGCACCGAAGCTCGAGGTCGGGTTGGCGGTCGGGGCGGCGAACGCGGCGTGCGCGCCACCGGACACGACGAGGGTGAGTGCGAGACCGCCACCGATCGCTGCCAGGCCGATCGCGCCTCCTGCGGTCCTCAGGCGACGGAGGCGCCGCTCGCGACGGCGCTGGACGCGGCGGCCGGCGGGGGCGGTCACCCGAGGCGACGCGGAACGCTCGTCACGCAGCAGGTACCGGTCGTTGCGGCTGAGCAGGACGACGAGGATCAGCAGTCCGCCGGTGACCAGCAGGTGGCCGTACTGGTGGGCCGCGGCCCAGACGAAGGGCGTTCCGACGTACGGCACGCGCAGGAACCCGACGCCGATGACGGCGCTGCGGTCGATCGGCGTCGAGTCGACGCTCGGGTTGGCGTCGCCCTTGGTGACGATCTGCCCGGCCTGGCCGTTGTCGTGGTAGCGGTGCAGCCGCAGGTGCCCGGCCTGGTCGGGGTCGTCGAAGAGGAGGACCTGACCGCGGTGCACGTCGGACGCCGCCACGGGCTTCGCGACGACGACGTCGCCGGGGTGGATGCGGGGCTCCATCGAGCCGGTCATCACGGTCGTGGGGCTCCAGCCGAGGGCGGCGGGAGCGGCCGCGTAGACCATCAGGCCGAGCAGCGAGTAGAGCACGACGCGGGACGCGGTGCCGAGGGCCAGGCGCGTCCAGTCGAGCCACGGACGAGAGGCACCCAGGGACACGGTGATCGAGGCCGGGGCCGCGGTGGTGGGCCGCAGCTTCAGGTCGATCGTGCTCATGGGTGCCTCTGCTCGGGGGTGGTGCGGATGATGCGGTGTCGGGCCGCCTGGTGCGGTGGTGCGCGGTGCTGGTGCGGTGTCGCCGTGACGCGGGGGTCAGCCGCGGGACGGGCCTCAGCTGTTCTGGGCCTCCCAGGTGAGGCCGAGGCTCGCGGTGCCGCCCTGGGTCGTGTTGGGGGCGGTGTTCGAGACGGTGTAGGTCACCTGGTAGGTGCGGGTCTCGGACGCGGTGCCGGTGGGGGCCCAGGTGCCGACGCCGTTGGAGTAGTTGGTGTAGCTGGTGCCGAAGGCGGCCAGCGTGCCGTTGTAGAGGCTCGAGCCCGCGGAGAGCGGGGTGAAGCCGGTGCACGAGCCGAAGCCGCCGCCGGTGCCCTGCACGACGCTCAGCGTGATGTTCGACGCGAGGTTGTTGGTCGTGGCGGCGCCCGTCCCGTAGAGCTTGACGGCCGAGGCGAGCGAGCCCGTGCTGGTGACGGCGATGCAGTTGCTGCCGGTCTGGCCGGGCTTGAGGTTCGTGGCGGTGAAGAGCGCGGTGTTGCTGTCGTCGTCGGTCAGGGCGACGGTGCCGGCGGTCCAGTTGCTGGTGGGGTTCACCGTGGTCGACGAGAAGGCCGAGTACGACGCCGTCGAGACGACGATGCCCGAGGCGACGAGGGCGGCGGGGATGGCGATCCAGGCGGCGATGCGGGCGATGCGGGGCGTGGGACGGGACATGGTGTGCTCCAGGGCGAGAGGGTGGAAAGGGGGGATGTCGGGGGCCACCCCGGCGAGGTGATTCAGGGGCTTCGCCGGTGAGAAGCTCACCTCCCGAACCGTTCCGGTTTCGAGTGGTCGTTGTTCTCAAGTGGTACGACAATCAAATTACTTGGACTCCGAGAGGCACGCAAGGCGAACCATGTCCCCAGTGGTGGGGGTGTCACGATCGTCGAGATTCTTGTTGACTGAGCCGGTGCCATGGACGGCACGCCCACACGCGTCACGGAGGACCACCTTGCTCATCTCCCCACCCCGGGCCGACCCCGGCCTCATCACCGGCCCCGGCCTCACGCCCGACCCCGGCCTCGCCCCCGGCGACCTCGGCCGCCTGCTCGACTCGTTCCGCCTGTTGATGCTGAACCACTCGCGGGTGCTCGACCACCAGGGCGACCTCTTCGGGCTGGGCGACACCGACATCCGGTTCCTCTTCTACGTGTGGGCCACCGGCGACCTGGTCACCCCGAAGCGGGCGGCCGAGCACCTCGACCTCTCGTCGGGTGCGATGACCAACCTCGTCGACCGCCTCGTCGACGCCGGGCACCTCGACCGGCGCCGCAACCCGGACGACCGCCGCAGCGTCATCGTCAGCCGCACGCCACGCGGCGTCGAGGTCACGACGGCCATCGCGAGCGCCTACGCCGCCGCGTTCGCCGAGGTCGTGCCGGCGTCGCGACACGGCGCCCTCGCCGACACGCTGCTCGACCTCGGCCGGGCGTTCGACCGCCACGGGGTCGGCACCCGGGACGCGCCCCACGCCGCCGCCTGACCCGCCTGACCCGCCTCGGCTGCGGGCCGCGGGCCACGGGCCGCGGGCCGCGGCCTAGGGGATGAGGCGGCGCAGGCGTGCGGCGTCGGCCAGGTCGGCCCGGAAGCGGTCGAGCGTCGACAGCGTGTAGAGCCCGTCGATCTGCTGGTCGACCCAGAGCTGGTGGATGCGCTTGAGGTCGGCCTGACGGCTCTTCCAGCCGATGCCGTCGATCACGGCCATGACGGTCTGTCGGGGCAGCCGCACGTCGGCCATCTCCTCGATCTCGCGGACGGCGTCGGTCAGCTTCGAACCGGTCGAGTCGAACCCCTTCGCCGCGACCACGATGGCGGGCTCCTCCGCCGAGGGGATCACCAGGTCGCACGGCGCCGTACGGTTCGCCCGGCCGGTGAACCGCGTCCGCGTGCCGCAGGCGAGTCCGAGGTCACGGGCGATGGCCTCGATCTCGTCCTCGAGCCGCCGACCCGACACCCCGGCGCGGATCGCCGACGCCCGGGTGCCGGCCCGGGCCGAGAGCAGGTCGCCGAAGTCGTACGTGCGGTGCCGCTGGGACGCGACGAGGCGGACGAGCTCGAACTCGTCGTCGAGGTGGGCGACCAGTTCGTCGGCCCGTCCGCGCGCGAGCGTCAGCCAGCTCGGGGTGTCGAAGGCGTGCCGCAGCGAGTTGCGCAGCTTCTCCTGCGACAGCCCGACGGCCAGGCCGAGGGCGGGCACCCACGCCGGGTGCTGCCGGGTCCACTCGGCGAGGTGGTCGCGGTCGACGACGGGCAGGTCGCCGAGGCTCGCCGCGGCCCGGCCGAGGTCGGTCGCCGCGGCCGACGGCGCGGTCGGGTCGACGTGCGGGGTCATGCGGCCGAGCGAGGCGACGTACTCGTCGAAGGTGGGGATCGTCACGGTCGGTCCCTCCCGACGAAGACGTACTCGGTGGCCGCGGTGCGGGTCGCCGCGCGGTGCGTGCCGAAGCTGTAGGTGTGGTCGACCACGCGCACCTCGACGTGCGGCTTGACCGTGCGCATCAGCTGCTCGATGCGCTCGCGGCTCGGCACGGCGTTCGACGAGTACGACAGCACGAGCGCCCCGGCGTCGGCGAACTGCTCGAAGGTGCGCACGAGGGCGTCGTCGACCGTGCGCGGGTAGGCGAACGGCGTGAACAGCTTGGCGATCTTCTTCGTCTTGGTCTCGGTCATGATCGTCTGCCCCCGCCAGTACACGGCCAGCCCCTGCAGGAAGTGGTACCGCTTCATGTAGTCCGCGTCGTCCCGAGGAGGCGCGTAGGGCGGATCGAGGTACACCAGGTCGGCGGGTGGTCGCCCGAGGTCGGCGACGTCGCCCTCGACGGCCTCGTGCGCGAGCCCGTCGTCGAACACGGTGGCGCCGTAGGCCCGGACGGCCGCCCGGAACTGCTCGGCCATGGTCAGCCGCAGGTCGCGGCGCCCGTCGTCGTACCGCGCCCCGGTGAAGGTGAAGACGCCCCGGGGCTGCTTGCGCGCCGCGGCCAGCACGAGGCCCGCGATCGCCAGGTCGCGCTCGGCACCGACGAGCCGGTCGACGTGCGACCAGGCCGAGTCGAGGAACGCCCGGTCGTCGGCCGAGAAGAACACGCCGTCGAAGGTGCGGCGGACGACGTCGCGGTCGTCCGCGGGCGGGCCGCAGATCTCGTCGACGAGCTCGTCGGACAGCGTCGTCGACCCGTTGACGACGGAGGCGCGGGCGATGACCGCGGGGAACGCCAGGAAGTCGTTGCTCACGACCTGGCGACCTTCCGCCTTCATCAGGTACGAGACGACGCCGGACCCGCTGAAGGCGTCGATCGCGGTCGAGGGCCGCACCGCGCCTCCTCGGCCTCCGGGTTCGCGGCTCGACACGGACGCGACGCTCGAGAAGACGTCGTGCAGCACGGGCAGCAGCGCGTACTTCGAGCCCATGTAGCGCAGGCGGGGGAAGGCGGCGACGCGGGCGGGCACGGGGGCGGCCCCGGTCGCGGAGGACTGCCTCACGGTGGGCCGGCTCGCGGCGGAGGGCACGAGCTCGACGGTCACCGGGCAAGTCTGCCGCACGTCAGCGGTCGGACGGGCTCCGGGTGCGGGAGTCGAGGTCGACGCGCTCGGCGTGCGGGACGCTGCCGGTGGTCGTGCCGGCGATGCGCAGGCTCTCTTGTCGCAGCTCGAGCTGGGCGACGACGAGCGCCGCGAGGTCGGCGAGGTTGGCGACCTGCTCGTCACTGGCCGTGCCCGGCTCGCGCCCGATCACCGAGAGGGTGCCGATCGTGTGGCCGTCGCGCCGGGTGAGGGGCACGCTGACGTAGAACCGCATGCCGAGCGGACCGGTGACCAGCGGGCTCGACGCCACGCGACGGTCGGTCGCGGCGTCCTCGATGACCAGCGGCTCGGACGAGTGGACGGCCCCGAGCGAGAGGTCGATGTGCCGGGCGATGTCGCCCACGGCGGGGTCGTAGTGGGTCGTGAACCACGTGCGGTCGTCGTCGATGACGGTCGCCAGGGCGATGGGCGCCGAGAACAGGCGGGCCGCCATGGCGGTGACGCGGTCGAGCGCCTCGTTGGGCAGGGTGTCGAGCACCTCGCTGTGGTCGAACGGCTCGGTGTCGCCCCCGCGCATCGAGCCGTCGCCGGTCGACAGGTCGCCCACGGCGTCGCGGTGCTCGGTCGTCTCGGTGATGACCACGTCGCGCATCATCGCGACGAGCTCGGCCCGCGTCGGCCGCTCGGCGGGGTCGCGGCGGGTCATCGCCCGCAAGGCGTGACGCCAGTGCTCGGGCAGCGGGTCGGGCAGCACCGGGTCGCGCGACAGCCGGGCCACGGCCGACTCGACGAGCGACCCCGGGAACTCGCGTCGACGCGTGAAGCACTGCAGCAGCACGAGGCCGAGGCTGTAGACGTCGCTCGGGGGGCCGACCTGGCCGCCCACGGCCTGCTCGGGGCTGAGGTACGCCGCGGTGCCGGTGGTGACCCCCTCGGCGGTGAGTCGTTCGACGTCCTCGGTGAGGGCGATGCCGAAGTCGGCGAGCTTGGCCCGGGCGCGGGCCGCCTCGTGGTCGCCGTAGTCGACGAGCAGGATGTTCGACGGCTTGATGTCGCGGTGCACGACCGCGTGGCCGTGGATGTAGTCGAGCGCCTCGGCCATGTCGTAGCCGATCTCGGCGATGTGCCGCGGGGCGAGCGCGCCGTGCCGCAGACGGTCTTCGAGGTTGAGGCCGGCGATCAGCGGCATAACGAGGAAGCGTTGCGGACCGTTCGGCCCCTGCTCGACGCCGGCGTCGAAGAGACCGACGAGGCCGTGGTGCTCGAGGCTCGACAGCACGCCGAGCTCGGCCTCTTGTCGGGCCGGGTCGACCATCGCGCTGTGGAAGACCTTGATCGCGACCGTGCGGTTGAGGCTCTCGTCGACGGCCTTGTAGACGGTCGCCATGCCGCCCCGGCCCACGACGGACTGCAGGCGGTAGCGCTCGGCGAGGACGCGATCGAGCGCGTCGTCCTGCTGTGGCGCGGCCATCGCCTCCCCCTCGTGACTGGTGTGTGGTCCATCCTGTCGCATGCGGGGCGATCTCGTGACGGTCCGGCGGATGACGATCGCATCACGACGAGGTCACGCCCACCGCCCGGGGACCCCGGCGCGAGCGGACCGGACCTTGCGATGCCCTGGGAGAACGCCGTCGTCGGGAAGGCATCGGGCGGGCCATCGGTTGCGTTGCGCATGACAACCTACGGAATCATCGGAGCAGGCAACATCGGCAGCCAGGTCGCCCGGGCGGTCATCGCCCACGGCCACGACGTCGTGATCAGCAACTCGCGCGGCCCCGAGACCCTGGCCGACCTCGTGGCCGACCTCGGCCCCAAGGCCCGGGCCGCCACGGCGACCGAGGCCGGCGAAGCGGGCGACGTCGTCGTCGTCACCGTCCCCCTCAAGAACGTCGACCAGGTGCCCGTCGAGCCGCTCGCGGGCAAGACCGTGATCGACACGAACAACTACTACTTCGAGCGCGACGGCCACATCACCGCGCTCGACGAGGGCACCGACACGACCGCCGAGATGCTGCAGCGCCACCTGCCCACCAGCACGGTCGTCAAGGGCTTCAACCACATCCCGGCCGACGACATCACGACCGACACCGCCCCGGCCGGCACCCCCGACCGCCGCGCGCTGGCCACGTCGAGCGACTCCCCCGAGGCCGTCGCGCTGATGACCGACCTCTACGACGAGCTCGGCTTCGACACCGTCGACGTCAGCCCGTTGTCCGAGAGCTGGCGCGTCGAGCGCGACCGCCCGGCCTACGTCGTCCGTCAGACGAAGGACGAGCTCGTCGCCAACCTGGCGAAGGCGAACCGGGTGCCGCAGGCCTCCTGACCCGGCCGGGCGGTGACGCCGCCCGACGAACGCGACCCGCGCCTCCTGCAGGAGGCGCGGGTCGCGTCGTTCGTGGAGGTGCCGGTCAGAGCACCCAGCAGCGGTAGGCCGAACCGGTCACGGCTCGCTCGCTGGTCACGAGCGAGGTCGTGTAGGTCTGCGTGAACGTGTCGACCGCGGGCAGGTCGACGACCTTCCACCCGACCACCGCGCGGTTCTCGTTCAGCGCCTGCACCGCGCAGCCGACGTCCGTGCCGCCCGCGACGTTGATCGTGTACTGCACCTGGACGGCGTCGTCGCCCGCGACGGTGAAGCCGTAGTGGCTCACCTCGAGCTCGGCCGAGTCGCCGTCGAACGCGACGAGCACGACCCAGGCCGCCACCACGACGGCCACGACGGCACCCGCGACGAGAGCGATCAGTCGCGATCGACGGGTTCGGCCCGGCCGCCGGCCGTACCGACTGTCGAGCCGTGAGGCCGGATCGGCGCGGGCCGGGTCGAGGGTCTGCATGGCGTCAAGGGTAGGAGGCGCCGGCTCGGAAGCGCATGGACGTCACGTCCCGCGGTGGCCGACCGGCCGAGGCGGGCCGCCTGGACGGCTCGGGCCGCCTCGAGGGGTTAGGCCGCCTCGAGGGGTCAGGCCGCCTCGGCCTCGAAGAGCATCGACAGGTCGAGGGGCTCGGTGGGGGCCAGTTCGACGTAGACGAGGTCGTCGTTCACAGGAAGAGCCCGTTGCTGAGGAAGAGCGCGGCGACGAGGCTCGCGCTGGCGCCGACGGCTGCCGTGGCGATGACGAAGAGGGTCGCCTGGCGTTCGGTCTCGCGGACCTCGGAGAAGGGGCTGTGGTCCGCGTCGATGCGGCGACGCGACGGCGTGAGGAGTGTCATGGTGTGTCCGATCTCGGCAGCCCTGTGCTGCCTGCCCGTGATGCTGTTGCCGGAGGGGGCGCGACCCGGTCGCATCCCGCACCGCCCGTGAAGTCGGTGCACAGGAATGAAACCACGGGATAGCTAGTCCCTCTAACTACTCGACCGGGCTGTTCGCATTGCGGACAGCGCCCCCTCTCCGTCGTCGACCAAGCCGGCTCCGAGGCCTGATTCTGCGGCCTTCTGCGCCACCCACCCCCGAAAGGGGAATGTCCTCATTTCGGGGGACCGGCAGACTGACCTCGGTCTCGGGACGAGACCGGCGGAGGCCGCGCCTCCTGCACTGCACGGATTGCGAACGCACATGCCCCTGGTCGAGACCCCGACCCCCCGCCCGCACGGCCGCCTGATCGCGGCCGTCCTGCGCGCCTCCCAACCCCTCTTCCGCCTGCACCTCGCGCTGTACCGGCGCGAGGTGGCGCGGGCGCCCTACCCCCGCGACGCCCGCCGCATGACCGTCGACGGCCCGGACCCCGTGCACCTGCTCTTCGTCGGCAGCATCGCCGTCGAGGGCTTCGGCGTGCTCGCTCACGACCTGACCTGCGCCAGCCAGACCGCCCGCCTCGTCGGCTCGGCCCGGGGCCGCGGCGTCACCTGGCGCGAGGTCTCGGCACCCGTGCTCACCGCCGCCGAGGCCGCCCGCGTCGAGCTGCCGACCGAGCCCGCAGAGGCGGCGGTGGTGCTGCTCGGCATCTGTGACGTCCTGCTGGCGACCGGGGGCGCCTCCTGGGAGGCCGACCTCCGCCGTCTCGCCGACCGGGTGCGCGAGACGGCCGGCCCCGACTGCCGCATGGTCTACGTCGGCATCCCGCCGATGGCCGAGTTCCGGCCGATCCCCCCGGTGGCCAAGCGACTGCTGACCCGTCAGATCGAACGGCTGAACGCGCTGACGGCCCGGGTCGCCCTGACCACGCCCGGCGCATCGTGGGTGCCGTTCCCCGAGTGGCGGTCCGAGGGGATGTACCACCAGGAGCTGCTGTCGTGGGCCACCATGCACCGGCGCTGGGGGCAGGCGATCGCGCCGGCCGTGGTGAGGTCGCTCGGGGGCGTCACCGCCGCCGAGGCGCGGCACGAGACCGAGGCCGGGCCGGGAGTCCCGGCCTAGACGCCCGAGTCCGCCAGGCTGCCGACGCGGGTCGTGCCGTACGTGTACGCGTAGCAGACGACCGAGCGCTCGCCGTCGTCCCAGCCCTTCTCGGTGGGGGCGAGCACGCCGTAGTCGGCGAGGGACTCGTCGTACGAGGCCCCGACGTAGTCGCTGAAGGCCGCGTCGCAGAGGTCGGCCGCCTCGTCCAGGACCTCGTAGCCGCCGGGGAACGCCCCGCCGTCCAGCTCGTCCACCAGGTAGGCCTCTTCGTCGTGGGCCTCGTCGCACGAGGCGGTCTCGACGTCGCCGGTGCCCTCGCGACCAAGGTCGCCGACGGTGAAGCAGGTGCCGACGTCGAGCCCGTCGACGCTGGTCACGCCCGAGAAGTCGAGGGGGTAGAGGTAGTCGCCGTAGACCGCGTCCGAGCCGAAGTACGTGGTGGGGTCCTCGTCGGCGTACGACGAACCGTCGTCGTAGCCGTAGCCCGCCGACCCGCCGGCGAGCGACATCCCGCCGAGTAGGCCGGCCCCGCCGCCGACGATCAGGGCGACGACCGCCGCACCGACGATCGCGAGGACCCAGGGGGTCCTCGACGGCTGCGACGGCAGGGCGGGGAGGAACGCAGGAGGCGCGGCGTAGGGGTCCTGCGTCGGCCACGCCTGCCAGGGGGCCTGGGCCTGCGGCTGGGGCTGGGGCTGCTGCTGCTGCGGCTGCTGCTGCTGCGGCTGCTCGGGCTGCTGCCATCCCTGCGGTCGCTGCTCGGGTGCGCCCGGCTCGATCGGTGTGCTCACGGTCGTCCCCTTCGTGGACCGGGCGGTCGGATCACCGGGTCACGCCGGATCATATCCAGCCCCGGGCACCCCGCTCGACCCCCTGTCCGGGAAGACGATCGTGATCTGGTTGCTCGCCCTCCCGGCCTGACCTACACTCGATCCGTTCGAACACACGTTCGAACGTGCAGGAGGACGACATGAGCACCCAGACCACCCACGAGCCCGTCGCGCTGTGGTTCGAGCGCGACCTGCCGGCGCGGCTGGTCTGGTCCTGCCGACGGTGGCGGGTGAGCGACACCCCGACCGAGCTGCGGGTCGAGCCGGCTGTGACGCCCCCCTTCATCACGCACCCGCCCCGTCGCTTCGTCGGCTGGCGTTTCCAGGCCACCGACGACGACGACACGACCCACATGTTCGAGGTCGTCCTCGGCATCGACGGCGGGTGGGTGCTGGGCCGCGTCTACGACTGACCTCGAGGTCGCGACGCGCCGGCCTCAGCGTCCCGTCTCGGCCAGGGCCGCGTTGAGCTCGAGCACGTTCACGGTGGGCTCGCCCAGGTAGCCGAGGTCCCGGCCCTGGGTGTGCTCCTCGACGAGCGCCTCGACGTCCGCGACCGGCAGGTCCCGTGCCGCGGCGACCCGATCGACCTGGATGCGCGCGTACTCGGGGCTGATGTGCGGGTCGAGCCCGGACGCGGAGGCGGTGAGCGCGTCGACGGGGACGTCCTCCGGGGCGACGCCGTCGCTCTCGGCGATCGCCGCCCGTCGCTCCTCGACGGCGGCGACGAGGTCCGGGTTCTCGGGCCCGTAGTTGCTGCCGCTCGAGGCGGAGGCGTCGTAGCCGTCACCGGCGGCGGAAGGCCTCGACTGGAACCACTCGGGCAGGGCGACCCCGTCGGCGTCGGTGAACGACTGCCCGATGAGCGACGAGCCGACGGTCCGCCCGTCGACCCGGACGGCGGAACCGTCCGCCTCACCGCCGGGGACGAGCTGGCCGATCCCGGTGACGGCGGCCGTGTAGGCCACGCCGAGGACGGCGGTGAAGACGAGCATCGCGCGAAGGGCGACGCCGTACTGGCGGAACAGGGTGCGGGTGTTCATGGTCTCTCTCTCGTTGGTCGTCTGCGCCGGCTCAGAAGCCGGGCAGCAGGCTGACGATCAGGTCGATGATCTTGATGCCGACGAACGGGGCGACGACGCCGCCGAGTCCGTAGACGAGGAGGTTGCGCGACAGGATCGACGACGCCGACGCCGCCCGGTACGCCACGCCGCGCAGGGCGAGCGGGATGAGCACGACGATCACGAGCGCGTTGAACACGATCGCCGACAGGATCGCCGAGGCCGGCGAGGACAGCTGCATGACGTTCAGCAGCCCGAGGCCCGGGAACACCCCGGCGAACATGGCCGGGATGATCGCGAAGTACTTCGCGACGTCGTTGGCGATCGAGAACGTCGTGAGGGCACCCCGGGTGATGAGCAACTGCTTGCCGATGCGGACGATGTCGATCAGCTTCGTCGGGTCGCTGTCGAGGTCGACCATGTTGCCGGCCTCCTTGGCGGCCGAGGTGCCGGTGTTCATCGCGACGCCGACGTCGGCCTGGGCCAGGGCCGGGGCGTCGTTGGTGCCGTCGCCGGTCATCGCGACGAGCGCGCCTCCTTCTTGCTCCCGGCGGATGAGGGCGAGCTTGTCCTCCGGGGTGGCCTCGGCGAGGTAGTCGTCGACGCCGGCCTCGGCCGCGATCGCCTTGGCGGTCAGGGGGTTGTCGCCGGTGATCATGACCGTGCGGATGCCCATGCTGCGCAGCTCGGCGAACCGTTCGCGCAGGCCGGCCTTGACGACGTCCTTGAGGTACACGACGCCGAGGACGCGAGCGTCCGAGGCCGTGCTCTTGATCGCGACGACCAGGGGGGTCCCTCCGGCGTTCGAGATCTCGTCGATGCGGGCCTGCAGTTCGTCGTGCTCGGTGCCGGCGAGAGGGCGGTCCTCCTCGACCCAGGCGATGACGGAGGCGCCGGCGCCCTTGCGGATCTGCGTGCCGTCGGGCAGGTCGAGGCCCGACATGCGGGTCTGGGCGGTGAAGGGCACGATCTCTCCCGGCCGACCGTCGGCGTCGTGCCACCCCGTCGTGAGGGCGAGGTCGACGATCGACCCGCCCTCGGGGGTCGGGTCGCTGAGCGACGACCGGGCGGCGGCGTCGACGAGTTCGGCGCGGGCGATGCCGTCGAGCGGGGTGAACTCGGCCGCCTGCCGGTTGCCGTAGGTGATGGTGCCGGTCTTGTCGAGCAGCAGCGTCGTGACGTCACCCGCGGCCTCGACCGCGCGGCCCGACATCGCGAGCACGTTGCGCTGCACGAGACGGTCCATGCCCGCGATGCCGATGGCGCTGAGCAGCGCACCGATCGTCGTGGGGATGAGGCAGACCAGCAGGGCGATGAGCACGGGGATGCTCACCGACGCGTCGCTGTAGGCCGCGATGGGGTTGAGCGTCAGCGTCACGACGACGAAGACGATGGACAGGCTCGCGAGCAGGATGTTCAGCGCGATCTCGTTCGGCGTCTTCTGACGCGAGGCTCCCTCGACGAGACGGATCATGCGGTCGACGAAGGTCTCGCCGGGCTTGCTCGTGATGCGCACGACGACCCGGTCGGACAGCACGCGGGTGCCGCCGGTGACCGCGCTGCGGTCGCCGCCCGACTCGCGGATCACCGGGGCGGACTCGCCCGTGATGGCCGACTCGTCGACGCTCGCGATGCCCCAGACGATGTCGCCGTCACCCGGGATCAGCTCGCCGGCGGTCACGACGACCGTGTCGCCGAGCGTCAGGTCGGCCGAGGACACCGACTCCGAGGAGGCGCGCTCGGCACCGGCGTCGGACGTCGCGTCGTACGAGACCACGCGCCGGGCGGTGGTGCTGGTGCGGGTCGCCTTGAGGGTCTCGGCCTGTGCCTTGCCGCGCCCCTCGGCGACGGACTCGGCGAGGTTGGCGAAGAGGACGGTGAGCCAGAGCCAGACGGCGATGGCCCAGGTGAAGGAGCCGGGGACGGGCGAGCCGCCCGAGGTCTCGGGACCGGTGAAGAGACCGGCGATCGCGAGGACCGTCGTGTAGGCGGCGCCGACCTCGACGATGAACATGACGGGGTTGTGCCACATCTCGCGCGGGTCGAGTTTGCGGAAGGCGCCGGGCAGGGCCGCGACGAGTTGGGCGGCGCCGAACGCGCCTCCTCGGTTCGTCGGGGCCTGGTCGCCCTCGCGTTCGTGGTCGGTGGTGGGGGTGTCGGTGGAGATGGACATGGTCACTTCAGCCCTTCGGCGAGCGGTCCCAGTGCGAGGACGGGGAAGTAGGTCAGCGCGGTGATGATCACCGAGACGCCGGTGAGCAGGCCCACGAACTGCGGGCGGTGGGTGGGCAGGGTCCCGGCGGTGGCGGGGACCCTGTCCTGTGCGGCGAAGGAGCCGGCGAGGGCGAGCACGAGCACGATCGGGAGGAACCGTCCGAGCAGCATCGCGACGCCGAGGGTGGTGTTGAACCACGGGGTGTTCGCCGTCAGGCCCGCGAACGCCGAACCGTTGTTGTTCGCGGCGGAGGTGAAGGCGTAGAGCACCTCGCTGAAGCCGTGCAGGCCCGGGTTCCAGATCGACGTGCCCTCGACGTCGGCGCGCACGGCGGGGATCACGAAGCTCAGCGCCGTGAAGGCGAGCACGATGGTCGGCGTGACGAGGATGTAGAGGCTGGCGAGCTTGATCTCGCGCGGCCCGATCTTCTTGCCGAGGTACTCGGGGGTGCGGCCGACGAGCAGGCCGGCGATGAACACCGTGATCACGGCGAGCACGAGCATGCCGTACAGGCCCGAGCCGACGCCGCCGGGGGCGATCTCGCCGAGCATCATGTTCAGCATCGCCATCATGCCGCCGAGCGCGGTGTACGAGTCGTGCATCGAGTTGACGGCACCCGTCGAGGTCAGCGTGGAGGTGGTCCCGAAGAGGGTCGATCCCCAGATGCCGAACCGCGCCTCCTTGCCCTCCATCGCGCCGCCGGCGAATTGGGTCGCCGTGCCGGCGCCCCGCAGCTCGAACCACGTCATGGCGCTGAGCGAGACGGCGAAGATCGTCGTCATCACCGCCGCGATCGCGACGCCCTGCTTCGTGGAGCCGACCATGCGGCCGAAGGTGCGAGGCAGCGAGAACGGGATGACGAGCATCAGCACGACCTGGAACACGCTCGTCCAGGCGGTCGGGTTCTCGAACGGGTGCGAGCTGTTGGCGTTGAAGAAGCCGCCGCCGTTCGTGCCGAGCAGCTTGATCGCCTCCTGCGAGGCCGCGGGGCCGCCGGGGATCGTCGCGCTGCCGCCGGTGAGGGTCGTGACGTCGGTGGATCCCGCGAAGTCCTGGATCACGCCGCCGGCGACCAGGACGATCGCCGACACGAAGGCCAGGGGCAGGAGGAGACGCGTGATCGAGCGGGTCAGGTCGACCCAGAAGTTGCCGAGCGTGCCGCTCCTCGCCCGGGCGAGCCCGCGGATCAGGGCGACGGCGACGGCGATGCCGACGGCCGCGGAGACGAAGTTCTGGACGGCGAGTCCGCCGAGCTGGACGGCGTAGCCGAGGGTCACGTCGGGCGAGTACGACTGCCAGTTGGTGTTCGTGACGAAGGAGGCCGCGGTGTTGAACGACAGGCCCTCGGGTACGGCCGGGAAGCCGAGCGAGTAGGGCAGGAACGCCTGGAGGCGCTGGATCGCGTAGACGAGGAGGACCCCGACCACCGAGAACGTCAGGACGCCTCGGAGGTAGGCCGGCCAGGTCTGTTCCGACGTCGGGTCGACGCCGACGAGGCGGTAGAAACCGCGCTCGACGCGGGCGTCCCTCGCGGTGGTGAAGATCCTCGCCATGTGGTCGCCGAGGGGGCGGTACGCGACGACGAGGACCACGACGACCGTGAGGATCTGGAGGATGCCGAACACCGCGTCCATCAGAAGCGCTCGGGCTTCACGAGGGCGTACACGAGGTACGCCAGGGCGGCCACGGCGAGGACGGCGGCCCCGATGCTGAACACGATCACAGCTTCTCGACCCCCTTCGCCACGAGGGACACCACTGCGAACACAGCGATGACGGCGAGCACGTACACGATGTCGAGCACTACGACTCCAAGGAGGACGATCGACGGGCCGGACGGCCCGGTGCCCGTCGTGGGCACAGCGAGTCAGTAGACACCGCGCCGCATCGCCGATCGCGGGCCCTTACGACTTCCCTACGGCGATCGCCGTCTTCCTCACGGACACCACACGCCCACCACACGCCCACCGGGGCGGGAGGCGCGGCGGCGACGACGCTCCCGGCGGACGGCCGTGACCTCGGCGAGATCGCCTGGTCGCGAATGCGTGAGCGCTGGCACGATGGCCGCATGTTCCCCTCGACACCCAGGACGAACCCGCTTCGCGACGACTCGATCGCCCTGCTCACCCGAGGTTACGGTTTCGCTGCGCGCTTCTGGGAGCGAACGCGGACGGGCGCCCGGGCCGTGCCTCTCCGCCTGCTCGGGCGGGAGGCGCTGCTGGTCCGGGGCGCCGAGGCCGTCGAGCTCTTCTACGACGAACGGCGGATCGCTCGGCACGGGGCCATGCCCGCGATCGTCCAGCAGACGCTCTTCGGCACCGGGTCCGTGCACAGCCTCGACGGAGCGGAACACCGGCACCGCAAAGCGACGTTCCTCGACGTCGCGTACGAGGACGACCAGGTCGCCCGGCTGACGCCCCTGCTCGAACGGGAGTGGCGGCACGAGATCGATGCCTGGCTGTCCGGGGGTCGACGCTCCGCCTACGATGCGGCCGTCGGGGCGTTCGGTCGCGCGAGCATGAGGTGGGCGGGCCTGCCGGGAACCCCGGAGGCGCGGACCCGCTGGTCGGCCCGCCTCGCGCAGATCGTCGACGGCTTCGGTGTGCCGTACTCCCCCGAGTACCTGCTGGCAGCGGTGAACCGTGCCTGGTCCGATCGGCACGCTCGCCGCCTCGTCGAGGCGGTTCGCGCCGGCGCTCTCGAGCCCGGGGAAGGCACGGCCCTCGACGAGTGGGCTCGGCACCGGGACCCCGAGGGCGAGCTGATGCCCGCGAAGCTGGCGGGGATCGAGCTGCAGAACAGCATCCGCCCGATGATCGCGGTGGCCCGCTTCGTCGCGTTCGCCGCGAAGGCACTGCACGACCACCCCGAGTGGCGAGAGCGGATCGCCGAGGAAGCCACCGAGCGTAGAACGTCGACCGGTGGGCCGCTCGCCGTCGCGTTCGCGCAGGAGGTCCGGCGGACCGCGCCGTTCGTACCGATGCTGCCCGGCTGGGCGCGCCACGACGTCGAGATCGACGGACGGGAGCTCCCCGCCGGCGGGCGGGTCCTGCTCGACATCCTCGGCACCGACACGGATGACGCCTCCTGGAACCGCGCCTCCGAGTTCGATCCGGAACGTTTCGTGGGCGTCGAGGACTACGAGGCGATCTCGACGTTCATCCCTCACGGTGGCGGGGACCCGGCGGGCGGACACCGATGCCCCGGCGAGAAGCTCGCCATCGCCGGCCTCGCCGCCGCCGTCACCGCGCTCAGCGACGCTCGCCTGGCGATCCTCGACGACGGGCTCGACGTCGACCGGCGACGGCTGCCGACGAAGCCGTCGTCCGGCGGCCGGGTCCGCGCAGCCGGTGCGCCATCCCGGTGTCCGTTCCACTGACGGCACCGCGACGATCGCCCATAAGTCTGAGCGGCAGTTCTCGGCAACCCCTCTCCGCACATCCGGCCCCGGGCATAGACACGATCCATGCCGATCCCCACCCGCGGTTTCGCTCACCTCGTCGCCTTCGTCCTGCTCGTCGCCGTCACGGGACGAGCCGACTCCGTCGCCGGCCACGTGCGACATCGGCTCGCCCACGAGGCCGCTCCCACCCACCACTCTCGTGGCGCCCGGGCGCCATCGAGATCCGAGAGGCGACCACGATGATCGAGCACCGCACGCCGTCGGCCTCCTTGCCCGCGCCATGCCCATGATCTTGCTCGACCCGATAGCCGAGGCACCTGGCGCGTCCTGGACTACCGGAACGGCACGACCGGGATCGACGTCCTCGTCGGCTTCGTGCAGAGGGTGACGGACGCCTACGCGGTGACCGATCTCTCGCAGCCCGACGAACAGCGCCTCTGTCACACCCTCGTCGAAGTCCAGGAGCTGTTCGGGGCGGAGGGGTGAGGAAGAACGCTGCGACGAACGGCTCACGGAACCGGAGCGTGACGGCGCGCGGAGCGGCTTCTTCCCGGCAGGTCGCCGGCACCTCGGAGGACACACCGTAGCGCGGTCGGCCTCGCGGGCCCTCTCCGCGTCCTCCGTTCGGCGCCGGTCGGCATTGCGGGGTGGCGGGGTGGCGGGGTGGCGGGGTGGCGGGGTGGCGGGCGAAGTGTCTTACTGTGGGGCCGGTGACGACGCAGACGAAGAGCACCGCCGCTCCTGCCCGGATCGCTGCCTTCTCGCAGGGTGTCCTGCGCCGCTCGCCTGCACTGGTCGCGCTGGGGATCTTCCTCGGTGTCGTCCTGCTCTTCTCCGCCCTGCTGGCACTCCCCGTCGCGACGGCCGACGGCACGAGGACCCCGCTGCACGACGCGGTCTTCACCGCGGTGTCCGCGATGACCGTCACCGGGCTCGTGACCGTCGACACGGCGACCCACTGGTCCTTCTTCGGCCAGGTCGTCATCCTCGCCGGGGTCCAGGTCGGCGGCCTCGGCATCGTGACCATCGCGCTCCTGTTGTCGCGGGCCGTCACGCACAAGCTCGGCGTACGCGGGCGGATCATGGCCCAGCAAGGCATCGGCACCAGCAAGCTCGGCGAGGTCCAGTCCCTGCTCAAGATCGTCGTACTCACCACGGTCGTCGTGGAGGCGGCGCTCGCGCTCGTGCTCGTGCCCGCGTTCATCGTGCGGGAGGGGTCGTTCGTCTCGGGCACGTGGCACGGTGTCTTCTACGCGGTCTCGGCCTTCAACAACGCCGGCTTCGTCACCCACGCCGACGGCCTCGAACAGTTCGCCACCGACCCGGCCATCATCGTCCCTCTCATGGTCGGGGTGTTCGTGGGCAGCCTGGGCTTCCCCGTCTTCATGGTGTTCATGGTCCACAAGACCCACCTGCGACGCTGGAACCTCCACACGAAGCTGACCGTGACGGTCACCACCGGGCTCCTGATCGTGGGAGCTGCGGTGTGGACGCTCCTCGAGTGGAGCAACACGGCGACCATCGGCGACCTCCCGGCGGGCGAGAAGCTGGTCCACGGGCTCTTCGCCTCGACCATGATGCGCAGCGGCGGCTTCGCGCTCGTCGACACCGGCGCCTCCCACCCCATCACCCTGCTGGCCACCGACGCCCTCATGTTCGTCGGCGGCGGGTCCGCCTCCACGGCGGGCGGCATCAAGGTCACGACCATCGCGCTGCTGTTCCTCGCGATCGCCGCCGAGGGCAAGGGCGACAAGAACGTCCGCGTCTTCCGCCGCACCGTCCCCGAGGCAGCTCTCCGCGTCGCGATCAGCGTCATCTTCCTCGGCGCGACCCTCGTCCTCGCCGCGACCGCGCTCATCATGACGGTCAGCGACGAACCCCTCGACCGCATCCTCTTCGAGGTGATCTCCGCCTTCGCCACCTGCGGCTTGAGCGTCGGACTCAGCCAGGAGCTCGACCCGTTCGGCAAGTACGTCCTCGCCGCCCTCATGTTCGCCGGCCGGGTCGGACCCATCGGCCTCGCGTCGGCACTCGCCGTCCGACGCCGCACCCTGCTCTACGACTACCCGGAAGACCGCCCCGTCATCGGGTGACACGGGCGTCGACGGGCAGCGCGGGGAAGACAAGCTCCACGGACGATTCCGGGACGGGGGCTGCTGCGGGCAGAACGCCCGTGCTGAGGAGGTGACCTGTCGAGGTGCTTCGTCGAGAGGCGGATGCCCCTGCGTCGGCCCGGACGGATGGCCCGAAGGCCCTATCCGTCGACGTGCTTCCGGAGGGCGACGAGCGCGTCCCGGATGCGGGTCTTCATCGTCCCGATCGGGACGCCGGCGCGAACGGCTGCTTCGGACCGGGTGAAGCCGCCGTAGTACGTCAGCTCGAGGGCCTCGCGGTGCGCAACGGTGAGGGTTCGCATGGCCCTCGTGACCCGGTGGTGTTCGACCGAGATCTCGGCCTCTTCGGCGACGTCGTCTCGGCTGGGTTCATGGTCGCGGATGCCCACGGCGACGTCGCGGTCCCGTCCGGCCTGGGAAGACCGCACGCGGTCGATCGCACGGCGGCGCGCGCGGATCAGCAGCCACCCCACCGCCGTGCCCTCGGTGGGGTCGAACAGGGGCGCGTCCTGCCAGGCGGCGAGGAACACCTCTTGGGTGACCTCTTCGGACTGCGCCGGATCGACCAGGATGCGGCGCACGAGCCCGAGGACCCGGGACACGGTGCAGTCGTAGAAGACAACGAAGGCCCGCTCGTTGCCTTCACCGACGAGGGCGAGGAGTTCGTCGCCTGATCGTCGGGTCACGGCTGGCAGCGCAGGTGCAAGAGACACGGGGGAGCCATCCGTTCGGAAGGGGTACAGGGGGGATGCTCCCCCAGGCATTCGGCCACTGTATGCGGGTGCACCATGCGTGGTACCCCCAGTCCGGGACGCCCGTGCGTGGCCGTCGTCAGCTGGCGGCACGGTGAGAGCAGGCGCGGTGACCCCTTGGTCGCCGCCCTCGGTCAGTCCACGCGGGCGATGCGGACGTCGACCCGCCTGACTGCCGTGCCCGCTCGGCCCAGCCTCTCCAGGAGGGCGTCGTGGACGCGGTGGGCGACGTCGGGCGAGATGCTGTCGGCATCGGTGGCGATGGTGAGGGCGACGACGCCGTCGTCGCCGATCTCGACCCGAGGAGGCGGGGGCGGTGTCGTCGGGTCGGGCGTCAGCCGGGCAGCCAGGAGAGCGGGCAGGGTCGCCCGCGGCTGGTAGATGTGAGCCACGCCGGGGATGCCCTCGACGAGTGCCTCGAGCTCGAGCGCGAGGGTGGGAAGTGCGTCGTCGTCGAGATCGGGGCTGGTCATCGTTCTTCCTCCGGGACGGGGGCTGCGCCGTCCGTGCGGATCGTGACGTCGATGCTCTCGACGTTCATCTCCGTGTGCGTCCGCAGCGCATCCTCGACGGCCGAGCACACCGCGTCCGTCACGGCCTCCACCGTCGCGCCGTGGTCACGGACGATGCGTGCCCACACACGGACGACGACCGGGGCACCGGGTGTGGTGACGTCACCCTCGAGCGTGCACCTCCCGATGAGGACACCGTCGACGGTGTCGCCGGCGCGGCGGACGATGCTGCGGACGGCTCCCTCGGTGATGACGGAGTTCTCGGTCTCCTTCAGCGGCGGGAGGGGGATGTCCCGGCCGGCGTGCGCTTCGAGGCTGATGTTGGTGATGATCTCGGTGATCCAGTCGTCTTCGCGCGCGTCCTCGTCGAGCGCGTCGGCCTCGAGCGCTCCGTGGGACAGCATGCGCACCCTCGTCAGGGCATCGAGGGCGTTCTGGCAAGCCGGTGAGTCGTCGATCGTCGGGTCCGCCGGGGTCATCCCGGCATCGAGGTAGTCGGCGAGCTCGTCGATGGTGTGCCCGTCGAGCCGGTCGGGCTCGAGCGACAGTGTCTCGACGTCGTCGCCGCTGACACCCGCGGCCTCGAGGTCGTCGGGAAGATCGGTGGTCATCGCCATCCCTCCATCTCGCTGATCATGTTCTTGCGCGCCCGGGAGAGGAGTCCCCGGACCGTGGACACGGGAAGACCCAAGTCGTCCGCGATCTCGTCGTAGGACTGCCCGACCATCTCCTTCAGGATCCACGCCCGCCGCTGAGGGGCGGGCATCGCCTCCAACGCCAGGGTCAGCGCGTGTTCCCGCGACCGGGCCTCGACGACACGGTGCGGCGTCTCGTGCTCGGGTCCCTCGGAGTCGTGGTCGGCGATGTCGTCGTGGTCACGCCTGGCCCTGATCCTGTCCACGCACCGCCTGCTGACGATGCGCATCAACCAGCTCTTGACCTTCGAGGGGTCCTCGATCGAGGGCAGCTGCTTCCACGCCGCGACGAAGGTCTCCTGGACGACGTCGTCGACGTCGTCGGAACGACCGAGGACCCGCCGTGCGTAGGAACGCATCAACGGCCCGTACCGACGAACCAGGACCTCGAACGCCCGGACGTCACCGTGCCCGGCACGCTCGACGAGGGTGTGGTCGTCGGCGTCCGCGAGGTCGACACGGCGCGGCTGATCGGACACCCGTCAGTTCTACCCGGTCCGCGGCTCCCCGTGCCGGCAGAGAAGCGTCCGTGAGCGGGGCGAATCGCTCCCCACCACGACTCGGCCGAAATTCGTCCACGCCCGGCGTGACGAATCGCACACTCGTTGCGACCTAGTAGTGACGCGCTCCTGCTGCCCCTCGACCCGACGAGAAGCATGGGCGCTCCCCACCCGACTTGAATGAGGAACGACACCCGTGACCCTGCTCGCGCCCGCACCCACGATCCGCCCTGCCGCGCCCACCCTCACCGAGGCCGAGCCCGGCTTCTGGGTCGCCAGTACCGGCGGCGCCTTCGCCGGCACCATCGACCACCACGGCGAGCACTTCTACGTACGCGACTGCTTCAGCCAGTACCTCGGCGACTACGGCGACCTCGCCACAGCAGCCGCCCGCCTCCGCACCGACGCCAGCGCGCGAGACGCCGCGTGACGACCACACTCCCCCCGAGGGCGGCCGGCACCGGCACCTCCCCGGTGACTTGGCACGAGACGGGCCCCGGCATGTGGACGAGCCGCACCGGCGAGGACATCGCCGGCGCCGTACAGCTCGTCGGGACCTTCATCACCACGAACGCCCGCGGCGACGTGGTCGGGACGTTCGACACCCTCCCCCAGGCGCAAGCAGCCCTCGTCGCACCGCCCACCCCCTCGGGTCGACCGCGCCCACTCGGCCGACACCGCCTCCTGCCGTGGTCTCGCCGTTGGTGATCACGACACACCTCGTGGCCGACCACGCACGCGAGCCGCGGCGCTCACCCGGTCACCAGGCCCGTAGGTACGACTCGCTGCCCGACGTTCCGCCGGCACTGATCGTCACCTATGCCCGCCGAGAGCAGCGCCGCCGCCTCTTCCCCGTCCCGATGGGGCCCACCTACGCCGACTTCTTCCTCGAGGACACCACCCGCCATGCGACTGCCTGACCCGAACATCGCTCTCACCGCCCCGATCGCCCCCTCCACCCGGCCGCCCCTGCCCGCCACGGAGCAAGTGGACATGGAGCCCCTGCTCGCCGACCGTGACCGCCCCTGACCCCCACCCGCCCGGAGCACGCCCGGCCCCGATCTCGCTGCAACGCCTCCCCCACCACGAACTCGTCTCCTACCTCAAACGGCAACTCGCCGTCCCGCTCCCCGGCGAGACCTGCGACTCGCCGACCACGATTCCAGGGGTCACAGGCAATGTAGAAGGCACCGTCGCAAGCTCGTGAGCCACCGCGGGGGCCGCGCATCTCGACATACCGGGCGCTGCCGCCGCGCCTGCTGCTTAACCCTTTTTGAATCGAGGATTGGCGCCTCTAGTCGTCTTCACCCGTGCACGACGCACCCGCAGTCCCTAGCTGCGGCCGAGGTGAAGACCCCGCGAAGCAACGCTGCTTCGCCCCGCTGGGGTGTCGTGGCCCGAACCACGACGCCCCGGCGATACCCCAACTCGAACGGCAAGAAGAACCGAACGGCGCGAACGAGGCAATCAACGGGGCCAGCAAATCAAAGGCATGAATGTCCGACTCGTGCCAGACGAGCGTTCAGGCTTGCGCCGGTTAACGATCCCCTACCGGGCAGATCTTCTGGGTCTGCATCCGGTAAACCCTGGCTATGGCTCAAGCTATGACCATGGGGAACACTGGGGACAATGCGTGGGCAGAACTTAGCGACCTCATCTCAGCATCACCCCTTGATGTCGCCGTTCTGCCACGGGACGCAAATGCGCGTACGGCGTCAGCGCTGGAACTTGGGCCGAGCTCATACCTTGG
>NZ_JBIUVP010000005.1:0-223882 GCF_044742985.1 Frigoribacterium sp. NPDC087798 | reverse complement strand
TTCCTGGCGGCGCACGACGAGCTGCGCGACGCCGCACGCGCCTCCTGACCGGCGCGGGGCCCCCCCCCCCGCCCCCCCCCGCCCCCCGCCGCCCCCCCCCCCCCCCGCCCCCCCCCCCCCCCCCCCCCACGACGGTGCGTCCTCGGAGGTGCCCCTCGTTAGGGTGACGGGAGCACCGGGCACAGCGAGTCCGAGGCAGATCACGAGGGAGCCCCCGATGACCACGACCATGCGCAGAACGGCCGTGACGGCCACCACCACGGGCGTGCTCGCCCTCGGCCTGCTGCTCGCCGGCTGCACCTCAGGAGGCGCGGGTGACGGTGACGAGGCCGGTTCCGGTGGGTCATCGGCCGGCTCGACGGAGGGCACCTTCGACGACCTCGCCAGCTGCGACGACGTCGGCTCGGCACTCGGCGGCGTCGTGGACGGCCTGGAGTTGCGCGGCGACAGCACGTTCTCGGGTGACCAGGCGAACTGCCAGTGGGCCACCCCGACCACCGAGGCGACCGACGCCGCCGACGTGACGGCGATCGTCGTCCTCGCCCAGCGCCAGGAGTTCAGCGCCGACGACATCAGCGCCCAGACCTCGCAGATCGAGGGCACCGAGGGCGTCGAGACCGTCGACGACTCGCGCGTCCAGGCGTTCGGCGGCCAGGCCTTCTCACAGTCGGTGACGCAGCAGGGCATCACGGCCTCGGCCAGCACGGTCCTCTCGCCGCACGGCCTGATCGCCGTCACGGCGACCGGTGCGGGCGACGCCGCCCCGCTCAGCACCGACGAAACGCTCGACGCCGCCTACGGCCTGTTCGACTGAGCCCCGCCGGGGCGGGCGTCGTCGTCGTGACGCGCCCGCGCCTCCTCGTCCCGCTCGACACGTCGGTCGAGTGGTCCCGAAACGTCCTCGCGTGCGGGCCGAACCACGATTCGGGACCACTCGACGGGTCGCTCAGTCGACGCTGAGCTTCTCGAGCACGAAGTCGGCGATGACGCGTTGGCCGGCGTCGTTCGGGTGCACGCCGTCGGCCGAGAGCAGCGAGGCGACCCCGTCGGCTGGCAGGGCGTCGGCGAGGTCGACGTAGGCGCTGCCGGTCTCGGCCGCGAGGCGCTGCACGACGGCGTCGTACTCGGCGGCATCGCCGGCCAGCCCCTCGGTGAGGTTCGTGCCCGGCACGAACTCGCCCATCAGCAGGACCGACGGCGGGTCGTCGAGGCTCTGCAGGCCGTCGATCAGGGTGCGGTAGTCGTCCTCGAACTGGTCCGGCGTGCGGCTGAACGCGTCGTTGGCGCCGAGGGTGATCGTGACCAGGTCGGGCTTGGTCGCGGCGATCGAGTCGAGGAACCCGGGCAGGTCGGCCGTGAAGGTGCGGGCCGTGGCGCCGGAGCGGGACGAGTCGAAGAGCGTGATGCCGCGGTCGCGATCGCCGTCGAAGGCGGTCAGACCCTCGAGGTCGACCGGCGTCTGCGCGTGGATCGTCACGGTGTGTGCGCCCGCGTCGAGCCCGGTCACCGACGTGATCCCGCTGGTGGCCATGGAGTCGCGGGTGTCGACCTCGACCGCCTCGCCGTCGTCGACGGTGTAGTCGAAGGTGCCGCGTCCGCTCGACCACCAGAGGTCGAGGTCGGTGCCCGTGAACGGGTACGTGGTGGTCGCGCCGGCACCGAGGGTGACCGCGCGGTAGCCGAGGTCGGCGGTGCGGGACGACGCCGACACCGACCCCTCGCTGCTCGAGGCCCAGCGGGCCCAGGTCGAGGCCGGGGGAGCGACGGCGAACGCGGCCGGCCGGTAGCCGACCCCGCCCGGAACGTCGTCGGTCGGGTAGCGCTCGCGCAGGCCGTCGAGGGTCAGGTCGATCCACCGGGAGTCCACGGTCGAGGCGCCCATGCCCTCGGAGATCGAGTCGCCGACGGCGACCCAGCGGGCGGAGTAGTCGTCGCGGGCGTCGAGGGCGGTCGCCCAGTCGGCGAGCTCCGAGGAGGCGCGGGTCGGCTGGGGAGAGGAGGTCCCGTCCGCGGAGGCGCCGCCCGTGGGCTCGCTCGGGTCGGTCGGGCCCGCCGTGCAGCCCGTGAGCAGGGCGAGGGCAGCGGCGACCGCGACCAGTCGGGTGGTTCGGGTCATGACGACGACGGTAGTCGAGGGGCGCGGGGGTCGTTCACCGGCGACGGCGTCGGCGCCCTCACGACTCGGTGACGGTGCCGCCCTCGACCCTCCAGTGGCGATCGAGCCGGACCGTCTCGAGCATGCGCCGGTCGTGCGTGACGAGCAGCAGCGTGCCGTCGTACGACTCGAGGGCCTGCTCGAGCTGTTCGATGGCGGCGAGGTCGAGGTGGTTCGTGGGCTCGTCGAGCACGAGCACGTTGACGCCTCGGGCCTGCAGCAGGGCGAGGCCGGCACGGGTGCGCTCGCCGGGCGAGAGCTCGTCGACCGGACGCGAGACGTGGTCGGCCTTGAGCCCGAACTTGGCGAGCAGCGTCCGCACCTCGGCCTGGGGCCAGTCCGGCACGAGCGCCTCGAACGCGTCGGCCAACGGCACGTCGCCGGCCAGGAGTGCCCTGGCCTGGTCGATCTCGCCGACGGCGATGCTGGCTCCGAGACTCGCGCCTCCTTCGCTGGGGGCCTGGCGGCCGAGCAGGCCGCGCAGCAGGGTCGACTTGCCGGCGCCGTTCGGGCCGGTGATGCCGATGCGGTCGCCGCCGTCCACCTGCAGCGACACCGGACCGAGCACGAACTCGCCCGTCGTGGGGTCGCCCTGGCGGAACACCGCACCGCTGAGGGTCGAGACGACCGAGCTCGACCGGGGTGCGGCGCCGATCGTGAACTCGAGCTGCCACTCTTTGCGGGGCTCGTCGACCTCGTCGAGGCGGGCGATGCGGCTCTCCATCTGGCGGACCTTCTGGGCCTGCTTCTCGCTCGACTCGGCCGAGGCCTTGCGACGGATCTTGTCGTTGTCGGGGGCCTTCTTCATCGCGTTGCGGACGCCCTGGCTCGACCACTCTCGCTGCGTGCGGGCGCGGCCGACGAGGTCGGCCTTCTTCTCGGCGAACTCGTCGTAGGCCTCGCGGGCGTGACGGCGGGCCGTCTCGCGCTCGTCGAGGTAGGCGTCGTAGCCGCCGCCGAAGACGCGGTTCGACGACTGCGCGAGGTCGAGCTCGAGCACCTTCGTGACGCATCGGGCGAGGAACTCGCGGTCGTGGCTGACGAGGACGATGCCGCCCCGCTGCCCCTGCACGAAGCGCTCGAGTCGTTCGAGGCCGTCGAGGTCGAGGTCGTTCGTGGGCTCGTCGAGCAGCGCGACGTCGAA
Organism: Frigoribacterium sp. NPDC087798; assembly: GCF_044742985.1. NCBI lineage: Bacteria > Bacillati > Actinomycetota > Actinomycetes > Micrococcales > Microbacteriaceae > Frigoribacterium > Frigoribacterium sp. NPDC087798. The sequence continues at coordinate 220,583 of NZ_JBIUVP010000005.1, read as the reverse complement.
GCGGCTGAGCAGCAGGGCGGCGAGGCCGACGCGGGCGGCCTGGCCTCCGCTGAGGCCGGTCATCGGGCTGTCGGGGCCGACGGCTCCGTCGCCGTCACGGTCGAGGCCGAGGTCGGCGAGCACCTGCGGCAGGCGGTCGTCGAGGTCGGCGGCGCCGCTGGCGAGCCACCGGTCGAGGGCGGTCGAGTAGACGTCGGCGGGTTCGAGGCCGTCGGCTCGGGGCACCGGGTCGGGGTCGCCGAGGGCGGCGGCGGCGGCGTCCATCTCGGCGGTGGCCTGCGTGCTGCCCGTGCGGCGGCCGATGTAGTCGGCGACGGTCTCTCCGGGCACGCGCTCGTGCTCCTGCGGCAGCCAGCCGACGAAGGCGTCGCCGGGGTTGAGGGTGACCGTGCCGGCCTGCGGCTCGTCGACCCCCGCCAGGAGGCGCAGCAACGTCGACTTGCCGGCCCCGTTCACACCCACCACCCCCACGACGTCACCCGGGGCGACGGTCAGGTCGAGGTCGTCGAAGAGGGTGCGGTGCCCGTGGCCGCCGGCCAGGCCCTTGGCCACGAGTGAAGCGCTCATCCGGCCATTCTCGCGTACCGGGCGCCGGCCCGCGAGGCGGCCCTGGCGCCCTCCAGGCGGGGCTGGCATGCTCGAGGGCATGGCCTCCCTCACTCGTCCCCGCCGCGGCAAGATCATCGCCGGAGTCTGCGCCGCCCTCGCGAACCGCTTCGGCATCAGCGCCTTCCTGGTGCGCCTGATCTTCGTGCTGTCGATCATCCTCCCGGGGCCCCAGGTGCTCGTGTACCTCGTGCTCTGGGTCGTGTTCCCGAAGGAGAACCGCTAGTCCTCGACCCATGGGTCTGCCGATCGCCGGGTCGCGGCCCTCGCCCTGCGGGGCGCCGGGCGCGTGGCGCCGGGTTCGGGCGCCGGGCGCCGGGCGCGTGGCGCTGGGTCAGCCCTTGGGCAGGGACCGCAGCAGCGCCTCCTGCAGGTAGCCCAGCCAGTCGAAGACGTGGCCCATCGCCTGCAGCTGTCGGTCACCGCCCTCGGGGAGGCCGTCGCCCGTGACCCCCAGGCGCTCGCCGAGGGTCAGGCGCAGGTCGTTGAGGGTGCGCAGCCACGACTGCTGGGCGGCACGGTCGAGCGTCGACCCCGGCTCGCCGAGCGTCGCCAGCACCGCCCGGCCGTTCTCGACCTTGCGCCGGGTCAGGTCGTCGGCGGTGAACCGCCGGAACTCGGCGGCCGCCTCGGCGTCGTCGCGATACGCCGCCGGCAGGAGGCGCGCCAGGGCCGGATCGCCCTCGTCACCGTTCTCGAGCAGCGACAGCAGTTGACCCACCAGGTCGGTGAGCAGGCCCCGCTCGTCGGCGTCGAGCCGCACGCGGATCTCGTTGCCGCCCCGGGGGCGGACGAACGGCACCAGCGTCACGCCTCGTCCTCCTTCGAGAGGGTCGCCCACAGGCCGTAGTCGTGCATCGCCTCGACGTGCCGCTCCATCGCTTCGCGGTTGCCCGTGGCGACGACCGCACGACCCTCGGTGTGGACGCGCATCATCAGGCGCTTCGCCTCGGCCCGGCCGAAGCCGAAGTAGGTCTCGAAGACGTGCGTGACGTAGGTCATCAGGTTGACCGGGTCATCCCAGACGAGCGTCACCCAGGGGGTGTCGGGCGAGGTCAGGAGGCGCTGGTCGGCCTCCGTTCCCGTGCGGGTGTCGTCGAGGGTGGGGCTCACCCGTCCAGGGTGTCACACGGTCGCCGAGCGGGTTCCCCGTCAGGGGTCGTCTTGTTATGCTGTGCGGGTCGCGACTGGCGTTCAGATGGTCACCATCGGGGAGCGACTGACACACGTGCGTGGCCGTACGCCTGGGCCACGACATCCGACCTCCGTCCGTCCCGTGTGCCAAGGAGTCCTCCGTGACCATCTCCGACCAGACCAGCGCCCAGACCGCCGCCTCGTCCGCCGAGTCGACCGATCGCCAGCCGTCGACCTTCAACCAGCCGCTCTCGGTCGTCGACCCCGAGATCGCCGCCGTCCTCGAGCAAGAGCTGGGGCGCCAGCGCGACTACCTCGAGATGATCGCCTCCGAGAACTTCGTGCCGCGTGCCGTGCTCGAGTCGCAGGGTTCGGTGCTGACGAACAAGTACGCCGAGGGCTACCCGGGTCGTCGCTACTACGGCGGTTGCGAGTTCGTCGACGTCGCCGAGAACCTCGCCATCGAGCGCGCCAAGTCGCTGTTCGGCGCCGAGTTCGCCAACGTCCAGCCGCACTCGGGTGCCCAGGCGAACGCCGCCGTGCTCGCCGCGATCGCCGACATCGGCGACACGATCCTCGGTCTCGAGCTGTCGCACGGCGGCCACCTGACCCACGGCATGAAGCTCAACTTCTCGGGCAAGATGTACAAGGCCGTGGCCTACGAGGTCGACCCCGAGACCTACCTGATCGACATGGACGTCGTCCGTCGCCAGGCGATCGAGCACCAGCCCAAGGTCATCATCGCCGGCTGGTCGGCCTACCCCCGTCAGCTCGACTTCGCGGCCTTCCGTGCCATCGCCGACGAGGTGGGCGCCTACCTCTGGGTCGACATGGCGCACTTCGCCGGCCTCGTGGCCGCGGGCCTGCACCCGTCGCCCCTGCCGCACGCGCACGTGGTCTCGTCGACGGTGCACAAGACCCTCGCGGGTCCCCGCTCGGGCGTGATCCTCTCGAACCACGAGCCCCTGTTCAAGAAGCTCAACTCGGCCGTGTTCCCGGGCCAGCAGGGCGGCCCCCTGATGCACGTCATCGCGGCCAAGGCGACGGCGTTCAAGCTCGCCGCCGAGCCCGAGTTCAAGGACCGTCAGGAGCGCACCATCCGCGGCGCCCAGGCCCTCGCGGCCCGCCTCACGGCCGACGACGCCAAGGCCGCCGGGGTCGACGTGCTGACCGGTGGCACCGACGTGCACCTGGTGCTCGTCGACCTGCGCGCCAGCGAGGTCGACGGCAAGCAGGCCGAGAACCTGCTGCACGACGTCGGCATCACGGTGAACCGCAACTCGGTGCCGTGGGACCCCCGCCCGCCGATGGTCACCTCGGGCGTGCGCATCGGCACGTCGGCCCTCGCCACCCGTGGCTTCTCGGATGACGAGTTCGCCGAGGTCGCCGACATCATCGCGCTCACGCTGATGCCCTCGCCCGACGTCGAGGCTCTCGCGGCCCGCGTCAAGGCGCTGACCGACGCGTTCCCGCTCTACGCGTGAGCGCTGACGTCGCGGCCGGGACTCCGGCGGACGTCGGGGTCGAGGCCTCGTCACGGGGTGCGGTGGGCGTCGAGCGTGCCCGTTTCGTCCCCGGCGACGACTTGTCCGCCGTGAAGATCGACGGCACTGCTCTGGCCGCCGCCGTCAAGGACGACCTGCGCCTCCGGGTGGACGCCCTCAAGGCCCGGGGCATCGCGCCGGGACTCGGGACGATCCTGGTCGGGGCGAACCCCGGTTCGCTGTCCTACGTCGCGGGCAAGCACCGTGACTGCGCCGAGGTCGGCATCGAGTCGATCCGCATCGACCTGCCCGACACGGCGACCGAGGACGAGATCCGTCGGGCGATCGAGACGATGAACGCCGACCCCGCGGTCACGGCGTTCATCATCCAGTTGCCGTTGCCCGCCGGCATCGACCCGACGGCGATGCTCGAGCTCATGGACCCGGCCAAGGACGCCGACGGCCTGCACCCGGTCAACCTCGGCGAGCTCGTGCTGGCCGTGCCCGGCGGCAAGGGGTCGATCGACACGCCCCTGCCCTGCACGCCGCGCGGCATCGTCGAGATGCTGCACGCCTACGACATCCCGATCGCGGGGACGCACGTCACGATCATCGGCCAGGGGCTGACGGTCGGGCGGCCGCTCGGGCTGCTGTTGACCCGCCTCGAGGCGACGGCGACGCTGACGCACTCCCGGACGGTCGACGTCGCCGCCGAGGTGCGCCGGGCCGACATCGTCGTGGCCGCCGCGGGCGTCGCGGGGCTGGTCAAGCCGGACTGGGTGAAGCCCGGGGCCGCCGTGATCGACGTGGGCATCACCCGCGTGCTGAACGAGGAGACGGGCAAGTACAAGCTGCGCGGAGACGTCGACCCGGCCGTCGCCGCGGTCGCGGGCTTCCAGTCGCCCGTGCCGGGTGGGGTCGGGCCGATGACCCGGGCCATGCTGCTGAAGAACGTGGTCGAGGCCGCCGAGCGTCCCTGACGCCGGGGCCTGCCGGGCGTGCTGCCGCTGCCCGCACCACGCCCGGAGATGAGCACAGCGCCAGGTTTTCCCCTGGCGCTGTGCTCATCTCGTGGTGCTGTGCCCACCTCGTGGTGCGCTGGCCGTCCCGTGGTGCTGAGTCGGGGTCGTGCCGGCATCCCGCCACGAATTCGACACGCCGCCACGCAATGACGTGGCGGCGTATTCATCTCGTGGCGGGGAGCACTGCCGCCGCTCCCACCACGCCAGAAGATGGGCACCGCGCCAGGTTTTCCCCTGGTGCTGTGCCCATCTCGTGGTGCTGTGCCCATCTCGTGGCGCTGTGCCCGTGGCAGGGCAGCCCGGCGTCAGGCGTCGCGGCGGGCGCCCTCGGCGGCGTGCACCGTGAAGACGGTCGGAGCCGTGTAGCCGGCCTCGGCGAAGGCGGCGACGATCGCGGCTTCGACGTCGGCGCGGGCCTCGGTGGGGACGAGCGCGATGGCCGACCCGCCGAAACCGCCACCCGTCATGCGGGCACCCACGGCACCGGTCGCCTGGGCGGTGGCGACGGCGAGGTCCAACTCGGGGACCGAGATCTCGAAGTCGTCGCGCATCGACACGTGCGAGGCGTCGAGCAGATGGCCGATCGCCTGCGGGCCGTCGGTGCGCAGCGTGCGGACGGTGTCGAGCACGCGCTGGTTCTCGGTGACGACGTGACGGACGCGACGGAAGGTCTCGTCGTCGAGCAGCTCTTCGGCCCGAACGAGGTCGTCGGCGTCGAGGTCGCGCAGGGAGTCGACGCCGAGGGCGGCGGCACCCTTCTCGCACGACGCGCGACGCTCGACGTAGCCGCCGGTGGCGTGGGCGTGCTCGACGTGCGTGTCGACGACGAGCACCTCGAGGCCGGCGGCGGCGAAGCCGAGGTCGACGACGTCGGCGTCGAGGCTGCGGCAGTCGAGGAACACGCCCGAGTCGGCCTCACCCAGCAGCGACGCGGACTGGTCCATGATGCCCGTCGGTGCGCCGACGACCTCGTTCTCGGCGAGTTGCCCGACCGCGGCCAGGGCCGAGCGGTTGACGTCCAGCGACCAGAGCTCGGCGAAGGCCACGGCCACCGAGCACTCGAGCGCCGCGGACGACGAGAGCCCTGCGCCGACCGGCACCTCGGACTCGACGAACAGGTCGAGGCCGGGGACGCCGGACAGGTCGATGGTCGACAGGTCGCCCCCGGCGGCCGCGAACGAGGGTGAGTCGGCGCGGTCGTGTGCGACCGACAACGCCCAGGCGATGCCGAGGGCGTACGCCGACCACCCCGACATCGATGCCGGGTCGAGGTCGTCGAGCGACACCTCGTGCACGCCGCCCTCGAACGACGACGCCACGCGCAGCAGGCGGTCGTCGCGCCGACCGACGGTGACGGTGGTGCGTCGGTCGATGGCGAAGGGCAGCACGAAGCCGTCGTTGTAGTCGGTGTGCTCGCCGATGAGGTTCACGCGGCCCGGGGCGGACCAGCGTCCGGCGACCTCGGTGTCGAAGACCTCGCGGAAGCCCTGGGGAGTGGTGGTGTCGGTCATGATCGCTCGATCGCCTCTCGGATTCGGTCGGCCTGCACCTCGGGGACGAGGTCGCCCACCCAGGCTCCCATCGCCGCCTCGGAGCCTGCCAGGAACTTCAACTTGCTCTCGGCCCGGCGAGGCGAGGTGATCTGCAGCATCAGGCGCACGGTGTCGCGTCCGACGCCGACGGGGGCCTGGTGCCAGGCGGCGATGTAGGGCGTCGGGTCGTCGTACAGGGCGTCGACACCCCGCAGGAGGCGCCGGTACATGACCGCGAGCTCGTCGCGTTCGTCGTCGGTCAGCGCCGCGAAGTCGGGGGCGTGACGGTGCGGCAGCAGGTGGATCTCGATGGGCCATCGCGCGGCGAACGGGACGAAGGCCGTGAAGTGCTCGCCGGCGAGGACGACGCGGGGGCCGGAGCGTTCGCGGTCGAGCAGGTCGGCGAAGAGGGTCGGCCCGTAGGTCTCGATGCTGTCGAGCAGCCGCGTGGTGCGCGGCGTGACGTAGGGGTAGGCGTAGATCTGACCGTGCGGGTGGTGCAGGGTGACGCCGATGGCCTGGCCGCGGTTCTCGAAGGGGAACACCTGCTGGATGCCGGGCAGCGCCGACAGGGCGGCCGTGCGGTCGGCCCAGGCCTCGACCACGGTGCGGGCGCGTGACTCGCTCAGGTCGGCGAACGACCCGTGGGTCTCGGGGCTGAAGCAGACGACCTCGCACCGGCCGACGCTGCGCAGGGTGCGTTCGAGGCCGATGCGGGTCAGGTCGTCGAGGCCCTCGGGAGCGTCGTCGCTCTCGAGCAGCGGCCCGAACGACGGCGAGCGGTTCTCGAACACGGCGACGTCGTAGACGTCGGGGATCTCGGACGGGTTGGTCTCGCTGGCCGGCGCCAGCGGGTCGAGCTCGGCCGGGGGCAGGAACACACGGTTCTGCCGCGACGCGGCGATCGAGACCCACTCGCCGGTGAGGACGTCCTGTCGCATGGTCGCCGTGTCGGGCCGCGGATCGAGCGTGCGCGCGTCGACGCGTCGCTCGGCCGTGAGCGTGGTGTCGGCGTCGTCGAAGTAGATGAGTTCGCGACCGTCGGACAGGACCGTCGCGCGTTTCGTGATGGACGACATCGCGCCTCCTTCAGTTCGGGGCACTCGCTACTACGATTTGCAGTTGCGAAAGTACGTGAAAGCATACGAAACTAGCCGGGTGAACGGCAACTCGACCCCGCCCCCGGTGCCGCAGCCCGCGCCGCTGCCGGGTGAGCGGCGTCGCGACCGCATCGCCGACCTCGTCGGGCGTCGCGGCTTCGTCCGCACGGCCGAGCTGGCGCGCGAGTTCCGGCTGTCCGAGGTGACGATCCGCACCGACCTCGAGAGCCTGGCGGCCGACGGCCTGCTCTCGCGCGTGCACGGTGGGGCGCTGTCCGTCGACCGCCCGGCCGAGCGACCGTTCGAAGAAGAGAGCTCGGTCTCGACCGAGGCCAAGCGGGCCATCGGGGTCGAGGCCGCGTCGCTCGTACGGTCGGGTGACTGCGTCGTGCTCGACGTCGGCACGACCACAACCCAGATCGCGCTTGCCCTGCTCGAACGGCACGACCTCGAGGGCGTCGTGGTCGTGACGAACGGCCTCACCATCGCGCTGGCGCTCGAGCAGGCCGTGCCCCGGTTCACGGTCATCGTGTCCGGCGGCACCCTGCGGCCGTTGCAGCACTCGCTGGTCAACCCGCTGGCGACGAGCGTGTTCGCGAGCGTCACGGCCGACCTGGCGTTCATCGGCTGCACCGGCGTCCACGCCCTCCACGGGGTGACGAACGTCAACCTGCCCGAGACCGACCTCAAGCGCCTCATGACCCAGACCGCCCGCCGGTCGTACATCGTCGCCGACGGCAGCAAGCTCGGCGAGGCCCACCTCGGCGTCATCGGTCCGCTCGACACCTTCGAGGCGCTCATCACGGCGGGGGCCGACGAGGCGCCCGTCGCCGAGCTGCGTCGAGCCGGCCTCGCCGTCGTCACCGCAGGAGGCGCGGGCGAGGTCGACGCGCCTCCTCGCGACCCTGCCCCCTCGCGTCCCTGAGCCCGGGCCCCCGTCGCGGGGCCTCGAGCGATCCCGGACGCCACCGACACCCGAGAGCGAGACTGGAACGATGACGACGAGCAGCCCGACCGGAGAACAGTACGACCTCGCCCTCGAGCACGACGGGCACCGCGTCACGGGTGTGGTCACGCAGGTGGCGGCGGGCATCCGCGCGCTGGCCGTCGACGGCATCGCCCTCACCGAGACCTTCGGTGCCGACGAGGTGCCGCCGTCCGCCTGCGGCATCACCCTCGTGCCCTGGCCGAACCGGGTCGCGCGCGGCCGATGGACGCTCGACGGCCGTGAGCAGCAGCTCGACCTGACCGAGCCGTCCAAGGGCAACGCCAGCCACGGGCTGCTGCGCTACACGGCCTACCAGGTGGTCGACCGCGAGCCCCACGCCGTGACGCTCGGAGCGACGGTGTTCCCCCAGCACGGCTATCCGTTCGAGCTCGACACGAGCGTGCGGCACGAGCTCGTCCCGGACGGCATGGTCGTGACGCACACCATCACGAACGTCGGCCCGGACCGGGCCCCGTTCGCCGTCGGGTCGCACCCGTTCTTCCGTGTGGGCGACCACGATCCGGCGACGCTGACCGTCACGCTGGCGGCCTCGACGCGGTACGAGACCGACGAGGCGAGCATCCCGGTCGGCACGGTGCCGGTGGCCGGCACCGCGTTCGACCTCTCGCAGGGCCCTCGCCTGGGCGACCTCGACCTCGACACGGGTTACCGCGACGTCGAGCCCGACGCCGACGGCATCCGCACGACGACCTTCACGGCCCCCGACGGCTCGACGACCGAACTTTGGCAAGACCCGTCGTTCGAGTACGTGCAGGTGTTCACGCCCCGAAACTTCCCCCGGGACGGGGTCGAGGGGCTGGCCGTCGCCGCCGAACCGATGACGGCACCGGCCAACGCGCTGGCCTCGGGCGAGGGTCTGCGCTGGCTCGAGCCGGGCGAGACGTGGACGGGCACGTGGGGCGTGCGGTACCGGGCGTCCGGCTCATGACGATGACGTGGCGGTTCGTCGAGACTCGCTCGAGGGTCAATGTCCAGAAAACGCGAACCTGAGACCGGCACGATGCCGGGCGCGTAACGTCGACTGCTGTCTCCCCAGGGTCCCGTAACCCTGGCGTACCCCGTAACGACTCCGTCGGCTTGCCCGACATGTGTCGCGAGGAGGCCGAGCGCCCCTCCCGGCCCGAACCGGAGGGGCGCTTTCTCTCGCCCTCAACAGACTCGTCGAGACGCGGAGGCGGACAAGGCGTATGTTCTGCCCATGCCAGGTGGGTGGGACCACCTGAAATCGGGGGACAGGATTCGGGTTCGGTCTCTCGTGGTGGGGCCGCCGCATTCGGGTGCGACGTCGGCCCCACCTTCCTGGTCGGAAGACGGCCGTCCGTGAACGCGACGACGACGTCGGAGCGATGTCGGCGATCGCGACGCGTACAGGTGGGCCCCGTGGGGCTCGAACCCACGACCCGCGGATTAAAAGTCCGATGCTCTACCAACTGAGCTAGAGGCCCGTGCGCGTCCACTTTACGGGATGCCGCGCCTCCTGACCGCCAGGCCGACCCGCGCCTCCTCGGTGTCGACGGGCGTCGACGGGTGGGCCCGGTGCAGGCGGTGGTTCCGTGGGCGAACGCCCGGCTCGGTGTCGGTGGTCGCGCCTATCGTGGGTCCGGTGCCGAGACCATTCCACCGCCCGACCCAGTTCTCGGGGTCCGAGTTCGAAGCCTTCCAGGGCGGAGACGACCCCGCGACGATGAACCGCGTCGCCCACGAGTCGGCCTCGGCCCTCGTCGCGCGCGTCAAGCACGACCCGAGCCCCGAGATCCTCGACCGGCTCGTCACCTTCACCGACCAGCACGGCATCGACGCGGTCGCCGAGCTCTGGGCCCGGGCCAGTCCCCACAGCCTGCCGGGCGCCCTCTGGCGCATCTACCTCGTGCGGGCCGTCATCCGGCAGAACCCGGTCGAGGTCACCCAGCTCTTCGAGCGCGGGGTCGAGGTCGCCACCACGATCGACCCGGTCGTCGCGGGCGCGCCGGCTCCGGCCAGCCCGGAAGAGATCCTCGAACTCGCCGACCTGATCCTCCGCGGGGTCTTCGTCGGCGACTTCGCCATCGCCCTCGAGCGGGGTGCCGCGTTCTGCCGCCTCGCCGCCGCCGGCGCCACCTCGGTCGCCGACGACCAAGACGCCGTCGGGTCCGACCGCGCGGGCGAACTCACCCGTCGCGCCCTGCGCTTCAGCGAGCTCGGGGTCGACCTCGTCGCCTGCGCCCACCTGTGGCGCGACGACAGCCTCGACTGAACACCGCGCCGCGCCACGCGGGCGGGCGGGCCTGCGCCGCGCTGCGGAGGGCGGCACGGCCGAGGGCGACCGCCGACGGCCGACGGCCGACCGCCGACCGCCCCACGCTCGACACGCGCGGACCCGCCTCGCGTTCGCACGACGCGAACTCGGCGGACCGCTCGGCCCGAGGCGGGTAAAGTCTTCCCTGTCGGGCCGCAGTAACCCCGGGCTCCAAATTTAGCCGCTTCGAGCGGCCTCGCGCCGAGAGGCGTTTCTGCGGTCCGGCGCCTCTTCCTCCCGAGGCGGGTCCTCGGTCGAGGACCGACGTGACGACCGACCGTCGGCCTCCTTCCCTCCGGCACCGCGCCTCCTCGGCTCGTCGGTGTGGGTACGTCGCGAGCAGGCGACGGCGTCTGGCGATCGCTGGGTGACGGTGAGCGACGCGTCGGGGCGAACCCGTCGGCTCCTGGACGGCTGTCGGTCCGCCCCTCTCGGGTTCGACACCCGGGTTCCGGCCGGGCGACACGAGCGCGCCGGGATGTTCACCCAATCCGGCGGGCCCCCCGTGCCGAATCATTGACGTGAGGGATCCACGATCCCCCGCCGACACCCGTCCTCCCTTAGTTTCGGGCGTCGGCGGGCTGGTCTCCCTGCGATGCACCGGGCCTGAACGCCATCCCAGACGGACGCATCGCAGGGAGTCCCGTCCGCACCACGAACACACCGCACCACGAACACACCGCACCACGAACACACCGCACCACGAACACACCGCACCACGAACACACGGCACCACATCACGATCCGCTCCGGATCGTGACCCACGACCCGACGAACAGTGCGACCGGAGGTGAACCCTGACATGCTCGAACTCGTGACCCGAGAGACAGAGACACCCGAGAGCGGGCCTGCTCCGTCGACCCCCGACATGTTGTTGCCGCGGGTCGCCCAGGGTGATCAGGCCGCTTTCGCCGAGCTGTACGATCAGACGGCGCCCCGCGTGCTGGGTCTGATCAAGCGCCTCCTGAAAGACCACGCCCAGTCCGAAGAGGTGGCCCAAGAGGTCTTCCTCGAGATCTGGCAGAACGCCACGCGCTTCGACTCCACCCGGGGCAGCGCCGCCAGCTGGATGCTCACGATGGCGCACCGACGAGCCGTCGACCGCATCCGCGCCTCCCAGGCCGGTCGCGACCGCGACCTCAAGATCGGCGTGCGCGACCTCGAGACCGACTTCGACTCGGTCACCGAGTCCGTCGAGATCCGCATCGAGCACGAGCGGGTCGAGCGGGCCCTCGGACGCCTCACCGAACTGCAACGGCAGGCGGTGAAGCTCGCCTACTACGGCGGCCTCAGCCACAGCGAGGTCGCGAAACTGTTGGACGTGCCGATCGGCACGGTCAAGACCAGACTGCGCGACGGCATGATCCGTCTGCGCGACGAGATGGGGGTGGCTTCGTGACCGACCACGACGAGCCCACGCACGGCCGCCACGCGGACGACGCGGGCACCACGAGAACCGACACCGACAACCTGTCCGGCGCCTACGTGCTCAACGCACTGAGCGACGACGAACGACACGCGTTCGAGGCACTCCTCGACGACACATCAGACCAGCACGACGACACCAGGACGGAGGTGGCCGAATTGAGAGAGACCGCATTGTTGCTCGCTCACGCGGCCCGGCCCGTCACCCCGTCGGCCGGGCTCCGCGCAAGCGTGCTCGACCTCATCGCGTCGACGCCGCAGCTCGCGCCGCTCACGGCGACGGCGGCACCGACGAGCCCCACGGCAGACCACGACATCGCGACGACCGCAGGAGGCGCGGGTGACGACGACCACGCACGTCGCGTCGAGCGCACCCCCGCCCCCGAGATGGAGCCGAGCGAAACCGAGGGCGCCCGCGTCCTCACGCCGACCGGAGCCGCGCACCGTCGTTGGTTCACGCGCCCCGTCGCCGTCCTCGGGGCGGCCGCCGCGGCCGCCGCGCTCTTCTTCGGCGGTGGAGCCCTCGTCGAGGGCCTCGGTCAGTCCGGCCAGCAGCAAGAACAGCAGGCCTCGGGCATCGACGAGATCTACGCCGCGAGCGACTTCCAGCGCTCGGTGGCCGACGTCAGCACCGGCGGCAAGGCGACGCTCATCTGGTCGGACGAGCTCGGCCGCTCGGCCGTCGTCGTCGACGGGATGACCTCGCTGCCCGGTGACCAGACCTACGAGCTCTGGTACATCAACGATGACGGCGCCGTCCCCGCGGGTACCTTCGACGCCTCGTCGAGCGCCCCGGCCACGCACCTGCTCAAGGGTGAGATGAACGCGGGCGACACCATCGGCATCACGGTCGAGCCGGCGGGTGGCTCGTCCTCGCCGACCAGCGACCCGGTCGTCGCCATCCCCAGCGCCTGACCCGTCGCCACGCCAGAAGAGGCGGTCCACCACGTGGTGGACCGCCTCTTCTCGTGTGCCCCTCACGGACACGCCGCGGGTGGGTGCGCCTCACCCCGAGGAGGCGCGGCTCCGATCAGCCGAAGCGTCCCGACACGTAGTCTTCCGTGGCCTGCACGCTCGGGTTCGAGAACATCTTCGCGGTGTCGTCGTACTCGATGAGCTTGCCGGGCTTGCCGGTGCCCGCGATGTTGAAGAACGCGGTCTTGTCGCTGACGCGGCTGGCCTGCTGCATGTTGTGGGTCACGATGACGATCGTGTACTGCTGCTTGAGCTCCTCGATGAGGTCCTCGATGGCGAGCGTCGAGATCGGGTCGAGGGCCGAGCAGGGCTCGTCCATCAGCACGACGTCGGGGGAGACCGCGATGGCCCGCGCGATGCAGAGGCGCTGCTGCTGACCACCCGAGAGGCCCGAGCCGGGCTTGTCGAGGCGGTCCTTGACCTCGTTCCAGAGGTTCGCGCCCTGCAGCGACGACTCGACGAGGCCGTCCTGGTCGCTCTTCGACATGCGACGGTTGTTGAGCTTGACGCCCGCGAGCACGTTGTCGCGGATGCTCATCGTCGGGAACGGGTTGGGGCGCTGGAACACCATGCCGACCTGTCGACGGACCAGGACGGGGTCGACGCCGGGGCTGTAGAGGTCGTTGCCGTCGATCAGCACCTCGCCCTCGACGTAGGCACCGGGGATGACCTCGTGCATGCGGTTCAGCGTGCGCAGGAAGGTCGACTTGCCACAGCCGGACGGGCCGATGAACGCGGTGACCGTGCGGGGCTCGATGGTGATGTTGACGTCTTCGACAGCCTTGAACTTGCTGTAGTAGACGTTGAGGTCGTTGACCTCGATGCGCTTGGACACGGTGATTCCTTCGGGGTGGGAGCCGGGCGGGAGCCGGGACGGGGTGTGGGTCGGGGCGGCCGGGTCAGCGGCCGAGCTTGGGGGCGAAGACGCGGGCGATCACGCGGGCCAGCAGGTTCAACGCCATCACCAGGAGGATGAGGGTGAGGGCCGAGGTCCAGGCCCTGTCGATGAACGCGGCGGCGTCGGTGCCCTGGCTGACGTACGAGCTGTAGGCGAAGACCGGAAGCGACTGCATGGCTCCGCCGAACAGGTTGTAGTTCATGTTCGCCGTGAACCCGGCGGTGATCAGCAGCGGAGCCGTTTCGCCGACGACGCGGGCGATGGCGAGCATGACGCCCGTCGTGATGCCGGCCACCGACGTGGGGATGACCACCTTCAGGATGGTCAGCCACTTCGGCACGCCGAGGGCGTACGACGCCTCGCGCAGCTCGTTCGGCACCAGCTTGAGCATCTCTTCGGTGCTGCGCACGACGACCGGGATCATCAGCACGGCCAGGGCGACCGAACCGGCCGCGCCCATGCGGACGCCCGCACCGAAGAAGATGACGAACAAGGCGTAGGCGAACAGGCCGGCGACGATCGACGGGATGCCCGTCATGACGTCGACGAAGAACGTGATGGAGCGGGCCAGGCGGCCCTGGCCGTACTCGACCAGGTAGATGGCCGTGAGCAGCCCGATCGGCACGGAGATCACCGCGGCGAGGGCGGTGATGAGCAGGGTGCCCGTGACGGCGTGCAGCCCGCCGCCGCCGGCGCCGACGATGTTGCGCATCGACATCGAGAAGAAGTCGGCGTCGAACCGGTTCGTCCCGGACGTCACGACGGTGATGAGCAACGACACCAGCGGCACGAGCGCGATGATGAAGGCGGCGCTCACGAGGGTGGTGACGACGCGGTCCTTCGCCCGGCGGATGCCCTCGACCTGCATCGCGACGACGAACACGAGCGCGGCGTAGAGCACGGTCCCGAGGACGATCGCTCCGACCCAGTTGAAGGTCTCGGTGACGCCGGCTGCGTTCAGGAGGGCGAAGACGACGCTCATGACGACCCAGCTGCCGAGCAGGATGACGAGGGGCGCGGCCTTGGGCAGGCGCCCCGTCGTGAGGGCGTTGACCGTGCGGGTGGACCGGCGCACGCCGGCGGTGGTGGTGGCCATCAGTTCGCTCCCGAGAAGGCCTTGCGGCGGTTGATGACGTAGCGGGCGATCGAGTTGACGATCAGGGTGATGACGAAGAGCACGAGGCCCGTCGCGATGAGGGTGTTGATCCCGATGTCGTGTGCCTCGGGGAACCTCAGGGCGATGTTGGCCGCGATCGTCGACGAGTTCGTCGACGTGAGGATCGCGGGGTTGATCACGAGGGCGGGTGACAGCACCAGGGCGACGGCCATGGTCTCGCCGAGCGCGCGTCCGAGCCCCAGCATGGCCGACGAGATGATGCCGGGCCGGCCGAAGGGCAGCACGGCGATCTGGATCATCTCCCACCGGGTGGCGCCGAGGGCCAGGGCGGCCTCCTCGTGCAGCACGGGCGTCTGCAGGAAGACCTCGCGGCTGAGGGCGGTGATGATCGGGAGGATCATCACGGCGAGCACGATCGAGGCGGTCAGCAGCGTGCGCCCGGTGCCCGAGACGGGGCCGGCGAAGAGCGGGAACCAGCCGAAGGTGTTCACGAGCCAGTCGTAGAACGGCTGGATCGCCGGGGCGAGCACGATGCTGCCCCACAGGCCGAAGACGACCGACGGCACCGCGGCCAGGAGGTCGATGACGTAGCCGAGGCCCTGGGCGAGCTTGCGGGGAGCGTAGTGCGAGATGAAGAGCGCGATGCCGATGGCGACCGGCAGGGCCATCAGAAGGGCCAGCGCGGCGGCGTAGACGGTGCCGAAGGCCAAGGGGCCGACGTACTGCCAGAAGGTGCCGGGGTAGCCCGAGAGCGAGACCTCGCCCGGGGCGGCGGTGAGTGCCGGGATGCTCTGCACGACGAGGAAGAGGGCGACGGCGGCCAGGATCGCGAGGATGAGACCACCCGCGACGACGGTGCTGCCCGAGAAGATCCGGTCGGCGGGACGTCGCTTGGGCTTCGGGACGACGGCGGGGGCCGAGGTCGTGGCGGGGGCGGTCATCGGACGGGGTCCTCCGGAGGCTCGGGTGGGGATCGGGGGCGAACGGGTGCGGGTGTGCTGGTGGTGCTGGTGCTGGTGGTGCCTGTCAGGCCGACGGCCCGGGAACGCACGCGGTGCGTTCCCGGGCCCCCGAGGTGGTGCGGTGTTACTTGATCAGTGCGATGGCGTCGGCGACCTGACCCGAGAGGGTGCTCGAGATCGGGGCCGAACCGGCGGCGTCGGCCGCGGCCTTCTGGCCTTCTTCGCTGGTGACGTACGAGAGGTACGCCTTCACGAGCTCGCCCTTGGCGGCGTCCTCGTAGGACTCGCAGGCGACGAGGTAGCTGACCAGGACGATCGGGTACACGCCGGATGCGGTCGAGGTCCGGTCGAGCGCGATGGCGATGTCGCCCTCGGTGCGGCCTTCTTCTTCGGGCGACTCGTCGACGATGGCGGCAGCGGCCTCGGCCGAGTAGCCGACGAAGTCGTCGCCGACCTTGACCTTGACGGTTCCGAGGTCACCGGCGCGCGAGGCGTCGGCGTAGCCGATGGTGCCGGTGCCGTTGGTGACGGCGTCGATCACGCCGGTGGTGCCCGAGGCGCCCTCGCCGCCGAACGCGGTCGGCCAGGTGCCGTCGGCCTCTTCGGTCCAGGTGTCGCCGGCCGTGGCGTGCAGGTAGTCGGTGAAGTTCTCGGTGGTGCCCGAGTCGTCCGAACGGTGGACGGCGGTGATGCCCGTGCTGGGCAGGTCGGCGTCGGGGTTGTCGGCCTTGATCTCGGAGGCGTCCCAGGTGGTGATCTTGCCGCTGAAGATGCCGGCGAGGGTGGCGGGCGTCAGGTTGAGCTCGTCGACGCCGTCGAGGTTGAAGACGACCGCGATGGGCGAGACGTAGGCGGGCAGCTCGACGATGCCGGTGTCGGGCGTGCAGCCGGCGAAGGTGCTCGACGAGATCTCGTCGGTCTTGAACGCGCGGTCGGAACCGGCGAAGTCCGCGGCACCCGAGATGAAGCTCTCGCGGCCGCTGCCCGAGCCGGAGGGCTCGTAGCCGATGTTGGCGTCGGGGTTGGCGGTCTGGAAGGCCGCGACCCAGGCCTCCTGGGCGGCCTGCTGCGACGAGGCGCCGACGCCCTTGATGGAGCCGGAGACGTCGCTGGACGATGCGCCGCCCGAAGGCGTGGCGCCGCCTTCGTTGCTGGCGCAGGACGCGAGGAGCATGGTTCCGACCGCGGCGATCGCGACGATGCTGCCGGTGCGCTTGAAGTTCACAGGGGGGTCCTTTTCGGGATGTGATGGCTGGGTGCTGTGGGCCAGGTGCCGACCCGTGCGAGACGCTACGGCGACGGGTTAACCACGGTCGCCTGCCCCGGTGAACGGAAGGTGAACGAGGGGGGAACATCGGCCCGGACAGGCGCGTCCGGACGGCGGTCGACCCCCGCCCGGTGCGGGCGGGGGTCGACCGTCTCGGCGTCGCGAGGAGCCGAGGAGGCGCGGGTCAGGCGGCCGGGCCGTGCGTCTCGATCGCGACGAGCGCCGTGTCGTCGACCGAGACGTGCAGCACCGTGAACTCGGCCGTGCCGAGCGACGAGGCACGGCGCAGGTCGATGCGGTCGCCCCCCTTGGTGCCCAACGAGATCTGTCGGATGACCTCGGGCAGCACCGGGCCGTGGCTGCAGATGACGGCAGCGGCCTTCTTCTTGAGGCGTTTCTTGACGACGCCGGCGACGTCGTCCGTGCCCTGCTCGAAGGCGTCCTGGCTGATCGCGTCGGTCTGCTTGACGCCGACCCGGGTCAGCTCGGAGAGGGGCTCGAGGGTGGCCAGGCACCGCGCCGCCGTGCTGCTGACGATGCGGGTGGGGGCCCAGGCGGCGATGACGGGGGCGACCGACCTCGCCTGGCGGCGGCCCTGGGGCAGCAGGGGGCGCGTGGCGTCCGAGCCGTGCCAGTCGGACGGCGAGGTCGTCTTGGCGTGGCGCAGGGCCACGATCGGGAAGGTGCGGGCCGTGCCCGTCGCCACCCGGTCGGCGAAGCGCTGCAGCACGTCGGCGTCGCGGGCGTAGGTCAGCATGGCCTTCGCCTTCTCGATGCCGACCCACTCGATGGCCGCGACCTCGTGGTTGGGCGTGAACGTCCCGGCCGCGGCGAAGGACTCGTCGGTGACCTCGGCGGACCAGTAGTGCACCACCTTGTCGCGACCGCCGGGCAGCAGGTACTCGGCCGTGCCGAGCGGGGCGCCCAGCGTCACCCGGTAGCCCGTCTCTTCGTGGATCTCGCGCACGGCCGTCTGCGGCGTCGCCTCGCCCGGGTCGACCTTGCCCTTAGGCAGCGAGACGTCGCCGTGGTGGTCGCGGTGGATCAGCAGCACCCGGACCTTGCCGTCGACGAGGCGCCAGCAGACGGCACCCGCGGCGACGACCGTCGTCGAGGTGATGGTCATCGCTTGGAGCGCTTCCGCTGCGTGATGGCCTTCATCTGGGCGTTCTGCAGATCGGTCAGCGAGCGGCCGTCGGCGTCACGCGCGTGGCGGGTCCAGGTGCCGTCGGCCTCGAGCCACCACGAGGCGGTCTCGTCCGACATCGCCTGCTCGAACAGGTCGGCGACCTCGGCGAGGTGGTCGGCCTGCGTCAGGCGCACCAGGGCCTCGACGCGACGGTCGAGGTTGCGGTGCATCATGTCGGCGCTCCCGATGAAGACCTGCGGGTCGCCGTCGTTGAGGAACCAGAACAGACGGCTGTGCTCGAGGTACCGCCCGAGGATCGACCGCACCCGGATGTTCTCGCTCAGGCCCGGCTCGCCCGGCTTGATGGTGCAGATGCCGCGCACCCAGACGTCGACGGGCACCCCCGCCTGGCTCGCCTTGTAGAGGGCGTCGATGATCTGCTCGTCGACGATGGAGTTGATCTTGATGCGGATGCCGGCGGGTCGGCCGGCCTGGGCGTTCTCGATCTCGTTCTGGATCTGCTTGAGCAGACCTCGGCGGAGGTAGCGGGGAGCCACGAGCAGCCGCTTGAACTTCTTCTCGATCGCGTAGCCCGACAGCTCGTTGAACAGGCGCGTCAGGTCTTTCCCGACCTGGTCGTCGGCGGTGAAGAGCCCCATGTCTTCGTAGATGCGGCTGGTCTTCGGGTTGTAGTTGCCCGTTCCGATGTGCGTGTAGTGCTTGAGCGTGCCCTTCTCCTGGCGGATGACCAGGGCGAGCTTGCAATGGGTCTTGAGCCCGACGAGGCCGTAGACGACGTGCACGCCGGCCTTCTCGAGCTTGCGGGCCCAGGTGATGTTGTTCTGTTCGTCGAACCGCGCCTTGACCTCGACCAGCGCGAGGACCTGCTTGCCCGCCTCGGCGGCGTCGATGAGCGCCTCGATGATCGGGCTGTCGCCGCTGGTGCGGTAGAGCGTCTGCTTGATGGCCAGCACGTTGGGGTCGGCCGCGGCCTGTTCGAGGAACGCCTGCACGCTGGTCGCGAACGACTCGTACGGGTGGTGCACGAGGATGTCCTGCCGGGCGATGCTCGCGAACATGTCGGGCTTCATGTTCGGCTCGGTCTGCTGCAGCTGCACGGCGGTGGTCGGCAGGTGCTTGGGGTACTTGAGGTCGGCCCGCGGCATCTTGGTGATCTCGAACAGGCCGGCCAGGTCGAGCGGGGCCGGCAGCTTGTAGACCTCTTGATCGGTCACGTCGAGTTCGCGCACGAGCAGCTCGAGCGTGACCGGGTCCATGTCGTCGGTGATCTCGAGGCGGATCGGCGGACCGAACCGGCGGCGCAGCAACTCGCGCTCGAGGGCCTGGATGAGGTTCTCCGACTCGTCCTCGTCGACCTCGACGTCCTCGTTGCGGGTGACGCGGAACACGTGGTGCTCGACGACCTCCATGCCGGGGAAGAGGTCTTGCAGGTGGTTGGCGATCAAGTCCTCGAGGGGGATGAACCGCACGCGCCCGCTGTCGTTGTCGGGCAGCTGCACGAAGCGCGGCAGCATCTGCGGCACCTTGAGGCGCGCGAACTCCTGTCGCATCGTCTTGGGGTTGCGGACGCGGATGGACAGGTTCAGGGACAGCCCCGAGATGTAGGGGAAGGGGTGGGCCGGATCGACGGCCAGCGGCATGAGGACCGGGAAGATCTGCTCGGCGAAGATCTCGCGCATGCGGACCCGGTCGGCCTCTTCGAGGTCGGACCAGTTCTCGATGTGGATGCCCGCGTCGTCGAGGTCGGGCTTGACGAGGTCGAGGAACGCCCGGGCGTGGCGTTCTTGCAGCTCGTGGGCCTTCCGGTTGATGTCGGCCAACACCTCGTTCGGCCCGCGCCCCACGTTGGTCGGCACGGCGAGGCCCGTCGCGATGCGGCGCTTGAGGCCGGCGACCCGCACCATGAAGAACTCGTCGAGGTTGCTCGCGAAGATCGCCAGGAAGTTGGCCCGTTCGAGCAGCGGCGTGGTCGGGTCTTCTGCGAGCTCGAGCACGCGCTGGTTGAACGCGAGCCAGCTCAGCTCGCGGTCGAGGTAGCGCTCGGCGGGCAGGGTGCCGTCCTCGAAGCTGACGATCTCGTCGAAGTCGTCGAGGAAGTCGGGGGTGACGCCGGCGCCGTCGACGCGGGGTTCGCTGCTGTCCATCGCACCATCGTGCCACCCCCGACCGCCTCGCAGCGTCGTCCCGGGTAAACGCGAGATGACGTGTGGACACCCGGCCGCGGGGGAGGAGCGGTCGAGGGGACGACGACGCCCCCGCCGGGTGGGCGGGGGCGTCGTCGCAGTGGAGGACCTGCGGTTACTTCTCTTCGTTCTTCAGGGCGAGGCCCAGGGCGAAGAAGGTCGGCGCCCAGTGGCCGATGAAGATGCCCCAACGGTCGGACTGGGCCTTGTCGGACGAGTCCTTGCCCTGCGAGGCGATCCAGGCCACGAGGGCGATCACGATCGAGGCGAACCCGCCCCAGTAGGCGTGCTTGCTCTGGAGGCCGAGATCGGAAAGGAACTTGACGGGGTTCATGTTGTTCTCCTGACGATGGGATGCGTGCCTTGCGCGGTGCCTCAATCCACTCCCCGGTGCTGGGAGTGCGGTGGCAGGTTGGCTCGGACCCCAG
This sequence comes from Frigoribacterium sp. NPDC087798, assembly GCF_044742985.1. Lineage (NCBI taxonomy): Bacteria > Bacillati > Actinomycetota > Actinomycetes > Micrococcales > Microbacteriaceae > Frigoribacterium > Frigoribacterium sp. NPDC087798. The sequence continues at coordinate 200,016 of NZ_JBIUVP010000005.1, read as the reverse complement.
GAGTAGGCGTCGCCGCCCCGCTTCTGTACCCCGGCTGTACCCCTTGGGTCAGGTGAGCGGCGTGGCGACGCTCGAGGTGAACGTGGCGCCGTCGGCGGTCACGTCGCTGATGAGGCCGCCCACCCGCACCGGCACGGGGGCGAGCGAGCCGTAGACGCCGCTGTTTCCCGCAGCATCGACGCCCTGGGCGGTGAAGGAGGCCGAGCCCGGAGTCGTGGTGCTCACCGTCCACCCGCCGTCCTGCCAGTCGCCGACGGTGAACTGCGGCGCGGACTCGAGGGTCCACTTCTGGCCGGACAGCGTGTACCGACCGGACTCCGTGTCGTACAGGCCGAAGCTGCAGCCCTCCGGACGCAGGTCGGTCGAGGCGATGCAGCCCGCCACCCAGGCGTCGACGGCCGCGGTCGCCGCCTCGGTGCCGGCGGGCGTGAGCGCGGTCGTGAGCAGGGTCGGTTGGGCGATGGCGTCGGCGCCTTCGACCACGGCGGTGGCGGAGGTCGCCGAGTACGACTCGTTCTCGGCGGCGAGGGCGACCTCGTAGCTGCCGGGGAAGGCCTTGAGGCTCACCGATCCGTCGGACCCCCGGGTCACGGGAGTGCCGTCGACGGCGATCTCCGCCGATGCCGGTCCGGCGACCTGCACCGAGACCGTGCCGAGGTCGACCGGCTGGAGCGCCCATCGGTCGAAGAGGAGCAGATCGCGCCCGTCGCGCACGAGCGTGAACTCCTGGGCGTGGGTCGACCCGTCGCCGCGGTGCACGACGGCCTCGACCTGCGCGTCGTCCCCGTCGGTCGAGACGGCACCCACCTGGAACCCGTCGACCCGGTCGCCGGCCGCGGCATAGGCCACGTCGGTCAGCAGCACGTCGCCCTTGGCGACCTCGGTGCCGTCGAGCGCGAGGGCGCGTTCGACCTCGCCGGCCTGGACGGCGCCGAGGTAGTCGCGGACGGCCGCCTCGGGCCGGTGGGAGGCGCTCATCGTGGCGAACGTCACGGCACCCGCCACGACCAGCACGAGCAGCAGGGCTGCTCCACCGATCAGGCCGATCAGCAGTCGTCGACGTCGTGCGGCCTCTTCGGGCGTCCTCGGTGCCGGGGGAGTCGGAGCCTGCGCGTACGCGAACTGCGAGGTCGGCTGGCCCGAGGCGTCGTACGGCTGCTGGTACGCCCCCTGCGGCGGTCCCTGGTCGCCCGGCTGCGGCGAGGAGCCGTAGAGCTGGTCCCCGTAGCCGGTCGCCTGGTGCGGGTTCCCCTCGGGCTGCTGCCCGTACGGCAGTCCCTGGTAAGGGAACGCGGCGGGCTGCTCGTGGCCCCCGGCCGGTGCCCCGTCGTGCTGCGGCTCGTCGTGCCCCTGGTCGCCGTCCGGTCTGGTCTGATCGGTCATGATGCCCCCTCGATCGCTGTCATCCGATCCGCAGCATATCGGTGGACCGGAGGGGCCCGCACCCCCCCCCCCGAGGACGGGCCGTGCCCGGGCGGGGTTCAGCGGGTGAGGGTGTACTGCACGTCGACGGCGTGGTCCGTGAACCCGCGGGCCGCGTAGAGCCGGAGGGCGGCGGTGTTGTCCCCTTCGACGTACAGCGCCGCGGTGCCGGCGCCGCGCTCGGCGAGGCGCGCGAACCCGGCGTCGACCACCGCGCCTCCGAGTCGTTCGCCCTGGTGGTCGGGCGAGACGCCGACCGCGTAGAACTCCCCGGGCTGGCCCTCGTCGAGCTTCAGCCAGCAGAAGGCCAGCAGGTCGTCGCCGCGCCAGAGCATGAGGAAGTCGTCGGCGTCGAACCACGACTCGGCCTTCCGGGCGTCGAGGTCCGCCTGGACGAGCGAGCCCTGCTCGGGGTGGTCGGCGAACGCGCGGGCGTTGAGGTCGAGCCAGGCCTCGTCGTCGACTCCAGGCCGGAACGAGGCGACCCGGTCGGCGTCGCGGAGGCGGGGCGCACGGGGTTCGGCGGGGACGTCGGCACGCTGTTGCAGCAGGCGACGGGTCTCGGCGAGGCCGAAGCGCGCGGCGAGCACGCGGGAGCCGGGGTGGTCACCGTGTGCCCAGAACAGCAGCGGGCCCTCGGTCTCGTCGACGAGTCGTTGCAGCAACTCGGCACCGCGACCCTGTCGGCGGTCGTCGGGATGCACGACGAGCTCGGCCTCGCCCTCGCGCAGCACCGCCGCGGCGTGCGCATCGCCGACGACGGTCGCGACGCCCGACCGGACGTCGACCAGGGTCTGGTCGGAGAACGGCGGGCTGCCGTCGGCCGTGGTGGCCGCTCGGGCGAGCGGGGGCACGAAGGAGGCGCCGGTCGCGTCGGCGACGTCGGTCACCGCGACACCGTGCTCACGAGACGACCGCCTGGGCGTCGTCGTCGTAGACGTTGAACCGGTAGCCCACGTTGCGCACCGTGCCGATCAACGACTCGAGGTCGCCGAGCTTGGCCCGGAGCCGTCGGACGTGCACGTCGACCGTGCGCGTGCCGCCGAAGTAGTCGTAGCCCCAGACTTCGCTGAGCAGCTGTTCACGGGTGAAGACGCGGGAGGGATGCGTGGCGAAGAAGCGCAGCAGCTCGAACTCTTTGAAGGTGAGGTCGAGGGGGCGACCGTGCACCTTCGCCGAGTAGCTGGCCTCGTCGATGACGACACCGGAGGCGTGGATCTTCGAGCCGTTCTGCGACTGCGCGAGACGACCGGTGACCAGTCGGATGCGGGCGTCGATCTCGGCGGGGCCGGCCGTCTCGAGGATGACGTCGTCGACGCCCCACTCGCTGTTGACGGCGGTCAGTCCGCCCTCGGTGAGCACCAGGACGAGCGGCACCGTGACGCCCGTGGTCCGCAGGATCTTGCAGAGCGACTTGGCGCTGGCGAGGTCGACGCGGGCGTCGACGAAGATCAGGTCGCTCGAGGGGGCGTTCACCAGTTGCGCGGGTTCGGCCGGGATCTGCCGGGTACGGTGGCTGAGCAGGGCGAGAGACGGCAGGACCTCGGGGCCGCCCGCAGACGTCAGTACCAAGAGCTGCGCCACACGACCTCCAGTGAATGTACTGTCGAGCAGTCTAAAACATGAGACCCCGCCACTCCGACCATCCGATGCTAGGGCAGGTCGGCAGAACGGCGGACACGAACGAGGGACGAACGGTGCAGACAGGCGAACGAGACGTCGACGCGACGACGGCACGGCTGAAGCCGATCACGGTCGTCCCGGTCTGGGCCGCCACGCTCGTCGTGGCCGTGCTGATCGGCCTGCGGTCGCCCGCCTCCGAGTACTGGGACCACGTCGTCCTGGCCCTCGGCGGGGCCATCGTCCTCACCTTCGTGCTGCAGCTCGCCACGAGCCAGAAGGACGGCCTGGTCTCACGCACGATGCTCAGCACCTGCGGCAGCCTGGTGATCCTGGCCGTCGTGACGGGCGTCTTCGCACTCGTCTGAACGCCCGACCCCCGGCTCGTCTGAACGGTCGCCCCGAAGGGCTGGGCACGTCCGCGGTCGCCGGGTAGGCTCGACGGCATGGATTCCCTGCTCGCACTCGAGGTGTTCTACATCGGGCTCCTCGGCCTCGCCACCCTCGCCATCGGCTTCGTCTCGGTCGTCGTCCTGCTCAAGTTGTTCAAGGGTCAGCGCTGACCGCTCCATGATCGACATCCCCACCGACCTGCCGTCCGAGCTCGTCCCCCTCTCGTGGTTGATCGGCGTCTGGCAGGGCACCGGCGTCGTCGACTACAAGATCGGCGAGGGCGACCCCGACTCCGAACCGGGCACCGAGCGTCGCACCCACGAGTTCGGGCAGCGCATCAGCTTCAGCCACGACGGCCTGCCGTTCCTCAACTACAGCTCGTTCACCTGGCTGCTCGACGACGAGCACACGCCACTGACGAGCGAGACGGGCTACTGGCGGCTCGAACGTCCGGCCGAGCCGGGTGACCGCGGCCCGGGCATGCTGCCCGGCGTCGGAGTCCAGCCCTTCACGTCGGCCCGGGCGGTCGAGATCCTCCGCACGCCCGACGACGGCTTCGGCCTCGAGGTGCAGATCGCCCACCCGACCGGCGTGAACGAGCTCTACCTCGGACGGGTCAAGGGGCCGCGGATCGACCTCGCGACCGACGCCGTCGTCCGGTCGAGCAACGCGAAGGAGTACTCGGCGGCCACCCGCATGTACGGCCTCGTCGAGGGCAAGCTCTTCTGGGCCTGGGACATCGCGGCCCTCGGGCAAGAACTGCGCTCGCACGCATCCGGGCAGCTGGCGCGCGTTGACTGACGTCGGCGACGCGTCCCCCGACACCACGGGCCCCGTGGTCTCGCCCTTCTCGTCGCGCGACGGCTTCGTCGACGACGGCTCGGGCGTGGCGTCCCACTACGGCAATCCGCTCGGCGAACAGCGACTGCTCGCCCGGGGAGCGGCGATCGTCGACCTCTCCGACCGTGGCGTGCTGACCGTCACGGGGCCGGACCGGCTCAGCTGGCTCAACTCGCTGACGAGCCAGGCCCTGGTCGGTCTCGCGCCGGGCGTCTCGACCGAGACCCTGCTGCTCGACGCCAACGGCCGCCTCGAGCACGCCGCCCGCGTCCTCGACGACGGCGAGACCACCTGGCTGCTCGTCGACCGCGCCGAGGTCGAACCGCTCGGCACCTGGCTCGACCGGATGCGCTTCATGCTGCGCGTCGAGGTCGCCGACCGCACGGCCGACGTCGCGACGATCGGCTCGATGCACGACCTGCTCGACGGCCCCGACGGCCCCGACGGCCCCGACGGCTCCGACGGCCCTGACGGCTCTGCTCCGATCGTCCCGGTCCTGATGTCACACGACACGGCGCTCGTCTGGGTCGACCCCTGGCACGAGGTCGCGGCCGGCGGTCACAGCTACGCCGACTCCGACCGTCACCCGGGTCACGACTGGACCTACCGCGAGAGCCTCGTCCGGCGCTCCGACCTCGACGCCCTCGCCGCGTCGCCGGCCGACCGGCTCGCCGTCGCGGGCACCCTCGCCCTCGAGGCCCTGCGCATCGAGGCCTGGCGTCCCCGGCTCTCGACCGAGGTCGACGAGCGGACCATCCCGCACGAGCTCGACTGGATGCGCAGCGCCGTCCACCTCACCAAGGGTTGCTACCGCGGGCAAGAGACCGTCGCCAAGGTGCACAACATCGGTCACCCGCCGCGTCGGCTCGTCATGCTCCACCTCGACGGCAGCGACGGCGTGCTGCCCCCGCGCGGTGCCGAGGTCGTGCTGGCCCCGGTCGCCGGCGGTGCCCCCGACGCAGCCGCCACCGCAGGAGGCGCGGTGTCCGATCCCGAGGCGACCGCACCCAAGTCGGTCGGGCACGTCACGAGCGTCGCCCTGCACCACGAGCTGGGCCCGGTGGCCCTCGCGCTCGTCAAGCGCGGCACCGACGAGGCCGCACCGCTGGCCGTCGTCGTCGACGACCTGATGATCGCCGCTGCGCAAGAGATCGTCGTGCCCGCCTCGGCCGGTGCCGCCGCAGGCGTTCCCCGGTTGCCGCGCCTCGGCGCCGTCCGCCGCTGACGGCCTGGTGACGCGGTGCACCCGGGCCCGGTCGTGACCGGGCCGACGCGCGGCGGCGGGCTGCGACGCGGCTGGCACCGCGCCTCCTCGTCCTTCGACGTGCGCGACGCGACGGCGCGGACGATCGCGTCCGGTCCGGCGATCGTCCAGATCGTGCTCGCCGTGGCGGGGGCCTACGCCATCACGCACTACGGACTCGGGCACGCGATCCCCCTGCTGGCCGTGACCGTCACGATCTCGTCGCTCGGCCTGGCCCGTGACGCCCGTCCGCGTCGGGTGCTCGAGAACGCGGTCGGCGTGCTCATCGGCATCGCGCTCAGCGAGGTGCTGCTCATGGTGGTGGGCAAGGGGCTGTGGCAGATCGCCCTGGTGCTGTTCGTGACGCTCCTCGTCGCCCGGTTCTTCTCGTCGAGCGGCGCCTTCGCCGCGGCCGCCGCGACCCAGTCGATGCTCGTCATGCTGCTGCCCGACCCCGACGGAGGGGCGTTCGTCCGCAGCATCGACGGCGCGGTCGGGGGAGCGGTGGCGTTGCTCGTCACGGCGATCGTGCCGCGCGACCCGGTCGGCCTGGCCCGCCACGACGCCCGGCGCCTGTTCGACGAGCTAGACCGGGCCTTCGCGGCGCTCGTCGGCGCCCTCCGCACCGACGACGCCCCGCGGGCCGACGACGCCCTCGAGCGGTTGCGGTCGACCCAGCCGGTGCTCGACGACTGGTCGTCCACCCTCGAGTCCGCCGAGTCGATCGCGCGGCTGTCACCGTTCCTCCGCTCCCGGTTGCCCGACCTGCGGCAGCAGGCGACGGTCCGGCGCTACGTCGACCTCGCCGTGCGCAACCTGCGCGTGGTGGCGCGACGGCTCGACACGCAGCTCGGCGACGGCGTCGACCGGTCGGCCCTGGCCGACCTCCTCGAGTCGACCTCGCGCGCGGTCGCCGTGCTGGGTCGGTCGGTGCACGACGTCGAGCAGCGGCCCGTCGCCCGTGAGGCCCTGTCGGCCGTCGCCCGTCGACTCGATCCGACGGTCGTGCTGCCCGGGGCGCCCGTGACCGAGGCGATGGTCGTGCTGATGCTGCGCCCGCTGCTCGTCGACCTGCTCATGGCCACCGGCCTGGACCACGACGAGGCCCGAGGCCGACTCGCCCACGTCTGAGGTGACCTGCCCCAACTCGACCCGACCCGACCCGACCGGGCTCGCCCCGGCTCAGTCGCGAGGCGTGACGGCGGCCCAGGGCAGCGAGAGCTCGCCGAGCCGCCAGCGGGACCGCCCGCCGAGCACCGGCCAACCCATGTCGCGGAGCCCCTGCACCGTCGCGAGCCACCGTTGGACCGGCCCGTAGACCGAGAGCGGGGCCGCCACAGCCCACTGCCGGTCGAGGTCGACGAGCAGGTCGTGCACGCGCTCACCCGGCACGTTGCGGTGGATCAGGGCCTTGGGCAGCCGTTCGGCCACGATCGAGGGCAGCTCGAGCCCGGCCAGGCGCAGCGAGATCGTGAACGTCGTGGGCCCCTCGGGGGTCACGTCGATCCAGCTCGCGACCCGCCCCACCTCGTTGCAGGTGCCCTCGACGAGGACGCCTCCGGGCTGCAGCCGGCCGGTCATCAACGCCCAGGCGTCGGCGACCTGCGACTCGTCGTACTGCCGGAGCACGTTGAACGCCCGGATCACCGCGGGTCGCCGGTCGCCGTCGAGCGGCACCTCGAAGCCGCCCCGCCGGAAGCTCACGCCCGGCCGCGCCGAGAGGCTCGCCCGCCGGACGCGCTCGGGCTCGATCTCGATGCCCACGACCTCGACGTCGTCTCGCACCTTCAGGAGGCGCTGGTGCAGTTCGAGAGGAGTCGTCGCGCTCGCCCCGTACCCCAGGTCGACGACGAGCGGGTCGTCCGCCCGCCGGAACGACGGGTGCGCGGCGATCCAGCGATCGACGCGGCGCAGGCGGTTGGTGCCGGTCGTCCCTCGCGTGACGGAACCGATGGGCATGAGCCAAGTCTGCCATCGGGCCGTCGCGATACGCTGGCGGCATGACTTCGACCCTCATCCTCCTGCGTCACGGCAACAGCGAATGGAACGCGAAGAACCTCTTCACCGGATGGGTCGACGTGCGGCTCACCGAGCAGGGCCGCGCCGAGGCCAAGCGGGCCGGCGAGCTGCTGCGCGAGGCCGACCTGCTGCCCGACATCCTCTACACGTCGCGCCTGACCCGGGCGATCCAGACGGCCGACATCGCGCTCGACGAGGCCGACCGGCTCTGGATCGACGTCAAGCGGTCGTGGCGACTCAACGAACGCCACTACGGCGCCCTGCAGGGCAAAGACAAGGCCCAGACGCTCGAGCAGTACGGGCCCGAGCAGTTCCAGACCTGGCGTCGCTCGTTCGACGTGCCGCCGCCCCCGCTCGACGACGACAGCGAGTTCTCGCAGGCGCACGACAAGCGCTATGCCGAACTCGGCATCGACGCGCCGCGCACCGAATCCCTCGCCCTCGTCATCGAGCGCATGCTGCCCTACTGGCACAGCGACATCACCGAGAGCCTGGCCGCCGGTGACGTCACCCTCGTCGTCGCACACGGCAACTCGCTGCGCGCGCTGGTGAAGCACCTCGACGGCATCGGCGACGACGAGATCGCCGAGCTGAACATCCCCACGGGCATCCCGCTCGTCTACGAGCTCGACGACGACTTCGTGCCCACCGGCCCGGCCCGCTACCTCGACCCCGAGGCCGCCGCCGCCGGTGCCGCCGCCGTCGCGAACCAGGGCAAGAAGTAGCGCCTCCCGACGTTCCCACGCCCCGCGCCCCGTTCTCGGGGCGTGGGGCGCTTCGGCGTCCGGCACCCCCGGCACCCCCGGGTTCGGGGCGGTCGTCAGACGAACCGCTCGCTGATCTGCACCACCAGGTCGTCCATGTCGACGGGCGTGCTCGTGTCGACGCGGATCACGGGCCAGTCGCCGAGTGGCTCGGCCGCGGCGGCCCACGTCGGCCACGAGGCCCGGGTCGATTCGACCGTGCCGTGGGCCGGGTGCCGACCGCCGGCCGCGAGCCGGTCGACCACGCGCTGCAGCGCCGTGTCGGGGTCGACGTCGCACCACACCTCGACCGTGCGGGGCGACCCGGCACGCTCGACGCCGGCCCGGGCGAACTCGAGGTCGCGCTCCCGGTGCCAGAAGGCGTCGACGACGACGCCCGCCTCGACCTCGCCCGCCATCGCCCAGACGGTGTCCATCGCGATGCCACCGAGGGCCTCGGGGGCGATCATCGGCCCGGCCAGGTCGACCAGCGCCTCCTTGACGGGGTCCTTCGCGAGCAGCGGGCACCCGAGCACCCCGGCGAGCGTGGCCGAGAGGGTGGTCTTGCCCGATCCGGGCAGACCGTTGACGAGGATCGCGACTGAAGCCATGCCCCCATCCTCGCGGACGACGCAGGCCCCGAGAGAACGCAGGAGGCGCGGTGCCCGTCGAACGGTCACCGCGCCTCCTGTGGGCCGAGGGTCGATCAGACCTCGGGCGCGACCCAGTCGCCGGTCGCGAGGTACTGGACCTTCTTGGCGATCGAGACGGCGTGGTCGGCGAAGCGCTCGTGGTAGCGCGACGCGAGGGTGGAGTCGACCGTGTCGACGGCCGCGCCCTTCCAGGTCTCGCCGAGCACCTTGTCGAAGACGCTGAGGTGCAGCTCGTCGATGCGGTCGTCGTCGTTGCGGATCTCTTCCGCCAGGCGGACGTCCTCGGTCGTGAGCAGCTCGGTGAGCTTGTTCGCGATGGCGACGTCGAGCTCGCCGAGCTCTTTGAACGTCGGACGCAGCGACTTGGGCACGACCTTCTCGGGGAACCGGTAGCGGGCGAGCTGGGCGATGTGCTCGGCCATGTCGCCCATGCGCTCGAGCGAGGCGCTGATGCGCAGCGCGCTGACCACGATGCGCAGGTCGCGGGCGACCGGGTTCTGGCGGGCCAGGATGTCGATGGCCAGCTCGTCGAGGGCGATGGCGCGCTCGTCGATCTTGTCGTCGTCGGCGATGACCTGCTCGGCCAACGAGACGTTCGACTCGTTGAAGGCCGTGGTCGCGTTCGCGATCGAGACGGCGACGAGGCCGGCGATCTCGACGAGACGCTCCTGCACCTCCAGGAGTTCCTGCTGGAATACCTCGCGCATGTCGTGTTCGACCCTCTCGTCGTGGGGGCTCGGTGGCCCTGGGAGCACGGTGGCTGTGAGCGACGTGCGGGTCGCACGGTCGGCTCGTGACGTGGGGCAGAGTCGCCCGCACAGTCCCGACGATGGTCTCCGGTGAAGGTTAACGACCGGTGATCACCGCCTGAACTCTGACCAAAGTACAGCGGATGGGACGACCTCCCGTTCATCCGCCCGCCGGGGGGTCACTACTGTGAACGACATGGAATCCGCCTGGCTGGTGCCGTTGTCGCTGGCCTTCGGGGTCGTCGTCGGTGCCGCGATCGTGGTGGTCGTCGTCTCGGCCCACCGACGAGCCGTGCGTGCCGCGGCACTCGTCGACGTCGCCCTGCCCGACGGCATCGACGCCGTGCTCGACGCACTCGAGTCGGCGGGCCTCGTGGTCGACCCGTCGGGCAACGTGCTCAAGGCCTCGGCGGCGGCACGTCAGCTCGGCCTGGTCTCGGCCCAACAGCACCTCGTGCACCCCGAGGTCGAGACGATCGTGGACGCGGTGCGTCGGCACGGCGACCCGGTGGTCGAAGAGCTCACCCTGCCGCGCCTGCCCGGCAGCGAGGCCACCATCGCCGTGCACGTGCGGGCTGCCGCGCTCGGTGGACGATTCGTGCTGGTGCTCGCCGAGGACCGCACCGAGGGTCGTCGGCTCGACGACATGCGCCGTGACTTCGTCGCGAACATCAGCCACGAGCTCAAGACGCCGATCGGGGCCGTCGGCCTGCTCGCCGAGGCGCTGGAGTCCGCGTCGTCCGACCCCGAGCAGGTGCGCCACTTCGCCGCTCGGCTGACCCGTGAGGCCGGCCGTCTCGGCCGCCTCACGCAGGACATCATCGAGTTGTCGCGTCTGCAGGCGACCGACGCCCTCGAGACCAGCGAGTCGGTCGACGTGCGCCACGTGGTCGACACCGCCGTCGACCGCAACCGCGTGGGTGCCGAGGCGAGGGGCATCGACCTCGTCGTCCGGGGTGGCAAGCACGCGCACGTGATCGGTGACCAGGCGATGCTCGTCACGGCCGTCGACAACCTGGTCGCCAACGCGATCAACTACTCGCCGGACGGTTCGCGGGTCGGCATCGGCGCCACCCTCGACCAGGCCGGCGTGGTCGAGATCTCGGTGACGGACCAGGGCTACGGCATCCCCGACGACGAGCTCGACCGGGTGTTCGAGCGGTTCTACCGGGTCGATCCGGCCCGGTCGAGACGGACCGGCGGCACGGGACTCGGACTCGCCATCGTGAAGCACGTGGTGCAGAACCACGGCGGCGACGTGCGCGTCTGGTCGCAGGTCGGCAAGGGGTCGACCTTCACCCTGCGCCTGCCGGCGGCGGACGTCGACCCCGCCACCCGATCGATCCCGACCACGGCCGCCTCGGCACCCGAGCACCAGGAGACACGATGACCATGGAGACCCGATGACCCACATCTTGATCGTCGAGGACGAAGAGTCCCTCAGCGAGCCGCTCGCCTACATCCTGCAGCGCGAGGGCTACCAGGTGAGCGTGGCCGAGGACGGACCGGCCGCCGTCGCGGCGTTCGACAAGACCGGTGCCGACCTCGTGCTGCTCGACCTCATGCTCCCGGGCATCCCGGGCACCGAGGTCTGCCGCGTGATCCGCACCAGGTCCCAGGTGCCGATCGTCATGCTCACCGCCAAGGACAGCGAGGTGGACATCGTGGTCGGCCTCGAGCTGGGTGCCGACGACTACGTCACGAAGCCGTACTCGACCCGGGAGCTGCTCGCCCGCATCCGGGCCGTGCTGCGCCGCCGCGTCGACCCCGACGACCTGTCCGACTCGATGCTCGAGGCAGGCGACATCCGAATGGACGTCGAGCGTCACGTGGTGACGGTCCGCGGGGACGACGTCGCCATGCCCCTCAAGGAGTTCGAGCTGCTCGAACTGCTCATGCGCAACGCCGGTCGCGTGCTCACCCGCGGTCAGCTGATCGACCGGGTCTGGGGTTCGGACTACTTCGGCGACACCAAGACGCTCGACGTGCACATCAAGCGCATCCGCTCGAAGATCGAGGCCGTGCCGTCCGAGCCGAAGGCGCTCGTGACGGTACGCGGTCTCGGCTACCGCATCGAGGCCTGATCCCGAGGGCGGGCCGTCGGCCCGTCCCCACCGCGCCGACGGCCCCGAGGAGGCGCGGTGTACGGAGGACGCGAGAGGCCCGGCACCGCACTCGGCGGGCCGGGCCTCTCGGCTGACGTGAGGGAGACGCTACGGCGTCGGCGACGAGGAGGGTGCCTGCTGGGTCGCCTCGGGCAACGGCGTCGACGACGGCGTGGCCTCGCCGGACGGCGTGGGCGAGGGCAGCAGGGTGGCGTACTCGCCCAGCGCTCCCGTGAGGACGGGCACGACGAACGACTTGCCGGTCTCGGTGCCGTACTGGACGAAGATCGTCACGAGGGCACCCGGGTCGGAGTCGAGGGACTCCATGAGGAACTGGTCCTGACCGGGCTCGGTGCCCAACGAGACCTGCGACGAGCCGTCGACGTCGACGGTCTGGGTCTTCTTGCCGTCGGTCGTGGGGTACTCGAACGAGACCTCGGCGGCCTCGTCGCTCGTGTTGAGCACGACCATGCTGAGGCTGGCGGTGCCGCCGTCGCCCTCGCTCGCGGTGAGGGCGATCGCATTGCGCACCTGGATGTCGCCCACGTTGACGCTCGTGCCGTCGCTCGCGTCGTACTGCTTCGTGGTGGCCTGGGGGCTGATGAAGTTGCAGCCGGCGGCGGTCAGGACGACCACGGCACCGACGGCGGCGGCCGAGACGAGCCGCGTCGTCAAGCCACGCGACTTCAGGGTTGGGGCTCGCACAGGTGTCCTCCAGGATCAGCGTCACGACAAACGTACGTCGTCCAGCTTATCCGCGCCCGCAGGGGTCGGTTCCTTAGGGCAGCCTTACCAACGACGGCTTATGGTATCCTGGGTGTCGCAGAATGGAGCCTGATTCATGCAGTTCGAGGTCGGCGAGACCGTTGTATACCCGCATCACGGGGCAGCGACAATCTCAGAAGTCAAGAAGCGGATCATCAAGGGCGAAGAGAAGCTGTACCTCAAGCTTCGCGTCACCCAGGGTGATCTGACCATCGAAGTACCCGCAGACAACGTCGACCTGGTCGGCGTGCGAGACGTCATCGGCAAAGAAGGGCTGGACCGCGTCTTCGACGTGCTCCGCGCCCCCTTCACCGAAGAGCCGACCAACTGGTCGCGCCGCTACAAGGCGAACCTCGAGAAGCTCGCCAGCGGTGACGTCATCAAGGTGTCCGAGGTCGTCCGCGACCTCTGGCGTCGCGATCAGGACCGTGGCCTCTCGGCCGGCGAGAAGCGCATGCTCGCCAAGGCTCGTCAGATCCTGATCAGCGAGCTCGCGCTCGCCGAGAAGACCGACGAAGAGAAGGCGTCGAGCGTCCTCGACGAGGTCCTTGCGTCCTAGCACTCCCGACGACCGCTCGGTCGACGACGGTGGGGTCCACACCCCGTCCGTCGCCGGTCGGGCGGTCGTCGTCGTTGCGGCCGGAAGCGGCACGCGCCTCGCCCTCGGCAAGCCGAAGGCGTTCGTCGAGGTGGCCGGGCGCAGCATCCTCGAACGCTCGCTCGACGCCGTCTTCGCCTCGGCCGTGCCGACGCAGGTCGTCGTCGTCGTGCCCGAGGCGCTCGTCGACGAGTCCCGCACCCTCGTCGACGCCCTCGCCGGCCCGGCCCGTGGCTACGCCTCCGTCGTCGTCGGCGGTGCCACCCGCCAGCAATCGGTCGCGGCGGGCCTGACGGCCCTGGGGCCCGACGTCGAGACCGTGCTCGTCCACGACTGCGCCCGACCGTTCACGCCCACCGCCCAGTTCGACCTGGTCGCGACGACCGTCGAGGCGAGCGGTGACGGCGTCGTCCCCGGGCTGCCGGTCACCGACACGATCAAACGCGTCGACGCTGACGCCGCCTTCGTCGTCGACACCGTCGACCGCAGTGAACTCGTCGCCATGCAGACGCCGCAGGGGTTCCCGCGCGCCGCCCTCGACCACGCCTACGCGACGGCGTCCGTCGAGCACACCGACGACGCGGCGCTCTTCGCCGCCGCCGGTCACCGCGTCCGCGTCGTGGCGGGCGACCCCGTGGCCTTCAAGATCACCACCCCGTGGGACCTGCGCCGGGCCGAGACGATCGTCGCCGAGAGCGAGGCGACCCGGCCGGGTCCTGACGCGAGCGCTCGACCGGCCCCGCGCCTCCTGACCGGGGTCGGCACCGACGTCCACGCGTTCGACGCGGCCCAGCCGATGCACCTCGGGCTGCTGCACTTCCCGGGCGAGGCGGGCCTCGCGGGCCACAGCGACGGCGACGCGGTCGCCCACGCGATCGTCGACGCCCTGCTCTCGGCGGCGGGCCTCGGCGACATCGGGTCGAGTTTCGGCACGGACGACCCCCGGTTCGCCGGGGCGTCCGGCGACGTCTTCCTCACGGCGACCCTCGAGCTGCTCGCGGCGGCGGGGGCCGCTCCGGTCAACGTCGCCGTCCAGGTCGTCGGCAACCGGCCCCGGCTGTCCTCCCGCCGCGTCGAGATGCAGGCGGGGCTGACGCGCGTGGTCGGCGCCCCGGTGAGCGTGTCGGCCACGACGACCGACGGGCTCGGCTTCACCGGTCGGGGCGAGGGCGTGGCCGTGATCGCGACGGCACTCGTCACGCGCGACGGGTCGTCCACGGGCCACGGGGCGTCCCCGGGCGACGCGACCGAAGCCGCGTCAAATAGGCTGATCACGTGACCATCAGGCTCTACGACTCCCGTCAGCAGACGCTCGTCGACTTCGTCCCGCTCGTGCCCGGCCAGGTCGGGCTGTACGTCTGCGGACCCACCGTCCAGTCGTCGCCCCACATCGGGCACCTGCGCTCGGCTCTGGTCTACGACCTCTGGCGTCGGTGGTTCACCTACCGTGGCCTCGACGTCACCCTCGTGCGCAACGTCACCGACATCGACGACAAGATCCTCGCGCTGGCCGCCGACACGACCGAAGAATGGTGGGCGCGCGCCTACCGCTACGAACTCGAGTTCACCGCCGGCTACCAGGCGCTCGGCATCCTGCCGCCGACCTACGAGCCCCGGGCGACCGCCAGCGTCAGCGAGATGCAGCAGATCATCACGACGCTGCTCGAGAAGGGGCACGCCTACGTCGCCCCGGACGGCTCGGGCGACGTCTACTTCGACACCGCCGCCTGGCCGACCTACGGTGCCCTGACCAACCAGTCGATCGACGACATGGCACCCGCGGCCGACGCCGACCCGCGGGGCAAGCGCGACTCCCGCGACTTCGCCCTCTGGAAGGGCCACAAGGCCGACGAGCCCGAGTCCGCCTCGTGGGCCTCGCCCTGGGGTGACGGGCGACCCGGCTGGCACATCGAGTGCTCGGCGATGTCGGCCCGCTACCTCGGCGAGGCGTTCGACATCCACGGCGGCGGGCTCGACCTGCGGTTCCCGCACCACGAGAACGAGCTGGCGCAGTCGACCGCGGCCGGCATGGGTTTCGCCTCGTACTGGATGCACAACGGCCTCGTCGCCGTCGAGGGCCAGAAGATGTCGAAGTCCCTCGGCAACTCCATCTTCGCCGCCGACTTCCTGGCGCAGGCCCGTCCCGTCGTCGTCCGCTACTTCTTCAGCGCCGCGCACTACCGGTCGACCATCGACTACCACGAGGGCGCGCTGCTCGAGGCCGAGGCAGCCCTCGACCGCGTCGAGACGTTCCTCGAACGGGCTCAGCGTCGCCTCGCCGACACGCGCTTCGCCGGTGTCGGTGCCCGCGTCGTGCCCGACGAGTTCGGCGAGGCGATGGACGACGACCTCAACGTCCCCCAGGCCGTGGCCGTGCTGCACGACACGGTGCGCGCCGGCAACGTGGCCCTCGACGACGGCGACCTCGACACCGCCGCACGCTCCTGGCAGCACGTGGCCGCCATGGTGGCCGTGCTCGGCATCGACCCGACGGCGCCCGAGTGGCGTGCCGGTGACGAGGTCGACGCGCACCGCGCGCTCGGCACGCTCGTCGACGTACTCTTGGCCGAACGCCAGCAAGCCCGGGCCGATCGCGACTTCTCGCGGGCCGACGAGATCAGAGGCGTCCTGACGGGCGCCGGCATCACCATCGAAGACACCCCCAGCGGGTCGCATTGGAGCCTCGAACAGTGAAGAACACCAGCGGAGCACGCAAGGGCCGTCCCGGCAGCAGTGCCGTGCGTCAGGGCAGCAAGGGCAAGCAGGTCGGCAGCGGCGGCCAGGGGCGCCAGGCGCTCGAGGGCAAGAAGCCCACCCCCGCGGCGGAGGACCGTCCGTACCACCCCGCGGGCAAGGCCAAGGCGGCGCGTGAGCGACTCGAGGCGGCCCGTGGTCGTGGCGGAGCCGGTCCCCGTGCCGGGTCGCCGATCGCCGGTCGCGGCGGACCGGACGCCCCCCGTCGTCGCCCCAAATCGGCCGACGACCACGAGATGGTGACCGGTCGCAACTCCGTCGTCGAGGCCTTGCGGACGCGCATCCCCGCCACGACGCTCTACATCGCCGCCCGCATCGAGATGGACGAGCGCACGAAAGAGATCCTGCAGCTCGCCACCCGCCGCGGCCTGCCGATCCTCGAGGTCATGCGCCCCGAGCTCGACCGCATCACCGGCCACGACTCCGTGCACCAGGGCGTCGCGCTCAAGGTGCCGCCGTACGAGTACGCGCACCCCGTCGACATGCTCGAGGCCGCGGTCAAGCGTCAGCAGAAGCCGCTCTTCGTCGCGCTCGACGGCATCACCGACCCGCGCAACCTCGGAGCGATCATCCGCTCGGTGGCCGCGTTCGGCGGGCAGGGCGTCATCGTCCCGCAGCGTCGTTCGGTCGGCCTGACGGCGTCGGCCTGGAAGACCTCGGCCGGTGCGGCCGCGCGCATCCCCGTCGCGATGGCGTCGAACCTGACCCAGACCCTCAAGTCGTTCAAAGAGCAGGGCGTGTTCGTCGTGGGCCTCGACGGTGACGGCGACGTCATGCTGCCCGGGCTGGAGCTCGCCGACCGCCCGATCGTGGTCGTCGTCGGCAGCGAGGGCAAGGGCCTGTCGCGCATCGTCGCCGAGACCTGCGACGCGATCGTGTCGGTGCCGATCACCGGTGCCGTCGAATCGTTGAACGCCGGCATCGCGGCCTCGGTCACGTTGTACGAGATCTCGAAGCTCCGCGCCGAGCGCAAGAAGAAGTAGCGAGGGCGCCCGCGAGACGCGGGGCCTCGAGGAGGCGCGGGTCGGCTGGTCGCCGGCCCGCGCCTCCTGCGCTCTCAGACCTTGCTGCGCCAGTCCTCGTCCGCGTCGGCCTCGTCGGCCTCGAGCTGGGCGGCCTCGGGCAGCGTGAGGGACTCGGTCGCGGGCTCGATCACCATCTGCTCGTCGCGACGGTGGCGCAGCACGTCGTTGATGTACGAGGTGAGGGCTTCGGCGATCGGCACGTCGCGGTTCTCGGCCTGCGACTGGTACCAGCGGTGCTCGAGCAGCTGGTGGAAGACCTCGGCGGGTTCGAGCCGTCCGCGCAGGTCGCGGGGGATCGAGCGCACGACGGGCTCGAAGACGCGCGAGGCCCACTCGTGGGCGATCATCTCTTCGTCAGAGTCCGACTGGTCGGTGCGCATGCGGTACGCGTCGAGGTCGTTCAACAGTCGACGGGCCTGGTTCTCTTCGACGTCGAGGCCGGTGAGTCGGAGCAGGCGGCGCGAGTGGTGCCCGGCATCGACGACCTTGGGCTGGATCTTGACCTGGCTGCCGCCCTCGGCCGTCTTGATGGCCAGTTCTTCGATGTCGAAGCCGAGGTCGTTCAGGCGCTCGACGCGGTCGTTGATGCGCCAGCGCTCCGAGCTGTCGAAGGTCTCGGCCCCGGTCAGTTCGGTCCAGAGGCTGCGGTACGCGGCGACGATGCCGTTGCTCACGTCGACCGGGTCGAGGTTGTCGTCGAGGCGACCCCCGGCCTCGAGGTCGAGCAGTTCGCCGGCGATGTTGACGCGGGCGACCTCGAGGTCGTTCTCGCGCTGCCCGTTCGAGAGGCCGCCCGGGTAGAGCTTGCCCGTCTCGGCGTCGACGAGATACGCCGCGAACGCACCGGCGTCCCGGCGGAACAACGTGTTCGACAACGACACGTCGCCCCAGTAGAAGCCGATGATGTGCAGCCGGACGAGCAGGAGGGCGAGCGCGTCGACGAGGCGACGAGCCGTGTCGGGGCGCAACGTCTGCGAGTACAGCGCCCGGTAGGGGAGCGAGAACTTCAGGTGGCGCGTGACGAGCACCGGGTTCAGCGGCGACCCGTCGGCGTCCTGGCGGTTGGTGATGACCGCGAGCGGGTCGACGCACGGGATGTCCATGCGCTGCAGCGTGCGCAGCATCTCGTACTCGCCGCGGGCCATCTCGCCCGACGTCTCCTTGATGGCGATGACGAAGCCGCTGAGGTGCGCGAACCGGACGAGGTGGCGCGAGATGCCCTTGGGCAGGGTCGCGATGGCCTCGTCGGGCCACTCCTCGAGCGGGAGGGCCCAGGGCAGGTCGAGCAGCGCCGGGTCGGCCGTGGCCGAGGTGATGTTGAGGGAGTCGGGCATGAGGGCCTCTCGTGCGGGGGAGCGCCGCCTGAGGCGAGGCGGCGGGGGAGGTTCGGGAGGCGCGGGGCCGGAACGCGGGACGGCCCGCCGGGCCGATCGGAGGAGTGCTCCGAGCGGACTCGACGGGCCGACCCGACGGGGTGCTACGCGCTGACGACGGCCTTGTCGCCGAGGCGCTCGCCGCTCTCGGTGTCGAAGACGTGCACGTGGTGCGCCTGCGGGGTGACGTAGATCGTCTCGCCCAGCTTGGGGTGGTTGCGACCGTCGACGCGGACGACGACGTCGACGCGGTTGCCGTCGACCTCGGTGTGGCCGTAGAGGTACCCGTCGGCGCCGAGCTCTTCGACGACGTCGACGGTGACCGCGAGGCCCTCGCCGGTCGTGTTGACCACGACGTCCTCGGGACGCACGCCCACGGTCACGCTCTTGCCGTTGGCCTGGCCGACGGTGTCGCGGTCGACCGCGGTGACGGCGGTGCCGAACTGGATGCCACCGTCGACGACGTCGGCGGGCAGCAGGTTCATGGCAGGCGAGCCGATGAAGCCGGCGACGAAGACGTTCTGCGGTTTCTCGTACAGGTCGCGCGGCGTGCCGACCTGCTGCAGGACGCCGTCCTTCAGCACGGCGATGCGGTCGCCCATGGTGAGCGCCTCGGTCTGGTCGTGCGTGACGTAGACCGTGGTGACGCCCAGTCGGCGCTGCAGCGACGCGATCTGGGTGCGGGTCTGCACGCGCAGCTTGGCGTCGAGGTTCGACAGCGGCTCGTCCATGAGGAACACCTGGGGCTGACGCACGATGGCGCGGCCCATGGCGACGCGCTGACGCTGACCACCCGAGAGGGCCTTGGGCTTGCGCGAGAGGTAGGGCTCGAGGTCGAGCAGCTTGGCGGCCTCGAGGACGCGGGTGGCCCGCTCTTCTTTGCCGACGCCGGCGATCTTCAGGGCGAAGCCCATGTTCTCGGCGACCGTCATGTGCGGGTAGAGCGCGTAGTTCTGGAAGACCATCGCGATGTCGCGGTCCTTCGGCGGGACGTCGGTGACGTTGCGGTCGCCGATGTAGATGTCACCCGAGTTGACCTCTTCGAGGCCTGCGAGCATGCGCAGGGTGGTCGACTTGCCGCAGCCGGAGGGGCCGACGAGGACGAGGAACTCGCCGTCGGCGACCTCGAGGTCGATGCCGTCGACCGCGGCGCGGGTGCTGCCGGGGTAGAGACGAGTTGCCTTGCTGAACGTGACTGACGCCATGATCTTCTCCTTCACCGGCAGGTACGTGCCGGACGATCCGTTGTGAATGGACGGTGATCAACCTCAGAGGTCTGCGGTGACCACCACCGATCAGCATGCCATGAAAATCTCTCGGATCGCCACGGGAGCGCCTCTTCTCCACCCGCTCTCGCCCGCGCCTGGCGGACTTCTGCCAGGCTCGCCTCGTACCATGTTTCGTGGCCACGACTCGTGGCGACCGTCCCCACCACCCGCTCGACGCGACCATGCGAGGCCGTCGCGCACCGGAGCCCCATGACTGACCTGAATCCCGACGACTCGTCGTTGACCAAGAACCAGCGGCGCGCGGCGGCCCGCCAGAAGGCCCAGCTGGCGCGCCAGAAGCAGAAGCGGCGCCAGCGCGCGGGCAAGTGGGCGCTGCGGGGCGGTCTCGCCCTCGTGGTGATCGCGATCGTCGTCGGCGTCGTGCTGGTCATCACGAACAGCATCCGCCCGGCCGGCCCCGGCCCCGCCAACATGGCCAGCGACGGCATCAAGATCGGTCAGGGCTTCGAGGCCGTGCAGACCGGGGCCCTCGGCCCCGACGACGAGCCCACGGCGTCGGCGTCCACGGCGTCGAGCGACACGGTCGACATCGTCGTCTACCTCGACTACCTCTGCCCCATCTGCGGCGAGTTCGAGCAGGCGAACAACGACTACATCAGCGGCCTCGTCGAGTCGGGGGCGGCGACGGTCGAGTACCACCCGGTCGCCATCCTCACGAACCAGTCCCTCGGCACGAAGTACAGCAACCGGGCGGCCAACGCGGCGGCCTGCGTGGCGAACTACTCGCCGAACTCGTTCTTCGACTTCAACACCGCGATGTTCGAGCAGCAACCCGAAGAGGGCACGCGCGGTCTCGACGACTCGCAGCTCGCCGACATCGCGACCGGCGTCGACGGGGTGACGAAGGCGAGCGACATCACCAGGTGCATCGACGACGACGAGTTCGGTTCGTGGGTGACGGCGGCGACCCAGCGGGCCATCGACGGTCCCTTGCCGAACAGCGACCTCGACGCCCTCACGGGCACGCCGACGGTCCTCGTCAACGGGCAGAAGTACGACGGCAGCCGTCCGTTCACGGTGCAGGAGTTCCGCAGCTTCGTCGTGACGGCGGCCGGCAACAGCTACACCGAGTCGGGCACGGCCAGCCCGTCGCCGACCCCGACCGAGTCGGCCCCGGCCGAGTCGGCCCCGGCCGAGACGCCGGCCGGCTAGGTCGTCATGCGGGGGTGCGGGAGCACCCCCGTGCGGTCCCGGGCGGCCACGGGCAGCTCGTGCAGCACCACGTCGCGCACCTCGCCCGCGTCGAGGGTCAGCGTGAGGTAGGTGGCGTGGGGCTGGCGACGGCGGTCCGTGGGCGACCCCGGGTTCAGCAGGCGCAGGCCCGCCGGGGTCGTCGTGTCCCACGGGATGTGGCTGTGCCCGAACAGCAGCAGGTCGGTCTCGGGGAAGTCGCGGTCCATTCGTCGTTCGCGCGCCTCCTTGGCTCCCGTCTCGTGCACCACGGCGAGACGCACGCCCTCGATCGTCGTGCGGGCCACCTCGGGCAACCGGGCGCGCAGCGCGTCGCCGTCGTTGTTGCCCCAGACCCCGATCAGGAGGCGCGCGCGGGCCTCGAACTCGTCGAGCAGCGGTTCGCCGATCCAGTCGCCCGCGTGCACGACGACGTCGGCCCTCTCGACCGCGGTCCACACGACCCCCGGAACGGCCTTGGCCTTCTGCGGCACGTGGGTGTCGGACACGACGAGGACGGAGGTCGGCATGACTCCCACGCTAGGCGCGCGTCGGGTCGCGGGGGCACCGATCCGGCCCGATATTCTCGTGACGGGGTTGGCTGTCCTAGTCGGGCCGATCACCCCCGACGCCTCCGTCGGCGCACCGGCACGCGGCCGTGCCCGGCCGTGCCCTTTCCGGCGCCCCTCTCGACCCCCGCACCCCCAGAAACGAGGACGACACCGTGGCACTCTTCCGCAGCCAAGAAGCCGAGGTGGCCAAACAGGACGCCGCCGTCCGGCACTCCCTCTGGGCCGACGCGTTCGGCACGCTCGCGACGCGTGCCGTGCAGATCATCGCGGTGCTCGTCGTCGCGATCGGCGTCATCTACGTCTTCCTCAGCCTGAGCCTCGTCACCCTGCCGGTGCTGCTCGCGCTGATCTTCGCCTCGGCCATGCTGCCGGTCGTCGCGTTCCTGCGGCGCCACAAGGTGCCCTCGGTGCTCGCGACCCTGATCTGCCTCTTCGCCGTGTTGATCATCCTCGGGCTCGTCGCCTGGCTGATCGTCTGGGCCGTCGAGAGCCAGGCCAGCTCGCTCGCCGACTCGGCCACCTCGGGCTTCAACAAGCTGCAGGACTGGGTCACGACCCTTCCGTTCTCGATCAGCGACCAGCAGATCGACGACGTCCGCAACACGGCCGTCGACTTCGTGACGAGCTCGCAGTTCGGTTCGGGCGCACTCGCCGGCGCCTCGGCCGTGGGCAGCTTCGCGACGGGCCTCGTGCTGATGATCGTCGTGCTGTTCTTCTTCCTCAAGGACGGCCCGGCGATCTGGGAGTTCCTGCTGCGCCCGTTCAAGGGCGAGAACTACGCCCGCGCCCGTCGCATCGGCGACAAGACGGTCACCACCCTCGGCGGCTACGTGCGCGGCACGGCGACGGTCGCCGCCGTCGACGCCATCGGGATCGGCGTCGGCCTCTGGATCGTCGGCGTGCCGCTGGCCCTGCCGCTCGCAGTCATCGTGTTCCTGACGGCGTTCATCCCCCTCGTGGGCGCCACGGCCGCGGGCATCCTCGCGGCGCTCGTCGCCCTCGTCGCGCTCGGCCCCGTCCAGGCGCTGATCGTCGTCGGCATCGTCGTCGTCGTGAACCAGCTCGAGGGCAACTTCCTGCAGCCGGTGCTGATGGGCCGCACGTTGCAGCTCCACGGCCTCGTCATCCTCGTCGCCCTGACCGCCGGCACGATCCTCGGCGGTGTCGTCGGGGCCGTCATCGCCGTGCCGCTCATGGCCGTCGTCTGGGGCATCACCCAGGTCTGGAACGGCGACCACCAACCGGCCGAGATGTTCCGCCAGAAGCGGCCCGAAGAGGTCCGCTAGCGCTCACGGGCGAGGCGGGGCCCGCAGGAGGCGCGGTGCGAGGACGACTCGCACCGCGCCTCCTGCGCGTCCGCGGTCGGGAGCCCCCCTCGCGCGGGCGTTCGAGAGAAAAGTGCAGCAACTGCACTCAAATGGTTGCGGATCGTCAACGAAAGCGTATGGTTGACATTCTGCAACCAACGGACCCGGCCAACGGCGGTCAGTCCTCACCATCTCGAACCACCGGAGCGCACCTTGTCGCAGACCACGACCGCCGCGGGCACGAAGCCCGCGGCACCCCACGAACCGGGCGAAGCGCCCGGCATGAGCCACCGCGAAGTCCTCACGGCCCTGTCGGGCCTGTTGATGGGCATGCTCGTGGCGATCCTCTCGTCGACCGTCGTGTCGACCTCGCTGCCGCGCATCGTCAGCGACCTCAACGGCAGCCAGACCTCGTACACCTGGGTCATCACCGCGACCCTGCTGGCCACCACCGTCAGCACCCCGCTGTGGGGCAAGTTCAGCGACCTGACGAACCGCAAGGTGCTGCTGCAGGTCGCCCTCGTGCTGTTCGTGCTCGCCTCCGTCGCGGCGGGTTTCTCCCAGAACACCGCGACGCTGATCACCTTCCGCGTCTTCCAGGGGCTCGGCGCCGGTGGCCTCACCGCGCTGGTGCAGGTCGTCATGAGCGACATCATCAGCCCGCGTGAGCGCGGCCGCTACATGGGCTACCTCGGCGCCGTGATGAGCGTCGGCACCATCGGCGGGCCGCTGCTCGGCGGCGTGCTCACCGACTCGATCGGCTGGCGCTGGAACTTCTTCGTCGGCGTGCCCGTCGGCGTCGCCGCCCTCATCGTCATCCAGCGCACCCTGCACCTGCCCCCGAAGCCCAAGAAGGCCGTCGTCGTCGACTACTGGGGCGCGGGCCTGATCGCCGGCGGCGTCTCGCTGCTGCTCGTCTGGGTGTCGCTCGGCGGCAAGCAGTTCGACTGGAACTCGACCACCAGCTGGCTGATGGGCGTCGGCGCGGCGGTCCTGCTCGCGCTCGCCGTCGTCGTGGAGTTCCGCTCGAAGGAGCCGATCATCCCCCTGACGCTCTTCACGAACCGCACCTTCACCTTCGCGGTCATCGCCTCGCTCAGCGTCGGCGTCGCGATGTTCGGCACCAGCGTGTTCCTCGGCCAGTACATGCAGCTCGCGCGCGGCCAGTCCCCGACCATGGCCGGGATACTGACCCTGCCGATGGTGCTCGGCCTGCTGATCTCGTCGATGGTCGCCGGTGCGCTCATCTCGAAGTACGGCAAGTGGAAGCCCTACATGATCGTCGGGTCGATCCTGCTCGCCGCCGGCCTCTTCCTCATGTCGACCATCGAGTACGACACGAACTTCGCCATCGTCTCGGTCTTCATGGCCATGATGGGGCTCGGCATCGGCATGGTCATGCAGAACCTCGTCCTCGTCGTGCAGAACTCGGTCGACGTCAGCGTCGTCGGTGCCGCCTCGTCGAGCGTCGCGTTCTTCCGCAGCCTCGGCGGCACGATCGGCGTCTCGGTCATGGGTGCCGTCCTCGGCACCAAGGTCTCGGGTTACATCACCGACGGCCTCACCGACGCCGGGGTCGACCCCAGCGCGCTCGGCAGCGGCGGCTCGACGAGCATCCCCGACCTCAGCACCGTGCCCGGCCCGATCCGGACCATCATCGAATCGGCCTACGGTCAGGGCGTCGCCGACGTGTTCCTGATCGCGGCCCCGCTGGCGATCATCACCATCGTGTTCGTCTGCCTGCTGCCCAACGTCGAGCTCGGCACCAAGACCGGCCTCCAGCGTGCGGCGGCGAAGACGGACGACCCGGCGGACGGCGCTGCCTCGGCCTCGGCCTCGGTCGAGCACGACGGAGGCGCGGCTCCGGTCGACGCGAACGCCGCGTCCCCGGCCGCCAAGGGAGCCGCGGCCACGGCCGGCCTGGCCCCCGCCGTGTCGAGCGCCCCGGCGACGGAGTCGACGCCGGCACCGGTCTCGCCGATCGACGAGGGCCGCGGTCCCGCCGAGGGCCAGCGCCGTCACCACGGCCACACGACGACCGCCACCGGTACCATCGACACGATCATCGCGACGGGCGCCGCCGAGGTGGCAGGGCACCCGGTGCCCGCCGACGAACTGGCCGAGAGCCCGGTGTTCTCGTCCCTGGTCGAGGAGAAAGATGTCGCAGCCGACCGTTGACGGCCCGCCCGAGGGTGCGGTGCTCGACGCGCCGCGCCCCTCGGGGGGCGACCCTGCCGACCAGGCCGCACCGCGCCTCCTCGGGGCCGCGGGGCAGGCCGCACCGCACCTCCCGGGTCCCGACGACGACGGCCGCGAGGGCCTCATGGCCGGCGTGGTCGACGAGATCGGCTCGATGATGGTCGAGGCCAAGCGAACGATCGCCGCGGCGGCGTCGCGCTTCGACCCGGACGTGCCGCCCACGGCCTTCTACGTGCTGCGCTACGTGATGAAGCACCAGCCGTGCAGCGCCGGCGACATCGTCAAGGCGATGGCGATGGACAAGAGCGCGGTCAGCAGGCAGGTCACGTTGCTCCGCGAGGCCGGGTTCGTCGACGTGGTGCCCGACGCCGCCGACGGACGGGTCATGACCCTGCGCAGCACCGAGCGCGCCGAGAGCCGCATGCTCGAGGTGCGCCACGAGAACCGCGCCGTGTTCCGCAACCACGTCGAGGGCTGGTCCGACGACGAGCTCGCCGAGTTCGCCGGCTGGCTGCGCCGGTTCAACTCCCCCGCCGGGTAGCGCCGGAGCCGTCCGGCAGCGCCCCGCCCTCCGCACCGACGAAGGCCCCCTCCCGTGACGGGAGGGGGCCTTCGTGCGTGCAGGCGGGTGCTAGATGGTCGCGGTGTCGATCACGAAGCGGTAGCGGACCTTGCTGGCGACGACGCGCTCGTAGGCCTCGTCGACCTCGTCGGCGCCGATCGTCTCGATCTCGGCTCCGATGTGGTGCTCGGCGCAGAAGTCCAGCATCTCTTGCGTCTCGGGGATGCCGCCGATGTTCGAGCCGGCGAGGCTGCGACGGCCACCGATCAGCGAGCCGGCGCTGAACGACTGCGGGTTCTCGGGCAGGCCGACGAACACCATGGTGCCGTTCAGGCGCAGGGTGCGGGCGTAGGCGTCGATGTCCATGTCGGCCGAGATCGTGTTGATGATCAGGTCGAACGAGCTGCGCAGCTGCGTGAACGTCTCGGGGTCGCTCGAGGCGTAGTAGTGGTCGGCACCGAGCTTCAGGCCGTCCTCCCGCTTGGACAGGGTCTGGCTGATGACGGTGACCTCGGCGCCCAGCGCGTGGGCGATCTTGACGGCCATGTGGCCGAGCCCGCCCATGCCGACGACCGCGACCTTCTTGCCGGGGCCCGCGCCCCAGTGCTTCAGCGGCGAGTAGGTGGTGATGCCGGCGCAGAGCAGCGGCGCGGCCTCGTCGAGCGAGATGCCCTCGGGGATCGACAGCACGTAGTTCTCGTCGGCGACGATCTGCTTGGCGTAGCCGCCGTAGGTGGGCTCGCCCGAGTACTGGCGGCCGTTGTAGGTCGCGACGTTGCCCTTGACGCAGAACTGCTGCTCGCCCGCGAGGCAGTTCTCGCACTCGCGGCAGCTGTCGACGAAGCAGCCGATGCCGACGCGGTCGCCCACCTTGTGCTTCGTGACGTCGGAGCCGACCTCGGTGACGATGCCGGCGATCTCGTGGCCGGGCACCATCGGGAAGATGGCCTTGCCCCATTCTTCGCGGGCCTGGTGGATGTCGCTGTGGCAGATGCCGGCGAACGCGATGTCGATCTGGACGTCGTTCGGACCGACGTCGCGCAGTTCGACGGTGGAGTGCTCGAAGGGGGCGCCGGCGGACGGCGTGAGCAGGACGGGGACGGTGGTGGGCATGAGATGACCTCTCTGCGAGTGGTGGTGCGGTGGTGGTGCGCGCCCCGCGGGCGCGACGGATTCCGACGACGTTGTGGGATGCAACCCAGCCTAGGCGGCACCCCCGACAGCGGCTCCCAGAGAAGCGGCCGGCCGGAGGAGGCGCGGGTCGTCGACCCGAGGAGGCGCGGCTCAGCCGAGCAGCTCGGCCTGCCAGACGAGCGCGGCGGCCCCGACCAGGGGGCTCTCGTCGCTCAGGCCCGAGCGGACGACCCGGACGCGACGGGCGTACTCGTTGACCGGCGCCTCCTGGACCGCGGCCCGGACGAGGTCGAGGTAGTCGTCGCTGACGCGCGAGAAGCCGCCGCCGATGGCGACCACGTCGAGGTCGAGGAGGGTCGTGACCGACGAGATCGCCTCGCCCACGGCGTTCGCGGAGCGACGCACCGCCGCGACGGCGATCGCGTCCCCGGCGACGTAGCCGGCGGCGAGGTCCTCGCCGCGCTCGCCCGTCCAGCCTCGTTCCCGGGCCCAGGCGACGACGTTCGGGCCCGAGGCGATGACCTCGAGCGTGGCGGCCCAGGCGCTCTCGCCCGCGGGGCGGTCCGCGATCTGGATCTGGCCGATGTGACCGGCGTTGCCCGTGCCTCCCGAGAGCAGCCGGCCGTTGACGATCAGGCCGCCGCCGACGCCGGTCGAGACGGTGATCGCGAGGGCGTTGTCCGCCCCCTGCGTGGCACCCACCCAGTGCTCGGCGAGGGCGAGGCTGACGCCGTCGAGCCGCAGGGTGACCGGGGCCGCGTCGGGCAGGGTCGACGCCGCCAGGGCCGCGACCTGCTCCCGCAGCGGATAGCCGCGCCAGGCGTGCAGGTTGATCGGCGAGACGGTGCCGTGCACGAGGTCGACGGGCCCGGCGCTGCCGATGCCCGCCCCGACGAGGGCGTCACCCTCGGGCAGGGCGTCGAGGGCGTGCGCCACGACCGCGCGGACCGCCTCGGCGAGTTCGTCGGACGTCGACCCGGCACCGGTGGGGCGTCGGTCGCGACTTCCGTCGAGGAGGGCTCCGTCGGAGGCGACCAGCGCCGCCTCGACCTTCGTTCCGCCCACGTCGACGGCCAGTGCGTAATCGGTCACGTCGGCCAGCGTAGCGGGGGAGTGCGGCCCGACCGCGTGCCGGAATAGGGTGGCTGCCGGCACGCTGACGAAAGGCACCCCCATGGACACCACCGACGGTCGGGTCGCCGTGCTCGGCGACGCCCTCATCGACGAGCTCCGCACCGACGAGGGCTCGACCGACCACGTCGGCGGGGCCGGCCTCAACGTCGCCGTCGGGCTGTCGCGCCTCGGCGTGCCCACGACCCTGCTCGCCTCGATCGGGGACGACGCCGACGGCGAGGCCATCCGGTCGTTCCTCGCCGAGCACGGCGTCGAGCTCGTCCCGACGATCAACCCCCTCGGCACCGGCCGGGCGGTCTCGCTGCGGGTGGCCGGCGAGCCGACCTACGTCTTCACCGACGCCGCCGTCGCCCGCGGTCTCGACTTCTCGCCCGAGCAGCGGGCCGTGCTCGACGCCGCCCCCGTGGTCGCCGTCAGTTCGTACCCGTTCGACGACGCCCCGCTGACCGATCGCTTGCTGCGCGCGGTCGGCACCGACCCCGTGCGGCTCGTCGTCGACCCGAACCCGCGGCCGGGGTTCCTGCCCGGTGGGGCGGCCCAGATCGCCGACTTCGCCGCTGGCTTCGAGCGGGTCGCGGCCTCGGCCCTGCTCGTCAAGATCGGTGACGACGACGCCGAACTCGTCGCCGGGCGCACGCTCGACGACTGGCAGGAGGCGCTGCTCGCGGCGGGCACCGGGGGAGTGCTCGCGACCCGCGGCTCGGCCGGGGCGGGTCTGGTGCTGGCCCCGTCGGCCGGCGACACGGCGGGCACCTCGCTCACCCGCGGCATCTCGGACGCCGACGGCGAGGTCGTCGACACGATGGGTGCGGGCGACGCGACCTTCGCGTCGATCGTCGCGTCGTTGCTCGCCGAGCGGCGCGGGCCCGGTTCGGTCGACTGGGCGGCCGCCCTCGGGCGGGCCATGGACGTGGCGGCGGCGACGGTCAGGGCTCCGGGAGCGCTCCTCCGGCTGCCCCGGTGACGTCGGCGGGTCCGGTGGTGCGCGCCTCCTGCGCCCGCCCGCCTCGCCCGCCGGGCGGGAGGCTCAGCCCAGCGACTCGGCGACCGCCCGTGCCTTGCCCGACAGGTACCAGTGCGAGCGGGCGCCGGTCTCGACCGGTTGCATGCCGACGACGACCTTGCCGCGCGAGTGCTGCTCGGCGAGGTCCTCGAACGCCTGGGCGATGTAGTCGAACGGGTAGAAGCCCGAGACGAGCACGCGCAGCTTGTTCTCGGCGATGAGCTTCGCGAGGGCCGAGAGGATCATCGCGGGTTCGGTGTCGTCGCGCTCGGCGCCGATGAAGCGGATCTCGCGCTCGAGGCGGTCCTCGCTCGAGCTGAAGCGCGCCGGCAGCACGCCGAGGTCGGTGCTGAGGGCGGGGTTGTCCCCGCCGAAGTTGTCGATGAACGCCGTCACGTGGCGGTCGGTGCCCGCGGCCTTGTCGATGCGCTCGCGGAGGCCTTCGCCGTAGTCGACGGGCACGACCCCGATCGAGCGGAGGTAGTCGTGGTTGCCCGGGCTGCAGGTGCCGATCACCTTGGCTCCGAGCTGCTGGGCGAGCTGGCACTCGATGTGGCCGACGCCGCCCGCCGCGGCCGTGATGACCACGACGTCGTCGGGTCCGAGGTGCAGGCTGCGGACCGTGTCGTAGGCGGTGGCCCCGGCGAGGTAGAGCCCACCGGCGACCTCCCACGGGACGTGCTGCGGCTTGGGCACCACGGCGCTGGCAGGCACGGCGATGTAGGTCGCGTGCGCGCCGCCGCCCACCGCGTGGCCGATCACCTCGGCGCCGACGGAGAAGTTGCGCACGGCGGCCCCGCGCTTCTTGACGATGCCGGCGAAGCACGACCCTTCGCGGGCCGGGAAGTCGAGGGGCAGCCGGTCGACGAAGTCCCCT
This sequence comes from Frigoribacterium sp. NPDC087798, assembly GCF_044742985.1. NCBI lineage: Bacteria > Bacillati > Actinomycetota > Actinomycetes > Micrococcales > Microbacteriaceae > Frigoribacterium > Frigoribacterium sp. NPDC087798. The sequence goes on along the minus strand of NZ_JBIUVP010000005.1, from coordinate 170,467 downwards.
TGTCGGATGAAGTTCTCGATGTGGTTGAGGCCGGCGCAGATCACCTCGACGACGACCTCGTCGTCGGCGGGCGTCGGCAGCGGCTGCTCGACGAAGTGCAGCTGCGAGACGTCTCCGTACCCGTCGAACTCGATGGCCTTGCCCGGTCGTGCCATGACGCGCCTCCACTGCTGTCGTCGCGGCGGCGCCGGTGCCGTCGCGAGGGTGAGTGAAGTGTGCGCCCTCCGGACCGCCGTCGCCCGGAGGACGCGCTTCGAGTTGCCTGGACGCACCGTGCCGCGGTGCGGCGCCGACCGTCAGGAGGCGCGGGTCGGCTTCGTCGTCAGAGCTGGTCGGTCGGCACCGAGAAGGTGTCGCAGGCCGTCGCGCCCTGGCTGCGCCCGGTCTCGAACCACCTCTGACGCTGCTCGGCCGAGCCGTGCGTCCAGGTGTCCGGGTCGACCTGGCCGCCGCTCGCGGACTGGATGCGGTCGTCGCCGACGGCGGCGGCCGCGTCGAGCGCGTCGGCGACCTGCTGGTCGGTGACGGGCTCGAGGAACGTGGTGCCGTCGGTGTCCGCGATGGTCGACGCCGAGCCGACCCACGCCCCGGCGTAGCAATCCGCCTGCACCTCGAGCCGGATGGTGTCGGAGCCCGGCCCGGTGTCGCTGCGGTCGGCACGGTCGAAGGCCCCGGTCAGCTGCTGGACGTGGTGGCCCCACTCGTGGCCGACGACGTACATCTGCGCGAGGGGGCCGCCGCTGGCGCCGAACTGCGACCGGAGCTGCTCGAAGAAGTCGGTGTCGACGAAGAGGGCCTCGTCGGGCGGGCAGTAGAACGGGCCGGTGGCGCTCGTCGCCCCACCGCAGCCGGTGTCGGTCGAGCCGCTGAAGAGGAAGAAGTCGGGGGTGCGGTAGTCGGTGACGCCGAGTGCCGGGGCCTCGGCGGCCCAGTACGCGTCGAGCGAGTCGGCCGCACCGACCATGCGGCAGTCGACGCTGTCGTTGGCCTGCGCGCCGGTGGTGCACTCGGACGACAGGTCGCCCTCGCTGACCGGCTGGGCGCCTCCGCCGGCCGTCCCACCGCCGAGCAGCCCCGAGACGTCGACGCCGGTGACCTGGCTGATGAGGAAGACGGCGATCACGCCGACGATGCCGATGCCGCCGCCGGCGACACCCACCGTGCGACCGCGACCGCGTCGCTTGACCTTGCTGCCGTCGAGGCGCGCGTCGTCGTTGAAGGACATGTCGCCGACGGTAGCGCAGGGCGGGGGTCAGTGCCCCTCGGCGGCTTCTTTCGCCTCGCGCTCCTTGCGGAGGACCTCGCGGCCGGCGTTGCGCTCCTTGACGCGCAGTTCTTCTTCGCGCACGTCGGCGTGGATGCCGCGTTCGGTGCGCAGCCAGTCGGGCATCTCGTCGAGCAGGGCGTGGATCTCGTCGGTGGTCATGACGTCGTCGACGCCGGCACGGGCGAGGCCCGAGGTCGAGATGCCGAGCTTCTGGGCGACGACCGGCCGCGGGTGCGGACCGGTGCGGCGCAGGTCGGACAACCACTCGGGCGGGTTCGTGCTGAGCTCGGCGAAGGCCTCGCGCGTGACGGGGGCGGCCTGGAACTCGGCGGGCGTGGCCGGCAGGTACACGCCGAGCTTCTTGGCGGCCGTGAAGGGCTTGAGGGTCTGCGGCTGCTTGCCGGACGGCGCGTCGGAGGTCATCTGCCCAGGGTACCGGGCCGATACCCTCGACCCATGACGACCGAGCCGACCCGCGCCCCGTTCCGCATCGGGGTCGTGCCCGGCGTGACCCTGTCGAAGTGGTCGAGGCTCTGGGAGGAGCGCCGCCCCGAGACCCCGCTGGCCTTCGTGCCGCTCGCCGACCTCGACGCGGTGCCCGCCCTCGACGACGACCGGGGCGACGACCGGGTCGACATGGTCCTGGCCCGACTGCCGATCGAGGTCGAGGGGTTGTCGGTCATCCGGCTCTACGACGAGCGGGCCGTCGTCGTCGTGCCGAAGGACCACGCCGTCGCCGCGGCCGGCGCCGAGGACGAGGTCGAGGCCGTGGCGTTCGCCGACGAGCACCGGCACGACCTCGACCCGTCCCTGTCGCTCGCCGATGCCGTGTCCGTCGTCGCGACCGGGGCCGGCGTCGCCGTCATGCCGCAGTCGCTGGCACGGCTGCACGCCCGGAAGGAGGTCACCTACCGTTACGTCGCCGACCTGCCGCCGACCACGATCGCGCTGGTCTGGCCCGAGGGCGAGCTCACCGACGACCTCGACGACTTCATCGGCGTCGTGCGGGGTCGCACGGCCCGCAGCTCCCGGTCGAGGAGGCGCGACGAGCCCGAGCAGGAGGCCCCGGCCCGCAAGGGGTCGGCTCCCGACCCGCGCGGGGCGAAGCCGAAGCGCACGCCGCCGAAGGGCCGAGGGCCCCAGCGCGGCACCGGTCGCAGCCGACCGCGCCGAGGGCGCTGACCCCCTCGCCGACGGGCCGGCCGGTCTGCCAAGCTGAGCGGGTGTCGAAGGAGCCCCGCATGTCGAAGAAGATCTGTCTGCTCACCGGTGCCGGCCGCACGAACTCGATCGCGAACGGCATCGCCCACGAGCTCGCCGCCGACGGCTGGGACCTCGCGCTGACCACCTGGGACGGTTACGACGCCGCCATGCCCTGGGGACTCGCGGCCGTCGACGTGGGCTCGCTCGTCTCCGAGCTCGAGGCCGCGGGTGCGCGCGTGGCCGTGTACCCGGCGGATCTGGCGGACCCCGCTACCCCCGCGCGCCTCCTCGGGGCGGTGAACGACGACCTGGGGCCGGTGACGGCGCTCGTGCTGTCGCACTCGCACAGCGTGGACTCGTCGATCCTCGACACGACGCTCGAGAGCTGGGACGCGCACTACGCCGTCAACGTGCGGGCGGCGTGGCTCGCGATCAAGGCGTTCGCCGAGCAGCTGCCCCCGGTCGACCTGCTCGACGAGGGTGCCCGCATCGTCGCCCTGACGAGTGACCACGTCGTGCACAACCTGCCCTACGGCTCGAGCAAGGGCGCCCTCGACCGGCTCGTCGTCGCGGCCGCCCGGGAGCTCGGGCACCTCGGCGTCTCGTCGAACGCCCTGAACCCCGGGCCGATCGACACGGGCTGGATGGACGACGAGATCCGCGCGAGCGGCATCGAGCGGCAACCGACCGGCCGTCTCGGCACGCCCACCGACCTCGGTCGGGTCGTGCGCTTCCTGCTGTCGCCCGAGGGACGCTGGATCTCGGGCCAGCTGATCAAGGCCGACGGCGGCTTCTCGGTCTGACCGGTCCGGCCCGCCGCCCGACCACGGATCGCCGCGCCCTGTACCCCGCGTCGCTGGGTGACGGGTCGGCGCAGGCGGGGTACCGTCCACGCCACCACCGCGCGGCACCGGACGCCGACGGACGGATCGACACACCAAGGAGGCGCGATGTCGTTCAGCAAGGGAGATCACGTCACCTGGAACACCCCCCAGGGCGAGACCCACGGCACGGTCGTGGAGAAGCGCGTCGAGGAGTTCCAGCTCGACGGGCAGAAGTTCAAGGCCTCGGACGACGAGCCCTACTTCGTCGTCGAGAGCGACAAGAGCGGGGCGAAGGCCGCCCACAAGGGTTCGTCGTTGAGCCCGAAGAAGAAGTAGCACCAGCCGCACCCCACCCACCACCGCCCCACCCCACGAGGAGAACACCATGGCCGACCTGAACGACGTGCGCTGGAACGACGAAGCGCGCGACAAGATCCTGACCGACGCCGACAACGTGCTGCGCGACGCCGTCCGCGACGCGGCCGCAGCCCACTCGGGCGAGTCGTGGGAGGAGTCCTTCAAGGCGATCAACGACGCCGTCAAGGACCGCTTCATCGACTACGAGCCCGGCCCGGACGTCCGCAAGTACGCCGAGGCGATCGAGCGCGGCGACTTCAGCTGACCCGCGCCTCCTGGCCGGCGTCGATCCGTCGCACCCGTGAGCTCAGCGCCACGGCCACCGCGACGGCGACCACGAGGCCGGCCAGGGCGGCGAGGGTGGCCGGGGTGCCGATCACCTGGGTGAGCGGTCCGACCACCACCTCGCCGACGGGCACGCCCGCCAACGACGCCAGCGTCAGGCACGAGAAGACGCGCCCCAGGTAGGCCCCCGGCACCTGCCGCTGGACGACCACGTCCAGCGGCACCGTGAAGACCTCGAGCCCGACGCTGGCGGCGAAGAGGCCGAGGCTGATCCAGAAGAACCAGTGCAGCGGGTCGAAGACCACGGGGTCGGTGCCGTAGGCGAACGACAGCAGCACGAGCGGCAGGGCCAGCGCCGCGGCGCCGAGGCAGGCGGCCCACAACCGGAGCCGCCCGCGGAGGGCCCCGGCCCAGTACGCCCCGACGATCAGGCCGAGGGTCTGCAGGGCACCCGCGAACCCCCAGAGCAGACGTCCGAACGACTGGTCGGCCACGAGCGGGCCGACCACCTGGACCCCGCCCGCGAAGGCGAACTGGAACGTGAACGCGAGCGCCGCGGTCGAGACGAGCCAGCGCGTGCGCCAGACGAAGCCGAGTCCGCTGCCGAGGTCCTCGAGCACCGACGTCCCTCCGGAGGCGCGGGCGCCGTCCCGGGGCAACCAGACGAAGACGGCCGCCGCGACCACGAAGACGACCGCGCCGACGGCCAGGGCGACGCCCGATCCGGCGGTCGCCACCACGGCCCCGCCCACCGCCGTGCCGATCACCAACCCGACGTTCATGCCGACGCGGCTGAGAACCGTCGCGTCCCGCAGCCGGTCGTCGGGGACGGTCTCGCGCAGCAGGGCGCTCGTGGCAGGGCCGAAGAAGGCGGCCGCGGCGCCGTTCACCGCGCCCACCGCCGCGAGGGTGGGCAACGTCTCGGTCTGCGTCAGCATCAGGGCGGCCGCGACGACGAGCGACGCCGCCGACAGCCACGACGAGGCGATCGCGACGGTGCGTTTCGAGAAGCGGTCCGCGAGGGCCCCGCCCACCAGCACCAGGGCGATGTTGGGCACCGACCGGGCGACGACCACGAGCCCGAGGTCGACGGCGTCGGCCCCCAGGTCGATCGCCGCGAAGACGATGGCCAGGGGCGCGAAGCCGCTGCCCACCCACGAGAACAGGCGCCCGACCCAGAGGGCCCGGAAGGCAGGCGTTCTCAGCAGCGACCACGGCACCGCTGAACTCTATGCCGACGCACCGTGTGCGGACGCCGCGTCCCGCGGCGTCGTCATCCGCGCGGGGACGACCTAGGCTGACCCCGATGGACGCCCCCGAGCCCGACACGACCCGCGCCGACGTCACCGACGTCCCGCCGGTCGCTGCGGTGCGCGAACCCGGCCGCTACCGCAAGGGCATCGCCAAGCGCGAGGCGATCCTCGACGCGGCCCTGCCGGTCTTCGGCAAGGTCGGGTTCCACGGTGCCACCCTGCGCGAGATCGCGCGGCGGTGCGGCGTCTCGCACCAGTCGCTCATGCACTACTTCCCGACCAAGGACGAACTGCTGATGGCCGTGCTCCGGCGGCGCGACGAACGACTGCGACGCCACTTCGACGACGACGGTGGCATGCGCGTCGACGAGCTCGTCGCGCTCGCCGAGTACAACGTCGACGTGCCGGTCGTCATCTCGCTGTTCATCACGGCGTCCGCCGAGGCCACCTCACCCGACCACCCGGCGCACCGCTACTACGCCGACTACTACGAGCGCATCGTCTCGTCGACGTCGGCCTACCTCGGGCTCGCCCAGGCCCGCGGCTGGTTGCGCGACGGCTACACCGCCGAGTCGGCGGCTCGCGTCGTGCTCGCGGTGCAGGACGGTCTGCAGTTGCAGTGGTTGTACGAGCGCGACGCCGTGGACGTCCCGGCCCTGATGCGCCTCGTGATCGCGAGCGTCCTCACGGTGCCGACGAGCGAACTCGACGCCGCCGTGCGCGAGGCGGCCGGGCACGCGGGCTGACCCGCGCCTCCTCGGCGGGCGGTCGACGGCCGCGGCCGGTGGCGGGCGTCCGGCGTCCGCTACTTCGCGCTGATGCGCTGGAACTTGCGGATGCACAGCGGCACGAAGACCACCAGCATCACGGTGATGCCGAGCAGGACGGTCGCGTAGGGGTGCTGCATCGTCCAGATGTCGGGCACCGGCGTGGCGCCCAGGTTGCCGAACGAGGTGCGGGCGGCCTGCACGAGCGACGACACCGGGTTCCACTCGGCGAAGACCCTCAACACGGTCGGCAGGGTGTCGCTCGGCACGAACGCGTTCGAGACGAAGGTCAACGGGAACAGGATCATGAACGACGCGTTGTTGATGGTCTCGGGCGTCTTGACGCTCATGCCGAGCAGGGCCATCACCCAGCTGAACGAGTAGCTGAACAGCAGCAGCAGGGCGACCCCGCCGACGAACGAGGCAGGTGAGGCGTTCACCCTCCAGCCGACGGCGAGACCGGTGAGCATCATGATGACCATCGAGATCGTGTTGAGCGCCAGGTCGCTGTTCGTGCGACCGATCAGCACGGCCGACGGGCTCATCGGCAGGGTGCGGAACCGGTCGATGATGCCCTCCTTCAGGTCTTGGGCCATGGCGGCACCGGAGAAGGTCGAGCCGAAGACCACGGTCTGCGCGAAGATGCCCGCCATGAGGAACTGCGTGTAGTCGGTGCCCTGGACCGCGATGGCACCGCCGTAGACCTGGCTGAAGAGCAGGACGAACATGATCGGCTGCAGCACGGCGAAGATCAGCATGTCGGGCGAGCGCTTCACCTTGATCAGGTTGCGCTTGGTGACCGTCCAGCCGTCCGAGGCCCAGGTGCCGAGGCCCGTGTCGGTCGACGGGACGAGCGTCTGCGCCAGGGCGGAGGTGGTTCCGGTGGTGGTCATGCCCGTGCCTCTCTCTTCTTCGCACCGCGCCGACCGCGACCTCGACCGCCGGCCGGGTCGTCGTCGGGGGAGTCGTGGTCGTCGCCCGCGTCGTCGTCGGCCGCGCGGTGGCCGGTGAGCTGGAGGAACACGTCGTCGAGGGTGGGTCGTCGCATGCCGGCGTCGTGCAGCTCGATGCCGGCCGCCCCGAGGTCGGCGAGCGTCCGCTGCAGGGCGGTCGGGCCGTCGGTGACCGCGACCTCGAGCTGGCGGCCGTCGGCCCCGACGGCCGGCTCGGAGTCACCGTGCCGCCGGAGCACCTCGACCGCCTGGTCGGCCCGCGCCTCGTCGACGAGGGCGACGACGAGGCGGTGGCCGCCGACCTGGGCCTTGAGCTGGTCGGCCGTGCCCTCGGCGATGACGGCGCCGCCGTCGATGACGGAGATGTCGTCGGCCAGGCGATCGGCCTCCTCGAGGTACTGCGTGGTCAGCAGCACCGTCGTGCCACCGTCGACCAGCCCGGTGATGATGTCCCACAGGGCGAGGCGGCTGCGGGGATCGAGCCCCGTCGTCGGCTCGTCGAGGAAGAGCACGCGCGGGTTCGTCACGAGCGCCCCGGCGAGGTCGATCCGTCGGCGCATGCCGCCGGAGAAGCCCTTGACCGGCCGGTCGCCCGCAGCGGCGAGGTCGAAGACCTCGATCAGCTCGCGGGCGCGGTCCCGACTCACGCGGCTGCCCAGGTGGTACAGCCTCCCGATCATGTCGAGGTTCTCGAATCCGGTGAGGTTCTCGTCGACCGCGGCGTACTGCCCCGAGACGCCGATCGAGCGGCGCACGGCCTGGGCGTCGGCGACGACGTCGAGCCCGGCGATCGTGGCCGTGCCGGCGTCCGGACGTTCGAGGGTGGTGAGCATCTTGACGCCCGTGGTCTTGCCCGCGCCGTTCGGCCCGAGCAGCGCCTTGACGGTGCCCTCGGGCACGATCAGGTCGAGGCCGGTCAGTGCGTGGACCGGGCCGGACTTCGACCGGTAGGTCTTCGTGAGGCCGCGGGCCTCGATCATCGCCATGGGTGCTCCCGGTGCAGGGGGCCCGTCCATCCGCAGACGGGTCCGTCTTGGCGGGCGCTGTGCACCGCCTGAACGCGCCCAAGGTAGCGCTGTCCGGCCCTCGCCGCCAGTGCCGATCGACCCCTCGTGGAGAAGGAGGCGCGGGCACGTTACGGTCTCGTGTCAAACCTTGCCAGGTGGCAAGTTCCGCCCTACATTCATCCCATGACCACCATCGACGAGACGGCGGGGCCGTCCACCGCTGAACAGCTCCTGCCCGTCGGCATCGGCGACGACGCCGTCGCCCTCGCCCGCCGCTGGGCGCACGAGGCGTCCGGCGCCCCGAGCACCGGTTCGGCCCACCTGCTCGCCCAGGTCCTTAAGGACGAGTCGGGCCTCGCGTTCACGATCGGTTTCGTCGACCGGGTCGTCCGGCCCGAGGACCTCGGCGTCGCGGCCCGCAACCTGTCGACCCTGGCGAAGCAGGCACCGGCCTTCCTGCCGTGGCACATGCGTTCCGCCGTGCGTCTCGGCGGCGTCATGGCACCCGTGCTCCCCGGCGTGGTCGTGCCGATCGCCCGTCGCGTCCTGCGCGGCATGGTCGGCCACCTCATCGCCGACGCCCGCCCCGCCAAGCTCGGTGCGGCCATCGCGAACATCAAGAAAGACAGGACGCGGCTCAACCTCAACCTGCTCGGCGAGGCCGTCCTCGGTGACGCCGAGGCCGAGCACCGCCTCGCCGGCACCCGGGCGCTCCTCGCCCGCGACGACGTCGACTACGTGTCGATCAAGGTCTCGTCCATCGTCAGCCAGCTCTCGATGTGGGCCTTCGACGAGACCGTCGAGCGCGTCGTCGAGAAGCTCACCCCGTTGTACGAACTCGCCGCCCGGTCGCCGAAGCCGAAGTTCATCAACCTCGACATGGAGGAGTACCGCGACCTCGACCTGACGATCGCGGTCTTCACGCGCCTCCTCGACCAGCCGCAGCTGAAGGGCCTCGAGGCCGGCATCGTCCTGCAGACCTACCTGCCCGACGCCCTCGGCGCCCTGCAGCACCTCACCGCCTGGGCGACCGAGCGGGTCGACGCCGGCGGGGCCGCGATCAAGGTGCGCATCGTCAAGGGCGCGAACCTCGCGATGGAGACCGTGGACGCCACGGTGCACGAATGGCCGCTCGCCACCTACGGCACCAAGCAGGACAGCGACACCAACTACAAGCGCGTCCTCACCTGGGCCTTCACCCCCGGACGCACCCGTGCCGTCCGCGTCGGCGTCGCCGGCCACAACCTCTTCGACATCGCCTTCGCCCACCTGCTCGCCGAGGCCCGTGGCGTGAGCGACCGGGTCGAGTTCGAGATGCTGCTGGGCATGGCCGAGGGGCAGGCCGAGCTGGTCAAGGCCGACGTCGGCGGGCTGTTGCTCTACACGCCCGTCGTGCACCCCCGCGAGTTCGACGTCGCCATCAGCTACCTGATCCGCCGCCTCGAGGAGAACGCGTCGAGCGAGAACTTCATGTCCGCCGTGTTCGAACTCGCCTCGAACGAGGCCATGTTCGAGCGCGAGAAGGGCCGGTTCCTCGCCTCCCTCGCCGAGGTCGACGGAGACACCCCGGCACCGCACCGCGTGCAGAGCCGCCTCGACGCGGCCCAGGCGTTGCAGCCCCGCGCGGCCGGCAGCGGCTTCGACAACGAGCCCGACACCGACCCCGCCCTGGCCGACAACCGCGCCTGGGGTCGTGAGATCGCCGCCCGCTCGGCCGACTCGCGCCTCGGCATCGAGCTGATCGAGTCCGCCCGGGTGACCGACGAGGCCACGCTCGACGCGATCGTCGCCGAGGCCGTCGCCGCCTCCGCCGCCTGGTCTGCCCGCGGAGGCGCGGGTCGTGCCGCGATCCTGCGCGAGGCCGCGGCCACGCTGTCGGCCCGCCGCGCCGACCTGATGGAGGTCGCCGCGAGCGAGACCGGCAAGACGGTCGCCGAGGGCGACGTCGAGGTCAGCGAGGCCATCGACTTCGCCAACTGGTACGCCCACCTCGCCGAAGAACTCGACCGGGTCGACGGTGCGACGTTCGTCCCCGAGCGACTCACCCTCGTCACGCCGCCCTGGAACTTCCCCCTGGCGATCCCGGCCGGCTCGACCCTCGCCGCGCTCGCCGCGGGCAGCAGCGTCGTCGTCAAGCCGGCGGGCCAGGCCAAGCGCAGCGGGGCCGTCATGGTCCAGGCGCTCTGGGACGCCGGCGTGCCCCGCGAGGTGCTGAAGCTGGTCGACGTCGACGAGGGCGACCTCGGTCGTCACCTGGTGTCGCACCCGTCGGTCGACCGCGTCATCCTCACCGGCGCCTTCGAGACGGCCGCGCTGTTCACCAGCTGGCGCACCGACCTGCCCCTGCTCGCCGAGACGAGCGGCAAGAACGCCATCATCGTCACCCCCAGTGCCGACCTCGACCTGGCCGCGTCCGACGTCATCAAGTCGGCCTTCGGCCACGCGGGTCAGAAGTGCTCGGCGGCGAGCCTGGTGATCCTGGTCGGCTCGGTCGCCACCTCCGAGCGCTTCCGCCGTCAACTCGTCGACGCGGCGTCGACCGTGCGCGTCGGACTGCCCTCCGACCCCACCACGCAGATGGGCCCGATCGTCGAGCCGGCCCACGGCAAGCTCGAACGTGCGCTCACCACGCTCGGCGCGGGCGAGACCTGGCTCGTCGAGCCGAAGCGACTCGACGACACCGGGCGCCTCTGGTCGCCCGGCGTGCGCGCCGGCGTCGCCGCGGGCAGCGAGTTCCACCTCACCGAGTACTTCGGCCCGGTGCTCGGCGTCATGACCGCGAAGACGCTCGACGAGGCGATCGAGCTGCAGAACGCGACCGACTACGGCCTGACCGCGGGTCTGCACACCCTCGACCCCGCCGAGCTGTCGACCTGGCTCGACCGCGTCGAGGCGGGCAACCTCTACGTCAACCGCGGCATCACCGGGGCGATCGTGCGTCGCCAGCCGTTCGGCGGCTGGAAGAAGTCGTCGGTCGGTGCCGGCGCCAAGGCGGGCGGGCCGAACTACCTCGTGCACCTGGGGTCCTGGCAGCCGACGACGCTGACCGAACCGCAGGAGGCGCGCCCGGGTCGCGAGGCCCTGGCCGCCCTCGAGGCCGCGTCGCCCCTGCTCGGGGCGTCGGGTGCGTCGGCCTCCGACGACCTGCGGGCCGCCGCCGCCAGCGACGAGCACTTCTGGGCCACCGAGTTCGGCGTCGCCCGCGACGTGAGCGACCTCGGCCTCGAGCGCGACCTGCTGCGCTACCGTCCCCTGCCCGTCACGATCCGCGCCGCCGACGGCGCGGCCCCGGCCGACGTGGTCCGCGTGCTGCTCGCCGGACGGCGCTCGGGTGCGCCGCTCACGGTGTCGTCGTCGGTCGAGCTGCCCGGCGCCCTCGTCCGTGCGCTCGGCCTCGCGGCCTCCGACGTCGTGCACGAGGACGACGCCACGTGGCACGACCGGGTGCGTGCGGGGCGCCTGTCGACCGAGCGCGTGCGGTTGGTGACCGGTGCCGGTGACGCGACCCGCGCCTCCTCGGCCCTGGCGGACGCCCTGGGCGGCGACCCGGCGGTGGCCGTGTTCGCGGCCCCGGTCACGCCGACCGGCCGCCTCGAACTGCTGCCGTTCCTGCGTGAGCAGGCCGTCGCCATCACGGCCCACCGCTTCGGCAACCCCGACGACTGGAGCGCCTCGGTCATCTGACCCCGCCGGCGCACGCAGACGCCCGAACCCGCCGGACCCTTCGGGAACCGGCGGGTTCGTGCCAATCACGGCGGGTCAGCGATGGCCCGCCGGGAGCGACGGGAACCCCGCCGACCGAGCCCCTAGCCGGGGACGACCTCGACCTTGGTCCAGCCGGGCTCGCGGCGGTCGAACGCCTCGTAGGCCTCGATGGCCGAGCCGATGCCCTCGTGCTCGGTGATGAACGCCGTGGGGTCGAACTGGCCGGACGCGACCAGGTCGATCAGCGGCGGGGTCACCGAGTGGTGGTCGCAGTTGCCCATGCGGATGGTGAGGTTCTTCAGCATCGCCTCGCCGAAGGGGAACGACGTCACGGTCGGCGAGTAGACGCCGATGACTCCGATGCGGCCGTACTTCGCCACGACCTCGACGGCCCAGCGCAGGGCCTGGGTCGGCGCGTTGCCGGGCACCCACTGGTCGCCCTGCGGGTTCGCGTCGGGGGCGACCTGCTCGACCTCGGCGGTGAACTCGGCGGCCGTGTCGGAGTCGGGGGCGGCGGGACCGTGGCTCGCGTGCTGTGCGTCCACGCCGACCGCGTCGATGACGGCGTCCACACCGGCGCCACCGGTGAGGCGCTTGATGGTCTCGACCGGGTCCTCCTCGTCGAAGTTCACGATCTCGGCGTTCTGGGCGAGCGCCTGCGCCAGGCGGGTCTCCTCACGGTCGACCACGATCACGCGGCTCGCGCCCTGCTTGAAGGCCGAGGCGATCGCGAACTGGCCCACGACGCCGGCACCGAAGACGGCGACCACGTCGCCGCGGGTGACCCCGGCGAGTTCGGCGCCGAACCAGCCGGTGGGGAAGATGTCGCTCAACAGGATGGCCTGCTCGTCGCTGACCGTGTCGGGCAGGCGGTGCATGGTGTTCTGCGCGAACGGGACGCGCACCTGCTCGGCCTGCAGGCCGTTCACCGGGCCGGTCGAGGCCGGGCCGCCGAAGAAGCAGGTGCCGGCGTCGGGGCCGTTGGGGTTCGCCACGTCGCATTGAGCGGTCTGGCCCTGGCGGCAGTAACGGCAGGTGCCACACGACACCGTCGAGTTGATGACGACCCGGTCACCGGCACTGAAGCCGCGCACGTCGTCGCCGACCGCGGTGACGACGCCCACCGCCTCGTGACCGAGGATCGTGCCCTCGGCCATGGGCGCCATCGTGCCGCGCACGAAGTGCAGGTCGGTGCCGCAGATCGCACTCCGGGTGATGCGGACGACCGCATCGGTCGGGTCGACGATCGTGGGGTCGGCGACCTCGTCGAGTCGGATGTCGCCGATGCCGTGCCAGACGACTGCCTTCATGGGATGGTCCTTCCGTTGAGCCCTGGGCACCGGAGCTGCCCGGTACCCGTGCGACGGTAGGCGGCACGACGCCGGAGCGACGTGTGCCCTCACACAGAGAACGGGGGACGCCGCCTCGCCCTGGTTCCCTCCGACCCGAGGGTGGCCGGGCGGCGGGCCTCAGACGGCGGGCTGCCCGGCGGCGTACCAGGCGGCGAGACGACTCAGGCCCTCGTCGACGCTCACGGCCGGTGTCCACCGCAGGTCGCGCTGGGTGCGCCGCTGGTCGAACCAGTGCGCCGTGGACAGCTGCTCGGCGAGGAACCTCGTCATGGGTGGTTCGTCGGTGCCCGGCCGCACGGCCCAGACGCGCTCGACCAACGACCCCGCGGCACGGGCGATCCCGGCCGGCACCCGCAGGCGAGGCGCGGGCACACCGGCGGCCGCGCAGATGCCGGCCATCAGGTCGGCGACGGTGCGGGGCTCGCCGTTGCTGATCACGTACGACTCGCCGCTGACCTCGTCGACGCGTGCGAGCGCGGCGGCGATGCCGGACGCGGCGTTGTCCACGTAGGTGGAGTCGATCAGGGCGGCGCCGTGGTCGAGCAGCGGCAGGCGGCCGGAGCGCGCACGGTCGACGATCCGCTCGACGAGCTGCGTGTCGCCCGGTCCCCAGACGAGGTGGGGGCGGACGGCCACCACGCGCAGGTCGGCGTCGGCGGCCCCGAGGGCGACCCGCTCGGCCGCGGCCTTGGTGCGGGCGTAGTCGCCTCGAGCGTGTCCGGGCGAGGCGGGCAGGGCGTCGTCGCCGACGATGGACGACCCGGCGTGCGCCACGGACGGCGACGAGACGAAGACCAGCCGGGGCACCGAGGAGGCGCGCATCGCCTCGACCAGGGAGCGCGTGCCCCCGACGTTGACGGCTTCGAACTCGGCGGGGTCACCCGTGAGCGACACCTTCGCCGCGAGGTGGACGACGGCGTCCTGGTCGCGGACGGCGGCGGCGACGGCCCGCGGGTTCGTCATCGACCCGAGCACGTCGCGGGCACCGGGCACGCCGGAGGGCCGACGCTGGAAGGTCGTGACATCGTGTCCGGCGTCGGTGACGGCGCGGGCGACGGCACCGCCGAGCAGGCCGCTCGCGCCGGTGACCAGCACCCTCACGGGCGACGCATCCGGCCGCCGGACAGCACGGACGTCGCCCACGCGGCCAGGCCCGTGCGGTCGATCTTGCTGTTGTGCCGCACGTCGGTCGGCAGCTGCGGCACGACGAGCACCGCGGCCACGGGTCGACCCGACGCCGACCGGACGGCCGAGCGGACCGAGGCCGCCAGGGCCGCGGACGCCAGCCCCGGGCGACGAGCCGGGGGGACGGTCTCGGCCACGACGACGACCTGCTGCGTGCCGGCCGGACCGACGCCGACGACGGCGGCGCGCGCGATGGCGGCTCGCGCCTCCACGGCCTGTTCGGATGCCACCGGCGTCAGCACGCCCGTCGACGTCGTGATCACGTGGGGCAGGCGGCCCTCGACCCAGAGTCGACCCTGCGCGTCGAGGTGCCCGACGTCGCCGGTGCGGTGCCATCGGGTCTCGGCGGTCGAGCCCAGGCGGCTGAGGCGGTGCGTCAGCCAGAGACGGTCGTAGTGGTCCTCGACGTGGGGCGCCGAGACGACGATCTCGCCCGAGACGCCGGGGGCGTCGGTGAACGCCGAGGAGGCGCGGCCCCCGTCGTCGAGGGGAGCGATCCGCACGGTCGTGGTCGCGCCGGGCAGCCCGACGCAGACCCCGCCGGCGTCGGGCGCACCCGCGGCGACGGCTGCCCCACGGTCGGCGGCCGCGGAGCGCACGCCCTCGAGCGTGACGTCGGTCATCAGCAGGCCCTCGGTCATGCCGTAGGGCGTGTGGGGCGTCGCGTTCGGCATGAGGTCGCCGGCCGCCGCCAGCAGCGCCTCGGAGACGGGCGCGCCCGCCGACAGGAAGGTCTCGACGCCGGCCAGCGCGCGGTGGTCCACGTCGTCGAGGTCGTCCGACGTCGCGACGACGTTGGCGAGCGCGGCGGGGGAGAGGAACACCACGGTGGCGTCCACCGCCGCCGTGGCGGCCGCGACGGACCGGGCGGTGAGGGTGCGCGGCTTCGTGACGTCCATGTCGGGGGTGACGCTCGTCGCCCCGAGCGCGGGGCCCAGCAGGGCGAACGGGGCGAAGCCTGCCACCAGGCCCGTGCCCGGACCGACGTCGTACTGCTCGGCCAGGGCGTCGCGCAGGGCCGTCAGCTGGCCGTGCCGGTAGACGACGCCCTTCGCGGGGCCGGTCGAGCCCGAGGTGAACAGGATGGCGGCCTCGGCGTCGGCCGTGGGGGCGTCGGGCAGCTCGGCGAGGGCACCGTGGGCGCGGCGGCCGAGGGCGGCGATCTCGGGCAGCGAGGCCTCGACGCCGAGTGCCCGGGCGGCGACCGGCGGCAACGTCGTCGTCGAGATCTTGCGGCCCGGCCAACCGAGGGCGGTGGCCGCCGTGAGTCCCGGGAGCTGGCCGATCACGTGGTCGGGCCACGCGCCGCGGACGGCGCGGGTCAGGCCGCGCATGCCGAGACCGGCGTCGGCCACGACCACGACGGCACCGAGGCGGACGCAGGCGTAGAGCACCGCGGTCAGGTCGGCACCGGGCTGGACGAGCAGCGAGACGCGGTCGCCGGGGCGCACGCCGTGCTTCCGCAGACCGAGCGCGATCTCGTGGACGCGACGGGCGAGCAGGCTCCAGCTGATCGAACGCGGGCCGTCGGCACCCGCGGGTGCCATCTCGACGAGCGCGGTGGCCGGGCTGTCGGCCAGGGAGTCCAGGTACGACCAGAGCGGGCGGTCCTGCGGGGAGGCCACCCGCGCCTCCTCGGTTCCGACCGGGGCGGCGACTCGGGCCTCGGTGGCGGCTCGGGCCGGGGCGTCGACGGCGGCCGTCCCGCCGGGTAGCCGGTCGCCCAGCCAGGTGAGCACGGCTCCGGCGTAGTCGACGTCCTCGGCGACGAGGTGGCCCGCACCCTCGAAACGGTGCACGTCGGCGTGCGGTAGGCGGCCGACCAGGTCGTCGAGGTACCGGTCGGAGAAGATCGGATCGCGCGGGCCCCAGAGCATCAGGGCCGGGACGGTGAGTTCGCGCAGGCCCTCGGCGATGCGGTCGAGCTCGGGGCTGCTGACGTGCCCGTCGTCGACCGGGATGTCGGCCACGAAGCCACCGATGCCGCCGCGGCGGTCGGCCTGGCGGTACGGGGCACGGAAGCCGGCCTTGACCTCGGGCGAGAGCGGCGGGTGGGCGAGGCCGAGGGTCACGTCGAGGAACCCGGTGGTGCCGACGGTCGCCCGGCCCAGCACGCCGCGGGCGAGGGTCAGGCGCAGGGGAGCGGGGATCTTCTCGCCCTCGGGCTGGTGGATCGCGGTGTTGAGCAGCATGAGCCCGGCCAGCTGGTCGGGGTGGTCGACCGCCCAGCCCATCGAGACGACGCCGCCCCAGTCGTGGCCGAGGGTGACGACGGGCCCGGTGACCTCGAGGGCGTCGGTGAGGTCGCCCAGGTCGGCGACGCGGCGGGCCAGCGTCTGCGCCGAGCCCGTGCGCTCGGAGAAGCCCATGTCGAGCTGGTCGACCGCGACGACGCGCCACGCGGGCCCCCCGGCGACGGCCGTCTCGACCGTGCGGGCGACGAGGCGGCGCCAGAGGTACGACCAGGTCGGGTTGCCGTGCACGCAGAGGATGGTGCCGACCGGTTCGGCGCCGACCTCGGCCAGGGCCTCGGCGTTGTCGAGGACGTGCCAGGTGCGGGAGGCGCGGTGTGCGCCGAGCCCGTACGGCACGTCGACGAGACGCGACCACGACGGGTCGAGCCCGTCGAGACCCGCGGGGGGACGTGACGCCGGCGCCGTGGCGGAGGCGGACCGCGGGAGCCGACTCACCAGGCGAGCTCCATCATCGCGGTGTTGATGCCCGAGCCGACGCCCATCAACAGGACGCGGTCGCCCTTGCTGAGGGTCTTGCTCTCTTCGACCAGCGTGATCGGGATCGACGCCGGGCCCACGTTGCCGAGGGTCGGGTAGGTGAGCGGGACGAGCTTCTTGTCGATGCCGGCGGCCTTGACGAAGGCACCCGTGTGCACGTCGCTGACCTGGTGCATGATGTAGCGGTCCATGCGCTGCCAGTTCCAGTCGCGCTTGGCCTCTTTCCAGGCCGAGACGACGAGTTCCATGCCGCGCTTGAGCAGGGCCTTGGCGTCGGTGAACATGCCGTCGACGCTGCCGACGCAGAGGTCGTAGTTCTCGGTGGCGGCGCGGGTGACGCCGCCGACGATGCGGTGGCCCTCGGGGTGGAGGTCGGCGCGGCCGATGACGGCGGCGGCGGCCCCGGAGCCCAGGGTGAGGCTGGCGAACTCGCTCATGAAATCGTCGCGGCCGTAGCCCTTGGTGAGGAGGCGGTCGATCGTGTTGACCTGGACGTCGTCGGCGTCCTCGCCGTCGATGATGACGGCGTAGTCGATCTGACCCGCGTCGATCAGCTGGGCGGCGAGGGTCATGCCGTTGACGAAGCCGAGGCAGGCGTTGGCGATGTCGAAGTTCGTGGCCGACGAGGGCAGGCCGAGGCCGTGGTGCAGGCGCACGGCGACCGAGGGCTCGAGGTGGGGGCGCGTGACCGACGTGTTGATCAGCAGGCCGACCTGGTCGGGGCGGATGCCGGCCTCGGCCAACGCACGCTTGCCGGCGTCGATGGCCGCCGCGTCGAAGCTCTGCTCGGTGCTCCAGTTGCGGCGCTCGTACACGCCGGCGACGCGCTGCAGCAGGCCCGTGGGCAGCTTGAGGCGCTTGAGTACGGGGCCGAGCTTCTCGTCGATGCTCTCGGAGGTGGTGACCCGGTCGGCCATGGTGCTGGTGACCGACAGCAACGCGACGTTGCTGTGCCGGGTCGTAGCGTTTCCGTTCAACGGAACTCCCTGTCGAGTTGTGGCGGGGTGGGGCTGCACGCGCGCGCGGGGTCGCGAGCGGAGCCGAACGTCGTGGGCACCGGTTCGGTGCATCAGTCAGTTTACGGCGGCGCACGCTGGGTGGTTGCCAGGTTGACGGGGCACGTCCATGCCCTGAACGGCATGTGACCGGGGGTTCCGGCGTCAGGCCCCGGGGTCGCGGGGCAGCCGGACGATGCGGCGGCGGTCGTCGTGCGTCCACCAGACGAGGTCGGCCACCGCCCAGGTGACGGCACCCAGGCCGGCGGCGACGACGACGACGGTGACGACGGTGACGTGGCCGCCGCCGACCGTCAGGGCGGCGACGATGCTCGCGATCACGACGAGCGCGCAGAACGACGTGACGAGGGGCAGGGCGAGGCCGCCGCGTTTGGTGAGCAGCCAGTTCGGCACGTCGGGATCGACGTGGACGTCGCGTCGTCGCACGGTGCCTCCTCGGCGGATCGGGGTCCAGGCGATCGTAGCCCGCGCACCTTGTACCCTCGGGTGCATGAGCGACCTGCGGCGACCCTGGTTCACCCTGACGAAGACGGGTGCCGTGGTGCCCGCCGTGTTCGAGGTGCTGATCGGCTTGTTCGGCCTCGTCGTGCAGGTGCTCAACATCGCCTCGGGGGTACCGGTCCAGGCGATCACGGTCATCATCCTGATCGTCGCCGTGCTGCTGGTCGCGCAGGGCGTCGCCGACCTGGTCTGGTGGAGCAAGGACGGCCGCCGGGCGAGGGCGCGCCAGGCCTGACCGCTCGGCCGGGGCCACCCGGCCCCTCGGGTCAGACGGACGCCTCCGGCCGTGGCCTCCGCAGCCGGTGCGTCGCGAGGAGCACGACGACCACCACGCCCACCCCGATGGCGGTGTCGGCCGACCGGGCCGCCACGAGGGCGCCCACGTCGACGGGTGCGCCGCCGAGTGCCCGCATGCCGAGCGCCATGGGCGTGATGGTGACCAGCGCGAGCCCGTAGTTGCGGACGATCAGCAGCTCGGTCGCGAACTGGAGCACGCCGAAGGCGACGATCAGGGCCGCGACCCCGGGGTGCCACGCCAGCAGCAGAGCGGCGAGGCCCACCCCGACGAGGGTGCCGAGGAGGCGGTGGCCGGCCCGCACGAGCTGGCCCGCCGTCGCGGTCCCCACGACGGGTACCACGGCCGACACCATGGCCCAGTACGGGCTCTGCACGCCGAGACCGAGGCTGATCAGCCCGGCCGCGATCGACGCGACCAGGCAGACGGCGGCGTGGACGACCGTCCGCCGGCCGTCCAGGGGACGGGGCCCGCGCCTCCATCGGCGTCCGTCGACGGTCGCGAGCGCGCGACGACCGGCGGGCAGCAGCACGCCCGCGAGCGACGCGAGCAGGGCGAGTGCGAGGCTCGCCGGGGCGACCACGGCTGCGACGGCGACGGTCGACCCGGTCGCGGGCACGAACGCGGTGACGCCCAGGCCGAAGACGAAGAAGAGCGGCCCGGGCGGGCTCCAGCGGCGCAGGTCGGAGAGGGCCGAGGTGATGCCGGCCACGATGCCGATCGTGACGACGAGCAGCCAGACCGGGGCCGCCGAGGCGGCCAGCGCGGTGCCCAGCACCACGCAGGCGACGAGGACGAGCCCGGCCTCGAGCTGCATCTCGAGCCGCTGGAAGCGGGGCAGCCCCCGGCCGAAAGCCGAGGCGAAGGCCCCGAACACCGCGTAGGGCGTCCACTCCACGTGGCCGATCAGGGCCAGCACGACCATCGGTGCCAGGACGGACGCGGCGACGCGGGCGGCCGGACGGTGGGCGCCGTCGTGTGGGCCGAAGCGGACCAGGTCGCGTGGGTGCGGCAGCAGGCGGTGGGTGGGGGTCGTGGTCGTGATGTGGCGGTCCTCTGGTCGGCGCGGCGTGGGCGCTCGTCGTCGAACTGCTTCACGGGTGAATGATCTGCGCATCACTTTACTCGTGAAGCATCGCTAGGCTCAAGGGCATGACCGATCCCGGGCTCCGAGACGTGATGGACGACGTCCACGACCGGTGGCGCGAACTCCGGCCCGACCTCGACGTCTCGGCGATCCCGGTCGTCGGCCGGGTGAACCGGCTCGCCCGCATCGTGCAGCGTCGTAGCGACGACTTGCTGGCCGAGTTCGGCCTGGGGCGCGCGGACTTCGACCTGCTCGCCGCCCTGACCCGCCGCGGCGGACCGATGAGTCCGACGCAGTTGGCGGACGAGACCCTGCTCTCACCGCCGGCCGTGACGAAGCGCGTCAAGGGGCTGCTCGCGGCAGGCCTCGTCGATCGCTCCGCGAACCCCGCCGACCACCGTGGCTACTTCGTCGCGCCGACCGCGGCCGGGCGCCGTCTGATCGACCGCGTGCTCGAGGTCCAGCTCGCGGACGAGCGGGCCGTGCTCGCCGCCCTGCCCGAGGAGGCGCGCCCAGCCGTCGCGGACGGCCTGCGTCACCTGCTCGTCGCCCTCGAGGGGTGAGCCGTGAGCGTCTGGTCGGAACGGCGGGAGAAGAGAGCCGGCCACGGGACTCGAACCCGTAACCTTCCGATTACAAGTCGGATGCGCTACCAATTGCGCCAGGCCGGCGGAGCGTGCCCATCTTACCCAGCCCGCGCCTCCTCACCCGGCGAGCAGCATGCGGTCGGCGCAGGATTGGCGTTCCGAGGCCGAGAAGTGGTGAAGTAGACGCAGCGCACCGCGCCCGCCGGACGCACCGACCTGAGGAGCCCCCTTGTCCACGATCTTGACCGCGCTCGGTTCGCTCGCCATGCTCTTCGTCAGCTTCGCCCTGTTCGCCTACTCGTTCGGCTCGGGCGAGCCCAACGCCTTCGTCTTCTTCGGGGGCATCGTCCTGATGACCGGGTCGTTCTGGCTGCCCATCACGGTGATCGGCAACAGCCACAAGACCTGGTGACCGGCGCGGCACCCGCGACCGGGTGCCGCCGAGGGCGGTCGACCCGCTACGGCGTGCTGACGAACTGCTCGGGGTCGAGCAGCTTGCGAGGCTTGGCGTCGTCAGCGTCGCGTCCGCCCACGTAGAGCCAGCCCAGCAACTGCTCGCCCTCGCGCAGGCCGTGCGCGGCCGCCACCTCGGGAGCCCGGGTCAGGACGCCCGTGCGCCAGAAAACGCCCCAGCCCTCGTCGTCGAGCACGAGCGACAGCAGGTGCGCGACGCCCGAGGCGACCGATTCCTGCTCCCAGTAGGGCACCTTGCGGCTGTCGCGGGGCGAGACGACCACGGCGACGATCAGCGGCGCCCGCAGCGCCTTCTGCGTGAGCTTGTCGCGGGCGTGGCCCTCGGCCCCGCCCGCGTCGGCCAGCGACCGGCCCACGACGAGCCGGTCGTCTCCGCGGAACTCGATCAGGCGCCAGGGCCTCAGCTCGGAGTGGTCCGCCACCGTCGCCGCCGACCGCACCGCGTCGAGCAACTGCTCGTGCGTCGGCGCGACGTCGGTGACCTTCGACCGCGACCGACGACGTCGGGCGGCGTCGGCGACGGCGCTCACTACTCGGCGGCCTTGAAGTCGAGCGAGATGCTGTTCATGCAGTAACGGTCGCCGGTCGGCGTGCCGAAACCGTCGGGGAACACGTGGCCGAGGTGCGAACCGCAGTTCGCGCACCGGACCTCGGTGCGGGTCATGCCGAGCGAGTTGTCCTCGATCAGCTGGACCGCGTCCGGGTTCACCGACTCGTAGAAGCTGGGCCAGCCGCAGCCGCTGTCGAACTTGGTGCCGCTCTTGAACAGTTCGGCGCTGCACGCCGCACAGGCGTAGACGCCGGCACGGCTCTCGTCGAGCAGTTCACCCGTCCACGGGCGCTCGGTGGCGGCCTCCCGCAGGACGGAGTACTGCTCGGCGTCGAGCTCTTCGCGCCACTGCTCGTCGGTCTTCTCGATCTTGTACGCCACGATGATCTCCTTGCTTGTCGGGACTCCTCATTCAACACGGTCGGCCGGTGCACGATTCCCGGGCCCCCACCGGGCTGTCAGACTCCTGCTCGTGAGCACCTCCGACCGCTTCCTGGCCGCGGCCCTCGCCTTCGACCGCGAGGGGTCGCCGTCGCAGGCAGAACTCGCGCGGGGCGTCGCGGGTGATCCGGCGGCGCTCGCCGTCGTCGATCGAGCCGAGGAGGCGCGGCGCCAGCCCGTCCTCGTCCTCGCGGTCTGCCGGTGGCTGGGTGCGCCGCACGGCCCCTGGTCGGTGCTGCGGCCCTGGCTGCTCGCCCGCTCCGACGACGTCGTGGCCGAACTCGGCCGACGGCTCACCCAGACCAACGACGTGCGCCGCTGCGCGCCGCTGTCGATCGCGCTGGCTCGCGTGCCGGGCCCGATCGCCCTGATCGAGGTCGGCGCCTCGGCCGGGCTCTGCCTCGGTGTCGACCGCTACGGTTACCGCTCGGGTGACCGGAGCTGGGGCGATCCGTCGAGCACGGTGCAGCTCGGGATCGACGTCGTCGTCGACGGCGCGGCCCGGTCCGAGGCGGAGCTGCCGACGGCCCCGCTTCCCGAGATCGTCTGGCGGGCGGGGATCGACCTCGACCCGGTCGACGTCCGCGACCCCGACCAGGTCGCCTGGCTCGCGACGCTGCTGCCCCCCGAGCGCGCCGATCGGCGGGACCTGCTGGGGCGGGCCGTCGCGCTCGCCCGCACCGCGCCTCCTCGTCTCGTGGCGGCGGACGCCGTCGACGGTCTCGCCCCGCTCGCGGCCGAGGCCCCGACGGGCGTCACGCTCGTCGTCGTCTCGACGGGCACACTCGTCTACCTGCCGGGTCGCCGGCGTCAGGCCTTCGTCGACGAGGTCGGCCGGCTGGGCGCGCGGTGGATCTCGTACGAACGGCGCGACCTGCTGAGCGACGTGGTCGCCGAGGTGCCGCCGAGGGTGTCTCCCGACGACGCGTTCGCGGCCCTCGCCCTCGACGGCCGGGTGCTGGGCATGGGGGACGCCCACGGCACGCGGCTGCACCTCACGGCCTGACCGCGGGTCGGGCGCTCGCGACACCCGGCGGCTCCCCGAGCGGGTGGACGGGTTGTCGGACCACGCCCCCGGCCTCCGCGATCGGTCGGGGCGCCGCCCATAGGATGACCCGGAACCCAGGGGAGGGCCTCGACGATGGACGAGAAGGCGACAGGTGACGACGTGCGCTCGAGCGCGTTGTCCGAGCTCGACCGTGCCGTCCTGGACTTCGAGCAGCACGCCCCGGCCGCCGCCGGTGCCCGGGAGGCCGCCGTCCGTCGCGAGTTCGGCCTCGGGATCGTCCGCTACCAGCAACTGCTCAACTCGCTCATAGACCGACCCGCTGCACTGGCCTACGCACCCATGCTCGTCGGCCGCCTGCAGCGCCTGCGAGTCGCCCGCCGCGACGCCCGATCGACCCGTTCGTTCGGTCCGACCCGCTGACCCACGAGAGACCACGCATGCCGAAATTCGACCGAGACCGGTTCGACGACGTCCCCGCCGACCTCGACCGCGTCGGAGCCCACCGGGCCGAGAAGCGCCCCGGCAGCGGCTGGATCGCTTTCGCCTGGGCCGCGTTGGCCGTCGGCGTGCTGGTCGGTGCCGGCGTGGTCTACCTCGGGGTCGCGAACAACAGCTTTCAGTTCGTCAACCCCTCGACGTCGAGCACCGCCGAGGCCCAGGCGCCCGAGACGGAGACGGTGACCCCGACGGCCTCGCCGACGGTGGCCCCGCTGACGGACCCCTCGCAGGTCGACCCCTCGGTCACCACCATCACCGTCCTGAACGGCACGGCCACCGCCGGGCTCGCCGGTTCGGCCTCCGAGCGGCTCGAGACCGCCGGGTGGGTCGTCGGCACCCAGGGCAACGCGAGCGAGCTCGTCGCGACGTCGACCGTCTACTACTCGGCGGCCGACGACGAGGCCGCGGCGCTCGGGCTCGCCCAGCAGCTCGGCATCACCGACGTCGAGGCGAGCGACGCCTTCCCGGGTGCCGCTGTCACCATCGTCCTCGGGGCCGACTACCGCGCCTGAAGACGCCGCTCCCGCGGCATCGATCCGAGGAGGCGCGGGTCCCGTCGGGCCCTCACCGCACCTCCCGTGTTACGCCCACGTTTAATAACCGGTGAAATCCTCGTTTTCTGCGGGTGTTTCTCGGTCGAGGCGCGCTTTTCCGCTTTTCCCGTGGTTACCATCTGGAATTGGTCGCCCCTCACGGCTCGCCGACCTGGTGTTCTGCACGAGTGACGCTGTCCCGTCCGGGTTCGCAGGTCGCTGCGTCGACGACCCGGCCCTGCAGCACCGCACGCGCCGTACCACCACAGCAAAAGGGGAGCGACACCATGGCAAACGGGACCGTCAAATGGTTCAACGCGGAGAAGGGCTACGGCTTCATCACCGTCGAGGGTGACGGCCAGGACGTCTTCGTGCACTACTCGGCCATCGACATGAGCGGGTACAAGGTGCTCGAAGAGGGCCAGGCCGTCGTGTTCGAGGTCGGCACGGGCGACAAGGGGCCGCAGGCGGAGTCCGTCCGGCTCGCCTGAGGCCCGCCGGAGCGCCTCGCCGCGCCCACTCCCACGCCGCACGCCGTCACGGTCCACCGTGGCGGCGTGCTCGTGCGTCCGGGCCCCGTCACGTCACTTGCACTCTCATCGGGCGAGTGCCAGAATCGTTGCTGGCACTCGCGACACGTGAGTGCCAATGCTTCTGCTTCATGACGTCCGGGAGGGACGAAAAACACACATGGCTAAGATCATTGCTTTTGACGAAGAGGCCCGTCGTGGCCTCGAGCGTGGCCTGAACATCCTGGCCGACGCGGTGAAGGTCACGCTCGGCCCGCGTGGTCGCAACGTCGTGCTCGAGAAGAAGTGGGGCGCCCCCACCATCACGAACGACGGCGTCTCCATCGCCAAGGAGATCGAGCTCGACGACCCCTTCGAGAAGATCGGTGCCGAGCTCGTCAAAGAGGTCGCGAAGAAGACCGACGACGTCGCCGGTGACGGCACGACCACCGCGACGGTGCTGGCCCAGGCCCTCGTCCGCGAAGGTCTGCGCAACGTCGCGGCCGGTGCCGACCCCATCTCGCTGAAGCGCGGCATCGAGAAGGCCGCCCAGGCCGTCTCCGACCAGCTGCTCGCCGACGCGAAGGACATCGAGACCAAAGAGCAGATCGCTGCCACGGCCTCGATCTCGGCCGCCGACCCCACCATCGGTGCGCTCATCGCCGAGGCGATCGACAAGGTCGGCAAAGAGGGCGTCGTCACCGTCGAGGAGAGCAACACCTTCGGCACCGAGCTCGAGCTCACCGAGGGCATGCGCTTCGACAAGGGCTACCTGTCGCAGTACTTCGTCACCGACCCCGAGCGTCAGGAGGCCGTCTTCGAAGACGCCTACGTGCTCATCGTCAACTCGAAGATCTCGAACATCAAGGACCTGCTGCCGATCGTCGACAAGGTGATCCAGTCGGGCAAGCAGCTGCTGATCATCGCCGAGGACGTCGACGGCGAGGCCCTGGCCACGCTCGTCGTGAACAAGATCCGCGGCATCTTCAAGTCGGTCGCCGTCAAGGCCCCCGGCTTCGGTGACCGTCGCAAGGCTCAGCTCCAGGACATCGCCATCCTCACCGGTGGTCAGGTCATCGCCGAAGAGGTCGGTCTCAAGCTCGAGAACGCGACGCTCGACCTGCTCGGCCGTGCCCGCAAGGTCATCATCACCAAGGACGAGACGACCATCGTCGAGGGTGCCGGCGACGACGAGCAGATCGCCGGCCGCGTCCGTCAGATCCGCAGCGAGATCGAGGCGACCGACAGCGACTACGACCGCGAGAAGCTCCAGGAGCGCCTCGCGAAGCTCGCCGGTGGCGTCGCCGTCATCAAGGCGGGTGCCGCGACCGAGGTCGAGCTGAAAGAGCGCAAGCACCGCATCGAGGACGCCGTGCGCAACGCGAAGGCCGCCGTCGAAGAGGGCATCGTCGCCGGTGGTGGCGTCGCTCTCATCCAGGCCGGCAAGACCGCTCTGGCCAACCTGCAGCTCGAGGGCGACGAGGCGACGGGTGCGAACATCGTCCGCGTCGCGATCGACGCTCCCCTGAAGCAGATCGCCTTCAACGCCGGCATGGAGCCCGGCGTCGTCGCCGACAAGGTCCGCGGGCTCGACATCGGTTGGGGCCTCAACGCCGCGACCGGCGAGTACGTCGACATGCTGGCCGCCGGCATCATCGACCCCGCCAAGGTCACGCGCTCGGCTCTGCAGAACGCCGCGTCGATCGCCGGTCTGTTCCTCACGACCGAGGCCGTCGTCGCCGACAAGCCCGAGAAGAACCCGGCCCCGGCCGGCGACCCCTCGGGTGGCATGGACTTCTAGTCCGCATCCGCGCGGCTCACGCCGCGCACACGCTCAAGGGCGGTTCCCCTCCGGGGGAGCCGCCCTTCGGCGTCGCCGGGGGAGGGGCGCGCCTCGTGCTCGGTGGTTCGGCCGCTTCCGCTTCCGGGGAACACGCCAGGACGTGGTCACGACGCCACGAGAAAACGTGGTTCAGTGCCCACGTCGTGGCGTCGTGTCCAGGGCGCGGGGTGCCGGCCGTGCCGGTCGGGCTAGGCGGTCACGCCGGCGGGCTCCGCCGCGATGACGGCGTCGGCGGGCATCAGCGGCAGGGCGACACGGAAGGTGGCTCCACCGCCGGGGGTGTCGTCGACGTCCACCGAGCCGCCGTGGGCCGCGACGATGCCCGAGACGATCGCCAGGCCGAGGCCGCTGCCACCGGTGTCGCGCGTGCGGGACGAGTCGGCACGCCAGAACCGCTGGAAGATCTTCTCGCGGATCTGCGGCGGGATGCCCTCGCCGTGGTCGACGATGGCGACGGTGGCCACACCGCGTCCGGGGTCGGACTGCACCACGAGTTCGATCGGGCTGTCCGGCTCGGTGAACCGCATGGCGTTGCCCATCAGGTTGGTGATCACCTGACGGATCTTGTTCTCTTCGCCGTGCACGATGGCCGGGGCCTCGAACCTCTGCACCTCGTCCTGCAGCTGGGCGGCCGTCGCCGTGTCGCCGTTGCGGACGGCCCGAGCCCTCAGGCTGCGGAGGCGCGCGAGGGTCGCGCCCGCGAACGAGATCGGGCTCGTCGCGCCGACGGCTGCGCCCGTGAGCGCCGTGCCCGTCGCGGGGGTGTTCGCGGCGGGCGAGGCCGTCTCGGGGGAACGTCCGTCGGCCTGGGTGTCGTCGCCGTCGGCGGGGGCGGGGGCGGGCGACGGTGCGAGGACGGGCTCGAGCACGATCACGTCGATGTCGCGATCGGGGTTCGACGCCATGGTGTCGAGGGCCGAGTCGCGGGCGAGCTGGACGAGGTCGACGGGGCCGAGCTCGAGCGGCTTGGACTCGTCGAGACGGGCGAGGGCGAGCAGGTCCTGCACCAGGACACCCATGCGGATGGCCTCCTTCTCGATCCTGTCCATGGCCTGGGCCACGTCCTCGGGTTTCGTCAGGGCACCCATGCGGTAGAGCTCGGCGTAGCCGCGGAGGGAGACGAGCGGCGTCCGGAGCTCGTGACTGGCGTCGCCGACGAAGCGGCGCATCTGGTCGATGGTCTTGGCCCGGTCGTCGAAGGCGCTGTCGATCCGGTTGAGCATCGTGTTGAGGGATCGGTTCAGACGCCCGACCTCGGTGTTCGGCGTCGTCGAGTCGAGCCGCTGGGTGAAGTCGCCGTCGGCGAAGCGGGCCGCCGTGGCCTCGACGTCACGCAGCGGCGCGAAGGTCGACGTGACGAGCAGGCGGGTGAGGGCGGCGCCGAGCACGACGACCGAGAGGCCGAACCCCAGGAAGATGCCGCCGAAGCGCCCGATCGTCGCATTGGTGCCCGCCAGGTTCGTTCCGGCCACGATGACGGCGGGCACTGTCGTCACGCTGCCCTGGGCATCGGTCGAGCGCAGGGCGGCCGCGTGGGCGAAGAGGCGCCACTCGTTGTCGCGGCTCGAGTTGTACCGGTTGAAGGCCTCGTCGAGGGGAGCGCCGGCGACGCCGACGCCCGTGAGGTCGGGGGCGTCGGTGGCACTCGACAGCTGCGAACGGGTGTCGCAGATGAGATCGCCCTCGTCGTCGAGGATCGCGACGTAACTGCTGGTCAGGCCCGCGAAGTTCACGGTGCACGAGCGGGAGTCCGCCTGGTCGAACGAGGCGCTGGTGAAGTTGGTCGCCGAGTTCCGCAGGGACGTGTCGACCTGACCCATGAGGTAGGTGCTCAGGACGGTCATCGTGCCCAGGCCGGCGACGACGAGGCCGAGGGTGACCAGGGTCACCGTGATGCCGGTGATCTTGGTGCGGATGGAGATCTCGTTCCACCACTGCGAGAGGCGAGCGTGCATGAGGACAGACGCTAGCGGAACCGGCTGGGCGCACCCCGCCCGTCGGAGCACGTACGACGACGCCCGACCGCTCGGGGCGGTCGGGCGTCGTCGTGTTCACGCACCAGGGCTGGTGGTCAGGCCTTCGTGGCCTTGAGCATGTAGCCGAAGCCCCGCTTGGTCTGGATGATGGGCTCCGTCGAGAACTGGTCGAGCTTGCGACGCAGGTACGAGATGTAGCTCTCGACGATGCCGGCGTCGCCGTTGAAGTCGTACTCCCACACGTGGTCGAGGATCTGGGCCTTCGACAGCACGCGGTTCGGGTTGAGCATGAGGTAACGGAGCAGCTTGAACTCGGTGGGGCTGAGCTCGATGGCCGTCTCGCCGATGGTGACCTCGTGGGTGTCCTGGTCCATCGTCAGCTCACCGGCACGGATGATGGCGTCTTCGTCCTCGTTCATCGTGCGACGCAGGATCGCCTTGATGCGCGCGACGATCTCGTCGAGGCTGAAGGGCTTGGTGACGTAGTCGTCGCCGCCGACCGTGAGGCCTGTGATCTTGTCCTCGGTGTCGTCCTTCGCCGTGAGGAAGAGGATCGGCGACGTATAGCCCGACGAGCGGAGGCGCTTGGTGACGCCGAACCCGTTCATGTCGGGCAACATCACGTCGAGGATGATCAGGTCGGGTTCTTCTTCGAGGACCGCCGAGATCGCCTGCGCGCCGTTGCCGACCGCACGGACGGCGAAGCCGGCGAAACGCAGGCTGGTGGTCAACAGGTCGCGGATGTTCGGTTCGTCGTCGACGATCAGGATCTTGGGGCCGTCACTCATGCGCCCAAGTATCTGCGCGCCTCCTCGGTGTTTCCTGTGAGCCGGAGGCACGTCACCCGCACGCTGCCGGAGCGGCAGCCCTCAGGTGGCCGAGACAGCGGGACGCATGGACGTGGACGCGGACGTGGACGCAGACGCGGACGCGGACGCTCAGGCGTCGGGGGCGGACCACTCGACGTTGGGCACCAGGGCGACGCGCGTCGTCAACTCGAGCAGCTCGTCGGGCACGGCCAGCGTGAAGTCGACGCCTTCACGCCGCTCGAGCACCGCGGTGTAGCCCGAGGCCCGGGTGATCTGCCACCCCGGGAACTCCTCGACCGACGCGGCGACGACCTGGGCCTCGGAGGCGTCGTCGGTGGCGCCGATCGCGGTGAGGCCGGCGAACAGGTGGTCCTTCACCGGCGACCCGGCGAGCAGGTCGCTGCGTTCGATCACCTCGGGATCGGGGCTCCAGGTCACGATGCTGAGGGTCGCCCCCGCGTGGAGGCCGCCCTGCACCTCGTAGGTGCGGGCGACCGACACGACGACGGACGGGTCCCACTCGGCGAACCGGGCGACCTGGCCGCGGAACTCCATGGCGTCGTGGTCGAGGGAGGCCACGAGCGGACCGAACGTCGCGAACGGGGCCTGGTCGGCCGCGAACACCCTTCGCAGGCTGTCGCGCCAGAGCTCGTCGTCGCCCAGGGGGAGGTCGGCGTCCGTGGCGTCGCTCACGCGGCGACCACCGGCGAGTCGAGGATGGTGTAGCTGTAGCCCTGTTCGGCGAGGAACCGCTGACGGTTCTGGGCGAAGTCCTGGTCGACCGTGTCGCGGCTGACGAGCGTGTAGAACGAGGCTGGCAAGCCCGACTTCTTCGGCCGCAGCAGACGACCGAGTCGCTGTGCCTCTTCTTGCCGTGACCCGTACGAGCCGCTCACCTGGATGGCCACGGTCGCCTCGGGCAGGTCGACCGAGAAGTTGGCCACCTTCGAGACGACGAGCACCTTGAGGTCGCCGTCGCGGAAGCGCTGGTAGAGGCGTTCGCGCTCGTCGATGGCGGTGCTGCCGGTCAGGGTGGGGGCGTCGAGCACGGCGGCGAGCTCGTCGAGCTGGTCGAGGTACTGGCCGATGACGAGGATCTGCTCGCCGTCGTGCCGGGCCACGAGGTGCTTGACCACGTCGAGCTTGGCCGGGGCCGTCGCGGCCAACCGGTAGCGCTCGTCGTCGGGGGAGGCCGCGTACTCGAGCCGCGCCTCCTGGGGGAGGTCGACCCGCACCTCGTAGCACGAGGCCGGCGAGATGAAGCCCTGGGCCTCGATCTCCTTCCACGGGGCGTCGAAGCGCTTGGGGCCGATCAGGCTGAAGACGTCGCTCTCGCGGCCGTCCTCACGGACCAGCGTGGCGGTGAGGCCGAGGCGCCTGCGGGCCTGCAGCTCGGCGGTCAGCTTGAAGACCGGCGCGGGCAGGAGGTGCACCTCGTCGTAGACGACCAGGCCCCAGTCGAGCGCGTCGAGCAGCGAGAGGTGCGTGTACTTGCCCCCGCGGCGGGCCGTGAGGATCTGGTAAGTGGCGATGGTGACCGGCTTGACCTCCTTCACCGAGCCGGAGTACTCGCCGATCTCGTCCTCGGTCAGCGAGGTGCGTTTGAGCAGCTCGTCCCGCCACTGTCGCGCGGAGACGGTGTTCGTGACGAGGATCAGCGTGGTGGTGCCGGCGGCCGCCATGGCCCCGGCCCCGACGAGGGTCTTGCCGGCGCCGCACGGCAGTACGACGACGCCCGAGCCGCCCTCGAAGAAGTTGTCGATCGCCTTCTGCTGGTAGTCGCGCAGGTGCCAGTCGCTCTCGTCGAGGTCGATGGCGTGCGGGGTGCCGGGCGTGTAACCGGCGTGGTCCTCGGCGGGCCAGCCGAGCTTGACGAGCTGTTGCTTGACCTCGCCGCGCGCCCACGGCAGGAGCTCCCACAGGTCGTCGGCCCGCTTGACGCCGAGCAGCTCGCCGACCTTCTTGGCCCGGGTGACCTCGCTCAGCACGGAGCTGTCGGTGCCGCGCAGCAGCAACTGGTCGCCGTCGCGCTCGATGACGATGCGGCCGTAGCGGGCGACGGTCTCGGCGATGTCGACGCTGACGCTCTGCGGCACCGGGAACTTGCTGTACTTCTCGAGCGTGCCGAGCATGTCGTCGGCACTGTGCCCGGCCGCCCGTGCGTTCCACAGTCCGAGGCGGGTGATGCGGTAGGTGTGCACGTGCTCGGGAGCGCGCTCGAGCTCGGCGAAGACGCTCAGGTCGTGCCGCGCGTCCTCCGCCTGCTCGTGCGCGACCTCGAGCAGGACGGTGCGATCGCTCTGCACGATCAGGGGTCCGGTCATGAGGGTCGAGTCTAGGCGCGCCCGGTCCCGGCTCTCACAGCCGGGCACCGGTCGGCGCCCACCCGGCAGGACGAGGAGGCGCGGCTCGGCCGACGAGGGCCGCCCGCCTCAGTCGCGACTCGCGACCGCCACCACGTTCTTCAGCGGCAGCGTGCGCTCGACGTCGGACTTCTTGTCGCGACCGCGGACGCGTCCGCCCCCGATGCCGGTGGGCTCCATGTCGAGGGTGGTGGTGCTGCCGTCGGGCATCGCGACCGTCACGGTGACCGTCAGACGGCCCTTCACGGCGGCGTCGAGCTGGCGGGCGATCCAGGCTCGGTCGGTGGACTCGTCACCGGAGCCGGGGTCGGTGTGCAGACGCTCGACGAGTTCGCGCAGCGGGTCACGCGTCTCGATCGGGGCCGGTCGCCGGGGTCGGCGTCGGGACGGCGGGACGACCTCGGCACCGCCCTCGTCGACCACGACGACGGGGTAGCGCTCGTCGCTCAACGACCAGAAGACGGTGTCGCGTTCGAACCGGCTCGCCACGGTCGTCGCGTCGACCCGGGTGAGGGCGAGGGGCGAGAGCGACTGGTCGACCTCGAGGGTGTCGAGGCTCGCACGGTCGTCCGCGACCACGAGCGACAGCGCGTCGCCCGGCACGCCCGCGGGGGCGCCGCCCGGCGCGATCGCGCGGACTCGGTAGCGCCCGTGCCGTTCGGCGCTCTGCTGGATCAGGTAGTCGAGCGGCTGGGGGATGCCCGTCGACGAGATGCCGCCGAGGAACTCGCGCAGCGAATCGGCGGACTCGCCCTCGCTCAGGGCCCGTTGCAGTCCGCCCTCGGTGATGCGGTAGGTGGCCGCGAGGCCTGCGCTCTCGACCACCGCGATGACGCGGAGCCGGGCGTCGATGGCGGGCGACAGGGGCCCGGGCGACACGACGCTGAGGTCGTGCTGCAGGTAGACCTGCTCGACCGCGTCGGGCAACAGGGCGGCGACCCGGGTGCGGGCGGCGGCCGGACCGTCGCGGAACAGGGCGACGGCCGCCGAGGTGGGGGTGTCGTCGGAGGTCAGACCCAGCACCTCGGCGCTGCGCGAGAACGCGGCGATGCGCTCGGTGATCCAGCTGCCCCCGGCCGGGTAGGACCAGTCGGAGAACTCGCGCAGCGGCAGTCCCCACGACGTGTCGACGCGTTGCTCGAGCACCGCGAGGATCTCGGTCGGCAGCGATGCGAGCCAGGCCCGCGTCAGCGTCTGCCACCGGTCGGGCCAGGAGGCGCGGAGCCAGTCGGTCGCGTCGGCGGCCACGACCCAGCCGTCCGGGCTCGGCGCGGCCAACCCGGCCCGCACGGCGATGGCGAGCACGGTCGCCACGTCGTCGACGTCGATGCGGGCGGCCTCGGCGAGGCGCCTCGACTCGGGCAGGGCCAGGCCCCCCTTCGCGAGCTCGCGGGCAGGTGACTGCTCGAGGGCACGGAGGATCTCGGCGACCTCGATGACGACGGCGTACAGCCGCTCGGCCGAGCGGGCGTCGGCGTCGTCGCGGGCCTGGTCGAGGACGGTCTCGAGCACCACCGGCGGTCGTTCGGAGGTCAGGATCTCGAGGGCCAGGGCGGGGTCGTCGTCGAGTCGCTCGCCCACGGCGTCGAGGGTCGAGACGGAGTCGCCGCGGCGGACCACGAGGAAGGCCTCGTCCACGCGGTCGAGCGCGGCGGCCACCGTCTCGCGGTCGACCTCGAAGGCGGCGTCGATGCGCTCGTGCACGGCGTCGACGTCCCCCGGCACCCGCACGACCTGCAGCACGATGAGCGCGACGCGGTCGAGGTGGGCGAGGGCGTCGCGCACGCTGGCCGGCTCGAGCAGGACGTCCGCGAGGTCGAAGGCGTCGTGGACGCTCGACGCCCGGACCTGCCGTCGAGCGAGGCGGCGCAACAGGTCGTCGTCGTCGATGGCGCGCAGGACGCCTGCGAGGTCGAGTGCACTAGCCATGGTCGAGGCCTCCAGCCGTCGTGCAGCCCGGGTCTGCGGTTACCGTCTGGTGCCCCGTGAGTCGCGGCTGCGACGCACGGCGCTCGCCACCACGAATGCGAGGAGCATCGCGAAGGCGATCGGGAGCCCGATGAGGGGCAGGATCGTGAGTGCGGGCCAGACGCCCGCGGTGAAGTCGGTGACACCCGTCGCCACGCCCACGAACCTCGTGAAGAACGCGAGGACCGAGACGACGACGATGGCGAGGATCATGAAGAGGAGGACGCGCTCTGTACGATTGACGTCAGAGGGCGCACTCGGTTCGATCTTCTTGGCCACGGGTCAACGATAGTGCGGTGCGGCCCTACCCGGCGATCTAAGCTGGGGCGACCCACCCCCAGGGTCACCCGTCTTCACGAGAGGTCCAGTCATGCCCACCGGCAAGGTCAAGTTCTACGACGACGAGAAGGGCTTCGGCTTCATCAGCAGCGATGACGGCCAAGAGGTCTTCCTCCACGCGTCGGCCCTGCCCGCCGGCACCGTGGGTGTCAAGGCGGGAACCCGCCTCGAGTACGGCATCGCCGACGGCAAGCGCGGCGCGCAGGCCCTGTCGGTCCGCGTGCTCGAAGCCGCCCCCAGCCTCGCCAAGATGAACCGTCGCTCCGCCGACGACATGGCCGTCATCGTCGAAGACCTCGTCAAGGTGCTCGACAAGGCCGGCGGCGACCTCCGTCACGGCCGGTACCCGCAGAACGGCGCCCGCATCGCCGTGCTGCTGCGCACCGTCGCGGACTCGTTCGATGCCTGAGGCCGCCACGCGCACGCCCTGGTCCGAGCTCGCCCGTCGCGCCCTCACCGAGATCACGCCCGACGAGACGATCGGTGCCGAGGCCGACCCGATCGACGACGAGCCCGGCGTCACCTCGGTGCGCTTCGCCACGCTGCTGCCCGGTTACCCCGGCTGGCACTGGACGGTCAGCGTCGCCCACCTCGACGGCGAGGAGCCCTCGGTGCTCGAGGCCGAGCTCATGCCCGGTGACGGCGCCCTGCTCGCCCCGGACTGGGTGCCGTGGGCCGACCGCCTCGCCGACATGAAGGCCCAGGAGGCCCACGGCGACGACGAGGACGACGAGTCGGACGAGGACGACGACGAAGACGACTCGGACGACAAGGACGAGTCCGACGACGAGCGCG
Source organism: Frigoribacterium sp. NPDC087798 (assembly GCF_044742985.1). Taxonomy (NCBI): domain Bacteria; kingdom Bacillati; phylum Actinomycetota; class Actinomycetes; order Micrococcales; family Microbacteriaceae; genus Frigoribacterium; species Frigoribacterium sp. NPDC087798. Next base: position 135,984 of record NZ_JBIUVP010000005.1, on the reverse strand, counting down.
GGTCGATCGTGCACGGCGGCGACGTGGACGGCGTCGACATCGACGACCTGGTCGACGCCTCCGAGGGCTCCGACGACGACTCCGACGATTCCGGGCGGGCCGTCGACGCACCCGTCGTGCCGGCCGCGCACCCCGAGGCGGACCTCGACGACGACTCGCACGACGACGACTGGGACGGCGAGGATGAAGACCCGCTGAGCAGGCGACGGAAGTAGTCCCTCAGGCCAGACCCGCGCCTCCTGCGTCGGGGTCGGACCACGACGAAGGCCCCGACACGATCGTGTCGGGGCCTTCGTCGTGCGGGCGATCGGTCAGAGGGCGTCGACGACGAACTCGATCGACCGGATCAGATGGCGGACGTCGTCGGGCTCGATGGCCGTGAAGGTCGCGACGCGCAACTGGTTGCGGCCGAGCTTGCGGTAGGGCTCGGTGTCGACGATGCCGTTGGCGCGGAGCACCTTCGCGATCGCGGCGGCGTCGATCGACTCGGCGAAGTCGATGGTCGCCACGACCTGGGAACGGTGCGACGGGTCGACGACGAACGGGGTCGCGTACTCGGAGGCGGTGGCCCAGTCGTAGAGCGCCGACGACGACTCGCGCGTGCGGGCGTCGGCCCAGGCGAGTCCGCCGTTCTCGAGCATCCAGCGGGTCTGGTCCTCGAGCAGCAGCAGGGTCGTCAGGGCGGGCGTGTTCAACGTCTGGTCGAGCCGCGAGTTGTCGACGGCGTTCTTGAGGCTGAGGAACTCGGGGATGTAACGGCCGCTGGCGGCGATCCGCTCGACCCGCTCGATCGCCGCGGGGGAGAAGAGCGCGAACCAGAGGCCGCCGTCGCTCGCGAAGTTCTTCTGCGGGGCGAAGTAGTAGACGTCGGCCTGCGAGGCGTCGACGTCGATGCCGCCCGCCGCGCTCGTCGCGTCGACGACGGTGAGGGCGCCGGGGTCGCCCGCGACGCGGGTGACCGGGGCCATGACGCCGGTCGAGGTCTCGTTGTGCGGCCAGGCGTAGACGTCGACGCCCTCGAGCACCTCCACCTCGGCCAACGAGCCGCCCTCGGCGGTGACCACGTGGGGGGCCTCGAGCCAGGGGGCCGCGACGGCCTTGGCGAACTTCGAGCCGAACTCGCCGAACGACAGGTTCTCGGCACGCTTCTCGACGAGCCCGAACGCCGCCGCGTCCCAGAAGGCGGTCGAGCCGCCGTTGCCCAGCACGACCTCGTAGCCGTCGGGCAGGCGGAAGAGCTCGCCCAGTTCGGCGCGGACGCGACCCACCAGGTCCTTCACGGGGGCCTGACGGTGCGAGGTGCCGAGGATCGTCGCGCCGGCGGTGACGAGGTGCTCGAGCTGGGCGGCCCGCACCTTCGAAGGGCCGCAACCGAAGCGGCCGTCGGTGGGCAAGAGGTCAGTGGGAATCCGGATGTCCGCCATGCGCTCGATCCTAGTGACGCGGCGCGGTGCCCAGCGTGCAGCCGGTAGGCTTGCGGGGTAGTCCACGTGTTCCACCGGGAGGCCCCTGTTGACCGATCTCGTCGACACCACAGAGATGTACCTGCGCACGATCCTCGACCTCGAAGAAGAGAACATCGTGCCGCTGCGTGCGCGCATCTCCGAGCGTCTCGGCCACTCCGGTCCGACCGTGTCGCAGACCATCGCCCGCATGGAACGCGACGGCCTGGTCGTCGTCTCCGGCGACCGACACCTCGAGCTCACGCACGACGGACGCGCGAAGGCGACCCACGTCATGCGCAAGCACCGCCTCGCCGAGCGCCTGCTCGCCGACGTGATCGGCCTCGACTGGGCCTACGTGCACGACGAGGCCTGCCGGTGGGAGCACGTCATGAGCGAGCAGGTCGAACGACGACTGCTCGACATGCTCGACCACCCGACCGAGTCGCCCTACGGCAACCCGATCCCCGGGCTCGACGAGCTCGGCGACTCTCCCGCGGGGCGCTTCCTCGACGGCGTGGTCAACCTCGTGGCCGTGCTCGCCGAGCACCCCGAGGGCGTCACCCGGCCGATCCGTCGCCTGGCCGAGCCGGTGCAGTTCGAGCCCGAGCTGCTGCAGCAGTTGCAGGGCGCCGGCGTGCTGCCGGGCGGCGTCGCGACCCTTCGCTCGGCGGGGTCGTACGTCTTCGTCAAGGTCGAGGGCCACGACGAGGGCCTCGAGCTGCCGACCGAGGTCGCACAGCACATCTACGTCGGGCTCTGACCGCTCACCGAGGCGGGATGCGGCCGCGCGGGATTCTTGCGTCCGTGCGCCGCGCCTCCTGCGTTCTGCGCCGGATCACGCAGTCGTTTACCGATTCGTTACAAATATCCCTCTCGAGGATGATCTCGCAGGGGTCGCTGGGCTACAGTCGCTGAGTCCCCAGGCTGCTGAACCGGCCGCCGGACCCGTGGCAGGACGTCTCTCACGCCCGTCTCCTGCCGTGTGTCGTCGCGATACGAACGAACGGACGGGACAGCTTCCCGAAAGCTGTCGAGACGCAGGAGACCCACCCTCTTGACCCTCCCCGGCTCAGACCACACCCCCGACGTGCGCCCGAACCGCACCGTCGCCACCCGCACCCCCGCCGATCTGCCGACCCGCTCGTCGCTGCGTCGCGCCCAGGCCACGGCCGCGCCCGCCGCCCGCCCGGGCCGCCCGTCGGTCAAGCGCAGCGTGGTCTCGGTGACCGTGATGACGCTCACCGCCGGTCTGATCGGCACGATGGCGCTGCCGGCGTTCGCGTCGAACCCGGCGGCGGCGAACGGCCCGAGCGTCGGCGCCGCGTCGACGAGCTCATCGACCAGCCACGCGCAGAGCGTCGCGGTCGCGGACGACGTCGCCCTCGCGGACGCCACCCGAGACGGCTACACGGCGACGTCGCAGGCGGACCTCAACGCGGCCGCCCTCGCCAGCCAGCGTGAGGCCGAGCGTGCGGCGTTGGCCGCGAGCTACGCCAGCTACACGGGCCCGACGGCCGCCCAGAACGTGGCCGCCGCGACGAGCTCGGCGACGGGCACCGTCGCCACGCCGGGAGCGTTCAGCCTCAGCGCCGTCTACGCGACGGCCCTGCAGTACGTCGGCACGCCCTACGTCTTCGGTGGCGCGACCCCGGCCGGCTTCGACTGCTCGGGCTTCGTGATGTACGTCTACTCGCAGTACGGCATCTCGCTGCCGCATTCGGTCACCCGCCAGGGAGCCCTGGGCACGCCGATCTCGGCCGCCGAGGCGCAGCCCGGCGACGTCGTCATCTTCAACAACGGGTCGCACGACGGGTTCTACGCCGGAAACGGCATGATCCTCGACGCACCGAAGCCCGGTGGCTCGGTCAGCGTCCGCCCGCTGTGGACCTCCGCGGTGCACTACGTGCGCTACGGGGCGTAGGCGACCCGCGCCTCCTGGGGCACCGCGCCTCCCGGGACACCGCGCCTCCCGGGGCATCGTGCGCCCGGACGGCGCCCCGCGTGAACAACCTGTGAAGGGTCGTCCTGCCTCTAGGCAGTGCGACCCTTCCGGGGTTAACCTGGCGATCTCGGAGTTCCGCTCAGACCAGGAGCGTCAGATGCCTCGTTCGACCGCCACCCGCACCATGGGTGCGCTGTCGCACGAGCACATACGACACCCCGCCATGTGACAGAGCACCGTCCTCGTGACGGTGCTTTTTTCGTATCGGTGGGCCTGTTGGGCCTGCGCAGCCCCGAGAGATCGAATCCCTGGAAGCCGTCCAGGGTGCTTCGAAAGGGAAAGCATGCGCACTCTCGTCCTGAACGCCGGTTACGAGCCCCTCGCCGTCGTGTCCGACCGGCGGGCCCTCGTCCTCGTCATGAGCCAGAAGGCGACCGTCGTCGCCGCCGATGCGGAACACCCCGTCCTCGGGGCGGCGACGTCGTGGGATCGCCCGTCCGTCATCGTGCTGACGCGGTACGTGCGCATCCCGCACACCCGGCAGATCCCCGTCTCGAGGCGGGGCGTCATGCGGCGCGACTCGCACCGGTGCGCCTACTGCGGTCGGTCCGCGACGACGATCGACCACGTGCAGCCGCGGTCGCGGGGCGGGGCGGACAGCTGGGAGAACCTCGTCGCGTGCTGCCTCAAGTGCAACAACCTCAAGAGCGACCGCACCCCGCACGAGATGGGCTGGGAGCTGCTCTTCACGCCCAAGCCACCGCACGGGGTCGGCTGGGTCGTGCGCGGCATGGAGCGGACGCAGGCGAACTGGGACGAGTACCTCGCCGCCGCGTGAGGCCTGGCGCCGGCGCCCGCTCGTCTGCCCATGAACCCCGTTCGCGAAGATGAACCCCGCTTCATCGGGGTTCACCTTCGCGAACGGGGTGCACGGCGGGCCGGACGGCAGGAGGCGCGGGTTCGGTAGACTCGCGGGGTCAGCCTCTGTAGCTCAATGGAAGAGCAGTTCCGTCCTAAGGAAAGGGTTGGGGGTTCGAGTCCCTCCAGGGGCACCTGACGTCGCTTCGCGACGATGCCCCTGGAGGGACTCGAACCCCTGCGGCTCCGCGCTCTGCGCGCCCGTCCAGGGGCACTCCTCGCTTGCGCGCGTCGAGCCCCTTGCGGGCCTCGAACCCGCGCGGCCCGACGGCGCTGGCGCGCCGTCCCCTCCAGGGGCACCTGACGTCGCTTCGCGACGATGCCCCTGGAGGGACTCGAACCCCTGCGGCTCCACTCTGCGCGCCCGTCCAGGGGCACTTCTCACGAGCGCCGATCGGCTACGCGGGCAGCTCGGGCAGGGCCAGGAGCGCGATGCCGAGTGCGGCCGCCACCGCTCCCAACGCCGTGATCGCCACGCCCGGCAGGGCGCTGCCGCCGTCCCGCTGCCGGACGATCAGGACGCCGCCGACGATGCCGACGAGCCCGAGGACGAGGAGGGTGATCGAGAACACCATGAGGGACCTTCCGGTTGGTGGGAACGGTGCTGACGTCGCCGAGCCTGCGTGGGGGAGTCGCCGGCGCACACGCCACCGTGAGTGCCCGTCGCGCTCAGACGGCCGGGAACCACGCTACCTGGAGGCCAGGATCGCCGAGGGGCCAGAGTGGATACATGCCGACCGCCGCTGAGACCGCCCGCACGACCCGCTACGACCGGCAGATCGGGCGTCGCGACCTCACCGAGTGGCGCTCGAGGCCGGGCCGGCGTCTCGCGTCGCGACACAAGGTCGTCGCGCAGAAGGTCGGTGCCCGCCGCGCCCTGGTCGCGACGCTCGCCGTCGGCGGAGGCATCGCCCTCGCGGCGACCGCCGGGGCGGCCTACATCTACGACGGTGTCACGGGTCGGGACGGCATCGAGAGCCTCGACCGGCCGGCGCTCGAGCGCGCGAAGAAGCTCCGGAGTCCGGCGACGAACGGCGCGGCCGCCGCCCTCGCCCACGTCTTCGGGCCCGTCGTCCTGCCCGCCGTCACCGTCGGAGCCGCGGCAGCCTTCGGCTTCCGCGACCGCCACCCCAGTCCCGTCGCCCTCGTCGTGGCGGCCGGTGCGGGATCGCTCGCCATGACGGTCGTGGGCAAGAGGCTCATCAAGCGCAACCGGCCCGACCGTCACGAAGCCATCCCACCGTACGAGAAGTCCCCGTCGTTCCCGTCCGGCCACACGCTGAACACCACCACGATCCTCGGCGTGCTCGCCTACCTCCTGGCTCTCCGGCAGGAGAAGCAGGCACCGCAGGTCGCCCTCGTCGGCGCCGCAGCCGGGACGGCCGGCGTCGTGGGGTTGTCCCGCGTGCTGCTCGGGGCCCACTGGTTCACCGACGTCGCCGTCGGCTGGGTCAGCGGCATCGGCTGGCTCTCGCTGATCGTCACGAGCCACCGGCTCTACCTGAGCACCCAGGACGACGACGACGTCCACGAGTGACGCGGAGCACGACCGACGGGACCACCGCGGCGGGCGTGCGCCGCGCCTCCTCGTCCGGCGCCTCGTCCTGGGACGGCGGCGACGGCGTCACGCGCGGTCGTGCAGGGTGACCTGGTAGCCGTCGGGGTCGACGAAGGTGAAGGTGCGGCCGAAGGGGCCGTCGACCGGCGGGGTGGCGATCTCGACGTCGGCGGCGACCAGGGCATCGTGGATCGCCTGCGCGTCGGGGGCGAGCAGCCAGAGGCCGACGCCGCGACCGAGCGGGGCCGCGTCGAGGTCGACGCCGGGCAGCGGGCCCCGCACGGCGAACGCGATCGGGGTCGTGGCGAAGACGACGGCGTGGGGCGGGCCGTCCTGCCGGGTGAGCCCGAGGTGCCGTTCGTAGAACGCGGCCGAGCGCTCGACGTCGCGGACCTGGAGGGAGATGAAGTCGGGGCCGGTGGCGGTCATGGTGCCTGCTCTCGTGTCGTGGCGGTTGATGTCAGTTGACTGACACAGCAGAACCTATGTCAGACTACTGACATGAGTCAAGCCGCGTCGACCATCGACCTCGAGACCTCCGTGGGGTATCTGCTGAAGGAGGCGTCGAGTGCCCTCCGCGCCGCCATGGAGGCCGAGCTGCGCCCGTTGGGCATGACGATCACGCACTACTCGTGCCTCGAGCTCCTGGCCCAGCGCCCCGGGCTCTCGAACTCCGAGCTCGCCCGCGGCGCCTTCGTGACGCGACAGTCCATGAACGTGCTGCTGCAGTCGCTCGAACGCGACGGGCTCGTGCGGCGTGCCGACCGGGCGCCGTCGGGGCGGGCGTTGCCGACCGAGCTGACGGCGGCGGGCCGCCGCCAACTGGCGACGGCGAGTGCCGCCGTGCGGGGCGTCGAGGACGCGATGACGCGAGGGCTCGACCAGGAGGCGCGGCGTCAGGTGGTCACGGCCCTGCGGGGATTCGCGGCCGCGTTGCGCTGACCGACGCGGTCAGGGTTCGTCTCGTCGCGCCTTCCCGTGTGGTGCCGGGGACGGGTCAGGCGCTCTCGCGCCACATGATCTCGGTCGGCAGCAGGAGCGCGGTGTGCGTCTCGTCGGTGCCGCCGAGCTGGTCGAGGACCTGGCGGGCGGCCCGTCGGCCCAGCTCTTCGGCAGGCTGGCGCACGGTCGAGAGGGGCGGGGTGCAGCGCAGCGCCCACGAGCTGTCGTCGAAGCCGACGATGCCGAGGTCGCCGGGCACCGAGATCCCGCGCCGGTGGAGGACGTCGAGGGCCCCGGCGGCGACGGCGTCCGACGCCGCGAAGACCCCGTCGACCCGGGGGTCCCGCTCGAGCAGCTCGGTCATGCCGTCGACGCCGGCCGAGTAGCTGTAGAACGGGTTGCGCACCACGAGGTGCGGGTCGTAGAGGTCGTCGAGCGCGGCGCGGAAGCCGGCGAGGCGGTCTTCGCCCGAGTCGCGGTCGAGTCCCGAGGCGAGCATGCCGACCCGGGTGCGCCCCGTCGACACGAGTCGGCGCACGATCGCCTCGGCGGCGGCCTGGTTGTCGATGCCGATGAACGGGATGTCGGGAGCGTCGCTCGGGTGGCCGACGAACGAGGCCGCCAGCCCGAGCTCGGCGACGGCCTGCGAGATGGGGTCGCCCGTCCGGGCGGACAGGATGATCGCCCCGTCGACGAAGCCGCCGCGCAGGTACTCGACCACGCGGTCGCTGTCGCGCTGGGAGTCGATCATCAGCGTGACGAGTTGGTGGTCGGCCTGTGACAGCACTGCGTTGGTGCCGATCAGGATGTTGCCGATGTTCGGGTCGTCGAGCACGACCGAATGGGGCTCGTGGACGATCAGCGCGATCGCGCGCGACCGCTGGGTGACGAGGTTGCGCGCGGCCGCGTTGCGGACGTAGCCCACCTTGGCCACGGCGGCCTCGACGGCCTCGCGCGCCTGGTGTGAGACGTACGGTTCGTTGTTCAGCACGCGCGACACGGTGCCCCGGGAGATGCCGGCCTCGGCGGCCACGTCGTGGATCGTGGCACGCCGACGCGGAGATCTCGGACCGGGCATGTCGGTCACCCTAGCGGAGCCCGGGACCCTCGGGATCGTTCCCGGGAGGGCGAACGGAGGTCGCACGGAGGGCGAAGGACGGGCGGCCGGTCGGGTCACCGTACGATCACGGTCGGCCCCTCCGCTTTGACAAACCGGCGACCGTGGGCTTAGCTCTGTGAACGTTCCCAGAAAATGCCATCCGGTCCTTCGGGTCATCCTCTGGGAACGATCACAGAAACCCTGTGAACCTTCGCCGTCGAAGGGCCTCCGGCCGTTCGTGAAGGACACCTGCCGAAGAAGCCGAGGCCCCGTGTGACCCAGACTGCTGCCGAGCCCGCCGTCGTCGCCCCGCCGTCCCCGCGTCCGACGAGACCGCGGAAGCCGTTCCGGTACCGCAAGGCGATCGCGATCTTCATCGTCCCCTTCGCGGCGCTCTTCGCGGCGTTCTACCTGACGCCCATCCTCTACGCCGTCTTCCAGTCGCTGCAGAAGGTCGAACGCGAGGGCACGTTCGGTGCCCCGACCCAGGTCTTCGGCGGCCTCTCGCAGTACGCGTTGGTCTTCCAGAACACCGAGTTCTGGTCGTCCATCGGCCGGGTGCTGCTCTTCGGCGTCGTCCAGGTCCCCGTGATGCTGCTGCTGGCCCTGCTCTTCGCGCTGCTGCTCGACTCGCCCCTGCTGCGCGGCAAGCGGTTCTTCCGCCTCGCGTTCTTCGCGCCCTACGCCGTGCCCGGCGTCATCGCGGCGATCATGTGGGGCTACCTCTACTCGCCGAGCCTCTCGCCGTTCTCGGCCGTCACGTCGCGGGCCGGCCTCCTCGACGGCGGCACGGTGCTCTGGGCCGTGGCCAACGTCGTCACCTGGGTGTTCGTCGGCTACAACATGCTGATCATCTACTCGTCGCTCTTGGCGATCCCCACCGAGATCTACGAGGCGGCCCGCCTCGACGGGGCCTCGCAGTGGCGCATCGCCGTGTCCATCAAGATCCCGCTGGTCGTCCCCGCGATCGTGCTGACCGCCGTCTTCTCGGTCATCGGCACCCTGCAGCTGCTGACCGAACCGCTGGTCTTCCGCCAGTTCACGTCGACCATCTCGTCGACCTTCACGCCGAACATGCTCGTCTACTCGACGTCCTCGGTGCCCAACTTCAACCTCGCGGCGGCGTTCAGCGTCGTCCTCGCGGTCGCCACGTTCATCCTCTCGATCGGGTTCCTCCGGTTGACCCAGCGGAAGGCCGACCAGTGACCGTCGACGCCCCCATCCGTCCCGCCCAGTCGTTCGACGACGCGACGACCCCTGCTCGCCGACGCGGCGGGGGGCCCCGCGAGAGCGTGATGTCGCGAACGGCCGCCATGGTCATCATGGGCGCCTTCACGCTGTACTTCCTCGTGCCGATCTTCTGGCTGCTGGTGTCGTCGACCAAGACGCTCGACAACTTCAACTCGAGCGCCGCCCTGTGGTTCTCGCCGACGTCGGCGCAGGACTTCGTCGGCAACGTCGGCCGGCTGTTCACGTACAACGACGGCATCTTCCCGCGGTGGATGCTCAACAGCATCGTCTACGCGACGGTCGCCGGCGCGCTCGGCACGATCCTGTCGGCGATGTGCGGCTACGCCCTGGCCAAGTACCGCTTCTGGGGTCGGGAGGCGCTGTTCAACATCTTCCTGGGTGGCGTGCTCGTGCCGGCGACGGCCCTGGCGCTGCCGCTGTTCCTGATCTTCAGCAAGGTCGAACTGACCGACACCTTCTGGGCGGTCTTCCTGCCCAGCATCGTGAGCCCGTTCGGCGTGTACCTCAGCCGCATCTACGCCGCGTCGAGCGTCCCCGACGAGATCGTCGAGGCAGCCCGCATCGACGGTTCGAGCGAACTGCGCACGTTCTTCACCGTGGCGATCCGGCTGATGTCGCCCGCCCTCGTGACGGTGTTCCTGTTCCAGTTCGTCGCGATCTGGAACAACTTCTTCCTGCCGCTGGTGATGCTGCGGTCCCAGGAGCTCTTCCCGGTGACCCTCGGCCTCTACACCTGGAACTCCAACGTGAGCCAGTACCCCGAACTGCGCACCCTGGTGCTCGTCGGCGCGCTGGTCTCGATCATCCCCCTGCTCGTCGCCTTCCTCAGCCTGCAGCGCTTCTGGCGCAGCGGCCTGGGGTCCGGCGGCCTCAAGTAGCCGATCCCGCGGCCCCGGCCGTCCCGACCAGCCGCTCCCGTCCTGATCCACCGACCCGCACCTCCTCGACCTCCTCTCCGCAAGGCAACGACGTCGTTCCCTCCCGTGGCCGGCCCCTCCGGCTCCGCACCCCGATTGGACACCAGATGAAGACATCCCGAGTACTCACGATCGCGGCGGCCGCCGTGGTCTCGACCATGGCCCTCGCCGGTTGCAGCTCCGGCAGCGGCTCGGACGCCGCCTCCGGCGACTCCGCCTCGTGCGAGGCGTCCTCCGGCAAGGTCACCCTGAACTTCACGACCTGGGTGCCGAACATGGACAAGGTCGTCGCCCTCTGGAACGAGGAGAACCCCGACATCCAGGTCAAGGTCTCGATCGTGCCGAACGGCAACAGCGGCACCTACCAGAACTTCTTCAACCAGCTGCAGGCCGGCAACGCCCCCGACATCGGTCAGGTCGAGTACGACACCCTGCCCGCCTTCCGCGTGCAGGACGGACTGGCGAACATCGCCTCGTGCGAGGGCGTCTCCGCCGCGAAGGCCGACTACTCCGACGGCCTCTGGAACCAGGTGACCTTCGGCGAGGACGACTCCGTCTACGCGATCCCGCAGGACTCCGGTCCCATGGCGCTGTACTACCGCAAGGACCTCTTCGAGCAGGCCGGCCTCGACGTCCCCACCACGTGGGAGCAGTACGCCGAGGACGCCGTGAAGATCAAGGAGATGGGCGGCAGCATCACCAACTTCGCGAAGGGCGACGTGAACCAGTTCGCCGGTCTGGTGTCGCAGGCCGGTGGCCAGTGGTTCGACACCGCGGACGGCACCTGGAAGGTCGACATGGGCGACGAGGCCTCGACCAAGGTCGCCGACTACTGGCAGGACCTCATCTCGAAGGACCTCGTCACGACCCTGCCGAGCTTCACCGACGAGTGGAACAACGCGTACAACACCGACCAGGACTGGACCTGGGTCTCGGCGGTCTGGGGTGCCAACACCATCTCGAGCGGCGCCCCCGACACGTCGGGCAAGTGGGCCGTCGCGCCCATGCCGCAGTGGAAGGACGGCGAGTCCGCGTCGGCCGCCTGGGGCGGATCGTCAAACGTCGTCTTCAAGGGCAGCGAACACCCCGCCGAGGCGTCGAAGTTCCTGGTGTGGCTGAACACCTCGACCGAGTCGCTCGAGGCGCTGAACAAGGAGGCCAACCTGTACCCGGCCTCCACGACCGGCGCCGACCTGCCGGCCCTGACCTCGGGCGTCGAGTTCTACGGCGACCAGGCCATCTACGAGGACTTCGCGAAGGCCGCCGAGAACATCCAGCCCTTCACGTGGGGCCCGACGATGACGCAGACCTACAGCGACATCTCGGACGGCTTCGGGGCGGCCGCCTCGGGTGACGGCACCCTCCTCGACGCCTTGACGTCGGGCCAGGAGAAGACCGTGGCCGCGATGAAGGCCCAGTCGATCACCGTCGAGTAGCGATGATCCGAGGAGGCGCGGTGTCGGTGATCCCGGCACCGCGCCTCCTCTGCGTCTCCGGCCGGTATCGCGCCGGCCGGTGTCCGGCCGCGGCGCCTCAGCGCCCCGCGGTGGCCCGGTTCCTCGCCCGCGCGACGAGGTACAGCACGGTGCCCGCCGCGAGCAGGATCGCCCCGAACAGCCAGACCTGCCCGCTCTGCTGCGACATCAGCAGCAGGCAGGACGCGACGCCGGCCACCGGCACGGCCGTCCAGACGCGGAAGTGCGCGTGGTCGACCCGGTCGCGACGCAGCACCAGCACGGCCACGTTCGTGCTGATGAACACGAACAGCAGCAACAGGACGACCGTCTCGGCGAGGACGCTGATGTCGCCGACGGTGGTCAACGCCATGGCGACGGCCGTGGTGACCGCGATCGCGGCCCAGGGCGTCTTCCGTCGGGGCAGGACCGCACCGAGCGAGCGGGGCAACAGCCCCTGCTCGGCCATGCCGAAGGTCACGCGGCTCGCCATGATCATCGTCAGCAGGGCGCCGTTGGCGACGGCCACGAGGGCGATGAGGCTGAACACCCAGGTGGGCACGCCGACGCCGGTCGCGGCGACGACCGCCAGCAGGGGACCGGTCGAGTCCGCGAGCTCGGCGGGCGGCAACGCCACGGCGCTCGCGAGCCCGACGAGCACGTAGACCACGCCCGCCGTGGCCAACGCGCCGAACAGGGCGCGGGGGTAGACCCGGCTCGGTTCGCGCACCTCCTCGGCGATGTTCGCACTCGTCTCGAAGCCGACGAACGAGTAGTACGCGATGATCGCCGCACCGAGCGTGGCCAGGGCGGGGTTCGCGTCGACGGGGAACTCCCCGACGCGCGAGACGTCTCCGCCCCCGCCGCCGAGCATCACGGCAACGACCACGATCACGATGACGAGCCCGCTCACCTCGACGACGGTCATGACCACGTTGCCCCGCAAGGACTCGCTGATGCCCCGGGCGTTGAGCAGGGCGACGAGTGCCAGGAAGGCGATGGCGGTCGGCACCGGGGGCAGGTCGACGAAGGTGCCGAGGTAGTCGCCGGCGAAGGCCAGCGAGAGGCCCGCCGCACTCGTCACGCCGGCCGCCAGCATGCTGAAGCCGACCAGGAACGAGACCAGTGGCCGACGGAACGCCCTCTCGGCGAAGATCGCCGCCCCTCCTGCCTTGGGGTACTTGGTGACGAGCTCGGCGTACGAACCCGCGGTCAGCAGCGCCAGGAGCAGGGCGAGCACGAGCGGGGCCCAGAGCGCCCCACCGACCTCGGCCGACAGGGTTCCCATCAGGGCGTAGATCCCGGCTCCGAGCACGTCGCCGAGGATGAAGAGGTAGAGCAGCGGGCCCGTGATCGCCTGCTTCAGCTTGGACTGCCCGACGGCCGGGCCTCCGGTCTGGGGCTGCGGGACGTCGCGGGTCGCCGGCTCGGCCAGGGGTCCTCCTCGATCGGGCCGGGCGGGGTGCGCAGGCCTCGCCGACGAACGAACCACGACCGAGCCGTCGGGGGCCGAGTGCCGGCCGGGGGTTGACGAACGGTCACCTCGTGGGCCACGAGCTGCCCGACGCGGTCGGCCGGGTCGCCGTGTCAGGGCGACCGGATCGCTGCGTCGAGCCGACCGGGTCGGGCGTTGCGGCCCGCTCAGTCGGTGGGGCGGGCGCCGTCCGACGGCCCGGCCGCCTCGGCGAGCCCGGACCCGTGCGTCGGGGCGCCGTCCAGGGTGCGGCCGAGCGACACCGTGCCCTCGTCGTCCGCGTAGTGGCCGTAGGCCGCGATCGGCCGGTAGCCGGCCGACTCGTAGAGACGGATCGCGGTGTCGTGGGCCACGTTGGTCTCGATCACCATCTCGATGACGCCGGCGTGTGCGGCCGACCGTTCGAGCCAGTGCAGCACGAGCCGCGACAGGCCGTGCCCGCGCCGGTCGGGCCGCACGTACATCCGCTTCAGCTCGGCCCGTCCGTCGGGCAGCAGGCGCCAGGCGCCGAGCGCCACGGGCTCGCCGGCCTCGTAGGCCACGGCGAACGTGCCCCTCGGCAGCTCGAACTCGGAGCGGTCGATCGGGCTGTCGTCGCGCCCGCCGTAGATCTCGACGTACAGCTCTTGCAGTCCTTCGACGAGCTGCTGCACGTCGGGGTGGTCGTAGGGACGGGGTTCGATGCTCGTCACGGGCGCCGGAGTGGTCACCGGACCATCTTCGCCGATCAGGCGAGGTGTGGCTCGGCCCGGTGCGGCCCGGTGTGGTGCGGCTCGGGGCGGTGCGGCTCGGTGCGTCAGCCCGCGTCGCGCCCGGTCACCCGGTCGAGACCGGACGAGGAGGCGCGGCGAGCGTCCCCGAGGTCGCACCCGAGGGCCACGAGCACGCGGGCGACCAGCTCGACCGTCCACGCGGGGGTGACGAGTTCGGGGGTCGACCACCAGGTGTGCAGCCCGCCGAGGAGGCTGCCGCCGACCAGGGACAGCGCCAGGTCGACGTCCAGCTCGGCGAAGGAGCCCGCCGCCTGCCCGGCCTGCACGAGAGCCCGTGCCTGCGGCACCAGCGCGGCCTCGGCGTCGAGCAGGCGCAGGCCGTTGCGCGCGACGACCACGGCCACGGCCGGGTCGCTCTCGGCCAGTCCGAGGACCACGTGCATCGCGATCGCCGCGGTCGTCACGGGGGAGTCGTCCGCGCGCCCGAGCGCCGCCATGCGCTCGGTCTGCGCGTCGAGCACGCTCTGCACGGCCTCGTCGAACAACGCGTCCTTGCCGGCGAAGTGGTTGTAGAACGTGCCGAGGCCGACATCGGCCAGCTGCGTGATCTCGGCGACGGGGACGGCGGCGTAGTCGGCCCGCCGCAAGAGGACGACGCCGGCCTCGACCAGCTTGCGACGCGTGTCGCGCGTGCGGCGGGACGTCCTCGAGGGGGCGACCCGCGCCTCTTCGTCGTCCGGTTTCACAGCGGCCTCTCACGTGTCGGGCGGGATGTCTGGCTACATTCTGTCACGACTGACGAATCCGTCAGTCATGACGAATCATTCGAGGAGACAGCGTGCCCGACGTGACCATCACCGCCGCCCGCCCGGACCAGCTGGACGCGGCCGCCGCCGTGCTCGCCGAGGGGTTCCGCGACGATCCCGTGATGCTCGGGTTCGTCCCGCGCGGGCGGCGGCGGCATGCCCGTCTGGTCGACCTCTTCTCCGCGATGATGCGGTCGATCCCGGCGGGCCGTCGCACGGTCGACGTGGCCGTGGCGGACGCCGGCCGGGACGTCGTGGGGGCGGCCGTCTGGGACGCGCCGCGCACCCGACCGTCCTCGCCGCTGCGCCTGCCGGTGTCGCTCGCGGAGATCGGGCAGCTGCCGCGGTACCTGCGGGCGCTCGGGCTCGGCGGGCTCGTGCCGGCGGCCCGCCACCAGGCGACCCTGGCGGCGCCCCGGCCGCGGCTGCCGCACTGGTACCTCGGCGAGATCGCGGTCGGCGACGCGGCCCGAGGGCTCGGCGTGGGCACCTCGTTGATCGAGCACCGCCTCGCGGCGATCGACGAGACGGGCGGCGCCGCCTACCTCGAGTCGTCGACCGAGCGGAACCGGGCGCTCTACCGGCGCCTGGGCTTCGTCGAGCTGGGCCCGATCGGCGGGCTGCCGGGCGCGACGCCCGCGGCGATGTGGCGCCCGGCGACACGGACGACCTGAGCCGCGTGGGCGGGCCGTCCAGACCGGGCATGTATCTTCATGTCGAGAGACTTCTGCGCGGTAGCGTAGAGGCAGCACCACCGAGCACACGCATGCCCGACAACGAGGGAGCACCTGCCGCATGGCGAAGATCATCTACACGCTGACCGACGAGGCGCCCATGCTGGCGACCTACTCGTTCCTGCCCATCATCCAGGCCTACGCCAAGACCGCGGGGGTCGACGTCGAGACCCGCGACATCTCGCTGGCGGCCCGCATCATCAGTCAGTTCCCCGAGCGCCTCACCGACGAGCAGCGCCAGGGCGACGCCCTCGCCGAGCTGGGGGCCCTGGCGAAGACGCCCGAGGCCAACATCATCAAGCTGCCGAACATCTCGGCCTCGATGCCGCAGCTCAAGGCCGCCGTGGCCGAACTCCGGTCGCAGGGCTACGACCTGCCCGACTACCCCGACTCGCCTTCGACCGACGCCGAGCGCGACGTCAAGGCCCGGTACGACAAGGTCAAGGGCAGCGCGGTCAACCCCGTGCTGCGCGAGGGCAACAGCGACCGTCGTGCTCCGCTCTCGGTCAAGAACTACGCCCGAAAGCACCCGCACCGCATGGGCGCCTGGACGGCCGACTCGAAGACGAACGTCGCGACCATGGGCGTCGACGACTTCCGTTCGAACGAGAAGACGGTCGTCATCCCGGCCGACGACACCCTGCGCATCGAGTTCGTCGGCGCCGACGGCGAGACCCGCGTGCTGCGCGAGTCGATCCCCGTGCTGGCCGGCGAGGTCGTCGACGGCACCGTGCTGCACGTCGCCGCGCTGCACGAGTTCCTCGCCACACAGATCGCCCGGGCCGAGGCCGAGGGCGTCCTGTTCTCGGTCCACCTCAAGGCCACGATGATGAAGATCAGCGACCCGATCCTCTTCGGTCACGTGATCCGCGCCTTCTTCCCCCGCGTCTTCGAGCAGTACGGTGCCGACCTGCAGGCTGCCGGGCTCGACCCCGCCAACGGTCTCAACGGCATCCTGCAGGGCCTCGCGGCACTGCCGAACGGCGACGAGATCAAGGCCGCCTTCGACCAGGGGATCGCCGACGGGCCCGACCTCGCCATGGTCGACTCCGACAAGGGCGTCACCAACCTCCACGTGCCGAGCGACGTCATCGTCGACGCGTCGATGCCCGCGATGATCCGTACGTCGGGCCACATGTGGGGCCCCGACGGCGACGAGCACGACACCCTCGCCGTCATCCCCGACTCGAGCTACGCCGGCATCTACCAGGCCGTGCTCGACGACTGCCGTGCGAACGGCGCCTTCGACCCCGCTACCATGGGCTCGGTGCCGAACGTCGGCCTGATGGCGCAGGCCGCCGAAGAGTACGGCTCGCACGACAAGACCTTCGAGGTGCCCGGCGACGGCACCGTCCGCGTCGTGAACCAGGCGGGCGAGACGCTCATCGAGCACGAGGTCGCCACGGGCGACATCTGGCGCGCCTGCCAGACGAAGGACGTCCCGATCCGCGACTGGGTCAAGCTCGCCGTCACGCGGGCCCGCGCCAGCCAGACCCCGGCGGTCTTCTGGCTCGACGAGACCCGTGCCCACGACGCGACCCTGATCGGGCTCGTCCGCACGTACCTCGCCGAACACGACACCGAGGGCCTGCAGATCGAGATCCTCTCGCCCGTCGACGCGATGGCGTTCTCGCTCGAGCGCATCCGCCGTGGCGACGACACCATCTCGGTCACCGGCAACGTGTTGCGCGACTACCTGACCGACCTGTTCCCGATCATGGAGCTCGGCACCTCGGCCAAGATGCTCTCGGTCGTGCCGTTGATCAACGGCGGCGGCCTGTTCGAGACGGGTGCCGGCGGTTCGGCCCCGAAGCACGTCTCGCAGCTCGTCGAGCAGGACTACCTGCGCTGGGACAGCCTGGGCGAGTTCCTCGCCCTCGCGGTCAGCTTCGAGCACCTCGCGACGTCGACGGACAACGCGCGGGCGCAGATCCTCGCGGACACGCTCGACCGCGCCACCGGCACCTTCCTCGACGAGAACAAGTCGCCCGGCCGCAAGCTCGGCTCGATCGACAACCGCGGCAGCCACTTCTACCTGGCGAAGTACTGGGCCGACGAGCTCGCCGCCCAGACCGACGACGCCGAACTGGCCGCCGCCTTCGCCGGGCTGGCCGCCACCCTCGGCGGGGCCGAAGAGGCGATCGTCGCCGAACTGATCGAGCCCCAGGGCACGGCCGTCGACATCGGGGGCTACTACCACCCCGACGCCGCGAAGACCGAAGCCGTGATGCGCCCGTCGCGCACGCTGAACGAGGCGCTCGCGACGCTGTAGGTCGTCGGTCGCCGGGCGCAGGTCGCTCGAGAACAGGAGGCGCGGTGCCGGTCGGCACCGCGCCTCCCGTCGTCCGTCGGGTCGGGCCCTCGTCTGGCCGGTCGTCGACTGGTGGGGGGGGGGGCGGGGGGGGGGGGGCGGCGGGCGGGGGGAGGCGCCACCCCCCCCCCCCCCCCCCCCCCCCCCCCCCCCCCCCCCCCCCCCCCCCCCCCCGCGCCCCGCCCCCCCCCCCCCGGGGGGGGGGGGGCGCCCCCCCCCCACGCCCTGGGGCCCGGGCCTAGTCGGTGACGACGCGGGCGCCGTGGACCGGGCCCGTGGCGCGGACGACCGTGAGACGGGCGGCGCTCAGCGCGATCTGCAGCTCGAGAGCGCCGTCGAGGTCGGGTGCGAGGAACGCCACCGTCGGGCCGGAGCCCGACACGATGCCCGCGAGGGCCCCGTTGCCCTCACCGAGCTCGAGGACGTCGGCCAGGCCCGGCTGGAGGTGCAGGGCGGGCGCCTGGAGGTCGTTGTGCATGGCGTCCGCGAGCATGCCCGGGTCGCCCGCCCGGAGTGCCTGCAGGACGCCGGCGTCGACGACGGGGTGCCGCACCGAGCGGATCTCGCCCTGGTGCCGCAGACGGTGCGCGTCGAGTTCGTCGTAGACGCGCGGCGTCGAGAGGCCGACGTCGGCCACGGCCAGGACCCACTGGAACTGCCCCTTCGCCAGGGCCGGGCTGAGCTCGTCGCCGCGACCGGTACCGATCGCGGTGCCCCCGGCGAAGGCGAACGGGACGTCGGCACCGAGTCGGGCCGAGAGCCGCAGGAGTTCGTCACGACCGACGCCGGTTCCCCAGAGCGTGTCGCACGCGAGCAGCGTCGCGGCGGCGTCGGCCGATCCGCCCCCCATGCCGCCGGCCACGGGCACCGCCTTGTCGACGGTCAGGGCGACGCCGCCCGTGTAGCCGGTCGTCTCGGCCAGCAGGCGGGCGGCCTTGATCGCCAGGTTGGACCCGTCGGTCGGCACGCCCGACACGTCGATGGACGGGCCACCCGTGACGCTGACCGTGAAGTCGTCGGCGCGACGCGCGCGCACGTCCTCGTAGAGGGAGACGGCCTGGTAGGCGGTCGCGAGGTCGTGGTAACCGTCGTCCTGCAGGTCACCGACGGCGAGGAAGACGTTGATCTTGCCCGGCGCACGCGTGTGGACCACGGTCGGGGCGGCCACGGACGTCATGCGTCCAACCTAGTCAGTTCTGGCGATCACTCATGACGCCGAACGCCCGCGTCAACCCCTCTTTCACGGGCTGCACCCGTTCGGGCAGGCGCAGGCTGCCCTGCGTCAACGACACCGAGCACTTCGGACCGGCGGTCGACACCACCTGGAGGCGCAGCGTGTCCCCGTGCGCGAGGGTCCAGTCGGCGGTCGGACGCGTCGCGGACCGGGCGACGACCTCGGGCGGACCGCCGGCGTACCGGGCGAACCGGTCGACGGCGAGGTCGAACAGTTCGAGCGGTGCACCCCTCAGGCTGCGGCCGACGGTGACCGCGTAGCTGCCGTCGGACTGACGCCCCGGCGGCTCGACGCCGCGTTCTTGTTCGTAGCGCACCGTGATCCCTTCGGCCCACCACGGCACGACCTCGAACTCGTCGACCAGGAGGCGCGAGATCTGCTCGTGGGACAGTCGCGCCGCCCCCGCGGCGTCGAGCCGTGCGAACCACTCGGCCGCACCGCGTCCGGTGCCCGACCCGAGCCGGGCGTCACTGAGCCGCTGCTCACCGTGCCCGCGCTCGTCACCGCCACCGTCCCTGCCCCTGGCCCTGCCGGACGGCGCGCCGTCGGGGCCGTTCTTGCGTCGGGGCACGGCTCAGCCGGCCTCGCCCTCGTCGGCGTGCAGCACGGCGGCGACGGACGCCCCGGCGAGGGCGTCGACGTCGCTGACCCGGGCCACGGCGAGGAAGTCGTCGACGGTGAGCTGCTCTCCCCGCTGGGTCGGGGCGATTCCGGCACGCTCGAGGGCCTCGGAGGCGGCGGCGGACGACCCGTAGAGGGAGGACAGCGACTGGCGCAGCATCTTGCGTCGCTGCTGGAACGCGGCATCGACGAGGGCGAAGGTCGCCCGACGCTCGAGCTCGCTGCCGCGGGCCGGCTTGCGGTCGAACGCGACGAGGATGCTGTCGACGTTCGGCACGGGCCAGAACACCTGGCGGCTGACCTGGCCCGCGGCCCGGAACTCGCCGTACCACGCCGCCTTGATGCTCGGGCCGCCGTAGACCTTCGAGCCGGGCTCGGCGGCCAGGCGCAGACCGACCTCGGACTGCACCATGACGAGCCCGTGCTCGAGCCCGCCGAAGTGCTCGAGGAAGTGCAGGAGCACCGGCACGCTGACGTTGTACGGCAGGTTCGCCACGAGGTGGGTGGGTTCGTCGGGCAGGGTCGTCACGCGCAGGGCGTCGTCGACGACGACGGTGAGGTCGGCCGCCGGCTGCAGCTGCGCGACGGTCTTCGGCAGCTGTTCGGCGAGGCGCTTGTCGATCTCGACGGCCACGACCTTGGCACCCGCCTCGAGCAGGCCGAGGGTCAGGGAGCCGAGCCCGGGGCCGATCTCGACGACGGTCATGCCCGCCGAGACACCCGACGCGGCGACGATGCGACGCACGGTGTTGGCGTCGTGGACGAAGTTCTGCCCGAGCTTCTTGGTCGGCTGCACGCCGAGGAGGTCGGCGAGGTCACGGATCTCGGCGGGGCCGAGCAGGGTGGCGCGCGACATCAGCCCTCGACCGTCACGGGCTCGCTGTCCCAGCTGCCGTAGACCAGTTCGGTCGTCGACGAGATCTGGGCCGCGAGCATGGACACGTCGGTGCCGATCGTCTCGGCCATCGACCGCAGCGTGAAGGGGATCAGGTACGGCGCGTTGGGGCGACCGCGGTAGGGCACCGGCGTCAGGTAGGGCGCGTCGGTCTCGACCATGATCAGGTTGCGCGGCAACTGCACGAGGGCGTCGCGCAGGGGCTGGGCGTTCTTGAACGTCACCGTGCCGGCGAAGGACGCGTACCAGCCGTTCTCGGCGAGGATGCTCGCCAGCTCCGGCCCGCCGCTGAAGCAGTGGAAGACGGTGCGTTCGGGAGCGCCCACCTCGAGCAGCAGGTCGACCACGTCGTCGTGGGCGTCGCGGTCGTGGATCTGCAGGGCCAGGCCGTGGCGCTTGGCGATCTCGATGTGGCCGCGGAACGCCTCGAGCTGGGCCGCCCGACCGTCGTCGCCGGTGCGGAAGAAGTCGAGCCCGGTCTCGCCGACGGCGCGCACGCGCGGCCTCGCGGCGAGCCCGTCCAGTTCGGACAGCGCCTCGTCGAGGGTGCCCGCGGCCGCGAGGGCCGGGGCCTCGTTCGGGTGGATGGCGACGGCGGCGAGCACCCGGGGCTCGCGGCTGGCGATCTCGGCCGACCAGCGGGACGTCTCGAGGTCGGTGCCGACCTGCACCACGCCGCGCACGCCCACGGACGAGGCCCGGTCGAGGTGCTCGCGGTAGTCGAGGGGGCCGTCGCCGTCGTCTCCGACGCCGTCGGCGATCTCGAGGTGCGTGTGGTTGTCGTAGACCGGCACGACGAGGGGCTGGGGAGGCGCGGGGTAGGTCAGGTCGCGCTTCTGGCCGTCCGCGCCCGACGAGCGGTGGCGGACGTGCGTCGCCGGGACTCCGTCGGCCGGCCCGGAGGTCGCGCCGCCGCCACCGGACGTGTCGTCGCTCATGCCGCGGGCTCGGGCTGTTCGATGCGCGGGAAGAGACCGGCGGCGAGCGGCTGGACGTCGGGAGCGCTCGACCACTCGGCCGCACGATCGACGGGCTGGCTGGTCAGCTCGCCCTGCCCGATCGACTGCCACAGGGTGCGCGTGGCCGTCGGGATGAACGGCGACAGCAGCACGGTGAGGGTGCCGAGACCCCGCAGCGCGGTGGCGAGGACCGTCGCCAGGCGCTCGCGCTGCGACTCGTCCTTCGCGATGGCCCAGGGCTCTTGCTCGGTGATGTACCCGTTCAGCTGGTCGACCAGTTGCCAGATGGACGCGAGCGCCTCGTTGATGGCGAACCGGTCGATCGCCGCGTCGGCCTCGGCCGTGACCCGCAGTTCGGTCTCGCGGACGGCCAGGTCGGCCTCGGTGAGGTCGCCGGCGACGGGCACGGTGCCGTCGAAGTAGCGGGTGATCATGGCCACGACGCGCGAGGCCAGGTTGCCGAACCCGTTGGCCAACTCGGCCTGGTAGCGGGCCGCGATGTCTTCCCAGCTGAAGTTGCCGTCCTGACCGAAGGTGATGGCGCGCATGAAGTAGTACCGGAACGCGTCGGCACCGAAGACGTCGGTGATCTGCTGAGGGGCGATGCCCGTGAGCTTCGACTTCGACATCTTCTCGCCGCCGACCAGCAGCCAGCCGTGGCCGAAGACGTTCTTGGGGACGGGCAGCCCGGCCGCCATGAGCATCGCGGGCCAGATGACGGCGTGGAACCTCACGATGTCCTTGCCGACGAGCTGCACGGCCGGCCAGCGACGCCGGAACTCGTCGTCGTCGACGCCGTAGCCGATGGCCGTGACGTAGTTGAGCAGGGCGTCGAACCACACGTAGACGACGTGCTTCTCGTCCCAGGGCACCTTGACGCCCCAGTCGAAGCTCTGCCGCGAGATCGACAGGTCGCGCAGACCCTGCTTGACGAACGAGACGACCTCGTTGCGCACCGAGTCGGGCTGCACGAAGTCGGGCTGGGCCTCGTAGAGGTCGAGCAGTCGCTGCTCGAAGTCGCTCATGCGGAAGAAGTAGTTGCTCTCTTGCAGCACCTCGACCGGGATGCTGTGGATCGCGCAGACCTGCTCGCCCTCGTAGGCGCCGGTGCCGGGCACCAGGTCACTCGGCTGCTTGTACTCTTCGCAGCCGACGCAGTAGAAGCCCTCGAACTCGCCCTGGTAGATGAAGCCGTCGTCGTAGAGCTTCTGCAGGAACTTCTGCACGCCGGCCTCGTGGCGGGCGTCGGTCGTGCGGATGAAGTCGTCGTTGGCGATGTCGACGGTCTCGAGCAGGGGCTTCCAGGACTCGGTGACGAGCTTGTCGGCCCACTCCTGCGGGGTCACGCCGTGGCTCGTGGCCGTGCGCAGGATCTTCTGACCGTGCTCGTCGGTGCCGGTCAGCAGCCAGGCGTCGTCACCCCGCTGACGGTGCCACCGGGCGAGCACGTCGGCTGCGACCTCGGTGTAGGCGTGACCGATGTGCGGCACGTCGTTGACGTAGAAGATGGGCGTTGCGATGAAGAAGGAGTCGCCGGCGGGCATGGGGACCATCTTAGGTGGGGGCACCGACGTGATGACGCGACCCGCGCCTCCTGCGTCCGCCGCCGGGGATGAGGAGGCGCGGGTCGCGTCGACCGGTCAGGTCGCGTCGTGCTCCTCGGTGCGGTCGTCGGAACCCGCCCGCTCGCCGGCGTGCTCGCCCGGGTACTCGACGACGTCCATGCCGAGCACGTACTTGCCCCGGGCGTGGCCGTCCTCGAGGTCGCGGTAGGCGTCCTTGACGTCGTCGAGGGGGAAGATCCCGTCGATCGGCACCATGATCTTGTTGGTCGAGATCAGCTCGAGCAGCTCGGACAGCACGGCCTGCGACGTCGCCTGGGCGCTGCCCTCGGCCTTGACGCCGTGCTGCTCGACGGCCGCGAAGTCGATGATCGTGTCGATGCGCTGCGGCGCGACGCCGAGCTCGAGGGCGTACCCGACGTTGCCCTGGCCGAAGCAGTCCACGAACGCGTCCACGCCCTGGGGGGCGGTCTCACGGATGCGGTCGACGACGCCGTCGCCGTACTCCACGGGCGTGACGCCGAGCTGCCGCAGGAAGTCGTGGTTGCGCTCGCTCGCGGTGCCGATCACGGTGAGCCCGCCGAGGACGGCGAGCTGCGACACCATCACGCCGACGCCGCCGGCCGCGGCCGAGACGACGATCGTGTCGCCCTCGGTGGCCTGCACGGCACGCAGCGCGGCGTAGGCGGTGGGTCCGGTCACGCTGATGCTGCCCGCGACCTCCCACGGCACGTTCTCGGGCTTCGCCACGAGTTCGTCGTGGTCGACGACGACGAACTCGGCGTGCGACGACCGGTTGGCCCACCCGACGACCTCGTCACCGACGGACCACTCGTCGACCCCCGCACCGACCTCGTCGACCACGCCGGCGAAGTCGGTCCCCTGCCCCGATGGGAACGCCGCGGGGAACGCGTCGTGCATCAGTCCGGCGCGGATCGCCGCCTCACCGGGGTTCAGGCCCGCCGCCTTGACGGCGACCACGACCTGGCCGGCACCCGCCTCGGGCTTCGCCACCTGTTCGACCTTCAGCTCGTCGATGTCGCCGTACTGCTCGAAACGGACCGCCTTCATGTCGTACCTCCTGCTCGTGGTGGGCCGCGCCTCCTCCGGGCACGCGCCTCCTCCGAGCTTGCACCCGCCGGGCTGGGCGGGGTACGCCACGCCCTACGCGCGGGGCGGGCGGGCGGCGAGGGCGGCCTGGTAGAGGTCGCGCCTCGACAGACCCGTGGCGGCGGCCACGTCGGCGGTGGCCTCTTTGAGGCGGGTGCCGTCGGCGACCAGGGCCTGCACCTGCGCGAGCCCGGCGGCCAGGTCGACGACGCGTTCGGGGGCGCCCTCGACCACGATGCAGATCTCGCCCCGGACGCCCTCGGCCGCCCACTCGGCGAGCTCGGCCGCGCTGCCGCGGCGCACCTCTTCGTGCAGCTTCGTCAGCTCACGGCAGACGACCACGCGGCGCGTGGCCCCGAGAGCGGTGACCAGGTCGCCGAGCGAGTCGGCCAGGCGGTGGGGCGACTCGAAGAACACCATGGTGCGGCGTTCGTCGGCGAGCGCCCCCAGCACGCGCAGACGGTCGCCCTGCTTGCGCGGCAGGAAGCCTTCGAAGCTGAAGCGGTCGGTGGGCAGTCCCGACACGGCGAGCGCGGTGAGCACCGCGGACGGGCCGGGGATCGCCGTGACGGTGACGCCCGCGGCCGCGGCGGCCTCGACGAGCGGGAACCCGGGGTCGCTGATGGCGGGCATGCCGGCGTCGGTGAGCACGACCACGTCGGAGGCGCGGGCCAGCTCGACGATCTCGCCCGCCTTCTCGCGCTCGTTGTGCTCGTGCAGGGCGATGAGGCGGGGGCGGTTCTCGACGCCCAGGGCGCGCATCAGGTGGATCGCCGTGCGCGTGTCCTCCGCGGCGACGACCTCGGCGTTCGACAGCGTCTCGATCAGGCGTCGGCTGGCGTCGCCGAGGTTTCCGATGGGGGTGGCGGCGAGCACGATCACCCGCCCATTGTCCCCCGGCCCCGGACCGCCCACTTACGATGGCCCGATGACGACCGGGCCCGAGCGCGAATTCGACGCGCTCGTCGAGGCCGGCACCGCGCCTCCTGCCCGTCCGACGGCGGGCGAGCCGGGCCTCGCGTCGGCCGACCCGCTCACCGACCGGGTGACCGTCACGCCCGTCGGCACCCCGGTCGACGACGCGACCGCGGCCCACGCCCGCGAGGCTCCCCCGGCCCGGCTCGACGCCTGGTGGGGGCGCGTGCTGCGCACCCCGGTCAGGAGGCGCGTCTGGGCCTGGGCGGGCCCGCTCGCGGTCACGCTGCTGGCCGCGGTGCTGCGCCTGTGGCACCTGAACTCCCCCGCGACCCTCGTGTTCGACGAGACGTACTACGTCAAGGACGCCTGGTCGTTGTTCAACCTCGGCTACGAGGGGTCGTGGCCGGCCGACTACGACCCGACCTTCGCCGCGGGCGGGGTCGGCGGGTTCCTCGCGGCACCGTCGTTCGTGGCGCACCCGCCCCTCGGCAAGTGGCTGATCGGCCTCGGCATGGCGGCGGTCGGTCCCGAGAACCCGGCGAGTTGGCGCATCAGCACGGCCGTCGTGGGCATCCTCGCGGTCGCCCTGGTCGCCGTCATCGGGTCGTTGCTGCTGCGATCGACGCTGCTCGGCACGCTGGCGGGGTTCTTCCTGGCGATCGACGGGCACGCGATCGTCATGTCCCGGGTGGCCCTGCTCGACAACTTCGTCATGTTCTTCGGCCTGCTGGCCTTCGGGGCGGTGCTGCTCGACCGCCGGCAGAGCGCCCGCCGGCTCGAGGCCTGGCGGGCGAGGAGGCGCGGTGCCGGTCGCGACATCGCCTGGGGCCCCGCCCTGTGGGCGCGTCCCTGGCTGGTGACGGCCGGCCTGCTGTGCGGGCTGGCGACGGCCGTGAAGTGGAACGGCCTGTACTTCCTGGCGTTCTTCGCGGTCTACACGGTGGTCGTCGACATGGTGGCGCGCCGCCGGGCCGGCGTGGAGTTCTGGCTGTCGGGCACCCTGTTCAGGCAGGCACCGGTGAGCTTCGTGCTGACCGTGCCCGTCGCCGTGGTGGCCTACCTGGCGAGTTGGACCGGCTGGTTCGCGACGTCGGGCGGCTACTACCGCAGCTGGGTCGAGGACGGCGGCACGCGGTGGACGGGAGCCCTGGCGTGGGTGCCCGACGTGGTGCAGAACTTCTGGCACTACCAGGCGGGCGTCTACGGGTTCAACGTCGGCCTGCACACCCCGCACGCCTACCAGGCGAACCCGCTCACCTGGCTGCTGATGCTGCGACCGACGAGCATGTACTACCAGGGGTTCGACGAGGGCCAGGGCGGCTGCGACGTGGCCCGGTGCGGCGAGGCGATCACCTCGGTCGCGAACCCGTTGATCTGGTACGCGGCGGTCGCGGCCTGCCTCTACCTCGTCTACCGCGTCGCGCGGTACCGCGAGTGGCGGTACGGGGCGATCCTCGTCGGCGTCGCGGCGGCCTACCTGCCGTGGCTGGCGTTCACCGACCGGACGGTGTTCCAGTTCTACACGATCGCCTTCGAGCCCTACCTCGTGCTCGGCCTGGCCGCGGTGCTCGGCATCGTCCTCGGCCGACGCACCGACGACCGGTCCCGGCGGCTGAGCGGCATCGGCGTCACGGCGATCGTCGTCGTGGTCGCCGTCGCCGTGTCCGTCTTCTTCTACCCCCTGTGGACGGCGCAGCTGGAGGACTGGGAGTTCATCCGGCTGCACTACTGGATTCCCAGCTGGAAGTAGGCGTCGGAGCCGCCGTCCGCCGACCGACGGCTCCTCCCCCGCAGGAGGCGCGGGTCGGCCGTGTTCCGCCGTGTGACGTCCCGGGTCCCCGCGTGACGACCAGCGGCTAGCGTGGGGGCATGGCAGATCGTGAGTACGGCTTCCGCACGCGGGCGATCCACGCGGGCAACATCCCCGACGCGGCGACGGGGGCACGGGCGCTGCCCATCTACCAGACCAGCGCCTTCGTGTTCGACGACACCGACGACGCCGCGGCGCGGTTCGCCCTGCAGAAGTACGGCAACATCTACAGCCGCCTCGCCAACCCGACCACCGCCTCCTTCGAGGAGCGCGTCGCCAGCCTCGAGGGCGGCCTCGGCGCCGTCGCGACGGCGAGCGGCCTCAGCGCCCAGTTCGTCACGTTCGCCTCGCTGGCCGGCGCGGGCGACCACATCGTCGCGAGCGCGAACCTCTACGGCGGGTCGATCACCCAGCTCGACGTCACCCTGCGTCGCTTCGGCATCGAGACGACCTTCGTGCAGTCCTCCGACCCGGCGGACTACGCCGCCGCCATCCGTGCCGAGACGAAGCTGGTCTTCGTCGAGACGGTCGCGAACCCGTCCGGCGAGGTCGCCGACCTCGAGGGCCTGGCCGACGTGGCCCACTCGCACGGCCTGCCCCTGATCGTCGACTCGACCATCGCCACCCCCTACCTCAACCGGCCGATCGAGTGGGGTGCCGACGTCGTCGTGCACTCGGCCACGAAGTTCCTCGGCGGGCACGGCACCACGCTCGGCGGCGTCGTCGTCGAGTCCGGCCGCTTCGACTGGGACAGCGAGCGGTTCCCGCTCTTCGACCAGCCCGTGCCGAGCTACGGCGGCCTCAACTGGTCCGGCAACTTCGGCGAGTACGCCTTCCTGACCCGGTTGCGCGCCGAGCAGCTGCGCGACATCGGCCCGGCCCTCGCTCCCCACTCGGCCTTCCTGCTCGCCCAGGGGGTCGAGACCCTGCCGTTCCGCATGCAGGCCCACGTCGACAACGCCCGCCAGGTCGCCGAGTGGCTCGACGCCGACCCGCGCATCGAGCGCGTTCGCTGGGCCGGCCTGCCCGGGCACCCGCACCACGAGCGCGCGGCGAAGTACCTGCCGAAGGGCCCCGGCTCGGTCTTCACGTTCGAGCTGAAGGGCGGTCGTCCGGCCGGCAAGACCTTCATCGAGTCAGTCGAGCTCGCCAGCCACCTCGCCAACATCGGCGACGCGAAGACGCTCGTCATCCACCCGGGCTCGACCACCCACGCCCAGCTCAGCGAGCAGCAGCTCGTCGACGCGGGAGTGCTGCCCGGCTCGGTGCGCATCAGCGTCGGCATCGAAGACCCCGACGACATCATCCACGACCTCGACCAGGCGCTGGCCGCGGCGACGAAAGGCGAGTGACCCGACGTGACCGACACCGTCACCACGCAGCTGACCAACGGGCTGACCTGCGAGCTGCCCGCGTCGTCCCCCCTCGCCAAGCTGCTCAAGTCGCAGCGGACGTGGGTCGGCCCCACGGCCCGCGAGCGCCAGGCCATCCTGCGCTCGGCGAAGAGCGTCGCCGTCGTCGGCGCCTCGCCCAACCCGAGCCGGTCGAGCTCGTTCGTGGGCACCTACCTGCAGCAGTCGACCGACCTGCGCGTCTACTTCGTCAACCCCCGCGCCGACACCATCCTCGGCCAGAAGGCCTACCCCGACCTGGCCTCGCTGCCCGAGGTGCCCGACGTCGTCGACGTGTTCCGCAAGGCCTCCGACATCCGATCGGTCGTCGACGACGTGCTCGCGATCGGCGCGAAGACGATCTGGGTACAGCTCGGCATCTACGACGAGGAGGCCGCCCGGTACGGCGAAGAACAGGGGCTCACCGTCGTAATGGACCGCTGCATGAAGGTCGAGCACGCCCGGTTCAACGGCGGGCTCAACTTGATGGGCTTCGACACCGGCGTCATCACCGCGAAGAAGGCCGGTCGCTGACACGACCGTCGGGGCGGGTCGCGGTTTCCCCGTTCGTCGCGGCGCACACGTTGTGACGCTTCATTGCGGACTCAGGGTCCGATGTCACCGGTCGGCGTTACCGTGGCCCGCATGGCACCCGTCCTCACCTCACCCGTCGTCTCGACACAGTGGTTGGCCGACCACCTCGGCGCCGACGACCTGACGATCGTCGACGCGACGGTGCTCGTCGACCTCGACGTCGACGTCGATCCGGGTCGCGGCGTCGGCCCGGGTCGCGACGTCGATCCGGGTCGCGGCGTCGGCCCGACGGCCCTCGCCACGGGCCGCGACGGGTTCGAGCGCGACGGTCACGTCCCCGGGGCGGTCCTCGCCGACCTGCTCGTCGACTTCAGCGACCCCGGCTCCGACCTGCCCTTCACCCGGCCCGGGGTCGACCGCTTCCAGGCCGCGGCGGCCGCGCTGGGCGTCTCGAACGACAGCACGGTCGTCGTGTACGACACGGTCGACGGCCGCTGGGCGTCCCGCCTGTGGTGGCTGTTCCGCGCCTACGGGCACGACGCCGTGGCGGTGCTCGACGGCGGGTGGTCGCAGTGGCTCGCGCAGGGCAAGCCGTACGACCTCGGCGACGTCCTGCCGACGCCCGCCCCGTTCGTCGCGACCGAACGTCCCGACCACTGGGTCGACAAAGCCTTCGTCGAGTCCGTGGTGGCGGGCGACGAGAGAGCGGCGCTCGTCTCCGGTTCGCCCCGCGACGAGTTCGACGGCACGTCGAGCCCGCTCACCCGCGCCGGGCACATCCCCGGCAGCGTCAACGTGCCGGCCGAGACGCTCCTCGCCGACGACGGCACGCTCGCCCGCGACCCGGTCCTCCGCGACCGCCTCGCCGTCGTGCCCGACGAACCGCGCACGGTCGTCTACTGCGCCTCGGGGGTGTCGGCCAGCGTCGACGCCCTCGCCTTCGCCGTCCTCGGCCGCTCGGACGTCGCGGTGTACGACGGTTCGCTCGCCGAGTGGGTCGCCGACCCGACCGCACCGCTCGTGCCCGCCGCCGCCTGACGCCCCCGCCCGGCGCCCCGGACGGTTCAACCCGCCGGGCACCCCGACCCGGTGCTTCGCCGGGCGGGTGCCCCTATCCGGTGCGTCGCCGGTGCCTGGGCGACCGACGCGGTCGTGTCGTCACTCCTCGAGCAGCAGTCCGTCGAGGTCGTCCACGGTCGTGACCGGCAGTCGGCAGACGAAGTCGCGGCAGAGGTACGCGGTGGGGACGCGCCCGGGGGCCGAGCGACCCGCGAACAACTCGAAGCCCGCGTGCTCGAAGGCGACCAGCGCCTCCTCGTCCAGCACGGCGACGACGCTGCCCGGGCGGACGACGCGGCGTGCCCGGCGGGCGAGGCCGTCGTCGGCGCGGTCCGCCGGGGACGGCTCGACCACGACCAGCTGCGTCAGCGGGGCCTCGAGCTCGACGAGCAGCCCGAAGGCGGCACCGTACGCGAGCGGGTTGTCGAGGGCCGAACCGGCCACCTCGGCGACGAGCCGTCCGGCCACCGACCGGTAGCGCGCCTCCCCGGTGAGCTGGTGGAGGGTGAGCGCGGCCGCCGCGACCGCACTGCGTCCCGACGGGTAGGCACCCTCGCTCGGGTCGCTCGACAGGGCCACGCCCTGCGAGACCAGCACGGGGTCGCCACCCGACGGGGCCGCGACGACCCGCGGGTCGGCGTCGTCGAGCAGGCAGGCGTCGACGAACGACCGCGCGGCGACGGCGTACCGGGCCTCGCCCGTCGCGAGCGAGAGGGCCAGCAGGCCGGACGCGAACAGGCCGTGGTCCTCGAGGGTCGCCACGGCGTCCGACACGGTCGACCCGACGGAGGCGCGCAGCAGACGACCGTCGTCGGTCACGTGACGCGAGAGCAGCAGGTCGGCCGCGCCGCGGGCGGTGTCCACCCAGTCGGGGCGGCCGTGCCGTGCCCCCGCCTCGGCGAGCGCCGCGATCGCGAGGCCGTTCCAGCCGGTGAGCACCTTGTCGTCGACGGGCGGCGGGTCGAGGGCCGCGCGGCCCGCGGCGTCCCTCCGGTAGTAGCCGCCCTCGTCACGGACGCCGTCGATCGTGCTCTCGCTGTCCTGCGCCGAGCCGAAGGCCCCGTCGGCCGTGCGTAGTCGGGAACTCAGGAAATCGGCGACCCCGGAGGCGACCCGGGCCGGATCCGAGCCGATCTCCTGAGTTGCCGACGTCGGCGCGGAGCCGGGGGCCGGGGCCGGGTCGAGCACCGAGAGCCGCGAGTAGGCCAGCAGCAGCTGCGCGTTGTCGTAGAGCATGCGCTCGTAGTGGGGTTCTGACCAGTCGCGGCGGACCGCGTACCGGAAGAACCCGCCCTCGACCGGGTCGCGCAGCGGCGACGCGGCCATGCGGGCGAGGGTCCGCGACACGAGTTCGAGCGCGCCGTCGTCCCCTCCCGCGCCGAGGGCGAGCAGCGCCAGCTGGGCCGGCGCCGTCGGGAACTTCGGGGCCCCGCCGAAGCCGCCGTGCTCGCGGTCCTCGTGGGCGACGAGCCGGGCGACGGCGTGGGCGAGCTCGGGCCGTCCCGGCAGGGCGACCCCGGCACCGGGACCAGGAGGCGCGGTGCCGGTGACCGACGCGGGCCCCGCAGCCAGCGCCTCCTGCACCGCCGACGCGGTCGCGTCGACCTCGGACCGCCTGGTGGTCCAGGCGTCGGTGACGGCGTCGAGCACCTGTCGGAACGACGGCCGACCCTGCACGGGCACCGGCGGGAAGTACGTGCCGGCGTAGAACGGCCGCCCCTCGGGCGTGACGAAGACGGTCAGCGGCCAGCCGAGCCCCTCGGTGAAGGCCGAGGCGGCGGCCAGGTAGCTGGAGTCGACGTCGGGGTGTTCCTCGCGGTCGACCTTGACCGAGACGAAGCCCGCCGAGAGCTGGGCGGCGACCTCGGGGTCGGAGAAGCTCTCGCGCGCCATGACGTGGCACCAGTGGCAGGTCGAGTAGCCGATCGACACCATCACGGGCAGGTCCCGCTCGGCGGCCTCGGCGAACGGCCCCGTCCCCCAGGCACGCCACTCGACGGGGTTGTCGGCGTGCGACCTGAGGTAGGGGCTGACGGCGTCTCGCAGCTGGTTCGGCATGCGGGCCACGGTAGGCGTCAGCGCGCGGGGACGTCCCTCAGGGGTGCGCCGTCGTACTCGCTCAGGGGGCGGATGAGCGAGTTGGCCTCGCGCTGCTCGATGACGTGGGCGCTCCAGCCGAGGACGCGCGACGCGACGAACAGCGGCGTGAAGACCGGCGTCTCGAACCCCATCAGGTGGTACGCCAGCCCGGACGGGTAGTCGACGTTGGGCTTCAGGCCCTTGCGCTCGAACACCGTCGCGGCGACGACGTCGTAGGTCTCCTTGAGCCCGTCGACCCGGTCGTCGCCCTGCTCGCGGGCCCGGTCGACGAGACGACCGAGGGCGTCCTCCATCGTGGGAACCCGGCTGTCGCCGTTCTTGTAGACCCGGTGCCCGAAGCCCATGATCTTCTCCTTCCGCGCGAACGCCTCGTCGAGCCAGGCCGCGGCCCCGTCGGCGGGGCCGACCCGGTCGAGCAGCTCGAGCGCGGCCTCGTTGGCGCCACCGTGCAGCGGGCCCTTGAGGGCCCCGATCGCGCCGACGATCGACGAGTGCAGGTCGGACAGCGTCGAGGCGACGACCCGGGCCGTGAAGGTGGAGGCGTTGAACGAGTGCTCGGCGTAGAGCGTCATCGAGGTGTCGAACGCGTCCACGTCGAGCGGGTCGGGCTCGCGGTCGAACACCTGGTGCAGGAAGTCGGCGCTGTAGCCGAGGTCGTCCCGCGGCGGAACCGGCGGCAGGTCGTGGCGGCGCCGCTGGTCGTAGGCGATCACGGCGGGCAGCACGGCGAAGAGGTGCGTGGCGAGTCGACGCGTGTCGGCGACGTCGTAGGCGCCCGCACCCGTCGTGGGTTCGGGCCGGGCGGCGCCGATGGCGCTCACCGCGGTGCGGACGACGTCCATGGGGTGCGCCGAGGTGGGGATCAGGTCGATGAGGTGCTGCAGCCCGGGGGCCAGCGTGCGGTGCGAGCGCAGCTCGGCGTCGAAGTCGCGTCGCTCGTCGACGGTCGGCAGGTCGCCGTGCAGCAGCAGCCAGGCGACGTCCTCGACGTCCCGCTCGGCGGCGAGCTGCTGCACCGGGTAGCCGCGGTAGAGCAGCGAGTTGCTGGCCGCGTCGACCTTCGAGACCGCCGTCCGGTCGACCGTGACGCCGGCCAGGCCCTTGTGGATCTCGGGACCGTCGGAGGCGGCCGGGGCGGGTGCGGTGATGGTGTCGCTCATGTCACTCCTTCGTGATGAGGCGGGCCCGCCGGAGCGGGCCGGTCGTGTCGGGACGGGGCCGCGACACGATCGTCGAGGCTCCACTCTAGGTGGCGAGCGCCTCGGGACGGGAGGGGCGGGCGGGTCTCGTCAGCACGATCGAGACGACACCCGCCAGCACGAGGGCGAGGCCGATCCAGCCCGGCGGCTCGAGCCGCTCGCCCACCACGAGCACCGCCAGCAGGGTCGCGACGAACGGTTCGAGCAACGTCACGGTCGTCGCCCGAGAACTCGACACCGTGCGCAGGCCGTGGCCGAAGAGGAGGTAGGCGACGAACATCGGCCCGATCGCGAGGTAGGCCGTCGCCCCCACGGAGGCGCCCGACTGCAGCAACGGAGCCCCGGTCGCCAGCAACACCGGCAGCAGGAGCACCGCACCGAGGCCGAACTGGGCCGACACGGCCCCGCGCGACGGGTGACCCTCGGCCATGAGCCGAGCCGCGGTGTAGGTGTACGTCGCGTAGGCGAGACCCGCGAGGACGCCCAGTGCGATGCCGAGCGGGGCGGACCCGGGGGACGCCGCCGTGCCCGCCTGACCGTGCTGCCCGGTCGCCGCGAGCACTCCGACGCCCACGACGGCCAGTGCCGCACTCGCCACCCAGCGGGGCTCGAGGGGACGCCGCCGGCCGGGCGGGTCGAGCAGGCGTTCGAGCAGCGCCGCGAAGACGGGCGCCGTCCCGAGCGAGACCACGTTGCCCACGGCGACGCCGGCGAGCGACATGGACGAGTAGAACGCCAGCGGGTAGACCACGACGCCCAGTGCCCCCGGCACGAGCCAGCGCCACGCCGCCGGGCCACCTCGCAGGGCGGCGCGCGTGGCGCGGGGGGCCGTGAGCGCCAGCAGCAGGCCGCCGACGCACATCATCGCGGCGCCCGTGGCGAGCGGGCCGACGTCGCCGGGAAGAGAAGACGCCACCGTGCCCGTCGTGCCCCAGAGGAGCGCGGCGAGCACGATGGCGATCATCGTGCGAGGGTACCGACGGCGCGGGTCAGGTGCGCGGCGGGCCCGGGCAGTAGTTCAACGCGGCCGCGTTCTCGGAGACGGCGGCCGTGCCACCGATCGTGACGACCTTCTCGGACGCGAGGCCCGCGATGAGGTCCTCGGCGTAGTAGTTCGTGCAGCCGGGCGCGGTGAGGAGCACGGGCGACTTCTCGGCACCGGCGACCGCGGCGATCGCGAGGGCGTCCGGGAAGTTCTGCCCGGAGGCGAGGTACACGGTGCCCGAGTCGTCGGTACGGGGGACGTCGCCCGTCGCGTCGCTGAAGGCGAAGAACGACACGAAGGCCGAGGTCTCGTAGCGGTCCTGGCCGGCAAGCAGGGCGACCTCGCCCGGGAACTGCGCGTCGAGATCGGAGACGATGCCGTCCGAGATGACCGCGGGGCCACCCACGACGGCGACGGACTCGACGCCGAGCGATTCGAACAGGTCCGACGTGGGCTGGTCGACCCCGTCGGCGGTCCCGGGGACGAGCACGACCGCGTCCGGCGCACCGGTCGAGTCGGTGCTGCCGGCACCGGCGGCGGCACTGGCGCTGACGGCGTCGGGGAAGTTCAGGCCCGAGGTGACGAAGGCGCGGTAGACGCCGGTCTCGGCGAAGAACGCGTCGACGACGGCCCGCGAGGTCGCGTAACGGTCGGCGCCATGGACACGATCGACCGTCGCCCCGGTGATCTTGCCGATCTGGGTGGCGACGGCGGGCGACACGGCGTTGACGCCACCGATGACGACCACGTTCCGCGGCTTGAGGGCGACGAGGCGGTCGGCCACCGACGACGGGAGGGCGTTCGGAGCCGTCAGCAGGAGCGGCGCCTCGATCAGCGCGGCGGCCGGAGCGGCGCTCAGCGCGTCGGGGAACTGCACGCCGTTCGCGATGATGACCGTGCCGGCACCGTCCGGGTAGGCCCGGCCGGCGATGTCGGCGGCCGTCGCGAAACGGTCGGCGCCCTGGTAGCGGTCGAGGGCGGGGGCCGCTGCCGCGGAGGCGTCGGACCCGGTGAAGGAACCGGTGGCGGGTTCGGCGGTCGCCGCGGTGACGCCTGCCAGGCTCAGGGCGACGAGGCCGCCCACGGCGGCGGTGACGCCGAGGACTCGGGACATGGAAGGGTTCACGGGGGTCCTGTCAGATCGGGCTGAGGTTCTGCTGTGAGGCTAGGAGCCCGATCGTCCGCCCGGCAGCCCCCGTCCGGGCAGCCCCCGTCCTGGTGATCCCCGTCCGGGGGGTGCCCTCGCGACCCGGTCAGCGGGGCGCCGCGGCTCCCTCGCCGACCCCGGTGACGGCGGCCGAGAACCGGTCCACGAGTTCGCGCTTGAGGACCTTGCCGCTGGGGCCGAGCGGCAAGGCGTCGAGGACGTGGACCACGCGGGGGTACTTGTAGGCCGCGATCTCGTCGGCGACGAAGGCGACCAACTCGTCGGGGGTGGCCGTGGCCCCGTCACGGAGGACGACGGCCGCCTCGATCTCCTGCCCGTGGAGTTCGTGCGCCACGCCGAAGACGGCCGCCATCGTGACGTCGGGGTGCTGCGCGAGGACCTCCTCGACCTGCCGCGGGTACACGTTGTAGCCGTTGCGGATGATCATGTCCTTCGTGCGGTCGACGATCGTCAGGTAGCCGTCGTCGTCCTTCGTGCCGAGGTCGCCCGTGCGGAACCAGCCGTCGACGATCGCCTTCGCGGTGTCCTCGGGCCGGTCGAGGTAGCCGTTCATGAGGTTGTGCCCACGGATGACGAGTTCGCCGATCTCGCCGTGCGGCAGCAGCACGATCGAGTCCTCGACGTGCTGGTCGGCGATCTCGACGTCGACGCCCCAGATCGGCGTGCCGATGGTGCCGGGCCGCGGTGGCACCCCGACGTGGTTGAAGGTGGCGACGGGCGAGGTCTCGGTCAGCCCGTAGCCCTCGTGGATCGGGGCGTCGTACACCTGCTGGAACTTCTCGAGCACCGCGAGCGGCAGCGACGCCCCGCCCGAGACGGCGTAGCGCAGCGGTGGGCGCGCCTCGCTGCGGGTGGCCGCGGCGATCAGGGCCATGTACATCGTGGGCACGCCCATGAACACCTCGCAGCCGTGCTCGACCATCGCGGCGAGCGCGGCGTCGCCGTCGAACTTCGGCAGCATGACGATCGTCGCGCCGACCCGGAACCCGGTGTTCATCGTGCAGGTCTGTCCGAAGGTGTGGAACAGCGGCAGGGCCCCGAGCAGCACGTCGCCGCGATGCATGTCGAACGTCGTCATCAGGTTGGTGTTGACCTGCTCGATCAGGGCGAGGTGAGACCCTGCGGCCCCCTTGGGCTGGCCCGTGGTGCCGCTCGTGTAGAGGATCGTGGCGGTGTCGAACGGGTCGCGGGGCACGTAGGTGTCGAGGGGTGCGGCGGCCGCGGCGAGGTCCTCGAGGCGGTCGGGCCCGTCGTCCTCCTGGCCGGCAGGAGGCGCGAGCACGGTCAGGACGTCGACCCCCGCGAGCTGCGCTCCCGCGCCTCCTTCACCGAGCAGCGGTGCGGCGCAGACGAGCAGGCGGGAGCCGCTGTCGCGCAGCACGTACTCGATCTCGTGTCGCTTGAGGAGGGCGTGGACCGGCACGGCGACCGCGCCGAGCGCGAGCGTCGCGTAGTAGACGCGGGGGAAGTCCGCGACGTTCGGGACGAGCATGGCGACCCGGTCCCCGGGGCCGACGCCCCGGGCGCGGAGGGCCCCGGCGTAGGCCAGGGTCTGCTGCCAGAGCTCGGCGTAGGTGGTCGAGGTGGGCCCGACGATGACGGCGACGTCGTCGGGGAACCGGCCGGCCGACTCGGCGAGGATGGCCGCGACCGACGCGGTGGCGTGGCCTCGGGGGCTGGGTGCTGATGACATGGTGTCTCTCCGTCTCCGTTGACGTGCGGTCTGCCGCGATCCTACGACGCGCCACCCGTCGCCCGGTCCGGCCCCGGGCGGCTTACGATGGAGGGCTCATGATCCCCACCATCACGTATCCCGCCGAGCTGCCGGTCAGCCAGAGGCGCGACGACATCGCCGCGGCGATCCGTGACAACCAGGTCGTCATCGTCGCGGGCGCCACCGGTTCGGGCAAGACGACCCAGCTGCCCAAGATCTGCCTCGAGCTCGGCCGGACCAAGATCGGCCACACCCAGCCGCGCCGCATCGCGGCCCGCACCATCAGCGAGCGCATCGCCGAAGAACTCGGCGACGAGGTCGGCGGCGTGGTCGGCTACCAGGTGCGGTTCACCGACAAGGTCGGTGCCGACACGCAGATCAAGCTGATGACCGACGGCATCCTGCTGAACGAGATCCACTTCGACCGCGAGCTCGAGCGCTACGACACGATCATCATCGACGAGGCCCACGAGCGCAGCCTGACCATCGACTTCCTGCTCGGGTACCTCAAGCAGCTGTTGCCCCGCCGCCCCGACCTCAAGCTCATCATCACGAGCGCCACGATCGATCCCGAGTCGTTCTCGAAGCACTTCGGCGACGCGCCCATCGTCGAGGTCTCGGGTCGCACCTACCCGGTCGAGGTCCGCTACCGACCGCTCGTGGCCGACGACACCACGAGCGACGACGACGGCGACCTCGACGACGACGACCGCCCCGCGGGTCGCCAGGGCGACCGTCAGGAGGCGCGGGCCGGCGACCGCAGGCAGCGCGCCGACGACAAGGACTACCTGCAGGGCATCAACGAGGCCCTCGACGAGCTCGCCCGCGAGTCGAGCGGCGACGTCCTCGTCTTCCTCAGCGGAGAGAACGAGATCCGTGACGCCGAGGAGAGCATCCGCGGCCGCAACCTGCCGTTCACCGAGGTGCTGCCGCTCTACGGCCGGTTGAGCGCCGCCGACCAGCACCGGGTCTTCCAGCCCAGCACGACCGCGGGCACCCGGCGCCGCATCGTCCTCGCGACCAACGTCGCCGAGACCAGCCTCACCGTGCCCGGCATCAAGTACGTGATCGACGCCGGCACGGCCCGCATCAGCCGCTACTCGACCCGGGCCAAGGTGCAGCGCCTGCCGATCGAGGCCATCTCGCAGGCGAGTGCCAACCAGCGGTCGGGCCGCTCCGGTCGCACGAGCAGCGGCATCGCGATCCGCCTCTACAGCGAGACCGACTTCGAGAAGCGCCCCGAGTTCACCGAGCCCGAGATCCTGCGGACCAACCTCGCCGCGGTCATCCTGCAGATGATCTCCCTGAACCTCGGCGACATCGCCGCCTTCCCCTTCCTCCAGCCGCCCGACTCGCGCGGCATCAAGGACGGACTCGACCTGCTGCGCGAGCTCGGCGCGGTCACCCAGGGCGGCCAGATCACCCGGGTCGGCAAGCAGCTCACGCGACTGCCGATCGATCCGCGCCTCGCCCGCATGGTCGTCGAGTCCAAGACGCAGGGCACGACGCGCGAGGTGCTCGCCATCGTCTCGGCCCTGAGCATCCAGGACCCCCGCGAGCGTCCCCTCGAGCGGCGTGCCCAGGCCGACGAGAAGCACTCGCGCTTCCGCGACCCCAAGGGCGACTTCCTCACGCTGCTCAACCTGTTCGAGTACCTCGAGGACAAGCAGAAGGAGCTCAGCGGCAACGCCTTCAAGCGTCTGTGCCGCGACGAGTTCCTCAACTACCTGCGCATCCGCGAGTGGCAGGACGTCTACCGCCAGCTCAGCCGCGCGGCCAGGCCCCTCGGCCTGCACATCGGCGAGCGCAGCGCGAACCCCGACGGCGTCCACCGCAGCCTGCTGGCCGGCCTGCTCAGCCAGATCGGCCTGTTCGACCCGCAGAAGAAGGACTTCGTCGGCGCCCGCCAGACGAGGTTCCTGATCTTCCCGGGCAGCAGCCTCGCGAAGAAGCCGCCGGCGGCCGTGATGACCGCCGAACTCGTCGAGACCAGTCGCCTGTTCGCCCGCGTCGCCGGCTCGATCGACCCGGCGTGGGCCGAACCGCTGGCGCCCGACCTGGTCAAGCGCAGCTACGGCGAACCCCACTGGGAGAAGAAGCAGGGCGCCGTCGTCGCCTACGAGCGCGTCACGCTCTACGGGGTGCCGATCGTCGAGCGACGACGCATCCAGTTCTCGCGCATCGACCCCGCCTACGCCCGCGAGCTGTTCATCCGGCACGCGCTGGTCGAGGGCGACTGGGAGGGGCACCAGGCCTTCGAGCAGAAGAACCGGCAGCTCATCCGCGAGCTCACCGAGGTCGAAGAGCGCACGCGCCGCCGCGACATCCTGGTCGACGGCGACGCCGCGTTCGAGTTCTTCCAGCGGCGCATCCCGGCCGACGTCGCGAGCATGCGCGACTTCGAGGGCTGGTGGCGCAAGGCCAAGGTCGACACGCCCGACCTGCTCACCATGACCGCCGCCGACCTGCTCGGGGACGACGAACCCGACGTCGACGAACAGGGTTTCCCGAGCACGTGGCAGCAGGGCGACCAGACGTTGACCCTGCGCTACAAGTTCGAGCCGGGGGCCGACGACGACGGCGTGACCGTGATCGTTCCGCTGCCGCTGCTGCCGCGCCTCCGTCCGGTCGGCTTCGACTGGCAGGTGCCGGGGTTGCGCGACGAGCTCGTCACGTCGCTCATCAAGTCGCTGCCGAAGCAGATCCGCAAGAACGTGGTGCCCGCCGCCGACTGGGCGTCGAAGATCACGGACGAGCTGCCCGACGCACCTCCGGCCGACGTCGACGAGCCGTTCACGGCGACCGTGGCCGCGGCGATCAAGAAGCTCACCTACACGCCCGTATCGACCGACGACTTCGACCTGCACCGCGTGCCCGCGCACCTGCGGGTCACGTACGCCGTGGTCGACGAGCGGGGCCGCACGGTCGGGG
Organism: Frigoribacterium sp. NPDC087798; assembly: GCF_044742985.1. Lineage (NCBI taxonomy): Bacteria > Bacillati > Actinomycetota > Actinomycetes > Micrococcales > Microbacteriaceae > Frigoribacterium > Frigoribacterium sp. NPDC087798. The sequence continues at coordinate 96,230 of NZ_JBIUVP010000005.1, read as the reverse complement.
CCGACAAGGACCTCGACGCGCTCCAGCACCGGCTGCGCGACGCCACGCGCGACAGCGTCGCGCGCGTCACACAGGGCGGCGGGCGCGACGAGCGCGGCCGTGGCCGGGGTCGCGGACGAGGAGGCGCGGGGGGCGACGCCACGCCCGTCACGCCTCGCCCCACGAGCTCGATCGAGCGCGAGGGCCTGACGTCGTGGGACTTCGACGAGCTCCCCGCGGTCGTCGACACCCGCCACGGCGACACCGTGATCCGGGCCTACCCGGCGTTGGTCGACCACGGCGACTCGGTCTCGATCACGTTGATGGCGACGCCCGCCGACCAGGCCCTGGCGACGCCGAAGGGCGTGCGGCGCCTGCTGATGCTGGCGACCCCGTCGCCCGTGGCCTACGTGCAGCAACACCTGACGAGCGCCGAGAAGCTCATCCTCGCGACGAGCCCGTACCAGAACACGTCGGCGCTCTTCGCGGACTGTCTCGTGGCCGTCGTCGACGACGTGCTGTTCCGCGTCAAGCCCGACGGCATGGTGATGACGAAGAAGGAGTTCCTCTCGACCCGCGACCGGGTCTCGGGGGCCGTGATGGACCAGATGTTCCAGACCGTCTCGCTCGTCGCCCGCACGCTGACCGCCTCCCGCGACGCCGACAAGGCCCTGAAGGGTGCGACCTCGATGACCCTGCTCGCGGCGCTGACCGACATGCGGCAGCAGCGGGATCGCCTGATCCGTCCGGGCTTCGTGTCGCAGACCGGGCTCCAGCAGTTGCAGCGCGTGCCGGTGTACCTCGTGGGCATCACGAAGCGCACGGCGAAACTGCTCGAGAACCCCGGGCGGGACCGCGTCTGGCTCAGCGAGGTGCAGCAGGCGACCGAGCGGTACGAGGCCGCGGGCGGGACGTTCCCGCCCGCCGACACCGCGCCTCCTGCGCTCGTCCGCGCCCGGTGGATGATCGAGGAGTTCCGCCTCAGCCTGTTCGCACAAGACCTGCGGCCGAGCGAGAGCGTCTCGCTGCAGCGCATCGTCAAGGTGCTCGCCTCCGCCTGAGCGCCTGCCGCCACTAGCCTGAACGCATGCGCGCGACGGTGAAGGACGTGGCGGCACTCGCCGGGGTGTCGCCGAAGACCGTCTCCAACGTGATCAACGGCGTCGTCTTCGTCCGGCCCGACACCCGTACCCGGGTCGAGAGCGCACTGGCCGAACTCGACTACGTGCCGAACCTCAGCGCGCGTGGCCTGCGCACCGGGCGCACCGGGTCGATCGCCCTGGCGTTCCCCGACCTGAGCACCCCGTACAGCGCCGAGATGACGCACTGGTTCGTCGAACAGGCGCACGAGCGCGGCTGGTCGATCCAGCTCGAGCAGACCGGCTCTCGGCCCGAACGCGAGGGCGAGCTGCTCTCGCGCGGCAAGGAACACCTCGTCGACGGCCTCGTCCTCAACCCGATCACGCTCGACGCCAGCGCCCTGTCGTCCGCCGGCAGCGCCTCCGGCACCGGCACCGGCACCGGGGCCACCGACTCGCTGCCGCCCGTCGTCGTCATCGGCGAGGTCGAGCAGACCCTCGTCGACCAGGTGCGGGTCGACAGCGTCGCCGCGGCCCGCGACATGACGGCCCACCTGATCGCCGCCGGACACCGCCGCATCGCGACCCTCGGCGACTCTGCCGGCGAGTTCGACACGGCCACGGCGCGCGCCCGCACCCGCGGCTTCGAGCAGGCCATGGCCGAGGCCGGCCTGCCCCTCGACCACGCGCTGCAGTACTCGTGCCCAGAGTGGACCTCGGCCGACGCCTTCTCGGTCGTCCGGGCGGCCGTCGAGCGCGGCGACCGGCCCGACGCGATCTTCTGCTTCACCGACTCGCTCGCCATCGGCGCCGTCAGCGCGCTGACGTCGGCGGGCCTGCGGGTCCCCGACGACGTCGCGGTGGCCGGTTTCGACGACATCGTCGACGGGAGGTTCTCCGTGCCGCCGCTGACGACCGTCACCTTCGACAAGCGCCTCTTCGTCGACCGCACCCTCGAACTGCTCGCGGCCCGCATCGCCGACCGGCAGGGCGCGGCCGAACTCGTGATCGTCCCCCACGAGATCGTCGTGCGCGCCAGCACCCGCGGCCGCTCCTGACACCACGAGGTGGGCACGACACCAGAAGAGAGCCTGGTGCTGTGGCCCTGTCCTGGCGGTGTGCCGGAAACCTCTTGCGCATCCGTTACAACGATGGAATAGTCGCTCTCGTCACGCATCACGAAGGAGTGAAGATGACCGAGAACCATCGGACGACCCCGGCACCGCGACCGGGCACCACCTCCGGCACCGCCACCCCCCGCGGCCTCAGCCGCCGCAGCATGTTGCTCGGCTCCGCCGCCCTCGTCGGCGGGGCGTTCGTCGCCACGGGCCTCTCGGGCTGTGCGCCCGGGGCGGTCACCGGCTCGGGCACGGACGTCGCGCAGCTGAAGTTCTGGCACCTGCTCAGCGGCGGTGACGGCATCAAGATGTCGGCGCTGATCGACCAGGCCAACGAGCAGAACCCGGGGTTCCACGCGACGCAGACCGTGCTCGCCTGGGGCACGCCGTACTACACGAAGCTCGCCATGGCCTCGGCCGGCGGTCGCGCGCCGGACGTCGCGATCATGCACGCCTCGCGCGTGCCCGGCTACGCCCCCGGCGGCCTGCTCGACCCGTGGGACGTCGAGAAGCTCGCGTCGTACGGCGTCCGCGAAGAGGACTTCGCCGAGGCCGTGTGGAAGAAGGGCTTCAACGGCGGCGACCTCTACTCGGTCGCCCTCGACTCGCACCCGTTCATCCTGTTGTACAACACCGACATCGCCGCCCAGGCGGGTGCCCTCGGCCCCGACGGCAAGCTCGTCGAGATCACCAGCCCCGAGCAGTTCCTCGAGGTCGCGAACGCCATGCAGCAGGTGACCGGCAAGCACGGCGCCTCGTGGGGCTACCTCAACGACGGCGCGCAGCTGTGGCGCATGTTCTACACGTTCTACAAGCAGCAGGGCGCCGACATGGTGCTGAAGGAGGGCGGCACGGTCGAGTACGACGAGCAGGCCGCCGTCACCGCGCTCCAGTTCATGCAGCAGCTCACGGACGGCACGGCGATGGCCACGGCCAGCGACATCCAGTCGGGCATCGCCGAGTTCGTCAGCGGCGAGAGCGGCATGCTCTTCACCGGCGTGTGGGAGGTCCCGAGCGCCGAGAACGCGGGCATCCCGTTCGACGGCAGCATCATCCCGACGCTCTTCGGCACGCCGGCCGTCTACGCCGACTCGCACGCGTTCGTGCTGCCGAGGCAGAGCGAGGTCGACGACGTCAAGCGCGAGGACGTCTACAAGATGGTCTCGACCATCCTGAAGGACTCCATCTCGTGGGCCGCGGCCGGGCACATCCCGGCCTACCTGCCGATCGTCGAGAGCCCCGAGTACGCCGAGCTGCGACCGCAGGCGAACTACGCCGAGGCGGCGGACTACCTGAACTACGACCCGCCCGCCTGGTTCACCGGCTCGGGCTCGGACTTCCAGACGTACTTCCTCGACTCGATCCAGTCCGTGATCCTCGCCAAGGACGACGCGGCCGACGGCATGCGTCGGTTCGTCGCGCGAGTCAACACGCAGCTGTCGCGGCCGGCTCCGGTGTGACCGTCGTGCCCTCCCCCACGCCGACACGACACCGCCGCCCCGTCCGCCCGACACCGCCCTCCTCCCCCTCCGCACGACCCGACCATCACGACGACGAAGGAGTCGATCTGTGACCTCCACCACGGTCAAGGCCCCCCGGGCCACCGCCGAGCGCACGCGGTCCGACGCCCGCGCGACCGACCGCAGCCGCGCCTCCCGCAAGCGGACCGGCCCCTCCGACAACCGCATCGGCTGGGGCTTCGCCGCTCCGTTCACCGTGCTCTTCGCGGTGTTCCTGGTCTGGCCGCTGCTCCACGGCTTCTACCTGAGCTTCACCGGCCAGAGCCTGACCGGCCAGGGCGGCGAGCTGATCGGCGTCGCCAACTACGCCGAGGCCTTCGCCGACGGCGACATGTGGCGGTCGATGCTCAACACGCTGTGGTTCACGGTGCTCAGCACGATCCCGCTCGTCGTCGTGGCGCTCGTGCTCGCCATCCTCGTCAACACCGGGCTGCCGGGTCAGTGGCTCTGGCGGCTGAGCTTCTTCCTGCCGTACCTGCTCGCCTCGACGGTCGTCTCGCTGTTCTGGATCCAGCTCTACAGCCCCACCCTCGGCCCGATCAACAACGTGCTCGGCACGCTGGGTCTGCCGCAACCCGCCTGGCTGCAGGACCCCGACACCGCCATGATCGCCGTGGTCGCGACCACCGTCTGGTGGACGGTCGGCTTCAACTTCCTGCTGTACCTCGCCGCCCTGCAGAACATCCCCGACCAGCAGTACGAGGCCGCGTCGCTCGACGGCGCCGGACGCTGGCGGTCGCTGCTGTCGATCACCATCCCGCAGCTCGGCCCGACCACCGGCCTGATCGTCATCCTCCAGGTGCTCGCCTCGCTGAAGGTCTTCGACCAGATCTACCAGATGACCACCGGCGGACCGGCGGGCAGCACCCGCTCGGCCGTGCAGTACATCTTCGACACCGGCTTCACCGGCTACCGCTTCGGCTACTCGTCGGCGATCTCGTACATCTTCTTCGCGGTCATCGTCGTCATCTCGATCGCGCAGTTCAGCATCACGGCCCGCAACCGCAAGGGAGCCCAGAAGTGACCGCCCCCGCCCTCGCCCCCACGTCCGACCTGCGGGCCCCCACCGCCGGCCGGGGCCGGAAGGGCCACAAGCCCGGCCAGAAGCCGTTCGGCCCCATGGCCGTGATCAGCGTGGCCATCCTGGTCGTGCTCGCCGTCCTCTGGCTGCTGCCGTTCCTGTGGTCCCTCGCCACCTCGTTCAAGAGCGAGACCGACGCCGCGGCGACGCCGCAGACCTGGATCCCGGCCGGCGGCTTCACGCTGGACGCCTACCGCGGGGTGCTCGAACAGGGCAACATCCCGGTGTGGCTGTTCAACAGCCTGTTCACCTCGATCGTCATCACGCTGATCGTCGTGGCCACCTCGGCCCTCGTCGCCTACGCCTTCTCGCGCCTCGACTTCCGCGGCAAGAAGTGGCTGTACGTCGCGACGATCGCGTCGATCATCATCCCGCCGCAGGTGCTGATCGTGCCGCTGTTCTACCAGATGCTCGCCTTCGACATGGTCGACACGTACTGGGGCATCATCCTGCCGCAGGCGATCGCCCCGGCGATGGTGTTCGTGCTGAAGAAGTTCTTCGACCAGGTGCCGATCGAGCTCGAGGACGCCGCCCGCGTCGACGGCGCGGGGCGCATCCGGGTCTTCTTCACGATCCTGCTGCCGCTGTCGCGCCCCATCCTCGGAGCGGTGTCGATCTTCGTGTTCATCGGCGCCTGGAACAACTTCCTGTGGCCGTTCATCGTCACGAACGACGCGTCCCTGCTCACCCTGCCGGTCGGCCTGCAGACCATCGAGAGCGCCTACGGCATCCAGTACGCGCAGAACATGGCCGCCGCGGTCCTCGCCGCCCTGCCGCTCATCCTCGTGTTCCTGTTCTTCCAGCGGCAGATCATCAAGGGCATCTCGACCACCGGGTTCGGAGGTCAGTGATCCGACCGCCCCGGACGCGACCGCCCTGCCGCACCGCGCCTCCTCGTCCCCACCACACGCACGCCGATCCCCTCACCTAGGAGACCCATGTCCACCGCCCGCATCACCGTCGACCGCGAGTTCACCATCGGCCCGGTCCCCCGCCGCCTGTTCGGCTCGTTCGTCGAGCACATGGGCCGCTGCGTCTACACCGGCATCTACGAACCCGGTCACCCCGCCGCCGACGAGAACGGCTTCCGCCAGGACGTCCTCGACCTCACCAAGGAGCTCGGCGCCACCGTCATCCGCTACCCCGGAGGCAACTTCGTCTCGGGGTACAACTGGGAGGACGGCGTCGGACCGGTCGACCAGCGCCCCCGTCGCCTCGACGGCGCCTGGCACACCGTCGAGACCAACGCCTTCGGCCTGCACGAGTTCGTCGCGTGGTCGAAGCTGGCCGGCACCGAGGTGATGGAGGCCGTCAACCTCGGCACCCGGGGCGTCGACGCCGCCCGGGAACTCGTCGAGTACGCCAACCACCCCGGCGGCACCGCGCTGAGCGACCGCCGCATCGCCAACGGCGCCAAGGACCCCTTCGACATCAAGCTCTGGTGCCTCGGCAACGAGCTCGACGGCCCGTGGCAGATCGGCCACAAGACGGCCACCGAGTACGGCCGCCTGGCCCAGGAGGCCGCCAAGGCCATGAAGTTCGTCGACGACTCGATCGAACTGGTCGCCGTCGGCAGCTCGGGCCGCGGCATGCCCACCTTCGGCACCTGGGAGCACGAGGTCCTGACGCACGCCTACGACGAGGTCGACTACGTGTCGATGCACGCGTACTACCAGGAGCACGACGGCGACGCGAAGAGCTTCCTCGCGACGGCCGTCGACATGGACGCGTTCATCGAGGAGGTCGTGTCGACGATCGACGGCGTCAAGGCCGCCGGCAAGCACACGAAGCAGGTCGACATCTCGTTCGACGAGTGGAACGTCTGGTACCAGACGGGCCTCGACTCGGACGACCAGCCGCACAACGTGTCGAAGGGCTGGCGCGAGCACCCCCGGCTGATCGAGGACCAGTACAACGTCACCGACGCGGTCGTGGTCGGCACCTTCCTCAACTCGCTGCTGCGTCACGGCGACCGGGTCAAGATCGCCAACCAGGCGCAGCTCGTCAACGTCATCGCGCCGATCCGCAGCGAGGCCGGCGGGCCCGCGTGGCGTCAGTCGATCTTCTGGCCGTTCGCCCGCATGGCCGCGCTCGCCACCGGGCAGATCCTGCGCACCCTCGTCACGAGCGACAAGGTCGACACCGAGAAGTACGGCGACGCCGACCTGGTCGACGTCAGCGCCACCTACGACGAGGAGGCCGGCACGGTCGCGTTCTTCCTCGCCAACCGCGGTCTCGACGAGGCGGCCGACGTCGAGGTCGCCCTGCGCGGCTTCAGCGGCGGACGCGTCACCCGTGCCGAGGTCCTGGCCGTCCCCGAGGGCGGCGACCGCTTCTCGTCCAACACCGAGGACGCGCAGGACACCGTGGGCCTCGTGCCGCTGACCGGCGTCACGGTCGACGGCGGCACCGCGCGCCTCCGCCTGCCCGCCCTCTCGTGGGCGGTCGTCGAGCTCGAGGTCGGCAAGGCCTGACCCACGGCACGACCGCAGGAGGCGCGGTGCCGGTCACGACCGGCACCGCGCCTCCTGCGTCCGGTCGCGTCGACGCCCCGGATCAGCCGCGGGGCTTGAAGAGGCGGGCGATGCTGTCGCGCACCGACTCCTCGATGGTGTCGGTGAAGCCGTTCGAGAAGCCCAGGGCGTCGGCAGGGGCCGACGCGGCCGTCATCGACTCGACGACGCGCTGACCGTGATGGGCACGCGCCTCGCGCACCGAGCCGAAGCCGAGGCCGAGGTCGACGGCCGCCTGGGCGAGGAGCGCCTCGCGGGCGTCGTCGGTGCTGGTCTGTGCCTCGGCGAGCGCGAGCACGGACAGGTCGTCCACGCCGTCGTCCACCCATCGGACCGCACGCCCCGGCAGCACGCCGGAGGGCAACAGGCCGAGACGGCGCTGTGCCTCGCTGTCGCGGATCTCGGCGCGGGCGACGGACGGGCCACGGGGAGTCGGGTCGGGGTTCACGACGATCACGATACCGGTGGGCATCCCGGAGCGGCTGCCCCGCCTTCGGGTCGCGCTCAGCTGAACAGGCGCGTCGGGGTCGTGACGTCGAGCTCGCCGGCGCGCAGGTCGTCGACCGCCAGGTCGTCGCGCGCGTCGCCGTCGTCGAGGGTCTGCTCGATGCGCCCCTTCTCGGCGATGCTCGAGCGGATCAGCGGCAGGCCGCGCTGGATCGCGTGGCGGATGCGCTCCTGCAGCAGAGGGGCCGTGACCGCATACTTCTCCGCGCCTCCGGTCGCCGTGAAGTCGGTCGTGTGCGCGTAGACGCCCAACGGCAGGGTGAGGGCCTGGAAGAACCCGAACAGCGGTCGCAACGCGTGCTCGATGATCAGCGCGTGGCGCTCGCTCCCCCCGGTCGCGGCGAGCAGCACGGGCACGTCCACGAGCGCGTACTGCTCGACGAAGTCGAACAAGTGCTTGAACAGCCCGGTGAAGGAGGCGCGGTAGACGGGCGAGGCGACGATCAGCAGGTCGGCGGTCTCGATGGCCACCAGCTCGCGCTCGACCCGCTCGTCGAGCTGGTCCCGGGTGAGCGCGCCGGCGAACAGGGGGCCGAGTTCGCTGACCCGGATGACGTGCGCCTCGATCGGCAGGACGTCGCCCAGCGCCGTCACGATCTCGTGCACGAGGGCGTCGGTCTTCGACGGCGTGCTGAGGGTGCCGGACACCGCGACGACCCGCAGGGGACGGGTCGGACGCGGGGACGAAGGGGTCGGAGGCAGCGAGGAAGTCATCCCCTCCATGCTGCGCCCGAGGCCGACGTAACAGAGGGTGTGTGACGGATCGTGACGTGCGACAGTGTTCCGGTGACACATCAACCACTGCAGGAGGGGTTCGATCCGGCCGCCCATGGCTTCGACCCCGCACGACCCGATTCCGACCTCGCCGCCTCGTTCGGGCTGGCCGCCGACGTCTACGAGAGGGGTCGCCCGTCGTACCCCCTCGACGCCGTCGACTGGCTGCTGCCCGAGGGCGCCTGTCACGTGGTCGACCTGGGGGCGGGCACGGGCAAGCTCACCCGTCTGCTGCTCGACCGTGCCCCGTCGGTCACGGCGGTCGAGCCCTCGCCGGGCATGCGCGCGACCCTCGAGCAGGTCGTCCCCGGGGCGACGTCGGTCGCCGGGTCGGCCGAGGACATCCCCCTCGGCGACGACACGGTGGACGCCGTCCTCGTCGCGCAGGCCTGGCACTGGGTCGACCCCGACCGCGCCGTGCCCGAGATCGCCCGCGTCCTGCGTCCCGGCGGCACCCTCGGCCTCGTCTGGAACATCCGCGACGAGTCCGTGCCGTGGCTGGCGGAGCTCAGCCGGGTGATGCGCCAACCCCGCGAGCGCGACATGGGGTCGGACGCCCCCGTCGTCGGTGCGCCGTTCGGCACCGTCGAGCGGTACGACGTCCCCTGGGTGCACGAGCTGGGTCGCGACGAGTTCCTCGCCATGATCGCGTCGCGCAGCTACGTCATCACGCTCTCGCCCGACGACCGCGCGGCCCTGCTGCGCGACGTCGAGCGACTGCTCGACACGTACCCGGACACCCGCGGCGCCGACCTCATCCGCCTGCCCTACGTGGCGCGGTGCTCGCGGGCCGTCCTGCCCGGCTGAGTCGCGCCTCCTCGGCACCCACCCTGCGGAGCCCGCCTCGTCGTCCCCGGACGCGGGCGGGCCTGCAGAGCACGGGCAGCACGCACGAATAGGGTCGGGTCATGGACCAGGAGGCGCGGCTCGTCACGGTCGACCACGCCTGGTCGGGCCGGTGGTCCGGTCGCAGCCTGTTGCGCCTCGACGCCCACGGCGTGGTCTTCGCCGGATCGGCCGACGCGCACGACGCCGACACCCTGGCCGGCGCCGAGCTGCCCCACGTGCCGGGCACCGTGCTGGCCCCCTTCACCGACTCGCACGTCCACCTCGGCCTGATCGACGCCACGCAGCTGCCCGTCGGCGGCATCTCGCGGGTCGTCGACCTCGGGTGGGACCCGACGGTCGCCTCCGGCTGGCTCGGCCGGTCCGGTCGCGACGGCTGGCCCGAGGTGGCGATCGCCGGCGGGTTGATCACGGCGCCGGGCGGGTACCCGAGCCGGGCGGGCTGGGCGCCGCCCCGCGCCTCCCTCCCGGTCGGCGGCCTCCGCGCCTCGACCCGGCTGCGCCGCGCGGCCCGGCTCGTCGAGCAGCAGCATGCCCTCGGCGCCTCGATCGTCAAGGTCGCCCTGAACTCCGACGTCGGCCCCGTCCTCGACGACGCGACGCTGGGCGCCGTCGTCGACGCCGCGCACGGGCTCGACCTGCCCGTGGTCGCCCACGTCCAGGGCGTCGGCCAGGCGGCACGCGCGGCCGACGCCGGGGTCGACCGGCTCGCCCACACGCCCTTCAGCGAACGGCTCGACGACGACCTCATCGCCCGGCTGGCCGCGTCCACGACGTGGGTGAGCACGCTCGACATCCACGGTCACGGTCTCGGTGGGGCCGCGCACGAGACGGCCGTCGACAACCTGTCCCGGTTCCGGGCCGCCGGGGGTCGGGTGCTCTACGGCACCGACCTCGGCAACGGCGACCTTCCGCTCGGGGTGAACGAACGCGAGCTGCGCGCGATGGGTCGGGCCGGCTTCGGGCTGGCCGGCCTGCTCGACGCCCTCGCCCCCGACGTCGCCGGGCCCACCGGCGGTGCGCGCCTGCCGTTCACCCGCGTGACCTGGATCGCCGACGCGCCCCGCGCCTCCGCGTCCTCCGACGAACGGGCCGCCTGGCTCGCCCGCGCGACCGCACTGACCGCCGACGAGCTGCTCGCCGTCGCCCTCGAGGAGAAGACCCGATGACCGATCCGCTCGCCTACCCCGTCGACTCCACCGACCCCGACGAGCAGGCCTCGGCGCACCCCGCCGGCCCGCTCGACGCCACCGACCCGCTGGCGTCGTTCGTCGACCGGTTCGTGCCGGCCGTCGACGTGGTGTCGTACCTCGACGGCAACTCGCTCGGGCGGCCCGTGACCGCCACGCTGTCGCGACTGTCCGAGTTCGTCGAGGGCGCCTGGGGCACGCGGTTGATCCGCTCGTGGGACGAACGCTGGATGGCCCTGCCGACCGAGCTCGGCGACCGCATCGCGGCGGCCTGCCTCGGTGCCGCCCCGGGCCAGACGGTCGTGGCGGACTCGACGACCGTGCTGCTCTACAAGGCGATCCGTGCGGGCTTGCGGGCTCGGCCCGACCGCCACGAGATCGTCATCGACGACGACCAGTTCCCGACCGACCGCTTCGTCGTCGAGGGCATCGCCCGCGAGCACGGGGCCACGATCCGCTGGATCGCCGTCGACAAGGCGACCGGCGTGACCGTGTCGCAGGTGCGCGACGTCGTGGGGCCCGACACCGCACTGCTGCTGGTGAACCACGTGTCGTACCGGTCGGGCTGGCTGGTCGACCTGCCCGCGATCACGACGCTCGTGCACGAGGCGGGCGGTCTCGTGCTGGCCGACCTCTGCCACAGCGTCGGCGTCGTGCCGATGCAGCTCGACGACTGGTGCGTCGATCTCGCCGTCGGCTGCACCTACAAGTACCTGAACGGTGGGCCGGGAGCCCCCGCGTTCGTCTACGCCCGCGCCTCGCTGCTGCCCGAGCTCGACCAGCCGATCCAGGGATGGATGGGCGCCGCCGACGTGTTCGCCATGGCCGACGGATACCAGCCGGCGACCGGCATCCGGCGGTTCATCAGCGGCACTCCCCCGGTGATGGGCATGCTCGCGATGCACGACATGCTCGACCTCATCGACGAGGCCGGCATCGATGCCATCCGGTCGAAGTCGCTCGCCCTGACCGACTACGCCTTCGACCTCGTCGACGCCTGGCTCGTGCCGCTCGGGGTGACCGTCGCGACGCCTCGCGAACCGGACCGCCGCGGCAGCCACGTCACGATCACGCACGACTCGTTCCGGTCGATCGTGGCGCGGCTCTGGGAGGCCGGTGTCGTGCCGGACTTCCGCAACCCCGACGCCCTGCGCATCGGACTGTCGCCGCTCAGCACCTCGTTCGCCGAGGTGCGGATCGGCATCGCCGCGATCCGTGCGGCACTGCTCGCCGACTGAGCCCGCACGCGGTCGGACCGGACGCAGAACAGGCGCCGCCCGGGATGGGCGACGCCTGCTGCGTGGTGCGGGGGTGGGTCAGAAGTCCCAGTCCTCGTCTTCGGTGTTGACGGCCTTGCCGATGACGTACGACGAACCCGACCCCGAGAAGAAGTCGTGGTTCTCGTCGGCGTTCGGCGAGAGAGCGGACAGGATCGCCGGGTTCACGTCGGTCGTCTCCTTGGGGAACATCGGCTCGTAGCCGAGGTTCATCAGCGCCTTGTTGGCGTTGTAGTGCAAGAACTTCTTGACGTCTTCGCTGAGGCCGACGCCGTCGTAGAGGTCTTGCGTGTACTGGATCTCGTTCTCGTAGAGCTCGAAGAGCAGGTTGAACGTGTAGTCCTTGATCTCTTGCTTGCGCTCGTCCGAGGCGCCTTCGAGACCCTTCTGGAACTTGTAGCCGATGTAGTACCCGTGCACGGCCTCGTCGCGGATGATGAGGCGGATGAGGTCGGCCGTGTTGGTCAGCTTGGCGCGCGACGACCAGTACATCGGCAGGTAGAAGCCGCTGTAGAACAGGAACGACTCGAGCAGCGTCGAGGCGACCTTGCGCTTCAGAGGGTCGTCGCCCGTGTAGTAGTCGAGGACGATCTGGGCCTTCTTCTGCAGGTTGACGTTCTCGGTCGACCAGCGGAAGGCGTCGTCGATCTCGGGGGTCGACGCGAGGGTCGAGAAGATCGACGAGTAGCTCTTGGCGTGCACCGACTCCATGAACGCGATGTTCGTGTAGACGGCTTCTTCGTGCGGGGTGATCGCGTCGGGGATCAGGCTGATCGCGCCGACGGTGCCCTGGATGGTGTCGAGCAGCGTCAGGCCGGTGAAGACCCGCATCGTCATCTGCTGCTCTTCGGGCGTGAGGGTGTTCCACGACTGGACGTCGTTCGACAGCGGGATCTTCTCGGGCAGCCAGAAGTTGTTGACCAGCCGGTTCCAGACCTCGACGTCCTTGTCGTCGTGGATGCGGTTCCAGTTGATCGCACTGACCGACGAGATCAGCGGGACCGACTTGCCGGTGGCGTGGACCGGATCGGTGAGGGTCATGACGTGCCTTTCAGGAGCAGGAGTGTGAGTTCAGGAGGCGCGGGCCGGTCGTCGAGACCGGCCCGCGCCGGGTGGCGCAAGGACTCGAGGCGCAGGGCCTAGAGCATGCAGCTGACGCAGCCGTCGACCTCGGTGCCCTCGAGCGCGAGCTGGCGGAGGCGGATGTAGTAGATCGTCTTGATGCCCTTGCGCCATGCGTAGATCTGCGCCTTGTTGATGTCGCGCGTGCTCGCCGTGTCTTTGAAGAACAGCGTGAGCGACAGGCCCTGGTCGACGTGCTGCGTCGCCGCGGCGTAGGTGTCGATGATCTTCTCGGGCCCGATCTCGTAGGCGTCGGTGTAGTACTCGAGGTTGTCGTTCGTCATGAACGGCGCCGGGTAGTACACGCGACCGAGCTTGCCCTCTTTGCGGATCTCGATCTTCGACGCGATCGGGTGGATCGACGACGTCGAGTGGTTGATGTACGAGATCGACCCGGTCGGCGGCACGGCCTGGAGGTTCTGGTTGTAGATGCCGTGCTGCATGATGCTGGCCTTGAGCGCGAGCCAGTCGTCCTGCGTGGGGATCGCGACGCCGGCGTCGGCGAACAGTGCCGCCGCCCGCTCGGTCTCGGGCTTCCACTCGGTCTCGGTGTACTTGTCGAAGAAGGTGCCCGACGCGTAGGTCGAGTCCTCGAAGCCGCCGAAGGTGACGCCACGCTCGATCGCGATGGTGTTCGAGGCGCGCAGGGCGTGGAACAGCACCGTGTAGAAGTAGATGTTCGTGAAGTCGATCGCCTCGGGCGTGCCGTAGTGCACCCGCTCGCGGGCGAGGTAGCCGTGCAGGTTCATCTGGCCGAGGCCGATGGCGTGCGACTGGTCGTTGCCGACCTCGATCGAGCGGACCGACGTGATGTGGCTCATGTCGCTGACGGCGCTGAGGCCACGGATCGCGGTCTCGACGGTCTTGCCGAGGTCGGGAGCGTCCATCGACAGGGCGATGTTCATCGAGCCGAGGTTGCAGCTGATGTCCTTGCCGATCTCGTTGTACGAGAGGTCTTCGTTGAAGGTCGTCGGCGTGTTGACCTGCAGGATCTCGGAGCACAGGTTCGACATGTTGATGCGACCCTTGATCGGGTTCGCCTTGTTGACCGTGTCCTCGAACACGATGTAGGGGTAACCCGACTCGAACTGGATCTCGGCGATCGTCTGGAAGAAGTCGCGCGCCTTGATCTTGGTCTTCTTGATGCGCGAGTCGGCGACCATCTCGCGGTACTTCTCGCTGATCGCGACGTCGCCGAAGGGAACGCCGTAGACCTTCTCGACGTCGTACGGCGAGAAGAGGTACATGTCTTCGTTGTTCTTCGCGAGCTCGAACGTGATGTCGGGCACGACGACGCCGAGGGACAGCGTCTTGATGCGGATCTTCTCGTCGGCGTTCTCACGCTTGGTGTCGAGGAACCGCATGATGTCGGGGTGGTGTGCGCTGAGGTACACCGCACCGGCACCCTGGCGGGCACCGAGCTGGTTGGCGTAGCTGAAGCTGTCTTCGAGCAGCTTCATGACGGGGATGATGCCCGACGACTGGTTCTCGATCTGCTTGATCGGGGCGCCGGCCTCGCGGATGTTCGAGAGCGACAGGGCGACGCCGCCACCGCGCTTCGACAGCTGCAGCGACGAGTTGATGCCGCGCGAGATGGACTCCATGTTGTCTTCGATGCGCAGCAGGAAGCAGCTGACGAGCTCGCCGCGCTGGGCCTTCGCCGTGTTGAGGAAGGTCGGCGTGGCCGGCTGGAACCGGCCCGCGATGATCTCTTCGACGAGGTCGACGGCGAGCTTCTCGTCGCCCTGGGCGAGGCCGAGGGCGGTCATGACGACGCGGTCCTCGAAGCGCTCGAGGTAGCGCTTGCCGTCGAACGTCTTGAGCGTGTACGAGGTGTAGTACTTGAACGCGCCGAGGAAGGTCTGGAAGCGGAACTTCTTCGAGTAGGCGAGGTCGTTCAGCTTCTCGATGAAGGCGAAGTCGTACTGCTCGATGGTGGCGAGCTCGTAGTACTCGTTCTCGACGAGGTAGTCGAGACGCTCACGCAGGTTGTGGAAGAAGACCGTGTTCTGGTTGACGTGCTGCAGGAAGTACTGCTTCGCCGCCTCGCGGTCCTTCTCGAACTGGATCTCGCCGGACGGACCGTAGAGGTTCAGCATCGCGTTCAGGGAGTGGTAGTCCATCCCCGAGCTGAGACCCTGCCCCGGGGCGGCGATCACTTCGAGGTCATCGACTGCTGCGTCCAAAATTCTTCCAATCCTGTGTGTACGGCTTGTACGTCGTCTGGTGTTCCGAAGACTTCGAAACGGTAGAGAAGGGGAACGTCGCACTTGGCGGCGACGATGTCACCGGCCAGGCAGTAGCCCTCTCCGAAGTTGGTGTTGCCCGCCGCGATCACGCCTCGGATGAGGCGCCGGTTGCCCTCGTCGTTGAGGAACCGGATGACCTGCTTCGGGACGGCGCCTCGTCCTTCGCCGCCACCGTAGGTCGGCAGGACGAGGACGTAGGGGTCACGGACGTGGAGCGGCGGCTCGGACGGGAACAACGGGATGCGCCGGGCCGGCAGACCGAGCTTCTTGACGAAGCGGTCGGTGTTGCCCGAGACGCTCGAGAAGTAGACGAGTTCGTTCGTCATGACGAGTCCCCGCCTCCGACGTGGTGTGGGCCCGAGCCCCGGGTCATCCGACTGGTGGGGCGCTGTGCGCCGGGTCGACTAGTCGACCTTGGCGGCCAGCGCGGCGATCTTGTCGGGGCGGAAACCGCTCCAGTGGTCGTCGTCGGCGATGACCACGGGGGCCTGCATGTAGCCGAGGGCGCGGACCTTCTCGAGGGCGGCGTCGTCGGCCGTGACGTCGAGCACGTCGTACTCGATGCCCTTGTTGTCGAGGGCTCGGTAGGTGGCCGTGCACTGGACGCAGGACGGCTTGGTGTAGACGGTGATGGCCATGGGATCCCCTGTGTTCTGGCCGGCCCCTGAGGCCGGATCGGTGGTTCGTGAGCCTGCGGGTCGTGGTGCCCGTGGCGACTCCTCGATACTACATCTAGTGGCCCGGGGTTGCCCCCACAACTAGATGCGGTGTTACACGCCTGTAGTTCGTCTCGCAGAGTTGTCCACAGGGAACCGCACACGTTTTGCACAGAACGAGGGCGGTTCTCCCCGGTTCTGCGCCGTTCTCCACATGTTCGTCCCCACCACCGACACTCGTCGACGGATGTCCCCAGTTCGGGACCACGGCGTGTCGCGGACCGCGGACCCACTCGTAGACTTGTCCCCTCGTGAGCACCTATTCGACCCTGCTGAAGACGCCCGGCGTCTCGCGCATCATCGCGGCCCAGCTGACCGCGCGCTTCCCGTTCGGCATGCTGTCGCTCGCGTTCCTGCTGCACGTCGAGCACGTCCACCACTCGTACGCCGCGGCCGGTCTCGTCCTCGCCGCGACGAGCATCGGTCAGGCGATCTCGGGGCCGCTCACCAGCCGGTGGATGGGCCGCTGGGCGATGCGCCCCGTGCTCACCCTGACCCTGGTGGTCTGCCTCATCACGATGGTCACCTTCACCCTGTACGACTTCTCGGTGCCGGTGTTCATGGCGCTCGGCTTCGTGACGGGCCTCAGCGTGCCCCCCGTCCAGCCGGCCGTCCGCACCATCTACCCGAAGATGGTCACCTCGAACCAGCTCACCCCCCTCTTCTCCCTCGACGCGTCCGCGCAAGAGATCATCTGGGTCGCCGGTCCGGTCATCACGACCTTCGTCGGCACGCAGGTCGGCACGCGAGAGGCGATCTGGCTCGCGGCCGCGTTCCTGGTCGGCGGCGGCATCTGGTTCATCGCCTCGCCCGAGGTCGGACGCGTCCGCATCCCCCGCAGCAAGCGGGCCTTCGGCAAGGTGCTGGCCCGGCCGACCGTGCTGCTCGCGACCGTCGCCGGGTTCCTGCTCATCGGCGCCTGCGCCGCGGTCGAGGCCGGCGTCGTCGCGCTCTTCGGCGAGGGGAGCGCCGACTCGGGCATCGCCCTGGCGATCTTCGCCGCGGGCTCGCTGGTCGGCGGTCTCGCCCTCGGGCACGTCCCGGTCGGCCCGTGGGCGCTCGCCCGCCGCATCGCCATCGTGTTCGTGGGCATGACCCTCGCGATCTTCGCGACCGGCCTCTGGCCCATCAGCATCACGCTGCTGATCGCGGGCGTCGGCATCGCACCCGCCCTGGCCGTGATGTTCGCGATCGTCTCGTCGAGCGTGAAGTTCAGCGACACGGCCGAGGCCTACGGCTGGGCCGGCACCGGCCAGCTGATCGGCTCGGCCCTGGGTTCGGCCATCGCCGGCTTCGCGATCGACCACGTCGGCGGCCAGGGCGGGCTCATCGTCGCCGCCTGCTTCGCCTTCGTCGGCATGATCGTCGGGGCCGCGTTCCACAAGGCGCTGCCCGACCTCCGCGGCCGTGACGCCAGCCCCCTGCCCGACACCGAACCGGTGCCGGTCCAGACGAGCTGACCCGCGCCTCCTCGCCCATCGGTCGACGGGCCCGGCACGCACCGTTCACCGGACGGTCGCCCGCCGCGTGCGACACGCGTCGGGCGGTCGCTGGCAGAGTTGGGGCATGCCCTCCATCGACGTGCCCCAGATCACCCTCAACGACGGCCGCACGATCCCCCAGCTCGGCCTCGGCGTCTACAAGGTCGCCGACGACGAGGCCGAGCGGGTCGTCGAGACCGCCCTCGCCGAGGGGTACCGCCACCTCGACACGGCCGAGTTCTACGCCAACGAGCGGGGCGTGGGCCGGGCCCTGCGGGCCTCGGGCGTGCCGCGCGACGAGGTGTTCCTCACGACCAAGGTCTGGAACACCGCGCACGGCTACGACGAGACGCTCCGCTCGTTCGACGAGAGCCTGACGAAGCTCGGCACCGACCACGTCGACCTCTACCTCATCCACTGGCCGGCTCCGCGGCAGGACAAGTACGTCGAGACCTACCGCGCGCTCGAGACGATCCGGGCCGAGGGCCGCGCGCTCTCAATCGGCGTGAGCAACTTCCAGATCGCGCACCTCGAGCGCCTGATGGCCGAGACCGACGTCGTGCCGGCCATCAACCAGGTCGAGGCGCACCCGTGGTTGCAGCAACGCGAGCTGCGCGACTTCGACGCCACCCACGGCATCGTCACCGAGGCGTGGTCGCCGCTGGCGCGAGGGCGCATCCTGGACAACGCCGCCCTGGTGCGCATCGGCGCGAAGCACGGGGTCACCCCGGCCCAGGTGACGATCCGCTGGCACCTGCAGCAGGGGCTCGTCGTGATCCCGAAGTCGGTCACGCCGTCGCGCATCCGCGCCAACCTCGACGTCTTCGGCTTCGAGCTCGACGCCGGCGACCTCGCCGCCGTCGCGGGCATCGAGACGGGCGAGCGCACCGGGTCGCACCCCGACCACAACGGCTGACACGGGCGGGCGCCACCCCACCGGGCGATCGCCGACACCCCCGCAGGAGGCGCGGGTCCGGTCGGTCGCGCCCGGCACGTTACCGTGGACCGGCAACCCGTCGACGCAAGGAGCACCCCGCATGACCATCACCGCCGCAGCAGACGGATCGGCCCTCGGCAACCCCGGCCCCGCCGGATGGGCCTGGTACGTCGACGACGAGCGGTGGGCGGCCGGCGGCTGGCCGCGTGCCACCAACAACCAGGGCGAGCTCACCGCCGTTCTCGAGCTGCTGCGCGCCACGGCCGGAACCGACGACGACCTGCACATCCTGTGCGACAGCCAGTACACGATCAAGGCCTGCACCGAATGGATGCCCGGCTGGAAGCGCAAGGGCTGGCGGAAGGCCGACGGCAAGCCCGTGCTCAACGTCGAGATCCTCAAGGAGCTCGATGCCGCCCTGGCCGGGCGGAAGGTGCGCTTCGAGTGGGTCCGCGGCCACGTCGGCCACGAGATGAACGAGGCGGCCGACGTGCGGGCCCGGGGCGCGGCCACGGCGTTCCAGAACCGCACCGACGTGCCGTCCGGGCCCGGCTGGCCGGGGGCGCCGGTCGCCACGACCGACCCGATCGCGGCGCCGGCGACCCCGCCCGCGCCTCCGGCGACGCTCTTCTGACGCGCCCCGCCCGCACCGCACCGCACCGCACCGCACCGCACCGCGAATCGTGCACCGCACCTGATCTAGACGCGGTGCCGTGCACGAATCGCGGTGCCGCACCGCGCAAGGCAGGCAGCACCGCGCCGCGCAGCTACATCGAGGGGTGCGTGCTCGACAGCCCGCCGTCGACGACGAACTGGGCGCCGGTCGAGAAGGCCGAGTCGTCGCTCGCGAGGTGCAGGGCGAGCCCGGCGACCTCGTCGGGCTTGGCGAGTCGACCCCGCGGGCTCATCGCGCGAAACGCGTCGAGCACCTGCGGCTGGGCCTCGACCTGACGGCGGAACAGGGCGGTGTCGGTCGGGCCGGGGTGGAGCGAGTTGATGCGGATGTTCCAGCCCTCCTGGGCGGCGTGTGCGGCACTCGACCGGGTGAGCCCGACCAGCGCGTGCTTGCTCGCCGTGTAGGCCGCGTCGTCACCGAAGCCGAGGAAGGACGTCGCCGGAGCCAGGTTGATGATCGACCCGCCCTCGCCGTCGGGGTTCGCGCGCATCTGTTCGATGGCGAAGCGCGTGCCGAGCATGACGCCGGTGACGTTGACCGCGAAGACGCGGTTCCAGCTCTCGAGCTGGGTGACGTCGATCGACTGACCCGAGACGATGCCGGCGTTGTTGACCAGCACGTCGAGTCGGCCGTAGTGCTCGGCGATGCGGTCCATGACGCGCTTCCAGTCGCCGCCGTTGGCGACGTCGTGCTGCACGAACTCGGCCCCCGTCTCGGCGGCCACGGCCGCCCCGTCGACGATGTCGGTCGCGACGACCCGGGCCCCCTCGTCGGCGAACCGGCGGACGATCGCCTCGCCGATGCCCGAGGCTGCCCCGGTGACGATGGCGACTTTGCCGGACAGACGAGACATGGCGACCTCTTCGTGGTGGAACGCGGGTGGAGCTGGTCGGCTGCCGGGGTGGGGCGCGACCCTACGAGATTACCCCTCGACGGGTGACGGTCGGCTCCGCTCGGAGGCCGGCCCGACGGCCGTGACGGTCACGACGGCCTCGCCTCGCTCGTCGCTCGAGGCGAGGTCGACCACGGCCGAGATGCCGAAGTCGTGGTCGCCCTCGGGGTCGGCGAGGATCTGCCGCACCCGCCACACCGTGGGCAGTTGCTCGACCTGGAGCATCTGTGGGCCCCGGGCCGCGGCGTCCGTGCCGATGGAGTCGTACTCGTCGTAGTACCGGTCGAGGGCCTCGCCCCAGCGGTCGGCGTCCCAGCCCGAGCCCGCGTCGAGGGCCCCGAGGGCGTCCGCGTCGTCGCGGGCGGCGAGTTCGACGCGACGGAACAGCTCGTTGCGCACCATGATCCGGAAGGCCCGGGCGTTGGCGGTGAGGTTGCGGAGCGTCGGGGGCACGATCTCGTCGTGGGCCTCGAGCTCGCTCGGGTTCACCATCTCTTCCCACTCGTCGAGCAGGCTGGAGTCGACCTGCCGGACGAGTTCGCCGAGCCACTCGATGACGTCGACCAGCTCGTCGGTCTTCGCCTCGTCCGGCACCGTCTGCCGCAACGCACGGAAGGCGTCGGACAGGTAGCGCAGCACGAGCCCCTCGGAGCGGGCCAACCCGTAGAAGGCCACGAAGTCGCCGAACGTCATGGCGCGCTCGTACAGGTCGCGCACGACCGACTTGGGGCTGAGCGCGAAGTCGCCGATCCAGGGCTGCGAGGCCGCGTACGTCTCGAACAGGGCGGTCAACAACTCGTCGAGCGGCTTGGGCCAGGTGACCTCCTCGAGGAGTTCCATGCGCTGGTCGTACTCGATGCCCTCGGACTTCATCGCGGCCACGGCCTCGCCGCGGGCCTTGAACTGCTGCTGCGACAGGATCGGCCGGGGGTCGTCGAGGGTCGCCTCGACCACGGACACCATGTCGAGGGCGTAGGTGGGCGACTCGACGTCGAGCACCTCGAAGGTCGCCAGGGCGAAGGGCGACAACGGCTGGTTGAGGGCGAAGTTGGCCTGCAGGTCGACGGTCAGGCGGATGGTCGGAGCGCCTCCGTCGGGCGAGGCCTCTTGTACGACGACCTCGGCGGTGCGCAGCGTGCGGTAGATCGAGATGGCCTGCCGGGCCATGGCGTACTGCTTGGCGAGGGGCTCGTGGTTGTCGAAGACCAGCGAGCGCACGTTGGCGAAGACGTCGCCGCCGCGCCCGATGACGTTGAGCAGCATGGCGTGGGTGACCTGCATGTGCGAGGTCAGGGCCTCCGGCTCGGCGGCGATGAGCTTGGTGAAGCTGGGTTCGCCCCAGGACACGAAGCCGTCGGGCGCCTTCTTGCGGACGATCTTGCGCTTCTTCTTCGGGTCGTCGCCCGCCCGCTCGATCTGCTTGAGGTTGTCGATCTCGTGCTCGGGCGCCTGCAGCGTCACCGTGCCCGAGGTGTCGTAGCCCGCGCGACCGGCCCGCCCGGCGATCTGGTGGAACTCTCGCGCGCTGACCTGGCGCATGCGGGTGCCGTCGAACTTGGTCAGCGCCGTCAGCAACACCGTGCGGATCGGCACGTTGATGCCGACGCCGAGCGTGTCCGTGCCGCAGATGACCCGCAGCAGGCCGCGTTGCGCCAGTTGCTCGACGAGGCGACGGTACTTGGGCAGCATGCCCGCGTGGTGCACCCCGATGCCCGAGCGCACCAGGCGGTTGAGGGTCTTGCCGAACCCGGTGCTGAACCGGAAACCGCCGATCAGTTCGGCGATCTCGTCGCGCTGCTCGCGGCTGGCGACCTTGATGCTCGACAGCGCCTGCGCCCGCTCGAGCGCCGCGGCCTGGGAGAAGTGCACGACGTAGACGGGCGCCTCGCCGGTCGAGAGCAGTTCTTCGACCGTCTCCTGCACGGGCGTCTGCGCGTAGAAGTAGTGCAGCGGCACGGGACGCTCGACGCCCGTGACCCGAGCCACGGGCCGACCGGTGCGCCGAGCGAGGTCGTCGGTGATGCGGGTGACGTCACCCAGCGTCGCCGACATCAGCAGGAACTGCGCACGCGGCAGCAGCAACAGCGGCACCTGCCAGGCCCAGCCGCGAGACTGGTCGCCGTAGAAGTGGAACTCGTCCATCACGACCTGGTCGACGGCGGCGTCGGCCCCGTGCCGCAGGGCCAGGTTCGCGAGGATCTCGGCCGTGCAGCAGATGATCGGCGCGTCGGAGTTCACCGACGAGTCGCCGGTCACCATGCCGACGTTCTCGGGCCCGAAGAGCTCGACCAACGCGAAGAACTTCTCGCTGACCAGGGCCTTGATCGGGGCCGTGTAGTACGACCGCCCGCCCTGGCTCAGGGCGACGAAGTGGGCACCGGCCGCGACGAGCGACTTGCCCGTGCCGGTCGGCGTGCTGAGGATCACCGACGCGCCTCCGACGAGCTCCATCATCGCTTCGTCCTGGGCCGGGTAGAGGGGCAGCCCCCGCGACTCGGCCCACTCGGCGAAGGCCGTGTACGCCGCGTCGGCGTCGTACGAGTCGGCGCCCGGCGTCGAGGGGAGCAGGGCGGCGAGGGGGGCGACGGGAGCGGGCGACATGATGAGTCAACCCTGCACCATCCACCGGTCCGACGACGACGACCACGGACGGGTCGTCCGGCCGCGGGAGCGCGACGACGCCCCCGCGGCCGGTCCCCCGCCTCGTGCCCTGAACCTCCACGAGGTGAGGGGGACTCAAGTAAATCACGAGGAGGCGCGACTCGCGACCCCGAGGACGCGCGGTCCGCGACGACCTCCGGGACGAGAAGAGGGCACGCCCCGGTCGACGAGCGGAGCTCGGACCAGGGCGTGCCCACCGGACCCACGGCCGAGGACCTCACGAAGTCGGATCAGGAGACCACGCTGCGTTCGTCGGCCGCTTGACGGGAACGGGCGCCCCGGTAACCAGCCGGTGAGCGCACTACACCGTACCTCGGACGATGCCCGAGGTGGTGGGTGACTTCCAGGTGATTGGAACACCTCGTAATCCGGATGAAACACCGGACGGCTAACGTCGCGATGAACCAACTGGTTCACATCTCTCGACGGGAGCCCCGATGACCCGCACCACGTCGCTCGACCCGGTCGAACGCTCGGCGTTCGCCGCCTTCCCGAGCGGGGTCGCCGCGCTCGCCGCCACCGGGGTCGACGGCCCGGACGGCATGGTCGTCTCGAGCTTCACGGTCGGGGCCTCGTTCGACCCGCCGATGGTGACGTTCTCCGCACGTCAGGACTCGGCGACCTGGGCCCGCCTGCGCACGGCGCCGCGCCTCGGCGTCTCGGTGCTCGCCGCCGACCAGGGCTTGCTCTGCCGTCAGCTCTCGTCGCGCACGCGGGCCGCCCGGTTCGCCGACGTCGACCACGTCGTCACCGACGACGGGGCCGTCCTGGTGGCAGGCACCCCGCTGCGGCTCGAGTGCGTGGTGCACCGCGAGGTGCCCGCCGGCGACCACGTCGTGGTCATCCTGCAGGTGCTCGGCGCCCGGGTCGACGACACGGCGGCACCGCTCGTCTACCACGGCACCGCCTTCCACTCGCTGCAGCCGATCGGCTGACGCGTCGACCGGCCCGACGGCTCAGGCGACGCGTCCCGGGCCGCCGAGGAGCCCGTCGACCTGGTCGACGGCGCCTTCGACGGCGGCCTCGTCGGCCGGGGACTCGCCGTTCAGCTCGACCTCCTCGGGGCTGTCGCCGTGCACGGCGGCCGGGTCGGTGCGCTCGTCGGCGTCGTGGTTCGCGGGGTTCGTGGGCGTGCTCATGGGGGCCTCTCTCGGGGGCCGACGGTCGACCCCGGTCAGGCCGAAGCTACCCGGCACGTCCGACACGGCTCCCAGCGGATGCGGACCCTCGCCGCGCCTCCCGGGCGTCAGGGCGGAGTCGTCCCGACCCGCCGCGCCCGACCACGGATGCCCGCCGGCTAGTAGAAACGACGGAGGCGCGGAGCCCGATCCGCGCACCCCCAGACCCGCCGGGCGTCCGGCAGAAAGGGCCGACGATGTCGTCTCCCCGCACCCCCACCACCCGAGTCGCCGTCACCGGCGGCAGCGGCAAGCTCGGCCGCGCCGTCGTCCGCGACCTCGCCGAACACGGCTACGAGGTCGTCTTGCTCGACCGCGTCCCCAGCCCCGACCCCGTCGAGGGCGTCGTCTTCGTCAAGGTCGACCTGACCGATTACGGCCAGGTCGCCCAGGCGCTCACGAGCGTGGACGACCGGTACGACCACATCGACGCCGTCGTGCACCTCGGCGCCATCCCGGCCCCCGGCCTGGTGCCGAACGCCGCCCTCTTCACGAACAACGTGACGTCGAGCTACAACGTCTTCGCGGCCGCCCGTGCCGCGAAGATCCGCAACGTCGTCTGGGCCTCGAGCGAGACCCTGCTCGGCATCCCGTTCGACATCGATCCGCCGTACCTGCCGCTCGACGAGGAGTACGCCGTGCGCCCCGAGTCGTCGTACTCGCTGGGCAAGGCCGTCGAGGAGGAGATGGCGCGGCACTTCACGCGGTGGGACCGTCAGCTCAAGCTGATCGGCCTGCGCTTCTCGAACGTGATGGACGACGGCGACTACTCGGAGTACCCCTTCGACGAGACCCCCGAGAAGCGCACCTTCAACCTGTTCTCGTACATCGACGCCCGCGACGGCGCCCAGGCCGTGCGCAAGGCGCTCGAGAGCGACCTCGTCGGCTTCGAGGCGTTCATCATCGCGGCGTCCGACACCGTGATGAACACGCCGACGGCCGTGCTCGCCGAGCAGTACTGGCCGCAGGTCGAGAAGCGCCGGGCGGTCGAGGGCGTCGAGCCGCTGCTCAGCAGCGACAAGGCCCGCGACCTGCTCGGCTTCGTGCCCGAGTACTCGTGGCGCGAGTGGGGCGAGCGCACGGGCAACCACCGCGGCTGACGCCCGCTCCGCGCACCGACGACCCGCGCCTCCTGATCCGACGGACCAGGAGGCGCGGGTCGCGTCACGCGGCGCGCCTCACCCCTCGAGCACGACCGTCGCCTCGAGCGGCAGCTCGGCGACGGACGACCCGACGTGCACCGTGAAGGCGCCCGGCTCGTGGGCCCAGGACCCGTCGCGCCAGTCGGCGAACGCCCGGGCCGGGACGGTCACCTCGACACGGCTCGTCCCCCCGGCCTGCACCACGACGGGCGCGAACCCGACGAGCCACCGCGCCGGACGGTCGACCACGGAGTCGGGGCGCGAGGCGTAGACCTGGACCACGTGCTTGCCCTCGCGGGCGCCGGTGTTGGTGACGTCGACGGCCACCTGCACCGCGCCTCCTGCGCTCACCGTCGAGGTCGCGTCGAGGCCCGAGAGCGACCAGGTCGTGTAGCCGAGGCCGTGCCCGAACGGGTAGGCCGGGGTCGTGCCGGCCTTCAGCCAGGCGCGGTAGCCGACGTGGATGCCCTCGTCGTAGACGACCTCGCCGTCGACGGGGGTGACGTCGATCACGGGCACGTCCGCCTGCGTGGCGGGCCACGTCGTGGGCAGGCGGCCGCCGGGCTCGACGGCACCGGTGAGGACGTCGCCGAGCGCGTGGCCGTACTCCTGACCACCGAACCAGGTGAGGAACAGGGCGTCGACCTCGTCACGCCACGGCATCGTGACCGGCGACCCCGCGTTGACGACCACGACGGTCGTCGCGGCGGCCGCCGCCACGCGCGAGACGAGCTCGTCCTGGCGGCCGGGCAGGTCGAGCGAGGTGCGGTCGAAGCCCTCGGACTCGACCTTGCTGTTCGTGCCCACCACGACGATCGTCAGGTCGGCGGCCGCCGCGGCCGCGACGGCCTCGTCGATCAGCCCGGACGGGTCGGCGTCGTCGGGCTCGATGCCGAAGGTGTAGCTCAGGGCTCCGCCGAGTGCGCTCGCCCCGATGGTGTGGTCGATGACGACGTCGATCGGTCGCCCCTCGACGACCGCCACGGCCGCCGACTGCGACGGCGGTGCGAGGAACGCCGCGCCGAGGTCGTCGCCGACGGCCTCGCTCGTGCCGTCGAGCACGACCTCGCCGTCGACGCGGATGACCGAGTGGCCGACCGAGGCCACGCCGAGCAGGATCTCGCCCGTGACCTCCGGCGTGTAGCGGGTCGAGAAGCGCACCGTGTCGCTGCGCTCGATGGGGGCGTCGCCACCGAACCAGACGAGCGCGGTGGCCCGACGGTGCTCCGAGAACAGCTCGTCGTCGCCCGAACGGAACGACACACGGACGCCGGGTTCGCCAGTCTCGGGATTGGTGATGCGGTCGAGGGGCAGCTCGGCCACGCCCTCTTGCACGACGGCGCCGACCGAGTAGGTCACGGTCGCGTCGGGGAAGGCCTGCTCGATGCCCTCGACGGGCGTGACGACCTTCTCGGGCAGCACCGTGGCGCTGCCGCCGCCCTGGGTCCGCGCGAACCGCGCGTTGTGGCCGACGACGGCGACGGACCGGACGGTCGCGGGGTCGACCGGCACCGCGCCTCCCCGGTCGTGGGCCAGGACGGTGCCGGCGGCCGCGGCCTCGCGGACGAAGGCGATGCCGTCCTCGACCGTGGTCGGCGTCGCGGCGACCGGCTCGAAGCCGTCGAGGGCTCCGACGCGGGCGGCGAGCTGCAACAGGCGCAGCACCTTGCGGTCGATCGAGGCCTCCGGCACCTCTCCCGCCCGCACGGCGGCGACGAGGGCGTCGCCCCAGGGGCCGTCCGGGCCGGGCATCACGAGGTCTTGCGAGTGCTTCGCGCTCTCGACGCTCCGCACGCCGGTCCAGTCGCTGACCACGACGCCGTCGAAGCCCCACTCGCTGTTCAGCGGCGTCTCGAGCAGCTCGTTCTCGGTCGCGGTCACGCCGTTGATCGAGTTGTACGACGACATGACCAGCCAGGCGTGCGCCTCGGTGACGGCCTTCTCGAACGCCAGCAGGTAGAGCTCGCGCAGGGCCCGGTCGCTCACCACGGTGCTCGCGGTGAAGCGGTCCGTCTCGTAGTCGTTGGCGACGAAGTGCTTGGGGGTCGCGCCGACGCCGTTGTCCTGCACGCCGTGGACGTACGCGGCGGCGAGCTCGGCAGTGAGCACCGGGTCCTCGCTGAACGCCTCGAAGTGCCGACCGCCGAGGGGTGACCGGTGCAGGTTGATGGTCGGGCCGAGCACGACGTCGACGCCCTTGCGGCGGGCCTCGACGGCGGCCGCGGCACCGTAACGACGGGCCAGGTCGGGGTCCCAGGACGACGACAACGAGGAGGCGCTGGGCAGGTTCAAGGACGGCGAGCGTTCGTCCCACACCTCGCCGCGCACCCCGCTGGGGCCGTCGCTGACGAGGATGCGCCGCAGGCCGATCTTCTCGTTCGGGTGGGTCGTCCAGAAGTCGCGGCCGGTGAGCAGCTGCACCTTCTCGTCGAGCGTGAGTCGCCCGAGCAACTCGCTCAGTCGGGCCTGGTCGTCACGGGCCTGGTCGTCCCGGGCCTGGTCGTCCCGGATCTGGTCGTCTCGGATCTGGTCGTCGGCCGCGTCGCCGTCGTGGTGGAGGGTCATGACGTGACGCTACCAGCGAAAACCGAGTGACGGTGGGTTTCGGGCCCGAGCGCCGACGGTCGCGCTAGCCTGACCGCATGGCACAACGGGGTTCGTACGCGAAGGGTGTGGCCAAGCGCACGGAGATCCTCGACACGGCGCTCGAGGTGGTCTCCCGCAACGGCTTCCGCGGCACGTCGGTCCGGGAGCTCGCCGACTCGGTCGGCCTCAGCCAGGCCGGGCTGCTGCACTACTTCGACAGCAAGGACGAACTCTTCACGGCCATCCTGCGCCGACGCGACGAGGTCGACCTCGCCCTCGCCGACCCGCAGGCGGACATCGTCGAGCAGTTGATCACCGTCATCCGGCACAACGCCGACGTGCCCGGGCTGGTCCAGCTGTTCGCCAGCATGTCGACGGCCGCGACGAGCGATCCGAGCCATGCCGCCCACGCGTACTTCGTCGAGCGCTACGCGTCGATCCGCGCCCAGGTCGCCGAGGCGATCACCGCCCGACAGCGACGGGGCGAGGTGCCGGCGGGCGTCGACCCCACCCGCCTCGCGACCGTCCTGCTCGCGGTCAGCGACGGCATGCAGATCCAGTGGATGCTCGACCCCGCCACCGACATGGCCGAGCACGTCGAGCTCGTCTGGCGCCTCGCGCTGGCGACGGTGGGCACCCCCGCCTGACCCCGTCCGGCCGGCGCCCGGCACATCTTCCGAGCCCGGGACGGGACACGCCCGTCCGGCTCAGGCCCGCAGCATGCCCGTCGTCACCAGTTCGCGGACCTGGGGCAGCAGCTCCGCCCGCAGAGCGGCCTCGTCGGCCCCGAGCAGCTGGGCCAGGGCACCGACGATCGCCCCGACGCTGAGCTCGCCGTCGCAGGCACCGACCAGGGCCGACAGGGCCGTCCCCGAGTCGACGGTGCGGGCGAAGCCGCCGCCCTGCCGCAACGAGATCACCGTGGGGTCGTCGTTGCCCGGCCAGTAGTGGCGCTCCTCGGTGACGTCGCCCGCGACGACCAGCCGACGCGCGGCCAGCTGCTCGTCGTCGAGGTCGCGCAGCAGGTCGATGGCGTCGAGCGTGCCGAGCAGGTGGGCACCGAGTCCCACGTCGTTCTGGCCGAGACCGCCGAGGAGGCGCTCCGTGCGCACCACGGGCAGGCTCGCGTCGTCCGCGGGCCGACGCACCGTCAGGTAGCCGAACCCGACCTCGACGACCCCGCGGGCCTCGAAGTCGCCGAGCCACGCCTCGTACAGGCGCTCGAAGTCGGCGGAACCGGGTCGGGTGCCGCCGTCGCGGATCCAGGTCTCGGAGTACGCGGTCGGGTCCTGCACCTCGCGCTCGACGACCCAGACGTCGACGGGCACGCCACCCCGGGCCGCCCAGTCGGCGACCGAGTACGCGCCCCTCTTGCCGGCGACCGCACCCGCGCCTCCGGACTCCCAGTTGCCCAGCAGCTGCGCGATGCCGCCCGGCGCGAGGTGGCGCCCGAGGCCCTCGACGACCGAGGCGACGAGGTCGTCGCCGACCATGCCGCCGTCGCGGTACTCGTACTCGGGCACGCCCTCGGCTCGCGGCGTGATGACGAAGGGCGGATTCGAGACGATGTGGTCGAAGGTCTCGCCGGCGACGGGCTCGAACAGGCTGCCCAGCCTCAGCTCGATGCCGTCGACCAGGTTGAGCGCGGCGTTGAACGCGGCGTAGTCGAGGGCGCGCTGCGAGATGTCGGTGGCCACGACGTGCCGCGCGTGCCGGGCCGCGTGCAGCGCCTGGATGCCGCAGCCGGTGCCGAGGTCGAGCGCGCGGTCGACCTGGCG
This sequence comes from Frigoribacterium sp. NPDC087798, assembly GCF_044742985.1. Taxonomy (NCBI): domain Bacteria; kingdom Bacillati; phylum Actinomycetota; class Actinomycetes; order Micrococcales; family Microbacteriaceae; genus Frigoribacterium; species Frigoribacterium sp. NPDC087798. The sequence goes on along the minus strand of NZ_JBIUVP010000005.1, from coordinate 66,928 downwards.
CGAGATCATCAGGCCGGCGAGCGTCGCCGAGGCTCCCCCGACGCCGAGCACGTGGTCTTCGCGCAGCGCCCCCTCGACGACGAGCTCGCCGAGGTCGGAGGCGATCCACCAGCTCGCCTCGCCCGAGGCGTCGACGAAGGCGTACGGACGGAGGTCGACGAGCGCACGGACCGAGTCGCCCTCCCTCGCCACGAGCCCGAGGGCGACCGCGCCCTCGGCGCCCAGGGTCGGCAGGGCGCCGGCCACCGCGTCGACGGCCTGCGGGTAGCCGAGCACGAACAGCGACGCGAGCGTGGCGGCCGGACGCACCGACTCGTCGCGGGCCGCGCTGCGGGCGAGGGCACGACGGGCCGCGACCCGCTCGCCGCGGAAGAGTGCGGCCCCCGCGTGCGAGCCCCACGCGTCGGCACCCTGCAGCCGCTCGACCGTGAACCCGGACGACGCCAGGTCGGCCCTCAGCCGTGCGAGCAGCTCGGGATCGGTCGAGAGGTGGGGCGTCGGGGCATCGGTCGGGGTCGTCGGAGGCACCCGACCATCATGGTGCAGGAGGCGCGACACCGGTCGTCCCGGACGCCACGGAGCCCCCGTCGCGGACGACGGGGGCTCCGCCCGACATGGGCCAGTGGACGCGGAACGCGTCAGCTGGTGAACACCACGTCGTCGTAGTCGAACGACGGGGACATCTGGAACACGATCTGGTCGGCGTCGGCCACCGAGAACACGATGCGGTACGAGATGGACTGGCCGGCCGGGACGACCGTCGTGGGCGAGCTCTCGATGTCGGAGTCGTAGACCTTGCTGGCCTCGACGCCGCCCGAGGTGGCCGTCTCGTACGGCATCGGGTCGAAGTTGGCGTCGGTGCCGTTCTCGATCGTCACGGTGAAGACCACGGAAGCCGCCTGGTCGGCGCCGCTCGAGTACTCGCCGGGCGTGTACGCCTCAGGGGCCGAGACGGTCAGGGCGATGCCGTCGTCGTAGGTGAAGGTGTCGCCGAAGGCGTTGTTCTCGGCCGAGGCGTCACCGTCGGCCGTCCCGGTGTCACCCGAGTCGATCGAGCCGCTCGTGGGCAGGGACTCGTTGATGGCCTGGACGGAGGCGAGCCCGACGATGACACCGAAGATCACGACGGCGATGCCGATCAGGACGCCCAGCCCCGACACGATCGTGCCGATCAGGGCGAGCATGCGCGCACCCTTCTTCTTCACGAGCGCGATGATGCCGAGCACGAGGCCGACGATCGCGGGGATCACGCCGAACCCGACGAACGACAGCAGCAGTCCGACGCCGCCGACGACGATCGAGGCGATGCCCAGGCCGTTGCCGCCCTGCGGCGACTGCGGGGCCTGACCGTAGGCGGGAGCGCCGGTCGGGGCGCCACCGTAGGGCTGCTGCTGGCCGCCGTACGGCTGCTGCGGCTGTCCGCCGTAGGGCTGCTGCGAGCGGTCGCCCTGCGACTGCCCGCCGTAGGGCTGCTGCGGGGCTCCGTAGGCGGGCTGGGGAGCACTCGGCGGGGGCGTGGTGCCGTAGGCCGGCTGCGGGAGCTGGGGTGCCGACGGCGGAGGCGTCTTCTGGTCGCCGCGTCCGTTCTCGTCGCGAGGGTCACGGGGCTCGTCGGACGAGCCGTAGGGCGGCTGCGGAGTGCTCATCAGGCAAGCATGTCGTGATCTCGACGTCCCCGAGGGCCGAACAGGCTGCGCGACCGGTTTTCGTTACCGATCTGTCGTAATTGATTCACCCTCCGCAACCTCTCGGCGGTCATGCGCCGAATCGGGGTGGTCAGGCCGGCAGCACCGAGATCTCGAACTCGCCGTACATGTGGGCGGCGTCGCGCAGGTGGCGCAGCGCCTCCTCGGCCTCGGATCGGGAGTGGTACGGCCCCCGGGCCGGCGCGCCGGGCAGGGCACGGGCGTACGAGTACTGCAGGTACCAGACCGGGTGGTCGTGTTCGTCGTGCTGCACGATGCTGACTGCGAGTGACATGCCCGGATGCTACGACCGCCCTCGGCCCGCCGCACCCGCTCACAGCGGATCCATCAGGTCGCTCGGGCCGACGACGGCGGCGCCGGCATGAGGAAGGCCCGGGTCGTGATCGACCCGGGCCTGATGTGGTGGAGCTAAGGGGATTCGAACCCCTGACCTTCTCATTGCGAACGAGACGCGCTACCAACTGCGCCATAGCCCCAGAAACTGCTCTGCCACGATAGCACCTCGTCGACACCCGGATGAACCCGGGCCGGATGCTCCGCGGGTCAGACGGCGCGGCGACGCTGCAGGGCCTCGTCGAGCGAGAAGTCCGACTGCGGCAGGTCGTCGATGATGCCCATGCGGGCGAAGCGACTCGGGGGGCGAGGGGGCGCGACCGGCTCGACCCGCGCCTCCTCGGCGGGGACGGCGGGAGCCGCGACGGGTGCAGGAGGCGCGGTGCGGGCCACCGACGCCCGTCGCGTCGACTGCAGCGCGGCCTCGGCCCGGGCGGCCTCGCGCAGGGCGTCGTGTTGGGCCGACCGGAGGGACTCGACCGAGCGACGGGAGTCCCGCTGCAGCTCGGCCGCCGCGTCGTCGGCCGACGCGGCGCCCACATAGGCGTCGGGGACGGGGCGCTGGCGGCCGCGCCGCAGGTAGAGGGGCCTCGGGACGGGCACGGGGGTCCACAGGCGCGACTCGGCCGAGGCCTGCTCGTCGCGGATGACGACGCCGTCGCCCATGACGCCGGAGAAGTCCTTGAGCGGCTGCGCGACGGGGGCGACGACCGCCCGGCGGGCGCGCGCCCGCGACACGGCGGCGAGCTGGGTCAGCATCGCGACCGCGCCGGCACCGAAGAGGAGGCCGGCGACGACGAGCACCCACGACGACGTCAGGCCCGCGGCGACGCCGCCGACGACGGCGACGACGCTGACGGCGAGCACCACGGTCGAGACCAGGCGTGAGCGCCGGAGCCGACGGGCGGCGAGGGCCGGGTCGCGGTCGGCGGCACGCAACACGGGGGCGGCCGCGGCGAGCTCACGGGTGACGGCACGCTGCCGCGCCGCCTCGTGCGCACGCCTCAGGGCCTCGCGCCGCGCCTCCTCGTGTCGCAGGATCTTCTGCGCGTCGGCGACCGAGCGGGCGTTCGCCTCGATGCGCACCTCGTCGGGGACCTCGGCCGTCTGGGCGAGGATGCGGAGGGTCTGCTGCAGCCGCACGGCGTTGCGTTCGGTCGCGAGGTACTCCCGTCGGCGCTGCCAGGTGGGCACGAGGTAGACGAGCCAGAGCGCGGCGACGAGAGCGAGGACGACGCCTCCACCCCACGACTCGATGTTCATGGTGACCAAGGTATGAGCGGGCGGGCCCCGGAGGCCGCTGATCGACAGGTGTGTCCGCGTGTCGCGGCACGGATGTGCCTCGCGACCCGACGGGCGACCCCCGAGGGCGGAGTCGCTAGAGCGGCAGCGCGCGCCCGGCCTCGGCGAGGGCGTCGGCGGGCACGCTGCCCTGCCCGACCGGCACGGTGCCCGTGGTCCAGCGACGCAGGACGCCTTCGGGGACCTCTTCGGCGACCAGCGCGAAGCAGAAGTGGTCGCGCCACGAACCGTTGATGTGGATGTACCGCCGCCGCAGACCCTCGTAACGGAAGCCCAGCTTCTCGACGACGCGCAGGCTGGGGGCGTTCTCGGGCCGGATGCAGATCTCCATGCGGTGGAGCCCCAGTGCCCGGAAGCAGTGGTCGGTCGCGAGTGCCACCGCGATCGGCGTCGCGTTGTGGCCCGCCGCGGCCTGGGTCACCCAGTAGCCGATGGTGGCCGAACCGAGCGAGCCGTAGGCGATGCCCGAGACGTTCAGCTGGCCGACGAACCGGCCGTCGAGCTCGATCGCGAACGGCAGACCGAGCCCGGCCCGGGCGTTCGTCTGCAACGAGCGGATGCTGCCGCGCACGTCGTGGCTGGTGAAGCCGTTCGGGTTGGTGGCCTCCCACTGCCGCAGCCACGACCGGTTCTCCATCAGGGCCTGGTCGAGGTCGCGGGTGTCACGGAGACGGAGGGGGCGGATGGTCACCGCCCCCTCCGTCAGCGTGGGGATGTTCGTCACGGAACGAGTCGCCTGCTTACTTCTCGAGCCCGGCGGTGAACTCTTGCAGCCACGGGCGCAGCTCGCCGCCGATGTCCTCGCGGTCGGACGCGAGCTGGACGATGGCCTTGATGTAGTCGAGCTTGTCGCCGGTGTCGTACCGACGGCCACGGAAGACGACGCCGTACACGCCGCCGGTCCACTCTTCGGCACCGGCCATCTTCATGAGGGCGTCGGTCAGCTGGATCTCGCCGCCCTTGCCCGGCTCCTGCTTCTCGAGGACGTCGAAGACCTCGGGGCGGATGACGTAGCGGCCGATGATGGCCAGGTTCGAGGGCGACTCGCCCTGGGCCGGCTTCTCGACGAGGCCGGTGACCTTGACGACGTCGTCCTCGTCGGTCTTCTCGACCGTGGCGATGCCGTAGAGGTGGGTCTGCGAGGGGTCGACCTCGAGGAGGGCGATGACGGTGGCGTTCTTCTGCCCCTGCACCTCGACCATGCGCGTCAGCAGCGGGTCGCGTGCGTCGATGATGTCGTCACCGAGCAGCACGGCGAACGGCTCGCGACCGACGTGCATCTTGGCGCGGAGCACCGCGTGGCCGAGGCCGAGCGGGTCGCCCTGGCGCACGTAGTGCATGTCGGCGAGGTCGGTCGACTGGTTGACCTTGGCGAGCTTGTCGTGGTCACCCTTCTTCTTCAGCGTCTCCTCGAGCTCGCTGACGTGGTCGAAGTGGTTCTCGAGCGCGTTCTTGTTGCGTCCCGTGATCATCAGCACGTCGGTGAGGCCGGCGTTGACGGCCTCCTCGACGACGTACTGGATCGCCGGCTTGTCGACGACCGGCAGCATCTCCTTCGGCATTGCTTTCGTGGCGGGCAGGAATCGTGTCCCCAGGCCCGCGGCGGGAATGACTGCTTTAGAAATCGTGAAGCCCATGCGGGTCAGCGTATCCATCCCCGACGTTTCGCGGAGGTTAATAGTCGGACGGTTAAGCTCGTCGTCATGACTGACGACGTCGGCAACGCCAAACGCGCCCTGCGAGCCGAGATCCGCCAGAAGCGTCGCACCCTGGGTGCGCACGAGAGGGATCAGGCCACCGAGGGCATCACGCGGCACCTCACCGACCTCGCGACGGGCCTGTCGGTGCGCTCGATCGCGGCCTACCTGTCGACCGACGTCGAGCCGAACACGCGTCCGTTCCTGAACTGGGCCTTCGCGAACGACGTCCGCGTGCTGTTCCCGATCACGCGGGCCGACGGCCTGCTCGACTGGGCGGTGGGCGACGGCGAGAGCGAGACCCGGGGCCTCTTCGACCTGCCCGAGCCCGTCGGCGAGGTGCTCAGCCCGATGGCGGTCAACGACGTCGACCTGATCGTCGTGCCCGCGGCGTCCATCGACCACGGCGGCATGCGCATGGGCTGGGGCCGGGGCTACTTCGACAAGACCCTCGGCTCCATGGAGCGTCGCCCGCCCGTCTATGCTGTGGTGTTCGACCCCGAGTACGTCGAGTCGGTGCCCCGAGAGCGGCACGACCAACCCGTCGACGGCGTCGTCACCCCCTCCGGCATCCACGAGTTCTAGACTCGCCTTCCTTCAGGAGCGCCTCCGTGCCCACCTACTCCTACCGCTGCACCGAGTGCGACAACGCCTTCGACATCGTCCAGTCGTTCACCGACGACACGCTGACGGTCTGCCCGGTCTGCCAGGGCAAGCTCCGCAAGGTGTTCAGCCCCGTCGGCGTGACCTTCAACGGATCGGGCTTCTACCGCACCGACTCGCGTTCGAAGGGCACGTCGGGCTCGGGCTCGTCGGGCGGCTCCGGCGAGAAGGGATCGTCGTCCGGCTCGTCCGACAAGAGCTCAGGAGGCGCGAGCGGCTCGTCCTCGTCGGGCGCCTCGGGCAGCGGGTCGGGTTCGTCCGGCTCCGGCAGCGGCTCGTCCGGCTCCGGCTCGTCCGGCTCGGGCTCGTCGGGCTCGAGCTCGTCCGGTTCGAGCTCGTCGGGCGGTTCGTCCAGCTCGTCCTGACCGGCCGCGGCGACCGACGGGGCCACCCGAGCGCGCCTCCGTGGTTTGCTTGACGTCGAGAATCTCATCTCGTCCGATCAGAAGGAGTCGCCCGTGAAGGGTTTCAAAGAGTTCATCCTGCGCGGCAACGTCATCGACCTCGCCGTCGCGGTCGTCATCGGTGCGGCCTTCACCGCCATCGTGACGTCGCTCGTGACCAACGTGTTCAACCCGCTGATCGGGGCCGCGTTCAACGCGACCATGCTCGACGAGGCGCTCATCGTCACGATCCCGACGCTCGCCGGCGGCGAGGCCCAGCTGAAGTTCGGCGCCGTCATCGGGTCCGCGATCCAGTTCTTGATCATCGCGGCCGTCGTCTACTTCGTGCTCGTGCTGCCGGTCAACAACCTGCTCAAGCGCACCTTCGCCAAGCAGAAGGCGGAGGAGACCCCCGCCGACGTCCCGCCGACCGACGTCGAACTGCTCAGCGAGATCCGCGACCTGCTGCGTGCGCAGGCCGCACCCGCCGTCGGCGGCGGTTCCCACGCCGCGCCCGTGCTCGAGTCGCGCGACCCCCACAGTGAGAACGGTCCGCTCGGCAGCCGCTGACGCCCCGGCGGCTCCCCCGGGCTCCGACCGCCCGTGAACCCCGAATGCGACGATGAACCCCCCGGAATCGGGGTTCATCGTCGCATTCGTGGTTCATGCCGACGTCGGGCGTGCGTCGCCGCCCGAGGCCGACTCAGCCCCAGTGCGGCGGGACGTCGGCACGAAGTCGCTGGTCGTTCTCGCTCGACCCCTGCCGAGCGGGTTCGGGCGCGGGCGTGGGGTCGCTGCCCGGCACCGGGTCGGTGCTGACGCGACGCCCGGACCGCCGACGCACCACCAGGGGGCTCGGCTCGGCCGCCTCGAGGGCGTGAGGGGCGTCGCCCTCGGACGCCGCGCCTCCTGCGGTCATCGACGGTTGACGTGCTGGCTGGCCGACAGGGCCGGCACCTCGTGCGTGTGCGAGTCACCGATGCCGAGCACCTCGGCGACGCGCTCGGCGACGGCGTCGGGATCGGTGAAGAGCTGGAACGCGTGCACACGGATGTAGTGCCAGCCGAGCCGCCGCAGCACCTCGGGACGCGAGCGCAGCGACTCGCGCAGGCTGGTGCGCGAGAGCGTCGTGTCGGTCTCGATCGTGACGCAGACGCCGTCGTGGGCGGCGACGAGACCGAGCTTGCCCCGGTGCCCGAGCGCGACGGGGATGCCCTTGACCTCGAGCCGGCGAGCCAGGTCGACGAGCATGGGCTCGCTGTCGTCGGGCACGTGCTCGGCCGACGTCCTGGCCTGCACCTCGGTGAGGATCTCGCTGAGCGCGACCGTTCCGTGGCCCATGCGACTCGAGTCGATGTCACCCGGCTGGAAGCAGGTGACGATGACCATCGAACGACGCGCACGCGTCATGGCCACGGCCAGCAGGCGCTCGCCACCCGGCTGGCCGAGCGGCCCGAAGTCGCTGAGCACGCGGCCGTGCGGGGTGCGGCCGTAGCCGATCGAGAACACGACGTGGTCGCGGCTCTGCGCGACGCTCTGCTCGAGGGTGGCGATCATGAACGGCTCGCTGCGGTCGCCCACGACGAACTCGGTCAGGTCCTTGTGCCCCGAGACGGCAGTCAGCACGGCCTGCTGGACGCGGATGGCGTGCTTGGCCGACGCCGTCAACACCATGAGCGACTCGCTCGGGCGCGTGCGGGCGTGTTCGAGGACGAGGGACACGACGCGGTCGACCTCGGCGTCGACACTCTCGACGGCGCCGGACTCGGGATCGGGGACGGCGGTGCCGCCCGAGACGTAGTCGAGCGCGATGCTGCCGTGGCCGAGGAAGCTGCCCGCCCAGGGGAGGGACTCGATGCGACCGCCGTAGAAACGACGGTTGACGAGTTCGGCGAGGTCTTCTCCGCCGGCACGGTAGCTGCGCGTGAGGGAGAGCGTGGGCAGCAGGGTCGCGAGGCGCGCCAGGGCGCTCTCGGAGTGCGACGCGGCCAGGGCCTCTTCGTCCGCGTCGACGGGCGGCTTGCCCGGCACGACGCCGATGTCGAACTCGGAGGGGGTCTGGGTCACGGGGTCGCCGAACGCGACCGTCTGCTTGCCCCGACGGATAGCCCCGACGTTCTCGGCCAGGGTCGTGGCCCCGGCGTCGACGAGCACGACCGTGTCGAACGGCACGGTGTCGGCGATGGTGTGGACCTCGTACGGCGACGCGACCCAGACGGGAGCGATGGCGCGCGACAGGTGCGGGGCCGCGTCGTGCAGCAGGCGAGCGGTCAGGTGGCCCTGACGCAGCAGACCCTTGAGCGCCGACGCCTCGTCGGGCCAGTCCACCAACCCGATCTTCCAGTTCTCGGCCAGGAGCCACGCGAGCAACTGGGCGCTGCCCGCGGCGTGGGCCTCGTCGACGAGGCGGAAGTCGGCCTCGAGTCGGTCGAGCATCGCGGTGTTGGCGCCGAGCAGGGCGCGGTCGGCCTCGAGCAACGACTCGAGCGCCGAGCGCCACCAGGCGAGCTCGAGTTCGGCCGCGACCTGGTGCTCCGGCACGTGGCGGTTGGCCAGGTCGGTGATCAGCGGGGTCAGTTCGAGGTCGCGCAGGGTCGTCATGAGCTCGGTGCGCTCTTGGAGGTTCTGCAGGACGTCGCTCTCGGCGGCGAGGGCCTCGAGTCGTTGCTGCAACTCGACGATGCCGATCTCGGTGAGCCCGTCGTCACCCTTGAGGCCGAGGGGGCCGTCGAGCCGCTCGAGGTCTTGCGACACCTGCTGGTGCAGCACGTGCGTGTCGGCGATGCCCGTCGGCACCTCGGGCGGGGTGCCCGCCGACACGTAGCGCTGCCAGACGACGCGTTGCTGCTGGATGCGCTGCAGCGCACCGTGCAGGTCGGCGATGTGGACGCCGGGTCGCACGTACTCGCGGGCGAGCTTCTTGAGCCGACGGCGGTTGGCGCTCGACATGTCGGGTGCCTCGCGCTTCGGCGCCGTCGCGGCGACGAGCTCGGCGACCGAGCGGTCGAACACGACGGGCATGAACTTGTCGAGGGTGTCGCGGATCTCGGTGAGCAGGCGCAGGTAGACGCCGAGCTCGGCGACGCTCTCGAACGGGCGCATGCGCGTGCTGCCGATCACCTCTTCGGCGCGCTCGAGCAGACGCGGCAGGTCACGGTGGTGGAGGTTCTTGGCGAGCTGGTGGGCGTCACCGGCCCCGACGCTCTCGGTGAAGCGCGCGCCGTACCAGGGCGAGTCGCCCGGGCCGTACTTGAACTCGCCCAGGTTGGCGGCACCGACCATCGTCTCGGCGACGCGGCCACGACCGTCGACCATGGCGGCGATGCTGCGTCGGCTGAGGCGGGCGGTGGTCGCCGGGGCCGCGGGCAGCAGGGCCAGCCGCGAGAGCTCGGTGAGGCAGTCGAGCACCGAGACGCCGAGCTCGGGGTCCCGGCGGCTGAGGGCGCCGCGGTAGTCGACGAGCACCTTGCGGAGGCGCACGAGGGCGTCGTCGACCTCACCCATCTGCGGGTGGGTGGCCTTCTCGTTGCGGGAGATCGACCGGATCACGTCACGACGCAGCGTGGTCGGGCTGACGGCGACGCCCGGCAGGCCGACCTCGGCGAGACGGCTGGTGATGCCGCGCAGGGTCGCCCGGCGGGCGCTGACCACGAGGACGCGCTTGTTCTGCGACACCAGACGACCCACGGCGTTGACGATGGTCTGCGTGCCACCGGTGCCCGGCAGGGTCTTGACGACGACCGAGTTGCCGGCGGCGATCTGGGCCACGACGTTCTCTTGCTCGGGATCGGCGTCGAGCAGCAGGGTGTCGGTCTCGGGGCTGCGCTCGTCCTGGGGCGTGGCGGTGGTCGGGCGGTAGGCCTCTTCGACCTGACGGATGGCCATCGGGTTGCCGGCGAGCGCGTCGAGCACCGGGTGCCCCAGCTCGCGGGCGTCGAGGGCCATCTCGGTCGAGACCTCGGTGAAGGTCGAGACGACCAGGCGGGGCTGCACCGTGAACCACTCGAGGTGGGCGGTCAGCCCACGGAGCCGGTCGATGACCGGGTTGGGCGTGAACGACCCCTCTCGGCTGGCGAGGGAGACGAAGGACTCGGCGTCGAGCGTGATGCCGAACTGGTCGTGCAGCGCGTCGACCAACGACGGGTTGAGGAAGGGCTCTCCGAGCAGCTTGACCTCGAAGTCACGCCCGTGGCGACGGATCGCCAACGGCCGCAGCAACACGGGCGCCCGGAAGTCTTCTCCGGCGAAGGACCAGGCGGCGACGCCGATGGCCAGGTGGACGGCGTCGATGCCGCGGACCGTGCTCAGCTCGAGCCCCTTGGCGGCGATCTCACCGGCCGCGGCACGGGCCGTGCGCAGGGCGAGGTCGTCGCGGATCAGGCTGGAGAGCAGGGTCGTCTTGCCCGTGATGAACTGCGCGAGGCCACCGGGGTGGGTCGTGCTCAGCTCGATGCGGGACCGCTGCGAGTCGCCGAAGTGCAGCAGCGTGGAGGGGCCGCCCACCCGGCGGAGGGACTCGCGCCAGGTGTTCCAGACGGGCTCGGCCACGTTGCCCAGGGACTGACCCGGGTGCCCGAGGCTGACGGCGTGGGGTGTGATCACGCCCGTGGGCGCGCCGGTCGGGACGGCGACGGAGTCGTTCTCGTCGTCGTCGTTGTCATGCTGTCTGTCGGCTCGCCACACCCTGACACCTTAAGCGGTCCGCCCCGACAACTCCCGGAGGACGGGCGGTTCCGCCGCGAGTCGCCGTGGGGCGCCACCCCGGTACCGGCGGTCGCATCGGCGACACCTGACGCCCATCGACGGTCGTGTTACACCATCCGTCATCATGCGCGACATGATCGGTTACGTGAGTTGTCGTCATAACCGTGCGCTCGTACGTCACCGTACAGTACGGTCATCACGGGGGCTATTCAATGAGCCGACACGACACCGTGTCTCGACACCAGGAGCGCACATGCCTTTCGAACAGAAGTACAGCGACGAGACGCGAGAGAAGTCGCTCGCCCGGGTGCTCGAGCGTCGCGAGGCCGAGCCGGGCAACCGGTCGATCATCCGCGAGACGGCATCCGAGTTCGAGGTCGGCGAGCAGTCCCTGCGCGGTTGGATCCGAGCCCACGAGCGGGCGACCGCCCCCACGCCGGCACCCGACGACGCGGTCGAGAAGGAACTCGACGTCACCTCGGACGACGACGAGCCCGCCCCGTCGACCACCGCGGCCCCGCGCCGAGGTCGCCCCCCGGGCTCGGGGTCGGCCGCCACGGCCGAACGCGTCGCCGAGCTCGAGGCGGAGGTCGCCAAGCTGCGCCGCGACCGCGAGGCCCTGAAGGGCGCCATGGCGGTCCTGCTGGCCGACTGACCTAGCACCCGAGACCCGCGGCCACCGCCCGGGACGACGAGAGCGCCCGACCCCGCGACTGCCATCCGGGGTCGGGCGCTCTCGTGTGCTCGGTGCGCGACCGAAACGGACCGGTGCGGCCGCCCGGTCTCGGAGGGGGGACGAGACTCGCGGGCGGACGCACCGACTCACACAGTGTGACAGTTGGAATGTCACATGTCAAGTGGTCGCTGAGGAGCCGACCTGCGGGAGGCGCCACCCGACTCCGCGACACGGGTCGCCTCCCGCCCGGGGTGCGGCCCTATGCTGTCGCCACGCAGAGCGCGCGCACCACTTCGTGCAAGGGGACCCCCATGGCAGGCACCTTCGTCGTCACCCAGGACGCCTCGGGCGAGTACCGCTTCGCCCTCACCACCGGCAGCGGCGTGGTCATCGCCTCCTCCGAGGGCCATCGCCAGAAGGGCGCGGCGATGAACGCGATCGACGACCTGCGTCGAACCGCCGTCGACGCGGTGGTCGACGACCGGACGAGCGTGCCCGAACCGGGTCACGCCGACTGACGGACCGCGCCCCGGCGACTCCGGTCGCGACTCAGTCGGGGCGGTCGCCGGTGGCGACGGGTCGCGCGGGGTCGTTCGACCAGGCGCTCCACGACCCGGCGAAGAGCACGGGGTCGAACCCGGCGATCGTCGCGGCCAGGGCGTTGTGGGCCGCCGTGATGCCCGACCCGCAGTAGACGGCCACCAGCGTCGCCGGAGTGACCCCCGCCTCCTCGAACCGGGTCCGCAGCGCGGCGGCGTCGACGAAGCGGCCCGACGGGTCGAGGTTGCCCGCCGTGGGCAGGTTGACGGCGCCCGGGACGTGACCGGCTCGCGGGTCGACCGGCTCGACGTCGCCGCGGTAGCGCTCGGCGGCCCGGCTGTCGACCAGCACGCCCGTGGTGGGCCACGAGGCCGCCGCGTCGGCGTCGATCACGGGCCACGGATCGTCGCCGAGGGTGACGTCGCCGGGCACCACGTCGGCATCGCCCTGTTCGACGGGCAGGCCCGCGTCGGTCCAGGCCGCGAGCCCGCCGTCGAGCAGACGCACGTCGGCGACGCCCGAGGCCCGCAACAGCCACCACGCGCGGGCCGCGGACTGCCCGCCGAGGTCGTCGTACACGACGACGGCGTCCCCGTCGCGGAGTCCCCAGCGCCGGGCGGCGGCCTGCAGGTCGGCCCGGTCGGGCAGCGGATGACGCCCCTCGACGGGTTCACCGTGCCGGGCGAGCTCGGAGTCGAGGTCGACGTAGACGGCGCCCGGCAGGTGCCCCTCGCGGAAGGCGGGACGGCCGTCCGGCCGGTCGAGCCGCCACCGGACGTCGAGCAGGCGCACGACTCCCCCGCCCGTCAGGGTGGCGTCGAGCTCGGCGGCGGTCACGAGGGGATGGCTCATGCCGACGAGGCTAACCGGCGTCCCACAGGTGAGGACTTCTCGACGTCGAGGGACCGCACGGACGGTGACCGTCCGGTCCCCTAGTTTGAGCGCATGACCGACCACATCGTCCTCGCCGGAGCCAGCGGCTTCATCGGGCAGCACCTCGCGGCCGCGTTCCGCGCCGAGGGTGCCCGCGTCAGCCTGATCGGCCGCCACGGACCCGACGCGTCGTGGGGTGACACCGCCGGCATCACCGCCCTGCTCGAGGGCGCCGACCTGCTCGTCAACCTCGCCGGGAAGAGCGTGAACTGCCGCTACGGCCCGGAGAACCGCGCCGAGATCGTGCGCTCGCGCGTCGAGACCACGCGCGAACTGAAGGAGGCGGTGCTCGCGTGCGCCGCGCCTCCTCGGGTCTGGATGAACTCGTCGACGGCGACGATCTACCGCCACGCCGAGGACCGCCCGATGACCGAGTCGGAGGGCGAGATCGGGTCGGGGTTCTCGGTCGACGTGGCCACCGCGTGGGAGGCCGAGTTCTTCTCGGGCGAGCTGCCCGCCACCCGCCGCGTCGCCCTGCGCATGGCCATCGTGCTGGGCGACGGCAGCGCGCTCGTCCCCCTGATGAACCTGGTGCGGGCGGGCCTCGGCGGGCCGCAGTTCGACGGCCCGTGGCCGGCCACCCGGGCGCGGCTCGCGGCGGGCACGTACCACCACGAGGGTCGCGGCGGTGGACGGCAGAAGTTCAGCTGGATCCACGTCGACGACGTGCTCGGGGCGATCCGGTTCGCCCGTGCGGACTCGTCCGTCGAGGGCCCGCTCAACCTGTCGTCCCCGAACCCGAGCGACAACCGCACCGTGATGCGCACCCTCCGTCGCGTGCTGGGCGTGCCGTTCGGCCTGCCGGCCTGGCGGTGGATGCTCGAGCTCGGCACGGCCGTGCTCCGCACCGAGACCGAGCTCGTGCTCAAGAGCCGGTGGGTGCTGCCCGAGCGCCTCGTCGACGGCGGGTACGAGTTCGTCCACCCGCACCTCGACGAGGCCCTGAAGAGCATCGTCGCCGGGAGGCGCGGCGCGGCCTGAGTGCCCCTGGTGCGACCAGGCCGAGGACGGCGGCCGCCGCGCGGGTGCCGGTCAGCGGAGGACGGAGCTGAGCAGCAGGCTGGTCTCGCTGTTGACGACGCCCTCGACGCTGCGGATGCGGGCGAGCACGCGGTCGAACTCGCCGAGCGACGACGTGCGCAGCTCGGCGACGAGGTCCCAGCCGCCGTTCGTCGTGTGGAGCGACGCCACCTCGGGGAACCCGCGCAGCTGCCGGATGACGTGGTCGGTCGACCGCCCCTCGATCTCGATGAAGCCGATCGCACGGATGAGGTCGGGATCGTCGGCCTCTCGCACCCGCACGGTGTAGCCGAGCACCGTTCCCGACGCCTCGAGCCGGTCGAGCCGTGAGGTGATCGTCGCCCGCGTCACGCCCAACCGCCGCGCGAGGCTCGCCGCCGACTCGCGCGCGTCGACCCGCAGGGCCGCCAGGAGGCGCCGGTCGAGTTCGTCGAGATCCGCCATGGATCGAAACGTACAGCACGACCGCGCACAACGGGTGATCGAGCGTGCGGAATGGCGCTCGATGGTGATTGTGGCTGCACATCGCCCAGTCCTAACGTGGTGCCACCCGGACGCGACGACCGAACCGGGCCGAGCAGGAGGAGGTCGCCGTGGTGCGCTTCGTGGACGTGCAGAACATGATCCGATGGGTCACCGACCGCGGGGTCGGCCCGATCACCAGCGGCATGGTGACCGCCCTCGAACGCGACTTCGCCCGGTGGCCCGCCTTCGACAAGTCGCCCCGCGTCGCCTCCCACAGCCCCATCGGCGTCATCGAGCTGATGCCGGCCAGCGACAGCGAGACCTACGGCTTCAAGTACGTCAACGGCCACCCGTCGAACCCGGGCCGCGGCTACCAGACCGTCACCGCGTTCGGCGTGCTCGCCGACGTCGACACGGGCTACCCGACCTTCCTCGCCGAGATGACGATCCTCACCGCGCTGCGGACCGCCGCCACGAGCGCGATGGCCGCCAAGCGTCTCGCCCGGGCCGACTCGCGCGTGCTCGCCCTGATCGGCGCCGGCTCGCAGGCCGAGTTCCAGGCCCTCGCGATGCGCTCGACCCTCGGGCTCGACACGGTCCGCGTGTTCGACGTCGACCCCGGCGCCACGGCGAAGTTCGTCCGCAACCTCGAGCCGCTCGGCTTCGACATCACGGTCTGCGCGAGCCCCGGTGAGGCGGCCGACGGCGCCGACGTGATCACGACCTGCACGGCCGACAAGCAGAACGCGGTCGTCCTGCCCGACGAGGCCGTCCGCCCCGGCGTCCACGTCAACGCGATCGGCGGCGACTGCCCGGGCAAGACCGAGCTCGACCCCGCGACGCTGCGCCGGGCCGACGTCTTCGTCGAGTACCCCGAGCAGACCCGCGTCGAGGGCGAGATCCAGCACCAGCCGGCCGACTTCGCCGTCACCGAGCTGTGGCAGGTCGTCGCCGGGCAGCGCCCCGGGCGCACGAGCGACGAGCAGATCACGATCTTCGACTCGGTCGGCTTCGCCATCGAGGACGTGTGCGCCCTGAAGTACCTCCGACAGGACGTCGTCGGCACCGACTACGCCGTCGAGATCGACCTCGTCGCCGACCCCGACGACCCGAAGGACCTGTTCGGCCTCGTCGCCGCCCGCCGACCCGTCGGCGTCTGAGCCCCCGACCGCCCCGGACCGCACCCACCGCCGAAGCCGCGCCGAGACCGTCGTGACGACCGTCGCTCCCCCGCCCCGCGCCTCCTCGTCCCCGGCGACCGCCGTGGTGACGCCGCCGGCGTCCCCCGCACTCCGCGCCTCCTCGCGCACCCGAAGCGCCGACGAGGAGGCGCGGACGGCCCTCCAGTCGCCCGCCGCGGTCGTGATGGTGCGGCCGCACCACTTCACGCCGAACCCGCAGACCGCGGCCGACAACGCGTTCCAGACCGACCCGGCCGAGGTCGACGCGACCCGGGCCCAGCTCGCGGCGCGCGCGTTCGACGAGGTGACCCGGGCGGCCGAGGCCCTGCGCGCGGCGGGCGTCACGGTGCACCTCGTCGACGACGGGCGGACCGACCGGCCCGACGGGGTGTTCCCGAACAACTGGTTCTCGACCCACGACGACGGCCGGGTGATGCTCTACCCGATGCACTCGCCCAACCGTCGGGGCGAGCGACGCACGGACGTCGTCGACCTGCTGCGCGAGCGCTACCGCGTCACCGAGGTGCTCGACCGTTCCCCGCTCGAACGGCTCGGGATCGTCGTCGAGGGCACCGGGGCGCTCGTCCTCGACCACGTCGGGCGCGTCGCCTACGTCGCGCTCTCGCACCGTGCCGACCGGGCGGCCGTCGCCCTGGTCTGCTCCGACCTCGGCTACGAGCCCCTGACCTTCACCGCGACCGACGCGACGGGCGTGCCGATCTACCACACGAACGTCATGATGAGCGTGGCGTCGCGGTTCGCCCTGGTCGGACTCGAGTCGATCGCGTCACCGAGCGAACGGAGGCGCGTGGTCGAGCGCCTGGCGGCCTCCGGACGCGAGGTGGTCGCCCTGACCCGCACCCAACTCGGCGAGTTCGCGGGCAACGCGCTCGAACTGGCGGGGGCCGACGGGCCCGTGCTGGCGATCTCGGCACGAGGATGGGCGTCCCTCACCCCGTCGCAACGCCGCACCGTGTCGCGGCACGCACGGCCACTGCCGCTCGAGGTGCCGACGATCGAGCTCGCCGGCGGGTCCGTGCGCTGCATGCTCGCCGGGGTGCACCTGCCGCCCCGGTCGTAGCCGGGGCGCCTCCTGCCTCGGTGCCGGCCGGGGCATCGGCCGCCCCGGTGACGCGGGTGCGGGCCTTGCACGCACTGCAGCTTCTCAGGACTGTCACGGTCGCTTGAGGGCACGCCCCCAGCGGACCCCCACGTACCGTCGTCTCAGGAGCCTTTCCGCTCGTCACGAGCCTTCTCCGCTGTCCGGCCGTTCGCGCCGCTCAGCCCGACCCGCCTCATCAGCCCGACCCACCCGGAGCATCCCCGTGGACGTCTCACTGACCACCTGGCTCATCACGATCGCCGTCACCATCGCGTTCTTCGTGTTCGAGTTCTTCACCCACGTGCGCAAGCCGCACGAGCCGACGATCGGCGAGTCCGCCCGCTGGTCGGCGTTCTACATCGGTCTCGCGCTGCTGTTCGGCGTCGGCATCGGCTTCGTGAGCGGCTGGGGCTTCGGCGGCGAGTACTTCGCCGGCTACCTCACCGAGAAGGCGTTGTCGATCGACAACCTGTTCGTCTTCCTGCTGATCATGACCGGGTTCGCCGTGCCGCGCATGTACCAGCAGAAGGTGCTGATGATCGGCATCGTCATCGCGCTCATCATGCGTGCGGGCTTCATCGCCGCCGGCGCCGCGCTGATCGAGAACTTCTCGTGGGTCTTCTACCTCTTCGGCGCCCTGCTCTTCGTGCTGGCCTACCAGCAGATCAAGGGCGACCACGGCGGCAACGCGGCCGACAACGCCTTCGTCAAGATCGCCCGCCGCGTCCTGCCCGTCGACGACGAGTTCCACGAGGACAAGTTCACCGTCAAGAAGGGCGGCAAGCGCTTCGTGACGCCGCTGCTGCTCTGCGTGATCGCGATCGGCTTCGTCGACCTGGTCTTCGCCCTCGACTCGATCCCCGCGATCTACGGCCTGACCAACGAGGCGTACATCGTCTTCACGGCCAACGCCTTCGCTCTGATGGGTCTGCGCCAGCTCTACTTCTTGATCGGCGGGCTGCTCGAGCGCCTCGTGTACCTGTCGCAGGGCCTCGCGATCATCCTCGCGTTCATCGGCGTGAAGCTCGTCTTCCACGCCCTTCACGTCAACGAGGTGCCGTTCATCAACGGCGGCGAACCGCTGCTGTGGGTGCCCGAGATCCCGATCTGGTTCTCGCTGCTCTTCATCGGCGCGACCATCACCGTGGCCACGATCGCCAGCCTCGCCAAGACCCGCGGCGACGCCCAGAAGGCGAAGCGCGACGAGGTCGACGGCGAGAAGGTCACGGTCGCCAAGGACTCGGACGACCCCACCCGCCACTAGGCGCCCGCCCGCACTGCACCGCGTTTCGTGCACCGCACCACGACCAGTCGGGGTGCGGTGCACGAAACGCGGTGTGGTGTGTCACGAGCGCGCGGCACCAGGCCGCCACACCACCGCGACTTGGTCCGTCGACGGCCGTGCGCGAAGATCGGGTGTCCTCCCGCGGTCGTCGAGGGGGACCGCCTGAGAGGGGTTCTCCGTGGTCGTCGATCGACATGCCGGCTGAGACGCTCGGGCTGCTGCTCGGCCGGTGGTCCGTCACGCGCGAGATCGACGACCACCGCACCGGCGAGCACGCCCGGTTCGACGGGACGGCGACCATCGAGGAGGCGCGGGCGGGTTCCGACCTCGTGGCGACGTACGACGAGGCCGGCGTGCTGGTCGTGGCCGACCGGCGGACGCCCGCCACCCGGCGACTCGGCTACGCGACCCGGGGTGACGGCTCGCTCGACGTGCGCTTCGCCGACGGACGGCACTTCGTCGACCTCGACCTGCGGTCGGGGGCCTGGGAGGCGCACCACCCGTGCGCCCCGGACGCCTACCTCGTCGAGACCCGCGTGCTCTCACCGACGTCGTTCGAGGAGCGGTGGACGGTGCGCGGGCCGGCGAAGTCGTACGACGCGCTCACGACGTACGAGCGCGTCGCCGGGCATCCCGCCACGAAGTGAACAACCCGCCACACGTTCGCGTGGCGGGTTGTTTACTTCGTGGCGGGGTGGAGGGTCGGCGCGTGGCGAGGTGACGCGGTGCCGCGGTGCCGCGGTGCCGCGGTGCCGGGCTAGAGCTTGGCGGCGAGCTCGGCGTCGGTCGGCTCGACCAGGTGGCTGCCGTCGGGGAAGACCACGACGGGGATCTGCGTGCGACCGCTGACGGCGTAGGCGCGGTCGGCACCGTCGGCGACGGCCTCGAGGTCGACGTAGTCGTAGGCCACGCCCTCGCGGTCGAGCAGCGCCTTGGAGCGACGGCAGTCACGGCACCACTCGGCGCCGAACATCAGGATGCGGTCGGGGGCGGTGTCGGTGCTCATGGCGACCAGGGTACGCGCGGTGACGGGACGCGGGCACGCCACCCGCGCCTCCTCGTCCCCGACCGGTCTCGAGATCCGGTCCGGGAATCCGGTCGGACGCCGGATCGCCGCCCGGTTCGCTCGCCGCGAGCGAACGTCGTTCGGTTTCTCGTTCGGGGGCCTTGCGAGCCCCCGGGGGTGGCATGTCACACTGGATGAGCGCCCTCGTCGTGGAGTGGCAATCCCCCCAATCCACCCGCCAGCAGCATGGCCCGCGACGAGTGTGCTGCATCGTGCAGACCGGGGTCGACCACGAGTCGGCCGCCGACGTCCACGATGCCCCCGACGAGATGATCGTCGTGCGCACGCGCCCCGGGCCCGGAGGCATTCCCGTGACCGACACCCTTCAGCGCCCGCCCCAGACCTCGAGCACGCCCGCCGTGCGCACGCCCGCCGCCGCACCTCCCCCGCGCTCGTCGTCGACGCACCCGCGCGACACCCGCCCCACGCCCCAGCCGCACCGCCTGACCCCCTCGGGCGTCGTCGGCATCGCCGTGCTCGGCCTCGCGACGTTCTTCGCGATCACCACCGAACTGAGCCCGGTCGGCCTCCTCTCGACCATGAGCACCGACCTCGGCGTCAGCGAGGCGCGCATGGGCGTCGTCGTCACGGTGTACGCCGTGGCCGTCGCCGCGTTGGCCCTGCCCCTCACCTGGGCCACCGCACGCTTCCCCCGCAAGGCCGTGCTCGTCACGACCCTGGTCGGCTACACGGCCTCGAACCTGATGGTCGCGCTCGCCCCGAGCTTCGGCGTGCTGCTGACCGGTCGCGTGGTCGGTGGCATCGCGCACGCCCTGTTCTTCTCGGTGGCCTCGGCCTACGCGACGCGCATCGTGCCGCCGCGCCTGGCGGGCCGCGCCATCGCCTTCGTCTACTCGGGCAGCTCGCTGGGCTTCGTCGTCGGCGTGCCGCTCGCGACGACGGTCGGCGACCAGCTCGGCTGGCGTCCCGCCGTGGGCGCGGTCGCCGTCGCCACCGCGGTGCTGGCCGTCGTGGCCGCGCTGTTCCTGCCGCACGTCCAGGGCGAGTCGTCGCCGCACGTCGGCTCGGTCCGCTCGTGGGCACGCTCGGGGCTGCTCGCCGTGGTCGTGGCCGACCTCATGCTGTTCGCCGGCCACTACGTCGTCTACACCTTCATCGGCCCGTACCTGACGGGGGCCGGCCTCGGCGAGGACCTCGTCGGCGGCGCCCTGCTCGTGCTCGGCGGCACGGGCGTGGTCGGCCTGCTCGCGGCCGGCGCGTTCGTCGACCGGGCACCCCGGCAGACGCTGATCGTCGCGGTCGCGGTGATGATCGGCGCCCTGGCCGCCCTGCCGTTCGTGCACGGTTCGCTCGTCGGCACGTTCGTCGTCGCTGGGCTGTGGATGGCCGCCAACGGCACGACCGGGACGCTCTTCATGGCGGCCGCGATCCGCACCGGCGGGGTCAGCCCCGACATCGCGGGCGCGCTGATCAACGCCGGCTCGAACGTCGGCATCGCCGCCGGTGCCGCGATCGGCGGGCAGGTCTACGGGATGACGGGCCTCGCCACGGTGCCGTTCGCCGCCGCGGCCATCGTCGCGATCAGCCTCGTCGTGATCGTGGCGGGCCGACGCGGATTCCCGCTGACCGGTCACGCGCAGGCGACCCTGTCGACCTCGTCGCTCGCGGTCATCACCTCGTCGGTGGCGGTCGTCACGACGTCGATCCCGACCGTGGGCCAGGGCCACGGCGGGCGTCGCCCCCGCCGGTAGGACGCAGGAGGCGCGGGTCGCGTCCTCGGCACCGCCATCCGCCCCGCTGTACCCCGATGTCCCCCACAAGGCGGACGAAATCACCCCTGCTCTGGGGACTCCACTCGACAAACGAGAAGCTTTATTGTCGAGGCATCCACTTCCGTGGAGCCCCCGTACCCGAGGGGGCGACACGCGGGCACCTGAACCCCCGCGTGTCGAGCAGGACCGACGTCCGACCGGATCCGACCCGGCCGGACGCCCCCACCCGAGGACACCCCCATGTCGCTTCTCCGCGCCTCCGTGCGCCCCCGTCGTCGCGCCCTCTCGTTCGCGGCCTTCGCCACCGCCTCCCTGCTGGCGGCCGTCGCCGTGACCCAGGCCGTCTCGCCGGCGCCGGCCCAGGCCGCCGCAGCGCTCTCGTGCGACCAGAACACGATCTACGCGACGGCCGGTCAGGGCCAGTTCGTCGCCATCAACGTCGCGGCCAACACGGTGTCCGACGTGATCGCGGGGACGGCGAACCCGTTCTCACCGGCCAACAACGGTCTCGGCGTCGGGCGGAACGGCCTCGACGCCTACGCCTTCACCAACGGCGCGGCCAACAACTCGAACGGCAACACGCTCGCGCGCTACGACTCGGCGGCCGGGGCCGTCACGACGGTCGCCAACGCGAACCCGTCGGGCGCACCCGCCTCGACCCTGCGGGGCGCCGTCAACCCGGTGACCGGGCTCTACTACTACGCGACCGGTGGCGACCCGTCGACGATCTCGGCGTACGACCCGAAGACCGGGGACAAGATCGGCGTCGTCGGCCGCATCCCCGGCCTGCAGGCCGGCAACGGCGACTTCGCCTTCAGCACGCAGGGGCTGCTCTTCGTCGTGGCGAGCAACGCGGTCTACCGACTGAACGACGAGACGATCCCGACCACGGCCGGCACCACCTCCCTCGCCGCCACCAAGCTGACCGACCTGCCCACGGGCACCAACAGCCCCGGCATCGCCTTCTCGTCCGACGGCTACCTGTACGTCTCGTCGGGCATGCAGATCATCAAGCTCGACTCGAGTTCGGGTACCGAGGTCAGCCGCATGACGACCCCGGCCATCAGCAACGTCACCTCGTACTCCGACCTCGCGAGCTGCAACTACGCCAACACCCTGACGGGCAAGGCGGACGTCACGGGCCGCTGGAAGTCCGGCGACCAGTTCGCCCTCAAGGTCGACGGCGGCAACCTGTCGTCGCCGTCCACCGCGACGACCTCTGGCACCGCGAACGGAGTCCAGGCCCAGAAGGCCGGCGCCGCGCTCGCGATCCCGGCCCGGACGTACACCGTCTCGCAGACGGCGGGCAACAGCTCGACGCGCCTCGCCGACTACTCGACGACGTACCGCTGCGCGAACGTCACCGACGACGCGACCGTCGCGTCGGGCTCGGGCAACACCGCGCAGTTTACCTTCCCGGCCGCGACCAGCGCCGACGGCACCGACGTCGTGTGCACCTTCGCGAACACCGTGGCGGCGATCTCGGCCGCAGCCTCCGACGACACCGGGACCACCGCCTCCGGAACCTCGCTGAGGGTCGGCGCGCCCGGCGTCCTCGCCGACGACGCGGGCACCGACCTGACCGTGACGTCGAACACGCAGCCGGCGCACGGGCAGGCCACCGTCGCGGCCGACGGCTCGTACGTCTACACGCCCGCGACGGGCTTCTCGGGCACCGACACCTTCCAGTACACGACGACCGACGGAGGCGGTGGCACGTCGACCTCGACGATCACGATCACCGTCACCCCGGTGAGCAGCGACGACGTCGCGACCGCCCGTGCCGGCCAGGCCCTCGTGGTCGACGCGGCCTCGGGCGTGCTGGCGAACGACTCGGGCACCGGTCTGACCGCCGCCGTGGCGACCGGACCCTCGCACGGCTCCCTCGTGCTCGGTCGTGACGGCTCGTACCGCTACGTCCCGGCCGACGGGTTCTCGGGCACCGACACCTTCACCTACACGGCCACGGACTCCGAGGGCGCGAGCACCACGAGCACGGTGACCGTCACCGTGCTGCCCACCGCCGTCGACGACACGGCGACCGCCGTCTCGGGCACCCCGACGACCATCGCCGGAAGCGCCCTGACCGCGAACGACGACGGCACCGGCCTGAAGGTCACCGCCGCCTCGACGCCGGGTCACGGCACCGCGTCCGTCACCCCCGCGGGCGACGTGCTCTACACGCCGGCCGACGACTTCTCGGGCACCGACACCGTCGACTACACCGTCAGCGACGGCACGGGCGGCACCGACACCGGCACGGTCACCGTGACCGTCGCGCCGCGCGCCTCGGCCGACACCGCCGACGCCGTCGCGGGCTCGGCCCTCGACGTGCCCGCCGGGCGCGGACTGCTCGGCAACGACGGGGGCACCGGTCCCCTCGAGGCCGCCCTCGCCACCGCCCCGACCACCGGCACCGTCGTCGTCAACCCCGACGGCTCGTACGTCTACACGCCGGAGAAGGGCTTCTCGGGCACCGACGTCTTCACCTACACGCTGACCGACGCGAACGGCGTCACGAGCACCGGAACCGTCACCGTCGCCGTCGCCCCGAAGACCGTCGACGACACCATCACCGTCGTGGCGGGCGGAAACGCCCACGTCGACGGACCCGGCGTGCTCGGCAACGACCTCGGCACCGGCCTCGGCGCCGCCATCGTGACCGGCCCGCAGCACGGCAGTGCGACGATCGCACCGAACGGCGAGTTCGACCACACGCCCACGCCCGGCTTCTCGGGCACCGACACCGTGACCTACCAGGTCACCGACGCCGCCGGTCGCACGGCCACCGCGACGGTGACGATCACCGTGACGCCGGTGGCCGTCGACGACGCGGCGACCACGCCGAACGGCACCACGGTGACCACGCCCGCCTCGGCCGGACTGCTCGCCAACGACCTCGGCACCGGGCTGCGCGTGACCGACCACGGCACGCCCGCCCACGGCACCGTGACGGTCGATGCCGACGGCAGCTGGAGCTACACGCCGGACGCCGGCACCTCGGGCACCGACTCGTTCGAGTACCAGGTGACGGACGCCGCGGGGCAGACCGCGACGGCTCGCGCCTGGGTCGTCGTCGGCGACCTGGCCATGGCCGACCAGGGCACCGCGACCGCCGGTCGCGACCTGACCGTGTCGGCGAAGGACGGCCTCCTCTCGAACGATCGCGGCACCGGCCTGGCGGCCACGCTCGACGGGACCCCGCACCACGGCGACGTGACCGTCGCTAAGGACGGCTCGTACGTCTACGCCCCGGCGAAGGGCTTCTCGGGCACCGACGGATTCACCTACACCGTGACCGACGCCGAGGAGCAGACGAGCACGGGCATCGTGACGATCGTCGTCCGGCCCGACGCCGTCGACGACACGACCTCGACGACCGCCGGCACCACGGTCACGGTCACGGCCCCCGGCGTGCTCGGCAACGACCTCGGCACCGACCTGCGCGCCGAGATCGTCGACGCCCCGACCCACGGCACGGCCACGATCGCGGCCGGCGGCACCATCACCTACACGCCTGCCGACGGCTTCTCGGGCACCGATCAGCTGACCTACCGCGCCACCGATGCATCCGGCGGCTCGGACGTCGCGACGGTGACGATCCACGTCGGTCCGATCGTGGTCGACGACTCGCCCGTCGGTGGCACCGTGGCCGACCAGCCCCTCGTCGTGGACGCCGCGCACGGGGTGCTCTCGAACGACAAGGGCACCGACCTGACGGCGAAGGTCACCGACCAGCCGAAGGCCGGCACCGTGACCACGGGCCCCGACGGTTCGTACACGTACACCCCGGAGCCCGGCACCTCGGGCAAGGACACCTTCGGCTACGAGGTCACGGACGGCAACGGACAGACCGGCACGGGCACCGTGACGATCGTCGTCAGCCCGAAGGCCGCCCCCGACGTCGCCTCGGTCGTCGCCGGTGACCGCGTCACCGTCGGCGCGCCGGGTGTGCTCGGCAACGACGTCGGAACGGGCCTGACGGTCACCACGGTGACCCCGGCCGCGCACGGCACCGTCACGATCGCGCCGGACGGCACGTTCGACTACACGCCGGCCCCGGGCTTCTCGGGCGACGACATCGTCGTCTACACGGTCACCGACCGGGACGGCGGCACCGCCACGGCGACGGTCACCGTCTCCGTGACGCCCCGCGCCCTCGACGACCGGTACTCGACGCCCGCCGCGACCACGCTCACCGTGCCGGCCCCCGGCTTGCTGGTCGACGACCTCGGCACCGGCCTGACGGTGACGGGCGTCGACACCCCGGCGCACGGCACGATCGACACCCGGCCCAACGGGTCGTTCGTCTACACGCCGGTCCCTGGTTTCTCGGGCACCGACCGGGTCGGGTACACGGCGACCGACTCGGCCGGCCGGTCGGTGAAGGCCACGGCGACCATCGTCGTCGGTGCCCTGGCGCTCGACGACACGGGCAGCACCCGTGCCGGCACCCCGCTGACCGTCGACGCCCCGCACGGCGTGCTCTCGAACGACTCGGGCAGCTCGCTGAACGCGACGCTCGACGCCGCGCCCACGCACGGCACGGTCGAGCTCGCTCGCGACGGCTCGTACGTCTACACGCCGAAGTCCGGTTTCTCGGGCACCGACGCCTTCACGTACACGGCGACCGACGGTGAGGGGCAGACCCGCACGGGGACCGTCACCATCACGGTGCTGCCGACCGCGGTCGACGACGCCGCCTCGACGCCGGCCGACACGACCCTGACCGTCGCCGCCCCGGGGGTGCTGGGCAACGACCTCGGCACCGGCCTGCGCGTCACCTCGACGGGTCTCGCGGCTCACGGCACGGCGACCATCGACCCCAGCGGCCGCCTGGTCTACACGCCGGACGCCGGGTTCTCGGGGAAGGACGCCGTGACCTACGCGGTGACCGACCGCGACGGCGGCACCGCGTCCGCCACGGTCACCCTCACCGTGGGCGTCAAGGCCGTGGCCGACTCGGGCAGGACGATCGCCGGCAAGCGGCTCGTCTCGGGCACGGTCGGCGGCGTGATGCGCAACGACGACGGATCGGCCCTCTGGGTCGCCCTGGCGTCCCCGCCGTCGCACGGCACGGTCACCCTCGACCGCGACGGTTCGTACGACTACCTGCCGGCCGCCGGCTTCGTCGGGGTCGACGCGTTCGACTACACCGCGACCGACGAGGCCGGGCAGACCGCCCGGGCGACCGTCGCCATCACGGTGCTGGGCGCGGCCGTCGCGGTCGACGACGAGCAGCGCGGCACGACGGACCACCCGGTCACCGTCGACGTCACGGCGAACGACGCCCCCACCGAGGGTGCGACCTTCGACCGCGGCACCGTCGTGCTCGTCGACCCGGCCACCGGTGACGGGGTCAGCACGCTGACCGTGCCCGAGCAGGGCACCTGGACGGTCGTCGACGGAACCGTCGTCTTCACCCCCGCGACGGGTTTCGACTCCGAGGCGTCGGTGCAGTACCGCGTGACCGACACGGCCGGCGAGACGGTCCAGGCGGTCGTCACGGTGTCGTTCCCGATGATCCTGTCGGCGACGCAGCTGGCCTTCACCGGCAGCGCGTCGGTGCTCGGCATCGCCGCCATGGCCCTGCTCGGGGTCGCGCTCGGCCTGGCGCTCTCGCGTCGCGGCCGTCGCGTGGTCGGCCCGATCCGAGGCCGTCGCCGGGCCGAGTAGCCCCCGACGCGCCGACGTCCCCGTCCGCCCGCCCCTCCTGCCGAGGGGGCGGACGGGCGGGGACGTCCGTCGGACGGCAGTCCGTGCCGCGGAACGCTCTCGGCGGCTCCGCAGCACGCGACCCCACCGGGGGTGTCATCCGTCGGGAGGACGCGCCCGCGGCTCGATGCTGAGAGGGTCACGAGGAGGCGGACGGGTCGTCGTCGAGGGAGAGAGGGATCGTCGTGACATCACCGGGAAGGACGTCGGAGCCGCGGTCCTGGGCCTGGGCCCTGGGCTGGCTGAGCCTGTCCGGCCCGGTCCTGCTGGTCGCGGGCAACGCCCCCTCGCTGATCGGCACCCCACTCGTGCCCTGGGCGAGCATCCTGCTGGATCTCTGGGCGGTCGTATCCGTGTTCTTCGGAGTCGCCGCCGTCGCCTTCGCCCGCGACGACGTCGAGTCGGCTCCTGACGACCGACCCCGCTTCGTCACGGCCGGGATGGCGCTCGGCCTTCTCGGGCTGGCGGTCAGCGGGTGTCTGCTGCTTCTCTGGCTGCTGACGCCCCTGCCCTTCTGACCCGTGAGCGAGCGCCGGCAGAGACGGCGTGATCGTCGTGGACGACAGCGCCGGTGCGTGCCGGCGGCCCTCACGCCAGGAGCACGCCCCGCCGCCTCGCGACGGGTGTGAGCACGACTCGCGTCGGACACGCCGCAGGGACGCGAACGAGTGCGCCACGATCCTGCGCGGTCGGCGCAGGCGGTTCCACGATTCCGACCTCCACGTGAGTGGCTTACGAGAAAGTGCGTACCTGCCGACGACGGGGCTTCCTGCGATGCTGCGATCACCCGCCGACCACACGAGCAGGAGAACACATGACGAACGACCTGACCACGCGCAGCCCCTCCCGCCGCCTCGCCCGCGGCACGGCCGTCCTCGCCGGAGTCGCCCTCCTCACCGGACTCGGCGTCGCCACGCCGGCGGCCGCTGCTCCCGGGACCCCGCCGAAGTCGACCGTGACGGCTGCCGCGGACCGGCGGGACAGCACCACCGAACACCGCAACGCCTGCGCCGTGCGGACGCTCCTCACCCAGACCTTCGCCGACCCGGACGGCACGTCCTCCCGCGAGCTCGCAGCCCGGCTCGTCTCCCCGACCGCGGTCGCGCACGGAGCAGGGACCGCCGCGGGGCCGGAGGGACTCCTCGCCCAGTTCGCGGCGGACCGCATCCGCGTTCCCGGTGCCCACGCCGTGATCAAACACGTCGCAGCCGACGGCGACCTCGTCGCGGTGCACTGGCAGATCACGCCGGACCCCGGCGACGAACGACGCGGTGACGCCGCCGTCGACCTGTTCCGCCTCGAGCACGGCCGGATCGTCGAGCACTGGTCGCTCGAGCAGCCCGTTCCGACCGGCACACCGGCCAGCGGGAACACGAACTCGATGTTCAGCGACCTCTACCGGCCGGCGCGTCCGACCGCCGCGCCGTCGGAACGTCAGGAAGAACGCAATCGCGTCCTCGCGGTGTCGGCGTACGACACGCTGTTCCGGGACCACGACCCGTCGATCCTCGACCGCGCGTTCGACCCCGCGTACCTGCAGCACAACCCGGTGGCTCCGAACGGGACGGCAGCGCTGAAGCAGCTGTTCGGGAGCGGTGCGCAGTTCCCGGCGCAGCAGTCCGTCATCTCGCTCTCGGACGGCGACATCGTCTGGACCTTCTCGCAGGCGGTCGGCGCGAAGCCCGGGGACCCGCTGCTCGCGGCCGACCTGTTCCGCGTCGACGGCGGCCTCATCCGCGAGCACTGGGACGTGGTCCCCACCGACTAGCCGCCGAGGCGGCCTCGCGCACCGGGCGTGCGGCGTCGATGCCAGGTGAGGGCACTCGCCGCGAGCACGCCCCCCACGACGGCACCGACGGTGTTGGTGATCCAGTCACCCGTGTCGCAGGCCCGACCGATCACCACCACCAGCGCCTGGAGCAGCTCGATGGCACCCGACAGTGCGACGGCACCGAGAACTGCCACCACCGGTCGTCGTCAGAGCACCCCCGCGAAGAACGAGACCGGGACGAACAAGAGGACGTTCGCGGTCGACTCCACCGCAGTGGGCGAGAGGTACGGCAGGCCCGGGTTGCACGTGATGCCCGGGTAGGGCGCGCCATCCGGGTACAGCGTGAGCGCCAGGACCGCGAGCACTGCCAGGCCGAGGAGAACGCCGGTCGTCCGTCGGCGTCCCACGAGCCACAGTCCGGCGACCGGACCGACGACGACGACGCCGACCAGGACCGAGAAGGCGAGCCACGGCACCAGGGCGAGCACGGTCGAGAGCACGGACCGAGACTAGGACACGTCGGATCTGCTGAACGCGGCGGTGGAGGTCACGGCGGGGTAACGAAGATGATGCGTTCCAATCCTTTTCGGGCCCGGTGGCGAACCCAGTACATCCCCACCGGGACCAACTGACAAGGAGCTTCACCATGAACGCTTTCACTCGCAAGAACATCACCAAGACCACCCTCGGCCTCGTCGCCTCGGGCGCCCTGCTCTTCTCCCTCGCCGCGTGCTCGATGGACTCCGGCACCTCGACCGACACGTCCTCCTCGTCGAGCTCGTCGTCCTCCGAGCCCAGCGCCGCGTCGACGCCCGCCGCGTCGATCGCCGACCTCAGCAACGGCGTCGACACCCAGGTCGCCGTCGACCAGTCCTTCGTCGACGCGATCACCTCGCTCGGCCTGACCCCGGGCGTCGTCGGCACCGCGACCTTCACCGACGGCACGTTCGCGTTCCCGATCACGGGCGGCAACGTCGACTACTACGGCCCCGACAGCGACGTGCGACCCTACGTCCAGGGCGAGATCGACCACGACGGCTCCGGCCTGTCGCTGACCTCGGCCGACGGCACCGTCGTCGAACTGACCGACTTCCGCATCGACCCGGGTGAGAGCAAGCTCTACGGCACCGTCACCGCCAACGGCACCGTCGCCGCCGAGGACGCCTACCTGTTCAACCTCTACGGTGGCACGCTCAAGCCGATCCAGATGGAAGGCTCCAACGCCGTCCTCGAGGGCACCACGGTGCACATCAGCCCCGACGCCGCGTCGCTGCTGAACCAGACCTTCAAGACCGACGCCGTCCAGGACGAGATGCTCGTCGGCGTCGCGAAGATCACCGCCGCCACGGAGTAGTACCTGCCTGGCCGGCTACCCGCCGGCCCGGCCCCAGGGCCGCACCCCGCCTCGCGAGGTGCGGCCTGGAACCCGGGTCGTCTCCGTGACGACGCACCGGCCCCGCCCTGCTCGACGGGGTCGGCGATCCCGGTGGACCCCGCCTCGTGCTCACGCACGGGGCGGGGTTTTTCCGTTGCCCGCCCGGGGCCGGCCCGGGGTCAGGCGGCCGTGAACCCGGTTTCGAACGACGCACCCAGAAGAATCGGGGTGCATCGTTCGGAACCGGGTTCTTCGCGCACTGACGGCCGGGGGTCAGGAGGCGCGGCGGGGGTGACGAGCGCCGTGCTCACCGCGCCCGTCACCTCCGCGTCTGCCCGGCAGCTGACGACCACCGCAGACACGACTCGTGACCCTCGGTCTGGGGTCACCGCTTTCAATTCAAGCGCATAGAGTTCGAGGGGTGCCGTCGGTGGCACGAAACCTCGATCCCGAGCCCCCCGGACTGGACGCCATGTCTCTTGCACCTGCGCCACCCGTGGGGACCGAGCGCTCCGACGACGACCTCCTCGTCCTCGTCGCCGAAGGCAACCAGCAAGCCTTCGCGGTCTTCTACGACCGGACGGCTGCCCGTGTCCTCGGACTGGTCCGTCGCATCCTGGTCGATCCGGCGCAGTCCGAGGAGGTCACGCAGGAGATCTTCCTGGAGGCCTGGCAGACCGTCGGGCGCTTCGATCCCGCGCGTGGCAAGGCATCGTCGTGGCTGCTCACGATGGCGCACCGCCGCGCCGTCGACCGGGTGCGCGCCTCCCAGTCCTCACGCGACCGCGACCTCGCAGTCGGTGCCAAGGAATTCGTCGACGCACGGGACGACGTGGCGGAGACGGCCGAGACCCGGGTCGAGCACGAGCGAGTGACGAAGGCCATGCGCACCTTGACCGACCTGCAGCAGCAAGCCCTCGAGCTGGTGTACTTCGGCGGGCTGAGCCACAGCGAGGCTGCCCGTGAGGCCGGCGTCGCCATCGGGACGATGAAGACCCGCATCCGCGATGCCCTGATCACCCTCCGTCGACTGATCGCAGAAACGGAAGCGGCCTGACCGATTCATCCCCCGGGATCGGGCCGGGGGCACGTGCCGGAGGCACGTGCCGAGCAGATCGGCGTCCAACAGCGGGCCTCACGACGTTCTCGTCGACGTCGACGCTCGGCATCGTCAGGGTGTTGGGTCGATGGATGGTCGCCGCCTCACCTGTCCTGACCGTCGACGCGTTCCCCGTCGGGTTCACGTTCCTCTCGTGGACCTTCATCGCCATCGGTGTCGTCTGCGCGGTCGGTGTCGCGGCCGACGTGGCCCGCCGCCCACAGCCGATGGCCGTGATGAATGTGGTGTGGCCCGTGACGATGCTGTTCGGCGGGCTCGCGTGGCTGCTGTTCTACCGTCGGACCGCGCGCGCCGCCCTCCGAGGACTGAGCCAGGACGAGCGCGGGAGTTCGATGGCGGTCTCCGTCGCCACGGGCACCAGCCACTGCGGCGCGGGTTGCGCGATCGGCGACCTCGTCGCGGAGTTCGCCCTCGTCGCCTTCCCCGTCATCGGCGTCGTCGTCGGCCGGGGCACCCTGTACGACGACGAGATCTTCGCCGGCTGGATCATCGACTTCGTCCTCGCCTTCGCTCTCGGGATCGTGTTCCAGTACTTCTCCATCGCCCCGATGCGCGGCCTCGGCCTCCGAGCCGGCATCGTGGCCGCCCTCAAGGCCGACGCCCTGTCGATCTCGGCGTGGCAGGTCGGAATGTACGGGGTCATGGCGCTGGCCCAGTTCCTCGTCCTGCCCTCACTCTTCGGCGGGCGCGCGGACGTCGTCAGTCCGGAATTCTGGTTCGTCATGCAGATCGCCATGCTCGCCGGGTTCGCGACCTCCTACCCCGTCAACTGGCTCCTCATCAGGTCGGGCGTGAAAGAAGCGATGTGATCCGATGCAGACCTCGACGCCGCACACGAACGCTCGGCCCGGGGGCTGGCGCCCGCGCTCGTTCCGTCGCACACTGGTGCCCAGCGAACGAGAGGACTCGTCATGAGCGACACCGTGGTCGATCAGTACATCGCGGGGTTCCCGCCCGAGAGACGCGAAGCGCTCGAACGGGTGAGGCGGGCCATCCACGCCGGGTGCACAGGCGGCGTCGAGAGCCTGCGGTACGGCATGCCGGCCATCCGCTTCGAGGACGGGCAGACGCTCTACTTCGCGGCATGGACGCGCCACCTCGGCATCTACCCCGTGCCCCGGTTCGACGAAGCCCTCGAAGGCGACGTCTCCCCTCACCGACGAGCCAAGGACACCGTCGCCTTCGGCTGGGGCCGCCCCGTCCCCGACCAGCTGGTCGAGCGGATCAGCCGCGCGATCGCGTGCGGCGCGGCGACGATCGTGGACGCCCCTCCCCCGGCGTTCGCCGTCACCCGCTGACGGATCCACGCACCCCACTGACGCCCCCTCCGCACTCCTCCGAGCCGCGGCGCCCGCCACCGCTCGTCGCGACGCGTCGCGTCGCGTCGGGTCGGGTCGGGTCGGGTCCCGCCAGCCGATCACCCGGCCTTCACGGTCCGAAAGTCGCTAGTTTCGACGAGAAATGCTCACCCCGATTCTGAGGAGACCCGACATGACCGACGCCACCCCCTACCCCGGCCCTGGCACCACCGGCCCCGCCACGACGACCAAGAAGACGATGGGCGTCCTGTCGCTCGTCTTCGGCATCGTCAGCATCGTCTTCTGCCTCTTCCTGCCGGTGCTGTGGATCCTCCTCGCCATCGCCGCCGTGGTGCTCGGCTTCCTGTCGCGCAAGCGCGAGCCCGCCGCCCGCACCATGGCGACGGTCGGCATCGTGCTCGGCTTCATCGGCATCGTGGCCAACATCGGCTCGATGGTCGCTGGCGCGCTGATCATGACCCAGGGCCTCTAGCCCGCACGACGACCCGGACGAGTGGTCGCCGATCGTCCTCCGCCACGATGGCGGGCACGATCCGCGGCCGCTCGTCCGCTGCGTCCGGGCCCGTACCCCGAACGCGCCGCGTCGGCGGAGGCGGCCCGGCGTAGCGTCCAGGGCACCCCCGAACCAGAGAGGACCCCGCATGACCCGCGACCAGTACACCTTCTCCGACCCGCGCACGCTCTACCCCACGATCAGCCCCGAGGTGCAGCACCAGGACGAGCCCGGCCTGCAGTCGCAGATGACGCCGGTCCCCGACCTCGGCGAGGAGACCTACCGCGGCACGGGACGCCTGCAGGGGCGCAAGGCCCTCATCACGGGTGCCGACTCGGGCATCGGCGCCGCCGTCGCGATCGCCTACGCCCGCGAGGGTGCCGACGTCGCCCTGAACTACCTGCCGAGCGAACAGTCCGACGCCGACCACGTCATCGCGCTCGTCGAGGCCGCGGGGCAGAAGGCCGTGGCCCTCCCCGGGGACCTGACCAGCGCCTCCTTCTGTCGCGAACTGGTGCAGAAGGCGGTCGACGGACTCGGCGGCCTCGACGCCGTCGTCAACGTCGCCGGCAAGCAGGTCTGGCACGAGGACATCGCCGACATCACCGACGAGCAGTTCGACCTGACCTTCCGCACCAACGTCTACGCCCCGTTCTGGATCGTCAAGGCCGCCGTGCCGCACCTCGCCCCCGGCTCGACAATCATCAACACCGCCTCGGCCGAGGCCCACACGCCCGCGCCCGACCGCCTCGACTACGCCGCCACCAAGGGTGCGGTCAACAACCTGTCGAAGGGCATGGCGCAGCAGCTCATCACGAAGGGCATCCGCGTCAACGTCGTCGCGCCCGGCCCGACCTGGACCGTGCTGCAGGTGACCGACGGCGTCGACCCCGAGTCGCTGCCCGAGTTCGGCTCGAGCGAGGCCCCGCTCGGTCGCGCCGGCCAGCCCGCCGAGCAGGCACCGGCCTACGTGTTCCTCGCCTCGGCCGAGTCGAGCTTCGTCTCGGGCGAGACGCTCAACGTCAACGGCGGCATGGTCTCGCCGTAGCCCGACCGACGACGGAACCGAGGAGGCGCGGGTCGGCTGCACCGCGCCTCCTCGGCTCCTCGGGTCAGCGGCCCCCGGCGGCTCAGGCGGGCAGCGCCGCCGCGAGGTACGGCGCGGTGCGACTACCGGTGGCTCCGGCCACCTGTTCGGGAGTCCCGACGGCGAGCACGCGCCCACCGGCGTCCCCTCCGCCGGGGCCCAGGTCGATGACGTGGTCGGACGCCGCCACGACGCCCATGTGGTGCTCCACCACGACGACCGTGTTGCCCGCGTCGACGAGCAGCTGCAACTGGGTGACGAGCAGCTCGACGTCGGCGGGGTGCAGGCCCGTCGTGGGCTCGTCGAGCAGATAGAGCGTGTGGCCCGAGCGTGCCCGCTGCAGTTCGGTCGCGAGCTTGATGCGCTGCGCCTCGCCGCCCGAGAGTTCGGTGGCCGGCTGACCGAGTCGCAGGTAGCCGAGCCCGACCTGCCGCAACGTCTCGAGGGCCCGGGAGGCGCTGGTCACCTCGGCGAGGAACGTCGCCGCCTCGTCGACCGTCATCGCGAGCACGTCCGCCACGGTCGCGCCGTGCCAGGTGACCTCGAGCGTCTCGGCGTTGTAGCGGGCTCCGTGGCACTCGGGGCACGGCGAGTAGCTGCCGGGCAGGAAGAGCAGCTCGACCGAGACGAACCCCTCTCCCTGGCAGACCTCGCAGCGGCCCCCGGCGACGTTGAACGAGAAGCGTCCGGCGCCGTACCCCCGGGCCCGTGCCTCGTCGGTCGCGGCGAAGGCCTGGCGCACCGCGTCGAACAGGCCCGTGTACGTCGCGAGGTTCGACCGCGGAGTCCGGCCGATCGGCTTCTGGTCGACCTGCACGACGCGGTCGACCCGCTCGTGGCTCGTCGCCGTCTCGGCCAGCACGCCGCCGACCAGCGTCGACTTGCCCGAGCCCGACACCCCCGTGACCGCGGTCAGCACGCCCAGCGGCAGGTCGACGTCGACGCCGTCGAGGTTGTGCCGGGTGACGCCACGCAGTTCGAGGGTGGCGGTCGGTTCGCGGCGGACGGGCGACCCGCCCTGGGCGCGACCGTCGGCGGAGGGGTCGAGGAACCGCCTCGTGACGGAGTCGGCGACCCCGGCGAGCCCGGCGACGGGCCCGCTGTAGAGCACCGCGCCTCCTTGGCTGCCGGCCCCCGGGCCGACGTCGACGACCCAGTCGGCGCGACGCACGATGCTCATGTCGTGCTCGACGACGAACACCGAGTTGCCGCTCGCCCGCAGCCGCTCGAGCACCTCGACGAGGGACTCGGCGTCGGCGGGGTGCAGGCCGGCGCTCGGCTCGTCGAGCACGTAGACGACGCCGAACAGGCCCGAGCGCAGCTGCGTCGCGATGCGGAGCCGCTGCATCTCGCCCGGCGACAGGGTCGGCGTCGCACGGCCGAGGCTGAGGTAGCCCAGCCCGAGGTCGGCGAGCACGGTCGTCCGGGCCAGCAGGTCGGAGGCGATGCGGACGGCGACCTCGGTGACCTCGCCCGACGACGCGTTCGACACCGCCGCCGACGCACTCGTCAGGGTCGCCGTCGGCCGCAGGACGTCGCCCAGCTCGGCGATCGGCAGGGCGTTGAGCTCGGCGATCGTCCGGCCGGCGAAGGTCACGGCGAGCGCCGCCCGAGTCAGGCCGCTGCCACCGCAGAGCGAGCAGGGACCGCTATCGACGTACTGCAGGACCTTGGCCCGCTGGGTCTCGCTCTGCGAGTCGGCGAGGGTGTGCAGGACGAAGGCGCGGGCGCTCCAGAAGCGGCCCTTGTACGGCTTGGCGACGCGGTCGCGCTGGGGGGTCACCTCGACCACGGGCTGCTCCTCGGTGTAGAGCAGCCAGTCGCGATCGGCCTGCAGCAGGTCACGCCAGGGGCGGTCGATGTCGTAGCCGAGCACGCTCGTGACGTCGCGGAGGTTCTTGCCCTGCCAGGCTCCCGGCCAGGCGGTGATCGCGCCGTCGCGGATGCTCAGGTCGGGGTCGTGGACGGCAGACGCCTCGGTCACCTCGTGCGCGACGCCGAGCCCGTGGCAGCGCGGGCAGGCCCCCGCGACCGTGTTCGGCGAGAACGAGTCGGACTCGAGCCGGTCGGCCCCCGCGGGGTAGCTGCCGGCCCGCGAGTAGAGCATCCGCATCGAGTTCGACAGGGTGGTCAGGGTGCCGACGGTCGACCGCGAGCTCGGGGCGCCGCGGCGCTGCTGCAGGGCGACGGCCGGGGGCAGGCCGGTGATCTCGTCGACGTGCGGGGCGCCGCCCTGGGCGATCAGCCGCCGCGCGTAGGGGGCGACGGACTCGAAGAAGCGGCGCTGCGCCTCGGCGAAGATCGTGCCGAAGGCCAGCGACGACTTGCCCGAGCCCGAGACTCCCGTGAACGCGACGATGCTGTCGCGCGGGACGTCGACGTCGACCGCACGCAGGTTGTTCTCGCGGGCGCCGCGGACGCGGACGAAACCGCGGGCGTGGACGTCGGCGGGGGCGTCGGCGGGCACGTCGGGCACATCGGGAGGGGCGGTGTCGGGCATCCGGTCGATGCTACGGGTGTCCGACGGACTCGGCCCGGGTGCCGGTGGCCCGTCGGGGTGCCGGTGCGGCGTCGGCGGGGGCGTCGGCGGGGTGTCGGCGGGCTGCGGGGCTGCGGGGCTGCGGACCGAGTGTCGGTGGCCCGTCGTAGCGTGTGCGCGTGCCCGAGCCGATCGCCGCCTGGTGGGCGCGACGCCGGTCGTCGCGCGGCCTCGCCGTGCCCTACCCCGTGGGCAGCTACCGCGAGGCCTGGGCGTCGTACCCGGTGCTCGTGCGGCAGTACCGGCCCGAACACAACGGCGGCATCGTGCTCAGCCAGATCCCGCCCGCGGCCGACGTGTGGCTGTGCTGGCTCTGCGACGCGGGCCACGTCTTCGTCGCCACCCCCGACGAACAGCGGCACCGGCCTGGGCGCGAGCGTCGGCGGTCGTCGTGGTGCCCCGAGTGCAGCGAGCTCGCCGCTCCGCGCGCCCTGCCGATGAGACCGCCGATGGCACCGGCGGCGGCGGTCCGCGCACAGGCCGAGGGCATGCCGGCGCAGGGCGCGAGCGCACCGGGCCAGGCCCGGCCGGCACCGGGCGATGCCGGGACGGCGTCCGGCCAGGCCTGGGCGGCCCAGACCGCAGGAGGCGCGGTGCCGGCGGCCCCGTCACCCCCGCCCCGGCGTCGCCGCGGCTCGAGCACGGGTCTGCCGTCGACGACGCCGCGCGCGGAGGCGAGCCGCAGTCCCGAGCCCTTCCGCGCCTCCCCCACCTCGCCGCCGGTCAGCGATGTCCGCACCGAGCGTGCCTCCCTGTCCACCGGCGCCTCCCGCACCGTACGCGCCTCCCCGCCCATCAGCGGCTCCCGCACCGAACGCGCCTCCCGGCCCATCAGCACCTCCCTCACCGAACGCGCGTCCCGGCCGGCCCGCGCCTCTCGGCCGACCCGCGCCTCCCGGCCGGTGTGCGACAAGACGCCGGCGCTGCCGACCGGCACGCCTTTCGTCAGCGCGTGTGCCCCGAAGCCGGCGTCGGCGGTCGAGGCCGAGCTGCGAGCCGGACTGACGGCCCGGCTCGAGTTCGAGCCCGGTCTGAACGCGGTGCGGGTCGGGCGTCCGTTCTTCGACCACGTCGAGGTGTGGCCCGACATCGTGCTGAGCGAGCTGCGGGTCGCGATCGAGTACGACTCGACCGGGCGGCACGGGCTCGAGCACGTCGGGCACCGCGAGACCGCCGACCGCCGCAAGGACGCCGCGCTGCGGGCCGCCGGTTGGGAGGTCGTGCGGCTCCGGACCGGAAAGCTGCCCCCGCTCGGCCCCCACGACCTGCAACTCTCGGGGCTGACGCGGCAGACGGTGCCCCTGCTGCTCGACGAGCTGCGTGACATCCGCGGCCCGCTGCTCGTCGACGCCTACCTGCGCCGCTGAGTACGGCGCGCCCCCCCGGGCGGCAGGGCCGGGCGGGCGGGCGGGACCACGACACCGCACCGCGTTTCGTGCACCACGCCCGATCTCGTCGCGGTGCGCTGCACGAAACACGGTGCGACGTTCAGAACGTGGTGTGACGCGACCCCCAGGCCAGGCGGGCCAGGCGGGCCAGGCGGGCTCAGCCGCGGAGGGCCAGCGCCTCGCTGCGCCAGCGGGCGTAGCGCTGCCACGGATCGTCGATGCCCTCGGTGAGCGCCGCCACGTGGGCGTCGAGCTCGGCACTCCGGGCGAACCATTCGGTGCGACCGAACCGGGACGCCGCGAACTGGCCGTGCCGTCGCCGTTCTACCAGGCGGTCGCCTCGCTCGAAGGCCAGGAGTTCGTCGTGCCAGAGCGTCCCCAGTCGCTGTCGAGGATTCGACGAGGTGCCGATCTTGATGCGGTCCTCGAAGCGGATGTAGTAGACGACGTCGACCCGCACGACCCCGAGCTCGCCGTCGGGCACGTCGCCCTGACGCCACTCGCAGACGGCGCAGAGCCACCCCGACGGCCAGTGCACGCCGAGCCGCGACCCGCAGGCGAGGCAGGGGGACGGCAGCACGTCGGTCACGCCCTCGCCCGAACCCTCGAGCGAAGCCACCCAGTCGACGGCGAGCGCGAGGTGCCGGTCGCAGAGCGGCACGGGTGAAGACGGGTCGACCGGACCACCGCAGGAGTCGACGACGAGCCGCCCCGTGCCTCCTCGGCAGGTGTCGTCGGGTCGGGGCGTCGGGTTGGTCACCCCCGCAGGCTAGGTGCGGCCACCGACACCCGGCCGGGCCCGGCTCAGTCGTGCTCGTGGTCGATGCGCAGCCCGAGCGGGTGCGGCCCGAGCAGCAGCCAGACCGCACCGGCACCGAGCGGGAAGAGGACGGCGGCGACCGTCCAGACCGTGCGCTCGAGCTGCGTCGTGTCGGCACGCCGTCGGACGGCACGCACGATGCTGACGACGATCACGAGGTACACGACCGCCACGACGATCGCCACCACCGCCGGACCCCAGTCACCCCATGCGCTCATCCACCCAGCCTAGGGTGCGGCCCCCAGCCCGCCTCAGTGACCGCTGAGCCGCGCCAGCACCTCGTCGTAGCGCCCCTCGGCCTCGGCGTTGCGCAGGAACTTGACCCGCTCGACCAGGATCTCGTGGGCGTCGGGCTGTGCCTCGAGCAGCGCCATGGTCTCGTCGAGGTACTCGTCGAGCGGCATGGCCGACGGGTCGTCCTGCTGGCCGAGCAGGGTGGTCTGCACGGCCGGCGGCACGAGTTCGACGACCTGGACGCTCGTGCCGGCGAGCTGCACGCGGATGCCCTCGCTGAACGAGTGGATCGCCGCCTTGGTCGCGTTGTAGGTCGGCGTGATCGGCAGCGGCACGCTCGCGAGCCCGGACGACACGGTCACGATCGATGCCGCCGGCCGTGACTGCAGGAACGACGTCCACGCGGCGATCAGGCGGATCGGCCCGAGCAGGTTCGTCGTGACGATCGCCTCGGCGGTCGGGAGGAACTCACCTGTCGTGACGTCCTCGGTCTGCATGATGCCGGCCATCGCGACCACGACGTTGGTCTCGGGCCAGCGGCGTTGCACCTCGGCCGAGACGTCGACGACGGCCTGCGGGTCGGTGGTGTCGAGCTCGACGGCCTCGAGGCCCGGGTGGTCGCGGACGATCTGGTCGAGCAGGGCCCGGCGTCGGCCCGCCACGACGACGGTGTTGCCGGCGGCCTGCAGGCGCAGGGCGAGGCCCAGGCCGATGCCGGACGTGGCTCCGGGGATGAACACGGTGTTGCCGCTGATCTTCACGGTTGCTCCTTCGGGTGTGCCGCGCTCGGCGCGGCCGGTGGTCGTCGCCGCGCCGAGGGTGGTCGGGGCGACGACCCCACTCTGACCCGGGGAGGCGCGAGGCGGCAGAGAGCGCTCGTCCAGGGATCGCCACTCCCTGGTCGGCGAGCGACGGGGCTGACAGCATGGGGCGATGGACCGCGCCGAACTCGCCGACTTCCTCCGCCACCGCCGCGAGGCGCTGCGGCCGTCCGACGTCGGGCTGCCCGAGGGCGTGCGTCGGCGAACCGCGGGACTGCGTCGTGAAGAGGTGGCGGGGCTCGTCGGCATGTCGACCGACTACTACGCGCGGCTCGAGCAGCAGCGCGGCCCCCAACCGTCCGAGCAGATGCTGGTCGCGCTCACCCGGGCGCTGCGGCTGAGCCTCGACGAGCGCGACCATCTCTACCGCCTGACCGGTCACCACCCGCCGCGCCGCACACGCGGCGGCGACCACGTCAGTCCCGCCCTGCTGCGGGTGCTCGACCGTCTGGACGACACCCCCGCGCTCGTCCTCAGCGACCTGGCCGAGACGCTCGCGCAGAACCGGCTCGCGGTCGCCCTGCTCGGCGACCAGATGAGGCACGAGGGTCTCGACCGCAGCGCGTTCCACCGGTGGTTCACCGACCCGGCCGAGCGCGCCTCCTACCCGGTCGAGGACCACGCGCACCAGCTCGAGCTGCAGGCGTCCGGGCTGCGGGCGGCGCTCAGCCTGGCGGGCGGCCGCGGGCGACCGCGCGAACTGGTGGAGGCGCTGCTCGCCTCGAGCGACGAGTTCGCGACGATTTGGAGCCGTCACGCGGTCCACCAACGTTTCGACGACCGCAAGACGCTGTTGCATCCCGAGCTCGGCCGCATCGAGGTGGACTGCCAGGCCCTCTTCACCGAGGACCAGTCGCAGACGCTCCTCGTGCTGACGGCGACGCCCGGGTCCGACGACGACGCCAAGCTGCGCTTGCTCGACGTGATCGGCATCGGGCGGTTCGCCGAACACGAGTGAGGGCGAGGGGCGACCGTCAGACACCCGCAGCCGCACACGCACACTGGCAGCCGCCCGCACCCGCACCCGCGAAGATGGATGCACCCACGACGACGTGACCCCGAGGAGAACGCATGTCCCCGCAGACCCCGAGCACCCCGAGCACCCCGAGCACCCCGAGCACCCCGAGCTTCCCCGCTTCGACGGCCGTCCCGTTGCGGGGCGGGCCGGTCCTCCGCTGGGGCGTGATCGGCCCGGGCGAGATCGCCGGCGACTTCACCGACGCCCTACACGCGCACACCGACCAGCGCATGGTCGCCGTGGCCTCGCGCAGCCTCGACCGGGCCGAGGCATTCGCCCGCGCCCACGGCGTCGACACCGCCTACGGGGACGCGGAGGCGCTGGTCGCCTCCCCCGACGTCGACGTCGTCTACGTGGCCACGCCCCACACCCGGCACCTGCCCGACGCCCTGACCGCGATCCGTGGCGGGAAGCACGTCCTGATCGAGAAGCCGATGGCGACCAGCACGGCCGAAGCCGACGAGATCGTGGCCGCGGCGAGCGCCGCGGGGGTCCTCGCGATGGAAGCGCTGTGGACGCGCTACCTGCCGCACACCACCGTCATCGCCGAACTGCTCGCCGAGGGGGCGATCGGAGACGTGCGACTGGCGACCGCCGACGTCGCCTGGGCGAACGACCTCTCGACCGGCGGACGCATGACG
Source organism: Frigoribacterium sp. NPDC087798 (assembly GCF_044742985.1). Classification (NCBI taxonomy): domain Bacteria; kingdom Bacillati; phylum Actinomycetota; class Actinomycetes; order Micrococcales; family Microbacteriaceae; genus Frigoribacterium; species Frigoribacterium sp. NPDC087798. The sequence continues at coordinate 25,798 of NZ_JBIUVP010000005.1, read as the reverse complement.
GACCCGGCCCTCGGCGGCGGTGCCCTGCTCGACATCGGCGTCTACGCCTTCTGGTTCACCCAGTTCGCCACCGGTCACCCCGTCGAGTGGCACGCCACCGGCTCGACCCGGGCCGACGGCGTCGACCTCGACGCGGCCGTCGTCACCCGCACGGCCGACGGGGTGCTGGCCACCGCGGCGACCAGCCTGCTCACGACCTCGCCCGGACTCGGCACGATCTCGGGCACGACCGGCTCGATCCGCACCCTGCAGAACCTCGTCTTCCCCGCGACGTTCGAGCTGACCACGGGCAGCGGCTTGGCCGTCTGGAGCGACCCGACCGTCCCGACCGGCCGCCAGGGCTTGGCCTACCAGGCGACGGCCCTGGCGTCCTACGTCGATGCCGGGCTGCGCGACTCGCCTCTGCACTCGCTGGCCGACTCGAGGTCGTTGCTCGCGACGATCGAGGCGACCCGCGCCTCCTTGACCATCGTCTGACCCTGCCGAGACGTCACGACGTGTGGCTCAGGTCCAGGGTGGAGCGGCACGTCGGACCTCTCGGCCACCCGAGCCCGGGCCCAGGACATAGCTCAACTCGCGACCGGGGGCACCGACGCGACGGCGATGTCGTGGCCGTCCGCGGCACGGATCTCGACGGACGCCACGTCGGGCCGCAGCACGGCGGCGTTCAACCGACAGTCGACGCGCACGTCCGACCCGAGGAACGCTCCGGACTCGTACTCACGCCCGTCGCCCCCGACCACCACGACCGTGAAGGCCGAGCCCGTCGGCAGGCCGTCGATGCTGAGGACGGTCTCGGTACCCCAGGTGTGGGCGACAAGGTCTCCGTCGAGGTCGACCCCGGCGGGCTGACCGACGAAGTCCACGTGCTCGACGGCACCGAGGGTGCCGGCCGGGCCGGCCACCACCGTGTCGCGAGGCATCGCGAGCAGGACTCCGCCCCCGGCCCCGATCGCCAGGCATGCGGCGGCGGCGACGGCGATCAGCAGCGGGCGACGGCCCCGGCCCGAGCGGGCGGTGGCGACGTGCGGACCGATGCGCGGGAGCGTCGGGTCGTCCCCCGTCGTGCCGGCGCCGGACAGGATGCCGGCATCGGAGGCGGTGCCGACGTCCGAGGCGATGCCGTCATCGGACGCCCGCCCCACGGCCGGGTCGTCTCCGGCCCGTCCGACGGCGTCGACGCGCTCGCGGAGTCCGTCGCTCGGGGCGACCTCGTCCCAACGACCGAAGTCCGAGAGCCCTCCGACGACGACGCCCAGCGCCGCCAACTCGGCGTCGATCGACGGGTCGGCGGCCCGCAACGCGTCGAACTCGACGCGTTCGCTCGGCGAGAGGTCGTCCGCGAGCGCCGCGGCCGTCAACTCGTCACGACGGGCGTCGGCGCCCCCGACACCGTCGGCGCCCCCGCCGTCCCCGGCACCGGCACCGGCACCGTCACCGGCCCCCACCCCTGGCGTGCGGTCAGTCATCGGTCGTCTCCTGGTCGTCGAGGTGGGTGCGGAGGGCACGCAGCGCGTGGAACACACGGGTGCGGAGGGTCGCCACGGGCACGCCCGTGCGCTCGGAGACCTCGCGGTAGCTCAGGCCCTCGAGGTGGACGGCCACCACGGCCGCCCGGTGGTCGTCGCTCAGGCGGGCGAGCCCCTCGGCCATGCCCAGGTGCTCGAGCGGGTCGGCGACGGTCGCCACGGGGTCGGGGGCGTGCTCGAGCGGCACGACCGACGGCGTGCGCGTGCGTGCCCGGTACACGTCGAGCACGACGCGGCGTTCGATCGCGAACAGCCAGGTGCGGACGCTGCCGCGGTCGGCGTCGAACGAGTCGCGGGCGCGCCAGGCCCGCACGAAGGTCTCTTGCACGCAGTCCTCGGCGAGCGCCCGGTCGCGGAGGGCGTTGACGGCGAAACCGAGCAGCGACGAGCCGTGTTCGACGAACGCGGCCCGGACGTCGAGACCGGACGACCCCTCGCTCATCGGGCTCCGATCTGCGACGCGGCCCGGGACGGGCCCCGCGCGACCCATGACGGCGATCATCCGCCTGCCCTCCAGCCTATCCACGCCGTTCGCGGATGCCGACGGGGTCTACGTCCGCTGCGCCTCCGGCGTTCACCGCACCGTCGAGAAAACTTTCTCGGCACCTGGTGAACGCATCGAGGCCCGACGACGTAGGCCCTGTCGAGCGGCACCCGCCCGGGCGCCGCCCCGTCGAGAGGACCCGGAGCATGCCGAAGATGACGCGCACGACCAAGAAGACCGCCATCCGCACCCTGACGATCGGTGGCGCCGCCGCCACCGCCGTCACCCTGTTCGGCGTGACGCCCGCGTTCGCCGAGACCGAGGTGCCCGAGCCCGCGACCTTCACCAGCGCCTACACGGTGATGGCGACGCCCGACCAGGTGATCAACAACGACGGGGTCGCCACCCCGGGCGAGGCCGGTGCCACGGGCACGTTCGACTTCCGCGTCAACAGCGACACCGAGGTGATCTGCTACGACATCACCCTGCGCGGCGTCACGGGCGAGTACCAGAGCCCGGCGAAGACCGCGACGCACATCCACGAGGCCGCGAAGGGCCAGGCCGGCCCGCCGCGCATCTCGTTCCCGAACCCGGTCGACCGCGGTGACGGCACGCGCACGAGCAGCGGCTGCCTGCAGGGGCCCTTCACGACCGGCGTCATGAGCGCCGCCGGGGCCGACACGGGCACCGGCTTCAGCCTGAAGCAGCTCGAGGCGAACCCGGCCGGCTTCACGGGCGACTCGCACACGGCCACGTTCGCGGCCGGCGTCGTCCGCGGCCAGCTGACGCAGGTGCCCGTCGGTGGCGTCGACACCGGACTCGGAGGCGCGGCCGCCGAGAGCGCGTCGGCCGGCGGTCTCGGCCTCGCGGCCGGTGGCGCCGGGGCCCTCGCCCTGCTCGGTGCGGGTGCGTACGTCCTGACCCGTCGTCAGCGCGCGGCCCGGGCCTGACGTGCTCCGCTCCCTCCGGCCGGTGGTCGTCGTCGGCGTCGTGCTGGCCCTCGCCGGGTGCGCGTCACCCGGGGTGGTCGCACCGACGGTGACGCCGGCCCCGGGGGCGGGGGTGAGCCCCTCGGCGACCGCGGCTCCGTCGGCGACGGGCACCGCATCTCCTGCGGTGGGCGGGGTCGACGGCGGCGGGGTCGACGGCAGCGGCGAGGTGGTCGGCGAGGGCGTCGCTCCGGCGGCCGTCTCGGTGCCGGCCATCGGGCTGGACGCCCCGCTGATCGATCTCGGCATCGCCGACGACGGTGCCATGGAGGTACCGGTGGACGCGGACGACGTCGGGTGGTTCACCGGCGGGGGCCGACCCGGCGGGCGCGGGCCGACCGTGATCGCCGCCCACGTCGACTCGGCGTCGGGCCCCGCGGTCTTCGCCCGCCTCGACGAGCTCGTCGTCGGCGACCGGGTCGACGTGACCACGGTCGACGGGGACGTCGTCGGCTACGCCGTCACCGAGGTCGTCGACGCGCCGAAGGCGGAGTTCCCGACCGCCCGGGTCTTCGGGGCGCAGCCGACCGACCAGCTGCGGCTGATCACCTGCGGCGGCGTCTTCGACCGCGGCTCGGGCCACTACGACCAGAACCGGATCGTCTTCGCCGAGCCGGTGGCCTAGGCCCGGCACCCGTCGCCCGCCGCCCGGGCACGCGGACACGCCGGCACGCCACGACGTGCCGTGCCGTGCCGGCTGGTCTACAACACCCCGGGAGGCGCGGCCCGCGTCGGTCGCGCCAGGGTCGCCACGAGGTGCTCGACGAGCGGCACGGTCCACGCGACGTTCGCCGCGATGCCGCGGTTCGGTTCGTCGTCGGGCTGGTGCAGGCGGTGCAGGTCGTTGAAGGTCAGGAACGCGCTGGGCACGCCCGCCCGGTAGAACGACGCGTCGTCGGTGCCGGTCGTCGGCGGGAACCGGGTGACCAGCTCGAGGTCGGGCCGGGTGGCCGCGGCGTGCTGCAGCAGCGCCCCGCGGAACGCCGTCGAGAACGCCTCGGGGGCGCCGAACGCCTCGACGAACGATCCGCGCCCGAGCCCGTCGACGTTGAGCACGTAGTCGATGGCGTCGAGTTCGTCGGACGAGGCGCTGTCGACGAAGTGCCGGGACCCGCCCAGGTGCCACTCCTCGGCGGTGAAGAAGACGAGGCGGACCGACGAGACCGGCGGGGCCGCCGCCCACCGCTCGGCCAGCTGCAGCAGGGCGATCGTGCCGCTGCCGTTGTCGTAGGCACCGACCGTGTTGAAGAACGTGTCGTAGTGCGCGCAGAGCAGCACCGACCCGTCGCCCGTGCCGGGCACGTCGACGACCAGGTTGTCGCTGGTCGCGGCGTCGACCGGGCCGCCGTCGGCCTCGATCTCGACCTCGACGGGCTTGCCGTCGGCGATCCACTCGGTCAGCTGCAGACCGTCGACGCGGCCGATCGCGAGGTGGGCCACGTCGTGGTCCGACCCGGAGGGCAGCGGCTGCGGTGCGGCGGGTCCGTCGTCCCGCGCGTGCAGGTAGGCCACGACGTCGCCGTCGTCCGCCCGCACGACGAACTTCTGCCAGACCATCGAGTCGCCCCAGAGCCCCTGCGGGCCGACGGCCTCGACCGTGCCCCGGCGCGCACCGCCGGTCGATCCGCTCCAGAGCATCGGCCAGGCGGGCAGCTCACGGGCGATCGGCTGCTGCACCGCGACCCGGTGCACGCTGCCCGGCTGCCAGCCGGGCAGCGTCACGGGCTGCCGGGCGACCGGCCACCCGACCGCGGTCAATCGCTGCTCGAGCCAGTCGGCCGCGGCCGCGATCCCTGCGGTGCCGTGAAACCGGGGGCCGTGCTGGACCAGGGCGACGAGGTCGTCGTAGGCGCGTTCCGCGCGCTGCGCCGCGGCCGGGTCGGTGTCGTGGGTCATGTCGTGCCTCTCGGTAACGGCTCTGGGGTCGGGGTCGGTGACGGTGTCGTGGTGGCGGTCGACGACGCGGCCGACGGACCGAGGAGGCGCGGCGCGGCCCCCCGGGCGGCCTGCGCCACCGTCGTGGCGGGCACCCCGAGCAGGTGCTGGGCCACGCGGGCGACGTCGTCCGTCCTCCCCCGGAACCACCAGCTGGCGAACCGGTCGGTGACCGCTTCGGGTCGCGGGCCGAGGACGGGCGTGCCCCGGGCCTCGATCTCGGCGAACCCGCCGAGCCCGCCGTCGTCGTCGTACAGGTGCAGCGAGTCGCCCCGGACCCCCGGGGACGGGTCGGGCTCCTCCGAGTACTCGGCCGACGGGTCGCTGTGGCTGCCGCGCACGAAGAGCACGGCACGGTCGTCGGCCGGGTCGCCGACCGCGCGCACGTACCCGAGGCGTCCGGTGACGTGCGGTGCCGCGAATCCGATCTTGAAGCGGTCGGCACCGGTCAGCGACACGGCGACGCCGCCGGGCACCTCGGCGAGCAGGTCGCCGACCGGCTCGTAGTAGTCGGTCACCTGGGTGTCGGGCACGGCCGCGACGAACGCCGTGCCGCCCGCCCGCACCTGGTCGAGCATCCACGACTCGGCCTCGTGCGCGCCGTCCGAGGTGATGCCGAGCCGCACCTCCGTCACGTAGCCGCCGTACTCGACGGCGTCGACGAGCGGTGCGCCACCGGGGCCCCCGGCCGACGCCCCGCGCAGGTGTCGCAGCGGGTGGGCCGCCGGCCGCACGACGAGCGTCAGGTCGGCCCGCACGAGCCCGGTCGGCTCCGTGAACGCCTCGAGCTCGGCGACCCGTGACAGCGTCACGCGGTCGCCCGTGCGGCCGAGGTCGTGGCGGCCGGGGTCGAGCGACGGCGGCATCTCGTAGCTGCCCCAGTAGTCGCTGCGGTCGCGGATCATGTAGGCGATCTCGGGCCCGATCCAGACCCGGTCGCCGCCGACGTTCCAGTCGCCCGAGTCGACCAACGCGCCGAACGCGTCGTCGTCGGCGAACGCGTCGGGCAGCCAGTTCTCGGCCTCGCCCTCGGCGAAGAAGGGTCCGTAGACGCGTCCGCCGTAGGACGAGACGACCACGACGGCGTCGGCTCCGACGACCACCCGTTCGGAGGCGATGCCGGCCGCGGCGAGACGGGCCTCGACGGCGCGCAGGTCGATCGCGACCGGGCCGACCGGGCCGACCGGGTCGACCGGGCCGACAGTGGGCCCGGTCACGCGGCCACCTCGACGAGGGCGCTCGCGTGGAACGCGTCCTCGGCGCGCAGCATGCCGACGAACCAGGCGTCCAGCCGGGCGTCGGTCACGTCGGCGGGCAGCTCGTCGACCAGCTGGTGCAAGAAGGCCACCTGGGCGCGGAAGCCGTCGGTGACGTGCAGCTCGATCCACCGTTGCACGTCGTCCGGTCGGGGCACGGCACGCTCGGCCGCCCGCGTGCACCACCGCAGGTAGAGCGTCTCGGCCGCGGCGAGGCTGGTGACGACTCCGGCGTAGCCGCCCTCGGCGAGTGCCGCCGTCACCGCCCCCTCGAGGACGGAGGCGCGGCGCAGCAGGTCGGTCGAGGTCGCGTCGTCGACCGGTCGCGTCGAGAGCAACCGCTCGAAGTACCGGCTCTGCGGACCGACGAGGTCGGCGACGGCCTCGGCGTGGCGCTCGGCGCGGGACCACTCCGGCTGCTGCCAGAGGCAGTAGCCCGCGAGGCGGGCCGCCGTCCGGACGAACGCCTGCTCGATCGCGAGGTAGCGACCGAAGGCGGGGTCGTCGAGCGTGCCGTCGGCCATCCGGGCCAGCAGCGGCACCGACGCCGAGGCGTCGAGCTCGGCCGAGCAGCGGGCGACCAGCGCCGCCGCCCGGCCCGTGCCGACGCCCTCGGGCCGGGTCGTGCCCGCCACCGTCAGCGACCGGTCAGCCACGACACGATGCCGTTGAACACCCGGGCGTAGCCGTCCCACTCCTCGCAGAACGCCGGCGGCGCCCAGTGCGGCGAGCAGTCGCTCGTGAAGACCGCCGTGCGCCCCGCGCCGGCCTCGCCGACGACGACGAGCGGGTCGCCGTCGAGGCGGGCGAGCTCGACCGCGCCCGGCTTCACGACGGTGCGGTTGTAGCCGAGCAGCAGCGGCCACTCGGTGCCCGCGCCGCCGAGGGCGGGGTGCTCGGCGTCGAGCACGGTGGCGACGACGCCGGCCGGGCGCTCGACGCGGTCGTCCCCGATCAGCATCTCGACCGGCAGCACGTCGGCGATCTCGGTGCGGGCGTAGCCCGCACGACCCTGCCAGCCCGAGAACGACAGGTAGCCGCCGATCATCAGCAGCGCGCCTCCGGCCTCGACCCAGCGGGCGAGCTCGCGGACGCGGTCCCGACCCGGGATGCTCTTCTCGAAGACGGCGGGCGCGAGCTGCAGCGAGTTGACGCCGATGTCGGACAGCACCACGACGTCGTAGGCGTCCAGCGCCTCCTGCGTCTCGGGGAAGTCGGTGGCGACGAGGTGGGCGGGCAGGTGGACGACCTCGTGGCCGCCGGCCTGCAGGGCCGTGCGCAGCTGCGCGACGCCCTCGGTGTACGAGTGGGCGGTGAACTCGTCGACGCCCTTGGTGTGGGTGGTCGCGGTGATCCAGCTCTCGCCGGCGATGAGGATGCGGGACATGGTGGGGCCTTCCGGTGGTGACGGGACGGTTCGGGACGAGGAGGCGCGAGCGGCTCGGTGCCGCGTCGTCGCCCCTCAGCGGGTCAGGGCGGCGCCCTCGAAGAGGTCGCGGACGTTGCGGGTGCCGACGCCGTGCACGATCTCGGCGTCGACGCCGAGGTCGGTCAGCCGGTCGAGGAACACGGCGGGGACGTACGAGAGGCCGTTGCCGCCGTGCTTGCGCAACATGCTCTTGAGGAAGAGGTCGTGGCTGAAGAGCAGACGGCGGCCGAACCCGGCCGAGGCCAGACGGGCGATGGCCGTGGCCGTCTCGACCGGCGACGGCGACTGCCCTTCGCCGGGCAGGGAGAAGCGGTACGGCATGCCGATCATGTCGAACTCGAGCCAGACCCCGCGCTCGGCGAGGCTGCGCTGGTAGTCGGGGTCGCTGCCGGACGGGTCCATGTGGCAGAGGACGACCGCCGTGGGGTCGACGCCCTCGTCGCGCAGCACGACGTCGAGCACGCGGCCGCCGTGCCGGACGAAGCCGGGCAGGTGCACGAACATCGGCAGGCCGGTCTCGCGTTGCAGGCGGCAGGCCGCGCGCAGCGAACGCTCCTCCCGCTCGGTGAACCCGGGCGAGACGCCGATCTCGCCGATCACGCCCGACCGGGGCACCCCGGTCTCGGCCGGGTCGGCCCGGTACTGCGCGACCAGGCGCGAGGCCAGGTCGTCGACGGTGTCGCGGCCCGTGGCCTCGGGGTGGAACCGCTCGAGGTACCAGCCGCCGCCGGTGACGACGGCGACCCCGCTGCGGCGCGAGATCTCGGCGAGACGGCGGGGGTCGCGCCCCTGTCCGTCCGAGGTCAGCTCGACGACCGTGCTGCCGCCGAGCTCGCGGAACGCGACGAGCTCGTCGACCGCGTCGTCGTCGCCGTCGAGCACGCAGTTGTCGCGGCAGGCGAGCGGACGGTCGCGCAGCAACCAGGCGATCTCGGGAGTGACCGGGGCGTCGAACAGCTCGGGGAAGTCGGGGTCGGGTTCGAGCCCGCCCTCCTCGATGCTGTTGATCAGGTGCTCGTGCGGCAGCGTGTAGCCGAGCCGGTCGCTCGGCACGGGACCGGTGACGGTCTGCACGTCGACGACGGTGGTCGTCTCGACCCCGAACCCTCCGACGCGGCTCATCGGGTCACCCGCTTGCGCACCAGGTCGGTGAACGAGCCGCCCCGCAGGTTGATCCAGATGACGATGATCAGGAGGCTGCCGGTCACGATGGGCACGATGTAGGGGCTCAGGCCGAGCAACGTGAGGCCGTTGGTGATGACGCCGGTCAGGATCGCCCCGATCGCCGTGCCGATGACGCTGCCCTTGCCGCCCAGCAGGTTCGTGCCGCCGATCACGACGGCGGTGATGACCGTCATGGCGAAGTCGACGCCCGAGTTGGCGTCGCCCGACCCCAGTCGGGCCGCGGTGATGATGCCGGCCGCGCCGGCCGCCGTGCCGCTGAGCACGAGGGCCATCATCTTGACGAAGCGGGTGTCGACGCCCGCCCGGCGGACCGACTCCTCGTTCGAGCCGATGCCGGTGATGTACTGGCCGAACCGCATGCGCTGCAGCCCCACGATGCCGACGCCGACGATGATCAGCGCGAGCCAGGCCGGGTACCCGAGCCCGAACAGCCGGCCCTGCCCGACCTGGGCGAAGATCAGCCCCGAGCCGATGGCGATCGAGTAGCCCTTCGTGATCAGCAGGGCGACGCCCCGCACGATCGACATGGTGGCCAACGTGACGATGAACGACGGGATGCCCTGGTAACTCGAGAACCAGCCGTTGACCAACCCGCAGAAGGCTCCGACGGCCAGGCAGATGACGATCACCAGCACCGACTCGAGACCGGCCCGCAGCAGGACCGCCCCGATCACCGAGACGAGGGCGAGCGTCGACCCGACCGAGAGGTCGATCATGCCCGCCGTGATGACGAAGGTCATCGCGACGGCCACGATCGCCGCGGGGGCGACCTGCACGGCGACGTTCCGCAGGTTCGTGCCGGTGAGGAAGGTCGGGGTCGCCACCGAGAAGACGACGATGACGACCAGCGTCACGACGAGCATCAACAGGGTGGACTTGTTGACGCGTTGCAGGGCTTCCCAGCGGCGCTCGCGCACGTCGGTGGAGCCGTGTCCGCGACCCGGCTCGGGGCCGTCGGTGCGGGTGGGGTCAGAGGTCGTCGCGGTCATGCGGCAGCGCTCCCTTCACGGGTGATCATGTCGACGAGCGACTCGATGGTGAGGTCGTCGATGCGGGCGTCGTCGACGCTGCGCCCCTCGTACATGACGGTGATGCGGTCGCAGACCCGGAAGAGGTCCTGCAGCCGGTGGGTGATCAGGATGACGCCGACCCCTCGGGCCGCGACCTCCTTGATGAGGCGCAGCACCGACTCGACCTCGGTGACGGCGAGGGCGGCGGTCGGCTCGTCGAGGATCAGCACGTCGGGGTCGACCGACGCGGCGCGCGCGATGGCGACCGACTGGCGCTGACCACCCGACAGCTGCGAGATCAGCTGGTGCGTGGACGTGACGCGGACGCCGAACTCCTTGAGCACGGCCGTGGCCTCGGCGTGCATCGCCCCGACCTTGAGGAAGGGCCCGACCCTCGGCTCGCGGCCGAGGAACAGGTTGGCGGCGACGTTGAGGCTGTCGCAGAGGGCGAGGTCCTGGTAGACGATGCCGATGTCCTCGGCCTGGGCGTCGCTCGGGGACTGGAACCGCACCTCCTTGCCCTTGATGCTGATGCGGCCGCCGTCGTGCTGGACCGAACCGGCGAGCACCTTCATGAGGGTGGACTTGCCGGCGCCGTTGTCGCCGACCAGGCCGAGCACCTCGCCGCGCGCGAGGCGCAGGTCGACGCCGCGCAGGACGTCGACGGCGCCGTACGACTTGCGGATGCCCTCGAGTTCGACGAGCAGGTCGCCGGTGGTGACGTCGGTCATCAGCCCTCCAGGTAGTACGAGAAGTCGGCCAGGTTGTCGGGCGTGACGATCGTGATCGGCACGTCGACGGTCGCCGGCACCTCGGCGGTGCCGCAGGCCAGGTTGATCGCGGCCTTCGCGGCCTCGTAGCCGAAGCCGAAGGTGTCCTGCTGGATGACGGCCTTCACGTAGCCGTCCTGCAGCCCCTCGACGGCCGAGGGCGAGAGGTCCCAGCCGACGATCGTGACGCGGTCCTGGGCGCCCTGGCTCTTGACCGCGGCGATGGCGCCGTTCAGCGCGGGCTCGCCCGTGGCGTAGATGTACTCGAGGTCGGGGTTGCCGGTCAGCAGGTTCTCGGCCGCCGCCTGGGCGTCCTCGTTGACGTTCTGGCCGTCGACGATCGTGCCGATGGTCATGCCGCCGGCCTCGACCGCGTCGGTGAAGCCGTTCTGGCGCTGGATCTGGATCGCGCTGTTGAGCGCTCCGACGACGCCGACCTCGCCCTCGCCGCCGGTGATGTCGAGGAAGGCCTTCCCGAGCTGGGCGCCGCCGTCCTCGTTCGCCGTGCCCACGTACGAGTCGATCGCCGAGGCGTCCTCGACCGAACCGTCGGCCGCGACGACCGGGATGCCGGCCGCCTTGGCCGCCGTGAGCGCCGGGATCAGCGCGGTCGCGTCGACCGGGTCGACGATGAGCGCGTCGACCCCCGAGGCGACGAGGTTCTCGACGCCCGAGACCTGCGTGGCGCTGTCGTTGTCGCCGCTGACGATCTGCAGGTCGGCACCGGCCTCGTCGGCGACGTCCTGGACGCCTTCGTTCATCTGGGTGAAGAAGGCGGTCTGCTCGTTGATGTCGACCATGCCGAGCTGCAGGGTGCCGCCGCCGTCGGGGGCACAGGCCTGGGGGACGTCGGTGGGGGCCGGGCGGGTCGAGGTCGAGCCGCCGGACGCGGAGCCGGAGGCGGTGGTCGAGGACGAGTCGCAGCCGGCGAGGGTGCCGATGGCGATGGCGCCCACGGCGAATGCGGCGAGGACGGTACGGGTCGTGGGCATGAGGAGCCTTCCTGGGGAGGACGAGGTGGAGCATGCGGGACTGGCGAGGGGGCGATCTCGGTGGGGTCGAGATCGACGGGCAATCGATTTCCGTCGGGAACTGCGTCAAGAGTGACGCCTCCGTGTTTCGAGTGTCAACACCTTTGTGTTTCCGACGTGTAAAAGAGATCTGGGGCGGGCAATCGGTTTCCCGCGAGGGGACGATACGATGACGGCATCACCCGTCGTCCCCGGCGGCCACGCCCTGAGGAGCCCATGAACGCCGTCACCATCTCGGACGTCGCCCGCCGGGCGGGCGTCTCCGCCGCGACGGTCTCGCGCGTCATGTCGGCGTCGCGCCCGGTCGGCCGCGAGGTCGAGGCCCGCGTGCGACTGGCGGCCGACGAGCTGGGCTATTCGGGCAACGGCATCGCCCGCGCCCTGCGCACCCGCCGCACCGACACGGTCGGCATGGTCGTCCCGAGCATCCTCAACCCGTTCTTCACGACCCTGGTCGACAGCCTCGAGAGCGCGCTGCACGGCGAGGGCAAACAGCTGTTCCTCTGCGACTCGCGGCAGGACCCCGCCGTCGAGGCCGAGCACCTCCGGTCACTCATCGAGCGGCACGTCGACGGGATCGTGGTCAGCCCCGTGCACGACACCGAGAGCGCGGCGGCCGTGGCCGCGTCCGCCCGGGCCGTCCCGCTGGTGCAGCTCGACCGCCGGGTCGACGTCGCCGGCACCGACTGGATCGGCCTCGACGACGCCGAGGCGATGAAGCTCGTCCTGACGCACCTCGCCGGGACCGGTGCCCGCTCGGCCGCGTTCGTGACCTCCGAGCTGACGAACTCGTCGACGACCCTGCGCCTCCGGGGCTTCCGGCACTGGGCGGCCGAACTCGGCATCCGCGAGGTGCGCGACGGGGTCGTGCTCGGCGACTACTCGGTCGACAGCGGCGACGCGGCGGCCCGCCGACTGCTGACCTCCGACGACCGCCCGGACGCCATCGTCTGCGCGGACGACCTGATCGCCATGGGCGTGCTGAGGGCGGCCCGCGAGCTCGGGGTGTCGGTGCCCGACGAGCTGCAGGTCACGGGCTTCGACGACATCGTCTTCGCCTCGTACGTGACCCCGGCCCTGACGACCCTGGCGCAGCCGACCGACCGCATGGCCGCCGAGGCGCTGCGGCTGCTCTCGCTGCGGGGCTCCGACGACGGAGGACTCGGAGGCGCGCGCGTCTCGTTCGCGCCGAGGCTCGTCCGCCGGCAGAGCACGCGGTCGTCGACTCCCGAGCCCGCCTGACCCGACCGCCCCGTCGGGCGTCGGTCACTGCTCGACGGCCCCGACCGCCCCGTCGGGCGTCGGTCAGTGCTCGACGGCCCACCGCCCGCCGACGCGGCCGAACTGCTCGACGGCCCGCAGGACCGCCTCGACCGACACGGACTCGTCCACCGTGTGGACGACGGTGGGGTCGCCCGGGCCCCAGACCACGACGGGCACCCCGTCCTCGAGCGACCGCACGAGCACCGAGGCGTCCGTGAAGTACGACGCGGGCGCCTCCGAGACCGGGGCGTCGAGCCCGGCGAGCCAGGGATGGTCGCGCGGGGTCCACACGGCGGCCAGGTCGAGGTCGACGCGGACGTCGGTCACCTCGGGCTGGCCACGCCACCAGTCGACGAGTTCGTCGACGTCCTCCCGGACGACGCGCAGGTCGATGCGCGCCTCGCAGACGTCGGGCACGATGTTCGGCACGCTGCCGCCCGACACGACGCCGACGTTGACCGTCTCGCGCCCGAGGTCGGCATGGGACGAGAGCGGCAGGTCGTCCAGGCGCCCGAGCACGGTCACCAGGTCGAGGATCGCGTTGTGGCCCCGCTCGGGCGTGCTGCCGTGCGCGGCGACGCCCGAGGTGCGGACGGTCGCCCAGAGCGCGCCGCGGTGACCGAGCACGACCTGCCCGTCGGTCGACTCGGGGATCACCACGGCCCCCACGCGCAGGCCCGCGAGCAGGTCGACGACGGCAGGAGCCCCGAGGCAGCCGACCTCCTCACCGGTCGAGACGGCGAGCGCGACGGGTGCACCCTGGCGCAGGAGGTCCCGTACGGCGACGATCGAGGCGGCCAGGCCGGACTTCATGTCCGAGGCACCCCGCCCGTACAGGCGGTCGCCGACGACGGTCGAGGCGAAGGGATCGTGGGTCCAGGCCGAGGCGTCGGTCACCGGGACGACGTCGGCGTGGGACGCGAAGACGAGCAGCGGCCTGTCGGCGCCGACGACCACCGGCGAGACCAGCAGCGCCGTGGGCTCACCGTCGGCCCCGGGGGCGAAGGCGACCCGCGCCTCCTCGACGCCCTCGAACTCCGCGGCGACGCGGCGCAGGACGGCCGCCTCGCCCGGTGAGCCGCTGGTCGAGTCGATGGCGACCAGGTCGCACAGCAGGCTGAGCACGGGCACCTCGGACGGTTGGACAACGGTCATCCGCCCACGGTAGTCATGGCATGTGTCGGGCTCGTGTCGCGAGAAGGGCCGCAAGCAGGAGCGCGCCTTCGACGGGCTATCCCGCCGCAGGCGACATGGGGATCATCCAAGGGTAATTCGAGGGTAATCAATGGGGCAATCGGGGGGCGTCATCTATGATTCCTTCATGCCCACGCGTACGATCACCGGCCAGCACACCAGGACCGCGCGGATGGACGTCCATGAAGTGGCGAATGTCCTCGTGCACGGCTTGGGCCCGACACTCGTCGCCGCCCTGACCGGCTCCAAAGACCGCAAGCTACCCGCGAAGTGGGCTCGATCCGACGGGCCCACCCCGGGTCCCGACTTCACACGACGTCTGCAACTCGGCCACAGGGCGTGGGCAGCACTGGTCCAAGACGAGGGTGCCCACATCGCCCGCCAGTGGTTCATCGGTGGCAACCCCCTCCTCGGCGAAAGCACTCCCTTGACGGCCATTCGCGAGGACCGCGGTCGCGAAGTCATAGAGGCCCTCACCGCGTTCCTTCGAGATGAGCCGGACGCCTGAGGGTGAACGGGGGCACCACGTGTACCGCGACCGGCTTGCGCCTCGTGCCGGAACTCGGCGAAACCACCTACCGCATCGCGAAACCGAGATACGGAGCGCTGTCGGCTCCCGAGCGGACTGCCAGGAGCGCACGAAAAAGGTGGGGGCGCTACGACTCCCTGGGCCGCACGCTCTACCTGGCTCGCGAGGCCGAGTCGGCTTTCGCTGAAGTCCTCTCCCCGTTCAAACGGCAGCTCGGCGCACTCGATCCTCTCGAAAGCGATGCCGCCGCGCTCGGCCTCACGCGAAGCGAGCTGCTCGAACTCGTGGCCGAGGAATGGGGCGAGGCCCAATTCATGGGCATGGGCGCCGTGCCACAGCAATGGCGCGTCGACAGGTGCGTGTACCAGGTGATCGGACAGGGGGACGGGTGGTGGATCGACGTGGAGCATCCTGACTCGCTCTCGGTCCTGGAAGCAACGATCGAACCCACGCTCATCCGTCAGGGCGTCAGGAGTCTGACGACAGCGGTTCTGAGGGGCGAGAACCGCATCGTGACCACCGCCGTCGGCATGCACCTGCGAGGCATCGAGCTGTTCGACGGCTCGGTCGCTCGTGGTCTTCAGTTCGGCAGCAAGCACGGGGGTGGATGGTGTCGCGCGGCGTGGATGCCCGGCGCAGCGGACTCATGGTCTGCGGACTTCATCGCGACGAGTGGCGAGCCGCTCCTCGTCACCGACGAGCACCTCGCCCGCGCCAGCGAGCGGTTCCGCATAAAAGTCTTCTGATGCGCAGCTCGACGCGTTATCGCAGGCCTGACTCATCCGGGCTCCGCGTCAGTGCGCGACCGTTCGTTGTCTGACGACTGCAACAGCCCGAGGAGCGCATCCCGACGGGACTGCAATGCCGCCTACGGCAGCGGCGGCAGGGCCCGCTCGTCGAGCCAGGGACGCAGCAAGGGGCCGACGGGGTGGCCGGAGACGCGGGTGGCGAGGGCGACGAAGTCGGCCGTGGTCGCCACCCCGTGCCGGTGCTCGGCGGTCCAGGCGCGCAGCACGTCGAAGAACGTGACGTCGCCGACCGCCGAGCGCAGCGCATGCACCGCGAGCGCCCCGCGCTTGTAGACGCGATCGTCGAACATCAAGTCGGGGCCGGGGTCGCCGACGAGCAGGTCGCGGGGCAGACCGGCCAGCCGCGCGCGGGTCTGGGCGGCGATGCGCGCGGCCGACGGACCGCCCGAGGCCTCGGACCAGATCCACTCGGCGTAGCAGGCGAAGCCCTCGTTCAGCCAGATGTCGCGCCAGGTCGTCAGGCCCACGCTGTTGCCGAACCACTGGTGCGCCAGTTCGTGCGCGATCAGCCGACGCGACCCGCCCGCCCCGTCGGCGTGGTTCGCCCCGAAGATCGCGAGGCCCTGGGCCTCGAGGGGGATCTCGAGGTCGTCGTCGGTGACGACCACCGAGTACGACGCGAAGGGGTACGGACCGAACCGCTCGACGAAGCAGGCCATCATGTCGGCCACCTCGCCGAAGTCACGACCGATGCGGGACCGCATCGCGGGCACCCCGGCGAAGACGCCGGGCACCCCCGCGAGCACGACCGGCACCAACTCGTAGCGGCCGATCTGCACCGTGGCGAGGTACGTCGCCGTGGGCTCGGGCTGCTCGTAGACCCAGGTCGTGCGGCCGGACCGCGTGTGCCGGTCGGTCAGCTCACCGTGGGCGACGACGGCGTAGGGCTGCTCGGTCGTGACCTGCACCCGGTAGGTCGCCTTGTCCGCCGGGTCGTCGTTGCACGGGAACCAGGTCGCCGCCCCGTTCGGCTGCGAGGCGACGAGTGCGCCGTCGGTCAGCTCCTCCCAGCCGAGGGTGCCCCAGCGGGTGCGGCGAGGTGCGGGCGAGCCCGCGTACTCGACGACCACCTCGACCGGCTCACCCGGCACGGTCTCCTCGGGCAGCGTCACCGTGAGCTTCGTCGCCGACTGCGCGTGACGCGCCTTGCGCCCGTCCACCCGCACCTTCGCGGCACGGAGGCGGAGCAGGTCGAACACGAGCGTGCGGAGGACCTCGGTCGGCACGACCGTCAGCGTCGCCACGCCGTCCAGTCGGTTCGTCGCCACGCGGTACCCGATGACGAGGTCGTACGAGCGCACGCCGTACCCGGTGTTGCCGCTCTCGGGCGTGTAGCCGTCCGGGATCGCCGCCGGACCGGTCACTGCGAGACGGCGTGGTAGTCCGCGAACGTGACGTCCCGCCACGGGCCGATCGGGTTGCCGCTCCACCGGCTGCCGACGGGGACGACCTCGCCGCGCATGACGAGCGACGCGGGTCCGACCGTGGCGTGTTCGCCCAGGCGGGCCGCGGGCAGCACGACGCTGTGGGGTCCGAGCGTCGAGCCGACGGCCAGGGTGACGGTGTCCATGCTCATGATTCGATCATGGAACAGGTGGGTCTGCACGACGCATCCTCGATTCACCGTCGACGCGTCGTCGAGTCGCACCAGGTCGGCCTCGGGCAACCAGTAGCTGTCGGTCCACACGCCGCGACCGATCGAGGCCCCGAGCGAGCGCAGCCACCACACGAGGGCCGGGGTGCCGGCCGCCGCGTGGGCGAACCAGGGGGCCGCGCACATCTCGGTGAAGGTGTCGGACACCTCGCTGCGCCAGACGAACGACGACCAGAGCGGGTGCTCGCCGGCCCGGATGCGCCCGACGAGCGCCCACTTGGCGAGTGTCGTGACCCCGGCGGCCGCCGCCCCGACGGCGAGCATCACGACACCGCCGACCGCGGCCGTCGCGCCGACCCCGATCGCGTCGACCAGCGCCCACAGTCCGACGACCAGGCCGAGGCCGATGCCGCAGGTGACGACGACGGGCACGACCCGGCTGAGCTCCCACGCGATGCGGGCCACCCGGAGGTGTGTGGCCGGGCGGAAGGTGCGGGTCTCGTCGGCGACGGCGACCGTGCGGCGCAGGCGCACCGCGGGTGAACCGAGCCACGACGACCCCGCCTTGGACTTGCGCGGAGCCGACGAGAGCACGGCCACCAGACCGTCCTTCGGCACCTTGTGGCCCGGGGCGGTCATGCCCGAGTTGCCCAGGAACGCCCGCCGACCGATCTCGGCCCGGGCCACGCGCAGCCAGCCGCCGCCGAGCTCGTACGACGCCACGAGCGTGTCGTCCGCCAGGAAGGCTCCGTCGCGGACGGTCGTCATCGACGGCAGCAGCAGGACGGTCGACGCCTCGACGTCCCGCCCGATCTCGGCCCCGAGCAGGCGCAGCCAGACCGGCGTGAACAGGCTCGAGTAGAGCGGGAACAACAGGGTGCGCGACAGGTCGAGCAGGCGTTCGGTGCTCCAGACCTGCCAGCCGACCCTCGACCGCACCGCGAAGGTGCCCTCGGTCACTCCGAGGGCCCACAGGCGGGTGAGCGCGACGACGAGCACGGCGGCCGCCAGCCCGGCCACGAGCGTGCCCGGCACCAGGAGGGCGAGGGCCCGCCACCACGCGTCCGTCAGCGAACCCGCACCCCGCACGCCGAGCGCGACGACCGCGCCTCCTGCGCTCAGCGACGCCACCGGCAGCAACGCGACGACGACGGCCGACGCCCCGTAGGCGACGAACCACCGGGTGGGTGCCGGGGGTCGGTCCTCCGGCCACCAGGCGCGGGTGCGGCCGACGCGCTCGGCCGGCGACCCGGCCCAGTGCTGACCCGACGGCACCCGCCCGAAGACCGCGGACCCGGGCGCGATCGAGGCGTCCTTGCCGATCCGGGTGCCGGGCAGCAGGGTGCTCCGCATGCCGATCGTGCTGCCCGCACCGATGCGGATCGCCCCGATGCGGACGACGTCGCCGTCGATCCAGTGCCCGGCCAGGTCGACCTCGGGCTCGACCGACGCCCCGCGACCGATGCGCAGCATGCCGGTCACGGGCGGCAGGGCGTGCAGGTCGACGTCGGGTGCGATGCGAGCCCCGAGGGCCCGCGCGTAGTAGCTGATCCACGGGGCGCCGGCGAGCCCGACCGCCCCGATCTGGTGCGCGACCTGCTCGGCCAGCCAGAGCCTCAGGTGCACGCTGCCGCCGCGCGGATGATCGCCCGCCTCGACCCCCCGGAGGAGGAGGCGCGAGGCCAGCACCGAGATCGCCATGCGTCCCGGCGGGGTCGCGAACACGAGGATCGCGACGACGAGCAGCCCGCCGTCGACCGCGGGCAGGGCGTCGAACCCGCTCCACCAGCGCAGCACGGTGCTCGCGGTCAGGGCGTAGGTCAGCCAGCGCGCACCCGACAGCACGAGGAGGGGCACCCCGAGCAGGGTCTGCAGCCATTGGGTGCGGCGCGGGGTCGGCACCGACCGGTGGAACACGGCCGGCGGGGCCTCGTCGTCGACGTCCGCCACCGTCAGCGCCTCGGCCAGCGCGCCGAGCCGGGGGTGCGAGTAGATCTCGGCGACGGTGAACTCGGGGTCGAGCTCGCGCAGCCGGGCCACGAGCTGGGCGGCGGCCAGCGATCCCCCGCCGAGGTCGAAGAAGTTCGCGTCGGCGTCCGGGACGGGTACGCCGAGGACCTCGCGCCAGCGGTCGGCGACGAGCTGCTCGACCGGGGTCATCGAACCGGCACCGTCGGGCCGGCCACCTCTCCCGTCGCCACCGGTCGACGAGTCGACCAACGGCCAGGGCAGCGCGTCGCGGTCGATCTTGCCCGACGTCTTCGTCGGCAGGTCGCCGGTGACCAGCGCCAGCAGCGGCACCAGCGCGGCCGGCAGTCCGTCCCGGAGGCGGGCGAGGGCGGCGCCTCGGTCGAAGGTCTCGGCGGACGCGACCGCGAGGTAGCCGACGAGCACCTGGTTGCCGGCCGCCGTCGTCCGCACCGCCGCGGCGGCGCCGCCGACCCCGGGCAGGGCCTGCAGCGCGGTCTCGATCTCCCCGAGCTCGATCCGGCGCCCGCCGACCTTGACCTGGTCGTCGGCCCGCCCCTGGAACACGAGTCCGGCCCGGTCGAACCGCACGAGGTCACCGCTGCGATAGGCGCGCTGCCAGCCGAGCTGCGCGTGCGGGGCGTACTTCTCCGCGTCCTTGGCGGGGTCGAGGTAGCGGGCCAGGCCGACGCCGCCGATGATCAGCTCGCCCACCTCGCCTTCCGCGACCGGGTCGCCCTCGGCGTCGACGACGGCCACGTCCCACCCGTCGAGCGGCAGACCGATCCTCACCGTCTCTCCGGCACGCACCAGCGCCCCGGTGGCCACCACGGTCGACTCCGTCGGCCCGTAGGTGTTCCACACCTCACGGTCGTCGCCGACGACGCGGTCGACGATCTCGGGCGGGAGCGCTTCTCCGCCGAAGATCAGCAACCGGACGCTCTCGAGGGCCTCGTCCGGCCAGAGGGCCGCGAGGGTCGGCACGGTCGAGACGACGGTGATGCCGTGGGTGACGAGCCACGGCCCGAGATCGGCACCCGACCGGACGAGGCTGCGAGGGGCCGGCACCAGGCAGGCGCCACTGCGCCAGGCCAGCCACATCTCCTCGCACGAGGCGTCGAACGCGACCGACAGTCCGGCCAGCACCCGGTCGCCCGGTCCGAGCGGATCGACCCCGGGCGACGACAGGAACATCCTCGCCTCGGCGTCGGCCAGGGCGGCCGCCGAGCGATGACTCGCGGCGACGCCCTTCGGCGTGCCGGTCGAGCCCGAGGTGAAGATCACCCAGGCGTCGTCGTCCGGGGTCGGCGACCGGTCGTCGTCGGCGAGCGCCGTGCCCCGCCCGCTGACGTGCCCGGCCGGTGCGGCGAGCACGAGGCTGTCGGGTCGGTCGGCGTCACGCGGGGTGAAGCGTCCCCCCGCCGAGACGATGCCCACGACGCCGGCCTCGCCGAAGACCAGGGCGGCCCTCTCGTCGGGGTCGTCGGCGTCGACCGGCACGTATGCGGCCCCGGCGGCCAGGACGGCGAGGATCGTCAGGTAGAGCGACGAGTCGCCCGAGGGCATGCGCACGCCCACCCGGTCGCCGCGGCGCACCCCGGCGTCGGCGAGCGCGCGCGAAGCGGCTCCGACGCGGACGACGAGTTCCGCGTAGCTCCACGCACCCCGCTCGTCCTCGAGGGCCGAGGCGTCCGGGTGCTCGAGCGCCGTGGCCCGCAGGACGTCGACGAGCGTCCGGGGTGCGGGGGCCGCGGTCGAACCGGCGATCACGCCGGGCAGTGTCTGGCTCACGGCCGCACGGTAGGGACCCCAGGTGTCACGTCGGTGAACTCGACCGCGTCCAGGGCCGGACCGGCGACGGCGAGGAGGACCCCGGTCGCCGAGCGCCGGTCGTGGACCAGTCCGCGTCGACCGTCCGTGGTCGTGCCCCCGGGCCCGGGCCCCAGACGGAGCGCCGACATCGCGGTGGTCAGCCCCTCCCCCGTCGACTTGAGCAGCGCCTCCTTCCGCACCCAGGCGCGCAGCACGTCCACGTCGACGTCCTCGGGGCTCACGTCGGGCCGGAGGTGCTCGAGCGCACCGGCCGGACGGGCCCCTTCGACGTCGACGCCGACGGGCGCCCCGGCCCGCACCGCCACGGCGGCCCAACGACCGCTCCGGCTGAGGCTCACGTGCAGGTCGTCCGACGGCACCGGCACCGGCCGACCGTGCGGACCACCGCACGAGCGACAGGCTTCGCGACCGAACTCGATCGACCCGGCCTCCCGGCCGGTCACGGACGAGAGCAGGAGGCGCAGCGCACGATGCGAGGCCAGGTACCGACGCGCGTCGGTCGCGTCCACGAGGGCCGCCGCGCGGGCCCGTTCGTGCCCGTCGCAGACCTCGCTCGCCGGAGGCGCGCCGGCGTCGCCTTCTCGGCCGAGGCCGAGGTCGAGGTCGAGGTCGACCAGCCACACCTGCGCGCCCGTCACGGCAGGCGAGCCTAGCCGCGTCCGCACCCGCGCCGAGGCTCCGTTCACCTGCCGTTCTCCGGGTGGGGTGATGATCCGGTCGGCGTCCGTGACCCTCCCGACCGGTCCGGGACGCCCCGCCACCCGTTTCCCTCACCCGAGAGGCCCCCGCATGGCCAAGAAGATCCCCACCGCGCTCGCCGAACTCGTCGACGCCCTCGAGCACCACGCCGAGGTCGTCACGGCGAAGTCGTCGTCGTCCAAACGGCTCGGTCGCGCCACGGCGAAGGTGCGCCGCGCCTCGGCCGCCTACACCGAGGTGGTGGCCGCCCGGACGGGGCAGCCGAACCCGTTCGTGGACTTCCTCGATCCCGAGACGATCGAGTCGCTCCGTGCCGAGCGGGACCGCATCGCGAGCGGCAAGGCGACGCCGGTCGACTGACAGCCGTCCCAGGTGGGCGTGCCACGCTCACAGGCACGATTTCCGCACGTTCGAGAGAGGGGCCGATCCCGTGGCCGACCAGAAGAAGCTCAAGAAATCCGCCGCCAAGGCCTACGACAAGGCCGAGGACGCCGTCACCGATGCCCGCGCCGCGGTCGCCGAGGCCAAGCGACGTGCGAAGAAGCTCGCCAAGAAGAGCCGCCCGTCGGTGAAGCCGCTCGAGAACGCCCTCGACGACGCCACGTCCGGCTTGAGGGACGCCAAGAAGACGGCCAAGGGTGCCGTGCAGGGCTCGACGGGTTCGGCGTCGAGCGGTTCGTCGTCGAGCACGCCGTCCGCCACCCCGGCCGAGCCGCGCTCGATCTACACTCCGCCCCTGCCCGAGGTCGACGAGACCACCGTCCAGCTGTCCGACGGTCACGACGCCCACGTCGACCTGCACGCGCAGACCCTCGTCGCGCTGCGCGCCCTCGCCCGCACCAAGGGCATCACCAACGTGTCGCGTCACACCAAGGCGACCCTGATCGAGAAGATCGAGCAGGCCTGACCCGGACGCCGGCGTCGACCCGATGACCTCGTGAGCGGCTACGGGTCGGCTCCGCCTCACTAGGGTGAGCACATGACGCGCGCTCAGCTCATGGTCCCGTACCGGTTCGTCTTCGCCGCGCTCGCCCTCGTGGCCGTCTCCGCCCAGTTCGCCGACACCCTCGAGAACGACTACAGCGTCGTCAACTTCTTCTCGTTCTTCACGAACCTGAGCAACCTGTTCGCCGTCGTGGTCTTCACCGTCGGCGGCGTCCGCACCCTGCTCCGTCGTCCCGGCAGCCGGGCCTGGGACGTGGTCCGGCTGATCGCGGTCGTGAACATGGTGTTCGTCGGCCTCGTCTTCAACCTGCTGCTGACCGAGGTGGCCGGCGGCGTGCTGCCCTGGGTCAACGTCGTCGTGCACATGGTGATGCCCGTCGCCGTGCTGGTCGACTGGCTCGTGTTGCCCGTCGGCCGTCGCCTGCCCTGGGCCGCCGCGGGCCTCGGCCTCGTCGTGCCCGTCCTCTACAGCGTGTACTCGCTCGTCCGCGGCGCCGTCACGTCGTTCTACCCCTACCCCTTCTACGACCCGGAGGCGCTGGGCGGCTACGGCCCCGTGGCGCTCTACATGGTCGTGCTGCTCGTCGCACTCGCCGTGCTGTCGGTCGCGCTGGTCGGTCTGGC
This sequence comes from Frigoribacterium sp. NPDC087798, assembly GCF_044742985.1. Taxonomy (NCBI): domain Bacteria; kingdom Bacillati; phylum Actinomycetota; class Actinomycetes; order Micrococcales; family Microbacteriaceae; genus Frigoribacterium; species Frigoribacterium sp. NPDC087798. The sequence goes on along the minus strand of NZ_JBIUVP010000005.1, from coordinate 2,722 downwards.
GCGCCTCGCCGGCCGCTTCTGGAAGCAGCGCTCGCGCCGCTGACGCGACCCGCGCCTCCTGCGGGCGACGTGTCGCGTCGCCGCCGCACCGCCACGTCCCGCCACCCCGCCACCCCGCCACCCCGCCACCCCGCCACCCCGCCACCCCGCCACCCCGCCACGATGTAAACGAACCGCCACAAGTTTGCGTGGCGGCGTGTTTATATCGTGGCGGGGTGCGCCCATGACGCGACCCGCGCCTCCTGCGGGCGGCTCAGCGGTAGTGCTGTTCGCCGCGGGCGGCCGCCGCGACCACGTCGCGGATGCGGGCCGCCCGGGTCTCGGGCCGCTTCAGCGCGGCCAGCCGGAAGTACACCCGGAACCGCTCGGTCTTCGTCATCGTCGCGAAGTGCGCCGCCGCCACCGGGTCGGCGTCGAGGGCTGCCTGCAGGTCATCAGGAGGCACGGCGTCCTTCTGGCGGTAGGCGGCGTCCCAGCGGCCGTCGGCCTTCGCCCGGTCGACCTCGGCCTGACCCGCGGGGGTCATCCGCCCCTCGGCGGTCAGGCGTGCGACGTGTTCGCGGTTGACCTGGGACCAGGGGCTGTCCTTGCGCCTCGGTTGGAACGCCGTGAGCGTGAAGTCGTCGTCGAGCCGGCTGGTCTGGCCGTCGATCCAGCCGTGGCAGAGGGCGACGTCGAGCGCCTCCGACCAGGTCATGCCGGGCCTCGTCGACCGCACCTTGCGGAGCGTCAGTCGCACCCCACCCACGTCGGGGTCGTCCTCGAGGTACTCGCGCCACTGCTCGACCGTCACGTCGAGCACGGGCTTGTCGGCGAAGCTGACCATGCGGCGACCCTACCGGCGGCGAGACGTCGCGACGTGCCGCTCCACAGCGGAACCGAACGGCCCGTCCCGACCCCTCGAGGGGCGGCCGGCCGTCAGAGCCCGAACAGCAGCCGCAGCCCGAGGGCGACCATCACGACGGCGATCACCGCGTCGAGCACCCGCCACGCGACCGGCTTCGCGAACAGGGGACGCAGGAGGCGCGCGCCGAACCCCAGCACCGAGAACCACACGAGACTGCCCGTGACGGCCCCGCCCGCGAACCACCACCGCAGCTCGGGCGGCTGGTGGTTCGCGACCGAGCCGAGGAACACGATCGTGTCGAGGTAGGTGTGCGGGTTGAGCCAGGTGAAGGCGAGGGCGCCCAGGACGGCGGGGACGACCCGGGCGGGCGGCGCGCCGGCCTCGACCGTGAGCGCGCCGACGGGCCGGATCGCGCGCTTCGCGGCGAAGGCACCGTAGACCAGCAGGAACCCGGCCCCGACGACCTGGACGACGACGACCGCCTGCGGTGCGGCCTCGACGAGCGCGCCGACCCCGGCCACCCCGGCGCTGATCAGCACGGCGTCGCTCACGGCGCAGACCACGACGACCGGCACGACGACGCGGGTCACGGCCTGGAGCCCGACGCGCAGCACGTAGGCGTTCTGGGCACCGATGGCGACGATCAGGGCGAGGCTCGTGCCGAAACCGAAGAGGGCGGCGGGCAGCACGGTCGCGAAGGTCATGGCGACACGCTAGGCGCGCACCAGGCCATCACGCCAACTCATGTTCGTGATGCTGCATAAGCTCGACTCATGGCCCGTTTCGCGCTCGACCAGCTCGACACCCTCCGCACCGTCGTCGACGAAGGCACGTTCGAGGCGGCGGCGAGACGCCTGCACGTCACGCAGTCCGCGGTGTCGCAGCGCATCAAGCAGCTCGAACGAGCGGCCGGGCAGGTGCTGCTGCGACGCACGACACCGGTCACCACGACCGAGGCCGGTGACGTGGTGCTGCGTCATGCCCGCCAGGTCGACCTGCTCACGTCGGACGCGCTGGCCCGGCTCGGCGCCGGCCGACCCGACGGAGGGGACGACGGTGACGACCCCGTCCCCACCACCCTCCCCATCGCCGTCAACGCCGACTCGACGGCGACCTGGTTCCTCGACGCGCTGGCCGCCGTCCCGCCCACGGTGCCCGTGGTGTTCGACCTGCGCCGGGCCGACCAACAGCACACGGCCGAGCTGTTGCGATCGGGGGACGTGCTCGCCGCCGTCACCGCGACCCGGGAGCCCGTGCAGGGCTGCAGCTCGGAGCCGCTCGGCGTCATGCGCTACCGCGCGGTCGCCAGTCCGGGGTTCGTCGAACGGTGGCTGGGCGCCCGACTGAGCGCAGGGGGAACCGCCGAGCGCAGGGGCCTCCACCACGGACGGCTCGATCGTGCCCCGATGGTGGTCTTCGACCGCGCCGACGACCTGCAGCACGACTTCGCGCGTCGGCTCACCGGTCACGAGCCGCTCGCGCCCCGGCACCACGTGCCCGCCTCGGCCGACTTCGCCCGGGCCGTCGTGCTCGGCCTCGGCTGGGGCATGCTGCCCGAGGCGCAGGCCGGCCCCGAACTCGACGCCGGCCGTCTGGTCGAACTGGCCGCCGGCGACCCGGTCGACGTGCCGCTCTTCTGGCAGCGCTGGACCCTCGCCTCGCCCCTCCTCGAGGCCGTCACCGACGCCGTCCGCGCCACCGCCCGCCACGCCCTGCATCCCTGACGCCCTGTCTCGCCGGTCGAGTGGTGGGGGGGGGGGGGGGGGGGGGGGGGGCGGGGGGCCGGGGGGGGGGGGGGGGGGGCGGGCCGCGGGGCGGGGGGGGGGGGGCGGGGGGGGGGCGGGGGGGGGGGGGGGGGGGGGGCGCGGGCCGGGG
>NZ_JBIUVP010000004.1:0-247675 GCF_044742985.1 Frigoribacterium sp. NPDC087798 | reverse complement strand
GCCCCCCCGCCCCCCCCGGGGCGGGCGCCCCCCCCCGCCCCCCCCCCCCCCCCCCCCCCCCCCCCGCCCCCCCCCCCCCCCCGCGGGGCCCCCCCCCCCGGTTCGGGGGTGTGGCAGCGGGTCGGGTCAGCGACCGCCGCGCTGGCCGCCGCCGGTGCGGGCCTTGCCGCCGACGAGGCCGCCGACCTTGAGCGAGCCGGGACGGCCGCCCTCGGACGAGGCGCGGCGTCCGCCGCTGCGCTGGCCGCCGTCACGCTGGCCGCCCTCGCGCGAGCCGCCGAGCGACGCGGCGAACTCGGCCTGGTCGTTGCGGACGGCGTTGGTGCGGCTCTGGCCGCCGTCGCTCTGGGTGCCGCTGCTCTGGGCGCGGCGACCGGTCTGGCGGGTGCCACGGGTCTCGTCGCGAGCACCGTCGCGCGTGCCACGGGCGTCGTCGCGGACGGGCGTGGACGAACCGCGGCCCGACTCGGTCGAGTAGAAGGTCGAGGCGCCACCGCGGGGAGCGGCGTCGCGGCGGGCGCCGTCGCGGCCACCCTGGCGGCCGCCGTCACGCGAGCCACCCGAACGACCGGCACCGGCACCGGCGCGACCGGCGTCGGAACCGCGACCCGCGCCTCCTTGGCTGGGGCGACCCGAACGGTCCTGGCGGGCGATGGGGTTGCCCTGCGAGTCCTGACGGGCGGCGCGCTTGCGCTGGGCGTTCGCGCCCTGCGAGCGTCCACCGCCACCCTGCTGCTGCTGCTGGACGGCAGCCTTGGGCGAGGGCTTGACGTAGGCCGCGACCTGGCCGACGAGGGCGTCGACCTCGGGCGAGTTCGGCGTCACGGCGGTGATGGTCGGGCGGATGTCCGCCTTCTTCATCAGCTGGGCGACGTCGCGCTTCTGGCTGGGGATGACGAGGGTGACGACGTCGCCCTCGGCTCCGGCGCGGGCGGTGCGGCCCGAGCGGTGCAGGTACGCCTTGTGCTCGGTCGGCGGGTCGACGTGGATGACCAGCTCGATGTCGTCGACGTGCACGCCACGGGCGGCGACGTCGGTGGCGACGAGCACGCGGGCCGAACCGTCCTGGAAGGCGGCGAGGTTGCGGTCGCGCTGCGGCTGCGACAGGTTGCCGTGCAGGTCGACCGAGGGGATGCCCGACTCGGTGAGCTTCTTGGCGAGCTTCTTCGCGTGGTGCTTGGTGCGCATGAAGAGGATGCGACGACCCTGGCCGCTCGCGAGCTTCTGGATGAGCGCGTTCTTGCTGTCGACGTCGGGCGTCTCGAAGACGTGGTGGGTCATCTTGGCGACGGGCGAGTTGGCCTCGTCGACCGAGTGCAGCACCTCGTTGTGGAGGAACTGCTTGACCAGCTTGTCCACGCCGTTGTCGAGGGTGGCGCTGAAGAGGAGGCGCTGGCCGTCGTTCGGGGTGGCCTTGAGGATGCGCGTGACGCCGGGCAGGAAGCCCAGGTCGGCCATGTGGTCGGCCTCGTCGAGCACGGTGATCTCGATCGCGTCGAGCTTGACGAAGCCCTGCTTCATGAGGTCTTCGAGGCGGCCGGGGCAGGCGATGATGATGTCGACGCCGGCCTTGAGGGCCTGCACCTGACGGTTCTGCGAGACGCCGCCGAAGATCGTGGTGGTGCGCATGCCGTAGGCCTCGGCGAGCGGGGCGAGGACGGCGTCGATCTGCGTGGCGAGCTCCCGGGTGGGGGCGAGGACGAGGCCGAGGGGGCGTCCGGCGCGGCGGTTGCCGCCGGCCAGCTTGCCGCCGAGGCGCGCGGCCATGGGGATCGAGAAGGCGAGGGTCTTGCCCGAGCCGGTCTTGCCGCGGCCGAGGACGTCGCGGCCGCCGAGCGTGTCGGGCAGGGTGTCGACCTGGATCGGGAACGCGGTGGTCTTGCCCTCCGCGGCGAGGGACTTCACGATCGGGGCGGGCACGCCCAGCGAGCTGAAGGTGACGGCGTCGGCCGTCTCGTCGACGCTCGTGGCGCCGGTGGTGTTCTCGGTGTCGAGGGTGTTCGTTGACATGTGGTGCACCTTTCGGGGCATCGGTGTCGAGCCGGGCCGAGGCTGCCTGGCCGCCTGCTGGTGAGGAGGCACGTCGGGGACGTGCTCGCACGAGGGCGGGGCAGTGCCGGGAGGACGGCTGTCGTAGCCGGGCTCGAGGTGTGGCGACGGTGCAGGTGTGCACGATCGTTTCGCCGCAGAGTGAGCTTCGCGCGCCTGCTGGTCTGCCTGGGTGTGTGCCAGGACGGAGAGGCGGTGAGGGGCGTGCTACGACGCAGGGAGCCGATCGGGCCGGCTCGCAAGTGACCCCAGCCTAGCGGCTGGCGCCGGAAAACGCGACGGGTGTGGTGTGCACAGCCGTGCGGGGCGCCGCGTGGCGGTGCCGGGGACGAGCCGAGGAGGCGCGGGTCGTCCCCTCAGGACGCCTCGCCCCCACCGCGCCTCCTGACCTCCGACGACCGTCCGCTACGAGAACAGGCGCCGGATGGCCTTGCCCAGCGCCGTGCGTCGGCGGTGCCAGCCGTGGGCCTCGAGCGTGCGCTTGACCGGGCCGACGACCTTCGCCGAGTTGAACGTGTACGAGCCGCTGACCGAGCCGCGCTGCCGTTCGACGCCGATCTCGGACCTCTTGTACTCGGAGGTCTCCGGGATGAGCGTGATGCGCAGCCGGTACGACTGCTCCCGGCCGCCGAACGGCCCGGACGCCTTGTCGTAGACCCAGGTGAAGACGATGCGTCCGTCCTCGATGCTCGTGGTGAAGGGGTGCTCGGGTCGCGAGCCGAGGTCGAGCAGCGCCTGCGTCACGACCTCAGGGCTCGAGGGGCTCGAGGGGCTCGACGGGGTGGTGGGCGGCGTCGTCGGGGTCATGATCCGACGCTAGTCGACGTGCGCGCCGGGATCGACCTGTCGTTCTACCGGTCGGACGACGTGGTTGGCTACACGTCGGGGGCGCGTGGCCCGCGGCTCCGGGGGCACACACCGCGGTCTCCGCCTCGTCCGGAAGGTCTGCACCCATGCGCACATCGACAGTCGTCTCGAGCGTGATCACCGCCTCCGTCCTCGCGACGGCCCTGGTCGGATGCACCGCCTCGGCCTCGATCGACCGGACCGTGTCGTCCAGCGCCTTCGCCACCACGGTCGCCGACGCCCTCGAGAAGGAGGTCGGCATCCGGCCCGACGTCGACTGCGGCGACGACGCGGTCTCCGTCGTCGACCAGGAGGAGGTGCACTGCGACGTCAGGACCCCGGGCTCCGACGTCGTCTACGACTCGGTCTCGGTGATCAGCACGGACGGCGGTGACGACTACGGCGTCGCGGTGGAGGTCGACTCCGAGCCGAAGGGCTAGGCGCGCATCCCCCCCCGCGGGGTTCGAGCGGTGCGCGCGTCCGCCCGCGGGCCCCGATCAGTGCGCGCGCCCGTACCGTTCGCCGACGGGGATCTCGACCGCGACCGTGTTGCCGGGCTGGGCGAGCGGGCAGGCCCAGGCGGGGTCGTAGGCGCAGCTGGGGTTGTACGCGAAGTTGAAGTCGAGCACGATCGTGCCGGGTTCGCCGCCGGCGCCGAGGTCGGCGCCCTTGACCGAGTCGATCAGGTAGCGCCCTCCGCCGTAGGTGCCGCCGGGCTTGCCCGCCAGCGCGTCCTTGATGGGGATGAACAGGCCGCCGGCGTACTGCGCCAGCTTCCACACGTCGAGGCTGCCGACGCCGGGCACGTCGGCCACGCCGACGAGGTCGAAGAGCACGTCGCCGTCGGTGCCGGTCTCGACCACCATGCGTCGCGGTTCGGCCGGCTCGACCGACACCTCGAAGCGCCAGGCCGGGTCGTACGGCTTCGTCGGCAGGCCGGTGAAGTCGGGGCGGTCCTCGGGCAGCAGCGGGGTCGAGGGGTGCGTCGAGAACAGCTCGTCGCGGGTGCGTCGCCACAGGTCGTGCGCCGCCGCCAGGTCGGTCGCCTCGCGCACGTCGCGGTAGAGCCCGTGGATCGTCCGCCGCCACGAGGCGATGTCGAGCGCTCCCTGGGCGGGCGTCGGGGCGGAGCTGTCGGCGGCGTCGGCCGTGGCCTCGGCAGAGGCGTCGACGCCGGTGTCGGCGGTGGTCTCACCGGTGGACGAGGAGGTGCGGGTCGGGTCGGTCACCTCTGCCACCGTACGCAGGCGGTCGCCCCGCCGCCCGTGGCTCGCTCACAGGCAGGTCGCCCGTCCACAGCTCGCCGTCCCGGCCGCGGCGGACGGTGCTCCCTGGCTACGCTCGCCCCATGACGACCGACACCACGACCCCTGACCCCACCGTCACCCCGGCCGACCTGGCGCGGTTGCACCGCGCCATCGAGGTCGCGCAGCAGGCTCGCGACCACGGCAACCATCCCTTCGGTTCCCTGGTGCTCACGGCCGACGGAGACGTGGTCGAGGCCGAGAACACGGTCGTCACCGAGGGCGACCCGACGGGCCACGCCGAGACGAACCTCGTCCGGCTCGTCGCGCAGCGCTTCGACAAGCCGACGCTCAAGGCCGCGACCCTCTACACGAGCACCGAACCGTGCGCGATGTGTTCCGGAGCGATCCACTGGGCCGGCATCGGCCGGGTCGTCTACGCGCTCGCCGAACAGCAGTTGCTCGGCATGGTCACCGAGCAGGAGGGCGAGTCGACGCTCGACCTGCCCTGCCGCGAGGTCTTCGCGCGTGGGGGAGGCGCGGTGTCGGTGTCGGGGCCGGCCCTGTTCGACGAGGCCTCGGCCGTGCACGCCGGCTTCTGGGGCTGACGCGGAGCGGTCGACCTGCGACGGCCGACCCGCGACGGCTGAGTGCTGCTGCGGACCGCGGCGCGGGTCAGACGTGCTTCGGGTGTGTCGACGCCCCGCGCCAGGTCGGGGCGAGGGCCTTCATCCGCAGGGCGCGCCACTGCCAGGTCGCCCAGAGCCCGGGCCAGAGCACGAGGCCCAGCGCCCCGGCGTGGAACTCGAGCCGGTCGCGCAGCAGCGTGTGGCCCGGACCGTCCGGCACGACGGCCATCCGGTGGTTGATGCGCATCCGGGCGAACTGGCCGCTCGTGCCCCGTCCGGTGTCTCGCTGGATCCACGCACCGTCGCGTTCGTGCCAGTCGAGGTCGACGTGCGTGCTGCCGAGCGGCAGGACGCCGAGGATGCTCGCCGACACCGGGTGCGCCTCCTCGGTCCAGCGGTCGGGGAAGCCCGACGGCGACTCGGACCGGTAGACCACCAGCGGCTTCGTCACGGCGACCATCACCCGAGGGTCGCGCAGGGCGTCGGTCGCGACATCGACGGGGCAGGCGAGGCGGAGCTTGAGCTGCACGTGCATGCTCCGATCCAACTCCCGCCGCCTGATCGCACGTCACGTCGCGTCACGCACGGGCGACGTCCGAGTGCGGCTGCCTACGCTGGTCGGATGAGTCCGCACGGCCAGCAGAAGTACCAGGTGAGGTTCGACCACGGCGTGGCCGGAGCCGCCCGCATCGCCCCGGGCGCGCACGTCCTCGTCGTGGTCGACGTGCTCGACGGGCACGGCACGCTGACGCGGGACGAGACCGTGCGCGTCGTCGCCGGTCTGCCCGAGGTCGCGAGCGGGGCCGACGTCCTGGTCGTCACCGGCGCCGGGGCGGCACCCGAGGTGGCCCGGCACGTGGTCGAGCGTCAGGCCCGACGGGGCGACCGTGCCCTCGTGGCGATCGTCGCCGCGGGGGCGGTCGAGGCGGACGGGTTCCGGCCCGCCGTCGAGGACCAGCTCGCCGCCGGAGCGGTGGTCGACGCGCTCGCCGCGGTCGGCATCGACTTCTCGTCCCCCGAGGCCGCCGTCGCCTGCGCCGCCTCCGGGGCGCTCGCCCGGGCCTCGTCGCACCTGCTGACGGCCTCGGCCTCGGCGGCCGAGCTGGTCGCCACCGACCGGGGCGACGTGGTCGACGCGGCCCGCGCCTCCTCGTCCTCCGCCGCCCTCGCCGTCGTGGCCCCGTCGGGCTCCCGAGGGGAATTCACCCCCTCGGCGTAGCGTTGCGGCCAGAGCGACCCGAACGTCGCCCCGACCGCAGGAGGAACCATGAAGGCAGTGCTCACCGACGGAACCGTCGTCGCCGAGGCCCCGAGGGACGAGCTGATCTCGATCGAGGGCAACTGGTACTTCCCGCCCGCGAGCGTGAACTCCGACCTGCTGACCGAGAGCCCCACCCAGTACCACTGCCCGTGGAAGGGCGACACGCAGTACTTCAGCGTCACGTCGGGCGACGACCTGCTGCAGGACCGTGCCTGGAGCTACCCGACCCCGATCCCGACCTCGTTCGACCGCGTCGGCAAGGACTACTCGGGCTACGTCGCCTTCTGGAAGGACGTCTCGGTCGTCGACTGACCGACCGTCGCCTCCGTGTTTGGTGCGGCCCCCGGCGGGGCCGCATCGCTCACGCCGCCACGTACTCGACAACCCGCCACCGAATCGCGTGGCGGGTTGTTCCGTTCGTGGTGGGGAGAGGGGCAGGGAGCGATCGTGGGCGGCAGGTCGGGGCGGCAAGCCGAAGCGGTGGCCGAGCGGGGCGGCCCGGCGACCGGAGCGCACGAAAGGCCAGCGCGGCTCCTGCTCAGCCCCTCGCGGCGCGGGCCCGGTGCGCCCGGACCTTGGCCCGGTTGCCGCAGCGCTGCATGGAGCACCAGCGGCGGCTGCCCGCGCGCGACTCGTCGAAGAAGACGAGCCCGCACGCCTCGTTCGTGCACCGACGGAGGCGCGAGTCCGGTCCGCCGACGAAGCCGACGGCCGTGAAGAGGGTCACCGCGTCGCGCGCGACCGACGCCATCGCCTGCCCGAGCCGCAGGCGCCCGGCCCCGGCCTGGCGTCGTCCGCCCTCGAGCGACGGCGGGACGTCGGGCAGGGCCGCGAACAGGTTGAGGGTGTCGACGTCGTCGGGGTCGGTCGAGGTGCCGTCGGCCGCGGCGACCGCGAGCCGGGCGACCGCGTCGCGCAGGCCCCGGGCGTCGGCGAGCTCTCGGTCGCCCGCCGAGCCCGCGATGCCGTCGAAGCGCTCGCCGATCCAGTCGTCGAGGTCGGCGGGCAGCAGGAGGCCGTCCCAGGGGGTCGACCCGTCGGCGGGCAGGTCGAGGCCCGACTCCGGGCCGAACCGCGACCCGGCACGGAACCCGCCGAGGTACGCGAAGTCGAGGCTGAGCGCGCCCGAGTCGAAGAACCACCGGGTGTCGGTGTCGGATCTGAGCCACTGTCCGGTCTGCACCTGACCACCCTAACCGGTTACGCGCCTCCGGGCGGCCCTCGTCCCGCCCGGACCGGGCCCGGGAGGCGCGGTGTCAGACCGCGCGCTTCGTCCAGGTGATGAGGTGGGCCGGGTCGTACCGCCGCGAGCACTTCCCGCAGGCGAGGGGTCGCGCCGGTTGGCGGTAGCGGAAGTGCTCGTGCCCCGCCGGACAGACCCCTACCCACGGGGCGAGCTCGCTGGCGATGGCTCCGTCGTGCAGGCGCGAGCCGACGTAGCCCAGGTCGGTGGCGACGGCCCTCCACCGGGGACCGTGACCGGCGCGGGAGCCGGCGAGGGCGTGCGCGACCTCGTGGAGCAGCACCTGGTGGATCTCGTCGTCGTCGTAGCGTCCGGCGAGGTGCCGCGAGACCGTGATGCGCTTGGTCGTGTAGTTGCACAGGCCCGCGCGCGTCTTGGCGTTGTCGAAGCCGAAGGTCCACACGGCGGGGTCGAGGTGCAGGTCGATGAGCGCGGCGGCCCAGCGCCGCACCCGGTCGAGGTCGGCCACGTCGAGGTCAGGAGGCGCGGGTCAGCGCCGCGGGAACGGCCAGGTGGTGGGCTCGTCGTCGCGCGGGAGGCCGTCGACCACGCCGGTCACGCCGGTGCCGCCCGTGCGGGGCCGGTCCCCGGTACGGCCCTCGTCGGCGCCGCGACGCTCGGCGTCGCCCCGCCGCTCGGCGTCGAACTCGTCGGAGTCGCGGTCGCGGTGACCCGCGGCGCGCTCGGCGAGGTGGCTGATCTTGCCCCAGAGCCCACCGTCGCGTGGTGCGGCCGGAGCCGTCGCGGCGACCTTCTCGGCGCGGGCGGCGGCGGCCTCGGCCACCGGCGACGCGGCGGCCTCGTCGGGCATGGACTCGGGGTCGAAGCTGATCGCGGCGGTGCGCGCGGCGTCCATGGGCTGGCGGGCGGGGACGACGTCGGCCCCCGCGCCGTCGCCGGCGGCCGCGGCCGCGGTGCCCGCGGGCACCTCCGGAGCAGAAGCCGGGGCGGGAGCGGACGCCGGCGTCGACGTGGGCGCACCACCGTAGAGCGAGGCGATGCCGTCGAAGCGGGGCACCTGGGTCCGGCCCTGGGATCGGGCCGGGGCAGGGGCCGACGTCGGCGCCGCGGTCAGGGGCTGGAGCGGCACCGGGTTCGTGTCACCCACGGCCGGGGCCTCGAGTCGTGCCTGCGGGCCGGTGTCGCTGAGGTAGGCGCGCATGACGCCCTCGATCGCGACGCGCAGGCCGTTCGTGCGGTCGCGCGGGGCACCGGATGCCTCGTACGCCTCGAGCGCCTTGGCCAGGGTCTCGCGCGCTTCTTCGTTGCGGCCCAGGTCGTAGAGCGTGTAGCCCTCGAGCTCGGCGGCGGCGGCCTCGAGCTCGCGCCATTCTTCGGTGGCGGCCGTGATGCGGCTGGTGTGCAGGTCGTTCAGCGCACGGTCGAGCTTGCCCTGCTCGCGGAAGATGTGGGCCCGTCGGATGCGGGCCGCCGTCGAGTCGGCCCGGTCGCCGGTGAAGTGCGCCAGACGGAACGCCTCTTCGGCGATGGCCAGGGCTTCGTCGAGGCGGCCGAGCAGGCGCAGCAGGTCGGCGCGCTCGCCGAGGGCGGCGGTGCTGCGGCTCTGGCCCAGGGCGGCGAGGCGGGCCTCGGCGACGGGCACGTCGACGGCCGTGCGCAGGCTGACGGGGTCGAAGCCGCCGGCGCCACCGGTCCCGCGCACGACGGGCGCGGCGAACCCCGGCGGCACGGTCTGGGGGCGGGCGCTGCCGGGTGCTGTCGTGTCGGGTCGGTCGTGCTGGCTCATCGAGTACGAGGGTAACCGCCCGGCCCCCGAACAGGCCGCGCGGCGCGCAGCGTGTGAGCGAGTGTCGGGGCCGGTGTGCGAACCCGACCCGCGCCTCCTGGGGCCGGTGTGCGGAACCCGACCCGCGCCTCCTCCGGTGGCGCCCGCCGGGTCAGGGGGCCGGGGTGAGGGGGACGCTGACGATGCGGTCGTCGCCGGCGCTCGGCGTGCCACGCCCGTCGGTGTTGTTCGTCACGAGCCAGAGGGTGCCGTCGGGACCGGGCAGGACGTCGCGGATGCGGCCGAGCGACCGGTCGCCGGCGAAGAGTTCGGTCGGCACGGCCTCGGAGCCGGGAGACACCTGGATCTCGAACAGCTTCTCGCCGCCGAGCCCGGCCAGGTAGAGCGTCGTGCCGACCGCCGTGAGGCCGCTCGGGCTGGCGTCGTCGGTCGACCACTGCAGCACCGGGTCCGCGAAGCCCGCGACGTCGCCGCGCCCCTCGACGTCCGGCCAGCCGTAGTTCGCCCCGGGCTCGAGGGCGTTGAGCTCGTCGTAGGTGTTCTGCCCGAACTCGGCCGCCCAGGCGGCGCCGGTGGCGTCCCAGGCGATGCCCTGCGGGTTGCGGTGGCCGAGCGAGTAGACGAGCGACCCGGGTTCGGGGTTGTCGTCGGGCACGCCGCCGATCGCGGTCGCGCGCAGCACCTTTCCGCCGAGCGAGCCGGGGTCCTGGGCGTTCGGCCGCTGGTTCGCGTCGCCGGTCGTCACGTACAGGGCCCCGTCCGCGCCGAACGCGATGCGGCCGCCGTCGTGGTTGCTCGCCCTGGGGATGCCCGTGATCACCGTCTCCTGCTCGCCCAGGCCGTACGAGCCGACCTCACCCGTGATCGGCGCGCGCACGACGCGGTTGTCGTCGGCGGTCGTGGCGTAGGCGTAGAGGTACGACGGCGATCCCGCGAGCACGGCCAGGCCGAGCAACCCGCCCTCGCCCTCGTGCACGACCCCGCCGATGGTGCCGGCCTCGCGCGTGCTGCCGTCGGCGAGCAGTTCGAGCACGGTGCCGGTGTCGCGCAGGCTGACGAACGACGACCCGGTGTCGAGTCGCACGACCGACCAGGGGGCGGCCAGGTCCGTGGCGACGTCGGTCGTCACGGCGTCGGCCGCGACGGTGACGGCGGTCGCGTCGGCGGTCGGCGCGACCGGACCGGGTCCGGCGGCGGCCGTCGGGTCGGTCGGGGTCTCGGACGCCGGACGCGTGGCGGCCGGACCGCCCGAACCCGGGGCGTCGTCCCCGGTGGTGCAACCGACGAGCAGGACGGCGGTGACCGCCGCCATCGTGCCGACGGCGAACCGGTGCCGTGTGGTGCGGGGTGTCGTGATCATGATCGCGCCTCCTGCGTCCCAGGCAAGCCGATGGGCGCGACGGCCGCATCGGTCGTCACCACACCGTGACCGCCTTCGCAGCCCGTGCCCAGCCGAGGGGCGACCCGGTGCCCGGCCGACGGGCGAGCTCGTGCCCTACCACCGGCAGGCGACTACGCGCGGGGGCTCAGCTCGGCGCGCAGCGGCCAGTCCTGGCCTTCGAGGATCAACTGGGCGCCCGCTCCGGTGCGCACGTTGACCACGATCGGCGCGAGCAGGTTGACCGTCATGCCGGTGGACGCGGGTGTCGCGACGACGAGCAGCAGGGCGTCGGCGGCGTCCTGCAGGTCGAGGGTGGCGGACTGGTCGTCCGACACGACGGGCGAGTAGTCGGGCAGGTGCACCGACGCGTCGAGCACGAACAGTCGCACCTCGGACCCGCTCGCCCGCAGGGCGAAGAGCCCGTGGGCGCCGTCGATGCGCTCGAGCGAGAAGTCGGTGAGCGGCTCGAGACCGAACGGAGGCGCGACGAACGTGACGACGGAGCCCGCGACCTCGCGGGCGGCGTTCGCGCTCATCGGAGGAAGTCCATCAGCGTGGGCTGCAGCACCTTGGCGGTGACCGCGAGGGCCGCCTGGTACGAGGTGTTCTGCATCTGCAGGTCGAGCACGGCCTCGCCGAGATCGAGGTCCATGATGCCGGCGCGCTGCGCCTCCAGCGTGGTCTTGGTGTCCAAGAGGGTGTCCTCGGCTCTCAGGATCTGGGACTGTCGTGCCCCGATGTCGGACTGTACGCCGCGCACGGCCGTCAACCGGGCGTCGACCTCGGTGAGCCGCGTGCCGACGTTGACGCCGGCCCGCAGGTCGGCGGCGATGCGGTCGAGCATGCTGAAGACCGAGTCGGCGCCGGTGCCGAAGGCGGCGGCTCCGTCGGCGTCGACGCGCACGTCGGTCTCGACGCCGATCTGGCGGGTGACCGACGAGCCCGGGGTGCCGGTGTAGCTGAAGTCGGGGCGGAAGGCGACGCCCGCGTCCGACGTGCCGGCGAAGACGCTGCGGCCGTTGTACGAGGTGTTCGCCACGGCGAGCAGGTCGGCCTTGAGACCGTCGATCTCGGTCGCGATGGCGTCGAGGGCGGGTTGCGACAGCGCGCCGGTGTTGGCGCCCTGCACCGTGAGGTCGCGCACCTTCTTGAGCACGTCGTCGGTGGACGACAGCGCCGAGTCGGCCAGCGAGAGCCACCCGTTGCCGTCGCCGACGTTGCGGGAGAACTGCACGTTGGCCGCCTGCTCGGCCTTGACCCGCAGGGCGTCCGCCGTGCCGGCCGGATCGTCCGACGGCTTCGAGATGCGGTCGAGGCTCGCGGCCCGCTGCTGGGCCTGGTCGACCCGGTACGAGCTGGTCTGCAGGTTGCGCTGCGCGGTGAGCATCGCCATCTGGTTCGTGGTGCGGGTGATCATCGGTTACCTCCCGACCCGTCCCATGCCGTTGATCAACGTGTCGAGCATCTCGTCGATCGCGGTCATGACGCGGGCCGCGCCCTGGTAGGCGTGCTGATAGGTGAGCAGGTTGACGTTCTCCTCGTCGAGGCTGACCCCGGCGGTCGAGAGCTGGCGCCCCTTGGCGGACGTCGCCGCGAGGTCGGTGAGGGTCGAGCGGTCGGCCTCGGTGCGGGCCGTGGCCCCGATCGTGCTGACGATCGAGCCCCAGGCGCGGTCGGGCGATCCGGTCGAGAGGCCGATCCGGCCGACGGCGCGGGCGATCGACCCGTCGAGGGCGCCTCCCGTGCCGTTGCCCGACGCGATGGTCGAGGCGCCGGTCGGCAGCACGGTGAGGCCGCGCGCGGCGGGGACCCCGGCGGTGAGGGCGAAGAAGTCGTGGCCCGTGGTGCCGTCGGCGGTCGTGCCGGTCGCGTGCACGGCGTTCACCTGGGTGGCGAGCTGGGTCGCGAGGGCGTCGTAGCTCGCGGCGGCCTCGGCCAGCACCCCGCCGGTGCCGCCGGGCGCGGCCGGGGCGAGCACCGACAGCGAACCGGCGATGCTGCCGCCGTCGAGCGAGATCGGGTCGCCGGCGCGGTGGGTCCACTCGAGCGAGACCCCCGAGGAGGCGGTGGCCAGCGTGTAGTCGCCGGTCACCTTCACCTGGCGGGCCGAGTCGCCCGACACCAGGGCGTTGCCGCCGACCAGGACGTCGACCGTGCCGTCCGCGTTGTCGCGCACCGTGCCTCCGGCGAGCGTCGCGATCTTCTCCGTCAGTGCCGAGCGGGCGTCCACCAGTTCGTTGGTGCTGACGCCCTGCTGGGTCGCGGTGCGGATGCGCACGTTGAGGTCGGCCACCTGGGTCGCGGCCGAGTTGAGCTGCGAGGCGAGGCCGTCGAGCTGCTGACGCTGCGAGGTCCACTGGTCGTCGACGGCCTTGTAGCCGGTCGAGAGGGTCTGGGCGATCGTGTTCGCCTGGCCGAGCAGGACGGCCGCGGGGGCCGCGGCCGAGGGGTCGTTCGACACGTCCTGCCAGGCGGACCAGAACTTCGTCAGCTGCGAGGCGATGCCGGTGGTGCTGGGCTCGTTCAGGGACGACTCGAGGGCGGCCGTGACCGACGCCCGCACGCCCTGGTAGCCGGCTGCCCCGGCGGCGCCGCGGACCTGGGCGTCGGCGAACCGGTCGCCGATTCGGGCGATGCCGTCGACCGACACGCCCTGTCCGGGCTGGACGCCGTTCGAGAACACGCCCACGCGGGCGGCCGCCTCGATCGAGGACTGCGTGACCCGTTGCCGCGTGTAGCCCTCGGTGTTGACGTTGGCGATGTTCTGGCCGACCACGTCGAGCCCGGTGCGGGCCGCGGTCAGCCCGCGGTAGGCGGTGGCCAGGCTGCCGAAGGTGCTCACCACGTCAGAGCCGCCCGTCGAAGAGGTGACCGCCGGAGGCGCTGGCCGAGCTCGCGTGACCGGTCTGGCCCGTCGCGTCGTACGTCGCGGTCGCGGGGCCGGTGGACGCGGTGGCCAGGGTCTCCTGCGTGGCGCGGGCGGCGGCCCGCAGGAAGCGTTCGTTCTCGTCGCGCAGCTGGGCGATGCGCCCGGTCAGCTCGGTCATGGCGCGGAGGTGGGCGGTGAAGATCTCGCCCCACGGGCCGGACGGTGCCGCGGAGATGATCTCGCGCAAGGGGGCCTCCTCGTCGGTGCCCCACTCGCGGGCGACGGCCGACACCTCGACGCTCCGCTCGAGCCCCGCGGAACGGAGGCGACCGAGCACCTGCTCGACCTCGCGCGTGGCGTGGTCGACCCAGCGGCTGCGGCCCGCGGTGAGCAGCAGTTGCTCCTCCTCGAGCTTGAAGGTCAGCAGCTCGAGCAGCTCGCGCTCTCGCCAGAGCAGCGCGGAGAGTTCGTTCGCGCCCATGGGGGCCTCCTCGGTCGGTCGCATCGGGGTGTCGGGTTCGTCGTCCGTCGGCGAGGAGTGCCCGGCGTCCTCTGCACCGGTGACTATCGGCGGAGGCGCGGGGCCCGTTAGTCATCGGCCCGAACCCTGCGCCTAGCCTTAAAGCACCGCTCGGAGGAAGGGGCGTTCCGACCCAGTACGGGGGTGAGGGCACGAGGTGTGTCCCCCGAAGAGATGACGGTCGTTCCCCCGCACTGGGGGCAGTCCCGGCCTGCCGCCGCCCCCCTCCGGCTCGGTAGCGTTGCAGAGCAGCGACGGGCCCCCGACGGGTCGGTCGCCACGCATCATCTGCGGTCCGGACGACGTCTCGTCCGGTGCACCGCGCCTCCTCGGCGAACCCTGTCGACGTGCCCTGATCAGAGGGCCGTTCGTCGCGCCCGGAGTCACGATCACCGGACCACGAGGTCCCCTATCGCACTGGGAGTCGCGATGAACCGCACCGAACGGAACGCCATGGTGGTGGAGAACCTGCCACTGGTCGGCTACCTCGTCTCGGAGGTCTGCGCCCGCGCCACCCACCTGTCGCGTGACGACCTCGCCTCGGTCGGGGCCGTCGCCCTCGTCCAGGCCGCCGACGCCTTCGACCCCACGCTCGGCATCCCGTTCGGCGCCTACGCCCGCACCCGCATCGTCGGCGCGTTCGCCGACGACATGCGCTCGGGGGACTGGGCCAGCCGCGGCACCCGCAAGCGCATCAAGGAGACCCTGGCCGTCCAGGAGGCGCTCACCGCGACCCTGGGACGCGCCCCGAGCGTCGACGAGATCGCCGGTGCCCTCGGCGTCGACCGCCAGACGGCGGCCGGTGCCCTGACCGACGCGGCCCGGACCGTCTCGGCCCTCGACGACACCGTCGCCGACCACCTCGCGGCCGACCTGCCGCTGCCCGAGGAGAACCTGCTCGTCTCGGAGCGCAGCCGTTACGTCGCCGCCGCGGTCGAGGCCCTGCCCGAGCGCATGCGCCTGATCGTCGAGGGCGTCTACTTCGGCGACCGCACGGTCACCGAGATCGCCGACGAGCTCGGCATCACCCACAGCGCCGTCTCGCAGCAGCGCACCGAGGCGGTCCGCCTGCTGCGCGACGCCCTCGAGTCGCACTACGCCGACGACCCCGACGCCGAGTTCACCCCGGTCTCGAAGACCGCGCCGGCCCGCCGCAGCGCCTACCTGTCGCGCGTCGCGACGAACGCCGCCGTCGGCATCGCCCGCGCCATGCGCGAGCCCGACGCCGCCGGCATCAGCACGGCGGTCTGAGATCGCCCGAAAAAACTTCTGCGGCTGACTTACAGCCGCGGTCGACCGGCCGACAGTAGCCGGTGTCAGCCCACGGATGGGCCGACGAACACCACCCAGTCACGGAGGAGAACACCATGGGTATGCAGATCAACACCAACCTCGCGGCCAACAACACCTACCGCAACCTCAACAGCACGCAGAACGACCTGTCGAAGAGCCTCGAGAAGCTCTCCAGCGGTCTTCGCATCAACCGTGCCGCTGACGACGCGGCGGGTCTCGCGATCTCCGAGGGCCTGCGCTCGCAGGTCGGCGGACTCACGGTGGCCGCACGTAACGCCCAGGACGGCATCTCGGTCGTCCAGACCGCGGAAGGCGGCCTGACGGAGGTCCACTCGATCCTCCAGCGTGTCCGCGACCTCGCTGTCCAGTCGGGCAACGACTCGAACAACGCCGACGCTCGTACGGCGATCCAGACCGAGGTCACGGCCCTCGGCGACGAACTGACCCGCATCGGCAACTCGACCAACTTCAACGGAATCGACCTGCTCAACAGTGCCGGCTCGCTGACGTTCCAGGTCGGAGCCGGCTCGACGGCTGCGAACGACCAGATCTCGGTGAACCTCACCGACATCACGGCCGTCGCGACCGCCGTCAAGGCGCTCACGTTCGACTCGTCGGCCAACGCCCTCACCTCGATCGCCGCCATCGACACGCAGATCAAGGACGTGTCGTCGGCTCGTTCGGAGCTCGGTGCCGTGCAGAACCGCTTCGAGCACTCCATCGCGTCGACCAACGTCGCGAAGGAGAACCTCACGGCGGCTCAGTCGCGCATCCGCGACGTGGACATGGCCGAAGAGATGGTCAAGTACACCCGCTCGAACGTGCTCAGCCAGGCCGGCACCGCGATGCTGGCCCAGGCGAACCAGAGCAGCCAGGGCGTGCTGTCGCTCCTCCGCTAGTCGTAGCCGAGGAGGGTCCCGAGCTCCCAGCCCGGGCCTGACCCACCACCTCACCGCGGTTCGAGACCGGGTGGCCTCGACGGTGCAGCTGATCCTGCACCGTCGGGCCACCCGGTCTCAGCGCTCCCCCCCCCCCACTTCGATCTGCCCCACGGTCCGACCCGGACACCCCACCTCGACAGGAGCACCTGATGGCCTCGCTCGGCATCGACGGCCTCGTCAGCGGGCTCGACACGACCACGCTCATCAACACGTTGATGCAGTCCGAGGCCGTGCCCCAGACGATCCTGAAGAACAAGGCCACCGTCGGCCAGACGCTCGTCACGGCCCTGCAGGGGCTCAACACGAAGATCGCCGACCTGGCGACCCTCGCGACCTCGACCGCCAAGGCGGGCTCGCTCTCCCTCTTCACCCCGACCAGCAGTTCGACGGCGGTGACGGCCACCACCGCTCCCGGTGCCGTCTCCGGCTCGGTCGACCTCGTGGTCGGGGCCACCGCGTCGTCCAAGACCGCGGTGACCGCGGCGATGACGGCGTGGCCCGACTCGCCCGCGACGCTCACCTTCGTCTCGGCCGCGGGCACGACGACCGAGGTGACCGCCGCCTCCTCGTCGCTCGACGACGTCGTGACGGCGATCAACGCCTCCGCCGCCGGCGTCTCGGCCGTCAAGGTCGCCTCGGGCAAGGACGCCTCGGGTGCCGTCCAGTACCGTCTCCAGCTGTCGAGCCAGAAGAGCGGAGCCGAGGGTGGCTTCGACGTCTACCGCGGCACCGCCGCCGACGTGGCCGCCGGCGCCGCCCCCGACCTCATCGCCCAGCCCGGCGCCGCCGTGATCTCGCAGGCGCGCGACGCCTCGATCACCTTGTGGGCGGGCACGGCGGCCGAGCAGGTCGTCACCAGCGCCAGCAACACCTTCACCGACGTCCTGCCCGGCGTCTCGGTCACCGTCTCGGCCACGACGACCGAGCCGGTGCACCTCGCGATCGCCCGGGACGCGACCGCCGCCACCAAGGTCGCCACCGACCTGGTCGCCGGCGTCAATGCCGCGTTGAGCCTGATCAGCACCAGGAGCGCGGCCACCACCACGACCAACGCGTCCGGCGTGACCACGGTCACCGCGGGCGTCTTCGGTGGCAACTCCACCACCCGTGGCATCACACAACGCTTGACCGACTCCGTGCTCAGCCCCGTCGACGGGCAGTCGCCGAGCGTCATCGGCATCTCGATCGACGCCAAGACCGGCCAGTTCGCCGTCGACGCCACGAAGTTCGCCGCCGCCCTCGCGGCCGACCCGGCCAAGGTGCAGGCGACGATGAGTGCCATCGCGGCCCGGGTCGCCTCGACGGCCACGGCGGTATCGGACAAGTTCGACGGTTCGCTGACGAAGACCATCACGGGGCAGCAGTCGGTCGTGAAGGACCTCAACAACCGCGTCAGCGACTGGGACGACCGTCTCTCCGCTCGCCGCGCGAGCCTCCAGAAGACCTACTCGGCCCTCGAGACCTCGCTCAGCGCCCTGACCGCGCAGCAGAAGTACATCTCGAGCCAGCTCGCCAGCCTCTCGACGAGCAGCAGCTGATGGACGCCACCTCGTTCGCCGCCTTCGCCGCGGCCTCGGCCGGCCCCTCGGCCGTCGTGCAGAAGCAGCGCGCCCAGTACACGAGCGACGCCGTGCTGTCGGCGACGCCCGTCCAGCTCGTCACGATGCTCTACGACCGCCTCATGCTCGACCTGTCGCGTGCCGAGGCCGCACAGGTCGCCGCGAACTGGCCCGCCGCCTCCGAGCAGTTGCTGCACGCCCAGGCGATCATCGCCGAGCTGTCGTCGTCGCTCAAGATCGACGTCTGGGACGGCGGCGAGGGCCTGCTCGCCTTGTACACCTACACGTCGACCGCCCTGGTCAACGCCAACGTGCATCGTGACGTCGCGCAGACCCGCGAGGTCGCCGGGCTGATCGAGCCCCTGCGCCAGGCATGGCACGAGGCCGCGGCCTCGCTGCAGGCCGGCGCCGCCTCGTCGGTCCCCGGCCTGGCCGGAGGCGTCGGTGTCGCCTAGGACCGAACGGACGCACGCCGCCTGGCGCGCGGCCCTCGACGAGTTGGAGGCGCTGGTCACCGAGGCGGACGCCTCGCTCCCCACGGGTGACGGCGACCCCACCGCGCTGCCCACGCCGGCCCGTCGGTGGACGCCGCCCACCGGGCTGGGTCCGCTGCCGCAGGAGTTGGCGACCCGCGCCTCCTCGTTGGCCGAGCGCCAGCGCGACGTCCTCGGCCGCCTCGAGGCCGCCCGGGTCGCCGTGCTGCAGCACCTCGGAGCCGTCCGCACCGTCGAGGCGTCGCACGAGCCGTCGCGCCCGGTCTACCTCGACGCCACCGGCTGACCCCGCCCGGCTGACCCCGCCCGGGTGGCATCAGCCGAAGGGGATGACCCCGACGACGACGGCGACCACGAGCATGACGACCGAGACGACGGCCGCCCGCCAGAGCACCTTCTTGTGGTGGTCGCCGAGGTTGACGTTCGCCAGGCTGACCAGCAGCAGGATCGCCGGCACGAGCGGGCTCTGCAGGTGCACGGGCTGGCCGATCACCGAGGCGCGCGCCATCTCGACCGGTTCGATGCCGAACGCCGCGGCGCTCTGGGCGAGCACGGGCAGGATGCCGAAGTAGAAGGCGTCGTTGCTCATGAAGAAGGTGAGCGGCAGGCTGAGCAGTCCCGTGATGACGGCCAGGTACGGACCCAGTTCGTTCGGGATCACCTGCACGAGCCACTGCGCCATCGCGTCGACCATGCCCGTGCCGTTGAGCACGCCGATCAGCACGCCGGCGGCGAAGACCATCGAGACGACGCCGACGATGCTCGGCGCGTGGGCGACGATCTCGGCCGACTGCTGCTTGACCTTCGGGAAGTTGATCAGCAGCGCGACCGCGACGCCCACCATGAACACGTAGGCCAGGGGGAAGAGGTCGAGCACGAGCAGCACCATCACCACGACGGTCAGCGCGAAGTTGAACCAGATCAGCCCGGGGCGCAGGGTCTCGCGGGTGGGGTCGAGCATCGTGTCGGCCATCGTGCCGGTCAGGGGCGTGCCGTTCTCGCTGGCGCCGCTGCCGCCGGGGTTGTCGACCGCGCGCTCGCCGGGGGCGTCCGCGCGGCTGCCGTCGGCGCGACCGCCGCGCAGGCCCAGGGCGACCGTGGGGCTGGTGAACATCGAGACCCCGACGCCGGCCTTGCCCGGTCCGCCCCCACGGGCGGCCGTGGCCAGCTCGCGCGACAGGGGGGACATCTTCTCGGCCGCGGCGGCGAGCACCGAGCCGCCGAGCTCGACGGTGCCGAGGCGGCGGCGCTCGCGCAGGCCCATCAGCCAGGCGAAGGCGAACACGATGACCAGGCCGACGATGAGCGACGGCACGAGGGGCACGAAGATGTCGGACGGTGCGACGTTGAGTGCGGCGGCGGCCCGCACCGTCGGCCCGCCCCACGGGACGATGTTGAGCGTGCCGTTGGCGAGGCCGGCCACGCAGGTCAGCACGACCGGGCTCATGCCGAGCTTCAGGTAGATCGGCAGCATGGCGGCGGTCGTCACGATGAAGGTCGTCGACCCGTCGCCGTCGAGCGAGACGGCCCCGGCCAGCAGGGCCGTGCCGAGCACGATCTTCGCGGGGTCGTTGCCGGTGACGCGGAGGATGAACCGTACGAGCGGGTCGAACAGCCCGACGTCGATCATCAGCCCGAAGTACATGATCGCGAACATCAGCAGCGCCGCGGTCGGGGCCAGGTCGCCGATCGCCTCGATCACCATGTCGCCGATGCCGAGGCCGGCCCCTGCGAACAGGCCGAAGATGGTCGGCACCATGATCAGGGCGAGCATCGGCGAGAGCCGCTTGGTCATGATCAGCACCATGAAGGTGGCGATCATCAGATAACCGAGGATGACGAGCATCTGGACTCCTTCGTCCGGTTCGTGTGTCCGGGCACGCTAGCCGCGCCTCCCGAGCCGCGTCGCGCTTGTGCGCATTGGCCGACTATCGCGCGTTGGCACCGTTCTGCGCGTTCTGCTCACGCCCGGCCTGCCCCCCGACCCCGACCCCACCCCGGCTTGGCACCGCGTTTCGTGCACCACACCGTGCCTAGACGAGGTGCGATGCACGGGACGCGGTGCGGCGCGTGCGCGAGGGCTGGGCGGGGCCGCGAGGAGGCGCGGGTCGCGTCGGCCGCGCCGGGTACCCTGGCGGGCGTGACCGACGACAGCTCACCACGGGGACGCCGCACGCCGGCGAGCCGTCGGGCGGGTGCGCGAGGCGGGTCGGTGCAGGGGGCGGCGCCGCGCCTCCGGAAGCGACGTTTCGCGACCGAGGTGCTGTTGCTCCAGCTCGCCGTCGTCACCGCCATCGTGCTGTTGACCAGTGCCGTCTTCGCGACGATCGCCGTCCAGCGCCTGGCGCGGGAGGCCGAGTCGACCGCGCTCGCCGTGGCGCAGAGCGTCGCGAGCGACACCGACGTCCGGGAGCAGGTCGCCCTGCTGAGCGTCGACGGCACCGAGATCGACCAGGAGGCGCTGGCCCGGGGAGCCCTGCAGCGCACCGCGGTCGCGGCCCAGCAGCGCACCGGGGCGCTCTTCGTCGTCGTGACCGACGATCGCGGGGTGCGGCTGGCCCACCCGGACCCCTCCCGCATCGGCGAGCGCGTCAGCACCAGCCCCGACGCCGCCCTGCGAGGGGAGGAGGTCGTCGCCTGGGAGCGCGGCACGCTCGGCGACTCGGCCCGCGCGAAGGTGCCGATCTACGCTCCGGACGTCGCGGTCGGCGCGGCGTCGGTGGCCTCCGGGTCGGCGGCGGACGTCGTCGGCGAGGTCAGCGTCGGGTACGCGCCGACCCGGGTCTACGACACCCTCGTGCAGGACGCCCTGCCCGTCGTCGGGGTGGCCGTGCTCGCCCTCGCGCTCGGCGTCGTCGCGTCGGTGCTGATCCGTCGGCGGCTCGACCGCGCCACCCTCGGGCTGCAGCCCGAGGAGCTGTCGAGCCTCGTGCAGAACCAGCAGGCCGTGCTCGGCGGGGTCGGCGAGGGGGTGCTCGCGGTGTCCGGCGACGGCGTCGTGACGGTGTGCAACGACCAGGCCGCGCGACTGCTGGCGGTCGACGCATCGACCGCCGTGGGGATGCCGCTCGCCGGGCTCGGCCTGCCCGAGGGGCTCGTCGCGCTGCTCGGTCCGAGCGGGCCGCGCGGGCCGCGCGGGCCGCGCGACGCCGTCGACGAGGCGTCGGCCGGCACCTCGGCGGGCACCCCGGCCGACACCACGCTCGTGGTCGGCCACCACGTGCTGCTCGTCGACGTGCGTCCGGTGTCGCGCGACGGGGTCGACCTGGGCCGGGTCGCGGTGGTGCGCGACCGCACGGCCGTCGAGGCCCTGACCCGCCGGCTCGACGCCGTCGGCGCGATGACCACGGCCCTCCGCGCGCAGCGACACGAGTTCGCCAACCGGCTGCACGCCCTGTCGGGGATGCTCGAGCTCGGTCGTGCCGAGCAGGCCCGCGCCTACCTCGCCGACGTCCTCGACCACGGGCCGTTGCGCTACCCGGTGGCCCACGCCGACCGGTTGACCGAGCCGTACCTGCAGGCGTTCCTCGGGGCGAAGGGCGTCGAGGCGGCCGAGCGGGGCGTCCTGCTGAAGCTCGGGCCCGAGACGCTCGTGACGGGGTCGGTCGTCGAGCCCGGCGACGTGACGACCGTCCTCGGCAACCTGGTCGACAACGCGGTCCGGGCGGCCGTCGCCGGACGGGTCACGCCCGCCTGGATCGAGGTCGAGGTGCTCGACGACGACACCGACCTGCACCTGTCGGTGATGGACTCGGGCGACGGCGTCGCCGACGTGGACCAGCTGTTCGACCGTGGGCCGCACGGTGCCGACGACGAGCCCGACCCCGCACGCGTGCACGGCCTGGGGTTCGGGCTGCCGCTCTCCCGGGACATCGCCCGACGCCGCGGCGGCGACGTCTGGCTCGGCTCGCCGGGCGGTGACGGGCACGGCGCCGTGTTCTGCGCGAGGCTCGTGGGCGCGGTCTCGCGCGAGGCGGTGGTGGCGGGCGCGGCGGTGGTGACGGGCGCGTCCGGGCCGACCCGCGCCTCCTCGTCCCATGGCGGCGACGACCCGCGACCGCCCGGCGTCGGCACGTCCGCCGGCAGCACCCCCGCCCCCGGACCGCCCGCCCCCGACACCCCCGAGAGGACCACCCCGTGACGACCGAACTCACCGTGCTCGTGGTCGACGACGACTTCTACGTCGCCGACCTGCACCGCCGTCAGGTCGAGCAGCTGCCCGGCCTGCGGGCGCTGCCGGCCGTCGGCACGGTCGCCGAGGTGCGCCGCGTCCTCGCCGAACGGCACGTCGACCTGCTTCTGCTCGACGTCCACCTGCCCGACGGCAGCGGGCTCGACCTGCTGCGCGAGGTCGACGTCGACGCGTTCGTGCTCAGCGCCGCCTCGGACGCCACGACCGTGCGGCGGGCCCTGCGGCGCGGGGCGCTGGGCTACCTGATCAAACCGTTCGCGTCGGGCACGCTGGTCGACCGGCTGCGCTCCTACCAGCGGTACCGCAACGTGCTCGACGAGCGGACGGCCGTCGACCAGGAGGCGCTCGAACGGGCCCTGCGCATCCTCCATTCCGGCGACGCGGCGAAGGCGGCCTCGCCGTCGCGGTCGGCCACCGAGCAGGCGGTGCTCGAGCAGTTCGGCGCCGAGGCGGATGCAGTCGCCGCGGACCCCGACGCGGACGCCGGTGCCGGGGTCGGGCCGCTCGAACTGTCGGCGGCCGACGTCGCCGCCCGGGTCGGGGTCTCGCGGGCCACGGCGCAGCGGTACCTCGCGGCGCTCGCCGCCGACGGTCTCGTCACGATGAAGCTCAGCTACGGCACCACCGGCCGCCCCGAGCACCGCTACTCGCGCCCCTGACCCGACCCGCGCCTCCCGCTCGTCGCCCGCTCGCTCGTCGGCCTGCACTCCCGCTCGTCGCCGTTACGCACCGCCCACTGAACATCGCACCGCCCACGTCGGCGGTGCGACGTCCAGTCGGCGGTGCGATGCGCCACCCGCTCGTCGGTGTGGGCCGCCGAGGAGGCGCGGGCCGGTTCAGTCGGAGGGACCGGTCTCGACGGTCGGTCCGACCACGCCGAGGAGGACGTAGTTCTGCCCGGGGGACGCACCGTTGTCACCGGCCTGCACGGTCAGCTCGAAGCCGTCGTAGCGGTCCTCGTCCGAAGTCAACGTGACCCAGCGACCTCCCGCGTTCGACGTCTCCCGGTCGAGACCCACCGTCCAGCCGTCCGTGACGCGGGCATCGATCACCGACTCGGCGACGTCGAGCTGGGGTGCGTCCGGCACGAGGTTCACGTACCGCAGCACCCGCCACTCCTGGATGCTGCCGTCGGCGTCGTCCGCGGAGCCGCCGATCGACGCCGCGCCGTCCTCCTGGGCCTCGACGCCCGCCACGAGCGTCGGGTCGACCTGGGCCTGGAGGCCGTCGATCAGTTCCGTGGCGATCGCGCCGGTCTCCTCGAGGGTCCTTCCGTCGTCCACATCGCGAGG
This sequence comes from Frigoribacterium sp. NPDC087798, assembly GCF_044742985.1. Taxonomy (NCBI): domain Bacteria; kingdom Bacillati; phylum Actinomycetota; class Actinomycetes; order Micrococcales; family Microbacteriaceae; genus Frigoribacterium; species Frigoribacterium sp. NPDC087798. The sequence continues at coordinate 224,115 of NZ_JBIUVP010000004.1, read as the reverse complement.
GCCCGTCGTGCCGGTGCTGCACGCGGTGAGGAGGGCGATGCCCAGCGCAGCGAGGCAGAGCGCTCGTCGATCACCCATGGGGGCGCCTCACTCTGGGGCGCCGCCGTCGGTCTCGACGACCGGACCGTTCACCTGCACGTCGATGAGGCGGCTGAGGGAACTGTCGGGTCCGCCCTGGAGGGTCACGGTGTAGGGCTCGTCCGCACCCTCACCGGGTCCGGTCACGATCCGCCGTGAGCCGCTCGGCGTGGTGTCGTCCTCGAAGACGGTGAAGCCGTCGGCGACGAGGGCGTCGACCAGCGCTGCCGTCGTCGCGTCCCGTGAGGCACCCGGGACGAGCACGACGGAATGCGCGACGGTCCACTGTCGGATGCTGCTGTCCGGGTCGTTCGGCGTGCCGGCCACACCGGCGTCGCCGTCCTCGAACACCTCGACGCTCTCGACGACGGCCGGGTCGACGAGCGCGACCACCCGGTCGACGAGGTCGTTGGCACGTCGGCCGGTCTCTTCGATGGACATGGTCGGTCCTTCCGTGGGTGTCTCGAGGGCATCGTCGGGTGGTGTCGTGCCGCACGCGGTCAGGGCGAGGACGAGTCCCGTGACCGCCAGGGCTCGCCAGGGCGCAGCCATTCGCCGCCGACTCATCGTTCCTCGAGTTCGTCGACGTGTCGGGGCGGCGACATCTCGCCGCGTTCCACCAAGGGGAGCTCGTCCTCCGGCGTGAAGATGTACCGGTCGCGGACGTCGAGGTCGGCGGGATAGGGCACCACGTCACCACCCGACATCACTCCGAAGACCTGGTCGTAGACCGTCGACGCTCCGTGCTCGCCTCGCGCCCAGACGGAGTGACCGGTGAGGGGGCCGCTGCTGGCGCCCTCCTCGGCGCTCAGCCACCCCGTCTCGAGGCGCGTGACCCCGTCGGCCCCGATCGGGCTCGCTCCGTGGCCCATCGGCACGTCGAAAGGGTCGGCGTTCTGACCCTGGATCAGGCCCACGATCTTGTCGCGCGGTGCCAGAAGGGCGTAGTGGGGTGAATCCTTCGTCTCGGGGAACTCGTCGATGCCCGTGACGTCGTGGCCCAGTCCTGCTCCCGAGACGTAGACGACCCGATCGGACGACATGCCCGCTTTCTCGGCCAGCCCCACGACGGCGCTGCCGTAGCTGTACCCGATGGTGGTGCGGGTGGTGGTCGGCGCGACGGGCAGAGAGTCCACGGCTCTCGCGAGCCGCGGAGCGAGGTCCACGCTGGCGGCCGGGAAAGCGGCCTGGGCGTCTTGGGGGAAATGGCCTCCCTGCCAGGCGAGCACGCCCACGTGCTCACGATCGCGCGAGACGAGTTCCTCGGCCACGTTCGTCGTGTCGGAGAAGGCCGACATCTTGCTGTTCGTCCCCGGCACGTACGTCGCGACGCTCGTGGTCTCGGGAGGTATCGATCCGTCCTCGGCGAGGAACCCCACGTATTCGGCGATCGCCTCCCGGGAGGGGTCGAAGACGATCACCTGGTGGCCTGTCCGCGTCACGACGCCACCCGTCGTCGGGTCGTAGCTCTTCACCGTCTCGGTCAGAAGATCGTCGTAGAGGTCGAGCTCTCGCTTCCAGAGGTCGTACCGTGTCCGTTCCTCGTCGTCGACCTCGGCAGGCTTCGCGGCGATGAGCCGTCGCAGGCGCTCGCTCTCGGACCGCAGGCCGTTGTGGTTCGCCTCGATGCGGCGGTTCCACGGCACCCCGTCGAGGTTGCCGACCAGGAGGGAGGCGCTCGACACCATCAGCGCCTGCGTGGCGGGGTCGACGCCGTTCCACCAGGCCTCGGTGGCCTCGGCCGACGGCGGTGCGTCGATGAGCTGGTGCATGCGCTCCTCGTTGTCGGCGACCCAGGCGTCGAGCTCGTCGCGGTCCATGGCCGCGAGCCGCTCGAGCGTCGTCATCGCCGCGGCGTCGACCTTCGCGTCGAACGTGGTCACCACCGTCTGCCAGGCGCCCGGGCGAGCGATCGCTGCCGCCTGGGCGTCGTCCACCGCGCCCAGCCCGCTGCCCGTGCCTCCGGACACGGCCCCGATCGCGCCGGCGCAGTCGCGTTCGGCGTCGAGGATGGCCGACGTGATGCCGGACGCCGCCCGGCGCAGGGACTGGTCGCGGGCCACGAACTCGGGGTTCGACGTCCACGACTCGGACCCGTTGCCGTCCTCGCCGTGCCAGGTCGCGACCTCGATGCCGAACTCTCCGACGTCGGTGTACAGCCGGTCGCGCAGGACCTCGAGCGGGGCGAGCGCCTCGGCGTAGGCGGTGAGGGCGTCGGCGATCTGCTCGATGGACGTCGCCAGGTCGTCGCCCGCGACGCGCACCGGAGCGACCGCCCCGAACAGCACGCCCTGTTCGGGCGCCTCGTAGACGCCACCGAGACCCTGCCAGTGCGCCTCGACGTCCGCGCCCGCCGACCGCAGCGGCTCGGCGGTCGCCCGCAGGGACGTCGCCGCCGATTCGACGGCGGCGGGGTCGTCGGCCATCGGTTCGACGTCGGCCGTCGTGATGTAGCTCATCGGACCCTCCAGACACCGTGATCGACGCCTGCAGGAGGCGCGCTCCGGTTCCACGCGTCGACGGAGGAGGCGCGGGTGGTCGCGTTCGCCGCCATCTCCTCGTCGCCGTCGAGGTAGGCGGTCGTGGCGTCGCTCGCCCCACCGATCGCCCGGCGGACGGTCGCGGCCATGCGGTCGGCGACGTCCTCGCGCTCGTCCACGGCGGATCGCAGCGCCGCCGAGACGGTCGGTGCGGACACGGTGGCCACGGCCGACGCCGAGGCGACGTCGAACGCCGACCCCGCCGCGGTCAGGGCTTCCCCGTCGGTCGCGACCGAGGCGAGAACCGCCCGTACCCCGTCGACCGAGATGCTCCACGACGTCATCGTCATCCCCCCTGGATGCTCTGTTGTCCGCCCACTGCCCCGAGCGCTGCTCGTTCATCGTGCCACAGAGCCCCGGCGGACGACACCGAGGGGAGCGTCAGTCCACGAACCACCAGAGCGACGCGATCTCGGCGGGCTGCCGCTGGAGGCCGATCCACAGACCGACCGGCCACAGGAGCAGGGGCAGCACGACCCCGACCGCGACCACCGCGACCACGAGGCCGAGGAACACGAGTCCGACCGCGGCACCGACCGACCGGCGACCCAGAGCGGCCTCCGCGGCCGCCTCGTCGTCGTCGTCGTCCACGACGATCTCCTCGTCCGGGTCGGCAGAGTGCTCGTCCCCGAGGCCCAGCAGTCGTCGACCGTCCTCGTCCATGCGCGCGCCTCCGTCCCCCCGGTCCTGGGCGCGACGCTAGCAGCAGGGGCCGCCCGCCCCCAGTACGGGGCAGCCGCCTGCGCACCGCTTACGTCGCCCCGCGCCCCGCCGATAGAGCGCCGTGAGCACGGATCGCTCGCACACCGGCCACGGATCGGCCCCTCGCACTCCATCGACCCCACCGGGACAGGCATGCCACTCGAATCCGTGACGCAAGCGGCGCTGCAGAGCGCCCTCGACGGTCTCTCGCTGCGTCAGAAGACGATCGCCGCGAACATCGCGAACGTCAACACCCCGAACTACACCGCAAAGCGGGTGCAGTTCGAGGAGGCGCTGGGCCGGTCGGTCGCGTCCGGCAGCGGAGCGGTCCAGGCGTCCACGTCGCGCAGCCTCGAGCCGACGCGTCTCGACGGCAACAACGTGAACCTCGACACCGAGACCCTGTCGAACGTCGACACCGTGCTGCGGTACCAGTTCGCCACGCAGGCCATGAACTCCGAGCTGACGGCCGTGCGCGCCGCGTTCCGGACGAACTCGTGACCGCCTTCGACGCGATCGGCATCGCGAGCACCGGCCTGACCGTGCACCGCAAGTGGCTCGACGCCGTGTCGGACAACATCGCCAACGTCAACACCGTCAAGTCGATGGACGACACCGCCTTCCAGGCCCGCTACGTCGAGGTGCAGGAGGGCGCCGGCACGTCCGGCGTCTTCGTCAAGGCCGACCGCTACGGCAGCGAGGCCGGCCGCGTCACGTACCTCCCCGACCACCCGCTGGCCGACGCCGAGGGGTACGTGCGCATGCCCGACATCGACCTCGGCGCCCAGATGGGCGACCTGATCATGGCGCAGCGTGGCTACCAGGCCAACGCCGCCGTGGTCGACCGTGCCAAGACGGCCTACGAGGCCGCACTCCAGATCGGACGTGGCTGATGCCCATCGCAGGAATCCAGGCCCTCGGGGCCGTGCAACAGACCGGCTTCGCCGACGTGGGCTCGCTCATGGGGGCCGGCGGTGCGTCCGACGTGACGGGCGTGGCCGGCGCGACCGGCGCCTCCTCGGCCTCGGGCGCGACCTTCGGCGCGACCATGACCGGAGCCGTCGAGGGGCTGCAGCAGCTGCAGTCCGAGGCGAAGACCCTCGCGGTGAAGGCCGTCACCGGTGACCTGACCGACATCCACGACGCGACCATCGCGGCGACGCGTGCCCAGGTCACGCTCGAGCTGGTCAGCGCCGTCCGCAACAAGGGCGTCGACGCCTTCAACGAGATCATGAGGATGCAGGCCTGATGCCGAACGCCGTCAAGGGCCAGCTCGCCAAGCTCGGTGCCGCCCTCCAGAGCTTCACGGTCGCGCAGCGCACGATCGCCGTCATCCTGGTCGCCGCCCTCGTGCTCGGCGTCGTCGCGCTCGTCAGCTGGCTGGGCAAGCCCACCTACACGCCTCTGTTCAGCGGCATCGACCCGACCGACGCGAGCGCCATCGTCGAACTGCTGCAGACCGACGGCGTGCCGTACGAGCTGACCGCGGGCGGCGGCACGATCCTCGTGCCCGAGAACGTCGTCTACGACGAGCGCCTCAAGGCCGCGGCCGCGGGGCTGCCCGCCGCGAGCTCGGGCGGCGGCTACTCGCTACTCGACACCATGGGCGTCACCTCGTCCGAGTTCCAGCAGAACGTCACCTACAAGCGTGCGATCGAGGGCGAGCTCGCCAACACGATCAAGGCGATGGACGGCGTCAAGAACGCCAGCGTGCAGCTCGCGATCCCCGAGGAGTCGGTGTTCGTCGCCGAGCAGCGCGACCCGACCGCCTCGGTGTTCGTCGAGACCCAGGCCGGTGCGACGCTGGACTCCAAGCAGGTGCAGGCCATCGTCAACCTGACCAGCGCCTCCGTCGACGGCATGAAGGCGACCGACGTCGCCGTCACCGACGCCTCGGGCACGGTGCTCTCGGCCGTCGGCAGCGGAGCGGTCGGAGGCGCGGACGGCGACGCGAGCGACTACGAGTCCAAGGTCCAGGCCTCGGTCCAGGCCATGCTCGACAAGATGGTCGGCCCCGGCAACTCGTCCGTCGTGGTGGCCGCCGACCTCGACCAGAGCTCGGGCACCAAGGTGACCGAGTCGTTCTCGCAGCCGACCTCGGGGCCGATCGCCCTGAACGAGTCGGGCACCACCGAGCAGTACGGCTCCGGGGCGAACGGGGCGAACGGCACCGGTGCGACCGGCGTGCTCGGCCCCGACAACATCGCGGTGCCCAACGGCACGGCGGCCGACGGCACGACCACCGCGGGCACCGGCGCCGACGGGGGCTACACCAACGAGTCGACCACCAAGAACAACGCCGTCGACAAGGTCACCGAGAGCCTCAACGTCCCCGCCGGCGAGGTCAGCCGCCAGACGGTGTCGGTCGCGCTGAACTCGGCCGCGGCCAACGGGGTCAACATGCAGAGCGTCCGCGACCTCGTCGGTGCCGCCGCCGGCATCGACGCCGCCCGCGGCGACACCGTCCAGGTCGCGCAGGTCGACTTCGACACCTCGGCCGCGGACGCCGCCGCCGAGGCGCTCAAGGCCGCCGACGCGGCGAGTGCGAGCGAGGCCATGTGGGGCACCATCCGCACGGTCGGCATCGTCGCGGCCATCGCGATCGCCGCCATCGTGGGGCTCATCGTCTTCGCCCGTCGCAGCCGCCGCCAGGACCGCGAGGACGTCGACCTCGGCGAGCTCTCCCCGCAGAACGGCGCCCAGACCTGGGACGCCACGATGCCGCTGTCGCTCGACGACGCCGTCGCCACCTCGCGCCTGACCCTGCCCGGCATGGGCGAGCCGAAGACCGAGCTGCTCGAGGTCGACGCCCCGACGCCGTCGCCCGAGTTCGTCTCGGCCGAGCGTCGCCGGGCCGAGATCGACGCGATGGCCGAGCGCGACCCGGGCAAGACCGCCGAGCTGCTCCGCGGCCTGATGGACGACCGGCAGCCCGCATGAGCCTCGTCCCCACCACCTTCGGCGCCCCCGCGGTCCCCGGGGTCGGCAAGCCGTTGACCGGCGCCCAGAAGGTCGCGGTCATCCTGATGCAGATGGACCAGGCCCGCGCGGCCGCGGTCATGAAGGAGTTCAGCGAGGTCGAGGCCGAGGAGATCGCGGCCGAGATCGTCCGCCTGCGTCGCGTCGACCCCGCGCTCGCCGAGGCCACCGTGGCCGAGTTCCACGACCTCAGCGTCAGCGGCCGCTACCAGCGCCGCGGCGGCCACGACGTCGCCGTCGGTCTGCTCGAGGCGTCGTTCGGTTCCGAGCGTGCCGCCGGCGTCATGGAACGCATGGCCTCCAACATGGCCGGCAAGTCGTTCGAGTTCCTCGACGAGGCCGAGGCCGGTCAGGTCGTGGCGCTCCTCGACGGCGAGCTGCCGCAGACCATCGCCCTGGTGCTCGCGCACCTCAGGCCCCAGCAGGGTTCCGCCGTCATGTCGGGCCTCGACGTCGAGCTGCGCGCCGACGTGGCCCAGGCCATCGCGACGATGGGCACGGCCACCCCCGAGTCGGTCGGCATCGTCGCGGCCACCCTCAAGGTGCGGGCCGGCGCCGTCGTCGCCCCGCGGGACCAGGTCGAGGTCGTCGGGGGCATCCAGCCGCTGATCGAGATCCTCAACCGCAGCGACGTGGCGACCGAGAAGGCGCTGCTCGAGGGCCTCGACGAGCGCGACCCCGAGCTGGCCGAGGAGGTGCGCTCGCGCATGCTCACCTTCGAGGACATCGTCAAGCTCGAGTCGCGCGACATCCAGCAGGTGCTGCGCGGCATCGACGCGGCGATCCTCGCCACGGCGATGAAGGGCGCGCCGGCGGCGGTCACCGAGGTCATCCGCGGCAACGTCTCCGAGCGCAACCGCGAACTGCTGGACGACGAGCTGCAGTCGATGGGTCCGGTCCGCAAGTCGCAGATCGAGGAGGCGCGGGCGTCGGTCGTGCGCGCCATCCGCGAACTCGAGGCGATGGGCGCGATCACCATGCACCGCTCGGACGACGACGCCCTCGTCGAGTAGCCCGGCCCCCCTTCGGGGCAAGGGCTAACGCCGTCCCGGCCGAGGTCGAGAGTCGCCGGTGAGCACGGATCGCTCACCCACCCCAGGCCACGGATCGGCCGTCACCCCCAATGCCGAACGGCCCTGTGATGCTCGATTCCGTGATGACCCCCGAGGGCGCCGCCCCGGCGTTCGCGCGCGTCAGCTACCCGTCCGTCACGCTGCCGGGGTCCGACGCCGTCACCACGCGACAGGCGCACGACGCCCGCGCCGAGGCCCGGGGGCACGCCGCCGGGTACGCCGCCGGCCTCCGCGCGGCCGAGCTCGAACTCGCTGCCCGCCGGGCCGTCCTCGAGGCCGAGCACTCCGACCTGCTGCACCGCCTCCAGGCCGCGACCGTCTCGGCCGTCGAGGCCCTCGCCTCGTCGGCCCGCGCGCTCGACGCCCGCGTCGCGCCCGTCCTGGACGACGCCGAGGAGGCGCTGGTCGCGACCGCCTTCGAGCTCGCCGAGGCGGTCCTCGGCTACGAACTGCGCGCCTCCGAGTCCGTCGTCGACGACCCGTACGGGGCCGACGCCACCGCCCGGGGCGCCGCCGACACGGTCGACCCCCGCGAAGGACGGACCGCCCGTGCGGCCGTCGCCCGCGCCCTCGCCGTGACCGACCCCGGCGACGTCGTGACGGTCCGCCTCCACCCCGCCGACCTCGCCCAGCTCGACGCGGCGACCCGCGACTCCGTGGCCGCCGAGGTGGCCTTCGTCGCCGACGCGACCCTGGCCCGCGGCGACGCCGAGGCCGAGCGTCGCATCGGCCAGGTCGACGCCCGCCTCGGCACCGCGCTCGACCGGGCACGGACGGCGTTGCTCGGCGACCCGGCGTCGGACGGGGGCGCCTCGTGACCCTCACCGCGCCTCCTGCCATCGTGCCGACGGGTGCCGTCGTCGACGGCGGGCGTCCGCGCGTGCCGGCCGTCCTCGCGTCCCGTCTCGCCGCCGCCCGCGTCGCGGCCCGTCCGCAGCGCGTGGGCCGGGTCAGCTCGGCCGTGGGCCTCGGCCTCACCGTGCAGGGCCTCGACGCGGCCGTCGGCGAGATCGTCGCCGTCGGCGACGCGACCGCGACGTCCGGGGGCACCGCCGCCGGTTCGGACCTCGCCGAGGTCGTCGCGACCACGCCCGACGGCGTGCGCTGCATGCCGCTCGGCCGTCTGACCGGCATCACGACCGGCACGCCCGTCCGGTCGACCGGACGTCCGCTGCTCGTCCCGACCGGCACGGGCCTGTTCGGGCGGGTGCTCGACGGCCTCGGCCGACCGATCGACGGCAAGGGGCCGCTCGTCGGTGCCGACGGGGGTCGCGTCGACCTCGTGCCGCTCGACCACGAGACCCCGTCCGCCATGCACCGCGCGCGCATCGACACGCCCCTGCAGCTCGGCGTGCGCGTGCTCGACACCCTGACCACGGTCGGCAAGGGACAGCGCGTCGGCCTGTTCGCCGGCTCGGGCGTCGGCAAGTCGTCCCTGCTGTCGATGATCGCCCGCGGCTCGGACGCCCAGGTCAGCGTGATCGCCCTGGTCGGCGAGCGCGGCCGCGAGGTGCGGGAGTTCCTCGAGGACGACCTCGGGCCCGAGGGCCTCGCCCGCTCGATCGTCGTCGTCTCGACCAGCGACGAGCCCGCCCTGATGCGCCTCCGGGCCGCCTTCGTCGCGACCCGCATCGCCGAGTCGTTCCGCGACCAGGGCGCCGACGTCGTGCTGATGATGGACTCGCTCACGCGCGTGGCGATGGCCCAGCGCGAGATCGGCCTGTCGGTCGGCGAACCGCCCGCGACCCGCGGCTACCCGCCGTCGACGTTCTCGGTGCTGGCCGGCCTGCTCGAACGAGCGGGGACCGACCGCATCGGCTCGGTCACCGGGCTCTACACGGTGCTGGTCGACGGCGACGACCACAACGAGCCCATCGCCGACGCGGCCCGCAGCATCCTCGACGGGCACGTCGTGCTCGACCGCAAGCTGGCCGTGACCGGGCACTTCCCGTCGGTCGACGCGCTCGGCTCGGTCTCGCGCGTCGCCTCGAAGGTGACCAGCCCGCCCCAGCGCGCCGCCGCGACGACGCTGCGCAAGGTCATGGCCGCCCGCCGGGCCGCGCAGGACCTGCTCGACGTCGGTGCGTACCAGCGCGGCACGAACCCGCTCGTCGACGCGGCGGTCGACCACCAGGGCGCCATCGACGCGTTCCTGCAGCAGGGCATGGACGATCGGGCGGCCTCGGCCGACTCGTGGAACGCCCTGGCCTCGCTCACCTCGCGGTTCGGAGCGATCTGATGGCGCGCCCGTTCTCGCTGCTCGGCCTGCTGCGGCTGCGCCACGCCCAGCAGGACCAGGCCGGTGCCGTCCTCGCCGAGGCCAACGACCGTCTGCGCGAGGCCGCCGACGAGCGCGTGCGCGCCAAGCGCACCCTGGCCGACGAACCGTCCGAGGTCACCGACGCGGCCATGCTGAGCGCACTGGCGGCCTCGCGGGCCTCGTCGCGCGGCATGCTCGCCGAGCTCGACGCCGTCACCCAGCGCCGTCAGGCCGACGCCGACGCCGCCCAGGCCGCCTTCAACGAGGCCCGTCGCGCGGCGATCGGCCTCGAGAAGCTCGAGCACAAGCACGCGGTGGCCGAGGCGGCCGCCGACCTGCGCGACGAGCAGATCGCCCTCGACGAGATCGCCTCGCGCCCCCGACCCGACGGCTCGCCGTCCGGCACCGACCCCGAGAACCCAGGAGGCGCGGCGTGAGTCCCGTGACCGAGGTCCTGTCCCGCATCCAGGACATCCAGGCGACCATTGCCCAGCTGCGCGCCGGCACCACCGGTGCGACGTCCGCGACGGCCACCGCCGCGTCCGCGACGTCGGCCACTGCATTCGCCGACGCGCTCGCCGGCACGTCCGGCACGGGGGCGACGGCGACCAGCGCCTCCGTGGACGCCGTGGCCGGGTCGGTCGCGAGCGGCAGCGGAGCCGACGGCTCGGACGTGGTCGAGTCCGCAAAGAAGTACCTCGGCGTGCCGTACGTGTTCGGCGGCGAGGACCGGACCGGCATGGACTGCTCGGGCCTCGTGCAGACCGTGTTCGGGGACCTCGGCGTCAGCATGCCGCGGGTCGTGCCCGACCAGGCGAAGATGGGCGCCGAGGTGCCCTCGCTCGCCGAGGCGAAGCCCGGCGACCTGCTCGTCCCCAAGGGCGAGGGCCACATCGTGATCTACCTCGGCGACGGCAAGGTGCTGCACGCACCCCGCCCGGGCAAGGACGTCCAGATCGTCGACAACTGGTACAAGGACTCCGACCTCAGCACGATCCGGCGCATCGTCCCGGCCGAGGGCGCGACGGGTGCCGCCTCGGCGTCGTCCGCCTCGTCCGCGTTGTCGGGCCTGTCGGGCCTGTCGGGCTTGTCGGGTCTCTCCGGCGCCGCCGGTGCGTCGGGCGCGTCCTCGTCGGGGACCGACCTGATGACCGCGGCCCTGCAGAAGCTGATGAGCGCGGGGGTGGCCTCGTGACCCTGTCCCGCACCCTACCGTTCGCGCCTCCTGCCCTGTCCGATGCGTCGACGCTCCGCCCTTCCGCGGGGTCGCGGGGCCCGGGGGCCGGCACCGCCCGTGACGCCGACCGCGCGGCCACCGGTTTCGGTGCCGCCATGCGCGACGAGGGCTCCTCGACGCGAGGTGCCGACCGGAACGACCCTGTCGCGTCTCCTCCTGCCCCCACCCCGGCTCCGGCGTCCGCCTCGGCCGTGGCCGGGTCGTCGTCGCTCGACGCCCCGTCCGTCGTCCCATGGCGCTGGCCCCTCGCCGAGGCGACCTCGGCACCGACCGCGCCGGTCGACGAGTCCGACACCGCGACCACCACGACCGAGAAGGCTTCGACGACCGACGGCACCTCCGCCGTGCCGCGTGACGCGGTGGGCGACGTGTCGGTGGCCGGGGGCTCCGTACCGGTCGAGGTCGCGACGTCGGCCGCCCCGGCCGAGACGGTCGCCGCCGCCCTCGCCGCTCTGCTGCGCCCCTCCGCCCTCACCGCTCCGGTGCGCGTCGCGTCGCCGACCACCGATGGCGCCGGGGCCGAGCCGCTCGACCCCGCGCGCGACGGATCGGCGCCCGATTCGTCCGCCGCCGCCGCCGCTCTTGCTCGGACGGCAGCGGCTGTCCTGGCGGCACCGGCGGTGCAGGCATCCGCAGCTCCCGCCGCCGCCCTCGCCGCGACCGCCGTCTCCACCGTGCAGCCCGCGTCCGCTCCTGCCCCGGGGCCCGTCGGCACGTCCGCCACCGCGGCGAGCCCCTCAGCCGCCGTCGCGGGTGTGCCCGTCGCGCCCGGCGAGCCGACGCCGTCCGCACCCGGTGGTGCGGTCCGCGCCGAGTCGGCCGCCGGTCCCGACACGGCCGCCGTCGTCGGCGACTCGGCCCGGAACGGTTCGCCCGTGCGGGCACCCGCCCCCACCCCCGTCCCGGCAGTGGTCGACCGCACCCTCGCGCCGGCCGCCCTCGTGGTGCCCGGCACACCCGGCCCCTCGAGCGCGACGACCGGCACACCGTCCGCATCGTCCGGTCCGTCCGCGACGCCCGCCGCGGCGTCTCCGGCCGGAGCCTCCGCCCCCGCGGCCTCCACGGCGACGCCCGCGGCGTCCACCTCCGCACCCGTCCCGGCTCCCGCGACCACCGACCCGATCGTGTTCGCCGCCCCCGCGGTCGGCGCGACGTTCCCCGTCGCCGCGACCGCCGCCTCCTCGTCCGCGACCCCGTCGCCGGTCGCCACCCCGCCGGCGCCGTTGACCTCGCAGCTCTCCCGGCCCCTGTTCACGCTCGCCGCGGCGGGCCCCGGGGTGCACGTCGTCACGGTCGCCGTCGCCCCCGAGGCGCTCGGCCCGGTCACCGTCCGGGCCCACGTCTCGGCGCACGGCACGCACGTCGAGATGTTCGCCGCGTCGGACGCCGGCCGTGACGCCGTCCGGGCGATCCTCGGCGACCTGCGCCGCGACCTCGCGACGGCCGCCTCCACGACCGCGGGAGGCGCGGGTCACCAGACCAGCGTCGACCTCTCGTCCCAGGACCAGCCGTCCGACGGCCGGGGTGACCGCTCCGGTCAGCTCGGCTCGCCCGGGGCGCAGGCCGGTGCCGACGGAGGCGCCGGGCGACGTGCCCGTGACGCCGCCGAGGCGCGCGGCACCACCGGCCGCGCGCCGCGCGACGGAACCGACCCCCTCGACGCGACGGGCGCGGTCGACCGTGCCCGCGCCTCCTCGTCCCTCTCGACGTCCCTCGACGTCCTGGCCTGAACCGGAGACCCCATGCCCTCGATCGACCAGATATCGGGAACCGTCGACGTCGCGACCCAGATCGCCGCCGCCAACGCCGCGAAGAGCGGCTCGAGCCGTGCGACGGCGAACACGATGGACAGCGAGATGTTCATGAAGCTGCTCGTCACGCAGCTGAAGAACCAGGACCCGTCGACCCCGATGGACACCAACGCCATGATGTCGCAGACCACCCAGCTGGCGATGATGGAGCAGGTCACCGCGCAGACGACGACGGCCAACGAGAACTTCTCGCTGCAGATGCGCATCGCCGCGTCGAACCTGGTCGGCCGCGAGGTCAGCTACACGGGACCCGACGGCGTCGAGGTGAAGGGCACCGCGACGAGCGTGTCGTTCGCCGAGGCCGTCCCCAAGGTCTCGGTCGGTGGGAAGGAGGTCGCGTTGGATCTCATCTCGGGCATCGCCACCACGAAGGCGTGACACGCGTCACCGACGCGCACCCCGCAGCACCACCGGCACCACCCGCACGACCCGCACGACCCGCACGACCCGCACCACCCCTCGAACCACACCGGGAGCAGGACGCGACCGGCACCATCCGCGCAGGACGCGCCTCCAGATCTCTCCCCAGCTGAAAGGCAGCACCCATGCTCCGCTCCCTCTACTCCGGCATCTCGGGCCTCCGCTCGCACCAGACGATGCTCGACGTCACCGGCAACAACATCGCCAACGTCAACACCGCCGGCTTCAAGTCGTCGACCACCCAGTTCCAGGACACGCTGTCGCAGATCACGCAGGGCGCCGGCGGCCCGCAGACCGGCATCGGCGGCACGAACCCCGCCCAGATCGGCCTCGGCGTGCAGGTCGCCGGCATCTCGACGAACTTCGCCCAGGGGTCGGCGCAGGCCACGGGCAAGGCGACCGACCTGATGATCTCGGGCGACGGCTTCTTCGTCACCCGCCTCGGCAACGACACCGTCTACACCCGCTCGGGCGCCTTCGACTTCGACGCCGACGGCCGTCTCGTGTCGTCCGACGGCAAGATCGTGCAGGGCTACTCGGCCACGAACGGCGTCATCAACGACGGAGGCGCGCTCGGCGACATCACGCTGCCCCTGAACGCGGCGGCCCCCGCGACGGCGACCTCGAGCGCCACGGTCGGCGGCAACCTGCCGAGCGAGTCGGCGGTCGGCGACAAGATCGTCCGCGACACCAAGGTGTTCGACGCCAACGGCCTCGAGCGCACCCTGACGCTCACCTTCACCCGCACGACGGCCGGCTGGGACGCCTCCGCGACCGACGGCAACGGAGGCGCCACGGCCTCGCTGGCCTTCGCCGACGGCAAGCAGGCGGGCGCGGCGTCGCTGCGACTCAACGGCGTCACCGTCGACCTGTCGGGCATCACCGGGTTCGCGGCGCTCAACACGACGTCGATCACCGAGCAGAACGGCCGTGCGGCCGGCACGCTGCAGGGCTTCTCGCTGTCGAAGGACGGCACCCTGATGGGCCAGTTCAGCAACGGTTCGACGGTCGGCCTCGGCCGCGTCGTCCTCGCGACCTTCACGAACCCCGGCGGCCTCGAGAAGGAGGGCAACTCGGGCTACCGCGCCACCGCCAACTCGGGTGCCGCGACCGTCGGCGCCCCCGGCTCGCCCGGCATCGGCTCGCTGTCCAGCGGCTCGCTCGAGATGTCGAACGTCGACCTGTCGCAGGAGTTCACCAACCTGATCGTCGCCCAGCGCGGCTTCCAGGCCAACGCCCGCATCATCACCACCTCGGACGAGGTGCTGCAGGAGCTCACCAACCTCAAGCGCTAGTCGGCCGGCGGCAGCCCGCCGCTGGCTGCTGGTCGCCAGCGGCTGGCGGCAGCCCTCCGCACCCTCCGCACCCTCCGCACCGCGTTCCGTGCACCACACCCGATCTCGTCGCGGTGCGGTGCACGGAATGCGGTGCGTTCGTCGTCAGGAGGCGCGGCGCGGGTCAGGAGGCGCGGCGCCGGTCACCGGGGGACGCGCGCGAAGGCGGCGCGCAGCCGGGCCCCGCGCCCGGGGTTCAGCTGCTCGACCCAGCCGATGCGCCCCCACAGCTGGGCGGCGAAGTCCGGGTGCCCGGCCCGGTTCTGCGCCTCGAGCCCGGTGGTGGCGGCGTTGTGCAGCACGGCCCGCAGCCGGTCGTACTCGGAGCGCACCGTGTTCGTGCCCGCGTTGACCACCACGCCGGTGACGACCTGTCGCGTGGCCGCTCCGCGCACCCGGGTCTTCGTCGCGTTCAGCAGGTGTCCCTCGTCGCCGACGATGCGTCCGACGCCCCGCACGAACGCGTCGGCCCGCCCCGCCAGCGTGCCGTCGCCGCTGAACGCCAGGTCGTCGGCGTACCGCGTGTAGGTCGCTCCCGCGGCCCGGGCGTAGCCGGCGAGCCGCGAGTCGAGCCTCCGGACCGCCACGTTCGCGAGGGTCGGCGAGGTCGGGGCTCCCTGGGCGAGGTGGGCGGCCGAGAGCGCGTGCCGCAGGGCGAACCGCTGCTCGGGGCTGCCGCCCGGCGGCATGCGCCGCAGCACGCCCGGCGGCACGGAGGTCGTGCAGAGCCCGGTGAGCACGTGGGCGACGGCGTCCGGCAGGCCCTCGCGGCGCAGCGCGCCGAACACCTGCCCGGCGGTGACCCGGGCGAAGAACGAGGTCAGGTCGAGGGCGATGACGACCTCTCGGCCGACGTGCCGTCGCGCGCCGGTGACGGCGCTGCGCCCCGGGACGAAGCCGTGCGCCGCGTCGTGCAGCGGCACCGCCGCCAGCACCTCGTCGAGCACGACGCGTTGCAGGTCGCGCAGGCGGAACCCGGGCACCTCGAGAAGCCGCGGCGTGCGTCCGGGCCGTGCCCGCCACTCGTACCGGTGGTGCTGCAGCGGACCTCGCTCGATCCGGCGGTTCCACCGGCCGGGGTCGGCGAACCAGTCGAGCTCGCCCACGGTCAGGTGCAGCAGTCGGGCGACGTCGGCCACGGTGCCCAGACGCAGGAGGCGCGGGTCGGCCGAGCGCGCCTCCTGCGTCACGGGCACGTGGTGGACGATGCGCAGGGGCCGTCCGCGCCTCCTGGCCTCGGTCACCGCCTCGGTGAAGGCCGGATCACGGCGGATGAGGGCGGTGAGCGTGCGGGGGTCGTCGTGCGGTGCCCGGGGCAGGGCGCGGACGAGGTCGCGGGCGAGCGGACGCCAGAACCTGGCCGGCCCGTCGACGGCCTCGCCTGCGGCGGCGGCCAGTGCGCCCATGGTCCACTCGGCCGCGAGCAGGGCGTCGGCGAGGGCGGTCGCGACGGCATCGGGACCCGGGTCGGGCTCGCGGGCGCCCACGGCGGACGCGGGGGAGTGGGCGGTCACCCGGTGGTCGTCCGACCGCCGGCCGCGCGGCTCGCGGTCGGGTGCCGCCGGGGCGGGCGCGGAGTCCGTGTCGGGGGTGACCCGCCTGCGTCCGCGACGGGTGCGGTCGGGTGGCTGCGGCGGTGCCTCGGCGACTCGTGCATCGGTGCGGGCCGCGAGCCGCGCGGAGCGCGGTCACCGGCCTGCGGAGCGGTGCCGTGGTCGATCTGCGTGCCCCGGGGTGGCCCCGGAGAGGACGGCACAACGCGTGTGCCCTCCACCTCGCCGAGACACCGTCGCATGCCCACACGCTAACGGCGACCCCCGACGACCGCGATCCCCCGCAGGGCTGACCCCCCCCCCCCCCCCGCAGGGCGGGGCCCCCCGCAGGGCTGAGCCCCGTGCGTGATCGGGCCTACGGGCCCGCGACGCGAAGGAGGCGCGGTGCCTGCTCTGCGGACACCGCGCCTCCTGTGCTCCCCGGCTCGTGCGCCGGGCCGATCGACCTAGTAGGTCGTCGGCATCGAGTTCATGATCGCGGGCAGGATGACCGCGATGTAAATGATGCCGAAGATGATCGACACGATGCTGATGATGACGCCGGCGAGGGCGAGTCCGCGTCCGCGCTCACCCGTCTTCTTGATCTTCGACAGGGCGATCAGGCTGACGACCAGCCCGGCGATGTTGAAGACGAAGGCCAGGATGAACCCGACGATCGCGAGGACGTTGTAGCCCGCGGCGGTGCCGGCGGACTGGGGCATGGCGGTGTTGTTGGACATGGGACTCCTAGATGGTGTGACGTCCGGGGACGTGCAAGAAGAAAGTGACCGCTTCGAGACGAGAATGCCTCAAACAGACCGGTCGTGCACGGAAGTCTGGCAGAAAGGTGTGATCACGTGTGTCCGACGTACCGGCCGGCCTTGTGGTTCATCGCCAGTACGAGGTTCAACACGACGGCGCCGAGGGCCGAGAGCAGCACGATCAACGGCGAGACGACGGTCAACGAGGTCAGCACGATGACCACGTCGAAGCCCATCTGGACGTAGCCGGCGCGCAGCCCGGCGCGTTCTTGCAGTACCAGGGCGAGGATGTTGATCCCGCCCAGGCTGGCCCCGTGCCGGAACAGGATGAGCAGGCCGACGCCGACGAGCAGGTTGCCGGCGAGGGTGCCGTAGATCGGGTTGATCCCGTCGATGTCGAACATCAGCGGGTGCAGGTACGAGAAGGCGGACAGCATGACGACGGTCAGGATCGTCCGCAGGGTGAAGGGCCAGCCCTTCTTCCACACGGCGAGTGCGAAGAACGGCACGTTGACGAGGACGAACAGCACGCCGAAGGTCCAGCCCGTGGCGTAGCTCGTCAGCAGGGCGAGACCGGCCGTGCCGCCCGACACGGCCCCGCTGGTCTTGAGCAGGAAGAGCCCGAACGAGGCGAGGAAGACACCGGTCACGACGCCCATCACGTTCTCGGCGAGCGTGTGTTTGTTGACGTCGACGGTCTCGATCGAGCCGGTCAGGGCCGGGTCGTCGATGCCGTGCCGGGCGGGGGCTGCGGCGTCCGGGGTCGCGGCGTCCGGCAGGCCCGCCGGGGAGGACTCGGGGGCGGGCCCGTCGTCGCTGCCGACGGCGTTCCGCTCGGAGCTCGCGGCGCGGGACATGCTCGCGGTCGGGGTGGGGGAGGAGGTGCGGGTGACGTCGTCGGCGCGGGCGGCGGGGGTGGTGCCGGGGCGCGACTCGTCGAGGGGTTCGTGGGTCACCGGCACATCCTGCCAGCCCCCTGTTTCGCGCACGTGACGCGCCGCGCGCCCGCTTGTCAGCCTGCCGCACCGTCGAGTGGACGTGACGCCGCCGCATGCCGCGGTGTCTCGTCCACACGGCGGTGTCCTTCCGGAGCGATCAGGCCGCGCCGCTCATCACCATGGCGATCGGCACGACGACGGCGATCAGACCGGCGACCGCCACGAGGGCGCAGAGCACCGGACGTCGGGTCATCAGCGGGATGACACCTGGCACGATGGCGGCTGCGTTCTTGCCCGAGAAGACCTGATCGGCCGGCATGATCGTGAGTCGTCCGTGCTGAGCGATCTCGAGCAGTTGTTCTCCAGGCCAGTTGGCCTCGGTGAGGACGAGTCGGCGGCCCTTGCCGTCCCGGACGGCGAGGTATCCGAGGTTCTGCACGCCCTGGTTGAGCATGCAGAGGATGCCCTGGTGGTCGCCGTCCAGGGCGACGGTCGTCGTGCGTCCCCAGCGCCGACGGGTGACCGCCGTGCCCGAGACCGAGAGGGTCGTCGTCCGAAGGTAGATCCCCAGGCCCACGGCCATCACGACCACCCCCGCCACGAGGTAGGGCAGGGCGGAGACGCCCATCCGGTTTATGCACACGAGGAAGGCGAGGGGGACGAGGAACACCCGGCCCTTGGCCTTCGCCCAGAAGTGCGACCACGTCGGTCGGTAGGTGACGGGGGTGCTGAGGGGAGTGGTGGTCATCGATCTTCTCTCCGGTCGGACGAGGCGTGGGGGCTGCCCTGCCGGTCGGAGCGCGTCGCGGCATCCCGTCATCCGACATGAGCAATGTCACCAACCTACCGATCGTCGAGCCTGGCACGGCAGGGCTGTGGACAACCGCGACCCGCACCTAACGCCCCGCCACCCCCGGCCGATAGTCACCCGTAGCCGCTCAGGACGAGCAGCGACACCTGCCCCCACGGACGGAGGCAGGAGACACAGACCTAGGACGGGCCGATGATCGTCGTCACGCGACTCAACGACAGCAGATTCGCTGTCAACCCTGACCTCATCGAGCGCATCCACGAGACGCCCGACACGGTCCTGATCATGGTCGACGGCGCCAAGTACGTCGTGACCGAGCCGATGGCCGAGGTCATCGAGATGATCGCCCGTTACCGGGCCCGCATCGTCTCGCTCGCCTACGACGAGCCGTCCGCCACCGCGCCGACGGCCCAGGCGCTCGGCAACCGCACCTCCACCGGTCCGCAGCTCGGCATCGTCCGAGGCTCGTCGGGTGCAGGAGGCGCGGGTCGCGTCACCGAGTTCCGTCCCGCCGTGCAGGCTCCCGCCGTCCACGCGCCGACCGCGCCGACCGTGCCGGCTGCGCCGGCCGCATCGGCCGACACCACGCAGGGACGCTGACCGTGGATCCCGCAACGATCATCGGCATCGTCCTCGCCCTGGGTGCCCTCTTCGGCATGATCCAGCTCGAGGGCGTCAGCATCGCCGGGCTGCTGTTGCCCGCCCCGATCATCCTCGTCTTCGGCGCCACCATCGGCGTCGGCATCGCCGGCACGACGATCAAGGACGCGATCCTCAGCTTCAAGAAGATCTCCCGCGCCTTCACCGGCAAGGTCGTCCCTCCGCAGTCGGTCATCGACGGCGTCGTGTCGCTCGCCGAGAAGGCCCGCAGCGAGGGCCTGCTCTCGCTCGAGCAGGAGGCCGAGAAGCTCGACGACCCGTTCATGAAGGGCGCCCTGCAGAACATCGCCGACGGCACCGACGGCGAGGAGCTGCGCATCCTGCTCGAGGACGAGATGGAGTCCCGCCTCGCCGCCGACCGCACGGCCAGCAAGTTCTTCATGAGCCTCGGCGGGTACGCCCCGACGGTCGGCATCGTGGGCACGGTCGTCAGCCTCACCCACGTGCTCGAGAACCTCGCCGAGCCCGACGAGCTCGGCCACATGATCGCCGCGGCGTTCGTCGCGACCCTGTGGGGCCTGCTCACGGCGAACTTCCTCTGGCTGCCGCTCGGCGCGCGCCTCAAGAAGCTGGCCGACCTCGACGAGCTGCGCATGACGCTGCTGATGGAGGGGGTGCTGGCGGTCCAGGCCGGAAGCCAGCCGCGCCTCCTCGGCGAACGACTCAAGGCCATGGTGCCGACGCACGCGCTCGACGGCGGCGACGGCAAGGGCGGCAAGGGTGGCAAGGGCGCCAAGGCCAAGGCCGGCGCGAAGACCGGTGGCGACGACCAGGGGCTGGCCGCATGAGCGGGGCGCGCGGCGGTCGCAAGAAGAAGGGGCACGCCGAGGACGAGCACCCCGACGAGCGCTGGATGGCCTCGTACATGGACATGATCACCGTGTTGATGTGCATGTTCATCGTGCTGTTCGCCATGTCGAACGTCGACCAGGACAAGTACATCGCCCTGCGCAACTCGCTCGCGACCGGCTTCGGCCAGACCGACGTGGGCAAGGTCGACACGGCCTCGGGCACCGTCGTGAACGCCGCCGACGTGACGAAAGAGGGCAAGGGCTACTCGTCGGGCGACGAGACCGACCTGAGCAAGGCCGCCGCCTCGGGGGAGGCCCAGACCGCCGAGCAGGCCGCCGCCGCCACGGTCGCGGCCCAGGGCGAACTGGACGACCTCACCGCCATCAAGGCCGCGATCGCCGCGAACCTCGAGGGCTCGGGGCTCAGCTCCGACGTCGAGTTCGCCGTCGACGCCCGGGGCCTGACCGTCCGCCTGATCGGCTCCGAGACCTTCTTCGGCACGAACAGCGCCGACCTCAGCGGCACGGCCGTGAACGTCATGAACGCCATCGGGCCGGTGCTGAAGACCTCGGGTCACGACGTCTCGGTCGAGGGCCACGCCGACCAGCGCAGCTCGACCGCGCCCTTCGCGACCAACTGGGAGCTCTCCTCCGCCCGCGCCACCCAGGTGCTGCGCGACCTCGTCGAGCGGGGCGGCATGGGTGCGGACCACATCCAGTCGGTCGGCTTCGGCTCGTCGCGTCCGCTCAGCACCGGCACGACCGACGCCGACCTCGCGTCGAACCGCCGGGTCGACATCGTCGTCCTGTCGAACCAGTCCGACACGGTGAGCGCGCTGTTGCCGCAGCTCGAGCAGGCCGCCGCCGCCGCAGGAGGCGCGGTGACCGACGGTCGCAACCCCACCGTCCAGCAGGCGGCCGACACCTCGACCACGGCCGAGTCGGGTGACGCGTCGACGGCGGACGCCGCGGCCGAGACGAAGACCGAGACGAAGACCGAGAAGAAGACGGAGAAGAAGGAGGAGTCCTCGGGCCACTGACCTCCGCCGGGCCCCTCCGGCCCGGGAGCGCGACCCCGCGCCGCAGCACGACGACGGCAACCCAGTCCGGGGGGTACGACCGATCCTGGGCTAACGCCCAGGTGGGGCGGGCCGATAGCTCCGTCCGTGACACTCCTCGACGCCCCGACGGGCAGCAGCGCACCGACCTCGACGGTCGGCTCGTCGACGCGCCCGCAGAAGACCGTCGAGGTCTACGACTTCCGCCGTCCGACGACCCTCGCCCGTGAGCACTCGCGCGTCCTCGAGCTCGCCTTCGACACCTTCGCGCGGCAGTGGGGCACCCAGCTCACCGCCAAGGTCCGGGTGCTCTCGCAGGTGACCTGCGACCAGGTGCAGATGCTCACCTACGACGAGTACGCCTCGTCCCTGCCGCCGACCACCGCCATGGTGCTCTGCACCCTCGAGGGCGTCTCGGCGAAGGCCGTCATCCAGTTCCCGTCGTCGGCCGCGCTCACCTGGGTCAGCCACATGCTCGGCGCCGTCAAGCCCGCCACGCTGCCCGAGCGCACCTTCACGCCCATCGAGCAGGCCCTCGTGCGCCGCCTGATGGACGACGCCCTCGACGACCTGCGCTACTCGTTCGGCACCATGCTCGCCGACCCGATCAGCGTCGGCGGGTTCCAGTACAACTCGCAGTTCGCCCAGGCCGCCCAGAAGTCCGACCTGATGATCGTCGCCTCGTTCGAGATCCGAGTCGGCGAGCGCGTCGCGCCCGGCACGGTCGCGATCCCCGCCGACGTCCTGCTGTCGCAGCTGGGCGAGTCCAACCCGACGATCGACGCCGCCGACGCCCGCGACCTGCTCGGCGCCCAGCTGGCCTCGGTGCCGGTCGGCGTCTCGCTGACCTTCGCCCCCGCCGCGGTGCTGCCGAGCGTCGTGCTCGGGCTGGCCGTCGGCGACCTGCTGCCGCTTCCCCACCCGCAGCACCGCCCGCTCGAGATCAGCGTCGACGGCCAGCCCGTCGGCCGTGCCGCCGTCGGAGCCGCCGGCTCCCGTCTGGCCGGCATCGTCGTCTCCACCTCCCTGACCGGCACCGAAGAAGGAACCTCATGACCGGCACGACCATCACCCTGCACACCGCGGCGGTCGAGGCGCTGGTCGCCCAGCTGCCGACGCCCACGCCCCTGCGTGCCGTGGCCGTCGACCCGGCCTCCGCGCACGGCCTCCGCCTCGCGGGCCCGTCCGTCGTGGTCACGTCGTTCGTCGGGTCGGTCTCGGCCGACACCGCGGTCCTGCTGGCCGACATGGACCAGCTCGCCGCCGCGGCGGGCACCGACAACCCGATGGTCTCGGTCTCGGACGTCCTGCGTCCCGCGCTCGAGGCCGCGACGGGCGTGCTCGGCACCGGCGTGCTCGGCGAGAGCCGTCGCGAGTCGGCCGACGCGCTCCTGACCGACCCCGAGACGGTCGTCTTCGAGCTGACCGCCGCGGGTCAGCCCGCCGGCTGGTTCGCCCTGCGCCTCCGCGAGACCGGCACGATCGGCGGCTCGTCGCCCGTGGCGCCGACCGTGGGCACGGTGTCGACCGGCAACCTCGGTCGCATCAACAACGTCGAGATGGCCCTGACGGTCGAGATCGGCCGCACCCGCATGTCGGTCCGCGACGTCCTGGGCCTCGAGCCCGGTGCCGTCATCGAACTCGACCGCTCGGCCGGCGCCCCCGCGGACGTGCTGCTCAACGGTCGCCTGATCGCGCACGGCGAGGTCGTCGTGGTCGACCAGGACTACGCCGTCCGCATCACCAAGATCCTCGACGTCGCCGACGGCATCGCCTGATCGTGGACACCGTCGTCGTCGGCCTGCGGGTCGTCCTCTCGTTGGGCCTCGTCCTCGCCCTGCTCTGGGTGCTGCAGAAGCGCCTGGTGAAGGGCGGTCGTGCGGGCTCCCGCGCCACGTCGCAGGTCTCGGTCGTCGCCCGTCAGGGCGTCGGCGCGAAGGCCAGCGTCGTGGTGGTCGACGTCGAGGGCGAGCGTCTCGTGCTCGGCGTCACCGAGTCGTCCGTGACCGTCCTGGCGGCCGCCGACCGTCCCGTCGACGCCGGCGCCCTGACGCTGGTCCCCGAGCCCGAGGAGTCCGCGACCGAGTCCGTCACGCAGGAGGCGCGGGTCACGTCGATCGCCCCCGTCGCGTTCGCGTCCGTCCTCTCCGCCGAGGGCGCCGCGGCCCGCGACGAGCTGCCCGCCCGCCCGGCCGACGCGACCCCCGTCAACACGACCCCCGTCGAGTTGCTGCGCCCGCGCGGCGCCGCCCGCCGTGCCGCCGTCTCGCGTCCTCGTGACCTCGACGCCCGTCGTCGCGGTCGCACCGCCAAGTCGATCGAGGGTTCGATCCTCGCACCCGACACCTGGCGTCAGGCGGCCGCGGCCCTGCGCAGCGGACGAGCCGGATGACCGGCCGCCGGTCGTCCGCGTCCCCGACCCGCCCCTCCTTCGCGTCCGCCCTGCGTCGCCTCGCCCGCCCGACGCTGCGGGACGGCCTGCACGGGGCCCCCCTCGGCCGCTCCGTGGTGGCCGCACCCGTGCGCTTCGCCGACACGCGCTTCGCCCGGGCCGTCGTCGTCACGCTGCTCGCGCTCGTCGTGGCGTCCGCCCTCGTCATGCTGATCGGTCAGCAGGCGAACGCGGCCCCCGTCTCGCCGACGGCCCCCACCGCTCCCACCGCCCCGGCCACGGACGGCACCGACGCCACCACCGGCACGACCCCCACCGACTTCACCGACACCGACCAGACCACGTCGGACGGCACCGGCTCGGGCGGCCTGAACATCGACATCAACGGCCCCGACGGTGCGCCCAGCCAGGCCGTCGTCACCCTGATCGGCATCACGCTGCTGAGCGTGGCTCCCGCGCTGCTGCTGATGATGACGTCGTTCACGAAGATCTTCGTGGTGCTCGCGATGACGCGGAACGCGCTCGCGCTGCCGTCGATCCCGCCGAACCAGGTGCTCGCGGGGCTCGCCCTGTTCCTGAGCCTGTTCATCATGGCTCCGATCCTGACCCACATCAACACGGACGCCGTGCAGCCCTACCTCGACGGCCGCCTCGACCTGCAGGGCGCGATCGACGCCGGCATCGCGCCGTTGCGGGAGTTCATGCTCGCCCACACCCGCGAAGAGGACCTCGCGCTGATGACCCGGTCGGCGAACCAGCCGAACCCCGACAGCCAGGCCGACGTGCCCATGCTGACGCTCATCCCGTCCTTCATGATCAGCGAGCTGCGCGCCGCGTTCATCATCGGCTTCGTGATCTTCATCCCCTTCCTCGTCATCGACCTCGTCGTCAGCGCCGCGCTCATGTCGATGGGCATGATGATGCTGCCGCCGGTGATGATCTCGCTGCCGTTCAAGATCCTGCTGTTCGTCCTCGTCGACGGCTGGGGCCTCATCATCAAGAGCCTCATCGAGAGTTACCAGGTGGGTGCCTGATGGATTCCAACGCCGTCCTCGACCTCTCGATGCAGGCCCTGATCATCACGGGCAAGCTCGCCGCGCCCGTGCTGATCACCTCGCTCGTCGTCGGTTTCGCGATCTCGCTGCTGCAGTCGATCACGCAGATCCAGGAGGTCACCCTCTCGTTCGTGCCGAAGGCCGTCGCCGTCGGCATCGCGCTCATCGTCACCGGCCACTGGATGATCAGCGAGATGGTGTCGTTCACGACCATGGTGTTCGACCGCATCCCCCAGCTGCTCAGCGGCGGGTAGGGACGCGCCGTGTCGTTCGACCTCAGCTGGCTCGAGGCCACCCTCCTCGCCGCCGTGCGCATGACCGCGTTCCTCGTGATCGCGCCTCCGTTCTCGTACCGGGCCTTCCCGGCGAGGGTGAAGGCCATGCTCGGCATCGGGCTCGCGCTCGCCGTCGCGCCCCGCGTCGCCCCCGGCTACGTGTCCCTCGAGACGGGACCGTTCGTCATGGCCCTCGTGCTCGAGCTCGTCGTCGGCGCCGTGCTGGGCTTCCTGGTGTTCGTCGCCTTCGCCGCGGTGCAGGCGGCCGGCAGCCTGATCGACCTCTTCGGCGGCTTCACGCTCGCCCAGGCGTTCGACCCGCAGTCGATGGTCAACGGCGCGCAGTTCACCCGGTTGTTCCAGATGACCGCGCTCGCCCTGATGTTCGCGACCGGGGGGTACCAGCTGATCATCGGCGGCCTCACGCGGTCGTTCGACGCCGTGCCGCTCGGCCTCGGCATGGACCTCTCGCGTCCGGTCGAGCTGCTGACGACCGGCGTCAGCCAGCTCTTCCTCTCGACCATCCAGATCGCCGGGCCGCTCTGCGTCGTGCTGTTCCTCGCCGACGTCGGCCTCGGACTGCTCTCCCGCGTCGCGCCGGCCCTCAACGCCTACGCGATGGGCTTCCCGCTCAAGATCCTCATGACGGTCATGCTGGCCGGCGGCGTCTTCCTCGCCCTGCCCGGCGTCGTGGCCTCGTTGACCGGCGACGCCGCCGACATGCTGCTGGGGGTGGGCTGACATGGCGGACGACTCCGGCGAGCGCTCCGAGGCCGCGACCGAGAAGCGGATGAAAGAGGTCCACTCGAAGGGCCAGCTGTCCCGGTCGCAGGACCTCAGCGCCTGGGTGGGCGTCGGCGCCGCCGCCGTGATGATCCCCTCGACCATCGAGCGCGCCTCCTCGGCGGGCGTCGACCAGATGTTCTCGATCCGCCAGGCCATCACGCACCCCGACTCGGCGACCGTGGTCACCGAGCTGATGCAGGGCGCGGGTTCGATGGGGGCCACGATCGGGCCCATGCTGGCCGTCGTCGGCGTGGCCGTGCTCGCGACCGCGATCGTGCAGGGCGGCGTGCACATCAAGCGCATGACCGGCAACTACGAGCAGTTCAACCTGCTCAACGGCCTCAAGAACACCTTCGGCACGCAGGCGCTCTGGAACGGCGCGAAGGCGTTGATCAAGACGACCGTCGTCGGCCTCGTGCTCTGGTTCGCGATCCAGGGTCTGATGCCCGTGCTCATGAGCGGCGGCGGCCTCAGCGTCTCGGCCGTGCTCGAGGAGGCCAAGGCCGGCACCGGCATCCTGATCAGGGCCGCGATCGCGGCGGGCCTGCTGCTCGCCTTCGCCGACGTGTTCGTCGTCATGCGCCGCAACCGCAAGAAGACCCGCATGACCAAGAAAGAGGTCAAGGACGAGAACAAGTCGAGCGACGGCGACCCCCTGGTCAAGTCGCAGCGGCGTTCCCGTCAGCTCGCGATGAGCCGCAACCGCATGATCGGGGCCATCGCCGACGCCGACGTCGTCATGGTGAACCCGACCGACTACGCCGTGGCGGTCAAGTACGAACCCGGCAAGTCGGCTCCGCGCGTCGTCGCGAAGGGCGCCGGCACGGTCGCCGCCCGCATCCGCGAGCAGGCCACCGCCGACGGCGTCCCGCTCGTCGTCGACGTCCCGCTGACCCGAGCCCTCCACGCCGCCTGCGGCCTGGGCGAGGAGATCCCCGTCGACCTCTACACGCCGGTCGCCCGGGTGCTCACCTTCGTCATGGCGCTCAAGGCCCGCGGCACGCTGAAGGGGACGCACACGCCGCCCCGCGTCACCACGGCCGACGAGGTGGCCGGCGTCCTGGCTCCCGAGTCGCTGGAGGCCGACGCCGTGCCCCGCCGCCTCCGCATCGCCCGCGAGGCCGCGACCGGCGCGACCGGCACGACCGGCGCGACCTCCGCACCGTCCCGCACCGCGCCTCCTGCGCTCTCCCGCTCCGTCCGCCCCGCCACCCCTGGAGGCACCCGATGAAGTCCACCCTGCCCAAGCTCGCCGTCCCGGTCGGCATCGTCGGCATCGTGCTGCTGCTCGTCGTGCCGGTGCCCGCGCCGATGCTCGACGTGCTGATCATCCTCAACATCCTGTTGGCGCTGGTGATCCTGCTGACGACGCTGTTCGTCAAGAAGCCGCTCGACTTCTCGGTCTTCCCGTCGCTGCTGCTCGTGGCGACGCTGTTCCGCCTCGGGCTCAACGTGGCCTCGACGCGCCTCGTGCTCGGCGACGGCTTCGCCGGCGACGTCATCGCCGCGTTCGGGCACGTCGCCGTGAGCGGCTCGATCATCATCGGCTCGGTGATCTTCCTGATCCTCGTCGTGATCCAGTTCGTGGTCGTGACCAAGGGTGCCGAGCGCGTCGCCGAGGTGGGCGCCCGGTTCACCCTCGACGCCATGCCGGGCAAGCAGATGGCCATCGACGCCGACCTCAACGCGGGCCTCATCACCGACGAGGTCGCCAAGCAGCGTCGCGCCGACGTCAGCGCCGAGGCCGACTTCTACGGCGCCATGGACGGTGCGTCGAAGTTCGTCAAGGGTGACGCCATCGCCGGCATCATCATCATCATCATCAACCTGGTGGGCGGCATCGCGATCGGCGCGCTGCAGAACGGCATGGCCATCGGCGACGCCCTCTCGCACTACGGACTGCTCACCATCGGCGACGGCCTGACCACGCAGATCCCCGCCCTGCTGATGGCCGTCTCGACCGGCATGATCGTCACCCGCTCGGGCGCCGACACCGAGATGGGCGCGCAGGCCGCGTCGCAGCTCGGCCAGTCGCGCATCGCGCTCGCCGTGGCCGGGACCGCCGCCATCGGCATGGGCTTCATCCCCGGCATGCCGATCGTCGCGTTCCTGCTGATCGGTGGGGCACTGCTGCTCGTCGCCTACCGGCTCGGCGTGGCCGCCAAGGCCGAGGAGGCGCGCGCGGCCCTCGCAGAGCAGCAGGCGGCGGTCGTCGCCCCCACCGACACGACCGACGACCTGCTCGAGCAGATGCGGGTGCACGCGCTCGAGATCCTGCTCGCGCCCGACCTCGTCGACATGGTCGGGGGAGCGTCGGACGACCTGCTCGGCCGGGTCAAGGCCCTGCGTCGCAAGATCGCTGTCGACCTCGGCATCGTCGTGCCGCCCGTCCGCACCCGGGACAGCGTCGACCTGCCGCCGGCCACCTACTCGATCCGCATCGCGGGCGTCGAGGCCGGTCGCGGTCAGGCGCCGGCCCGCTCCGTGCTGGCCCTCGGCGACGCGCTCGACGGCCTGCCCGGCACCGCCACGGTCGAGCCGGTCTTCGGCCTCGCCGGCAAGTGGGTGCCCGCCGAGATGCGCCACAGCGCCGAGATGACCGGCGCCACGGTGATCGACCGCGTCTCGGTGCTCGTCACGCACCTGTCGTCGATCATCGCCGACAACGCCGCCCGACTGCTGACCCGCGAGGACGTCCGCGTGCTGACCGAGGGCGTCAAGCAGGTCAACGCCCCGGCCGTCGACGACCTCGTGCCGAACATGCTGTCGCTCGCCGAGCTGCAGCGCGTCCTCCAGGGGCTGCTGTCGGAGCGCATCCCGATCAACGACCTCGCGCGGATCTGCGAGGGGCTGACGCTGCGGGCGAAGGTGTCGACCGACCCGGAGGGACTCGTCGAGGCGGCCCGCGCCTCCTTGGGCCCCGCGCTCACGGCGCAGTACCTCGACGGTCGCGTGCTGCGGGTCATCATGATCGACCCGACCCTCGAGCAGTCGATGCTCGAGGGGCTGCGACCGAGCGACCAGGGGACGCAGATCCTGCTCGACGGGCACCGGGTCGAGCAGGTGCTCGGGTCGCTGCGCGAGGCCGTGCAATCGGTCGAGGCGCAGGGTCTCAGCGCGGTGCTGGTCTGCGCTCCGGCGTTGCGACCGGCCATCCACCGGCTCGTGTCGGCGCAGCAGAACGGCCTGCCGGTGCTGTCGTACCAGGAGGCCACCGCCGCCGGCTCGACCATCGAGACCGTCGGCGTCGTCCGCGCGACCGACTCGATCGTGGCCTGAGATGCCGACCACGATCGTCATGACCGGCGAGACGCTCGACGGGCTGCGCCGCGAGGTGCGGGCGACCCACGGGGCCTCGGCGCGCATCGTCGCGGCGCAGAAAGTGACCGTCGGGGGAGTCGGCGGCTTCTTCGCCCGCAAGCACTACGAGGTCACCGTCGAGGTGCCCGACCCCGCGATCGACCTGCCCGTCGCCCGGGTGCGCATCACGACGCCGGTGCCGGCCGAGCGTGCGGGCATCGCGGCGTTGCTGGCGTCGGCCGACGAGGCCGAGGACGCCCTGCAGGCGGGGGCTCCGGCAGCCCGGGCCGCGTGGTCGGCGTCGCTGGCCGCGGGGGACGCGGCCGCGACGGCGGCGACGCCCGCGCGCGACGGCTTCGACGACGTGCTGACCGGTTCGGCCGTGCCCGTGAGCCCGCGTCGGGCCGCCCGCGCCGCGGCGGCCGCGGCGACGGGTCCCGGCGGGGCCTCGGCCTCGCCGTCGAGCGCAGGAGGCGCGGTGCCGGTCGCGTCCCCGGCCGACGTCTCGACGCGCACCGACGCGTTCGCCTCGATCATGGACGATCTCACCTTCAACGGCATCGCTCCCGCCGCCGGTGCCGCCGCCGGCCTCGGAGCCGGTGTCGCGGCGACGGGCCAGGGCCCCACCGCCGTCGCCGACGGTGACGCCGCCGACCCCGACGCGCCGCACGGGGCCGCTCCCCGTCGGACGGCGGCGTCGCTCGCGGCCGCTGCCGACGCCCTCGCCGCGCAGGCCCGGGCCGTGGCCTCCCCGGGCGTGCCGCCCGCCCCCGACGTGTCGCGCGGGGCAGGCGACCTCGTCGTGGTCGTCGGCCGCCCCGGCGACGCCTTCCGCGTTGCCGCCCAGATGGCCTCGACGTTCGGGCTGCGCTCCGTGGACGTGTCGGATCGCCGGAGCGGCATCCTGGCCCGGGCCACCGGCGTGCACGAGAACTCGGCCGTCGTGACGGCACTCGCCTGGGACGCGGCCGCTCCCGCCGCCCTCGAGGCGATCGCCGCCGACCAGGTCTGGGTCGCGGTCGACGTCGGGCGCAAGCACGACGACACGGCCCGCTGGGTCGAGGCCGTCCGAGCGGTCGCGCCCGTGGTCGCGGCCGCCGTGGTCGGCGAGGACGACACGGCGACCCCTGGCACGGTGCACCTGCTCGGGGTGCCGGTGGGCTGGCGCGAAGGAGGCGCGACCCGCTGAGTCGCGCCTCCTCCGGTGGTCGTCCTCCCGCGGTCGCGCCTCGGGGCCGGTGTCGTCCTGCGACACCCGACCCGCGCCTCCTGCCTGTCGTCGTGGCCGGTGCGCCCCGCGCTCGGTAAGCTGGTCCGATGCTGGTGCTGACACGCAAGGTCGGAGAACGCATCGTGATCGGCGACGACATCGTCATCACGGTGCTCGACTCCCGTGGCGACGGCGTGCGCATCGGGATCGACGCACCGCGCGGGGTCAAGATCCAGCGCGAAGAGGTCATCAAGGCCGTGACCGAGGCCAACGTTGAGGCGTCGAAGGCTCCCGACGACGCCGAGGCTCGCCTGCGTGCCGCCCTCGGCGCCCCCGCACCTCGCGCCGACCAGTAGTCCCGCCGCCCGGCCCCCTCCGCAACTGGCCCGGGCCGCTCTGGCCTCGTGCCGCGGCGCGCTCGTGCCGCCCCGCCGCCGTGCCCTCACGCCGCCACGAGATGGACACAGCGCCACCTTTTCGCCTGGCGTCGTGTCCACATCGTGGCGGGATGCCGGAGAGAACCGCAGCCTCTGACGGTTCTGAGTAGTCGCGGCACTGTGGCTCGTGTTCCTCTCACCTGTCGCGCCCCTCGCCTCGGCCGCCGTCGTGGGCGCCACGGGGGCGGCCCACCGGCTGGAGCGGGGCGTCGTCAGCGCGCCCCGAACACGCTCCGTGACGGCTCGGGCGAGGGCACGGCCGTCGCGTCGGTGACGACGGGCGCCCCGGCGACGAAGTCGCGCAGCTCACGGCCGTGGACGACCTTGGCCGGCAGCGGGTCCGACGAGTAGAGCCGGGGCATGCGGTCGGTCGGCAGCGGCGACGGCGAACCGATCAGCACGACGTTGCCGAAGCGACGGCCCTTGAGCGTCGCGGGGTCGGCCACGGCGACGACGTGCTCGAACACGGTCGCGAGGGTCGACGCCTGGCCGCGGGCGAAGGCCAGCCCCGCGCCGTCGGCCGAGTTGACGATCAGCATGCCGGTCGGCGACAGGAACTCGGCCGCCGCCGTGTAGAACTCGAGCGACGTGACGTGGGCGGGGATCTGCGAACCGCCGAAGACGTCGACGATCAGCAGGTCGACCGTGCCGCGCAGTCCGGCGGGCAGCTTCACCATTACCTCGCGGGCGTCGCCGTAGCGCACCCGGATCGAGGCCCCCCGCGGCAGCGGCAGGGTCTCGCGCACCAGGGCCACGAGGTCGGCCTCGAGCTCGATCACCTGCTGGCGCGAACCCGGTCGGGTGGCCTCGACGTAGCGGGGCAGGGTCAGGGCGCCGGCGCCGAGGTGCAGTGCGGTGACCGGCCCCTCGGGCAGCAGGTCGACGGCGTGCCCGATGCGCCGGACGTACTCGAAGGCCAGGTGCGTCGGATCGTCGAGGTCGACGTGCGACTGGGGCGTGCCGTCGACGACGAGGGTGTACGAACCGGGGCGGTGCCGGTCCTCGTCCACGCGGGCGAGACCTGCCCCGATCGAGATCTCGACGGGCGGGTCGTCGTGCTGTGCGGCCATGCCCCAAGCCTCCCATCCCGGGGACGAGGAGGCGCGCGCGGCCCTCGATCCCGTGGAATGCCTGTGCATGCGCCCGGGTTATACCGAAGCTCGGGCGAAAGGTCAACGACAGGGCTTGCCAGGCGTGTCCGGGGCGACCTAGTATGGACCTTTGCGCTCCCCGTGCGTCCTGTCGTCATATTGCGGTCGACAACGTCTCGAGACACCCACCCCCGAATATGACGGCGGGGTGGATGGTGTCCGCCGGGTAGGGCCGTTCACTCACTCACCACATACTGTCCGACAGTGATGACCCGACGGGGTCCACGGAGGTTACTTCCTTGGCTGCTGCGAACAACGCATCCACCAACTCACCCAAGAACGGTCGCAACGCATCGCGGCTCTCGTTCGCCAAGATCACCGACACGCTGACGGTCCCCGACCTGCTGGCACTCCAGACCGAGAGCTTCGACTGGCTCGTCGGCAACGACATCTGGAAGGACCGCCTCGCCGAGGCGACCGAGCAGGGTCGCACCGACCTGGCCCTCCACTCGGGCCTGGAAGAGATCTTCGAAGAGATCTCGCCGATCGAAGACCTCGGCGAGACCATGCAGCTCTCGTTCACGGCCCCCGAGCTCGAAGAGCCCAAGTACACGATCGACGAGTGCAAAGAGCGTGGCAAGACCTACGCCGCGCCGCTCTACGTGAACGCCGAGTTCATGAACCACCTCACCGGTGAGATCAAGACCCAGACGGTCTTCATGGGCGACTTCCCGCTCATGACCGAGCGTGGCACGTTCATCATCAACGGCACCGAGCGTGTCGTCGTCTCGCAGCTCGTCCGCAGCCCGGGCGTCTACTTCGAGCGCGCCTCCGACAAGACCAGCGACAAGGACATCTACTCGGCTCGCGTCATCCCGAGCCGTGGTGCCTGGCTCGAGTTCGAGATCGACAAGCGCGACCAGGTCGGCGTGCGCATCGACCGCAAGCGCAAGCAGAGCGTGACCGTCTTCCTCAAGGCCCTCGGCCTCACGAGCGAAGAGATCATGGAGGAGTTCAAGGGCTTCGCCTCGATCGAGGCCACCCTCGAGAAGGACGCCATCCTCACCAAGGAAGAGGCGCTCAAGGACATCTACCGCAAGCTCCGTCCGGGCGAGCAGGTCGCTGCCGAGGCCGCGCGTGCGCTCCTCGACAACTTCTACTTCAACCACAAGCGCTACGACCTGGCCAAGGTGGGTCGCTACAAGATCAACCGCAAGCTCGGCATCGACGCGCCCCTGGGCGACTCGGTCCTGACCGTCGACGACATCGTCGCGACGATCAAGTACCTCGTGTCGCTGCACGCCGAAGAGAAGTCGATGAACGGCACGCGCGACGGCGAGCCCGTCCAGCTGCGCCTCGACGTCGACGACATCGACCACTTCGGCAACCGTCGCATCCGCGCGGTCGGCGAGCTGATCCAGAACCAGGTCCGCACCGGTCTGTCGCGCATGGAGCGCGTCGTCCGTGAGCGCATGACCACGCAGGACATCGAGGCGATCACGCCGCAGACCCTGATCAACGTGCGCCCCGTCGTCGCCGCGATCAAGGAGTTCTTCGGCACCTCGCAGCTCTCGCAGTTCATGGACCAGAACAACCCGCTCTCGGGACTGACGCACAAGCGTCGTCTGAGCGCGCTCGGCCCCGGCGGTCTGTCGCGTGAGCGCGCCGGCGTCGAGGTCCGCGACGTCCACCCCTCGCACTACGGCCGCATGTGCCCGATCGAGACCCCTGAAGGCCCGAACATCGGCCTGATCGGCTCGCTCGCGTCCTTCGCGCGCATCAACTCGTTCGGCTTCATCGAGACGCCCTACCGTCGCGTGGAGAAGGGCAACGTCACCACGACGATCGACTACCTCACCGCCTCCGAAGAGGACGACTACGTCGTCGCCCAGGCGAACGCGCCCCTCGACGACAAGTTCGACTTCGTCGACGACAAGGTGCTCGTCCGCAAGAAGGGCGGCGAGGTCGAGCTCGTCGACAAGGCCGAGGTCGACTACATGGACGTCTCGCCGCGCCAGATGGTGTCGGTGGCCACGTCGCTGATCCCGTTCCTCGAGCACGACGACGCGAACCGCGCCCTGATGGGTGCGAACATGCAGCGTCAGGCCGTCCCGCTCGTCCGCAGCGAGAGCCCCCTCGTCGGCACCGGCATGGAGGGCTACACCGCGATCGACGCCGGTGACGTCGTCACCGCCGACGCCGCGGGCGTGGTCTCCGAGGTGTCGGCCGACGTCGTCACCGTCCAGCTCGACGACGGCGGCACGCAGGACTACTACCTGCGCAAGTTCGACCGCTCGAACCAAGGCGCCAGCTACAACCACCGCGTGATCGTCGACGCCGGCCAGCGCGTCGAGGTCGGCGAGGTCATCGCCGACGGTCCCGCGACCGAGAACGGCGAGCTCGCACTCGGCAAGAACCTGCTCGTCGCGTTCATGCCCTGGGAGGGCTACAACTACGAGGACGCGATGATCCTGTCGCAGAACCTCATCAAGGACGACACGCTCTCGTCGATCCACATCGAAGAGTACGAAGTCGACGCCCGCGACACGAAGCTCGGCAAGGAGGAGATCACCCGTGATCTCCCCAACGTCAGCCCCGACCTGCTGGCCGACCTCGACGAGCGCGGCATCATCCGCATCGGTGCCGAGGTGCGCCCCGGCGACATCCTCGTCGGCAAGGTCACGCCCAAGGGCGAGACCGAGCTCAGCGCCGAAGAGCGCCTGCTGCGCGCGATCTTCAACGAGAAGAGCCGTGAGGTCCGCGACACGTCCCTGA
The DNA here is from genome assembly GCF_044742985.1 of Frigoribacterium sp. NPDC087798. Lineage (NCBI taxonomy): Bacteria > Bacillati > Actinomycetota > Actinomycetes > Micrococcales > Microbacteriaceae > Frigoribacterium > Frigoribacterium sp. NPDC087798. Next base: position 189,809 of record NZ_JBIUVP010000004.1, on the reverse strand, counting down.
AGGTGCCCCACGGCGAGCAGGGAACGGTCATCGGCGTCAAGGTCTTCGACTCGCAGGACGGCGACGACGAGCTCGGCTCGGGCGTCAACCAGCGCGTCGTCGTCTTCATCGCCCAGAAGCGCAAGATCACGGCGGGCGACAAGCTCGCCGGTCGTCACGGCAACAAGGGCGTCATCTCGACGATCCTGCCGGTCGAGGACATGCCGTTCCTCGCGGACGGCACGCCGGTCGACATCATCCTCAACCCGCTGGGCGTCCCCGGTCGGATGAACTTCGGCCAGGTGCTCGAGATCCACCTCGGGTGGATCGCGGCGCAGGGCTGGAACGTCGAGGGCGTCCAGGAGTGGGCGAAGAACCTGCCCGAAGAGGCGCTCAGCGCCGCTCCCGGCACGAAGGTCGCCACCCCGGTGTTCGACGGTGCCGCCGAGCGCGAGATCGAGGGTTTGCTCGACTCGACCCTGCCGACCCGCGACGGTGAGCGTCTGATCGGCTCGTCCGGCAAGGCGCGCCTGTTCGACGGTCGCTCAGGTGAGCCGTTCCCGAACCCGATCTCGGTCGGTTACATGTACATCCTGAAGCTGCACCACCTCGTCGACGACAAGATCCACGCGCGTTCGACGGGCCCGTACTCGATGATCACGCAGCAGCCGCTGGGTGGTAAGGCACAGTTCGGTGGCCAGCGCTTCGGTGAGATGGAGGTCTGGGCCCTCGAGGCCTACGGCGCCGCGTACGCGCTGCAAGAGCTCCTGACCATCAAGTCGGACGACATCCTCGGCCGCGTGAAGGTGTACGAAGCCATCGTCAAGGGCGAGAACATCCAGGAGCCCGGCATCCCCGAGAGCTTCAAGGTCCTCATCAAAGAGATGCAGTCGCTCTGCCTGAACGTCGAGGTCCTCTCGGCCGACGGACAGACGGTCAGCCTGCGCGACACGGACGACGAGGTCTTCCGTGCCGCCGAAGAGCTCGGCATCAACATCTCCTCCCGCTTCGAATCGTCGAACGTCGACGAGATCTAAGCCCCCTTCCCACAACGACACGTCGATACATCTGACAAGGGATTAAATTTTGATCGAAGCAACAACTTTCGATGAGCTGCGGATCGGCCTCGCCACTGCCGAGAACATCCGTGCCTGGTCGCACGGTGAGGTCAAGAAGCCTGAGACCATCAACTACCGCACGCTGAAGCCCGAGAAGGACGGCCTCTTCGGAGAGCAGATCTTCGGGCCGTCGCGTGACTGGGAGTGCGCGTGCGGCAAGTACAAGCGCGTCCGCTTCAAGGGCATCGTCTGCGAGCGCTGCGGCGTCGAGGTCACGAAGTCGTCCGTGCGTCGTGAGCGCATGGGCCACATCGAGCTCGCCGCTCCCGTCACGCACATCTGGTACTTCAAGGGCGTCCCCTCGCGCTTGGGCTACCTGCTCGACATGGCCCCGAAGGACCTCGAGAAGGTCATCTACTTCGCGGCCTACATGGTCATCTCGATCGACGAAGAGGGCCGTCACGCCGACATGCCCGGGCTCGAGAACGAGCTCCGCCTCGAGATCAAGCAGCTCGAGTCGCAGCGCGACACGCGCATCGCCGACCGCCTCCAGAAGCTCGAGGACGACCTGGCCGTCCTCGAGGAAGAAGGCGCGAAGAGCGACCAGAAGCGTCGTGCGAAGGACGGCGCCGAGAAAGAGATGTCGCAGACGCGCAAGTCGTTCGACGAGGACATCAACCGCCTCGAGCGCGTCTGGGAGGACTTCCGCAACCTCAAGGTCGGCGACCTCAAGCCCGAGGACGCCGTCTTCCACGAGCTGCAGGACCGCTTCGGCATCTACTTCGAGGCCCACATGGGCGCCGAGGCGATCAAGAAGCGCCTCGAGGGCTTCGACCTCACCACCGAGGCCGAGAACCTCCACCTGCAGATCTCCGAGGGCAAGGGTCAGAAGAAGATCCGCGCCATCAAGCGCCTGCGCGTCGTGAGCTCGTTCCTGGCCACCGGCAACTCGCCGGCCGCCATGGTCCTCGACGTCGTCCCGGTCATCCCGCCCGAGCTGCGCCCGATGGTGCAGCTGGACGGTGGCCGTTTCGCGACCAGCGACCTGAACGACCTCTACCGTCGCGTGATCAACCGCAACAACCGCCTCCGTCGCCTGCTCGACCTCGGTGCTCCCGAGATCATCGTGAACAACGAGAAGCGCATGCTGCAAGAGGCCGTCGACGCCCTGTTCGACAACGGTCGTCGCGGTCGTCCCGTCACGGGTACCGGCAACCGCGCCCTGAAGTCCCTGAGCGACATGCTCAAGGGAAAGCAGGGTCGCTTCCGCCAGAACCTGCTCGGCAAGCGCGTCGACTACTCGGGTCGTTCGGTCATCATCGTCGGCCCGACGCTGAAGCTGCACCAGTGCGGTCTGCCGAAGCAGATGGCCCTCGAGCTGTTCAAGCCGTTCGTCATCAAGCGCCTGATCGACCTGAGCCACGCTCAGAACATCAAGTCGGCCAAGCGCATGGTCGAGCGTTCGCGCCCGCAGGTCTGGGACGTCCTCGAAGAGATCATCCGCGAGCGCCCCGTGCTGCTGAACCGTGCGCCCACGCTGCACCGTCTCGGCATCCAGGCGTTCGAGCCCCAGCTGGTCGAGGGCAAGGCCATCCAGCTTCACCCGCTCGTCTGCGCGGCGTTCAACGCCGACTTCGACGGTGACCAGATGGCCGTGCACCTGCCGCTGTCCGTCGAGGCCCAGGCCGAGGCGCGCATCCTGATGCTCGCGTCGAACAACATCCTGAAGCCGTCCGACGGCCGTCCGGTGACCCTGCCCGCACAGGACATGATCATCGGTCTGCACTACCTCACGACGGTCACCGAGGGTGCCGAGGGTGAAGGCCGTGCCTTCTCGTCGGTCGCCGAGGCGATCCTCGCGAAGGACCAGGGCACGCTCGACCTCAACGCGATGGTCAAGATCCGCATGAACGGCGTGCACTTCGCCGAGGGCGAGGCTCCCGAGGGCTACGAGGTCGGGCAGGACATCCTGCTCGAGACGACCCTCGGTCGCGCGCTCTTCAACGAGAACCTGCCGGCGGACTACCCGTTCGTCCAGCAGGTGACCGACAAGGGCATGCTCTCGACGATCGTCAACGACCTCGCCGAGCGCTACCCGAAGGTCGCCGTCGCGGCGGCACTCGACAACATCAAGGACGCGGGCTTCTACTGGGCCTCGCGTTCGGGTGTCACCGTCGCGCTGTCCGACGTGCTCACGCCTCCGCGCAAGCCCGAGATCGTCGCGGGTTACGAGAAGCAGGCCGCCGCCGTGCAGTCCGAGTTCGACAAGGGCTTGATCTCGGACGCCGAGCGTCGCGCCGACCTGATCAAGATCTGGACGGAGGCCACGAACGAGGTCGCCGCCGAGATGCGTGCGAACTTCCCGATCGACAACACCATCAACCGCATGGTGACGTCGGGTGCTCGTGGTAACTGGCTGCAGGTGCGCAACATCGCCGGCATGCGAGGCCTGGTGAACAACCCGAAGGGTGACATCATCCCGCGCCCGATCATCTCCTCGTACCGCGAGGGTCTGTCGGTGGCCGAGTACTTCATCGCGACGCACGGTGCCCGCAAGGGTCTGGCCGACACGGCCCTCCGTACGGCCGACTCGGGGTACCTGACCCGTCGTCTCGTCGACGTGTCGCAGGACGTCATCATCCGTGAGGACGACTGCGGAACCTCGCGCGGCCTCGAGATGCCGATCGCCGCACCCGACGCCAACGGCGTCATGGTGCGCGACGCGACCGTCGAGAATACCGTGTTCGCACGGTCGCTCGCGGCTGCCGCGGTGGACGCCAAGGGCACGGTGCTGGCCGAGGCCGGCGCCGACGTCGGAGACGTGCTGATCGACGAGCTCGTGGCGGCCGGTGTCGAGACCATCAAGGTCCGCTCCGTCCTCACCTGTGAGGCCGCCGTCGGTGTCTGCGCCCAGTGCTACGGCCGTTCGCTGGCCACCGGCAACCTGGTCGACATCGGTGAGGCCGTCGGCATCATCGCGGCCCAGTCGATCGGTGAGCCCGGCACGCAGCTGACCATGCGTACCTTCCACACCGGTGGTTCGGCCTCGGCCGACGACATCACGCAGGGTCTGCCCCGCGTGACCGAGCTGTTCGAGGCACGTACCCCCAAGGGTGCGTCCCCGATCGCCGACTCGGCCGGTCGCATCACGATCGAGGACACCGACAAGGCTCGCCGCGTCATCCTGCAGCCCGACAACGGCGACGAAGAAGTGATCTACCCCGTGCTCAAGCGTTCGACCCTCCTCGTCGAGGACGGTCAGCACGTCGAGCTCGGTGAGCAGATCATCGCCGGTGCGGTGGACCCGAAAGAGGTCCTGCGCGTCAAGGGCGTCCGTGCGGTGCAGCAGCACCTCGTGGGTGGCGTCCAGGACGTCTACCGCTCGCAGGGCGTGCCGATCCACGACAAGCACATCGAGGTCATCGTCCGTCAGATGCTCCGCAAGGTCACGGTCGTCGACCACGCCGACACCGACCTGCTGCCCGGTGAGCTCGTCGACCGGTCGAAGTACAACGAGATCAACCGTGCGGCACTGACCGAGGGCAAGCGGACCGCGTCCGCTCGTCAAGAGGTCATGGGCATCACGAAGGCCTCGCTGGCGACCGAGTCGTGGCTGTCCGCCGCGTCCTTCCAGGAGACGACCCGCGTCCTGACGCAGGCCGCCATGGAAGGCAAGAGCGACCCGCTGGTCGGTCTGAAGGAGAACGTCATCATCGGAAAGCTCATCCCCGCGGGCACCGGCCTGTCGCGTTACCGCGACGTGTCGGTCGAGGCGACGGAAGAAGCGAAGGCGGAGCGGTACCCCAACCGCGTCTTCACCGACGACGCGTCGTTCAACGAAGCCGACCTGAGCTTCGTGGACTTCGACTCCTTCTCGTCGGACGACTTCACCCCCGGCACCTACAACTGAGAATCCCGTCAGGAGGCGCGGTGAGGGTCTGACCCCCACCGCGCCTCCTGAGGGCCTCACCTCGAAGGGCCCCGGCTCGCACTCCGTGCGGACCGGGGCCTTTCGTCGTCCCTCCCGGTCGGGGCGGTGACGCGAGCGGGAGGTTCCCCCGCCGGGCTGAGGCGACGGGGGAAGCCGACCCGGCAGGATGGAGGGATGCCTGACGACCAGCCCGCCGAGACCGCCACCCTGACGAGCGGCGTCGCCGCCACGGCTGCTGCCGCCACGGCCGACACCGCCGTCGGAGCACCGGCCACGGCGCCCCCGGTCGTCGTCGCCCGAGGCGAGGCCGCCGAGGGGGTCCGCATCGGCACGGCCGACCGCCCCGTCCGCGAGCGGGTGACGGCACCCGACGTCGTGGCGTCACCGGAGCCCGTCGCCGGTGTCACCTGGCGACCGCTCACCCTCGACGACCTCGTGCCCCTGCACGCGCTCTGTGCCCGCATGGGGTCGGTCGACCACCCCGACCGCGGCCATGCGCTCGAGGTCGTGCGCGACGACCTCACGTCGCCCGGCATCGACCTCGTGCGGGACAGCATCGTCGGGGTGGACGCCGACGGCCGCTTCGTCGCCTGGGGCCTCAGCCACCTCGGCCCGACGCGGGTCAGCCTCGTGCGGGTGGGGGTCCCCGGCGGCGTCGACCCCGGCCGACGCGGCGAGGGTCTCGGTCGCCGCCTCCTGGACTGGCAGCGGGTCCGGGGCGAGCAGCACCTGGCCACCTGTGACGAGGTGCTGCCGGCCGGTCTCGTGACCGACGTCGAGGAGGACGCCCTCGCCACGCGGGCGGCGTTCCGTCGGGCGGGGTTCGACGAGTCGCGGTGGTGGACCGAGCTGCGGCGCGACCTGACGGAACCGATCGAGCGCGTCGCGCTCGACCCGGCCGTCCGCCTGGTCACGATGACCGACGAGTGGGTCGAGGCGACGCGCCAGGCCCGCAACGACGCCTTCCGTGACCACTGGGGCAGCCAGCCGACGAGCGAGGAGCGGTGGGGGCGGATGGTCGGTGCCGGCACGTTCCGGCAGGACCTCTCGCTGCTGGCCGTCGCCCGTCCCCTCGACGACCCCGAGGCCGCCGAGCAGGTCGTCGCGTTCGTGCTGAGCGACGTCGACCCCGAGGACTGGGCGGCCCTGGGGCGGCGGTGCGCCTACGTCGAGTACGTCGGCGTCCGGCGCTCCTGGCGGGGACGGCACCTCGCGCAGTCCTTGCTCGCGTCGACGCTGGAGGCGCACGTCGCCGAGGGGCTCGAGGTCACCGTGCTCGACGTCGACTCCGTGAGCCCGACGGGCGCCCTGGGGCTCTACGACCGGGCCGGGTTCGTCGCCGCGAGGCGCTCCGCCACGGTGGTCCGCGCCTACTGAGTCCGACCGGGGGGCGACCGGCGCACCCCTTCGAGGGGCACCCGCTCTGGGACGTGCCGCCGACGGCGTCGCCGCCGTAGCGTGAGGCAAGCTCGGACCCGACCCCGAGCGTCGAACGGCCTCGTCGTCCTACCCCCGAGGCCCTGTACTTCCGAGGAGGTACGCGTGGCTTCCATGACCGAGATCCTGATCTTGCACGGGCTGTTGCCGATCGAGCAGCTCGACGTGATCCCGCGCGGCCCTGCCGAGGAAGAGGCGTCCATCCGCGACCTCCTCTCGCGAGGCGTCGTCACCGAGATGCAGGTGGCGAGGGCCCGGGCCACCGCCGCCGACCTCGACTTCGTCGAGCTGATCGACTACCCGGTCGACCGTTCGGCCGTGACGATGGTGCCCGCGGCCGTGTGCCGACGGCACAAGGTCCTGCCGATCGGCGTGCGCGACGGTGCGTTGATCCTCGCCATGGAGGACCCGGGCGACGTCTTCGCGATCGACGACGTCCGCGCCGGCCTGCGCATGGGCGTCGACCCCGTCGTCGCCGAGAAGAACGACCTGCGAGCCGCCATCGACCGGTACCTGCGTGCCGACGACGAGCTGAACGACTTGACGTCGACCCTCGAAGAGGAGAGGGCCCACGAGACGGCGGCCGACATCACGGACGGCCCCGACGACGACGTGCCGATCGTCCGGTTCGTCAACCTGCTCGTCAGCCAGGCGATCACCGACCACGCCTCCGACATCCACATCGAGCCGTCCGAGACCGACGTGCGCATCCGGTACCGCATCGACGGCGTGCTGCACGAGATGCAGCCGGCGCCCAAGGCGATCCAGAACGGCGTGATCTCGCGCCTCAAGATCATGAGCGAGATCGACATCGCCGAGCGCCGCAAGCCGCAGGACGGCCGCATGTCGGTCCGCCACGGCGGCCGGCAGATCGACCTGCGGGTGGCGACGCTGCCGACCGTCTGGGGCGAGAAGGTCGTGATGCGCATCCTCGACAACTCGAACACCTCGATGAGCCTGCGCGACCTCAACCTGCTCGAGCGCAACTTCGACGTCTACGCCGAGTCGTACTCGAAGCCCTACGGCATGATCCTCGTCACCGGCCCCACGGGTTCCGGCAAGTCGACGACGCTGTACACGACGCTGAACGCCGTCGCCCGTCCCGAGATCAACGTCATCACGGTCGAGGACCCGGTCGAGTACCGGATGAAAGGCATCAACCAGGTGCAGGTCAACCCCAAGGCCGGCCTGACCTTCGCGAGTGCGCTCCGCAGCATCCTGCGGTCCGACCCCGACGTCGTCCTGCTCGGCGAGATCCGCGACCACGAGACGGCGCAGATCGCGATCGAGGCGTCGCTGACCGGCCACCTCGTGTTGAGCACGTTGCACACGAACGACGCCCCGAGCGCGATCACCCGACTCACCGAGATGGGCATCGAGCCCTTCCTCGTCGGGTCGGCCATCGACTGCGTCGTCGCCCAGCGCCTCGCGCGCCGGCTCTGCGACCGGTGCAAGACGCCCACGGCCTACTCCCCGTTGCAGCTGGCCCACCTGAAGTTCCGGGTCGAGCCCGACGAGAACCCCACGGTGTACCAGCCGGTGGGCTGCCAGCAGTGCTCGAACACGGGCTACCGCGGCCGCATCGCGCTGCACGAGGTGATGAGCGTCTCCGAGGACATCGAGCGGCTCGCGGTGAGCCGCGCGTCCAGCGCCGAGATCGGCCGGGTCGCCCGCGAGCAAGGCATGTTGAGCCTGCGTCAGGACGGTTGGGAGAAGGCCAAGCTCGGCCTCACCAGCGTCGAAGAGATCCTGCGGGTCGTCGCGTGACGCCCGCCTCCGGCCGAGCCCGGACCGACCACGAGGAGCCCCTCTCATGAGCGCTTCGATCTACGACATCCCCGACGACGCAGCCGCCGAGGACGCCGCCCTCGCGGGGTGGACGCCGGGCCGTCCGGGCAACGAGGTCCGGTCCGCCACCGCGACCGCGACCGGCTCCGCGACCGCGACCGCGTCGTCGACGGCTCCGGCCGACGCGTCGCCGTTCCCGTCCGCTCCCGTGTCGCCCGGTGGCGCCGCGACGGGCCCCGTCTACAGCCTCGACGGAGGCCAGGACCCGGTCATGGGCTGGACGCCCACGCGTGCCCCCTCGAGTCGTCGCGCCGCGCGGCTGGCCGAGGCGCTGGTCGACAAGGCCGCGCTCGCCGACCAGGAGGCCCTGCTCGTCCCCGACACCGGCCCCTCGCCCGTGCTGCCCCGATCGGCCGTGGCCCCGTCGTCGGTCTCCGCGCCCTCCTCCGTGGCCCCGTCGCCCGCGGCAGCCGCCCCGGCACCGCTCAGCCCGCCCCCCGCCGGCCACGTGCTCCCGTCGACGCCGCGACCCGGCTGGGTCGACCCGCGTTTCGAGGAGCCGATCCGCGCCTCCAGGGCTCAGGTGTCCCCCCTGCAGGAGGCGCGGGCCGGCTCCGCGACGGACCTCCCCGCCCCCGCCCTCGCGGACACGGCCGCGGTCGGCACCACGGCCAGCACGACGGCCGCGTCCGCGTCGCTCGCGTCGTCCTCGCCGTTCGCCGCCGAGGGCGTCGTCCTGCCGAGCCCTGCCGGCGCCTCGGCCGGCCCGACCGCGACGGCCCCCTGGGACGCTCCGGCTCCGCAGCACGTCGCCGCCGACGCGCCGACTGCCGTCCTCGCGACGGCCGAGGACGCGGCCGACTTCCACGGCATCGAGCTGCACCGCCACCCGCGCGACCACGCGCACGCCGGGCTCGTCTCGGCGCTGATCCAGGTCGTGCTGCAGAACGCCTCCGACCTGCACGTCACCACCGACGCCATGCCCACGATCCGCGTCGACGGCGACCTCCGACCCGCCCTCTCCGGCGGTACGGTCTGGGACGCGGCCATCGTCCGCACGGCGCTGGAGAGCCTGCTCACGCCCGAGCAGCAGCAGCGCTTCGACGAGGAGCTCGAGCTCGACTTCGCCTACTCGCTCTCGGACGAGTCGCGTTTCCGCGTGAACTTCTACCAGCAGCGCGGCTCGTTGGGGGCGGCTTTCCGGTTGATCCCCACCGAGATCAAGCAGCTCGGCGACCTGGGCGTGCCCGAGTCGGTGTCGACCTTCGCCAAGCTCCCGCGCGGTCTCGTGCTCGTCACGGGCCCCACGGGTTCGGGCAAGTCGACGACCCTCGCGGCGCTGATCGACCTCGTCAACCGCACGCGGGCCGACCACATCGTGACGGTCGAGGACCCGATCGAGTTCATGCACCAGCACAAGAAGTCGCTCGTGAACCAGCGAGAGGTCGGGCACGACACCCACAGCTTCGCGGCGGCGCTCAAGCACGTGCTGCGGCAGGACCCCGACGTCATCCTCATCGGCGAGCTCCGCGACCTCGAGACCATCTCGGTCGCGCTGACCGCCGCCGAGACCGGCCACCTCGTCTTCGCGACGCTGCACACGCAGAGCGCGGCGCAGACCATCGACCGCGTCATCGACGTGTTCCCGCCGTACCAGCAGGACCAGGTGCGCACGCAGCTCGCCTCGACGCTGCAGGGCGTCGTCTGCCAGACGCTGCTGCCCAAGGCCAGCGGCCGCGGCCGGGTCGTGGCGACCGAGATCATGATGATGACCCCGGCGATCGGCAACCTCGTGCGGGAGGGCAAGACGTACCAGATCGCCTCGTCGATGCAGGCGGGCCGGGACCTCGGCATGCACACGATGGACCAGAAGCTCGCCGACCTGGTGAACACCGGCGTCGTGACGCACAAGGCCGCGATGGAGAAGGTGCACGACCGTGAAGGGTTCGACCGCCTCGTGACGCGAGTGATCAACAAGTCCGAGAGCCAGGGGCTCGACAGCGGCATCGACTTCGGCGACTCGTTCTCGGGCGGGGCCGCCTGATGGCCGGGGCAGTCGCCTACGCCTACAAGGGGCGTGACGGGGCCGGCAAGGTCGTCAAGGGCAAGGTCGACGCGTCGAGCGAGGGCGCGGTCATCACCCGCCTCCGCACGATGGGCGTGCAGCCGATCTCGATCAGCGAGGCGGGTGCCGGCACCGGCCTGCAGCGCGAGGTGTCGATCCCCGGGCTCGGCGACCGTGCGGTCAAGATGAAGGACATCGCGGTCATGTCGCGCCAGATGGCGACCATGATCGGTTCGGGGCTGTCGCTGCTGCGCACCCTGACGATCCTCGCCGACCAGGTCGACAACAAGCGGCTGGCCAAGATCATGGCCGAGGTGCGCGACGACGTCGAGACCGGCGTCTCGTTCTCCGACGCGGTCGGCAAGCACGACAAGGACTTCCCTCCGCTGATGATCAACATGATCAAGGCGGGCGAGACCGGCGGGTTCCTCGACAAGGCGCTCGAGTCGACGGCCGAGAACTTCGAGAAGGAGGTGGCGCTGCGGTCGACGATCAAGTCGGCCATGACCTACCCCGTCGTCGTGCTCGTCATGTCGCTCGTCGCGGTCGTCATCATGCTGCTGTTCATCGTCCCGATCTTCCAGGACATGTTCACCAACCTCGGCGGTCAGCTGCCGTTGCCGACGATGATGCTCGTCTACGCGTCGCGGGCGATGCCGTACGTCGTGCCGGCCGGCATCGTCGTGGGGATCGCGTTCTCGATCTGGTGGCGGACGAACAAGAACTCGGTCAAGGTGCGGGCGTTCCTCGACCCGCTGAAGCTGAAGCTGCCCGTCTTCGGTGCACTGTTCCGGAAGATCGCGATCGCGCGGTTCAGCCGCAACTTCTCGAACATGATCGGCGCCGGCGTGCCCATCCTCACGGCCCTGCGCATCGTGGGCGAGGTGTCGGGCAACTACGTGCTCGAGGAGGCGCTGGTCAAGGTGGCCGAGTCGGTGCGGCAGGGCGAGTCCATCGCCGGCCCGCTGACCGAGTCGGGCGTCTTCCCGTCGATGGTCACGCAGATGATCTCGGTCGGCGAGGACTCGGGTTCGCTGCAGACGATGCTCGAGAAGGTCGCGGACTTCTACGACCAAGAGGTCAAGTCGACGACCGAGTCGCTGACGGCCCTGATCGAGCCCCTCCTGATCGCCTTCCTCGGCGTCGTCGTCGGCGGCATGATCGTGGCGCTGTACCTGCCCATCTTCCAGATCACCTCGCTGATCAAGTAACGCACCAGGCACCCCCGCAGGAGGCGCGGGCCGGCTCACGAGGCCGGCTCGCGCCTCCTTCTCGTCCCGGACGTCCGGCGACCGTGCGGTCTACCCCGCAAACGGGTGCTGACCAGCGATTTCCGGCCTTTCGGGGGATACCCGAACTGGGGCCGTGTCGCAGGCCAAAACCCCCCTTCCAAGGGATTCTGGGGCACTTTCCCAGGTGGCACCATCGATCTCGGCGGGAGCTCAGTGACCGCCTCACCCCCTCACCGGGCATCACTCCCGCACCCGATCGAACAGGACCAGCGACATGTACTTCACCCTCATGGGCAAGCTCAGCGCCCGCCGCCAGAACCTCACCGAAGACAAGGACAAGGGCTTCACCCTGATCGAGCTCCTCGTCGTCGTCATCATCATCGGCATCCTCGCCGCGATCGCCATCCCGGTGTACCTCGGCGTGCAGAACAACGCCAAGGACTCCGGTGTGAAGAGCGACGTCACCAACGTCAAGACCGCCATCATCAGCGTCCAGACGAACACGGGCACCTTGCCCGCCGCCGCGGCGTACAGCGCCACCTCGGCGTTGACCGCCGACCTGAAGGCCGCCGGCGCCTCGATGGGTTCCGACACCAGCGCGATCGCCTACCAGGTGACGGCTGACAAGAAGGGCTTCTGCATTCAGGGGACCAGCTCGACGGGCAACACCTTCGCGTCCTCCGAGAACTCGGGTGTCGCGGCTGGTACCTGCAAGGACGGCGCCTTCGTCGCCAAGTAAGACCCCGAAGCGGGCCGATGGCGCTCGTCGCTGCCGGCCCGCTTCGCGACATCCGTCGAACCGTTCCACCCCTGACCCGACCGGGAGGTGACCACCATGTTCCAGAAGCTCAGCCAGCGCCTCCGTCCGTCCGACGACGTCGACCGCGACGCGGGCCTGACCCTCGTCGAGGTGATGGTCGCCATGATGGTCTTCGCGATCATCTCGGTCGGTGTCGCCTACTCCATCACCAACGCACTCGTCCTGACCCGCGAGTCGCGGGCGCGGGCGATCGCCACCAACCTCGCCGCGCAGCAGGTCGACCTGGTGCGGGCCACCCAGAACGTCTTCACCGTCGACGACAAGCAGATCGACAACACGGTCTCGGGCATCGACTTCCGTCTGTCGCAGACGGTGCGCTGGGTCGACTCGACTTCGACCGTCACCGACTGCGGCACCGGTACCGGAACCCTGCAGTACAAAGCCGTCACCATCAGCGTCAGCTACTCCGGCCAACGGTCGATCACCGCACCCGTGACGACCGAGACCGTGCTCGCCCCGAGCGACCGCATCAACGACCCGGCCCTCGGCACGATCGTCGTCAAGGTCACCGGCGTCGGCGGCACCGGCAACCCGGGCGTCGCCGTCGCCATCGCGCCGGCGGCCGTGCCGAACGGCGCCTCGGCGCCCACGACCCCGGCCGTCACGAACACCCAGGGCTGCACGTACGCGCTCAAGGTGAAGCCGGGCAACTACTCCGTCGGCGTCGTCGAGTCGGGCAACCTCGACATCAAGCAGGTCGCCGCCCCGAAGACCACGCCCGTCGTCGTCAAGGCCGGCACCTCGTCGTCGGTCAGCTTCACCTACGACACGGCCGCCACGTACACGCTCAAGTACGCCTCGAACTACAGCAGCAGCGTCCTGTTGCCGACCGACCTCGAGACCACGTTCGTCAGCACCCTCGGCGGGGTCCAGACGGTCAAGTCCGCCGCGAACCCCGCGACCCTCTTCCCCGTGGCCTACACCGTCATGGCCGGGGGCTACGTCGCCCCGATCAAGGACGACAAGGGCGTCGTCACGAACACGCCGTGCGTCGACGTCGACCCGTCGGCCTGGGCCGCGACCCCCGGAAACGGTGCCGGCCAGCCGCTCACGGCAGTCGCCGCGCCACCCGGCGGCACCGCCACGGTCGACGTCCCGATGGGTGTCGTGCGCCTGCCGCAGATGAACGGCACGGCCACGGTCGTCGCCACCTCGGTCGGCACCAAGGCCAACGGTGACCCGGGCTGCAACACGAACAAGGCCTACACCTTCACCGTCAGTGGCCAGAAAGACGTCGCGCTGCCGTTCGGCACCTGGAAGTTCTCCGTCGTCGTGCTCGACCTCCTCGGCGTCGTGACGGCGCAGAGCCCGGTCACCCTCGACGCCGACGCGATCCGCACCCGCGGCACGATCGACAAGTCGACCGGTGCGGCCACCCTCGACCCCCGACCGGCCGGCTGATGACCATCGCCCTCGCCCGCCGCCTGCGCCGGCTCGTCGACCAGCCCGAACGGGGCATCTCGCTCGCCGAGATGCTCGTCGCCATGGCGCTCTTCGCCGTCCTCATGGCCCTCACCGGGGGCTTCGTCGTCACGGCGTACCGTGCCTCGGCCTCGAGCCGCACGATCGACGCCGCCACCCGTACGGCCACGGTCGGCATGACCGAGGTCACCCGCACCGTCCGGGCCGCGACGAACAACCCGGTCTCGACCTCGAACATCGCCGACGCCGCGTTCGTCACGGCGACCGACCAGAGCCTTAAGATCTACGCCTACGTCAACCTCGCGTCGTCCGAGGAGAAGCCCGTGACCGTCGAGTTCAAGGTCGTCGACGGCAAGCTCGTCGAGACCACCTGGGCGTCGTACGACCTCGGCGGCGGCTACTGGGGGTTCCAGACCACCCCGAGCTCGGTCCGTACGATCGCCTCGCCCGTCGTGGGCACGGCGCAGGGTGCACCCGCGCTGTTCCGCTACGTCGACTCGGGGGGCTCGACGATCCCGCTGACCGCGGGAGCCGTGCCGATCGGCCTGGTCCGGGGCATCTCGGCCGTGCAGGTCTCGCTGCAGGTCGGCTCGTCCGCCGATCTGTCGAAGTCCACCGTCCTGACCAACACGGTCGGCCTGCCCAACCTGACGTCGTAGGAGTTGAGATGATCACGCTGCTGCACGCCCGGCTCGGTCGCCGCTGGGCCCGCGCTCGCCAGGACGGCGAACGGGGCGTCGCCCTCATCACCGTCATCGGATTGGGGGCAGTCCTGCTGCTCCTGAGCGCCACGATGGTCTCGGTCGCGATCAGTGGCGCGACAGCGTCGCGCACCGACTCCGACTTCAACGCCGCGATCGCCGCCGCCTACGCCGGCGTCGAGGACTACCAGAGCAAACTCGCCAACGACAACACGTACCCGCAGTACGGCGTCAAGGGAACCGAGTTCAGCAAGACGAGCACCTTCACGGGCGCGGCCGGCAACCCGGCCTTCGGCGTGGGTACGGCGGGCACCTGGATGCCCGTGGCGGGCAGCCCCACGTCGTCGTACCGGTACGAGGTCGACAACTCGGCCTACTCGAAGTCCGGCATCCTGCGCCTGCGCGCCACGGGCAAGGTGGGCATGACGACGCGTACCGTCGTGGCCGGCCTGAAGCAGAAGGGCTTCATCGACTTTCTGTACTTCACCGACTACGAGCTGTTCGACCCTCAGCTGTCGAACACCTCGTGCACCCCGGCCTACGAGTGGGCGGTCACCGACCGTCCCGCCTGCACGACCCTGCAGTTCGGTTCGGCCGACGTCATCGACGGCCCCCTCCACAGCAACGACACCCTGCTGATCTGCGGCGCCACCTTCAACGGAGTGGTCACGAGCGCCAATCCCGACAGTCCCCGGTACAGCACCCCGTCGGGCTGTGGCACACCCAAGTTCGTCAACCCGAACTACCCTCTCTTCGCCAAGCGCGTCGACATGCCCGCGACCAACCAGAGCCTGCGCCAAGAAGTGCGGTCCGACCTCACGAGCTCGACCGTGCCCCGCCCGGGCTGCCTCTTCACCGGTCCGACGACCATCACGTTCAACTCGGGCGGCACGATGAGCGTCTACTCGCCGTACACCGTGGCGACCAACGTCAGCGGCGAGCCCGCCACGGGTGGTTCCGTCGCGTCCGGCTGCGGCACGCCGGGCTTCAGCAGCTCAGGAGGCACGCTCGGCAGCCCGGGCGGCCAGACCATGCCCGTGATCGCCAACAACCTGATCTTCGTCCAGGACGTCCCCTCGTTGACTTCCGACCCGAACTTCCCGAAGAAGGCACCCACGAGCTTCTCGTGCACCGGTGCCGATGGGACGACCCCGGGCAACGGCGTCGGATTCCCGGTCGTCGGCGAGACGCCCCCGGTGACCTCGGGCGACACGATCTCGTACGGTTGCACCAAGGGTGACGTCTTCGTCAAGGGTGCGCTCAAGGGCAACGTCACGGTCGCCGCGGCGAACTACGTGTACATCACGGGCAACCTCACCTACGTCGACCAGGCAGCAGACATGCTCGGTCTCGTCGGGCAGAACGCCGTCTTCGTGCACAACCCGGTCAAGACGACGACCACGACCGAGACCTACAACGCCACCTGCCGCAACGGCTTCTTCGTCTACACCTGCACCCAGACCCGCGACGTGACGACCTCGACCCTGCTCGACCGCAGCAAGACCGACCGCACCGTCAGCGCTGCCATCCTGTCGGTCGCGCACACCTTCACCGTGCAGAACTACAACCTCGACAACGGTTACCCCAAGGGCAAGTTGATCATCAACGGGGCCATCGCCCAGAAGTTCCGCGGGCCGGTCGCGACGACGTCGGGCGGTGCCATCGTCACGGGCTACACGAAGGCCTACAAGTACGACACCCGCATGGAGTTCATGGCCCCGCCGAAGTTCCTGTCGCCGGTGTCGACCAGCTACGGCATCAGCCAGCTCGTCGAGAGCAAGACCGCCTTCACCGCCGCGGGGGTCGAGATCAAGTGATCGCCCTCGTCTTCCCCCTGTCGCTCACCGCGGCGCTCGGCCTCGCCATCGGATCGTTCCTCAACGTCGTCGTGTACCGCGTACCCGCGGGCATCTCGGTCGCGCGACCCGCGAGCGCCTGCCCGGGCTGCAGCACGCCGATCCGTCGACGCGACAACGTTCCCGTGGTCAGCTGGCTCGCCCTCGGCGGGAAGTGCCGTGACTGCCGCACGTCCATCTCGGCCCGGTACCCGATCGTCGAGCTGGCCACCGGCCTGTTCTTCGTGCTCGTCGCCGCCCGCCTGTGGCCGCTCGTCGGCGTGCCGACCGAGGCGCTGCCGCTCGTGGCGCGCCTCCTGTCCCTCGTCGCCTTCCTCTGGCTGGCCGGCGTGAGCGTCGCGCTCGCCGTCATCGACCTCGAACACCACCGGCTGCCGGACGCGATCGTCCTGCCGTCCTACGCGGTCGGGGGCGTCCTCCTGGCGGCGTCGAGCATCCTCGTGGGGGACTGGCCGGCGCTCGTCCGCGCCGCCATCGGCCTGGCCTCCCTCTTCGCCTTCTACCTGATCGCCGCCCTGTCGTACCCGGGTGGCATGGGCTTCGGCGACGTCAAGCTCGCCGGCGTGCTCGGCCTGTACCTCGCCTGGCTCGGCTGGGGCGAGTTCGCCGTGGGCGCCTTCGCGGCGTTCCTGCTCGGCGGCCTGTTCGCCGTCGTCCTCCTGGTCACCCGACGCGTCGAACGCACCGGTGGCATCCCCTTCGGCCCCTGGATGCTCGCGGGCGCCTGGGTCGGCGTCTTCGCCGGCGGCACCGTCGCCACGGCGTACCTCACCCTCCTCGGCCTGGCATGACCGGGCGAGCTGACAGAGAGCAGAACTGATGGGCAAGAACATCGTGGGCATCGACATCGGCAGCCGCTTCGTGCGGGCGGTCGAGGTCGCCGACGTCGACAAGGCCAAGCCGACCATCGTCCGGTTCAGCGAGGTGTCCCTGCCCGACGGTGCGGCGAGCCGCGGAGAGGTGATCGAGTCGCAGACCATGGCCGGCACGCTCAAGCAGCTGTGGTCGGCCGGGGGCTTCAAGAGCAAGCGCGTCGTGCTGGGCATGGGCAACCAGCGGGTGCTCGCGCGCGACATGACCGTGCCCAAGGCGTCGCACAAGCGCATCCGCGAGATGCTGCCGTTCCAGGTGCAGGACATGCTGCCCGTCCCGGTCGCCGACGCCCTCCTCGACTTCTACCCGTACGCCGAGGGGCTCGGCGAGAACGGTCCCGTCGTCCACGGGCTGCTGATCGCGGCGGTGAAGGACGCCGTCCTCGGCAACGTCCAGGCGAGCAAGCTCGCCGGCCTGACCACGCTGGGGGTCGACCTGATCCCGTTCTCGAACACGCGCCTCCTCGTCACCCGCCCGCGCATCGCGGGCACGGTCGCGCTCGTCGAGATCGGTCACAGCACGACCTCGGTGATCATGATCGCCGACGGCGTCCCGCAGTTCGTCCGCATCATCCCCTCGGGAGGCGACGACGTCACGCAGGCCGTCGCGACGAAGCTCGAGGTCTCGACCCAGGTCGCCGAGGGCATCAAGTTCGGCCGTGGCCTCGCCACCACCGTCACGACGCCCGACGAGCAGGCCGCGTCGTCCGCCATCTTCGAGTCCGTCAACGAGTTGCTCGGCAGCCTGCGCAACACGATCCAGTACTACGTCAACACCCGTCCGACCGAGACCGTCGCGGGCATCATGATCGCCGGCGGGGGAGCGGCCCTGCCGGGCCTGCCCGAGGCGCTCAGCGAGGTCACCCGCCTGCCGGTGGCCCTCGCCGACCCGTTCGCGACGGTGGGCTTCGCGAAGAACCTCGACGAGGCCGCCCTGCGGTCGCGGTCGACCGACCTGACCGTGGCCCTCGGCCTGGCCCTGGGGAGCGCAGCATGAGAACCCGTGGCAAAGACACCGGCATCACCGTGGGAGGCGCGCCCCGCGTCGACCTGCTGCCTCCCGAGGTCCGCGCGGAGCGTCGCGCCGCCGCCCTGACCCGTCGGGTCTGGGCCGGCGTCGTCGTGGTCGCCGTCGTGGTCGGGATCGGATCGGGTGCGGCGTTCCTCGAGCGGATGAACGCCGAGGACGACCTCATGGTCGCCCAGGGTGAGACGCAGACCCTGCTGATGGAGCAGGGCGCCTTCGCCGACGTCCGCTCGACGCAGGCGCAGGTGAGCCTGGCCGCCGCGGCCCAGACCGTCGGCGGAAGCACGGACATCGATTGGCCGGCCTACCTCGAGAAGGTGCAGGCCACCCTGCCCGTGGGCGTCACCATCGTCGGCGTCTCGCTCGACCAGGCCTCGCCGCTCGTGCAGTACGCCCAGCCGACGGCTCCGCTCCAGGGCTCCCGCGTCGCCACCCTCACCTTCCAGGCGACCAGCCCGACGCTGCCGTCGGTGCCCGACTGGCTCAACGGCCTCGCCACCCTGCCGGGCTTCGCCGACGCCCAACCCGGTTCGGTCACCCTCGAAGAAGGCACCTACAAAGCCGACGTCACCATGCACATCACCGCCGACGCGTTCTCGGGACGCTTCGCCGCTTCGAAGGACGAATGACCATGGACCGCAACCGCTTGAAGATGATCATCGCCGTCCTGACCGGCGTGGTCGTCCTGGCCCTGGGGTTCGTGCTCGGGGTCCAGCCGCAGCTCACCGCCGCCTCCACGGCGTCCCAGCAGACCGCCTCGGTCGACGAGCAGAACGCCACCCTCCGCGCCGGTCTCGCCACCCTGAAGGCCGACAACGAGAAGCTGCCCGCGTTGCAGTCCGAGCTCGGCGCACTGCAGACCTCGGTGCCGTCCCAGGCGACCCTCCCGGCGTTCCTCACCGAGATCAGCCAGCTGGCCTCTGAGACCGGGACGACCGTGACAGCCTTCACGACGTCCGACGCCGTGGCGTACGCTCCGGCGGCGCCCGCCGCGGACGCCACCGCCACCGACGCGGCGGCCACGGACTCGACGGCCGCCGACGGTGCCACGGCCGAGGCCACGGCTCCGGTCGCCGCAGCGCCCGAGCTCGTCACCGATCCGCAGATCACCGCGGCGAACTTCTCGTCCATCCCGATCACGGTGACCGTCAAGGGCAGCTACCAGCAGGCCCGCGACTTCCTCGGCCGACTGCAGCAGGGTTCGCGGCTGTTCCTCGTGACGAACTTCGCCAGCTCGGGTTCGTCCGAGGGTGGTTCGACGAACGCCGTCCCCGACCAGTGGACCGTCGGCGGCCTCGTCTACGTCCTCCAGGACGCCGCCGCCACCCAGGCCGACCAGGCCGCCGAGACCCCAGCCACCACGGCCGAGGGCACCGACGACGCGAGCTCGGACACGGCCGCCGGCGAGTAGCCCTGCGCCCCCGCACCCCCGCGGGCGCGTAGCCTCGGAGGATGTCCCGAGCCGTCTACGCCGTCATGGGCACCGTCCTCTTCGGTGCGCTCGTCATCATGGTGGCGGGCTTCGAGGCGCTGCTCCTCGACCGCGACCCCATCGACGAACCCGACGCCGGCACCCTGCTCGGCCCGTTGATGGTCGCCGCCGCCGTGCTCGTCGTGCTGCTGTCGCTGCTTCGGTCGGCGGCGCTCTCCGACGCCCGCGACGACAGGGCTCCGGAGGTGCGGGGCACGTTCCCCGCACAGCCCGTCGTGTTCGCCCGCCCGGCCGGCGCGGGTGGGTCCCGCTCCGTCACCGGTGACGAGGTGGTCGGCCCTCGCGGGCCCGCACCGCACCTCCTCGTCGCCGCGCTCCTCACGGCCGCGCTCGTCTACGTGTCGATGCTCGCCGTCGGGGGAGTCGTCTACGGCCTCGTGCGAGAAGAGCTCGTCTGGGTGCTGCTCTTCGCCGCCCGGTACGCCGTCTCGCCGTTCGTGATCGGTTCGGCGGTCTGCGCCGGCCTCGTGGTCGGGGGCACGCTGGCGGTGTCGCGCACCGACCCCGGGCGTTCCGACCCTCGACCATTTGATTAAGGCCCTACCTCAAGATAAGCTCTTTCGGGTGTGCGCCTGACCGCGCGCCCGAATAAAAGCCCCCTCGACCTCGCGGCCGAGACGGGCAGACCGTCTCGATCACCGAGACGAGGATGCCGGCTGATCAGCCGGACAGAGCAGAGCGATGCGAGAGCAGCGCGACTCGGCGTGTTCGCAAGGGCAGCGTCGAGATCCGATGAGGAGAACCAGTGCCAACTATTCAGCAGCTGGTCCGCAAGGGACGCACGCCGAAGGTCGTCAAGACCAAGGCCCCCGCCCTGAAGGCCAACCCCCAGCAGCGTGGCGTGTGCACCCGTGTGTACACCACCACCCCCAAGAAGCCGAACTCGGCGCTCCGCAAGGTCGCCCGCGTCAAGCTCTCCAACGGCACCGAGGTCACCGCCTACATCCCCGGCGAGGGCCACAACCTGCAGGAGCACTCGATGGTGCTCGTCCGCGGCGGTCGTGTGAAAGACCTCCCCGGCGTGCGCTACAAGATCGTTCGTGGCGCGCTCGACACCCAGGCCGTCAAGAACCGCAAGCAGGCCCGCAGCCGCTACGGAGCGAAAGCAGAGAAGAAGTAATGCCTCGTAAAGGACCCGCTCCCAAGCGCCCTGTCGTCGCCGACCCGGTCTACGGTGCGCCGATCGTCAGCCAGCTCGTCAACAAGATCCTCCTCGACGGCAAGAAGGGCCTCGCCGAACGCATCGTCTACGGTGCTCTCGCCGGCGTCACCGCCAAGAACGACCAAGATGCAGTGGCCACGCTGAAGAAGGCGCTCGACAACGTGCGCCCCACGCTCGAGGTCCGCTCGCGTCGCGTCGGCGGTTCGACCTACCAGGTCCCCGTCGAGGTCAAGCCCCACCGCGCCAACACCCTGGCCCTCCGCTGGCTCACCAGCTACGCCAAGGCCCGTCGCGAGAAGACGATGACCGAGCGTCTCATGAACGAGATCCTCGACGCGTCGAACGGTCTGGGCGCCGCTGTCAAGCGTCGCGAAGACACTCACAAGATGGCCGAGTCGAACAAGGCCTTCGCGCACTACCGCTGGTAACCGGCACGAGGAGGCGCGGTGTGCGCACGACGCGCACCGCACCTCCTCGTCCCCCCAACTTCCCCACCTACCCCTTCGGAGGAACCTGTGGCACAGGACGTGCTCACCGACCTGAACAAGGTCCGCAACATCGGCATCATGGCGCACATCGATGCTGGCAAGACGACGACCACCGAGCGCATCCTGTACTACACGGGCATCACCCACAAGATCGGTGAGGTGCACGACGGTGCGGCCACCATGGACTGGATGGCGCAAGAGCAAGAGCGTGGCATCACGATCACCTCGGCGGCGACGACCTGCTTCTGGAACAAGAACCAGATCAACATCATCGACACCCCGGGTCACGTCGACTTCACGGTCGAGGTCGAGCGTTCGCTCCGCGTGCTCGACGGCGCGGTCGCCGTCTTCGACGGAAAAGAGGGCGTCGAGCCCCAGTCCGAGACCGTGTGGCGTCAGGCCGACAAGTACGACGTGCCGCGCATCTGCTTCGTCAACAAGATGGACAAGCTCGGTGCCGACTTCTACTTCACGGTCGACACGATCATCAACCGCCTCGGCGCCAAGCCGCTGGTGATGCAGCTCCCGATCGGTGCCGAGAGCTCCTTCGAGGGCGTCGTCGACCTGGTCGAGATGCGTGCCCTCACGTGGCGCGGTGACGCCAAGGGTGACGTCGAGCTGGGTGCGAAGTACGAGATCGAAGAGATCCCCGAAGACCTCAAGGAGAAGGCGGCGGAGTACCGCGCCAAGCTCCTCGAGACCGTTGCCGAGTCCGACGACGTGCTGCTCGAGAAGTACTTCGGTGGCGAAGAGCTCACGATCGCCGAGATCAAGGGCGCCGTCCGCAAGATGACGGTCAACTCCGAGCTCTACCCGATCTTCTGTGGTTCGGCCTTCAAGAACCGCGGCGTGCAGCCCATGCTCGACGCGGTCATCGACTACCTGCCCTCGCCGCTCGACGTGCCTCCCATGGAGGGTCACGACGTCCGCGACGCCGAGAAGATCATCATCCGCAAGCCCGAGTCGACCGAGCCCTTCTCGGCTCTCGCCTTCAAGGTCGCGGTGCACCCCTTCTTCGGTCGTCTCACCTACGTCCGCGTCTACTCGGGCTCCATCGAGTCCGGCGCCCAGGTCATCAACTCGACCAAGGACAAGAAAGAGCGCATCGGCAAGATCTTCCAGATGCACTCGAACAAGGAGAACCCCGTCGACAGCGTGACCGCCGGTCACATCTACGCCGTCATCGGGCTCAAGTTCACCACCACGGGTGACACCCTCTGCGACCCGTCCGAGCAGATCGTCCTCGAGTCGATGACGTTCCCCGAGCCCGTCATCGAGGTCGCGATCGAGCCGAAGACCAAGGCCGACCAAGAGAAGCTGTCGCTGGCCATCCAGAAGCTCGCCGAAGAAGACCCGACGTTCCGCGTCGAGCTCAACGCCGAGACGGGCCAGACGGTCATCAAGGGCATGGGCGAGCTCCACCTCGACATCCTGGTCGACCGCATGAAGCGCGAGTTCAACGTCGAGGCCAACGTGGGCAAGCCCCAGGTCGCGTACCGCGAGACCCTCAAGAAGGGCATCGAGCGCTACGACTACACCCACAAGAAGCAGACCGGTGGTTCGGGTCAGTTCGCCAAGGTGCAGATCGCTCTGGAGCCCTTCGAGGTCACGGCCGAGTCGACCTACGAGTTCGTCAACAAGGTCACCGGTGGCCGCATCCCCCGCGAGTACATCCCCTCGGTCGATGCTGGCATCCAGGACGCCATGCAGGTCGGCGTGCTCGCCGGCTACCCGACGGTGGGCGTCCGCGCGCTGCTGCTCGACGGTGCGGCGCACGACGTCGACTCGTCCGAGATGGCGTTCAAGATCGCTGGGTCGATCGCCTACAAAGAGGCGGCTCGCAAGGCCCAGCCCGTTCTCCTCGAGCCGCTCATGGCGGTCGAGGTCCGTACGCCCGAGGAATACATGGGCGACGTCATCGGCGACCTCAGCTCGCGACGCGGGCAGATCTCGTCGATGGAAGACGCCAGTGGTGTGAAGGTCGTTCGGGCCAGCGTGCCGCTGTCGGAGATGTTCGGTTACGTCGGAGACCTGCGGTCGAAGACCTCGGGCCGGGCCGTTTACTCGATGACGTTCGAGTCGTACCAAGAGGTGCCCTCGGCCGTCGCCGAAGAGATCATCCAGAAGAACAAGGGCGAATAGTCCTGAACCGCGTGGTCGTCCGACGACCGCGTAACATGTACACACACCAATCCGCAGGGCGACCGGTAGGCCGGGTCATCGACCCGGCCCCCGGGCCGCACTGCAACCGAGTCCTGAGGAGGACCCACAGTGGCTAAGGCCAAGTTCGAGCGGACCAAGCCGCACGTCAACATCGGAACCATCGGTCACGTCGACCACGGCAAGACCACGCTCACCGCGGCGATCACCAAGGTCCTGCACGACAAGTACCCCACCCTCAACACGGCGTCGGCGTTCGACCAGATCGACAACTCGCCTGAAGAGAAGCAGCGCGGCATCACGATCAACATCTCGCACGTCGAGTACCAGACCGAGAAGCGCCACTACGCTCACGTCGACGCTCCCGGCCACGCCGACTACGTCAAGAACATGATCACCGGTGCGGCTCAGATGGACGGCGCGATCCTCGTCGTCGCCGCCACCGACGGTCCCATGCCCCAGACGCGTGAGCACGTCCTGCTCGCCCGCCAGGTCGGCGTGCCCTACATCGTCGTCGCGCTGAACAAGGCCGACATGGTCGATGACGAAGAGATCATGGAGCTCGTCGAGCTCGAGGTCCGCGAGCTCCTCTCGAGCCAGGAGTTCGACGGCGACAACGCCCCGATCGTCCAGGTCTCCGCTCTCAAGGCCCTTGAGGGTGACGAGAAGTGGGCCGAGACGGTCGCCGAGCTGATGAACGCCGTCGACGAGAACGTGCCCGAGCCCGTTCGCGCCACCGACCAGCCCTTCCTCATGCCCATCGAGGACGTCTTCACCATCACCGGTCGTGGCACCGTCGTCACCGGTCGTGTCGAGCGCGGTCAGCTCAACGTCAACGAAGAGGTCGAGATCGTCGGCATCCGCCCGACCGTCAAGACCACCGTCACCGGCATCGAGATGTTCCGCAAGCTGCTCGACTCGGCTCAGGCCGGCGACAACACCGGTCTCCTCCTCCGCGGCACCAAGCGCGAGGACGTCGAGCGCGGCCAGGTCGTCGTCAAGCCCGGTTCGGTCACGCCGCACACCGAGTTCGAGGCGAACGTCTACATCCTGTCGAAGGACGAGGGTGGGCGTCACAACCCGTTCTACGCGAACTACCGTCCGCAGTTCTACTTCCGCACCACCGACGTCACGGGTGTCATCACGCTGCCCGAGGGCACCGAGATGGTCATGCCCGGCGACACGACCGAGATCAGCGTCCAGCTGATCCAGCCGATCGCCATGGAAGCCGGTCTGCGCTTCGCCATCCGTGAGGGTGGTCGCACGGTCGGTGCCGGTACGGTCACCAAGATCAACAAGTAAGTCCTGTTCACACAGAACTGCTGATCTGACGAGAGAGGTCAGGCCCTTCGGGGCCTGGCCTCTTTTGTGTCAGCAGGGCACGATGGGGGAGACGTCGGACGGACCGGCGCCGACGGGAGGACGTCATGGCAGGTTTCGACGACATCACCAAGAAGGCCCAGGCCTTCCTCAAGGACGGAAAGGTCCAGGAGGCGCTCAAGAGCGAGAAGGCCGAGGGCGTCAGCGACAACATCCTCGACGCGGTCGCCTCCGCGGCCGACAAGGCCACCGGCGGCAAGCACGCCGACAAGATCCAGCAGGCCAAGGAGCAGGCCGACAAGAAGCTGGGCAACCAGTAAGGCGCGAGCGATGCCCCCGCCGTCGAGCGGGGGCATCGCTGTACCCCGCCCAGGCCCCTCGACGACGCGCGGTGTTCACTCGACCGATGCCGCGCCTCCGGAGGACCGATTCGAGCCGACCCGGGCTGACGCGGGTCCGGGCAGGACGAGGGTTCTCGTACCGGACGGCCGACGGGACCGCCGTCGCCGACGCCGAGTTGCGGGCCCGCATCGAGCACCTCGCGATCCCACCGGCCTGGACCGACGTCTGGATCTCCCCTTACGAGAACGGCCACATCCAGGCCACGGGAGTGGACGCTGCAGGTCGGCGTCAGTACATCTACCACCCGACGTGGCGTGAGCAGAAGGACCGCATCAAGTTCGACCGGGCACTCGCCCTCGCCGAGTCGCTGCCGACCGCCCGTCGATTCGTGACGCACGACCTGCGCGTCCAGGGGGCCGGCCGTGAGCGGGTCCTGGCCGCTGCCTTCCGCATGCTCGACACGGGCTCCCTCCGGGTGGGCTCCGAGCGCTACGCGCAGGAGCACGGCAGCCACGGGTTGTCGACCCTGCTCTGCGCGCACGCGACCGTCTCCGGCGACACGGTGTCGCTGGCGTTCCCCGGCAAGAGCGGCCAGGACTGGGACTCCGAGATCCACGACGCCGACCTCGCGGCCGTCGTCCGCAGCCTCAAGCGGCGGGGCGGGCGGGCCCGGTTGCTCGCCTGGAAGGCCGACGGCGGGGGAGCGGGGGAGGCGCGCGCGGCCTGGCACCCGCTACGAGCGACCGAGATCAACGACTACGTCAAGGAGAGGGCCGGCGACGAGTTCACCGCCAAGGACTTCCGCACCCTGCACGGCACCGTCGCCGCCGCCGTCAGCCTGGCCCGCTCCGGGCCGCAGGCGTCGGCCTCCCGGCAGTCGAAGTCCCTCGCCCAGGCGATGCGGGACGCCGCCGCCGTGCTCGGCAACACCCCGGCCATCGCGAAGTCGTCGTACGTCGATCCCCGGCTGGTCGATGCGTACCGGCACGGGGAGACCATCGATCCGGCCCGCCTGCACGCGGCCGAATCCGAGGTCCGGGCATTGCTGTTCCGCTGAGCCGTCGCGCACCCGAGGTGGTCCACGGTCTGCGAACGGTGCGCGTCGTGACGTAACCTAGAGGGTCGCGTCCCGTTCGGGTCGCCCGAGAGGAACAACTGCAGTGACTGACGAGTGCATCCACGGATTCGAGCGAGAGTTGTGCGACATCTGCGCTCCCCGCAAGCGCGAGGGCGTCGCCGACGGCATGCCCTCGACCGCCGCACGGTCGGTCACCACCCGCCGCCGCCCCTCCAACCGCAAGCCCGAGTCGCTGCGCAGCACGCCCGCACTCGCCCGTGACTCGGCCGCCGTCGCCGTGGCCGCGCAGGCGGCCGCCACCCCCGTCCCCGAGTTCTCGACCCAGCGTGCCTACCACTGGACGCACGTGTCCAACCTGCCCGCCATCCTCGAGGCCGGCGCGCTGCAGGCCGGCGCTACTCCCGTGCTCGACGTCAGCTCCGAGGCGACGCGGGCTCTCCGCGCCTCCGTCACGACCGCGTCGGGTCAGCCCGTCGCCGCGCACGTGCCGTTCTCGTTGTCGCCTCATGCGACCGCCTGGGACGCCGTCCGTACCGGAGCCGAGGGCTACGAGTGGTCGGATGCGGCACGTGAGGCCCGTGCCATCGACTTCGTCATGCTCGTGGTTCCCGTCGCCTCGCTCGGCGACGACTTCGTCGTGACCGAGGGCGACGCGGCCGTCGAGGGCGTCCGTGCGGCCGCAGGACTCGACGACGCATCGTCGATGGTCCGCCGGTTCAGCCTCAAGGACCCCGACCTGCTCGGGCCGGAAGTGCTCGTGCCCGGTTCCGTGCCCTTCTCCTCGGTGACACTCGTCGGCGTCCCGAACGACAAGGTCCGCGACGCCGTGAAGGAGACGCTCGCCGAGCTGGGAGCCGAGGCGCCGCGCGTCGCCGTCTACCCGCCGTGGTTCCGGCCCGCACCGGTCGTCGAAGCCGTCTGACATCCGCGACACGCCCGGGTTGCAGCAAATGCAGGCGTGTGGCAAAATCGTCTAGTTCAACATTTCGAGCCTGGCCTCTGCGCCGGGTGTCGGATCACTGCCAGGCAGTGCACAGACGCAAGGCGTCTGGGCCGCGGGTAGCAGGACGCATCTCACAACGAAACCACCGCCGTGACCTCAGGTCGCGGTGTGCCGGGGCGAAGCCCCGGGTGCGGGTGGCGGTGGCGAAGATGGCCCTCCCCGGGTCCTTCCTCGCGGGCACCGGCCGGTTTCGGCAGATGGATTGACACAAGAACAGCGGTACGCGAGAGACACGTAGTGCCAACAGATGTTCGCCCAGCGAACAGCGTCAGGCGGCCCCCGAGGTGCGCGACGTCCGAACGAGAGAGAGTCACACATGGCGGGACAGAAGATCCGCATCCGACTTAAGTCGTACGACCACGAGGTCATCGACACTTCCGCGCGCAAGATCGTCGACACGGTCACCCGCGCGGGCGCTACGGTCGTCGGCCCCGTGCCGCTCCCGACCGAGAAGAACGTGGTCGTCGTGATCCGTTCGCCCCACAAGTACAAGGACTCGCGCGAGCACTTCGAGAAGCGCACGCACAAGCGCCTCATCGACATCGTCGACCCGACGCCGAAGGCCGTCGACTCGCTCATGCGTCTCGACCTGCCTGCCGACGTCAACATCGAGATCAAGCTGTAGGGGGGCGACCATGACCATCAGCACCACCAAGAACGTCAAGGGCCTGCTCGGCAAGAAGCTCGGCATGACCCAGGTCTGGGACGAGAACAACAAGCTCGTCCCCGTCACCGTCGTCGAGATCGCCCCGAACGTCGTGACCCAGGTCCGCTCGCTCGAGAAGGACGGCTACACCGCCGTCCAGATCGCAGCCGGCCAGATCGACCCCCGCAAGTCGAACAAGCCCTCCACGGGTCACTTCGACGCCGCGGGCGTCACCCCCCGTCGCCACCTCACCGAGGTCCGCACCGCCGACGCCGCCGAGTACGCACTCGGCCAGGAGCTCACGGTCGACACCTTCGAAGCCGGCCAGAAGGTCGACGTCGTCGGAACGTCCAAGGGCAAGGGCTTCGCCGGTGTCATGAAGCGTCACAACTTCAAGGGCGTCAGCGCCTCGCACGGTGCGCACCGCAACCACCGCAAGCCCGGTTCGATCGGTGCCTCCTCGACCCCCAGCCGTGTCTTCAAGGGCATGCGCATGGCCGGTCGCATGGGTGGCGAGCGCGTCACCATCCTCAACCTCACGGTGCACGCCGTCGACGCCGAGAAGGGTCTGCTGCTCGTCAAGGGCGCCGTCCCCGGTGCTCGCGGCCGCATCGTTTTCGTCCGCACCGCCGTGAAGGGGAAGTAGCTCATGGCCACCACTACCGCATCGGCCGCTTCGGTCGACGTCGTCGACGCCAAGGGCCAGAAGACCAGCACGGTCGAGCTCCCCGTCGAGCTCTTCGACGTCGTCACGAACGTCCCGCTCATCCACCAGGTCGTCGTCGCCCAGCAGGCCGCCGCACGTCAGGGCACGCACAAGACCAAGCGTCGCGGCGAGGTCTCCGGCGCCGGCCGCAAGCCGTTCAAGCAGAAGGGCACCGGCCGCGCCCGTCAGGGTTCGATCCGCGCTCCTCAGATGACCGGCGGTGGCATCGTCCACGGCCCGCAGCCCCGCGACTACGCCCAGCGCACCCCCAAGAAGATGATCGCCGCAGCCCTGCTCGGTGCTTTGTCCGACCGCGCTCGTGGCGCCCGCGTCCACGTCGTCGAGAGCTTCGTCGCCGACTCGATCTCGACCAAGGTCGCTCTCGAGCTGCTCGCGTCGATCGCCTCGAGCAAGCACGTCCTGATCGTCACCGACCGCGACGACACGCTGACCCTCAAGAGCGTCCGCAACGTGCCCACGGTCCACGTGATCACGTTCGACCAGCTGAACGCCTACGACGTCCTCGTCAGCGACGACATCGTCTTCACGAAGAGCGCCTTCGACGGCTTCGTCGCCTCGAAGACCAAGAAGGAGGCCACCGCATGAGCGGCTACGGAAAAGACCCCCGCGACGTCATCATCGCGCCCGTCGTCTCCGAGAAGAGCTACTCCCTGATCGACCAGGGCAAGTACACCTTCCTCGTGGACCCGCGTTCGAACAAGACCGAGATCAAGCTCGCCATCGAGAAGATCTTCGACGTCAAGGTCGACAGCATCAACACGCTCAACCGAACGGGCAAGACCCGTCGCACCCGCTTCGGCACCGGCAAGCGCAAGGACACCAAGCGCGCCATCGTCACGCTGAAGTCCGGTTCCATCGACATCTTCACGGCTGTCGGCTAGGGAGCAGAGGCATAAATCATGGCAATTCGTAACTACAAGCCCACGACCCCGGGACGCCGCGGTTCGTCGGTCGCCGACTTCGCGGAGATCACGCGTTCGACGCCCGAGAAGTCGCTGCTGCGCCCGCTCTCGAAGTCCGGTGGCCGTAACAACGCCGGCCGCATCACGACCCGTCACATCGGTGGTGGCCACAAGCGCCAGTACCGCGTCATCGACTTCCGTCGCAACGACAAGGACGGCGTCAACGCCAAGGTCGCTCACATCGAGTACGACCCCAACCGCACGGCTCGCATCGCGCTCCTACACTTCGTGGACGGCACCAAGCGGTACATCATCGCGCCGAACAAGCTGAAGCAGGGCGACGTCGTCGAGTCGGGTGCCGGCGCCGACATCAAGCCCGGAAACAACCTGCCGCTCAAGAACATCCCGGTCGGTACCGTCATCCACGCCATCGAGCTCAAGCCCGGTGGAGGCGCGAAGATGGCCCGCTCGGCCGGTGCCTCGGTGCGTCTCGTCGCCAAGGACGGCCCCTACGCGCAGCTCCGTCTGCCGTCGGGCGAGGTCCGCAACGTCGACGCCCGCTGCCGCGCCACGATCGGCGAGGTCGGCAACGCCGAGCAGTCGAACATCAACTGGGGCAAGGCCGGCCGCATGCGCTGGAAGGGCGTCCGCCCGACCGTGCGTGGTGTCGCCATGAACCCCGTCGACCACCCGCACGGTGGTGGTGAGGGCAAGACCTCCGGTGGACGCCACCCGGTCAGCCCGTGGGGCCAGAAAGAGGGCCGCACGCGTCACCCCAACAAAGAGAGCGACAAGCTCATCGTCCGTCGTCGTAACGCTGGCAAGAAGCGTAAGTAGGAGTTGTAGAAGATGCCACGCAGTCTTAAGAAGGGCCCCTTCGTTGACGACCACCTGCTTCGCAAGGTCGTCTCGCAGAACGAGGCCAGCACCAAGAACGTCATCAAGACCTGGTCGCGCCGTTCGATGATCGTCCCCAACATGCTTGGGCACACCATCGCCGTGCACGACGGACGCAAGCACATCCCCGTGTTCGTGACCGAGAGCATGATCGGCCACAAGCTCGGTGAGTTCGCGCCCACCCGCACCTTCCGTGGTCACGTGAAGGACGACAAGAAGGGTCGTCGCCGCTAACGCGGCGACGTGAAGGAGGAGAGAAATGGTGGAGTCGATCGCACGCGTGCGTCACATCCGCGTCACCCCCATGAAGGCCCGTCGTGTCGTCAACCTGATCCGCGGCAAGCAGGCCGCCGAGGCTCTGGCGATCCTGAAGTTCGCACCTCAGGGCGCCAGCGAGCCCGTCTACAAGCTCGTCGCGTCGGCCATGGCCAACGCCCGGGTCAAGGCGGACGCCTCGAACAGCTACCTCGACGAGCAGGACCTGTACATCAGTCGTGCATTCGTCGACCAGGGCGCCACCCTCAAGCGGTTCCAGCCGCGTGCACAGGGCCGCGCCTTCAAGATCCTGAAGCGCACCAGCCACATCACGATCGTCCTCTCGACGCCTGATGAGGTCGAGGCTGCCGACGCTACGAAGAAGGCGAGCAAGTAATGGGCCAGAAAGTCAACCCGTACGGCTTCCGTCTGGGCATCACCACCGACCACGTGTCGCGGTGGTTCACCGACAGCACGAAGCCGGGACAGCGTTACAGCGACTACGTCGCCGAGGACGTCAAGATCCGCACCCTGCTGAAGACCTCGCTCGACCGCGCCGGCGTGGCGAAGATCGAGATCGAGCGCACCCGTGACCGCGTCCGCGTCGACATCCACACCGCCCGTCCGGGCATCGTGATCGGTCGTCGTGGCGCCGAGGCCGAGCGCATCCGCGGCGACCTCGAGAAGCTCACGAGCAAGCAGATCCAGCTCAACATCCTCGAGGTCAAGAACCCCGAGGCCGAGGCCCAGCTCGTCGCCCAGGGCATCGCCGAGCAGCTCGCTGCTCGCGTGGCGTTCCGTCGTGCGATGCGCAAGGGGCTCCAGGGCGCCCAGCGTGCCGGTGCCAAGGGTGTCCGCATCCAGGTGTCGGGCCGTCTCGGCGGCGCCGAGATGAGCCGCTCGGAGTTCTACCGCGAGGGCCGCGTCCCCCTGCACACGCTCCGCGCCAACATCGACTACGGCTTCTACGAGGCCAAGACCACCTTCGGTCGCATCGGTGTCAAGGTCTGGATCTACAAGGGCGACATCACCAACAAGGAGCTCGCGCGCGAGCAGGCGAACCAGAAGTCGTCTCGCCCCGAGCGCCGCAACGACCGTGACGGCGCCCGCCGCGGCGGGGGCGACCGCGCTCCCCGCGAGCAGAAGGCACCCGCCACCACAGGAGCTGAGGCGTAACCATGCTTATCCCCCGTCGTGTCAAGCACCGCAAGCAGCACCACCCCGGCCGTAGCGGCCAGGCCACTGGTGGCACCAAGGTCAGCTTCGGTGAGTACGGCATCCAGGCCCTCACGCCCGCTTACGTGACCAACCGTCAGATCGAGTCCGCTCGTATCGCCATGACGCGTCACATCAAGCGTGGCGGAAAGGTGTGGATCAACATCTACCCCGACCGTCCCCTCACGAAGAAGCCCGCCGAGACCCGCATGGGTTCCGGTAAGGGCTCGCCCGAGTGGTGGGTCGCGAACGTCAAGCCGGGTCGCGTGCTCTTCGAGCTCAGCGGCGTGAGCGAGGAGATCGCCAAAGAGGCGCTCACTCGCGCAATCCACAAGCTGCCCCTCAAGGCACGCATCATCAAGCGCGAGGAGGGCGACGCATAATGGCGATCGGTTCCAAGGAGCTCCGTCCTGTCGAGCTCGACACATTCGAAGACGAGCGTCTCGTCGATGAGCTGAAGAAGGCGAAGGAAGAACTCTTCAACCTCCGCTTCCAGTCGGCCACCGGCCAGCTCGAGAGCCACGGCCGCCTGCGTGCCGTGAAGCGCGACATCGCTCGCATCTACACGGTCCTGCGTGAGCGCGAGCTCGGCATCCGTGCCACCCCCGCCCCGGTCGAGGCGGCCCCCAAGGCCGCCAAGAAGTCGACCAAGAAGGCTGACAAGCCGGCCGAGACGGCTGACGAGACCGCCGAGGAGAGCAAGTAATGGCCACCGAGAACAAGACCGAGGTCGACTCGGCTGCCGTCGAGGTCCGCGGCTACCGCAAGACGCGTCGCGGCTACGTGACCAGCGACAAGATGGAGAAGACCATCGTCGTCGAGGTCGAGGACCGCGTGAAGCACCCCCTGTACGGCAAGGTCATCCGCCGCACGTCCAAGGTCAAGGTCCACGACGAGGCCAACTCGGCCGGCGTCGGTGACCTCGTCGTGATCAGCGAGACCCGTCCGCTCAGCGCCTCCAAGCGCTGGCGCCTGGTCGAGATCCTCGAGAAGGCGAAGTAGGCCTCGCGGCCTGCTTGCGTAGAAGGAGACACAAGTGATTCAGCAAGAATCCCGCCTCAAGATCGCCGACAACACCGGGGCAAAAGAGATCCTCACCATCCGCGTGCTCGGTGGCTCCGGCCGTCGTTACGCCGGCCTGGGTGACGTCATCGTCGCCACGGTGAAGGACGCCATCCCCGGTGGCAACGTGAAGAAGGGTGACGTCGTCAAGGCCGTCATCGTTCGCACCAAGAAAGAGGTCCGTCGTCCGGACGGCTCTTACATCAAGTTCGACGAGAACGCCGCAGTGATCCTGAAGGCCGACGGAGACCCCCGCGGAACCCGCATCTTCGGACCGGTCGGTCGCGAACTCCGCGACAAGAAGTTCATGAAGATCATCTCGCTGGCGCCGGAGGTTATCTAAGTCATGGCAAACATCAAGAAGGGTGACCTCGTGCAGGTCATCACCGGTGCCTCGCAGGCCCGCGGCGGAGACCGCGGCAAGCAGGGCAAGGTCCTCGAGGTGCTCGTCGAGCGCAACCGCGTGGTCGTCGAAGGCGTCAACTTCGTGACCAAGCACGTGCGCGTCGGCCAGACCCAGCGTGGTTCCAAGACCGGTGGCATCGAGACGCACGAGGCTCCCATCCACGTGTCGAACGTCGCCGTCGTCGACCCCAAGACCAAGAAGCCCACCCGCGTCGGCTTCCGCGAAGAGACGGTCACCAAGGACGGCGTGTCCAAGACCGTTCGCGTCCGTTACGCCAAGAAGTCTGGTGAGAACCTCTGATGACCGACACCACCACGCAGGCCACGGCCCTCCCGCGGCTGAAGGCCAAGTACCGCGCCGAGATCATCGAGCAGCTGAAGTCCGACTTCGGCTTCACGAACGTGCACCAGGTGCCCGGGCTCGTGAAGATCGTCGTCAACACCGGTGTCGGTGAGGCCGCACGCGACAGCAAGATCATCGACGGTGCCATCAAGGACCTGACGGCCATCACCGGCCAGAAGCCCCAGGTCACCAAGGCACGCAAGTCCATCGCGCAGTTCAAGCTGCGCGAGGGCCAGCCGATCGGTGCCCACGTCACGCTCCGCGGTGACCGCGCCTGGGAGTTCCTCGACCGACTGCTGTCGCTGGCGCTGCCCCGCATCCGTGACTTCCGTGGTCTGAGCGACCGCCAGTTCGACGGAAACGGCAACTACACCTTCGGTCTCAACGAGCAGAGCATGTTCCACGAGATCGACCAGGACCGCATCGACCGCGTCCGTGGCTTCGACATCACCGTCGTCACGACCGCCAAGAACGACGACGAGGGTCGCGCGCTGCTCAAGGCGCTCGGGTTCCCGTTCCGTTCGGCCGACTCGGCCAACTAAGATCGTCCGGTCGGCAACTCTCTCGTAGAGTTGCCGGCCGTTCCCCTGAGGTCGACGAGAACCGCTCGTCGACCAATCGATCGCCCAGGTCGGCACCCGGTGTACCGGATGTCGAAACCGGACGAGAAAGTGACAAACCGCATGACGATGACAGATCCGGTCGCAGACCTGCTGACCAGACTGCGCAACGCGAACTCGGCTTTCCACGAGACCGTGTCGCTCCCGAGCAGCAAGCTCAAGTCCCACATCGCCGAGATCCTCAAGCGCGAGGGTTTCATCGAATCGTGGAAGGTCGAAGACGCCCGCGTCGGCCAGACCCTCACGATCGACCTCAAGTACGGCCCCGCCCGTGAGCGCTCCATCAAGGGCATCAAGCGCGTGTCGAAGCCCGGCCTCCGCGTCTACGCCAAGTCGACCGAGATCCCCCAGGTGCTCGGTGGCCTCGGTGTCGCCATCCTGTCGACTTCCTCCGGTCTGTTGACCGACCGTGAGGCCCAGAAGAAGGGCGTAGGCGGAGAAGTCCTCGCCTACGTGTGGTAACTCGTCATGTCTCGAATCGGAAGACTCCCCATCTCGATCCCTGCCGGGGTCGACGTGAAGATCGACGGCCAGGCCGTCAGCGTCAAGGGCCCCAAGGGTGAGCTGTCGCTCGTCGTCAAGAGCCCCATCGAAGCCAAGATCGAAGAAGGCACGGTCGTCGTGACCCGTCCGGACGACGAGCGCGAGTCGCGTTCGCTCCACGGCCTCACGCGCACCCTGATCGCCAACCAGATCATCGGCGTCACCGAGGGCTACACCAAGGGCCTCGAAGTCGTCGGAACCGGTTACCGCGTCCAGGCCAAGGGCTCGAACGTCGAGTTCGCCCTGGGTTACTCGCACCCCATCACCGTCGAGCCGCCCGCGGGCATCAGCTTCACGGTCGAGGGCAACAACAAGCTCACCGTCGTCGGGATCGACAAGCAGGCCGTCGGCGAGATGGCTGCCAACATCCGCAAGCTGCGCAAGCCCGAGCCCTACAAGGGCAAGGGTGTCCGCTACGCCGGCGAGGTCGTCCGCCGCAAGGCCGGAAAGTCAGGTAAGTAATCATGGGTCTCGGTACACGAGGAAAAAGCAAGTCGGCTGCCACCAAGCGCCGTCACACCCGCCTGCGCAAGAAGGTCGTGGGCACCGAAGAGCGCCCCCGTCTCGTCGTCACCCGTTCGGCCCGGCACGTGTTCGTGCAGGTCGTCGACGACAGCAAGGGCTTCACCGTCGCCAGCGCATCGACCCTCGAGGCCGACCTGCGCACGTTCGACGGTGACAAGACCGCGAAGTCCCGCAAGGTCGGCGAGCTCGTCGCCGAACGTGCGAAGGCTGCGGGCATCGAGGCCGTCGTGTTCGATCGCGGCGGCAACAAGTACGCCGGACGCGTCGCGGCCATCGCCGAAGGCGCCCGAGAGGCTGGTTTGAACCTGTGAGCGACGCTACGAACACCACTCCCCCCGCAGAGACCGAAGCGACCAAGGCGCCGGCTGAGGCCGTCGTCGAGCGTCCCGTCGAGACCGCTGCCGGCTCGGAGTCGAACAACCGCGAGGGTGGTCGCACCGACCGCCGTGGCGGCCAGGGTCGCGGTGACCGCAACCAGGGTGGCCGCGGACGCGGCGACCGTGACGACAAGAGCCAGTTCCTGGAGCGCGTCGTCACGATCAACCGCGTGTCGAAGGTCGTCAAGGGCGGTCGTCGCTTCAGCTTCACCGCACTCGTCGTCGTCGGTGACGGCAACGGCCTGGTCGGTGTCGGCTACGGCAAGGCCCGAGAGGTCCCCACGGCCATCAGCAAGGGCGTCGAAGAGGCCAAGAAGAACTTCTTCCGCGTCCCGCGCATCGGCAACACGATCCCGCACCCCGTGCAGGGTGAAGCCGCTGCAGGCGTCGTCATGCTGCGTCCGGCCTCGGCCGGTACCGGTGTCATCGCCGGCGGTCCCGTCCGCGCCGTGCTCGAGTGCGCCGGCGTGCACGACGTCCTGAGCAAGTCGCTCGGTTCGTCGAACACGATCAACATCGTCCACGCCACGGTCGAGGCGTTGCAGCAGCTCGAAGAGCCGCGTGCCGTCGCCGCCCGTCGTGGACTCGACATCGACGCTGTCATGCCGGCCTTCATGGTCCGCGCCGAGCAGGCAGCTCGTACCGCCGCGACCGAGAAGGCAGGTGCCTGATGGCCGCCAACCTCAAGGTGACCCAGATCAAGTCCGTAATCAGCGAGAAGCAGAACCAGCGTGACACGCTGCGGAGCCTGGGCCTCAAGCGCATCGGCCAGTCGGTCGTTCGCGAGGACACCAAGCAGAACCGCGGCTACGTCAACACGGTCGCCCACCTCGTGAAGGTCGAGGAGATTGACTAATGGCTGACGAGAAGAACGAGGCCGCCGCGAAGGCCGCCCCGAAGAAGGCCGCCGCCCCCAAGGCGACGACCACCAAGGCAGCAGCTCCCAAGGCTGCCGCCAAGAAGCCCGCAGCCGACAAGGCCGCTGCTTCGACGGGTTCGACCACCAAGGCCGCTCCCGCCTCGACGACGTCCTCCGACGACGTCGCGCGTCCCCAGGTGCTCAAGGTGCACCACCTTCGTCCGGCTCCCGGTGCCAAGAAGGCGAAGACGCGCGTCGGCCGTGGTGAGGGCTCGAAGGGTAAGACGGCCGGTCGTGGCACCAAGGGTCAGAAGGCCCGGTACCAGGTCAAGGTCGGATTCGAGGGTGGCCAGATGCCGCTCCACATGCGTACTCCGAAGCTGCGCGGGTTCAAGAACCCGTTCCGCGTCGAGTACCAGGTGGTCAACCTCGAGAAGCTGAACGAGCTCTACCCGCAGGGTGGTGACGTCACCGTCGGTGACCTCGTCGCCAAGGGTGCCGTTCGCAAGAATGAGAAGGTCAAGGTCCTCGGACAGGGCGACCTGAGCGTCAAGCTCACCGTCGCGGTCGACAAGGTCTCCGGCTCCGCCGAGGACAAGATCGTCGCCGCCGGCGGGTCCGTCAGCAAGTAAAAATCACCTGAGGGGGTGGTCCGCCAGGGCCACCCCCATCAGTCGTCTATCCTTCATACCGGGAGGCCCCACGTGTTCAGAGCTGTCGCGCGCATCATGCGCACCCCCGACCTGCGTCGCAAGATCGGGTTCACGCTCGGCATCATCGCGCTCTTCCGGTTGGGTAGCTTCATCCCCGCGCCGTTCGTCGACTACCAGAACGTGCAGGCCTGCCTCGCGGGCAACCAGGGCACCTCGGGTCTCTACGAGCTCGTCAACCTGTTCAGCGGTGGTGCTCTGCTGCAGCTGTCCGTCTTCGCGTTGGGCATCATGCCCTACATCACCTCGTCGATCATCGTGCAGCTGCTGCGCGTGGTCATCCCCCACTTCGACACCCTCTACAAAGAGGGCCAGTCCGGGCAGGCGAAGCTCACGCAGTACACGCGGTACCTCACCATCGCTCTCGGCGTCCTCCAGTCGACGACGCTCATCACCGTGGCCCGCTCGGGTGCCCTGTTCGGTTCGTCCGGCATCGCGGAGTGCAGCCAGCTGATCACGAACGACGCCTGGTACGCCGTCATGCTCATGGTCGTCACGATGACCGCCGGTACCGGCCTCATCATGTGGATGGGCGAGCTCATCACCGAGCGCGGCATCGGCAACGGCATGTCGCTGCTGATCTTCACCTCGATCGCCGCCCGCTTCCCGACGGCCCTCTGGAGCATCGCGCAGTCGCGCAGCTTCGAGATCTTCCTGCTCGTCATCGCGGTCGGACTGATCATCATGGCGCTCGTCGTCTTCGTCGAGCAGTCCCAACGGCGGATCCCCGTCCAGTACGCCAAACGCATGGTCGGTCGGCGCACGTACGGTGGCAACAACACGTACATCCCGATCAAGGTCAACATGGCCGGCGTCGTGCCGGTCATCTTCGCCTCGTCGCTGCTCTACCTCCCGGCCCTCGTCGCCCAGTTCAACCAGCCCTCCGACGGAACGGCTCCGCCCGCCTGGGTCAGTTGGGTGCAGGCCAACCTCACCTCGGGCGACAACCCGCTCTACATGGTCCTGTACTTCGCCCTCATCGTCGGTTTCACCTACTTCTACGTCGCGATCACCTTCAACCCCGAAGAGGTCGCCGACAACATGAAGAAGTACGGCGGGTTCATCCCGGGCATCCGGGCCGGTCGCCCCACGGCCGAGTACCTCGACTACGTGCTGACGCGTGTGACGCTGCCCGGTGCCTTGTACCTCGGCATCATCGCGCTCATCCCGCTGATCGCGTTGGCCACGGTCGGTGCGAACCAGAACTTCCCCTTCGGAGGCGCCAGCATCCTGATCATCGTGGGCGTCGGCCTCGAGACGGTCAAGCAGATCGACTCGCAGCTGCAGCAGCGTCACTACGAGGGCCTGCTCCGATGAGCGCCGCTGAGACCCGACTCAGCCCGCGCCTCCTCATCGTCGGTCCCCCCGGGGCCGGCAAGGGCACCCAGGCGGTCGCGATCGCCGAGTCGTTGGGCATCCCCGCGATCTCGACCGGCGACATCTTCCGCGCCAACGTCAAGAACGAGACCGAGCTCGGTCTCAAGGTCAAGGCGATCCTCGACGCGGGCGACTACGTACCGGACAGCCTCACCAACGAGCTCATCTCCGACCGGCTGTCGCAGGCCGATGCGAGCGAGGGCTTCCTCCTCGACGGCTACCCACGCACGCTGCAGCAGGTCCAATTCCTCGACGAGCACCTCGCTGCGCAGGGGCAGTCCTTGACGACCGTCGTCCAGCTGGTCGCCGAGCGGGACGAGATCGTCGAGCGACTGCGCCGGCGTGCCGTCGACCAGG
Source organism: Frigoribacterium sp. NPDC087798 (assembly GCF_044742985.1). Lineage (NCBI taxonomy): Bacteria > Bacillati > Actinomycetota > Actinomycetes > Micrococcales > Microbacteriaceae > Frigoribacterium > Frigoribacterium sp. NPDC087798. Next base: position 150,756 of record NZ_JBIUVP010000004.1, on the reverse strand, counting down.
GTCGTTCCGACGATACCGAGGACGCCATCCGCCACCGCCAGGACGTCTACCTCCGCGAGACCGCACCCCTGATCGACACGTACCGAGATCGAGGAATCCTCGTCGAGGTCGACGGTCTGGGCAGCATCGACGAGGTCGCCGGGCGCATCGAGTCGGCCTTGGCCGCTCGCGGCTTCACGTGCGTCGCCTCGGCCTCCTGACCTCGTGGCGTTCCGCCGCTCCGGCATCTACAAGACGGCCGACGAACTCAGACGTCTGGTCGCGCCGGGGCTGTTGACGGCCGCGTCGCTCGACGCCGTCCAGTCCGCCGTTCGTCCCGGGGTGTCCACGCTCGAACTCGACGCCGTCGCCGAAGCCGTCATCCGAGACGGTGGGGGAGAACCCAACTTCATGTTGGTGCCCGGCTACCGTCACACGGTGTGCGCGTCGGTCGGTGACGAGGTCGTCCACGGCATCCCCGGTGCGCGCGTGCTGGCGGCGGGGGACCTCGTCTCCGTCGACAGCGGAGCGCAACTCGACGGCTGGAACGGCGACAGCGCACGGAGTTTCGTCCTGGACGATGCCGGCCGCCCCGACGTGGTGGCCGAGCGGCGTCGGTTGAACGAGGTCACCGAGCAGTCCCTCTGGCACGGCATCGCCGCGCTGGCGTCGGCCTCGCACCTCAACGAGGTGGGGGGCGCCATCGAGGACTACATCGACGGGCAGGGCGACTTCGGCATCATCGAGGACTACACCGGCCACGGCATCGGTCGTTCGATGCACGAGGACCCGCCGGTGTTCAACTACCGCGTCCGCGGACGTGGCCCCGCCGTCCGGCCCGGCCTGGTGATCGCCATCGAGCCCATGGTCACGTCGGGCGGAATCGACACGGTGACCCACGACGACGGGTGGACCGTCACCACGCGCGACGGCTCGATGGCCGCGCACTGGGAGCACTCGATCGCGGTGCACGACGGTGGCATCTGGGTGCTCACGGCACAGGACGGCGGCGCCGCGGGTCTGGCACCGCTGGGAGTGACACCCGTCCGGATCGCCTGACCCGCGCCTCCTCGGCTCACGCCGACGACGCGAGGAGGCTCGGTGCGGCTCAGCGGGACGAGCCGACGCTGCAGGTGGCCTCGGCCGCCGACTGGCCCGTGATGGTCGAGGGCAGCGTGGTCGTCGGAGTGTCCGTCGCGACCGGGGCGGCCGGCACGGAGGACTCCGACGTCGTGTCGGACGGCGTCGACGTCTCGCTCGGTGCGGCGGGGGGCGTGGTCGCGGCCGGGGCCGTCCCGTCCGAGACGGAGCCACGTCCGGCGCTGTCGTCACCGAGGGTGAACTTCTGGTCGGCGTTCAGGGCGGCGTTCAGGGCCGCGGCGTCGGTCGTGGACTGCACCACCCTGTTCGGGTCCCGCGAATCGTCGACGACCGGGTACTGGACGAAGACGATCCCCGCGGGCTGGATGTCCTTCAGTGCGAGGGCCAGGCGCACGAGCGTGTCGGGGGAGTCGAGGGTGGACGACAACGTCATGTTGCTCAGGGCGGCCGAGGCGAGTTTGTAGAGCGTCGTCACGTCGCCGAGGGTGCCGCCCGAGATGATCTTGCGCATCATCGAGGACAGGAAGACCTGCTGCGAGCTGATGCGCGCGATGTCGCTTCCGTCGCCGACGCCGTGTCGGGTCCGCAGGAAGGCGAGGGCCTCGGCGCCCTGCAGGGTGTGGGTGCCCGCGGTCAGGTCGATGCCCGAGTCGGTGTCCCGGATCGTCCGCGTGACGCAGACGTCGACCCCACCGATGGCGTTCGACATCTCGATGACGCCGTCGAAGGTGATCTTGCCGGCGTAGGGGATCGCCAGTCCGGTCATGCCCTCGACCGTCTTGACGGTGCACGAGAGGCCACCGCGTCCGAGGGTCGTGTTGAACTGCACGTAGTCCTCGGCCGGGTACACCTGGCCGTCGTCGCCGACGCATTCGGGTACGTCGATCATCAGGTCGCGGGGGAAGCTCACGGCCGTCAGCTGGGTGTGGTCCGCCGAGAGGTGGGCCAGGATCGTCACGTCGTTGCGGATGCCGTCGACCTCGCCGGCGTCGACCTGGCTGCCGTCGTCGCGTTCGTCGCTGCCCACCAGCAGGATGTTGGCGCCGCCCTGGATGGCCGAGATGTCGACCCCGGCGACCTCGTCCTCGTTGCCGAGAGAGACCGTCTGCACGCCCGAGGTCGCGGAGCGGACCGCGATGGCCGCGACGGACACGCCGCTCACGAGCACGACGGCCATCGTCCCGGCGACGAGCCCCAGGAGCATGCGGACGGGGCCGCGGCGGCGGAGTCGGCCGTGACGAGCGACCCCCCGAGGGGAGGAGGGGGTGGTCGAGCGGTCAGGCATGGTGCTCCCGGCAGTCGTGACGCGTACCCGACGAGACGACGGCCGAGGTGGGCGGCAGAGGTCGGCGGGTGCTCCGGCGTGTCGGGTTGACCAGCCGGGTTGCTGAACTATACCGGCATCACCTAGGATCGACCTTTGGTGTTCCGTGTGCGTTTCTGCGCGCCTGGGCATCGCATCCCCGCACGACCAACACCCCTATTCTTAGCGACAGTGAGGCTATGGCCAAAAAAGACGGTGTCATCGAAATCGAAGGCGCAGTGATCGAAGCTCTGCCCAACGCGATGTTCCGCGTTGAGTTGACCAACGGACACAGGGTCCTCGCGCACATCTCCGGCAAGATGCGGCAGCACTACATCCGCATCCTGCCCGAAGACCGTGTGATCGTGGAGCTCAGCCCCTACGACCTGACCCGCGGCCGGATCGTCTACCGCTACAAGTAGGGCGTGCTGGAAAGGAACGGCCCCACGCACCCGTGGGGCACGAAGCCAGCGAGATCAAGGAATCATCAATGAAGGTCAACCCCAGCGTCAAGCCCATCTGCGAGCACTGCAAGGTCATCCGCCGCAAGGGCAACGTCATGGTCATCTGCAAGAGCAACCCGCGCCACAAACAGCGTCAGGGCTGACTCGTCCGTCGCTCCGGCGACGTGCCGATGCCGACCCGGCCGAGCCGGGTCACACAGCAACACCCTCCCAGCAGCACCAGAACTCGTCACGGAAGCCCGACAGGGTGGACGGAGGCGGGGGACACCCCGGGTCGGAGGCCCGGGCACCGGTGCTGTGACAGACCTCCACCATCTCTGAAAAGAGGCCATCATGGCACGTCTAGCAGGCGTTGACATCCCGCGCGACAAGCGCGTCGAAGTCGCACTGACCTACATCTACGGAGTCGGCCGCACCAGCGCGCTCAAGACTCTCGCCGAGACCGAGATCGACGGCAACATCCGCGTCAAGGACCTCACGGACGACCAGCTCGTCCTGCTCCGCGACTACATCGAGGGCAACTACAAGGTCGAGGGTGACCTCCGCCGCGAGGTGGCCGCCGACATCCGCCGCAAGGTCGAGATCGGTAGCTACGAGGGCATCCGCCACCGCCGCGGCCTCCCCGTCCGCGGCCAGCGCACCAAGACGAACGCTCGTACCCGCAAGGGCCCGAAGCGCACCGTCGCCGGCAAGAAGAAGGCTCGATAGGCCTCGGCTCCCGCCGTACGCCCCTCAAGGTTGTAGGAGAAAAAATTGGCAGCACCGAAGACGGCCGCGCGTAAGCCCCGCCGCAAAGAGAAGAAGAACGTCGCCGTGGGCCAGGCCCACATCAAGAGCACGTTCAACAACACGATCGTCTCGATCACCGACCCCTCGGGCGCCGTCCTGAGCTGGGCCTCGTCCGGCGCCGTCGGCTTCAAGGGCTCGCGCAAGTCGACCCCGTTCGCCGCGCAGCTCGCCGCCGAGTCCGCCGCCCGCCAGGCGCAGGAGCACGGTGTCAAGAAGGTCGACGTCTTCGTCAAGGGCCCGGGTTCGGGTCGCGAGACGGCGATCCGCTCGCTCCAGGCCGCAGGCCTCGAGGTCGGTTCGATCAACGACGTCACCCCCCAGGCGCACAACGGCTGCCGCCCGCCGAAGCGTCGTCGCGTCTAACTGAGTTACCGCCCGCCGTGCCCGACGGGCCCCGTCACCGGGGTCCGTCGGGTACGGCGGGCTCCCCCGCGTCAGCACCGCCTCCCGCGTGTTCGCCCGAGGTGCCCACAACTCAACAGACCCGACGGGCCAGCCACCTGTCGTACCGCCAAGAGTCATATAGCGGACTCTTCGCCGAAAGGATTAAACAGTGCTCATTGCACAGCGCCCCACCCTCACCGAGGAGAACATCTCGGAGTTCCGCTCCCGCTTCGTGATCGAGCCCCTCGAGCCAGGCTTCGGTTACACCCTCGGCAACTCGCTGCGCCGCACGCTTCTCTCGTCGATCCCCGGCGCTGCTGTCACCAGCATCCGCATCGACGGTGTGCTGCACGAGTTCACGACCGTCCCCGGAGTGAAAGAGGACGTCACCGAGGTCATCCTCAACATCAAGCAGCTGGTCGTCGCCAGCGAGCACGACGAGCCCATCACGGCCTACCTGCGCAAGCAGGGTGCGGGTCAGGTCACGGCCGCCGACATCTCGGCTCCGGCCGGCGTCGAGATCCACAACCCCGAGCTCGTCATCGCCACGCTGAACGACAAGGCGAAGTTCGAGCTCGAGCTCACGATCGAGCGTGGCCGTGGTTACGTGTCGGCCGTGCAGAACCGGAGCGAGTTCAGCGAAGCCGGTCAGATCCCGATCGACTCGATCTACTCGCCCGTGCTCAAGGTCACCTACCGCGTCGAGGCGACGCGTGCCGGTGAGCGCACCGACTTCGACCGCCTGGTCGTCGACGTCGAGTCGAAGCCGTCGATCTCGCCCCGTGACGCCATCGCCTCGGCCGGTCGCACGCTGACCGAGCTGTTCGGCCTCGCCCGCGAGCTGAACACCGCCGCCGAGGGCATCGAGATCGGCCCCGCGCCGGTCGACGCCGTCCTGTCGAGCGAGCTGCAGACCCCGATCGAGGACCTCGACCTGTCGGTCCGCAGCTACAACTGCCTGAAGCGCGAGGGCATCAACACGGTGTCCGAGCTGGTCGCCCTGTCCGAGACCCAGTTGATGAACATCCGCAACTTCGGTCAGAAGTCGGTCGACGAGGTGAAGGACAAGCTCGTCGAGCTCGGCCTCTCGCTCAAGGACACGGTCCCCGGGTTCGACGGAGCCCACTTCTACAGCGGTTACGACGAAGAAGAGACCACCAACTAGGTCTCTCCGCCCGACGCCCTCCACTCTCGACTCACTTAGGAACAGACAATGCCCAAGCCCACCAAGGGACCCCGCCTCGGAGGCGGCCCGGCGCACGAGCGCCTCATGCTGGCCAACCTGGCCGCCTCGCTCTTCGAGCACAAGACGATCAAGACGACCGAGACCAAGGCCAAGCGCCTCCGTCCCGTCGCCGAGCGTCTCGTGACCTTCGCGAAGCGTGGCGACCTGCACTCGCGTCGTCGCGCCATGCAGACCCTGCGCAACAACAAAGAGGCCGCCCACATCCTCTTCACCGAGATCGCCCCGCTGGTCGAGAACCGTGACGGCGGCTACACCCGCATCACGAAGCTCGGCTTCCGCAAGGGTGACAACGCGTCGATGGTGTCCATCGAGCTCGTCCTCGAGCCCGTGAGCCCCAAGGTCAAGAACTCGAAGACCACCGCCGCGGCGGCTCCGGTCGCCGAGCCCGTCGCCGAGGAGCCCACCGAGGCTCCCGTCGACGAGACCGAGACCGTCGAGGAGTCGGCTCCCGTCGAGGCCGAGACCGAGACGGCTGCCGCCGACGAGGTCGAGGCCGACGCCGCTGCGAAGTCGGACGACGAAGCAGCCAAGTAGACCCACCAGCACCACCCGGAGGGCCCGTCACCGTGAGGTGACGGGCCCTTCGTCGTGCAGGGAGCAGGAGGGGGTCCGCACAAGAGAGGACTGGCCCCCCGGGCGGGGGTCGTTTACCTTGGCGATTGTTCTGCGACACCTGTGGTGCACCTGTGCCGCCTACGGTGACCGGAGCCCGACCCGATCACGAAGGACGTCATGTCGCCACGCCCCCGCCCACTCAAGGCCCTCGCCCTCACGACGGGCATGGCCCTCGCGCTCGGGCTCGCCCCTCTCGCGACCGCCGCGCCCGCCCTCGCCGCGCCCGACGGCTCGTCGGTGGTCATCAACGAGGCCTACCTCAAGGGAGGCAGCGCCAACGCTCCCTTCAACCGCAAGTTCGTCGAGCTGTACAACCCCACGACGGCGTCGGTGTCGCTGGCCGGCTGGTCCCTGCAGTACCGCTCGGCGACGGGCGCCGGGCAGTTCTCCGCCGCCGAACTCGCCGGCACCATCGCGGCCGGTGGCTACTTCCTCGTGGCGATCCCGGGCAACGGCACCACGGGCGCCGACCTGCCCGCCCCCGACGCGAGTGCCTCTCTCAACCCGAGCGGCACCACGGGAACGGTCCTGTTGTCGAACGGCGCCGAGCCGTTGACGCTCGCACCCGGTTCGATCCCCGCCGGGACGCCGGGCGTGGTCGACCTGCTCGGCTACGGCGCCTCGAACACCTTCGAGACGACCGTCGCTCCCGTGACGGGAACGAACCCGACGCCCAACTCGTTGGCCCGCACCGCTGGTGTGGACACCGACGTCAACGCGGCCGACTTCTCGACGCAGACCACCGTCACCCCGCAGAACTCCGGCGGCACGGGCACCGACCCCGGTCCGGAGCCCGAGCCGCAGCCCGAGCCGACCCCCGAGGCCGACGTGACGGTCGCCCAGATCCAGGGCGCGACCGGCACGAGCCCTCTCGTCGGTCGCACGGTGACCACGCGGGGCGTCGTCACGGCCACCTACCCCACGGGCGGCCTCGACGGCTACGTCATCCAGACCCCGGGCACCGGTGGCGCACTCGACCTGGCGACGCACGTCGCGTCGGACGCGCTGTTCGTGTACTCCGCGAGCACCGCCTCCTCGGTCGCCGTCGGCGACTACGTCGAGGTCGACGGGACCGTCACCGAGTTCTTCGGCCTGACGCAGATCACCGTCACCGGTGCGGCGTCGCTCCGGGCGCTCGACGCCTCGACCGTCGCGGCACCCCAGGCGGCGACCGTCGCCCTGCCCGCCACCGACGCCCAGCGCGAGACGCTCGAGAGCATGCTCGTGCTGCCTCAGGGCGAGTTCACCGTCGCGGACACCTACACGACGAACCAGTACGGCGAGGTCAAGCTCGCCTCGGGTGACCGGCCGCTGATCCAGCCCACCGAGGTCGCGCGTCCGGGCTCCCCGGGCTACGCGGCGGTGGTCGCCGACAACGCGGCCCGAGCCGTGACCCTCGACGACGGTGCCACGACGAACTTCTTCACCGCGGCCAACCAGTCGATCCCGCTGCCCTACCTCTCGAACGAGAACCCCGTCACGGTGGGCGCCTCGGTCGCCTTCACGAAGCCGGTCGTGTTCGACTTCCGCAACTCGGCCTGGAAGTACCAGCCGACCGCCCGCCTCACGGGTGACACGGCCTACGGCGACCTGCCCGTCACGTTCGAGGACATCCGGACCGACGCCCCGCGCGAGGTGGGAGGCGACCTGAAGCTCGCAAGCTTCAACGTGCTCAACTACTTCACGACGACGGGCGACCAGCTGCGCGGCTGCACGTTCTACACGGACCGCGCGGGTGCGCCGGTGACGGTGAACAGCGGCTGCGACGCTCGTGGTGCCGCGAACGCCGAGAACCTCGCCCGCCAGCAGGTGAAGATCGTCACGGCGATCACCGCCCTGGGCGCCGACGTCGTGTCGCTCGAGGAGATCGAGAACTCGGCCCGCTTCGGCGAGGACCGCGACTCCGCACTCGCGACCCTGGTCGGGGCGCTCAACGCCGCGGCCGGCAGCGAGGTCTGGGACTACGCGCGCTCACCGGAGGCGCTGCCCGCCAACGAGGACGTCATCCGTCTGGCCTTCATCTACAAGAAGGCCGTCGCCGAGCCCGTCGGAGGGTCGACGATCCTGACCGGATCGGCCGCGTTCAGCAACGCCCGGCAGCCGCTCGCGCAGGCCTTCCGGCCCGTCGGCGGTGACGCCGGCTCGACCTTCGTCGCGATCGCGAACCACTTCAAGTCGAAGGGCAGCGGTTCGGGCCCGGACGCCGACCAGGGTGACGGTCAGGGCGGTTCGAACGGCTCGCGCGTCAACCAGGCGAACGCCCTGGTCGCCTTCGCCGCCGAGCGTGAGGCCGCTGCGGGGACCGACAAGGTGTTCCTGCTCGGCGACTTCAACGCCTACAGCCAGGAGGACCCGATCGAGGTGCTCCGCCAGGCCGGCTACGTCGACCTCGGCTCGACCGGGACCGACGAGTACAGCTACGTCTTCAGCGGCCTCAGCGGGTCCCTCGACCACGTGCTCGCCTCGCCCGCCGCGGCCGAGGCCGTCACGGGCGTGGACATCTGGAACATCAACTCGGGTGAGGGCATCGGCCTCGAGTACAGCCGCTTCAACTACAACGCCGAGCAGCTGTACCAGCCCGACCAGTTCCGCTCGAGCGACCACGACCCGGTCGTCGTCGGGGTGTCGCTGCTCGCCGCTCCCGTCGACCCCGCCCCGCCGGTGACCGACCCGGGCACGACGCCCGGAGCCGGAGCCGGAGCCGGAGCCGGTCCGACCGTGCCGGGTGCCGGTCCCGGGGCGGTCACCCCGGGCACGACCGCACCGACCGCGGACGGCTCGCTCGCCTTCACGGGCTCCGCGCCCCTGGCCGGGTGGCTGGCGCTCGCCCTGGTGCTGATGGCGATGGGTGGCACGGTCCTCGTGGTCCGGCACCGCGCCTCCCGCATGGGCTAGGCGGAGGCGCCCGACGGCGGTCGTGACCCGGGTGACCGGGTCGCGGCCGCCGTCGTCGTCCGCCCACCCGGCAGGCCGAGGAGGCGCGGTGTCGGCCCCGTAGGATCATCGGGTGACGATCGACGCCCCGGCCCTGACGCGCCTCCGCCTCGGGGTGGCGTACGACGGCACCGGCTTCTCGGGCTGGAGCGAACAACCCGGCCGCCGCACGGTGCAGGGCGAGATCGAGGCCGCTCTGCAGACGCTCTTCCGCAGGCTGGGGGACGTGCCGACCGTGACCGTGGCGGGTCGCACCGACGCCGGCGTGCACGCGCGCGGACAGGTGGTGCACCTCGACCTCACCGACGCCCAGATCGCCCAGCTGCAGAAGCCGCACCGCGGCATGCGCGACCAGTCCCCGCTCGACGCCCCGACCGTGCTGGCCCGGCGGTTGAACGGGCTCGCGGGCGCGTCCGACGAGATCGTGATCTCGGGTGCCCGGGTCGCGCCTCCGGGTTTCCACGCCCGCTTCGGCGCCCTCTGGCGCCGCTACGAGTACCGCATCGCCGACCGGGGGGCCGAACGCGATCCGACGAGGCGCAGCCACACCCTCTGGTACGACCAACGCCTCGACCTCGAGCTGATGAACGCGACGGCGTCCGGCCTGCTCGGCCTGCACGACTGGGCCGCGTACTGCCGACACCGCGACTACGCGACCACCATCCGCGAGCTGCAGGAGTTCTCGTGGAGGCGCGAGGCCGACGGCGTGCTCGTCGCCTCGGTGCAGGCGGACGCGTTCTGCCACAACCTCGTGCGCAACCTCGTGGGCGCCTGCGTGGCCGTCGGCGAGGGAGCGATGGAGGCGCATCGTGCGGTGGGCGTGCGGCGCGAGGCCCAGCGCAACGGCGAGTTCCGGGTCGTGCCCGCCCACGGACTCACGATGGTCGAGGTCGGCTACCCGCCCGACGCCGAGATGGCCGCCCGGGTGGCCCTGACGCAGGTGAAGCGGTCGCACGATCAGCTGGGGGAGTGACTCCCCGGGGCGAGGCGGGCGATGGTTGACCGTCCGGCCCGTGTCGGGTAACGTGAACCCTTGGTGTCTGCGCAACTGCGCGCTTTCGCCCGAAGTTGAGCCCTCCACCTGACTCGTTCTCATCGCCTCTGCGGTGACAACGGCAACGGAGCGGGATTCACGAACCTCTCACCTCGACCAGAAAGCAGCACTACTGTGACGCGCACTTTCTCCCCCAAGCCGGCTGACGTTCAGCCGAACTGGCTGATCATCGACGCCAACGACGTCGTGCTCGGCCGCCTCGCGAGCCACGTGGCAGCCCTGCTGCGCGGCAAGCACAAGCCGACCTTCGCCCCCCACATGGACATGGGCGACTTCGTCATCGTCATCAACGCCGACAAGGTGGCCCTCACCGGCTCCAAGCTGGCCGAGAAGCTCTACTACCGTCACTCGGGTTACCCGGGCGGCATCACGGCCACCACGTACTCCGAGATGGTCGAGAAGCACCCCACCCGTGCGGTCGAGAAGGCCATCCGTGGCATGCTGCCGAAGAACTCGCTGGGCCGTGCCCAGATCAAGAAGCTGAAGGTGTACGCGGGTGCCGAGCACCCCCACGCTGCTCAGCAGCCCACGGTTTACACCCTCGACCAGGTCGCCCAGTAGCGTCCGCCTTCAGACTTAAGGACCCCCACACAGTGGCTCAGATCGCAGATTCCATCGACCAGGCTCCCGAGAGCTTCACCACCGAGAGCTCGGCCCCCGAGGCCGCCGCGACGCCCCGCCCCGTGCTGAGCGTCGGCGGTTCCGCCGTCGGTCGCCGCAAGGAGGCCATCGCTCGTGCGCGCCTCACGCCCGGCTCCGGCACGATCGTCGTGAACGGTCGCACCCTCGAGGACTACTTCCCCAACAAGCTGCACCAGCAGCTGATCAACGACCCGTTCAAGGTCCTCGACCTGCTCGGCTCGTACGACGTGGCCGTCAAGGTCACCGGTGGTGGCCCCTCGGGCCAGGCCGGTGCCCTCCGTCTCGCCATCGCCCGTGCGCTGAACGAGATCGACCGCGAGAACAACCGCGCCACGCTCAAGAAGGCCGGCTTCCTCACCCGTGACGCCCGCGTCATCGAGCGCAAGAAGGCCGGTCTCAAGAAGGCCCGCAAGGCCTCGCAGTTCTCGAAGCGCTAACCAGCACCACACAAGGCAGGTCTCGCGATGTCGCGTTTGTTCGGTACCGACGGTGTCAGAGGCCTCGCCAACCGTGAGCTGACCGCCGCGCTCGCCCTGGGGCTCTCCCAGGCGAGCGCGGTGGTGCTCACGAAGGGGCATCACGCCGATGCCCGTCGTGCCGAGGGACGGCGCCCCGTCGCCGTCGTCGCGCGCGACCCCCGCATCTCCGGTGAGTTCCTCACCGCGGCCGTCTGTGCCGGGCTCGCCAGCTCGGGTGTCGACGTGCTCGACGCCGGAGTCATCCCGACCCCCGCCGCGGCCTTCCTGGTCGACGACATCGGCGCCGACTTCGGCGTGATGATCAGCGCCTCGCACAACGCCGCGCCCGACAACGGCATCAAGTTCTTCGCCTTCGGCGGCACCAAGCTCCCCGACGAGGTCGAGGACCGCATCGAGGCCGCCATGGCCGATCCGCAGCTGATGCCGATCGGTGGCGACGTGGGCCGCATCCGTCGGTTCGCCGACGCCGAGGACCGCTACGTGCTGCACCTGCTCGGCGCCCTGCCCAACCGACTCGACGGCATCCACGTCGTCCTCGACTGCGCCCACGGGGCCGCCTCGGCCGTCTCTCCCGAGGTGTTCACCGACGCCGGCGCGACGGTCACCCTGATCGGCGCCGATCCCGACGGCGTGAACATCAACGACGGCGTGGGGTCGACCCACCTCGACAACCTCGCGAAGGCCGTCCTCGAGCACGGGGCCGACGTCGGCATCGCGCACGACGGCGACGCCGACCGCTGCCTGGCCGTCGACGCCACCGGCGCCGTGGTCGACGGCGACCAGATCATGGCCATCATCGCCCTGGCGCAGAAAGAACGTGGCGCGCTCGTCGACGACACGCTCGTCGCGACGGTGATGAGCAACCTCGGCCTCATCCGCGCCATGGCCGAGCACGGCATCACGGTCCGCCAGACCAAGGTCGGCGACCGCTACGTGCTCGAGGACATGAACGAGCACGGCTTCACCCTCGGCGGCGAGCAGTCCGGCCACATCGTCTTCGCCGACTACGCCACCACCGGTGACGGCATCCTCACCGGTCTCTCGCTCGTGGCCCGCATGGCCGCGACCGGCAAGAGCCTGGCCGAGCTCGCCTCGGTCATGACGGTCTTCCCGCAGATCATGGTCAACGTGCGGGACGTCGACCGCTCGCGAGCCGCGTCCGACGAGGGCGTGGCCGAGGCCGTCCGCCGGTTCGAGGCCGAGCTCGGCGACACCGGCCGCGTACTGCTCCGCCCCTCGGGCACCGAGCCCGTGGTGCGCGTGATGGTCGAGGCCGCCGACCAACCGACCGCCGACCGCGTCGCCCACTCGCTGGCCGACGTCGTGCGCGAGCGACTCGCCCTCTGACCCGGGCGGCGGACGGGGCGCGACGTCCCGGTGACGTCACCCGCGCCTCCTGACCGGACGCGGCGCCCGACCGGACGCGGTGCGCGACCGGCTGCGGCGCCCGACCGGACGCGGCGCCTGAGCCGGCCCGGCGTCGCCGCGGCTCAGATCTTGCGCAGCAGGACCGAACTGACCTTGTGGTCGGCCGCCTTCCGCAGGACGAGCGTCGCCCGTGACCGGGTCGGCAGCACGTTCTCGATCAGGTTGGGCTCGTTGACCGACTTCCAGATGCCCGAGGCGAACGACCGCGCCTCGGGTTCGCTCATGTCGGCGAAACGGTGGAAGAACGAGCGCTCCTGGGTGAACGCGCCCTTCTGCAGCGCGAGGAACCGTTCGACGAACCAGTTCTCGATGTCGCCGGTGCGGGCGTCGACGTAGACCGTGAAGTCGAACAGGTCGCTGAGGGCGAGCCGGCCGGCGACGGCGGGCTGCAGCACGTTCAAGCCCTCGACGATCAGGATGTCGGGCCGCCGCACGACGACCTCGGCGCTCGGCATGATGTCGTAGCTGGTGTGCGAGTAGAACGGCGCACGCACCTCTTCGGCGCCGCTCTTGACCTGCGAGACGAACCGCAGCAGGTGGCGGCGGTCGTACGACTCGGGGAACCCCTTGCGGCTCATGATGCCGCGGCGTTCGAGTTCGGCGTTCGGGTAGAGGAACCCGTCGGTGGTCACCAACTCGACGCGGGGGGTGTCGTCCCAGCGGCTGAGCAGCTCTCGCAGGAGGCGCGCGACGGTCGACTTGCCGACGGCCACCGACCCGGCGACGCCGATCACGAAGGGCGTGCGCTGGGCCCGTTCGCCGAGGAAGTCGCTCGTGGCCCGGTGCAGGTTGCGGGCGCCGGCGGCGTAGAGGTTGAGGAGGCGGCTGAGCGGGACGTAGACGTCCTGCACCTCGCGCATGTCGAGGCGGTCGCCGAGGCCGCGCAGCTGGACGATCTCGGTCTCGGTCAGCGGCAGGCGCGTCGTCGGGGCCAGGTCGGCCCAGGCGTCGCGCCCGATCTCGACGAAGGGGCTCGCGTGCACGGCGGAGGGCGCGGTCGTCGGGTTGGCTTCGGCCATGCGCACGAGGCTACCGGTCCGGGGTCGACGCGAGTCGGCACGGCCCGCCGGGCTCTCGGACGGGAACCTCTAGGATCGACCCCATGTGTGGAATCGTGGGATACGTCGGAACGGGTGACAAGAGCATCGAGGTGCTGCTGGGCGGCCTCAAGCGACTCGAGTACCGCGGGTACGACTCGGCGGGAGTCGCCGTGATCGACGCCGCGGGCGACCTCGGCACCCGCAAGAAGGCCGGCAAGCTGCAGATGCTCGTCGACGACCTCGAGGCGACGCCGCTCACCGACGGCACGACCGGCATCGGCCACACCCGGTGGGCGACCCACGGTGGCCCGACCGACGCGAACGCGCACCCCCACCTCGCGGACGACGGCAAGCTCGCCCTCATCCACAACGGCATCATCGAGAACTTCTCCGAGCTCAAGGCCGAGCTGCTCGCCGAGGGCGTCGAGTTCCTCAGCGAGACCGACTCCGAGGTCGCCGCGCACCTGGTGGCCCGGGCCTACCGTTCCTCCGGCGACCTGACCGAGGCCCTGCGCACGGTCGTCAACACCCTCGACGGCGCGTTCACGCTGCTCGTCGTGCACGCCGACCAGCCGGGCGTCGTCGTCGGCGCCCGCCGCAACTCGCCCCTCGTCATCGGCCTGGGCGACGGCGAGAACTTCCTCGGCAGCGACGTCGCGGCCTTCGTCGCCCACACCCGTCGGGCCATGTCGATCGGGCAGGACCAGCTCGTGACGATCCGTCCCGACTCGGTCGAGGTCGTCGACTTCTCCGGGGCGCCCGTCGAGACGACCGAGTTCGAGGTGGACTGGGACGCCTCGGCCGCCGAGAAGGGCGGTTGGTCCAGCTTCATGGCGAAAGAGATCAGCGAGGAGCCCGAGGCCGTCGCCAAGACGCTGCTCGGCCGCATCACCGCCGAGGGCGCCGTGACCCTGACCGAGCTCGACGGCGTGCGCGAGCGCCTCCTGACCGTCGACCGCGTCATCGTCATCGCCTGTGGCACCGCCGCCTACGCCGGCATCCTCGGCAAGTACGCCATCGAGCAGTGGGCCCGCATCCCCGTCGAGGTCGAGCTGGCGCACGAGTTCCGCTACCGCGACCCGGTCCTCGACGAGAAGACCCTCGTGGTGTCGATCAGCCAGTCGGGCGAGACGATGGACACCCTGATGGCCGTCAAGTACGCCCGAGAGCAGGGCGCCCAGGTGCTGTCGATCTGCAACACGCAGGGCTCGACGATCCCGCGCGAGTCCGACGCCGTGCTCTACACGCACGCGGGCCCCGAGGTCGCCGTCGCGTCGACCAAGGCGTTCGTCGCCCAGGGCACCGCGCTCTTCCTGCTGGGCCTGCACCTGGCGACCCTGCGTGGCACGCTCAGCGCCGAGGCCATCGCCGAGCAGGTCACCGACCTGCACGAGATCCCCGGCAAGATCGAGCAGGTGCTCGAGTCGTCCGAGCGCATCAAGACCCTCGCCGGCTGGATGGCCGACACCCGGTCGGTGCTGTTCCTCGGGCGTCACGTGGGCTACCCCATCGCCCTCGAGGGCGCGCTCAAGCTGAAAGAGCTCGCCTACATCCACGCCGAGGGCTTCGCCGCCGGCGAGCTCAAGCACGGTCCGATCGCCCTGATCGAGCCCGGTCAGATCGTCTTCGTCGTCGTCCCCAGCCCGCGCGACCCGCGGTCCTTGCACCCCAAGGTCGTCTCGAACATCCAAGAGATCCGCGCGCGCGGCGCCCGCGTCATCGCGATCGCCGAAGAGGGCGACGCCGCGGTGCTGCCCTTCGCCGACGAGGTGCTGCACATCCCGCTGGCGGCCCCGCTCTTCGAGCCCCTGCTGTCGGTCGTGCCGCTGCACATCTTCGGCATGGAGCTCGCCGCCGCCAAGGGCCTCGACGTCGACCAGCCGCGCAACCTGGCCAAGTCGGTCACCGTCGAGTAGCGGGTCGTGCAGCCGGGGCAGGGCGTCAGGCGGGTGAGGACGTGATCGTGGGCATCGGCGTCGACGTCGTCGACCTCGGACGCTTCGACCGCTCGATCGAGCGCACGCCGGCGCTCGCCACGCGTCTGTTCCGAGCCGACGAGCTCGTCCTCCGGGACGGCAGCCCCCGCGGGCGCCCGTCGCTCGCGGCCCGCTTCGCCGCCAAGGAGGCGCTGATCAAGTCCCTGGGCGGCTCCACCGGGGTGCGCTGGCACGACGTCGTGGTCGTCTCCGACGACCAGGGAGCCCCGTCGCTCGTGCTCAGCGGGGGAGCGCGGTCGCTCGCCGACTCGCGAGGCGTCTCGCGCCTCCATCTGTCGCTCAGCCACGACGGCGGGGTGGCGGTCGCCTACGTCGTCGCCGAGGGCGACGGCCGGGCCCCCGTCGACCACGACGCACACCACGAAGGGGCGGACCGATGACCCACGACGTCACCATCACCGTCGACACGGCCGCGTTGCGCCACAACGTCGAGGTCCTCCGGGCCGCCGTCGCGCCGTCGGCCGTCATGGCCGTGGTCAAGGCGAACGCCTACGGCCACGGTGCCGTCGAGTGCGCCCGGGCCTTCGTCGAGGCCGGCGTCGACTGGCTCGGCGTGGCCGACCTGACCGAGGCCGTGGCCCTGCGTCGAGCCGGTGTCGAGGCGCCCGTGCTCGCCTGGCTGCACGCTCCCGACGAGGACTTCGTCGAGGCCGCGGCGCTCGGCATCACCCCCGCGGTGTCCAGCGTCGACCAGCTCGAGGCGGCCGTGGCGGCCGGTGTCCGCGCGGTCCACCTGGCGATCGACACGGGTCTGAGCCGCAACGGGGCCGTCGAGTCCGAGTGGCCCGAGCTGTTCGACCGCGCGGCCGGCCATGACGCCGTCGTGCCGGTCGAGGGCCTCATGACCCACGTGTCGAACGCGTCGTCCGAGGACGACGGCCTGCAGACGGCCCGCTTCGCCCGGGCGTCCGCGATGCTCGACGAGCGGGGGGTGCGGCCGCCCCTGCTGCACGTGGCCGCCTCGGCGGCGGCGCTCGACTACGTGGGGACACGAGCCACCATGGTGCGCTTCGGCCTCGCGAGCTACGGGCTGAGCCCGTACGCCGACCGCACGTCCGCCGAGCTCGGCCTGCGCCCGGCCATGACCGTCACGGCGCCGGTGACCACCGTCAAGCGCATCCCGGCGGGCGAGGGCGTGTCGTACGGCTACCTCTTCCGTCCCGAGCGCGACACGTCGATCGCCATCGTGCCGGTCGGGTACGCGGACGGCATCGACCGGGCCGCGAGCGAGCGCGCCTCCGTCACGATCGGTCGGGGCACCTACCGCGTCCGGGGGCGCATCGCCATGAACGCCCTCGTGATCGACGTGGGCGACGACCCCGTCGAGATCGGCGACGAGGTCGTGCTCTTCGGCGACCCGGCGCTGGGTCGGCAGTCCGCCGCCGACTGGGCCGAGGCGATGGGCGGCATCACCTACGAGGTCGTCGCCTGCCTGGCCGCCGGCCTCACCCGGAGGTACACCGCATGAGCGCCGCGACGTCCCTGCGACGGGCCACGGTCGACCTGGCCGCGTACCGGGCGAACCTCGAGTCGTTGATCGCCCGTCTCGACCCGGTCGAGATCCTGGCGATCGTCAAGGCCGACGCCTACTCCCACGGCGCCCCCGTGCTCGTGCCCGAGGCCGTGGCGGCGGGCATCCGCTGGTTCGGCACGGTCGAACTCGCGCCGGCCCTCGAGATGCGACGGCTGGGCATCGGAGGCGACGCCTCGTTCTTCGCCTGGCAGCTCAGCCCGTCCGACGACCTCGAGGCGGCCGTCGACCTGCGCGTCGACCTGGGGGTGTCGACCTTCGACCAGCTCGACGCCGTCGCGGCGGTCGCGCGGGCCCGCGGCGGGGTCGCCCTCGTCCACCTGACGATCGACACGGGCCTGCACCGCGAGGGGTGCCTGCCCTCGGACTGGCCGGCCTTCGTCGCCCGTGCCGTCGAGTTGCGCGACGAGGGAGTGGTCCGCCTGCGCGGCATCTTCTCGCACGTCAGCGAGACCAGCGAGGCCGACGACCAGGCCGCGGCCCGCGTGTTCGAGCAGGCCGTGGCCGAGGCCGAGGCGCTCGGGGCCACCGTCGAGAAGCGGCACATGTCGTCGAGCTCGGCCGCGCTCGAACACCCCGAACGACGCTTCGACATGGTGCGCATGGGGTCGAACGGCCTGGGCATACCCGTGACCGAGGGCGTCACCGCCGCCGACCGGGGACTGCGGCAGGTGCTCACGCTGAGCGCGTCCGTGGTCAAGGTCAAGCGCGTCGCCGCGGGCACCGGCGTCTCGTACGACTACACGTTCCGTGCTCCGTCCGACACGACGCTCGCGCTCGTGCCCCTGGGGTACGCCGACGGCGTCAGCCGGCGGGCACAGGGCACCGTGCACGTCGTCGTGAACGGCGCGCCCCGCCCGATCGTGGGCCGGGTCGCGATGGACCAGTTCCTGGTCGACATGGGCGACGACCCCGTCGCGGTCGGTGACGAGGTCGTGTTGTTCGGGCCGGGCGACCAGGGCGAGATGACCATCGGCGAGTGGGCCGACGCCACCGACACGATCCCCGAGGAGGTCGCCTGCCGCGTCGGAGCCCGGGTGCCCCGCGTCTACGTCGGCGGACGGCCGTGACCGTCCGGGGCGACCCCCTCGAGCTGACCGTCGCCGACGCCGACGCCATGGAGGCGCTGGGGCGTCGGATGGCCGGGTCGCTGCGGGCGGGTGACCTGCTGGTGTTGACCGGACCGCTCGGCGCCGGCAAGACGACCTTCACGCGCGGCCTCGGCGAGGGGCTCCAGGTGCGCGGCCAGGTGGCGAGCCCGACGTTCGTCCTGGCGCGCACGCACCCGACCGCGTCGGGCACGCCCCTGGTGCACGTGGACGCGTACCGGCTGTCGGGCGAGGCCGAGCTCGACGACCTGGACCTCGACTTCGAGGGCTCGATCGTCGTGGTCGAGTGGGGAGCCGGGCTGCTGGACGGCGTCGCCGAGTCGTGGCTCGACATCGTCATCGAGCGTCCGACCGGGGCGGCCGAGGCGCAGGTCGTCGACGCGTCGGACGACGGGTCGGCGGGGCACGGGCCGGACGACGGGCAGGAGGCGCCCGCTCCCGAGGTGCTGGACGAGCCGAGACGCGTGACGATCACGCCGCACGGCACCCGCTGGGCCGACACGGCCCTGCTCGCCGACTGACCGTCACGGGCACGGGCACCCCCTCCGGGGGTCGTGAGGACCTCTCTGCTCCGGGTATGCTCGCCAGGTTCCACCACCTCAACCCGGGAGTGTCCGTTGGATCCTCAGCACTACTGGCGCGCTCTCCTGAAGAGTTGGCCCCTCGTCGTCGTCCTCGCCCTCGTCGGCGGAGGCGCGGGTTACGCGTACGCCCAGACGCAGCCCGACTCGTTCCGGGCCACGAGCAGCGTGTTCGTCTCGGCGACCGAGGGCTCCGACCCCAACGAGCTGTTGCAGGGGTCGTCGTACACGCAGAACCTCGTGCAGAGCTACACGCGTCTCGCCACGTCGTCGGTCGTGCTCGAACCCGTCATCCAGCAGATGGGCCTCGACGTGACCCCGACGCAGCTGGCACGTCAGATCACCGCCGAGAACCCTCTGAACACCGTCATCATCGACGTCGCCGTGGTGGACGGCGACGCGCAACGGGCGGCCGACGTCGCGAACGCGGTCACCATCTCGTTGAGCCGGCAGGCCCGGGCGCTGTCGCCCGAGAACACCGCCGGCAACTCGACGCTGAGCGTCGCGCCGATCGCCGAGGCCACGCCCCCGACGTCGCCCATCAGCCCGAACCGCCGACTGATCGCCCTGAGCGGTCTCGCCGTCGGAACCGTCCTCGGCATCGCCCTGGCGCTGCTGCGATCGGTGGTCGACACCAGGCTCCGCACCGCCCGCGACGTCGAGGACCTGCACCTCGTGCCGTTGCTCGGCAGCGTCACGCGCCGCAACCGTGGCGTGCTGGCTCTCTCCGACGAACCCCAGGGTGCGGCGGCGGACGACTTCCGTCGCATCCGGGCCCAGCTGCAGTTCGCGGACGTCGACCGCGCCACCCGGACCATCGCCGTCTCGTCGGTCGCGGCCGACGAGCGCGAGGGGCGGGCGGCGGTCGCCCTCGACCTCGCGCTGGCCTTCGCCGAGCGGGGCCTCGAGGTGCTCGTGGTGGACGCCGACCTGCGCGGCAGCGGTCTCGCCGAGCTCGCCGCCGTCTCGGACGAGGTCGGCCTGACCGACGTCGTCGTCGGCCGACTCGAGTTCGCCGCCGCCGTGACGTCGTGGCGCGACGGCGTCGACATCCTCACGGCCGGCGACGTGCCGCCGAACCCGAGCCCGCTGCTGAGCTCGCGATCGATGGCCCTGCTGCTCGAGACCGCCGGGGAGCGCTACGACGTCGTCGTGGTCGACGCCCCCGCGGTGCTCACGTCGTCCGACACGCTCGAGATCGGTCGCCTGACCGACGGCGTCGTCATCGTCGCCACGGCGGGCCGGTCGACCCGGCCGCGGCTCGTGTCGGCCGTCCGCGCGCTGACGAACGTGAAGGTGCGCGTCATCGGCGTCGTGTTCGACGGGGTGGCCCCGGGCCGTCAGCGGGCGTCGCACGACCTGCCGCCGTCGGTGCTCGTGCCCGTCTCGACGTCGTCCGACGAGCAGACCTATCCCTTCGGCACCGCCACGACGGCCGACGCGACCGCCACGACAGCCGCCACGACCGAGGCGGCGGCTCCGGGCAGGTCCCGCCGCACCGCGGGCCGCCAGGGCGACGCCACGTCGTGAGCCCCACCCGCCCGGCCCGCCCGTCCCGGGGGCGCACGCCGCGCCTCCCGGCGGTCCGCCTCTACGAGTCCGTGCGCACGGCCCACCTCGAGCGGGCGCACGAGCTGGCGCCCGCCAGCATCGTCTACCGCGTCACCCGCTACGACTTCGACGACTCGCTCGCCGCGGGGCTCGACCTCGTGCAGGCCGGTCCGCTCGCCTCCGCCTGGCTGATCGCGCGGTCACGGGTCGAGACGCTCGAGGTGAACGAGCCACTCATGACGTCGAGCCTGCCGACCACGGCGCTGGTGCTGGCCGCCCTCGCGGTGCGACGCCGGCTGACCGGCCGCCGCACGGTCGTCGTCAGCTACCTGATCGGCAACGCCGACCCCTTCGACGCGGCCACTGCTCCGCGCCTGCGGACGCGACTGCGCCGACGAGGCGAACGCGTGCTGGCACGCGCGGTCTGGCGCCGTCTCGACCGGGTGGTCTTCGGGACGGACGCCGCGCGCGAGACGTACGCGCGCCTCCTGGGGGCCGCCTCGCCCCGTGTCACCACGACCACCGTGCCGGCCCTGCCGACCCGGCACGCGGACGCCCACGGTGGCGGCGTCCGCCCGCCCGCGGTGGCCTTCGTCGGCTCGTTCGTCGAGCGCAAGGGGCTGCGCGTCCTGGCGGCGGCCTGGCCGCTCGTCGTCGCCGCCCGCCCCGAGGCGACGCTGACCCTGCTCGGCAAGGGCGCGCTCGAGCAGGAGGCGCGGGCCCTGTCGGTCGCGCAGCCCTCGGTCGCCGTCGAGGTCGACCCGCCCCGTCCCCGCATCCACTCCGTGCTCGAGGAGGCACGCGTGCTCGTGCTCTGGTCGCAGCCCAGCCCGACCTGGCGCGAACAGGTGGGGTTGCCGATCGTCGAGGGGCTGTCGCACGGCTGCACCGTCGTCACGACCACCGAGACGGGGCTCGCCGACTGGCTCGACGCCCACGGCCACGTGGTCGCGTCCGACCCCCGCGCACCACAGGTGCTGGCCGACGCGATCGTCGAGGCGCTCGACGCCGGACGCGCCGCCGACGACGTGCTGGCCGACCTGCCCGACCGGGACGGACGCCTCTCCGCGGACGACCGACTGTTCAGGAGCGCCTCGTGAGCCGGTCGACGACGGGTGCGGCCGGTCGTCCCCGTCGGGGCGGCGCGATGGCCGCCGTGGGCTCGACCGCGGCGACGAAGGTCATCGTGATGGGCCTGTCTGGCGTGCTCGGCATCATCACGAGCCGCATGATCATCCAGAACTTCGGCACCGACGCCTATGCGCAGTACGGGCTGCTCTCGACCTTCCCGACCCTGTTGCCGTTCGCCGACCTCGGCATCGCGGCCATCGTCATCAACGCGGTGGCCGGGTCGTCGTCGGTCCGCACCGACGACTTCGTCAAGCGCTCGATCGTCACCGCCTTCCGCGTGCTGCTGGTCTCGGGCGGCATCATGGTCGCGGTCGCCCTGCTCATCACCCTCGCGGGCTGGTGGCCCGTGCTGCTCGGCGAGGGGTTGTTGCCCGACGGCGGCTCGCTCGCGGCGGGACTCTGCCTCGCGGTGTTCGGCCTCGTGATCCCGCTCACGGTCGGGCAGCGCATCCTCGTGGGGCTGAAGAAGACCAGCACGCAGGTCGCCAGCCAGGCCGTCGTGGCACCGTTCATGCTGCTCGCCATCGGTTCGGCCGTCATGTTCAGCGTGCCGGTCGGCAGCTACCTCGCGGTCATCTCGTACGTGGCCAACAGCCTCGTCTCGGTGATCTGCCTGATCGTGGCGGCGCGCGCGCTGTCGCCGCAGATCGGGTCGGCCGTCAAGCTCGTGCCCCGCATCCGCAGCTACCGCGGCGTGCCCGCGCTGGGCCTGGCCTGGCCGATGCTCGTGCAGATGATCGCCCTGCCGGTCGCGATGCAGACCGGCCGCCTGCTCCTCAGCCACCTGGCCGGGCCGGACGAACTCGCGCAGTACAACCTCGCCTCGCAGCTCTTCGGCATCGTGCTGCAGACCGTCGCGGCCGCCGGCATCGCCCTCTGGCCGGTCTACGCCGCGGCCCGCTCGGCCGGGCGGGTGGAGTCGCCGACCGTGCCGACGCTGTGGTTCCTGCTGGGGGGACTCGTGCTGGGCACGGCGCTCGCCGTGCTGAGCCCGTTCCTGGCGCGCTTCGTCTCGGGCGGGGCGATCACGCTCGACGGCTGGATGCTCGTCGGGTTCGTGGTGTTCGTCGGCCTGCAGGCGGCGAAGTACCCGGTCGGCATGTACATGACCGACAAGACCGGGCTGGTCTTCCAGGTGCTGCCGATCGTGCTGATGGTGCCGCTCAACCTGGGGCTGTCGTGGTGGTTCATCGGGCAGGTCGGGGCAGCCGGACCCGTGCTGGGGTCGGCGATCTCGGTGGCGCTCTGCCAGCTCGTGCCGAACCTCTGGTACGTGTCGCGCGACCTCGGTCGCCGTCGGGCCGAGGCGGCAGCGGGCGGAGCGGCCGGCGACGATGCCGACGACGACGGCACCGTGGGCCTCGACGTCGACGAGCAGCGTGGCGACGAGACGGCGACCGACCAGGCCATCGTCGAGCGGGCGGCGGCCGAACCGGCCTCCGACGCACGGTCCGGCGACGGGCGTGGCGACGGACCCGAGGAGGCGCGGTGATCGAGGTCCTGTTCGCGAGCGAACGCGACGTCCCCGGTTGGGCGGCCGACCACGCGGCGGGCCTCCGCCCCGGCCTCTGGCCGTACGGCCTCGAGGCGCTGCGCGACGCAGACCCGGAGGCGCGCATCGCGTCGGCCCCGGAACCCGGCCGCCTGCAGGTGCTGCGCGACCGCGTGGTGCCGCGCCGCGCCTCCTCGTCCGGAGTGCCGTCCGACGACGTCGGGGTGACCTGGGACGAGAACGTCGCGCGTCGGATGCTGCTGGCGCGGCCGCACGAGCGCATGTACACGGGCGTGATCTGGGTGACGGACCGGGTCGAGCGCGGGCAGGACGTCGGGCGCATGCGTGACGTGCTGCGACGCATGAGCGGACTCTGGGTGATCAGCCGCGGGCAGGTCGAGCCGTTGCGACGGTTCGTCGGCGAGGACGGCCCGCCGGTCGGGTTCTTCACCTTCGGGGTCGACGAGGACTTCTTCGCGGCGCGTCCGTGGCCCACGCGACCGATGGTGCTGAGCATCGGAGGCGACCGCGACCGCGACCCGGCGACCCTGTTCGCGACGCTCGAGCAGGTCCACGCCGAGCGACCGGACGTCGAGCTGGTCGTGCAGACGACGAGCGACGCGGCCCCGCCCGAGGGCGTCACCGTGGTGCCGCACGTCTCGCACCGCGAGCTGGCCGAGCTGTACGCCCGTGCCTCGCTCGTCGCCGTGGCGACGCGCGACAACCTGCACGCGTCCGGCATGACGGTCAGCCTCGAGGCGATGGCCACGGGTCGGCCCGTCGTGATGACGGACACGCCGGGCATCGAGGACTACGTGGTGCACGAACGCACCGGGCTGCTCGCGCCGGTGGGGGACTCGGCGGCCCTCGCCGGGCACGTGCTGCGGCTGCTCGGCGACGAGGCCGAGGCACGCGCGTTCGGCGCGGCGGGACGGGCCCTCGTCGAGGAGCGGCTGACGACGCGGCACCTCGCGGCGTCGCTGGCGGAGTTCGTCGGCGCCTCGGCATGAGTTCGGGGGCGCCGAGGGGCATGGCCCGGTTGTGGCCGTTCAAGCGCAGGGACGCGAAGGTGCCGGGTGTCGCTGGCGGAACCGTCCGGACCGAGGCGAGCGAGGCCGTCGAGGGTGCCACGCACGTGAAGGTCCGCGTCCTGCTCGACCAAGAGGACGGGTGGCCGGACACGGAGTCCGAGGGGTTGTGGGCGCTGCCGCTGATCTCCGGTGACTACCGCCTCGAGAACACGCCGTTCTTCGCCTTCGGGATGTCGAACGGCGACGAGGTCGCGGTCTCGTCGGATGCTGACGGCGTGCTCTGGGTGAGCGGAGTCGTCTGGCGCAGGGGACGCATGACGGTCCGCATCATCACGAGTGATCGAGACGACTGGCTCGAGGGCATCCTCGCGGAGTTCGCGCCCCTCGGCGTGACGGGTGAAGGCTTTCAGCAGTTCCGGTTGCTGTCGTTCGACCTCGGCCCGGAGTCGGACGTCCCCGCCGCGAAGAGGCTGCTGGCGCACGGTGCGGCGTCCGGGCGCTGGGAGTACGAGGAAGCCGACGTGTCGGACGCGTGGCTGGCCCTCTGAGGTAGTCGGCGGGCGGCCGACGGTCGCAGGCGTGGATCATCAGGGCGCCGTCGGGGCTCAGGCGGTCCGGGGCCAGTCCGTCGTCAGGTACGCCTCGACGGCACGGTTGCGGAACGCGTACGGCTTGCCCCGGCTCACCACCCCGCGCACCGTGTCGAGCCGTTGCGAGGTGGGCCCGAGCTGGGCGCCCGAGGCCAGGCCCATCGCCTCGGCGATGGCGTTCAGGGTGCGCTCTGCCGGGGGCAGCGACGCCATCGCCCGGAGGAACTCGTTCTCTCGTGGGGGGAGGCGGTTCAGGATGCGCTCGACGTGGGCCGACGCTTCGCCCTCGGCTCCGCGCCAGCCCGCCACGACGTCGTCCTCGGACACCACGGGTGCCGTCCGGACGTTCCACGCCCGCTGCCCGGCGAGCTGGAACAGGAAGGGCTCTCCGCAGCTGAGGGCCGCGATGGCCCTGGCCGCCGCGGGGTCCATGCGGACGGTCTCGACGACGCCGTGTTCGCCCGGGGTCTCCCAGCCGGCGATCACGAACGGCTGGAGTGCCTCGAGGATGTCGCCCTCGTCGAGGGGGCCCAGCGTGGTGGTCCGGAACCGCCGGGCGAAGGTCGCCCCCTTGCGGGCACCCGCCATGTCCTCGAAGTCGGGGAGGCCGGTCAGGTAGACGGCGACGGGCAGGTGCCGGGACACGGTGCCTCCACCGGGGACGGCGACCTCGACCTCGTGCGAGAGGGTGTCGCCGAGCGCGATGAGCAGTTGCGAGAGGGCGGCCTCGTCGCCGATGTTCTGCACCTCGTCGACGTGGATCACGACGACGGCGTCCTGCTCGATCGCCGCCTGGCCGAGTTCGACGAGGAGTTCGAAGAGCGCCGTGAACGGCTCGGGGCCGTCGGCGCCGCGCGTCGTCACCGAGAAGCCGGTCGCGGCCACCTGCTCGACCCTGGCGAGCAGGTCGAGCACGCCCCGACGGGTCGAGGCACGGAGCCCGGCGCCGTCGGCCAGACGCAGGACGGCGGAGGCGATGATCTTGAGCGGATCGGCCCCGGTGGGCATGCGCAGCTGAGGCGTGACCCAGTCGCCGGCCTCGGCGGCGTCGCGGGCGATGCGTCGGACGAGGCTCGACTTGCCGGTGCCCGGTTCGCCGAGGATCGTCCGTCCGGTCTCGTACAGACCCGCACGTCGGCGGGGTCGCAGGACCTGGTGCCAGTCGCTCAGCTGCTCGGTTCGGCCGGCCCAGACGTCGGGGACGACGTCGGAGCCCGCCTGGAACGGGTTGGTGAGGGGAGATCGCACGGTGATAAATTTATCAGAGCCCGGGTCGACCGTTGATAAATTTATCAAACCCTCTCTCGGGCTCGTCGTCGACGCAGCTCGGTCGCCACGATCCGTCGCCCCTCGAGGACGGCCCGCAGTCCGACGAGCAGCGTGCCCGGTGACCGGACGAACTGGCGCCGCCCGCCCTGCAGCAGCACCTCCCACGCGATGCGGGGGGTCAGTCGGCGCCACCGGCGGAGGTCGTCGTCGCCGAGGTGCTTCGCGGCGAACAGCAGCCGGTTGCGGATGTTGTACCGGTAGTACCCCGCCGACTTCGCCTGCCCCGACCGGTCGGCCCCGCCGTCGGTCTGCGTGCCGCCCTCGGCGTGGACGACGGTGACGTCGTCGAGCAGCCGCAGCGCGCCTCCCGAACCGACGACGCGACGCGACAGGTCGACGTCCTCCCAGTACAGGAAGTAGTCGTCGTCGAAGCCGCCGCAGCGCTGCCAGAGGTCGTCGCTCAGCACGAGGCAGGCGCCGCTCAGCCACTCCTCGACGCGGGCGCCGGGCAGCCGTCGTCGCCGCGAGCGGATGCGGCCGTCGTCGAGGTACAGGTCGCTGCCCGCCGACCAGACGCTGCCGTCGGGGCGCAGCACGGTCGGCGCGCTCATCGTCAGCGGGTCGGACGAGGAGGCGCGGTGCAGGGCGGCGAGGGCTCCCGCGTCCGCGACGGCGTCCGGGTTGAGCAGCACGTGGTGGCGCGCCCCGGCCTCACGGGCCCGGGCGACGCCGAGGTTCACGCCGGTGCCGAAGCCCTCGTTGCCGTCGGGCGCGACGAGGTGCCAGCCCTCGGCCGCGGCGAGCTCGCTCACGCGGGCGCGCTCGGCCGCTCCCGACCAGTTGTCGACGACGACCACGACGAGGCCCTCCGTCGCCCGTGAGACGGGCGCGAGGTTCTGGCGCAGCAGGTCGGTCGAACCGTAGTTGACGACGACCACCGAGAGGCCGGCGAGCGACTCACCCACGGTTCGTCCCCCGTCCACCCGCAGGAGGCGCGGTGCAGGGCCCGTCGCCCCTCACCGACCTGACATGCTGGGGGCCGTGACGACCGACCCGACCACGCCGCGCCTCCTGACCATCGCCGTGCTGACCTTCCGCCGGCCGCGCGATCTCGACGCGGTGCTGCCGCTGCTCGTCGAGCAGGCCCGCAGCGTCCGCGGACTCGGCGTCGAGGCGCGCGTGCTCGTCGTCGACAACGACGCGAGCGGGTCGGGCCGTGGACGCGTCGAGGAGGCGGCGCTCGCGGCGGCCGACCCGGGCGACGGTGCCGGACCCGTGACGGTCGACTACGTCGTCGAGGCCACGCCCGGCATCGCCTCGGCCCGCAACCGTGCGCTCGCCGAGAGCGGCGACGGCGACGTGCTGGTCTTCATCGACGACGACGAGCGGCCGTCCGACGGGTGGCTGGGCGCCCTGGTCTCCCTGCAGGCCGAGACGGGTGCCGCGGCCGTCGTCGGTCCCGTGCGCAGCGAGTACGAGGTCGAGCCCGAGCCCTTCATCGTCGAGGGACGCTTCTTCGTGCGACGCCGACTCGCGACCGGCACGCCCGTCGACGTCGCCGCCACCAACAACCTGCTGCTCGACCTCGTCGAGGTGCGTCGCCAGGGCCTGGCCTTCGACGTGGCCCTCGGCCAGCTCGGTGGCGAGGACACCCTCTTCACCCGCAGCCTGGTCGCCGGTGGCGGCACGATCCTGTGGTGCGCCGAGGCGGTCGTCACGGACGTCGTCCCCGCCCACCGCGTCACGCGGCGATGGGTCGTGCAGCGTGCCTACAGCAGCGGCAACGGTTGGAGCCTCACCTCGGTGATGCTGTCCGCGCGAGGGGCCTCGCGACTGTCCACGCGCCTCCGGCTGTCGGCCAAGGGCGGCGTGCGCGTCGTCGGCGGGCTGGGCCGGTACGCGGTCGGCACGGTGACCCGCCCCCTCGGTCGACGGTCGCTGGGGCAACGCGCTCGCGGCATCCGGACGATGGCCCGGGGCGCCGGCATGGTGGCGGGCGCGTGGGGCGCGGGGTACCGCGAGTACGGCCGCGTCGACGGCTGAGCTCACGGGCGCGCCCGGCGTCCGCCGACGGCACGTCGACCACGGGTCGCGGCGATCGCCCGACGGTAGGCCGCGACGTGTGCCTCGCCGGCGCGGTCCCAGTCGCGGGCCGACAGGTCGGGGCGCGCGTCGTCCTCGAGCCGTGAGGCCGCGTCGAGCGCGTGCTCGACGTCGTCGGGACCGAGTTCGTCGGCGTACTGCTGGACCCAGTCGGCTCCGACCTCGTCGGCCAGGCGGGCGTTGACCTCGTTGGCGGGCACGAGCACGGGCCGGCCGAGCGACAACGCCGTCAGCACCCCGCCCGAGTTGTGCATCTCGCGGTAGGGCAGCACGACCAGCTCGGCCCGGCGCACCACGTCGATGAGGGCCTCGTCGTCGAGGAAACGCAGGTCGAGGCTGACCCGGGGATCGTCGGCCGCGAGCTGCTCGAGCCCGTGGGCGAGCTCGGGCGTCGAGGGCTTGCCGGCGGCGTGCAGCCTCCGGTCGTCGCCCCGGACGCCTCGGAAGGCCCGGACGAGGCCGTCGACCCCCTTGTAGCGGCGGATGAAGCCGAAGTACGACACCCGGCCTGCCTCGCGCGACGGCCACGGCCAGCGGGCGAACCAGTCGACGTAGTGGCCGTGGGGGATGAGCGCGCCGAGGGCGTCGGCGTGCTCGGGCGTCTCGTCGTTCAGCCGCACCCAGAGCGCGGTGCGTCGCTCGATCCAGCGCAACAGGACGCGCTCGCGCCGGGAGATGCCGCTCGGCAGCTCGAGGTTGTGCTCGGTGCGGACGATCGGGGTGCGCGTCAGCCGCAGCTTCGTCACCAGGGCGACGGTCAACGCCTGACGCACGAGCGCCTTGAGCGGGCTCTGCCCCGAGACGAGGATCTCGGGCCAGTGCACGTGGAAGACGTCGTAGCGGCCCAGGAGGGCGCCCTTCCAGTCGAAGGTGCGCACCTCCACCCCGGGCACCGCGCCGACGGCGTCCCGGAGCATCACGAGGTAGGGGTTCGTCGTCGGTCGCGGTCGCGGGAACGACTGCTGGACGACGAGCCTGCTCGCGTGCTCCGGGGCGGCGTCGGTCACGGCTTGAAGACGCTCAGGTCGTCGAACGAGACCGTCTGCGGGGCGTTGGTGGTGCTTCCCGAGGTGTAGGCGCCGAGGGCGACCGAGCCGGGTGCCTGCAGGCCGGCGAAGGTGTCGGTGGTCGACACCGTCCAAGCCGTGGGCTCCGCGGTGCCGTCCGCCCAGACCTTGGCGCGGATCGTCGTCGTGCCCGAGCCGCTCACCTCGAGTCGGACGTTGAGCTTCGCACCGGGGGCGATCGTGCCGGGCACGAGCGTCTCGCCCACCAGGTTCACGCCGGAGGCCGATCCCTTGAAGGCGGTCAGGGCGACGACGGCGCGTCCGTCGGAGCGGTAGCGCAGGGTCGCACGGTACTCCGAGTTCGTCGCCACCTTGCGGCCGGTCACGTAGACGAAGGTGCCGCCACCGGTGGCCGCCTTGTCGAGGCTCACGCTGGTGCGCAGGTCGGCGTCGGTCGTGCTGACGCCGGTGAGTGCCATCGAGGTGTTGTAGCCCGCTGCCCCGAGGAACTGCGTGCCGACCCCGCCGGTCACCGCGTACTGCGACGCGCTGCCGGTGCGGGCCCAGGTGCCGCCGACCTCCGCCGTGCCCCAGCCGCCCGTCACCGAGCGTCCGAAGCCGTCCTTGACCGCGGCCGTGACCACGGGAGGCGCGGTGACCGTCACCGTGGAGGTGCGGGTCGCGGTGGCTCCCTTGTCGTCGGTCACCGTGAGGGTCACGGTGTAGGTGCCTCCGACGGCGTAGTCGTGGGCCGCCGTGCTGCCGGTCGCCGTGCCTCCGTCGCCGAAGTCCCAGGCGTACGCCGTGACGGTGCCGTCGGAGTCGGTCGAGGCGCGTCCGTCGGTCGAGACCGAGAGGGCCTTGGCCGACGTCGTGAACGAGGCCGTCGGAGCAGCGTTCGGGATCGGCGCGACGGTCACGCTGCCGGTCGAGATGCCCGTGGCGCCCTTGTCGTCGGTCACGGTGAGGGTCACCGTGTAGGTGCCGGCCGCCGCGTAGGTGTGCGCGGCCGTCTTGCCCGTGGCCGTGCCTCCGTCACCGAACGTCCAGGCGTAGGCCGCGACGGTGCCGTCGGGGTCGGTCGACGCGGTGGCGTCGGTCGAGACGGCCAGTCCCGTGGCGGCGCTCGTGAACGAGGCCGTCGGGGCCACGTTCACCGGGGGAGCCGGGGCGACCGTGACCGTCCCCGTCGAGGTGCCGGTGGCACCCTCGGAGTCCGTCACGACGAGCGTCACCGTGTAGGTGCCGGCAGCGGCGTACGTGTGGTTCGCGGTCGGACCCGTTGCGGCGACGGTGCCGTCACCGAAGTCCCAACGGTACGACGCGACGGTCCCGTCGGAGTCGGTCGAGGTGCTCGCGTCCACGGCGACGGCCAGGTGGTCGACCACCGAGGTGAACGCGGCGGTCGGTGCCGCGTTCACCCGGGGCGCCGTCACGGTGACGGTGGCGGTCGACGTGCCGACGGCTCCCTGGTCGTCCGTCACGGTGAGGGTGACGGTGTAGGTGCCCCCCGCGGCGTAGGTGTGCGAGGGGGTGGCGCCGCTGGCCGGGGCGCTCCCGTCGCCGAAGTCCCAGCCGTAGGAGGCGATCGTCCCGTCGCGGTCGACCGAGGTGCGGCCGTCGAAGGCGACGCCGAGACCGGTGGGCGTCGAGGTGAAGGCCGCCGTGGGCGCGGCGTTCGGCTTGTTCGCACCGAGCGCGTAGTGCTGCGCGACCGTGGTGGCGTCGAGGGGTCGGGCGTAGACCGCGGCCTCGTCGAGGCTCCCGGCCCAGTAGCCCGAACCCGAGTTCCACGAGCTGTCGCCGCCGAGGCGCCAGAACCCGCGGTAGCCGTCCGAGGCCGTGGTCGGGTTCGACCCGACCTGGGCGCCGTCGACGTAGAGCTTCATGCCGTCCGAGCCCTGCGTGGCGACCACGTGGTGCCAACGGCCGTCGTTGTAGCTCGCCGTGCTGCTCGCGAGGTTCATCCGACCGGTCCAGTTGCCGAACTGCAGGCGACCATCCTGCTCCATGTACACGTGGCGGTCGTAGTTGCCGCTGTAGCCGGTCTGCTGGTTGCCGAAACCGATCAGCTTGCCGCCCGAGGTCGTCGTCGTGTTGAACCAGGTCTCGAGCGTGTAGTTGTTCGGGGTGTCGTACGAGGTGGTGGTCGCGACGCCGGCGTCCTGGCCGTTGAACGTCGCCGACTGGCCGGAACCGCCGACGGCGGACGTGCCGCCGGTGGCCACGCCACCGCTGACGACGCCGTTGGTGCCGACGGGCGACGAGTCGGCCGAGACGGTGGAGGCGTCCCCGTCGAGGCGGAAGTACGCCTCGGGGTCGTCCTGGAACACCCGGGCGCCGTAGGCGTCGGCCGGGGCCTTGGGCAGCTTGCTCGTGCGGCCCGAGGCGACCCACTGGCCGTCGACCTGCTTGGCGCTCAGGGCGGCCGGGTACACGGAGACGTCGTCGATGTCGCCCTGGAAGTACGGGGCGCCGTCCCAGTTGTTGTCACCGCCGATGCGCCAGTAGCCCGTGTAGTCCTGGCCACCCGTCGTGCCGGCGTCGGTCGCGACCTTCTTGCCGTCCACGAAGAACGACTGGCCGGCCGAGCTCAGCGTGCCCACGACCTGGTGCCACTCACCGTCGTTGAGGGCGGTCGGGCTGGTGATGATGCGGGACGAACCCGGGTAGACGCCGAAGGACACACGGCCCCGGGGGTCCATGTAGAGGTGCCGGTCGTACGAGTTCGAGGCGCCGGTGCGGTTGCTGCCGAAGCCGATGATCTTGCCACCGGTGGTCGACGTGGTGCGGAACCAGGCCTCGACCGAGAAGGTCTGCGGGCCGGCGATGGCCGAGGTCGTGGACGAGAGGCCCGTGTCGGTGCCGGAGAAGGTGCTGGCGCCGTCGGAGTCGGACGTGGTCTGACCGGTGGTGCCGCGGGTCACGCCGGCCTGGGCCTGCTGGTCGTCGTAGCCGACCCAGTCGTAGACGGTCGAGCCGCTCTTCTCGCCGAGGCGCCAGAGCGAGGTGGCTCCGTCGGCGGCGACCTGCTTGACGTAGGGCGAGGCCTTGTCGGCGGTCACGGTGACGTCCACGCCGTCGCCCAGCACGGTGTTGCCGAGCGGGTCGGTGGCCCGGATGCGGTAGCTGTGCGTGCTGCCGGGCGCGAGGTCCTTGTCGACGAAGCCGAGGGCGGGACGCTTCCAGAAGGTCGAGGCGGAGGTCGTCGTGTACACGGGGTTGGTGAGGTCACCGTCGCGGTAGACGGCGTAGCTCAGGTTGGCGTTGTCCTTGTCCCAGTTGGACTGCCAGCTGACCCGGACCGTGCCGGACGACAGCGAGACCAGGCTCGGGGTGAAGAGGGCGCCGGAGGCCTCGGGGCCCGTCTTGTTCGGGGCGATGCTCGACACCGCGAAGCGCACGAGGCCGTTCTGCGCCTTGCCGTTGACGGACGGGAACTCCCCGCCGTAGACCACGTACTTGTCGTTGGCGGCGACGCTCCACGGGCCCTGGCTCAGGCCGGTGTAGGTGCCGGTGGCGAAGTCGGGGAACCAGTTCAGGATGCTGGGGGCGGGAGTGCCGGCGAAGTTGTAGTAACCCATCGGGTCGTTGGTGATGGTCTGCGTGGCCGAGTCGCTGAACGCCATGGCGCGCTGGAAGGTCCAGGGGTTGGTCTGCGGCTGTCCGCCGATGTTTCCGCAGTAGTGCGGGTGGCCGGCGACGTAGACGGCGGTGCTGTTGGCCGCGACCGAGTAGGTGTCACCGTGGCAGTCCTCGACCCACTGGAGGTCGCCGTTCCAGGTCGCCTTGAAGGCGCCTTCGAGTCGACCGCCGCCGCCGAACGTGTAGCCCGACCCGTAGAAGCCGTTGGCCGTGGCGCTCAAGCTGTAGATGGCCGCCTGGCCGCCACCGTTGCGGACGACGTCGTTGGCCTGGACGGGCAGGTTGGCCGCCGAGGTCGCGTCGACCATGGCGAGCCCGTACCCGGGCTGCGACGAGCCGTTCACCGAGCTGAACGAACCGCCGAGGACGATCTTCGAGCCGTCGGGGCTGGCGACGAGGCCGAGCACGTCACCGCCGGCGATCTGCGGAGCCCACGGGAGGTTCGTGCCGTTCGAGGCGGTGACCGCGGCCGCCTTGGCGCGCGTGTCCTTGCCGATGCTCGAGAAGACGCCGGCGATGTAGACGTTGGGGCCCACGGCGGCGATCGCGTTCACGGTGGCGTTCGTGCCGGGGTTCCAGCTGGTGACGAGGGCGCCGGTGGTCGGGTCGAGGGCCGCGAGGCGGTACTTGTTGACGCCGTTGACCTTGGTGAAGGCGCCGCCGATGTAGAGACGTTTGCCGTCGGGGGACGCGGCGAGGGCCTTGACCTGCCCGTCGATCACCGGCGCGAACGTCGTCGAGAGCGCTCCCGTGGTGATGTCGTACGCGAGGAGGTAGCTGCGGGGGACCTCGTCGACGCCCGCTGCCGAGCCCGCCGGGCGGGCCTTCGTGAACTTGCCCGCGGCGTAGACGGTGTTGCCCACGATCACCTGCGTGAAGACGGACCCGTCGATCTGGGGTGCGGGGAGCGCGTCGGCCGTGACGGTCGCCGGCGTCGACGGCGACGTCGGGTCGAGGGGGGCGGAGTCGGCCGCAGCGGGCTGGACTCCGACCAGGACGGACAACAGCACGGCGGACGCAGCGACGATCGCGGGGAGACGAAGGCGCGACGAGACGGTTCTTCCCATGGGGGAGCCTCATTCGGGTCGGGTAGGCGTCATCGGCATTCGGGTACCGATGGCTTGACGACTATAAGGTCCCCCCAAGGGGGGACAATGGCCC
This sequence comes from Frigoribacterium sp. NPDC087798, assembly GCF_044742985.1. Lineage (NCBI taxonomy): Bacteria > Bacillati > Actinomycetota > Actinomycetes > Micrococcales > Microbacteriaceae > Frigoribacterium > Frigoribacterium sp. NPDC087798. Next base: position 117,100 of record NZ_JBIUVP010000004.1, on the reverse strand, counting down.
CCGTTGTGGGTACAGGGGTATTACGAGGTCGATCCCTCGAAGACGACGACCGGCACGTCGACGGCGTAGTCGAAGGTCAGGCGGAGGTCGGAATGCCCGTCGACGGGCACGGCGAAGACGTAGACGCCGTCGGCCGTGGCTCCCGCGGCCACGCTCGCCGGGAACGAAGAAGTCCCGGTCGAGAACGTGTTCGCGGGTGTGCGGTCGGCGCCGTAGGCCAGGTTGACCACGACGGTCGAGAGGTCCACGGGAGCAGCCGACGAGTTGTACACCTCGAGTTCGGCACGGACGGCCGGGCCGGTCACCTCACCGGGCAGCGCGGCCTCGCCGTCGACCGCGTCGAGGCTTTTCACCCGGACCGTCACCCCGTCCACGACGGCGGGCGACTCGTCGAGGCCCACGGGTGGTGCCTCGGGTGTGTCCGGCCCCGCGGCGGGAGGCACGGTGTCGGTCGGGGCCGTCGTCCCGTCGTCCGACGACTCGCCGGTCGTCGGCGAGCTCGAGCCCGACCCCGGTCCGGCGGCGCCGGGTTCGTCGGCGTCGCCGCCCGAGACGGCGGGCACGACCACGAAGGCGACGACGAGGGCGAGCGCCACGGCGACGGCGGCCAGCGCGATCACCAGGCGCCGACGGGACCTCGTCGGTGTGGGGTCGGGCGTCTGGTCGTCTGACGACATGGTGGCTCCTCGGTCGGGTGGCCCGTCCCGCCGGACGCCGGTGGGGTCCAGGGCCGCTGCTAGCATGCCAGCACTCCGGGCCACCCGCACCCGACCCGACGGTCCGGTCGCCCTCTCCCTCGTCCCCGAGGCGACGGCTCGCGGTCGGCACGCACGAGGACGGCCATGACGACCACCACCCCGACGACGACCCGGCCGGCCGGGTCCTCCGCGTCCTCGAGACGACCTCGCGCCTCCTCGATCGGCGTCCCGCTCGCGCTGGGTCTCGCCGGCACCGCCGTGGCGCTGGTCGGTTCGTCGACGGTGTCGCTGTGGACCGACGAGGCCGCGACGGTCTCGGCGGCCACCCGCAGCCTCCCCGAGCTCTGGGCCCTCGTCCAACGCATCGACGCCGTGCACGCCGCCTACTACCTGCTGATGCACGTCTGGACGACCGTCGCCGGGACCTCCCCGGTGGCTCTCCGCCTCCCGAGCGCGGTCGCGGCCGGAGTCGCCGTCGTCGGCGTGCACCGGCTGCTGGTCGTGCTCGGACGCCGGGACGCCGCCGTCGCGGGTGCGGTGGTCGCCGTCGTGCTGCCGCGCATCACCTGGATGGGGATCGAGGCGCGCTCCTTCGGGCCCAGCGCGGCCGTGGCCGTGTGGGCGACCGTCCTGCTCGTCGTCGCGCTGAACCGGGGAGGTGCGGCGCGGTGGATCGGGTACGCCGCCCTCGTCGGGGTGGGCACCGCCCTCAACATCTACGTCGCCCTGTTGGCCGTCGCCCACGCCGTGACCGTGGCCGCCTGGCGTCGGGTCCCGGTGAGGCGCCGCCTGGCCTGGCTCGCCTCCGCCGCGGCGGGCGGTCTCGTGGCGTCGCCGGTGGTGCTGCTGGCCGCCGGTCAGCAGGGGCAACTGGGCGACAACGACCTGGGTCTCGTGCAGATCGCGCGGGGGATCGTGGTCAACCAGTGGTTCCTCGGGGGGACCCCCACGCGCGTGGACTCGACGGCGTCGCCCACCGAGCCCTGGGCGCTCGCCTCCCTGGCCCTGGCCCTCGTGGGGTGGATCGCGATGGCGGCTGCGATCGTCGCCGGGGTGCGCGGCCGTCGTGCCGGGCCGCTGTGGGTCCTCGTCCCCGTGCTCGTCGTGCCCACCGCCGTCGTGGTCGGCTACAGCCTGCTGGTGAGCCCGCTCTACAACCCCCGCTACTTCACCTTCGCGGCGCCGGCGTGCGCGGCGCTGGTCGGAGTCGGCGTGACCGCACTCCGCCACCGTGGCGCCCGGGTGGTCGCCCTCGCCGTGATCGTCGCCCTGTGCGTCCCGGTCTGGCTGTCGCAACGTCAGGTCACGGGGAAGAGCGGCACCGACTGGTCCGAGGCGGCAGCGGTGGTCGAGCGGGGCGCGCGGCCCGGCGACGGGGTCTACTTCGCGCCTCTCGACGCCGATCCGCCTCGGGTCGTCGAGCGGTCGACGTCCAACGTCGCCGTCGTCTACCCGGATGTCTTCGACGGTCTCGTCGACGTCACGGTCCGCAGCCGGCCCGTCGACCAGGACAGCCTGCGGGGGACGGCCTGGCCCCTCGGCTCGCCGGAGGCGAGGCTCGACGCGGTCGACCGCCTCTGGGTCGTCGAGCCCGCCGACGAGCCCACGGCCCGCGCCGACGACGTCGTCCTCGAGACCGCCGGCTTCGAGGTCGTCAGCCGGTGGGCTGGCGGGATGACGGCAGTCGAGGAGTGGCGCCGACCCTGAACCGGTCGATCCCGTCGCGGGCCACCGGCACGAATGCCAGGGCCAAGGCGACGACCAGGGTCGGGAACGCGCTGTAGAACGGCGCGAAGAAGAGGTTCCAGCTGCTCTGCGCCGCGGTGTAGAGCAAGATGCCGCTGGCGGTGCCCTCGGCGATGCGACGGACGACGCCGACCCCGAGGATGCCGAGGACGACGGCGGACAGCACGAGCCCCACCACGCCCGACTGCGCCCAGAGGTCGCCGACGACCGAGTGCAGCTCGAAGTGCCCGCCGAACATGAACCGCTCGACGTAGCCGTTGTCGGGTTGGTACCCGATGCTGCTCATGCCTTCTTTGGCGATCTGGATGTCGCCCGCCGTCGGGACGACGCCGGCCCCGAAGCCCCAGGGGTGGTGCTCCATCAGGGCGGCGGTGGCCGCGAGCTCGGGGCGCCCGCCCAGGATGAGGGAGCCCGAGACCCTGAGCTGCTCCACGCTGCGCGACTGGGTCGCGAGGCCGAGGTAGCCGTCGAGGATGAGGGCCTGACCGAGCTGGAAGACGACGACCCCGAGGACGCCGAGCCCGATCAGGACGGCGGCGGCCGACGGACGCCGGTGCGGGCGGACGATCGCCAACTGGGCGAAGACCAGCAACGCCGCGAGGAGCAACAGGCCGAACGCCGAGCGGAAGTCGCTGAGCGCGGCGACGATCGTCAGGGCGAGCAGGACGGCCAGTTCCCACCGGCGTCCGTACCGGGCGGCGAGGGCGAGGGCGATGACCGTCACCGGCAGGGCGAACCCGAACTTCCAGGGGTTGCTCGCGAAGAGCGGTGTGCCCGTGCTGAAGCCCAACGCCAAGCCGATGCCGAACCACAGGACGGCCCGCTCGGGCGTCAGGACCTCCGTTCCCCACAAGAAGAGGCCGACGCCGAGGAGGGTGCCGAGGAGGATGACCGTCATCGGCACCGTCGAGGGCGACGACGAGACGTGGTCCCCCGAATTGGCGACGCCCAGCCAGAGCCCGAGCGCGACGGCCAGGAGGCCCGCCACCATGAACGGGACCCCCCAGTGGTGGCGCCGCAGCGAGCCCCACCACACGGGCAGCAGCAGGGCGGCCACGACGAAACCCGCCTGCATGCCCTGCGGCAGGGTGAAGCGCATGCCGAGCACGACGAGCGCGGCGGCGGCGATCGCCCGGACCCAGGCGCGCGCGTCGCCGGGGGAGGCGCGGGACCGCTCGGGACGGCCGGCCGCCGGCGCCGACGGGGCGGCTCGGAGCAGCGTCATGGGACGAACTCTAGGCGACGCCCGCGACCTCGACGACCCCCGTCCTGGTGTCCCCCACAGTGCCGACACCCGAGGGGGAGCCACCTTGTTGGGGGCTGACGCCCCCTTGCGGAGTACGCGTGAATGTAACAAGATCACCTCTTGTCCTGACCGGGTGAGATTCCGTCCCCTCAGATCCATCCCGCGCAAGCCCCCGTCCTGGGGGCACGGCGTGGTGTTCTTCCTCTCGCACGAGCCTCCGTCCCCGAGGCATGTCGCGGGATCGCCCACACCTTCCCTTGATGAAAGCAGTGACGATGCCCAGCGCCCCCGAGCACCGCCTCTCTCCGCCCGTCCGCGTCCGCACCGCCGTGGGTGCCCTGGCGACGGCCCTCGCCGTCGTGGCCGGGGTCCTCGTCCCGGTCACCAGCGCCTCCGCGGCCCCGACCACGGTCGCCACCGACTCGTCGGCGCGCACGTCGACCACCGGTTGGGGGTCCGCCGACAAGGGAGGGGCCTGGTCGACCTGGTCCGGTCCGTCGAAGGCGTCCTTCACGGTCGGGTCCGGCACCTCCACCATCTCGGACCTCGCTCCCGGTTCGACCGCGACGGCGACCCTCGCGAGCGTGTCGGTCAAGGACGTCGAGGTCGAGGGCACGGTCTCCCTGCCGAAGACCAAGGCCGGCTTCTACCAGGGCTGGGAGCTCCGTCGCCAGGGTGACGGCTCCGCCTACCGAGGCCGACTGGAGTCGGGCAGCTCGGGCAAGGTGGCCCTCGCGGTGACCAAGGTGAAGAAGTCCGGCGAGACCCTGCTCGGCCGCGTCGCCCTTCCCGCCAGCGTGACTCCGGGTTCGACCCTGGCCGTCTCGTTCCGGGCCGAGGGCACGACCGCCGTCGCCCTCAAGGGCAAGGCCTGGGTCGACGGTTCCGCCGAGCCGGGTTGGCAGCTCGCCGTCTCGGACTCCGCGGCGGACCGTGTCTCGCAGGGCGGGTCCGTGGGCCTCTGGCAGTACGCCAGCGCCGGCAACACGGCCCGCTCGAGCACGTCGTTCGACGACCTCGTCGTCATCGGCAGCCCGTCGGACGCCACGCCGGCGCCCACGCCGACGCCGACGCCGACGCCGACGCCGACGCCTGCACCTGCACCTGCTCCTGCGCCTGCTCCAGCTCCAGCTCCTGCTCCGGCGCCCGCGCCCGAGGTCGCTCCCGCCGGCTCGCGGGGTTCGCTCCCCGTCGGCTCGGCCTCCTACCCCGTTCCCTCGGGCGCGATCGTCGTGTCGCCGTCCGGCGACGACGGCGCGGCCGGAACGCAGGCGGCGCCGCTGCGCACCCTCGCGGCAGCCGTCGCCAAGGCGAAGTCCGGGGCGACGATCGTCCTCCGTGCCGGCACCTACAACGAGAGCGTCGTCGTGCCCTTCCAGAAGAAGGTCACGATCCAGTCCTACCCCCGCGAGGCCGTCTGGCTCGACGGCTCCGTCCCGGTCACGTCGTGGTCGCGGTCGGGTTCGGGGTGGAGCACCCCGTGGTCGGCGTTCCCGTCGTCGGTCATGGACAACGTGGCGGACAACCCCCGCTTCGTGTCGCCGTCCTTCCCGCTCGCCGCTCGTCCCGACCAGGTCTTCCTCGACGGGGTGCAGCTCACCCAGGTGACTCCCGACCGTCTCGTCCCGGGCACCTTCGCGGCCGACCCGGGCTCCGGGCGCATGCTGATCGGCAGCGACCCGGCCGGTCACTCGATCCGCATCAGCAACAAGGCCCAGGCCATCTGGGTGCAGTCGCCCGACACGACGGTTCGTGGCTTCGGCGTCCGCGGATACGCGACTCCCTACGCCGAGCGAGGCGCCATCCGCCTGGGCAACACCGGGGCGACGGCCGAGAACCTCGTGATCCAGGACAACGCCATGATCGGCATCAACCTCGAGAACAACGGTGGCACCCTGTCGAAGCTGACGGTCGAGCGCAGCGGCCTGCTCGGCATCGGCACCAACGCCTCGTACGACCTGAGCATCACCGACTCGGTGATCCGTCAGAACAACTGGCAGCGCTTCAAGGAGGCGCCGGTCTCGGGCGGCATCAAGATCACGCGATCACGCGGCGTCACCGTGTCGAACAACGACATCAGCCGCAACTACAGCTCGGGTCTCTGGCTCGACGAGTCCGTCTACGACAGCAAGGTCATCGGCAACACGGCCGAGGGCAACGAGTGGACGGGCATCCAGCTCGAGCTCTCGAGCAAGGCCGTCGTCGCCGGCAACACCATCACGGGCGGCAAGGCCGGACTGCAGATCTTCAACACCGACGACGTCCGCGTCTACAACAACTCGATCGGCGGCTTCAGCCAGTTCGGCATCAAGGTCACGCAGGACGAACGTCGGCAGGCCACGGCCTCCACCGGCCAGGACCGTCGCCGTCCGTTGCCCGACCCGACGGTGACCTGGGTCACGGGCAAGATCACCATCGCCAACAACGCCTTCGGCAGTGGTGGTTCGTACCAGATCTTCGTCCTCGACGGCAAGACGAACCGGTCGGCCGACTCCATGGGCATCACGGTGACGGGCAACGCCTTCAACCAGCGACGCACCACGGCGCAGGCGACGCTCGTCGGCTGGGGGGCCGGGGACAACAAGACCGTGACCCGTCTCGACTCGGTCGCCGCCCTGTCGGCCAAGAACGGATCGTGGCGCAACGTCGAGACGTCCGGGGTGCTCGACCTCGGCGGCATGGGCAGCCTGCTCGCCTCGTCGCTCGGCATCGTGTCCACCCTGCCGGCGGACGTCGCGGCGCTCCTCGGGCAACCCGGGACCGCCCGCCGCATCGGCGCCTTCTGATCGACCGACGACGCCCGGCACCTCGTGGTGCCGGGCGTCGTCGCGTCCGGTCCGGGGTCGATCGGGCGACCGGTCGAGGAGGCGCGGGTCGCCTCGTCGACACCGCCTACGATTGACCCCGTGATCCTGGCCATCGACACCTCCGCCGGCTCGTCCGTCGCCGTCGTCGACCGCGACGGCGGCGTCCTCGCCGAGCACACGGTCGCCGACACCCGGCGACACGCCGAGGTGATCGGCCGTCTGATCGACGACGCCCTGCGCGAGGCCGGCGTGACCCCGTCCGAGCTCTCGGCCGTGGTGGCCGGTCGGGGCCCGGGCCCCTTCACCGGCCTGCGCGTCGGCATCGCCGCCGCCCGGGCCTTCGCCTTCGGTGCCGGGGTGCCGTGCCTCTCGGTCGGCAGCCACGACGCGGTCGCGTTCGAACGGCTCTCGGCGGCGGCGGGCCGTTCCGTCGGCACCGCCGGCGGGTCCGTCGACTCGCCGCTCGTCGTCGTCACGGACGCCCGTCGCCGCGAGGTGGCACACAGCTCGTGGTCGGGGCTCGACGACGACGGCCTGCCCGTGCTGGTGGCCCGCCCCGCCCTCGTGAGGCCGGCCGACCTCGACGAGGCGACCGGCGCCTCCTCGTCCTGGCCGCGCACCGACCCCGACGCGACGACGGTCTCGGCGGCCGCGCTGGGAATGCTCGCCGAGCGGCTCTTCGAGCACGGCCGCGCCTTCGCCGCCGCCGAGCCGCTGTACCTGCGCGAACCCGACGTCACCCCGTCGGCCGGCCCGAAGCCGGTCACGCAGTGAGCGTGCTGCTGCGCACGGCCACCCTCGACGACCTCGACGGCATCATGGCCATCGAGACGTCGACGTTCCTCACCGACGCCTGGTCGCGGGCGAGCATGACGCACGAGCTCACCGCCCCCGGCGGTCGCTACCTGGTCGCCACGGCCGAGGGCGACGACACCACCGTCATCGGTTACGCGGGCATGCTGGCGCTCAAAGGGGCTCCCGAGGCCGACATCCAGACCATCGCCGTCCTCGCCGAGCACCAGGGGCGCGGGCTCGGACGGGCGATGCTGACCCAGCTGCTCACCGAGGCCCGTCACGGCGGGGTGCGCGAGGTGTTCCTCGAGGTGCGGGCGGACAACCCCGGGGCGCAGCACCTCTACGAGACGCTCGGCTTCGAGCGCATCGCCGTCCGTGCCCGGTACTACATGCCCGACGGGGTCGACGCCGTCGTCATGCGACTGCGCGTCCCGCCGGCCGTCACCGAGACCACCGCGGGCCCCCTCGAGCCGATCGACGACGTGCCCCTCGACGAACAGGACGTCCGCCCGTGACCGCGACCCGCGCCTCCTCGTCCGCCGCCGAGCAGGCGGCCGCCGAGCCCGCCGTCCGCGAGCCCCTCGTGCTCGGCATCGAGACCAGCTGCGACGAGACCGGCATCGGCATCGTCCGCGGACGCACCCTCCTCGCCAACGTCATCTCGTCGTCGATGGACGAGCACGCCCGCTACGGCGGCGTCGTGCCCGAGGTCGCCGCGCGCGCACACCTCGAGGCACTCGAGCCCGCCCTCGCCGCAGCGCTCGCCGAGGCCGGCGTGACGACGGCCGAGCTCGACGCGATCGCCGTGACGAGCGGACCCGGGCTCGCCGGGGCGCTCATGGTCGGCGTCGGTGCCGCCAAGGCCCTCGCCCTGGCGACGGGCAAGCCCCTCTACGCCGTGAACCACCTCGTCGGCCACGTCGGGGCGGACGTGCTCCGCGCCGACGGCAGCGAACTCGAGTTGCCGACCATCGCGCTGCTCGTCTCGGGCGGTCACACCTCGTTGTTGCACGTGCGCGACCTCGTCGACGACGTCGAACTGCTCGGCGAGACGATCGACGACGCCGCGGGTGAAGCGTTCGACAAGGTGGCCCGCCTGCTCGGCCTGCCCTACCCCGGCGGGCCGCAGATCGACCGCGTCGCCGAAGGCGGCGATCCGAGGGCCGTCCGCTTCCCGCGCGGGCTGACCCTCCCGAAGGACCTCGCGAAGCACCGGTACGACTTCTCGTTCTCGGGGCTGAAGACGGCCGTCGCCCGGTGGGTCGAACAGCGTCGCAGCGAAGGAGGCGCGGTGCCCGTCGCCGACGTCGCCGCCAGCTTCCGCGAGGCCGTCGCCGACGTCCTGCTCACCAAGGCCCTCGCGGCCTGCGCCGACCGGGGCGTCCCCCGCCTGCTGCTCGGCGGGGGAGTCGTGGCCAACGCCCGCGTGCGCGAGCTCGCGGCCGAACGCTGCGCGGCGGCCGGGGTCGAGCTGCGCGTGCCGCCCCTCTCGCTCTGCACCGACAACGGTGCCATGATCGCGGCACTCGGTGCCGAGCTCGTGTCGCGGGGTCGGGCGCCCTCGCCTCTCGACTTCGGGGCCGACTCGACGCTGCCCGTGACGACGGTCCAGGCCGTCTGAACCCGCTGCGGGGCCCGGGCGGCCGGCCCCCGGTCGCAGGCCATGGGTCGCCGATAGCATGGGCGCTCGACCGACCGCGGCCGTCACCGGCCGACCCTCAGCAGAAGGACGTCTCCGATGACCGACCAGAACCCCGCCCCCCACGGCCAGCCCTCTCCGCAGAATCCCTACCAGGGCCAGCAGCCGGCCTACCCGGGGCAGCCCTCCGGTGGTCAGCCCTCGTACCAGGGGCAGAACGGCGCTCGTCCCGGTCAGCGCAACACCCTCGCCCTCGTGTCGATGATCCTCGGCATCGCGGGCTTCGTGACCTCGATCACGGCCATCGGTGCCATCGTGACCGGCCACATGGCGTTGAGCCAGATCAAGAAGCGGGGCGAAGAGGGCCGGGGGATGGCCCTGACGGGGCTCATCCTCGGCTACGTCGTCGTGGCGCTGACGATCCTGACGATCATCCTGCTCTTCGTCGTCTTCGGTGCGATCGCCAGCAACCCCGACCTCTACGACGGCAGCTACAACTCCTGAGGCCGCGGGCACGCCCCCGAGGGCGTTGCCTCCCAGGGGCCGCTCATCGGCGGCCTCGCTAGCATGACGGGGTCCGCACCGGACGGTGCGGGCCCTTTCGTGTCCCGGGACGCGACCGTCACGGGTGTGACCGGCCGCTCCGGTGGCACGACCGACGCACCGCTCGCGAAAGGCAGCTGATGGCCACCGACGACACCACCCCCGAGAAGCCGTCCTCGGCGCCGACCGCGCCCTCGGCTCCGACGCCGCCCGCGGCACCCACCGCGCCCCCGACGCGCCCGACCGAGGGTGGCGACGCGGCCACCGCCTCACCGCCGCTGCCTCCCACCGCCTTCCCGGGAGCCGCGTCACAGCAGCCGTCGTCCCAGCCGCCCGCGTCGTCGCCCTACGCCGGGGCCGGCGTGCCGCCGACGGGGTCGGCGCCGTACGGGGCACCCCAGGGCGCCCCGGCGCCGCAGTCCCGTCCGGGTCAGGTCCCGCCGGGTGCTCCTCAGCCGCCCCGGCCGCCCTACGGCCAGCCGGGTGCACAGCCGTCGACAGGGTACGGCCAGCAGGCCTACGGGCAGCAGGCGCAGAACCGGCCGCAGGGCTACGGGCAGCAGCCCGGGTACGGCCAGCAGCCGGGGTACGGCCAGCAGCCTCAGGGTCAGCGACCTGGCTACGGGCAGCCACAGGGGCAGCCCTCGGGCCAAGGCCAGCCTCAGGGCCAGCAGTCGGGGTACGGCCAGCCTCAGGGCTACGGCCAACAGCCTCAGGGGCAGCGGCCCTCCGGGCAGTCCGGTGCGCCGTACGGTCAGCAGTCGTTCGGCCAGCAGGGCCAGCCCGTCGGACAGTACGGACAGCAGCCCTACGGTCAGCAGGGCCAGCCCTACGGCCAGCAGCCGTACGGCCAGCAGGGCCAGCCCGGCGGAGCGTACGGCCAGCAGGCCTACGGCTCGCCCTACCCGCCGTACGCCTCGGCAGGCGCCGCACAGCCCCCGCGCCTCCTCAGCCTCCTGGCGATGATCGGCTCGATCGCCGGTCTCGTGCTCGCACCCGTCACCTTCGGGCTCTCGATCGTGGCTTCCATCGCGGGCATCGTGCTCGGGCACCTGGGCATGTCGCGTGAGCGTCACGCGAGGGGGTTCTGGCTCACCGGGCTCATCGTCGGCTACGCCGGCGTCGTGCTCATCGTGATCGGCTGGATCGCCTTCGGCCTCTTCATCGCCGGCTTCTCGTCGGGTTCCGACTACTACGGCGGGTACTGAGTCCGGCCCCACCTCGGTGGGGCACGAGTGGGCAGGAGGCGTCGCCGCAGGGGCGAGAAGCGTCTTCTGCCCACTCGTGCGTCACCACGAGGGCGCGACGGCGGGGGTCGGGCAGCAGCGAGACCCGCCGCTCTCGCGTCCCGCCCGGCGTCAGACCAGGCGCTCGCAGAGCACGGCGGTGTGCCGCCCCGCGACCCGGGTGAGGACGAGGGTCGCCGACCCGGTCCCCTGCAACGAGAGTCGCTTGCGGAACGTCGCGGGGTCGACGTCGACTCCGCGCTTCTTGATCTCGAGTCGCCCGATGCCCCGGGCCCGCAGCTCGCGCTTCAGCGTCCGCTCGTCGAGCGGGAACGTCTCGAGCACGCGGAATCCCTGCGCGAAGGGGGTGTCGACCCGCGCCTCCGTCGTCAACCAGGCGATGTCGCGACTGATCATCCGGGCGTCGATCGAGCGGGCCAGGTCGCCGATGAGGCGTGCCCGGATCACCGCGCCGTCGGGTTCGTAGAGGTACTCGCCGAGGTCGCCCGGGTCGACGTCGTCCGAGTCGGCTGCGGCCGTCAACTCCGACGCCCCGGAGGCGCCGATCACCAGGGCGGACCGGCCCACTCCCGGCCGCGCGAGCGGCCCGAACCACACGCCCACCTCGACCACGTCGCGGTCGACCGATATCCACTGGCATTCGGCGTCCGTCGGCAGGAGCTCGCGGTCGACGCCCGGACCGAGCTTGACCCCGGTGGGCAGGCGGTCGGCGAAGCCGAAGGCGACGTCGAGGCCGGGGGACCAGTCGGCCGGATCGGCGAGGCGCTTGGTGGCGGTGTGGCCGGACGTCCGTCGCGCCGGGTCGAGGAAGACCCCCTCGACGCCTGCGAGGTCGGTCGTGGCGGCGTCCCCCTGCTCGACCCGTGACGACGGCCACGGCGCGAGGTTGTACGAGGCGACGGCCGCGGTCACCTCGTCGCGGTCGACGGCGAGCACGTCGAGGTCGAGTGCGGCGAAGGCCAGGGCGTCGCCCCCGATGCCGCAGCCCAGGTCGGCGACGCTGCCGATCCCCGCCGCGGCGTAGCGTCCGGCGTGGCGGGCGGCGACCGGGAGGCGCGTGGCCTGTTCGAGGCCCGCCTCGGTGAACAGCATGCGGCTCGCGAACTCGCCGAACTTGGCCACGGCCCGGCCGCGGAGCCGGGCCTGCGTGAGCACCGCCGACACGAGGGCGGGGGAATGGCCTTGCTTGCGCAACGCGGCCACCGTGCCGACGACGTCGTCACCGGAGGCGCCGCCCGCCGGCAGCGAGTCGAGCAGCCGCAGCCCCTCGGGCGAGAGGACTTCGAGCAGCTCGGAGGAATCCATGTCGTCCAGTGTGACGCACGCGGGCAGACGCGTTGGCACTCGGATTGACCGAGTGCCAGTCTCGTCCTACAGTTGTTCTGGCACTCGCCCCCGGCAAGTGCCAGCCCCCATGTTTTCGTAGCACCGAGAAAGAAGAGGTCACCCGTGTCGGTCAGCATCAAGCCGCTCGAAGATCGCATCGTCATTCGTCAGGTCGAAGCCGAGCAGACCACTGCTTCGGGTCTCGTGATCCCCGACACCGCCAAGGAGAAGCCCCAAGAGGGTGAAGTGGTGGCGGTCGGCCCGGGCCGCATCGACGACAACGGCAACCGCGTGCCGCTCGACGTCGCCACCGGCGACAAGGTCATCTACAGCAAGTACGGCGGAACCGAGGTGAAGTACGGCGGAGAAGACCTCCTCGTGCTCTCGGCCCGCGACGTCCTGGCGGTCATCGTCCGCTAGCACCACGGCACGGCTCCGGCCGTGCTCCGCGACCCCGGTCGCCGTCCCGAAGGCCCCTGCTCCGGCAGGGGCCTTCGCCGTGTCGGCACCGTGTCGGCCGACGAGGGCCCGTCCCCAGGCGTCGTCGTCCGTCGATCGATCCACGGTGGCAGGAGTGGCCGTTCCGGCGGCGGGCGCAGCCACCTAGAGTCGCCTGGTGACCTCGACCCGCGCCTCCTCGTCCCCCTCCGCCCCGACTTCGGGGCTCGGCGTCGACGGGGCCGGCGGGGCGGGCCTCGCCTACGCCCTGGGGGCCTACGGGCTCTGGGGCGTCCTGCCGGTGTACTTCCTGCTGCTGGCCCCGGCCGGCCCGTTCGAGATCGTCGCCTGGCGGGTGCTCTTCTCGCTCGTCTTCTGCGCGGTGCTGCTCGTCGTGACGGGGGCGCTGCGCTCGTTCCTGGCCCTGCTGCGACAGCCGCGCCTGGTGGCCACCATGGGGGTGGCCGGCGCGTTCATCGTCGTCAACTGGACGGTCTTCATCTCGGCGACGCTCAGCGGGCACGTGGTCGAGGCGGCGCTCGGGTACTTCATCAACCCGATCGTCACCGTCCTGCTCGGCGTGGTCGTGCTGCGCGAGCGTCTCCGCACGACCCAGTGGGTGGCCGTCGGGCTGAGCGCCGTCGCCGTCCTCGTGATCGCCGTCGGGGCGGGCCGGCCGCCGTTCATCTCGCTCGTCCTCGCGTTCTCGTTCGGGCTCTACGGCCTGGTCAAGAAGCAGGTCGGCGGTCGGGTCGACGCGGTCGGCGGGCTCACGCTCGAGACGCTCTGGATCGCCCCCTTCGCGGCCGTCACCCTGATCGTGCTGCACGTGACGGGCCTCGGCGGCGGCGTCGTGCTCGGCACCGTGAGCGTCGGGCACACCCTCGCCACGATCGGCACGGGCGTGATCACGGCCGTGCCCCTGTTGCTCTTCGCTTCGGCGACGCGTCGGTTGCCCCTGACAACCGTGGGGTTGACCCAGTACGTCGCTCCCGTGCTGCAGTTCGTCGTGGGGGTCGTCGTGCTCGGCGAGCACATGTCGACCGCGCGGTGGGTCGGCTTCGCCATCGTCTGGGTCGCATCGATCGTGCTGACCGTCGACATGGTCCGTGCGGGGCGACGATCACGCCGGCCCCTCGCCGTGGCCCCGACCGCCTAGAAGCGACCATCCCTCGCAAAGTCACGAATGGCTAACGAAACGTCACTTTGACGTCGAGAACACACGCCAGAAACATTCGACCCCTAGTTTCGGACCAATCGCGGCAGGTTCGACCGCCACCGGTCGGGCTGCACTGCCGCTGTCCACGAAAGGGTTCCACGGATGATCCGATCCAGCACCGCCCTCCGAGCACTGGCTCTCGCCGGCGCAGCCTCCGTGCTGCTCGCTGCCTGTTCGACGGCATCTCCCTCTGACGACGCCTCGTCGTCGTCGTCGGCCAAGGCCGATCCCGCCGCCAAGTGCGAGGTCGGGACGCCCAGCACCGATCCCTTCGCGATCGGCACCATGCTGCCGCTGACCGGAACCCTGGCCTACCTCGGCCCGCCCGCCATCGCGGGCGCCAACCTGGCCATCAGCGACATCAACGCCGCCGGCGGCGTGCTCGACCAGCCGGCCGAGATCTCGACCAGCACCGACTCGGGCGACAGCAACGACATGACCGTGTCGAGCAACGCCGCGACGCAGCTGATCGACGCCAAGGTGCCCGTCGTGCTCGGTGCCGAGTCGTCGAGCGTCACGCTCAACGTGGTCGACCAGCTCACCAGCAACTGCATCATCGAGATCTCGCCCGCCAACACGGCGAGCTCGCTCAGCGGCTACTCGTCCTACTACTACCGCACCGCTCCGCCGGACTCGGTGCAGGGCTCGGCGCTCGGCCAGCAGATCACGGCCGACGGCAACGCCAACGTCGCGTTCCTCGTCTTCAACGACACCTACGGCACGGGTCTGCGCGACTCGACGCAGAAGTCGATCGAGAGCTCGGGCGGCACCGTCGTGTACGGCGGCACCGGCAAGGGCGAAGAGTTCCCTCCCGGTCAGACCACCTTCTCGTCCGAGGTGTCGGCGGCCATCGCCGCCGAGCCCGACGCGATCGTCATCCTGGCCTTCGACGAGACCAAGTCGATCGTGCCCGAGCTGAAGAGCCAGGGCTGGGACATGAGCAAGGTCTACATGTCCGACGGCAACACGGCCGACTACAGCGCCGACTTCGAGCCCGGCACCCTCGCGGGCGCCAAGGGCACGATCCCCGGTGCCGACGCGAGCGCCGACTTCAAGTCGAAGCTCGTGGCCGGCTACAAGGCGAGCGAGGGCGGCGACCTGGCCGACTTCTCGTACGCGGCCGAGTCGTACGACGCTGTCATCCTGACCGCTCTCGCGGCACAGGCCGGTGGCGGCACCGACGCCGGGACGATCCAGGCCAACATGGCCGCGGTCTCCGGCGCCGACGGCGGCACCGAGTGCACGACGTACGCGGACTGCAAGACCGCGCTCGACGCCGGTGACGACATCCACTACACCGGCCCCTCGGGCATCGGAGCGTTCAACGACAACAACGACCCGTCGTCCGCCTCGATCGGCGTCTACACGTTCGACGACGACAACAAGCCCGTCTACCAGACCGGCATCGAGGGCAAGGTCGAATAACGGCACCTCGCACCACCCGGGGCCCGGCACGAGTCATCGTGCCGGGCCCTTCGGCGTGCCGAGGGGCGCCGTGTCGGGTCTCCGCCTCGGCCCCGCACCTGTCCGCCCCGCCCCACACCTCGTCACACCGCGTTTCGTGCACCGCACCGCGTCGAGACCGGGTGCGCTGCACGAAACGCGGTGTGCACGACGGCACGTCCCGGCGCCAAGGCCCTTCTGCGTGCCAGGGAGGCGCGGAGGCGGGCCGCAGGACGGTCGCGACGTCCGCGCCCTCCGGGGCCGCGCCTCCTCGTCCCCTGGCCCCACCGGGCGTGGCGTCGCACTCCCTCCGCACCGCGTTTCGTGCACCGCACCGCGTCGAGACCGGGTGCGCTGCACGAAACGCGGCGCGCAGCACCCGCGTCCCCGACGCCAGCGCCCGACGCCAGCGCCCGACGCCGGCGCCCGACGCCGGCGCCGGCGCCGGACGCACGCACGAGGCCCCGACCACGCCGGGGCGTGATCGGGGCCTCAGGGCACCACCGGGGGCGTCAGGACGCGTCGACGTCCTTCGCCAGGGTGCCGAGGTAGAGCTCGATGACCTTGGGGTCGTCGGCCAGCTCGCGGCCGGTGCCCGAGTAGGCGTTGCGGCCCTGGTCGAGGACGTAGCCACGGTCGCAGATCTGCAGGCAGCGGCGGGCGTTCTGTTCGACCATGATCACCGAGACGCCGGCCTTGTTGATGCGGCGGGTGCGGATGAACGTCTCGTCCTGGCGCACGGGCGACAGGCCGGCGGACGGCTCGTCGAGCAGCAGCACCTTCGGGTCCATCATCAGGGCCCTGGCCATGGCGACGGACTGCCGTTCGCCGCCCGAGAGCGAGCCGGCACGCTGGCCGCGACGGTCGGCGAGCACCGGGAACAGGTCGTAGATGACCTCGAGGCGTTCGGCGAACTTCTTGGGCCGCAGGAACATGCCCATCTGCAGGTTCTCCTCGATGGTGAGCGAGGGGAACACGTTGTTGGTCTGCGGGACGAAGCCGACGCCCGCCTCGACCAGCTTGTTGGCCTTGAGGTTCGTGATGTCGGTGCCGCCGAGCGTGACCGATCCCGAGTGGATCTTGACCTGGCCGAAGAGCGCCTTGAGCAGCGTCGACTTGCCGGCGCCGTTCGGGCCGATGATGCCGATCAGTTCGCCGGGGTAGCAGACGAGGTCGCACCCGTTGAGGATGTTGACGCCGGGCAGGTAGCCCGCGACGAGGTCCGTCGCGTTCATCACCGGCTCGACGCCCGCGAACTTCTCGGTGCCCGGGTGCTTGGCCGCGGTGGTGGCGCCCGCGCCGTCCTGTGCCGTGCTCATCGCTTGTCTCCGCTCTGCCGTCCGTCGGACAGCTGGTCGTCGGCCGCGTTCGTGGCCTGCGGGGTCGAGGGGTCGGGGTGGCCGGGCAGGTCGCGTCCGGCGACGCCGCCCGTCGACGAGGAGGCGCTGGTCGCCTCGGCCGCGCGGGCCGCGTCCTCGCGTGCCACCTCTTCTTCGAGTTGTTCGAGCGTGGCGTCGTCGAGCAGCGAGTCGTCGCCCAGGTCGGTGTCGTGGTGCGCGCCCAGGTAGGCGTCGATGACGGCCTGGTCGTCCATGACCGTGTCGGCCGGGCCCTCGGCCACGATGCGACCCTCGGCCATGACGATCACCCAGTCCGAGATGTGGCGGACCATGTGCATGTCGTGCTCGACGAAGAGCACCGTGGTGCCGTCGTCGCGCAGGCTCTGGATGTGCCCCAGCAGCGACTGCGTCAGCGCCGGGTTCACGCCGGCCATCGGCTCGTCGAGCATGATCATGGCCGGATCGCTCATCAGGGCACGGGCCATCTCGAGCAGCTTGCGCTGGCCGCCCGAGAGGCTGCCGGCGAAGTCGTCCTTCTTCTCGAGCAGCTTGAACCGGGCGAGGAGGTCCTCGGCCTTGGCCTCGATCTCGCGCTCGCGCTTGCGCCAGAGCGGCGCGACGATCGCGACGAAGAAGTTCTCCCCGGGCTGGTCCTTCGCGCCCAGCAGCATGTTCTGCATCACCGTGAGCCGCGAGAGCGCCTTGGTGAGCTGGAACGTGCGCACCATGCCCGAGCGGGCGACCTTGGCGGCGCCGACGTTGCCCATGGCCTTGCCCTCGAACACCCATTTCGCGACGCCCGGGCCGCTGCGCTTGAACGCCGTGGGGGCCGACGAGGCCTTGTCGAAGCCGGTCAGCAGGTTGAAGAAGGTCGTCTTGCCGGCGCCGTTGGGGCCGATCAGCGCCGTGATGGCACCGCGCTGCACCTCGACGTGGCCGACGTCGACGGCGGTCATGCCGCCGAAGCGTCGGACGACGTTGTCGACCGTGAGGATCGGGTCGGGCTTGGCCGACCCGGGGGTCCGCTCGACGGTGGTGAGCTTCGAACGCAGGACGCTGCGGTCGTAGTCGTAGCCCTCGCGTCGGGGCAGCGTGCTGCCGCTCGAGGCCGGTCCGTTGGTGGTGCTCGAGGTGTCAGACACTGAACGCCAACTCCTTCTTCTTTCCGAGGATGCCCTGTGGCCTGAAGATGATCAGCAGCATGAGGGCGATGCCGACGAGGATGTACGAGAACTGCTCGGCCTGCTGGCCGTTCATGATGCTCGACGGGATGAAGTCGCCGGCGAGGGTGCGCACCAGCAGGCGGGTGACGAAGAACAGGATCGCTCCGAGCACCGGGCCGAAGACGGTGGCGGCACCACCGAGCAGCAGGGCCGTCCAGATGAAGAAGGTCATCGACCGTCCCATGCTGTCGGGCTGCACCGAGCTGGGCAGCACGTAGATGATGCCGGCGAGCGACCCCATCAGCGCGCCGAGCACGAGCGCCTGCATCTTGTACGAGTAGACGTTCTTGCCGAGGCTGCGCACGGCGTCCTCGTCCTCACGGATGCCCTTGAGCACGCGGCCCCACGGGCTGCGGCTGAGCAGGAAGACCAGGAGGCTGAGGAGGGCGACGATGCTCCAGCCGGCGATGCGGATCCACCAGCCGTTGACGCCGTTGTTCTCGTAGGTGAACCACAGGATCGTCGTCTGGCCGTCGGGCAGCGGCGAGAGGGCGGTGAAGGCCTCGCGGTACGAGGCCCCGGGGATGCCGTTCGAGCCACCCGTCGTGGTCGTCAGGATGCTCGACCGTCCCACGTACCGGATGATCTCGGCAGAACAGATGGTGACGATGGCCAGGTAGTCGCCCCTCAGCTTCAGCGTCGGCACGCCGAGGATGAGCGCGAAGACCAACGAGCAGAGCAGGGCGATGATGACGGCGAGCCCGAGGGGCAGGCCGTTGCTGATCGAGATGGCGAAACCGTAGGCACCGAGCAGCAGGAACGCCGCCTGGCCCATGTTGATCAGGCCGGTGAAGCCGAAGTGGATGTTCAGGCCGATCGCCGCGATGGCGAAGGCGGCCGTCGTGGGCGCGAGGGCCTCGGCGCTCAGCGCCCGCAGGAGTTCGATGAAGTACATGGTCGTGTCCCCTTAGCCCACTCGTTCTTTTCGCCCGAAGATGCCCTGTGGTCTGAACACGAGGATCAGGATCAGGATCAGCAGCGCCGTCGCGTACTTGAAGTCGCCGGGCAGCCAGATGTTGGTCAGCTCGACGATGATGCCGATGATCAGCGAACCGACCAGGGCCCCGAAGGCCGTGCCGAGGCCGCCCAGGGTGACGGCGGCGAAGATCAGCAGCAGGATCTGCAGGCCGGTCATCCAGTTGACGCCGTTGAGCACGAGGCCGAGCATGACGCCCGAGAGGCCGGCCAGGCCGGCGGCCAGCGTCCAGACCAGGCGGATGATGCGGTCGACGTCGATGCCCGAGGCCGCGGCGAGGGCCGGGTTGTCCGACACGGCGCGGGTGGCGCGGCCGGTGCGGGTCTTCAGCAGGAACAGTCCCGTGCCGACCAGCACGACCACCGAGATCGCCATGGCGACGTACGACTGGACGGTGAGGGTCACGCCGAGGAAGTCGACGGTGGTCGGGTTGTCGCGGTCGATGCGCACGGTGCCGGCGCCGTAGAAGTACTGGAAGGCGTACTGCAGGGCGATCGAGAGGCCGATGGTCACGATCATCAGCTGCGTGAGGCTGAGTCGGCGCTTCCGCAGCGGTTTCCAGATCGCGAGGTCCTGCAGGTAGCCCGTCGCCGCACAGATCACCGTGCTGAGCACCGCGGCCAGGATCAGTGGCACCCCGATCGAGGTGAACGAGTAGGCCAGCAGACCGCCGAGGGTCACCTGCTCGCCGTGCGAGAAGCTGCTGAGGCCCGTCGTGCCGTAGATCAGCGACAGGCCGATGGCGGCGAGGGCGAGCAGCAGGCCGAGCCGGATGCCCGAGGCGAACTGCTGCGCGAAGCGGTCCCAGTTGAAGCTCGACGCGGTCGCGGCTCCGCTCGTGGCGCCTTCCTCGGCGGTGAGGGCGAACAGGGCGCTCGCCGTGGCGCCGAGGTTCACGGTCACGGTGCGCTCGGCGTTGTCGGCGTTCACCAGGAACTGGCCGTCGGGCAGGGTGTCCTGGTCGACCGTCACGGTGTAGCTGCCGGCCTCGGTCACCGCGATGCTCCACCGACCGGTGTCGTCGGTGGTCGCGGTCTGCTCGTCGCCGGTCGCGTTCGTCGCGGTCACGTCGACGCCCGAGGCGGGTTCCCGCTCGCTGTCGTTGATCGTTCCCTGGATGCAGCCGGTCGTCGCGTCGGTGGTGCAGGCGGCGGCCGCGGCGTGGGCGGCCGTCGGGGCGAAGGCCCCCATGAAGGTCGCCAGGAGTCCGAGCAGTACGGCGGAGGCCGTCACGATCAGGGACTGCCGCAGCCGTGGCCGCGACGCGATGGTCGTCGAGAGTCTCACAAAACCTCCTGGTGGGAAGCGCCCCGTCGAGATTCGGGCGGTCTCGTTCTGCTCCCGGGGCGTCGTCGTCGCTGACAGTAACTCCGCTGTGTGTCGAGCATGTTTCAGGTGCGCGACGGAGTGGAGTCGGTACAGAATCCCCCATGTCGAGCGAGAATCACGAATCTTCCGTGTGTCGGATCGGTAACGGTGCCGTTCCGTTGCGTCCCGGGGGGCCGCGCGCGCCTCCTCGGCGATGCGGCGGGTGCGCCGCCGAGAGGAATGCAGGAGGCGCGGGCTGGGTTAATATCGACTACCGGGCTCGACGGCGATCCGGTGCCAACCCACCCACCCTCATCTCGCTCCTTCGAAGGGGACTCATGGACCAGCCGGACCCGTTCGGATTCATCGGACTCACCTACGACGACGTCATGCTGCTTCCGGGCCGCACCGACGTCATCCCGAGCGAGACCGACACCTCGTCGCAGCTCACCAAGCGCATCCGGGTCGCGGTGCCGCTGCTCTCGGCCGCGATGGACACCGTGACCGAGTCGCGCATGGCCATCGCCATGGCGCGCCAGGGCGGCATCGGCATCATCCATCGCAACCTCTCGATCGCCGACCAGGCCGCGCACGTCGACAAGGTCAAGCGCAGCGAGTCGGGCATGATCACCAACCCCGTCACGACGACGCCCGACGCCACGGTGGCCGAGGTCGACGCGCTCTGCGGGCAGTTCCGCGTCTCGGGCCTGCCGGTCGTCGAGGGCGACGGCACGCTGGTCGGCATCATCACGAACCGCGACATGCGATTCGTCTCGCCGTTCGAGATGTCGACGACGCTCGTCCGCGACGTCATGACGAAGGCGCCGCTGATCACCGCGCCCGAGGGCGTCGACCCCGACTCGGCGATCGCCATCTTCGCGCAGCACAAGATCGAGAAGCTTCCCCTGGTCGACGAGTCCGGGCACCTGCGCGGCCTCATCACCGTCAAGGACTTCGACAAGAGCGAGAAGTACCCCGACGCCACGAAGGACGACGAGGGCCGCCTGCGGGTCGGCGCCGCGATCGGCTTCTTCGGCGACGCGTGGGAGCGCGCCAGCGCCCTGCGCGACGCGGGGGTCGACGTGCTCGTGGTCGACACCGCCAACGGCGAGAGCTCGGGCGAGCTCGACATGATCCGTCGCATCAAGGCCGACCCGAGCTTCGCGCACATCGACGTCATCGGCGGCAACGTCGCCACGCGCAGCGGCGCCCAGGCCCTGATCGAGGCCGGCGCCGACGCCATCAAGGTCGGCGTGGGTCCGGGCTCCATCTGCACCACCCGCGTCGTCGCGGGCGTCGGCGTGCCCCAGGTCACGGCCGTCTACGAGGCGTCCCTCGCCGCTCGCGAGGCCGGCGTCCCGGTCATCGCCGACGGTGGGCTGCAGTACTCGGGCGACATCGCCAAGGCCCTGGTGGCCGGCGCCGACACGGTCATGCTCGGTTCGCTGCTCGCCGGCTGCGACGAGAGCCCTGGCGACCTGGTGTTCGTCAACGGCAAGCAGTTCAAGAACTACCGCGGCATGGGCTCGCTGGGTGCGATGCAGACGCGTGGCAAGAACACGTCGTACTCGAAGGACCGCTACTTCCAGGCCGACGTGCCGAGCGACGACAAGCTCATCCCCGAGGGCGTCGAGGGTCAGGTGCCCTACCGCGGCGCGCTCAACAACGTCGTGTACCAGCTCAGCGGTGGTCTCCGTCAGTCGATGTTCTACGTCGGAGGCCGCACCGTGGCCGAGCTCAAGGCGAACGGCAAGTTCGTCCGCATCACCGCCGCCGGCCTGAAGGAGAGCCACCCGCACGACCTGCAGATGGTCGTCGAGGCCCCCAACTACCGCCGGTGATGCCGCCGGGCCGGGGGCGCGACCCCCGGCTCCGGTAGGGTGGCACGGTGACTGAGGTAGAGATCGGCGTCTCCAAGCGAGCCCGCCGCGCGTACGCGTTCGACGACATCGCCATCGTTCCGAGCCGGCGTACGCGCGACCCGCGCGACGTCTCGGTCGGGTGGTCGATCGACGCGTTCCAGTTCGAGTCGCCGGTCATCGCCGCGCCCATGGACTCGGTGGTCAGTCCGGCCACGGCCATCCGCATCGGCCAGCTCGGCGGCCTCGGCGTCCTCGACCTCGAGGGCGTCTGGACGCGCTACGACGACCCCGAGCAGGTGCTGGCCGAGATCCGCGAGCTCTCCGACGACGACTCGGTCGCCCGCATGCAAGAGATCTACAGCGAGCCGATCAAGCCCGAGCTCGTCCGCGACCGCCTCGCCGAGATCCGCGCCGCCGGGGTCACCGTGGCCGGCGCCCTCAGCCCGCAGCGCACCCAAGACCTGTACCAGACGGTCGTCGACGCCGGCGTCGACCTCTTCGTCATCCGGGGCACGACGGTCAGCGCCGAGCACGTCGCGAAGAACAGCGAGCCGCTGAACCTCAAGAAGTTCATCTACGAGCTCGACGTCCCCGTCATCGTCGGTGGCGCCTCGACCTACACGGCCGCCCTGCACCTGATGCGCACCGGTGCCGCCGGCGTCCTCGTCGGGTTCGGGGGCGGCGCAGCCAGCACGACCCGCGCCTCCTTGGGCATCCACGCTCCCATGGCGAGCGCCGTGGCCGACGTGGCGGGCGCGCGCCGCGACTACCTCGACGAGTCGGGCGGGCGCTACGTGCACGTCATCGCCGACGGGGGCCTGGGCACCTCGGGCGACCTGGTCAAGGCCATCGCCTGCGGCGCCGACGCCGTCATGCTGGGCGCCGCGCTGGCCCGGGCCGACGACGTGCCCGGCGGTGGCTACCACTGGGGCGCCGAGGCGCACCACCCCGAACTGCCCCGCGGCCGACGCATGCACGTGGGCACGATCGGCTCGCTCGAGAAGATCCTCTACGGTCCCGCCACGACGGTCGACGGCACGTCGAACATCATGGGCGCGCTGCGTCGTTCGATGGCGACCACCGGCTACAGCGACCTGAAGGAGTTCCAGCGCGTCGAGGTGGTTGTGGCCCCCTACCAGCCTCACTAGCGTTTGATGGGGTGGTCCGGTCGAGAGACCGGGCCGACCGAATCCAACGATGGAGGCTCGCATGGCCAAGTCCGCGTCCGTTTCGCTCTCCACGAAGCTCGGCCCCGACGAACGGGCCGCAGCCGTCGAGGCGTTGAAGACGAAAGAACTCGACATCCTCGTGATCGGGGGTGGCATCGTCGGTGCGGGTTCCGCGCTCGACGCCGTGACCCGTGGGTTGAGCGTCGGCATCGTCGAGGCCCGTGACTGGGGCTCCGGCACGTCGAGTCGCTCGTCGAAGCTCGTGCACGGTGGCATCCGCTACCTCGAGCAACTGAACTTCCGTCTCGTGCGCGAGGCACTGATCGAGCGTGGCCTGCTGCTGCAACGCCTGGCACCGCACCTGGTGAAGCCCGTGCGGTTCCTCTACCCGCTCAGCAAGCCGGTCTACGAGCGGTTCTACATCGGTGCCGGAATGGCGCTCTACGACATCTTCAGCTGGACCGGTGGTCGCCCGCCCGGCGTCCCCCACCACCGTCACCTCACCAAGACGCAGGTGCTCCGCGCCATCCCGAGCCTGTCGAAGGACGCGGTCGTCGGCGGCCTCACCTACTACGACGCCCAGGTCGACGACGCCCGGTACGTCTCGTCGCTGGTGCGCACCGCGTCGAGCTACGGCGCCCACGCGGCGAGCCGCATCCGGGTCGAGGGCTTCGTCAAGGTGGGCGAGCGGGTCGTCGGCGTGAAGGCGCACGACTACCAGACCGGCGAGCACTTCGAGATCCGCGCCAAGCAGGTCGTCAACGCGACCGGCGTCTGGACGGACGACACGCAGGCCATGGTCGGCGAGCGGGGACAGTTCAAGGTGCGGGCGTCGAAGGGCGTGCACCTCGTGGTGCCGCGCGACCGCATCCACTCCGACATGGGCATGATCTTCCGCACCGAGAAGAGCGTCCTGTTCGTCATCCCGTGGGGCCGCCACTGGCTCGTGGGCACGACCGACACCGACTGGGACCTCGACAAGGCCCACCCCGCGGCGACGGCGGCCGACATCGACTACATCCTCGAGCACGTCAACAAGGTCATGGCCGTGCCGCTCACCCGGGCCGACGTCGAGGGCGTCTACGCCGGTCTGCGTCCGCTGCTGGCGGGCGAGTCCGACCAGACGTCGAAGCTCTCGCGCGAGCACATCGTCGCCCACACCGTGCCGGGCCTCGTCGTCGTGGCCGGCGGCAAGTGGACGACCTACCGGGTCATGGCCGAGGACGCCATCGACGAGGCCGTCGCGGCCCTCGACGGCCGCATCCC
Organism: Frigoribacterium sp. NPDC087798; assembly: GCF_044742985.1. Lineage (NCBI taxonomy): Bacteria > Bacillati > Actinomycetota > Actinomycetes > Micrococcales > Microbacteriaceae > Frigoribacterium > Frigoribacterium sp. NPDC087798. Next base: position 92,809 of record NZ_JBIUVP010000004.1, on the reverse strand, counting down.
GTCGAGCACCACGATGGAGATCCCGTTGATCGGCGCCGAGGGGTACCACGCGGCGTGGAACAAGCGCGGCAAGATCGCGAAGGCGTTCGGCGTCCACAAGGTGCGCATCGAGCACCTGCTCAACCGGTACGGCACCACGACCGACGAGATCCTCGACCTCATCCGCGACGACCCCTCGCTCGCCGAGCCCCTCCCCGGGGCCGACGACTACATCCGCGCCGAGGTCGTCTACGCCGCGAGCCACGAGAGCGCCCTGCACCTCGAGGACGTGCTCGCCCGCCGCACCCGCATCTCGATCGAGGCGTGGGACCGGGGCGAGTCCGCCGCTCCCGTCGCCGCCAAGCTGATGGCGGGCGTGCTCGGCTGGAGCGACGACGAGGCCGAGGCCGAGGTGGCCAACTACCTCAAGCGGGTCGCCGCCGAGCGGGCGAGCCAGCTCGAGCCCGACGACGAGTCGGCCGACCGCGTCCGCCTCGAGGCGCCCGACATCACCTTCGGCTTCGACGAGGACGACATGGTCGTCGCCGGTGCCGACCAAGGAGGCGCGCCCAAGCCGGGCGAGGAGGTCACCGAGCCCGCGGGCACACCGGGCGACGACACCTCGGCGGGCAGCCCGGGCGGCCGCCAGGGTTGATGCCCGGTCGCTCGCGCGACCACCTGCAGGAGGCGCGGTGCCCGTTCGTCGGGCACCGCGCCTCCCGCGGTTCCTCCGTCCGCGGACGCGGGAACACCTGTGGAGGGTGACGGGTTGTCCCCACCGTGAGCAGCCCGGCTGTCGCGGCCGAACCCGCCGCTAGGCTGAGACGACTGCCCCCGAGTCCACTGGAGACGAACCATGGTTGACGTGCGTCGAGTCAAGCTCCCCGGCGTGGGTGTGCTGCACACCTTCATCACCGACGACGGCGGCAAATGCGGTGTCATCACGCACCGCTCGGGTCACAGCGACCTCATCACGTTCAGCGACGACGTCGACGGCGACCACGTCAAGAAGGTCTCGCTGCGCCTCAGCGAGGATGAGGCGCACACGCTCGCCGAACTGCTCGGCGGCACGCGCATCACCGAGTCGCTCTCGGCCCTCGACCAGATCCCCGGCCTCAGCATCGACTGGTTCACGGTCGACTACGACGACCACATCGCCGGTCAGCCGCTCGGCGACCTCGGCGCCAAGGGCGTCGTCGGCCTGACCGTCGTGGCGGTCGTCCGGGGCGACGCGGCCAACCCGGCGCCGTCGGGCGACTTCAAGGTGTTCCCCGGTGACACGCTCGTCGTGGCCGGTTCACCCGAGAAGGTCGCCAAGGCGTTCTCGTTCTACCGCACGGGCGAGCTCAAGCACCGCTCGCCGGTCGACGCCCCGCCCGGGGGCTAGGCCGATGCATCTGGGTGAAGAGCTGATCGTCCTCGGCATCCTGCTGCTGATCGCGTACGTGCTCGGCCGCGCCGGCAAGCTGATCGGCCTGCCGTCGATCCCGATCTACATGATCGTCGGCCTGCTCGCCAGCACGAACACGGGGTGGTTCCCGCTCAGCTTCGAGTCCGACAACATCGAGTTGATCGCCATCTTCGGGTTGATCCTGTTGCTGTTCAACCTCGGCCTCGAGTTCGACCAAGACGAATTCTTCTCGAACGCGGGGCGGCTCATCGTCTCGGGCGGCAGCTACATCGCCATCAACATGGGCGTCGGGCTGATCTTCGGCTTCATGCTCGGGTGGGGCACGCGCGAGGCGCTGATCATCGCGGGCATGACGGCGACGTCCTCGAGTGCGATCGTCACCAAGCTGCTGATCGAGTTGAACCGCCTGGCGAACCGCGAGACGCCGATGATCCTCGGCGTCACGGTCGTCGAAGACATCTTCATCGCCATCTATCTCGCGATCGTGTCCGTCGTGCTCAGCGGCGAGACCGACCCCGGGCCGGTGATCCTTAAGCTCGGCATCGCCTTCGCGTTCCTCGTCGTGATGTTCGGCGTGGCCCGATGGGGTGGTCGCGTCGTCTCCCGGCTCATGCGCACACGTGACGACGAACTCTTCACCGTGCTGTTCTTCGGGCTGGCCGTGCTCTTCGCGGGACTCGGCGAGGTGCTCGGGGTGACCGACGCGATCGGCGCGTTCCTCATCGGCCTGATCATCGGGGCCACGAAGTTCCGCAACCGGGTCGAGCAGTTCGCCCTGCCCATGCGCGACGTCTTCGGGGCGTTCTTCTTCCTGAACTTCGGCCTCGGGCTCAACCCGGCCCTGTTCCCGAGCGTGCTCGGCCCCGTGGCCATCGCCGTGGGCATGACCGTGCTGCTCAACGTGGGTGCCGGGCAGTTCGTCGCGTGGCTCAACAAGCTGGGGCCGCAGGCGGGCATCAACACTACGGTCATCCTGGTCAACCGGGGCGAGTTCGCGTTGATCCTGGCGACCTTGTCCGCGGGTGCGGGTCTCGACGAGCGGTTGCAGCCCTTCGCCGGTCTGTACGTGCTGATCATGGCGGTGCTCGGGCCGGTCCTCGCCTCGAACAGCGAGCGCATCGGCTCGGTGCTGTTGCGGTCGCGCAAGAAGGCCGAGCGTGCCGAGGCCGAGGCCCGTCGTCTCGAACGCGAGGCGCGCAGCGGTGACGAGATCGCCCTGATGGAGGCCGCCCTCGCCGGTGACGACCTCGACCAGGCCGAGGTCACCGAGGACGACGACGAGCGCGAGACCGAGCGGGTCCGGGCCGGTGCGGCGCGGGCCGCCGCAGGCCGGGTCGACACCACGCGACACGGGGCCGACGGTGATGCCGACGCCGACGACGACCTGGACGACCTCGACGCGATGGACGCCGACGAGGCCCGCATCTGGGCCGAGCAGGCGGGCCAACAGAGCGACCAGCGGGCCACGCGCCGACGCGACCCCGAGTACTGAACCGCTCGCCGTCGTCCCAGCGGGTTCGTGGGCGACGCGAGGTACGATCGCCTCCGTGACCCAGACCGAGCAGCGCCCCGCCCTCCTCGGCGTCGACGGCGAACCGCTGCCCGCGACCATGTGGCACGTCGCCCGTCGACCCCGCTGGATCGCCCTGCTCGGCCTCGCCCTCGTCGTGGCGGCGATTTTCGCCTGGCTCGGGCACTGGCAGATCGAGCGCAGCGTCGAGAGCGTGCAGGTCGTCAACCCCGAGACCGAGACCAGCAAGGTGCTGTCGTCCGTCGCGGCCCCGCAGACGCCCTTCGCCGATTCGCTCGGTGCCCAGCGCGTGTCCGTCACCGGTGAGTTCGACCCGGACGACTTCGCCGTCATCGGTGACCGCGTCAACGGTGGCGAGACCGGCTACTGGCTGATCGGCCGTTTCGTCGACGACGCCAACGGCGCCTCGCTGCCCGTGGGGCTCGGCTGGTCCGCGACCCGCGAGGGCGCCGAGGCCGCCGAGCCGTCCGTGGCCGCGACCTCGACCGTCACGGTCGAGGGCCGTTACTTCCCGTCCGAGTCGCCGACCGAGAGCGACTTCGAGAGCGGTGCGCAGACCGTCGTGTCCGTGGCCGCGCTGATCAACGAGTGGCCCGGCTTCGACGGCCAGGTCTACGGCGGCTACGTCGTCTCCGACTCCGCACCCGCGTCGCTGAGCGAGATCGACTCCGCGCCTCCGGCGTCCGACGTGCAGTTCAACTGGCTCAACGTCTTCTACGCGATCGAATGGGTCGTCTTCGCCGGCTTCGCCGTCTTCCTCTGGTTCCGGCTCGTCCGCGACGCGTTCGAGCGCGAGCACGAAGAAGCCGAGGAGGCGCGGGCCGAGGCGGACGCGCGCGGCGCGACCCAGCCGACCCGCGCCTCCTGACCCCGCGCGTCCCGACCTTTCGACGTCGACAGGTGCCGTCCTGGCGCAGGGGTGGGCGCGGCTAGAATCGTCCCCATGCCTCTGAAGCCCCGGCAACGCGACATCCCGAAGATCCCGGGTGCCGTCAGGTTCTACAAGATCTCGGCGTACGTCACCGGCGTGATGCTGCTGCTGCTCATCTTCGAGATGCTCTTCAAGTACACGCCCCTGCAGCTCGAGATGCAGCTCGGCGGTCAGGGCGGGTTCCTCGTGCCGGTCGACTCGACCACGGGCTTCAACCTGTCGACCGCGATCCTCATCGCGCACGGTTGGCTCTACGTCGTCTACCTCTTCGCCGACTTCCGTCTCTGGAGCTTGATGCGGTGGCCGTTCTCGCGGTTCTTCCTCATCGCGCTCGGCGGCGTCGTGCCCCTGCTCTCGTTCTTCGTCGAGAGCCACATGACCAAGCTCGCGACGCGGCAGTACGAAGCCCTGACCGCCGAGACCACCCCCACGACCGAGGGAGCCCCCGCGTGACCGACGCACCCGAGACCGCCGAGGCGTCGGCGACGACCGCCGCCACGGCCCCCGCACCGGCCGACCGCGCGCCCGAGACCGCGCAGAGCCCCGTGCTCGTGGTCGACTTCGGCGCCCAGTACGCGCAGCTGATCGCCCGGCGCGTGCGTGAGGCCAACGTCTACAGCGAGATCGTGCCGCACACGATCACCGCGGCCGAGATCGCCGAGAAGAACCCCGTGGGCATCGTCCTCAGCGGTGGTCCGTCGAGCGTCTACGAAGAAGGCGCGCCGAGCATCGACGCGGGCATCTTCGACCTCGACATCCCCGTGCTGGGCATCTGCTACGGCTTCCAGGCCATGGCCAAGGCGCTCGGCGGCGAGGTCTCGCAGACCGGCCAACGTGAGTACGGCGCCACCGACGTCACGCTCGCCGAGGGCGACAGCACGCTGCTGTCGGGCCAGCCGGCCTCGCAGACGACGTGGATGAGCCACGGCGACTCGGTGTCGAAGGCCCCCGAGGGCTTCGACGTGCTGGCCTCGAGCGCGTCGACCCCCGTCGCCGCGTTCTCGAGCGACGCCCGCAAGCTCTACGGCGTCCAGTGGCACCCCGAGGTCAAGCACTCGTCGTACGGCCAGGCCGTGCTCGAGAACTTCCTGCACCGCGCCGCCGGCATCCCCGCCGACTGGAACAGCGGCAACGTCATCGCCGAGCAGGTCGCCCGCATCCGCGAACAGGTCGGTGACTCTCGCGTCATCTGCGGCCTCTCGGGCGGGGTCGACTCGGCCGTCGCGGCCGCCATCGTCCACGAGGCCGTCGGCGACCAGCTGATCTGCGTCTTCGTCGACCACGGTCTGCTGCGCGCCGACGAGCGTCGTCAGGTCGAAGAGGACTACGTCGCCTCGACCGGTGTGCGACTCGTCACGATCGACGCCGAGCAGCAGTTCCTCGACGCCCTCGCCGGGGTGACCGACCCCGAGCAGAAGCGCAAGATCATCGGCCGCGAGTTCATCCGCAGCTTCGAGGCCGCCGCCGAGGCACTGGTGCTCGAGGCCGCGGCCGAGGGCGACTCGGCCGTGAAGTTCCTCGTGCAGGGCACCCTCTATCCCGACGTCGTCGAGAGCGGTGGCGGTACGGGCACGGCGAACATCAAGAGCCACCACAACGTGGGCGGCTTGCCGGAAGACCTGCAGTTCGAGCTCGTCGAGCCGCTGCGCACCCTCTTCAAGGACGAGGTGCGCGCGATCGGGCGCGAGCTCGGTCTGCCCGAGGTCATCGTCGGGCGTCAGCCGTTCCCCGGCCCCGGTCTCGGCATCCGCATCGTGGGCGAGGTGACGCACGAGCGACTCGAGTTGCTGCGTGCGGCCGACGCGATCGCGCGGGCCGAGCTGACCGCGGCCGGCCTGGACGACGAGATCTGGCAGTGCCCCGTGGTGTTGCTCGCCGACGTCCGCTCGGTGGGTGTGCAGGGCGACGGTCGTACGTACGGCCACCCGATCGTGCTGCGTCCGGTGTCGTCCGAGGACGCGATGACGGCCGACTGGACGCGTCTGCCCTACGACGTGCTGGCCCGCATCTCGAACCGCATCACGAACGAGGTGGACGGCGTCAACCGCGTCGTTCTCGACGTCACCTCCAAGCCCCCGGGAACGATCGAATGGGAATGACCGGGCTGTTTTCGATGCGAAGCATCGAGCCCGGTCATTCCGGGGGAGCCTGCGACCCCGGTGCCCACCAGTAGCCGCGAACGTGGAGTGAGGGAGACCTCCCGCGAAGCGCAGTGACGCGAAACCCCCTCCGGCAGACACCTGCCCGAGGGGGTTTCGTCGTCTCCGCGGGATGTCGTCGTTGCTGGATCTAGGGGTGGTCTCGGGCCAGGGCGCAAACGAGCGGGCAGAACGTGCTCTTCACCCGCCCGCGAACAGCACCTTCTGCCCACTCGGCCATCGACCCCCACCCCCTCGGCCGTCGACCCCCACCCCCTCGGCCGTCGACCCCCACACACGGAAGCGGGGCCCGTCCCGGTCGGAACGAGCCCCGCTTCGGGGTGCTGCTGGTGGCGCCGCGCTGGCTAGTCGCTGCCGCGCAGGATGGCGAGCATGCGCAGGATCTCGACGTAGAGCCAGATCACGGTCATGACGATGCCGAAGGCGGCCGACCAGGCATAGATGCGGGGTGCGCCGCGCTCGACGCCGGTCTTGACCTGGTCGAAGTCGAGGACCAGCGAGTACGCGGCCATGATCACGACGAGGATGCCCAGGATGAAGCCGAGCGGGATGCCGAAGATCTCCATGCCGCGGAGGCCCCAGGGGTTGCTGTTCGCACCGAAGATCATCAGACCGAAGTTGATCAGCGAGAAGACGCCGTAGCCGATCATCGCGATCATGAAGACCTTGGTGGCCTTGGCCGACGCGCGGATCTTGCCACTCTTGAAGAGCAGCAGGGTCGTGGCGAACACCGCGACGGTGCCGATCAGGGCCTGGGTGACGATGCCGTCCCACTGGCTCTCGAAGATCGACGAGATGCCACCGACGAAGAGGCCCTGTGCCGCCGAGTAGGCGAGCACGAGCCCGGGGGAGGGCTTCTTCTTGAAGATGTTGACGAGCGCCAGCACGAAGCCGGCGATGGCCCCGACGAAGGCGAGGGCCGGGATGAACCATCCGATGGCCGCACCGACGAGCACGACACCGAACGCGAACAGCGTCTTGGTGATGGTGTCTTCGTAGGTCATGCGGTCGGTCTGCGTGGGGCCGGCGGCGGGCTGCGAGTAGAGCTGCTGCAGCTGTTCGGCGGTCATGCCGTTGTACTCGACCGGCTGGGCTGCGCCCTGCTGCTGACGGATGACGGGCCCGCCGTTCTTCGAGAAGGCCGGCGACTGACTGAAGCCGGGATTCGAGAATGCCAAGGGGTTCCTCTTCTGATCGCTAGGGATGTGTGGATCGCCCGCGCAGGTTCACGAAGGCGTTTCCGTACAGATGAGGCTAACGCCTGTCGTGCAACGAATGGCTGAAGATCTGCCTGATGAGAGCCGCATTCTCGCAGGGCGAACGTGCGTGCCGTGCATCTTTTGCGTCTGCGGGGGGCGAGACGCCTCGTCCCCAGGGACCGCGCCTCCTCGTCTCTCCACAGACGCTCTTTCCGCAGACGGCCTCTCGCCGGGAGGTCGGGCGGCTCGGGCTGCGCACGGGGACGCCGGTTAGCGTGACCGGGTGTCCATCTCGCCTCTCGTCATCGCCCATCGCGGCGCCAGCGGTCACCGACCCGAGCACGGCGAGGACGCCTACCGTCTCGCGATCGAACTCGGGGCCGACGCCATCGAGCCCGACCTGGTCGCGTCGAGCGACGGCGTGCTCGTCCTGCGGCACGAGAACGAGATCTCGGGCACGACCGACGTCGCCGACCACGACGAGTTCCGGCACCGCCGCACGACCAAGACCATCGACGGCACGAAGGTCACGGGCTGGTTCACCGAGGACTTCACCTGGGACGAACTCAGCACGCTGCGCATCCGCGAACGGCTGCCCGAGCTGCGGCCCGAGAGTGCGGCGCACGACGGCGAGGGGCGCATCCAGCGGCTGGGCGACCTGCTCGACCTGCTCGACGCGGCGGATCGGCCCGTCGGGCTCGTCGCCGAGGTCAAGCACGCCACCTACTTCGACTCCATCGGCCTGCCGCTCGGCGAGCTGCTCGCCGACGAGCTGCGGCAGCGGCGCTGGGTCGACGACCCGCGGCTGACCATCGAGTCGTTCGAGCAGACCGTGCTCGGTCGGCTCGCCGACCAGCGGCTCGGTGCCCGGCTCGTCTATCTGCTCGAGAAGGCCGGCGTCGCAGCCGACCTGGTCGCCTCGGGCAGATCGTCGGTGGGCTACCGCGACCAGCTGCACGCCGAGTCGCTCGAGTCGTTCGTCGACGCCGGGCTGCACGGCGTCAGCCTCGACAAGCACACGCTCGTCGACGCGCAGGGGGCGACCGACGGTCGGGTCGTCGACCGGGCGCACGCGGCCGGCCTCGACGTCTTCACCTGGACGCTCCGCGCCGAGAACGCGTTCCTGGCCAAGGCCCACCGCGGCCCCGGTGGCAAGGCGGCCTTCGGCGACTGGCGCGCCGAGTTCACCTCGCTCATGGCGCTCGGCGTCGACGGAGTCTTCGCCGACCAGCCCGAGCTCGCCGAGGAGGCGCGGGTCGCCTTCGCGTCCCGCTGACCCCGCGCGACGCCGCCTGCGACCGTGGTCGCCCCGCACCCTCTCGCCATGTCGGTGGTCACGCTTAGACTCGACGGGCCATGACGATCGTGCTCGAGCCCTCTGACGCTGCCGGCGGTTCCGGCGACCCCCTGACCGCCGGTCTCAACCCCCAGCAAAAAGAGGCGGTCGAGTACCGCGGGCAGTCGCTGCTGATCGTGGCCGGTGCCGGCTCGGGCAAGACCAGTGTGCTGACCCGCCGCATCGCGGGCCTGCTGGCGACGCGCGAGGCGTGGCCCAGCCAGATCCTCGCCATCACCTTCACCAACAAGGCCGCGGCCGAGATGCGCGAGCGCGTGGCGCACCTCGTCGGTCAAGCAGGCGAGGGCATGTGGATCAGCACGTTCCACTCGGCGTGCGTGCGAATCCTCCGGCGCGAGGCCGAGCAGTTCGGCTTCACCAAGAGCTTCACGATCTACGACTCCGCCGACTCGAGGGCCCTGCTCAAGCGCATCCTGAAAGAGCTCGACGCCGACCAGCTCGGGCTGACCGTCAGCATGGCCTCGGGCAAGATCTCCAAGCTCAAGAACGAGCTCAGCGACGTCGAGTCGTACTCGCGCCAGATCAATATGAACGACCCGCAAGAGGTCATGTTCCTCGAGATCTTCCGGCAGTACACCCGCGAGCTGCAGCGGGCCAACGCCTTCGACTTCGACGACCTCATCGCCCAGACCGTCTACCTGTTCCGCGCCTTCCCGCACGTGGCCGCCCAGTACCAGCGGCGGTTCCGGCACATCCTCGTCGACGAGTACCAAGACACCAACCACGCGCAGTACTCGCTCATCCGTGAGCTGACCCGGCCGGTGCAGGCCGACCTCGTCGACGAGCTCGAGAGGGGCGGCCAGTTCGTCCAGTCGATGCGCGACGGCAGTGGCGGCATCCCCGGGGCGTCGCTCACCGTGGTGGGTGACTCCGACCAGTCGATCTACGCGTTCCGGGGCGCCGACATCCGCAACATCGTCGAGTTCGAGCGCGACTTCCCGAACTCGAAGGTCATCCTGCTCGAGCAGAACTACCGCTCGACCCAGAACATCCTCGACGCCGCCAACGCGGTCATCTCGAACAACTTCGACCGTCAGGCCAAGAACCTGTTCACCACGGTCGGCGCCGGCAAGAAGATCGTCGGGTTCACCGGCTACACCGGTCACGACGAGGCCCAGTTCGTCGCGGACGAGATCGCGGCGCTGCACGAGTCCGGCACCGACTACAAAGACATGGCCGTCTTCTACCGCACCAACTCGCAGACGCGTGCACTCGAAGAGATCTTCATCCGCTCAGCCATCCCCTACCGCGTGCTCGGTGGCACCAAGTTCTACGAGCGTGCCGAGATCAAGGACGCCATGGCGTACCTGATCACCGTCGCCAACCCGGCCGACCCGCTCGCCCTGCGACGCATCATGAACGTGCCCAAGCGCGGCATCGGTCCCGCGACCGAGACCGCGATGCAGCGCTGGGCCGACACCAACAAGGCGCCGCTGCGTGACGCGATGCGCAACGCCGACCAACTCGGCCTCGGGCCGAAGGTCACCGGCGCGATCACGGGCTTGGCGAAGCTGCTCGACGACGTGCAGGCCACGGCGGCGACCGCGCCCGTCCACGAGATCCTGTCGGCCCTGATCGCGGGCAGCGGCCTGGTCGAGGTGCTGCGGGCGTCGCGTGACCCGCAAGACGAGGCCCGCGCCGAGAACATCGACGAACTCGTCGCGGTGACGAAGGAGTTCCAGAAGAACAACCCCGACGGCACGCTGCTCGACTTCCTCACCGAGGTCACGCTGGTCGCAGCCGCCGACGACCTCGACGACACGAGCGGCACGGTGTCGCTGATGACCCTGCACACCGCCAAGGGGCTCGAGTACGAGGCGGTGTTCCTCACCGGCGTCGAAGAAGACCTGTTGCCGCACCGCATGTCGGCGAACGAGCCCGGTGGTCCGTCCGAAGAGCGACGACTGTTCTACGTCGGCATCACTCGCGCTCGACAGCGGCTGTTCCTGTCGCTCGCGATGACGAGGGCGCAGTTCGGCGAGGTCAACGTCGCCATGCCCTCGCGGTACCTGCAAGAGATCCCGGTCGAACTGATCGACTGGAAGCAGTCGCCGGGCATGGCCACGAGCCGTGGGGGCACACAGCCGCGGGCGCTCAACGCCCGTCGCGAGGGGGGCGACGGCAACCGCGGTGCGACGCCGCGGGCCTCGGGCGGCTACGGCTCGGGCAGCTACGACCGGGCCACCGCGGCGGCGAAGACGAAGCCGAAGACCGAATGGGCGAACCGGGTCACGGGCACCGTACGCGACAACGGTGACATGGAGCTCGAGGCCGGCGACCGCATCTCGCACGTCGACTTCGGCGAAGGCCGTGTCATGGCCGTCACCGGCATCGGCGCCCGTCGCATCGCCGAGGTGCTCTTCGACGGAGCCGGGCGCAAGAAGCTGCTGATCAAGGTCGCTCCGATCGAGAAGATCTAGCCCCCTTCCGCGTTCTCGCGAGAGGTCGTGTCGTGTGTCCTGGAAGGCAGGAGGGCCGCGGTCGTGTCGCTCTCGGGTCGGTGCCGGACGACCGTCACGCTGTGGTCGCCGATCGACAGCAGCGATCCGACCCGGGCGCGCGCCGGGGTGTGAGCCTCGAGTTCAGTGACCTCGCCGCTGGGCGACACGAGGGTGGTGCCGTTTCCCGAGCCGAGATCGGTGACCCAGACGGCCGCGTCGGCCCCGATCGCGATCGAGACGTGATGGCGAGACAACGATCGGCCGGCGTCGTCGAGCGCCACGACATCCGCGTCGGTCGGAACGGGCAGGGGGCGGTCGGTGCGACGCCCGACGACGATCGCGCGCCGTGTGACGGGGACGACGCTCTCGTCCGGCAGCCGCAGGCCGTAGTGCCGAGGGCGCACCGTCGTCGCCTCGAGATCGGGAACGGGTGGCACCGCGTCACCGCCGGCCGGCTGATCGGGGGCTGACCGCCTCGGGGTGGTGGCGGCAAACTGCGGCGCGTGAGGGATCGGGGCAGCGCGGGGCGCGAGGGGCGCGAGGGGTGCGACCGCGGACGGTGCCGTGCTCTCCGGAATGACGGGAGCGTGCTGCGCCGACTCGCTTCGACGCTCCTCGACGACGAACCCCGAGGAGGCGCTGGTCGGCGGGGGAGGGGACGTCACGATCGGTGCGGGCAGCTGGAGGGGCAGGGTGGTGACGCGCGAGAGCAGCCCTGCGGCACGCTGCTCACGAATCGTCTCGGCGGTGATCACCGGAGGTGGCGTCGGGTGTTGCTCGCGCCTCCTGGGCTTGTCCTTCTTGCGACACATGTCGACTCCGATCTGTGGAGAACCGTTACGCAAACTATCAGGCATGACATATTGGTCGAGTCCGACCGACCGGTCGGCACCACCAACGAGAGGGACCACCTCATGGCCAATGTCACCGTCACCTACGACGACCTGCGCACGCAGGCCACCCAGCTGCGCAACGGGCAGCGCGCGATCGAAGACCAGCTGGGCCAGATGAAGTCGCAGATCGACAACCTCGTCGGCTCGGGCTACGTGACCGACAAGTCGTCGAAGGCATTCGACGCGACGTACACCGAGTTCACGACCGGGGCGTCGAAGACGATCTCGGCGGTCGAGAGCATGGCGACGTTCCTCGAGAACGCGGCCAGCACCCTCGAGGGCGCCGACCAGCAGCTCGCCAGCAGCCTGGGCTGACCGACCACACACAGGGACGGCCGGGGCGGGTCGCGGTGAGACGCGACGCGCTCCGGCTTCCGGCACGAGGGGAGGACCTCATGGCTCGAACGAGCCTCAACATCGACGGTGCGGGTCTCGAGGCGTTGCTCGCCGACCTGGCCACCGTGAAGACCGAGTTCGAGTCGAGCGACTCCTCGGCGTCGGCCACGGCCGAGGCTTGCGGGCACGTCCGGCTGGCGGCGAAGGTCACGTCGTTCGCGACGAACTGGAACGACCGGCGGGCGAAGCTCGCCGAGCAGATCACCGAGCTGGGCAAGGCGTTGTCGACGATCGACGAGACCTTCACCGAGGTCGACGGAGAACTCGAGGGCGTCTTGGTCGGGGGCGACAGATGACGGCCGGCACGCTCGCCGGTGTGGCGGCCGATTCGTTGGTGGGGGTGTCGGGCGACCCGGTGCTGTTGAACTCCATGGCGAGCCACTACGAGTCGGTGGCGGCCTCGATCCGAGGTGCGGCAGCGAAGCTGCGATCGCTCGAGACGGGGTCGTCGTCCAGCGACGCCCTGGATGCGTTCGTGGTCAAGGCCGAGGAGGTCTCCGCGAGTCTCGGCAAGGCCGAGGGACGATACGGAGAAACGGGGGCTGCGCTCAAGGCGTACGCGTCCGAATTGTCGCTGGCCCAAGAGGCGGCTGCGCCGGCCCTCGCGAACCACCGCGACGCCGCCGACGACCTCGCCGCGGCCGAGAAGCTGGTCGAGCGGTACGAGCACTTCGCGCTCGTGGCTGTCGACGACGTGACGAAGCAGGAGCACCTCGACCAGGCCGCGGCGCAGCGCACGAAAGCCGAGGAGGCGCGGGGCCGGGTCGCTCTCTACGCACGCCGCCTCACCGATGCGCACACGTCCGTCGAGACCGCCGCGACGGCTGCCATCGCGAGGATCGACGACGCCACCGACGACGGCCTCGCCGACACCCTCTGGGACGATCTCGGGGGCGCGTGGGACGCCGGCTTTACCGCCTTCCAGAAGTGGATGGAGGAGAACGACTCGTGGATCAGCGAGCTGATGAATGGGCTCACGATCGTCGGCGGATTACTAGCCGCTCTGGCCTTCATCGTTCCTGGTTTGAATATCGTCGCGGCAATTGTGGCCGTCCTGGCTTTCGCCATCACGGCAGCTCGAGCGAGCGCAGGCACAGCCACTCTTGGAGATGTCCTTCTGGCCGGGTTGTCCTTGGCGACCATGGGGATAGGAGGTGCTGCGGTCGCCTCGGCTCGCGCAGGGATCAAAGGCATCGCTGCCGCGCGAGCCGCGGGCCTCGTGTCCCACAGCGGAGTTTCTCGTGGATCTGCGATGGCGTGGGTTAGTAGGAGTTGGTCGAGAGCTCAACCTGGGTTGGGGGATTGGACCCTCGTGAAAGCGCTTGGCGACAGTGAAGTGGCAAGGATGTTGCACTTCCTTCGGACCAGCAGGCCGGGCGCATTCGCGGATGACGCCGATGAAGTCGCTCGCATCATGCGCAGGTTGAACGTCGCGCGCGCCGTCCAGGCGCTTGACCACGCTCTGACGGCACACGGACTTGCGGGGGTGGGAGTTTCCCGTGTGACATCTCGGGAATCGAACACTGCGACCTGGTCGACTGCTGCTGGAGGTGCCCTTTGAGCTCCGGCCGCCGCGCTGCTCCGGTTTCGTACCGATCCCTGGCTTTGAGGGGTCTTCCTCTCTTCGCTGGGATCGCCGGGATCGCATCGCCGCTCTACATGCAGTTGTCACGACTTGTCTTCGGATCTCTGGCTTTACCCAAGGGAGGGGGGTTTCGAACAAACCCTGCGGGTGATGTTCTCTTCCAAGCCAGTGAGGGGTGGCCCCCGTTCGTCTTGCCGTCCGGCATCTTTTGGTTGGTGAGCGCAGCGATGCTGACCTTGGTCGTGATCGTGTACCGAAAGAGAACGGAATCACTCGACTTCGCACTTCAACCTTGGGTGTTGGCGTTCTGGTGCGGACTAGCTGCTTTCTACGGCTGGCTTCATTCGCGGTTCTTCATCGAGCTCGCGGAGTGGCCGCGCGATTCGTTCGCTGCAGCGCTCGTGCTGGCGGCCGAGTGTCTCGCATTCTTCGCGTTAGGAGCCGAAAGGGCGGTCCGATCCATCGTCGTTCGGCGCGAACTCAAAGCTGCTCAGAGAGGTGACGGCCCCCGTCTTGCGAGGGCCGGGCTTCGCCCCGAGGACCAGTCATGAGTGGCCCGGGGTACGTGGGGCGGACGGCCGGGACGGTGGCGGCGTCGTATTCGATCGTCGTGCCTCCAGGGTTCGTCCGGGTGCCGGGTGGAATGGACGCGCCTGACGCAGCGGCGTTCGTCGCCGAGCAGCTGGGAGACCAACCCGCCCCCGGAACCGGAACGGCCCCCGACGACTGGCGACTGCGGTTCGGGTCGGCACTCGGGCGTGCGCTCGCGGCCGACGTCAACGGCCGTGTGCTCGACTCGTACCTCAGTGCGGGCCCGCTGCCCGGCACCGACATCGTGTGCTCGATCGTCGTCGCGTCCGTGCCCGTCACCCGGACTCCGCATGCCGACCTCGACCGGCTGCTGCTGCGACGCGTCGCCACCCACGGGGCGGCTCCGATCGTCCTCGCCGGCGACCCGGCCGTTGTCTGGACCGACCTCGCAGCTGAAGCCCCGGCACAGGACGGCCATGCCGTACCCGACGAGGTCGCCGACCTCACGCCTCTCCGCCGTCGGACCGTCCTCACACGAGTCGCCGGTCATGACGACCGGCTGCTCACCCTCGTCCTCACCATCGGTTCAGCGACCGATGCGTCGGCCGCACCGGGCGACGCCGACGCCGACACCGGGTCCGACATCGACGCACGAACCCGCATCGTCGACGCCGTCACCGACGTCTTCGACGCCATGCTCAGCACCTTCCGCTGGCGTGACGCCGAAGGGCGCCTGGTCACCGACCGGCCCCTCGCCTGAACCCTCTCGACTGCCACAGAAAGCGACCTGCACCATGACCGAAACCGACACCGACGCCACCACCGACTTCGACATCCTCATCGGGCACGACCCCGAGACCTGGGTGGCCCTTCCGACCTCCTGGCCGCACGACGGCCATCGTGCGCCACGCTCGTGGATCAAGGCGACCGTGCGCACCGTGGCCGAGCGGTCCGAGGTGTCGACCCGCGCCTCCCGGTCCTGGCTGACGGAAGTGCTCTCGGCCCTCGCGCGCTGGTCGCCCGAGGACGAACGCCGGTACCTCTACCTGCCGGACATCGCGACCCCTCCGTCGCTGCTGCGCGTCCAGTACGGGTTCGTCGGAGGCGATCGTGATGTCGCCCTCCGGGCCATGGTCTTCGACAGCGACGTGGCCGCGGTCGAGCCTCCCGTCGTCGAGCAGATCGAGGCGAGCGGTCTCGGGCAGGGGCTCCGGGGCGTGCGGTACGCGGCCGTCGACGGCGACGCCGGCCTCCACGCCACGCTCGTCTACGCCTTCCGGGCCGAGCCGTACGACCTCCGCGTCACCTGCCAGGTCGGCGGGCCGGAGGGCGTCCTCGGCATGATCGACGAAGTCGACGTGTTCGTGGACGACATCAGCGTGGTGCCCGCCGCGTGAGGCTGAGCGTCACCGTCCTGCACGTCCCGACGGGCCACCGGGCGGACCGCTCGGTCCTGGTCGATCCGGACACCACCGTCGACGCCGTGGCGCGGCACCTCGCGTCGTCACTGGGTCACTCGGGTCACGCCCCGCCCGCTGAGCCCTGGAGCATCACGGTCGACGGGGTGCCGGTCGACCCGACTGCGCGCATGAGTTCGGGAGTCCTGCTCGACGGCGCCGTCGTCGGCTTCGGCGGCCCCGCGACGCACCTCCGTTCGCCTGCCGATCTGCCCACCATCCGCATCATCGGAGGCCGCGGGGCAGGGACCATCCACGTCGTCGACGTCGGGCTCGTGCACCTCGGTAGCGGTCTGGACTCGGGCGTGAGACTGGACGACGCGCGGGTGCCCCCGATCGTCGCGACGATCGAACTCGACGGCGCCGGACGCTTCACACTGACCCCCACGGCAGACGCCTTCCCCGAGTCCGACGACGAAGCGCGCGGGCCACTCGTCCTCGTCGACCGGGTTCCCGTCCTCGGCGCAGCCGTGGTCGACGAACACTGCGTCATCACGATCGGCGACGTCCTCCTCGCCGTCGCACCGGCCGGGCGGCCGTCCGCCGCGATCACCGTGAGCGAGGGGGGAGGCGCCCTCGACCACGCACGCCCACCGCGCCTCCTGCCCGAACCGCCGACCACGACGTTCCGGTTCCCCGCCGAACCCCAACAGGGTGCGAAGCGGCCCCTGCCGATCGTCGCGGCGCTGGCGCCGATGCTGATGGCCGTCGTCATGGTCAGCGTGTTCGGGAACGTCGCCTTCCTCGCCTTCGGGCTCATGTCGCCGGTGGTCATGATGGGCAACCACCTCTACGACAAGCGCAACGGGAAGGTCTCGCACCGGCAACGCCTCGCCGACCATCAGGCCACGAAGGAGGCGGTGGCGGCGGATGCCGAGAGCGCCGTGCGCCAGCTGCAGCGCGAGTTGCGACACCTCAGTCCCGACGCCGCCACCGTGCTCGACATCGCCGCCCGGCGTCGCTCGCGGTTGTGGGAACGCCGTCGTGACGACCCGGATCACCTGCGCGTCAGGATCGGCACGGCGGATCTGCCCTCGGGTGTCACCATCGAGGACCCGGCCGAACTCGAGCACCGTCGGACCGTCGCTCGCCCCGCGGTCGACGTGCCCGTCACCGTCGATCTGGCCGACCACGGGGTCGTCGGGGTGGCAGGCCGATCCGAACACGCCAGACCTCTCGTCGCGTGGATGCTGGCTCAGCTCGCCGTCGCCCAGAGCCCCCGCGACGTGCGGTTGGTCGTCCTGACCGAACACGCTGCGGGCGACGACTGGTCCTGGCTGGCCCATGTCCCCCATGCCCGTCCCGAGAACGGTCGTCCAGCCGCCGCCTGGGTCGGCAACGACGCCGAGACCGTCGCCCGCCGCATCGCCGAGCTCGGGGCCGAGATCGACTCTCGCCGCCGGGCGGTGCGGGAGTCGCAGGGGACCCTCCGTGCGGCCACCGACATCGTCCTCGTCGTCGACGGTGCGCGGCGGTTGCGGGCACTGCCCGGGCTCGTCCGCGTCCTGCGGGACGGGCCCTCCGTCGGCGTGTACGCCGTGTGCGTCGACGCCGAACGCCGATCCCTTCCCGAGGAGTGCGTCGCCGTCGTCACCTGTGGCCTCGCGCGGCATTCCCTCGACGTGCACCGCACCGCCGACGTGCGCGAGGTCAAGGCCGACCTGCTGCCCGCCGGTTGGTTCGAGGCCGTCGCCCGGGCCGTCGCCCCGGTGGTCGACGTCGACGACGGCGGCGGAACGGGCGGGCTCCCGGCGCGTTCCCGGCTGCTCGACGTGCTGCAGCTCGAACCCCCCACCGCCGAGGCCGTACTCGACCGATGGGCTCGCACGGGCCCCACGACCGAGGTCGTCATCGGAGAGAGCCTCGACGGCCCGTTCGCCTTCGACCTCCGCAGGGACGGTCCGCACGGTCTCGTGGCCGGCACGACCGGCTCCGGCAAGTCCGAGTTGCTGCAGAGCATGGTCGCGTCGCTCGCCGCCGCGAACACCCCCGAGTCGATGACGTTCGTCCTCGTCGACTACAAAGGTGGTGCCGCGTTCCGGGACTTCGCGCCGCTGCCCCACACCGTCGGGATGGTCACCGACCTCGACACGCACCTCGTGGAGCGGGCGTTGCACTCGCTCGGGGCCGAGCTGCGACGCCGCGAGCACCTCCTCGCCGACGCCGGAGCGAAGGACCTCGAGGACTACGTGGAGGGCGCGGTCGGTGACGATGCGAGGCCTCCGTTGCCACGCCTCCTGATCGTGATCGACGAGTTCGCCAGCATGGTCCGCGAGTTGCCGGACTTCGTGACCGGCCTCGTCAACATCGCCCAGCGCGGGCGTTCTCTCGGAATCCACCTCGTGCTCGCGACGCAGCGGCCGACGGGCGTCGTCACCGGCGACATCAGGGCGAACACGAACCTGAGGATCGCCCTTCGCGTGACCGATGCAGGTGAGAGCAGCGACGTCATCGACGCGGGTGACGCGGCCGGCATCTCCAAGTCGACACCGGGTCGCGCCTTCGTCCGATTGGGGGCCAGTGCACTCGTCCCGTTCCAGGCTGGCCGTGTCGGTGGCCGACGCCCCGGGGCGGTGGCCGAGGTCGTGCCCGAGGTGTGGTCGAGTCCGCTCGACTGGCAGGACCTCGGGCGGGTCGTGGCCGAGCCGCCGCCACGGACGACGACCGAGTCCGTCGGTCGCACCGACCTGGCCGAGCTCGTCGACGCGCTCGCCGCGGCCTCCACCCGTCTCGGGATTCCTCGCCCGCATCGTCCGTGGCTCGACGCCTTGCCCGACAGGCTCGTGCTCGACGACCTGGCAGGGTCGCGGACGGGCTCGGACGTCGACGCGTGCGTCCCCGGCGACGTGGCCGTGCTGCCCTTCGGTCGGCAGGACTTCCCGGCCGAACAGCACCAGGCCCCGGCCGCGCTCGACCTGCAGACCCTGGGGCATCTCTTCGTCGTCGGCGCCCCGCGGACGGGACGCTCGCAGGTGCTCCGCACGGTCGCGGCATCCCTCGCCGACCGGACGAGCTGCGCCGACGTGCACCTCTACGGCATCGACTGCGGCAGCGGTGCCCTGTTGCCGCTCGAGAGCCTTCCGCACGTCGGAGCCGTCGTCCAGCGGACCCAGCTCGACCGGGTCCGGCGCCTGCTGACGAAGCTCGTCGACGAGACCTACCGGCGGCAACAGGTGCTCGCAGGGGGAGGTCATTCGGGAGTGGTCGAGCAGCGACGAGCCGCTCCCGAGGGGGACCGCCTGCCGCACCTGGTCGTCATGATCGACCGGTGGGAAGGGTTCACGGGCAGCTTCGCCGAGATCGAGCACGGCAAGCTCGTCGACCAGGTGGGGGTGCTCTTGCGTGAGGGTGCCGCGGTCGGGCTCCACGTGCTCGTCACGGGTGACCGGCAGCTCGTCGCGGGCCGGCTCGCCGCCCTGGTCGACGACAAGCTGCTCCTGCGCCTGACCGACCGGGCCGACTACGCCCTCGCCGGTCTGAACGCGCGGACTCTGCCCGACGTCCTGCTCCCGGGGCGGGGCTTCACCGCCGAGACCTCGATCGAGACGCAGGTCGCCTTGATCGATGCCGAGGCCACGGGGCAGGCGCAGGCCGAGGCGCTGAGACGGCGGGCGGCGTCGGCGGCTCACCGTGACCGTCATGTTCCTGCCGTCCGTCGGCCCTTCCGCGTCGACGAACTGGCGGGCCCCATCTCGTTCGACGATGCCTGGTCCCGCCGGGGAGCGGCTGACCCGGCGAGCGTCTTCGCCTTGATCGGCGTCGGTGGCGACGACCTCGTGCCGTGGGGTCCCGACCTCGCCGACGGCCCCGGCAGCTACGTCGTGACGGGCCCCCCGAAGAGCGGGCGCAGCACCGTCCTGGCAACCGTCGTCCGGTCGCTCACGGCCCAGAGCATCGGAGTGGTCGTCGTCGCCCCACGGCGATCGCCGCTGCGGGCGCTCGAGGGGTCGCCCGGCGTGGTCGCGGTGATCACCACCCGCACCGTCGAGGAGGCCCTCCTCGCGCCCTTCTTCGCAGACGCCGACGGTCCTCGCGTGCTCGTCATCGACGACGGCGAACACCTCAAGGACTGCCCCGCGGCCGAGTGGCTCGCGGAGTTCCTCAGGTCGTGCCCCGACACCGGTCGCGCACTCGTCGTGGCCGGGACGACCGGTGAGGTGTTGTCCGGGTGGGCCGGCTGGCAGGTCGACGTGAGGAACAACCGGTGCGGCGCCGTGCTCAGCCCACAGCTGCCCAACGAAGGTGACCAGGTGGGGCTCCGGCTGACGAAGTCCGACCTCGCCGACCGGCCGACGCCCGGGTTCGCCCTCGTTGACGACGGCAGCGGTCGAGCCGTCCGGGTGCAGGTGCCGTTCGATCGGGCCGGGTGAGCCCGGGCCGGTTCGGGGCAGCTGCACCCGGGGGCTCATCGCGCCTCGCCCAGGCCGAACGACGACAGGGCGTCGGGCTCGCCTGCACGGCAGGCCGTCTCCGACCCCATGTCCGGGCGGCGCCTCCGGAGGTGCAGCGCACCTGCCGCCGTCACGAGCACCAAGCCGGTACCCACGATGCCGAGGGCGACGAGCAACGGTTGCCCTCCACCGGTCGAACCGGTGAAGGCCAGCCGCGCCCGAGGCGCGGGGGCATCGGCCGGCACCGGTTGTCGGACGGTCGTCATCTCGCTCCGGTAGACGGTGGTGTCGGCGAAGGCCGGCACGATCCTGCTGCCGTCCTCGGCCGCCGCCGACCCCTCCGACGAGAACAGGAAGACGTACGTGCCGGGTCGCTCGAGCGTGACGCAGGGCGTGGCGTAGGTGCCGTCCTCGCTGGTGGACACCGTCTCGCGGGCCACGATCAGGTCCGGGTCGAGGCGGCCGATCGGTCCGAGGTCGCTTCCCACCTCGGGGGCCTCGGCGAACGGTCCGACGAGCACCGACTCGACGTCGACCCCGCCGGGCACGTCGGGGTGGAGGTCGACGACGGTGAGTTCGTCGCTGACGCAGGCACCGGGGTCGATCTCGGCGTCGGACACCACGGTCGAGATGGTCGGCGTCCAGGGCACGAACGTCGTCTCGGTCGCCGTGCCGAAGGGAGAGCGCCAGGAACCCACCCGGTCACGCCCCGCTTCGACCGGAGTGTCCGCAGGATCGATGGTCTCGACCCACGTGTAGTAGCCGCCGGCGGGCAACTCGCAGCCCGGCGTCGAGTAGGTGCCAGGACCGTCGAGTACCTCGAGGGCGACCTCGCAGACCAGCGGGGCGTCGTCCGGCCACGCGGCGGCCTCGATCACGGGAGCGAGGAAGGGCCCGAGCAGGCGGCTCCGCACCGTGACCGGTACGGGACGCCAGCTCCCCGCGTCGTCGTATCGCCCCCACTCGGACAGGAGCCCGTCTCCGGGCCGTACGCCGAGCGACACCTGGTCGGTGACGACCGTCCCGGTCTCGGCCACGGTGTCGCTGGTGACGGTCGACACCGTGGGCTGGAACGGCAGGGGCGACAGCTGCTCGACACTCGCGGCTTCGGAGGCGGAGGCCGCGACCCCGCCCGAGAAGAGGATCATCTGTGAGCCCGCGGGGCTGTTCCCCACCGTGGTCACCCGTCCGTACGGCAGGTCGACGAACTCGACCGAGGCGTTCACGGTGACGTGGGCAGCGTCACCGGTGGCGACGACGGACACGCTCTCGCCGTTGCGGACCACGGCCGTGGTCGAGCCGTCCGCGAACACGGCGCCGTCCAGGGTGACCGTGCCTGCATGTGTCGGTTCGAGACTCGTCGGCCCGCCCGCCACACGGTCGACCGTGAGGTCGGGGCGGATCAGCCCGGTGCCGTCGTCCGAGAGTTCGACGGTGATCGATGCCGCGACCGATTTCGACGCGGCGGACGAGGCCTCGGCGAGCATCTGGTTCGCGCGTTCGAGCACGATCGGCCACCGCTCGTTGGCACGGCCGGCGTAGTACCGCTGCGTGTGGCCGTTCAGGCCGGTGATGGTCCAGACCGCGAGCTGTCCCGCGGCGGCCGTGTCGGCGTCGGTCGTGCCGCCCCAGGTGCGGGCGATGTACGCGAGCCGCGCGTGGTCGTCGGTCGAGACGCCGATCACGTCACCACCCGTGGTCGTGTCGTAGTGGTTGCCGACGGGCGAGCTCTTGCCGGCTTCGAGGCAGAACGCCTGGGTGCCGTCGTCGAGTCGGTAGGTGCCGAGCCACGAGACGTCGTCGCCACGCCAGAGGTGGCCCGGGCCGAGTCCCGTGCCGGTCACGGCGGCGGCCGGAGCGTGGCCGAGCAGCCCGACGGCGACGGAGAACAACAGGGCGAGGGCGAGCGCGAGGCGCCGTCTGGGGGGCCCGAGGGCCTTCGTTGGTGATGTCATGCACCGACGATCGGGCAGCGGCCCCGGCTGCCGAGGCCGGCACCGCGCCTCCTGTGCACGGTTCCCGCTGACGCAGGGCGGGGGAGGAGCCGTGACGCGACGACGCCCCGCCGCGAGCTGCGGCGGGGGCGTCGTCAGACGGTGGTGACCGAGGTCACTCGGTCTCGTCGAGGTCGATCTCGTCGCCCTCGAGGTCGTTCGAGGCGTACTCGGGCGAGCCCTCGCGGGGCGCGCCACCGGTGGGGCCGTCATTGCCCTCGCCGACGCCGGGGAAGACCGTCTCGCCGGCCACGGCGTCGTTCGTCGCGATCTGCTCGGACTCGGCGAACTCGTCGGCCTGGTCGTAGGGCTGCTCGCCCGATGCTGCGGGGGTGTTGGTGTCGCTCATGATGCGTCCTCTCGAAGGCGGTGCGGGGTGGTGGGGGAGCGGCTCAGGCCAGACCGAGCTGCTGCTTCATGCCGGCCTCGTCGGTGGCGCCCCAGCGCTCGACGAGCAGGCCGTCCTCGTCGAACCGGCCGACCTGGATGCCGCGCACGGTGAACGACTTGCCCGTGGGTTCCGCGCCCTGGAACGTGCCGGTGTGCGTGCCCGAGATCGTGAAGACGGCGGTGACGTTCTCGTCGTCGGCGACGAGGGTCTCGACCGCGAGGTCGGCGTCGGGGAAGGCCGCGAAGAACTCGGTCCAGAAGGCCTGGATGCCGGCGAGGCCGGCGGGTGCGTCGGGGGCCGGGTCGTGGTCGACGACGTCGGCGTGGAAACCTTCGCCGAGGCGGTCGATCTCACGGGCGGTCAGGATCTCGCCGAGGCGCTCCTGCGTGGCGAGGTTCTTCTCTTTCGACATGCGTGTCTCCGTCTTCTGGTTCTGTCGGGGGTGTCTCTCGTCTACTCCCCAGGCGGCAGCGGGCCCCCGATGCTCACAGCAGACGCCACGCTCGGCGTACCCCTGGGGTCGCCCGCTAGGCTGACCGCGGCCCATATGTCTTCATGTCGAGATGGCTCGATGTCGAGACGGATCATGGTGAGACAACGCAGCGATGCGGATTGGAAGAACAGCGTGGATCTTTTCGAGTACCAGGCCAGAGACCTGTTCGAGCAGTACGGCGTGCCCGTGCTGCCGGGCATCGTGGCCGACACCCCCGAGGAGGCGCGAGCGGCGTCCGAGAGGCTGGGTGGCGTCACCGTCGTGAAGGCCCAGGTCAAGGTCGGCGGCCGCGGCAAGGCTGGCGGCGTCAAGGTGGCGAAGACCCCGGACGACGCCGAGGCCGCGGCGAAGGACATCCTCGGGCTCGACATCAAGGGCCACGTCGTCAAGCGCGTCATGATCGCCGGCGGCGCCCAGATCGCCCGCGAGTTCTACTTCTCGGTGCTGCTCGACCGTGCCAACCGTTCGTACCTGTCGCTCTGCAGCGTCGAGGGCGGCATGGAGATCGAGCAGCTCGCCGTCGAGAAGCCCGACGCGTTGGCGCGCATCGAGGTCGACCCCCGCGCGGGCATCGACCTCGCGAAGGCCACCGAGATCGCGAAGGCCGGCGGGTTCCCCGACGAGCTCGTCGAGAAGGTCGCCCCCGTCCTGGTGAAGCTCTACGCCGTCTACGAGGGCGAGGACGCGACCCTCGTCGAGGTCAACCCGCTCGTGCTCACCGAGCAGGGCGACATCGTCGCCCTCGACGGCAAGGTCTCCATCGACGAGAACGCCGAGTTCCGTCACCCCGGCCACGCCGAGCTCGAGGACGCCGACGCGGCCGACCCGCTCGAGGCGAAGGCCAAGGCCGCCGGCCTCAACTACGTGAAGCTCGACGGCGAGGTCGGCATCATCGGCAACGGTGCAGGTCTCGTCATGTCGACGCTCGACGTCGTCGCGTACGCCGGCGAGGCGCACGGCGGCGTCAAGCCCGCCAACTTCCTCGACATCGGCGGCGGAGCGAGCGCCGAGGTCATGGCGGCGGGGCTCGACGTGATCCTGGGCGACGCCCAGGTCAAGAGCGTCTTCGTCAACGTCTTTGGTGGCATCACCGCCTGTGACGCGGTCGCCAACGGCATCGTCGCCGCCCTCGGCATCCTCGGCGACGCGGCCACCAAGCCGCTCGTCGTGCGACTCGACGGCAACAACGTCGACGAGGGTCGACGCATCCTGGCGGAGGCGGCGCACCCGCTGGTCACCGTCGTCGCGACCATGGACGAGGCTGCCGACAAGGCCGCCGAGCTGGCTTCGAAGTAAGGACTGCACAGAACAATGTCGATCTTCCTCAACAAGGACAGCAAGGTCATCGTCCAGGGCATCACCGGCGGCGAGGGCACCAAGCACACCGCCCTCATGCTCAAGGCGGGCACGCAGGTCGTGGGCGGCGTGAACGCCCGCAAGGCCGGCACGACCGTCACCCACGGTGACGTCGAGCTCCCCGTCTTCGGTACCGTGACCGAGGCCGTCGCCGAGACCGGCGCGGACGTCTCGATCGTCTTCGTGCCGCCGGCGTTCGCCAAGGACGCCGTCGTCGAGGCCATCGAGGCCGAGGTGCCGCTCGTCGTCGTCATCACCGAGGGCATCCCCGTGCAGGACAGCGCCGAGTTCTGGGCGCTCGCCAAGGCCAAGGGCGGGACGACCCGCATCATCGGCCCGAACTGCCCCGGCATCATCACGCCCGGCGAGTCGCTGGTGGGCATCACGCCCGCCTCGATCTCGGGCTCGGGGCCCATCGGCCTGGTCTCGAAGTCGGGCACCCTGACCTATCAGATGATGTTCGAGCTGCGCGACCTCGGCTTCTCGACCGCCATCGGCATCGGTGGCGACCCGGTCATCGGCACGACGCACATCGACGCCCTCGAGGCGTTCGAGGCCGACCCCGACACCAAGGCGATCGTCATGATCGGCGAGATCGGCGGCGACGCCGAAGAGCGTGCCGCCGACTACATCAAGGCACACGTCACCAAGCCCGTCGTCGGCTACGTCGCGGGCTTCACCGCCCCCGAGGGCAAGACGATGGGCCACGCCGGTGCGATCGTGTCCGGCTCGGCCGGCACCGCCCAGGCGAAGAAAGAGGCGCTCGAAGCCGCCGGCGTCAAGGTCGGCAAGACGCCGAGCGAGACCGCGGCGCTGCTCCGCGAGGTCTACGCCTCCCTGTAGGGGCCGACCCGCGCCTCCTCCACGGGCGTGTTCGTCACGGCTGGTCGTCCTCGGACGCCGGTCACGACGGACACGCCCGTCGTCGTGCGTGCGGGCCGGCGGGTGCGGAGCGGCGTCGTCGTGGCGGGCGGCGGGGCAGCAGGCCGGCCCCGGTCGGCACCGGTACAGTCGCTCGCGATGAACCGCCCAGTCACCGCTCTCTTCTCCGCGCTCGAAGCCCTGCTCGTCGTGGCCATCGGCGTCGGCATCCCCCTCGTCGTGCTGACCTCGCTCTGGGCGTTCCAGTACGGCCTGCAGATCGACTGGGTCGTCTTCTGGCGCGCAGCCGTCGACTCGTGGCTCGTCGGGCACGGCGCCGACCTGACCGTCCAGCTCAGCGCCGACGCAGCCGCGGCGACCGGCATCCCCGGGGCGGACGCCCCCATCGTCATCTCGCTGGCCGCGCTCGGCTTCGCCCTGCTCACGGTGCTGATGGGCATCCGCGCGGGCCGCGCCGCGGCCGAGACCGCGCACCGCCTGACGGGCGTGCTCGTGACCATCGGCACCTTCGGCCTGCTGTCCCTCGCCCTGGCGGCCTCCGCGCAGCACGAGCTCGCACGCCCGTCGTTGTGGCAGGGCACGCTCCTGCCCGCGCTCGTGTACGCCGTGCCGGTCGTGGCCATGGCGGAGGTCACGCGTCGGCGTCGGGGCGAGGCCGCCGACCCCGTGACCGGTGCCGTGATCGGCCTCCTGTCGCGACTGCCCCGACAGGTGACCGGCATCGCGGCCGCCGGACTGCGGCTCGGGACCGTGGCCGCATCCGCCGTCCTGGCCGTGTCGGCCCTGATCGTCTCGGTGCTGATCGTGACGAACTACGCCCAGATCATCACCCTGTACGAAGGCGCGCACGGCGGGTTCCTCGGAGGGCTCGCGTTGACGCTCGGTCAACTCGCCCTGCTCCCCGACGTCGTCGTGTGGGCGGCGTCGTGGCTGGTCGGCCCAGGCTTCGCCATCGGCACCGGGTCGTCGATCTCGCCCCTGGGCACCGCCGTCGGCCCGATGCCCGCGATCCCCTTCCTCGGCGCCCTGCCCACCGCCGACCTGACGTTCGGTTTCGTCGGGCTGCTGGTCCCGGTCGTCGCCGCGTACGTCTGCGCGACCCTCCTGAGGCCGCGGCTGCACCGGATGCTCACCGGGTACGGGGTCGACGACCTGGTCCGTCGCATCGTCGTCGCGGTCGTCGGCGGGGTCGTCGGGGGAACGCTGCTCGGCCTGCTCGCCTGGGCGGCCTCGGGCTCGGCCGGGCCCGGACGCCTGACCTACGTCGGACCCGACCCGCTGCTGGTCGGCGGGTTCGCGGCGCTCGAGTTCGCCGTCGCCGGCGTGCTCGCGATGGTCGTGACGCCACCGAGGTTCGCGGGTGATCGAGCCGAGACGACGCCGGACGGTTCCGATGCGAAGCGGCACGACGACCCGCTCGTCGACGACGACACGCCGACGGGCCCTGTGCCCGGGACCACCCTGCGGCGCGACGGCGACGACACCGAGCGCATAGAGGGCATCACGCGCTGACGCCGTCGTCCGACGGACCGCCACCGCATCCACCACCACCGCCGCCGCACGGGGACCATGGCCGCCACCGCCCTCCGGTGCGCGCGCCCGGGCCGCTAGGCTTGCCGGGTGCTGAAGCTCGTGGTGCTCATCTCCGGTGGCGGCTCGAACCTCCGGGCTCTGCTCGAGGCCGCGAGCGACGCCGAGTACCCCGCCCGGGTGGTCGCCGTCGGCGCCGACCGCGAGGCCGACGGCTTCGAGCACGCCGAGCACTTCGGGGTGCCGACCTTCTCGGTCGCCTTCTCGAACTTCGCCGACCGTGCCGCCTGGGGTGACGAGCTGCTGGCCCAGATCGAGCAGTGGCAGCCCGACCTCGTCGTGCTCAGCGGTTTCATGCGACTCGTGCCGCCACGGGTCGTCGCCGCCCTGGCACCGAACCTGATCAACACGCACCCCGCCTACCTGCCCGAGTTCCCCGGCGCGCACGGCGTGCGCGACGCGCTCGCGGCGGGCGTCGAGCAGACGGGCGCGAGCGTCATCGTCGTCGACGAGGGCGTCGACAGCGGCCCGATCCTCGCCCAGCGTCGCATCCCGGTCCTGCCCGGCGACGACGAGTCGTCGCTGCACGACCGCATCAAGGTCGTCGAGCGCGAACTGCTCGTCCAGACCGTGCTCGACATCGCCAACGGAACGACCACACTCGAACAGGAGCCCACCGCATGAGCGGCCACGCCATCGACCCCAGCCTCTACCGCGACCGTGACGCCGTGACCGTGCGTCGTGCCCTGATCAGCGTCAGCGACAAGACCGGCCTGCTCGACCTGGCCGCCGCCCTCTCGGCCTCCGGCGTCGAGATCGTGTCGACCGGCTCGACCGCCCAGACCATCCGGGACGCCGGCCACGCCGTCACCGAGGTCAGCAGCGTCACCGGGTTCCCCGAGTCGCTGGACGGCCGCGTCAAGACGCTGCACCCCGCGGTGCACGCCGGCATCCTCGCCGACCTGCGGCTCGAGTCGCACGAGGCGCAGCTGGCCGAACTCGACATCGCCGCGTTCGAGCTCGTCGTCGTCAACCTCTACCCGTTCGTCGAGACCGTCGCCTCGGGTGCCGACGTGCCGACCGTCATCGAGAACGTCGACATCGGGGGGCCCGCGATGGTCCGGGCCGCCGCGAAGAACCACGCCAACGTCGCGATCGTCGTCTCGCCGACGAACTACCCGCAGATCGAGAAGGCGCTCACGCTGGGGGGCACGACCCTCGCCCAGCGTCAGCGCCTGGCCGGCGAGGCCTTCGCCCACACGGCCGCGTACGACACGGCAGTCGCGGCGTACTTCGCCGCACACGTGGGTGTGCGCGCCGAGGCCGACGCGTCCGCCGCGGCGACCCGCGCCTCCTCGTCCGTCGTCGACCAGCAGGAGGCGCGGGCCGGCTTCGAGCCCACGGTCACCGTCTCGGCCGAGCTGCAGGACACCCTCCGCTACGGCGAGAACTCCCACCAGGCGGCCGCGATCTACGCGACGCCCGGCGCGCACGGCATCGCGCAGGCGACGCAGCTGCACGGCAAGGAGATGTCGTACAACAACTACGTCGACGCGGACGCGGCCCTGCGCGCCGCCTACGACTTCGACGAGCCCGCCGTCGCGATCATCAAGCACGCGAACCCGTGCGGCATCGCCGTGGCCTCGCCCGACGCCGTTGACGCCATCGCCGACGCGCACCAGCGGGCGCACGCCTGCGATCCCGTCTCCGCGTTCGGCGGCGTCATCGCGGCCAACCGCCCGGTGACCCGCGCCATGGCCGAGACCGTCGCGGACATCTTCACCGAGGTCGTCATCGCCCCGGCGTTCGACCCCGAGGCCGTCGAGATCCTCAGCGCGAAGAAGAACATCCGCCTGCTGACCCTGCCCGCCGACTTCACCCGCGACGCGCGCGAGGTCAAGCAGATCTCGGGTGGCCTGCTCGTCCAGGACGCCGACCGGTTCGACGCGTTCACGTCCGACGGCTGGACGCTGGTGGCCGGCGACGAGGCCGACGCCTCGACGAGAGCCGACCTCGAGTTCGCCTGGAAGGCCTCGCGCGCCGTCAAGTCGAACGCGATCCTGCTCGCCTCGGGCGGCGCGTCCGTCGGGGTGGGCATGGGCCAGGTCAACCGCGTCGACTCGTGCCACCTCGCGGTCGACCGCGCCGGTGCACGTGCCGCCGGGTCGGTCGCGGCGTCCGACGCGTTCTTCCCCTTCGCCGACGGCCTGCAGGTGCTGCTCGACGCCGGCGTGGCCGCGGTCGTCCAGCCCGGCGGGTCGATCCGCGACGACGAGGTCGTGGCCGCGGCGAAGGCTGCCGGCGTGACCATGTACTTCACGGGCGAGCGCCACTTCTTCCACTAGGCCTTCGTCGCCCGGGGCCCCGGAGGCGCGCGTCGCGTCGTCCACGATTCCGAACCGTTCCGTCTTGCGGCGGAGTCGACGGCACGCATATCCTGTAAGGCTGCTCACAGCCGGTCGGACACGACCGCACGGACGGATGACGACACTCAGGAGGACATGATGACGACGACGACACTGACCACGGTGGGCACGGCCACCGACGGTGCTCGCGTGGGTCGCGCCTCCTCGGCGTCTCCGAGCCCGGCGCCGATCGTCTAGACGAGACGGTCCGCCGCCCACCGGCACCCCTCCGACACACCGCCCGCCGACGTCTCCGGGCGCGACCGCGGGACCGCGCGTCCTCCCCGGACGGTCGCCGCACCACCTTCTCCACCACGGGTCACCGCTCCGTTCGGTCGCCCGTGCCAGATCACGACACTTGGATCACCCATGTCTCAGAAGTCCTCGTCCGCACGCCCGCCCGACCCGGCGAAGCGCCCCTCGACGGTGCAGTCGCTCGTGCGGCTCCACCCCTACGTCAAGCCGGCCCTGCCCCGCATCGTGCTGGGCATGGTCGCGGCCCTGCTCGCCGCCGTCGTCGCCCTGCTGATCCCCCTCGTCCTGCAACTGCTCGTCGACGGCCCCCTGTCGAGCGGTGACCGATCGCAGGTCTGGCCCGCGTTCGCCGTCGTGCTGGGCCTCGGAGTGGCCGAGGCGATCCTGATCGGTGCCCGCCGTCGCCTGGTGCTCACACCGAGCACGCACGTCGAGGCGACCATGCGCAACGCCCTCTACGCCAAGTTGCAAGACCTGCCGGTGGCGTTCCACGACCGCTGGCAGAGCGGTCAGCTGCTCAGCCGGTCGGTCAGCGACCTGAGCCTCATCCGCCGCTGGCTCGCGTTCGGTGTCGTCCTGCTCGTCGTCAACGTGCTCACGATCGTCGTCGGCTTCGTCGTCCTGTTCTCGTACAGCTGGGTGCTCGGCCTCGTCTTCCTCGTGGCGTCGCTGCCCGTGTTCTTCGTCAGCTTCGCGTTCGAGAAGCGCTACTCGGTCGTCGCCCGCCGCAGCCAGGACCAGGTCGGCGACCTGGCGACCAGCGTCGAGGAGAGCGTCCACGGCATCCGCGTGCTCAAGGCCTTCGGTCGCGGCAAGCACTCGCTGCGCGAGTTCGCCAAGCAGGCCGAGGACCTCCGCGGGACCGAGATCGAGAAGGCGAAGGCCATCTCGAAGCTGTGGCTCTGGCTGCTGCTCGTCCCCGACGTCGCCTTCGCGCTCTGTCTGCTCGGCGGCGTCTGGTTGGCCGCCGACGGCCAGCTGACCGTCGGCCAGCTCTTCGCCTTCTTCGCGACGGCGACCGTGCTGCGCTGGCCGGTCGAGTCGATCGGCTTCCTCCTCTCGATGACCTTCGACACCCGCACGGCCGTCGACCGCTACTTCGAGGTGATGGACAGCGAGAACACGGTGACCGACCCCGAGGACCCGGCGACGATCGCCGAACCCCACGGTCGACTCGAGTTCAAGGGCACGCACTTCCGCTACCAGGACTCGCCGGCCCAGTTCTCCGACCTCGTCAACGGGGTCGACCTCGTCGTCGAGCCCGGCGAGACGATGGCCCTCGTCGGTCTCACCGGTTCGGGCAAGACGACGCTCCTGTCGCTCGTGTCCCGGCTCTACGACGTCACCGGCGGGCAGGTCCTGATCGACGGTGTCGACGTCCGCGACCTCAGCCGTGAAGAGCTCCGCCGTCACATCGGCATGGCGTTCGAGGACGCGACGCTGTTCAGCGCGTCCGTCCGTGACAACGTCCTGCTCGGTCGCCCCGACCTCGCCGACGACGCCGACGAGGCCGACCGGGTGATGCGCGAGGCACTCGAGATCGCGCAGGCCGACTTCGTCGAGCGGCTCCCCGAGGGCGTCGACACCCGCGTGGGTGAAGAGGGCCTCAGCCTGTCCGGCGGCCAGCGTCAGCGCCTCGCGCTGGCACGGGCCATCGCCGCGCGCCCGGCCGTGCTGGTGCTCGACGACCCGTTGTCGGCCCTCGACGTCGACACCGAGGCGCGGGTCGAGGCCGGTCTGCGACGCGTGCTCGCGTCCACGACCTCGCTGATCGTCGCGCACCGGCCGTCGACGGTCACCCTGGCCGACCGGGTCGCGCTGCTCCAGAACGGCACGGTCACCGCGGTGGGCCGGCACTCCGACCTCATCGCGAGCAACGAGCACTACCGCTACGTCATCTCGTCGCTCGACGACGACTCCACCACCACCCGAGAGGAGGTGCTCGCATGACCGACACGACACTCGAGGACGACCGTCCCGATCGTCCGGCGGTCGCCGACGGCCCCGTCGAGCGCGAGGCGTTGGACGGCCGCACGCCGGCCGAGAGGCGCGCCGAGCAGGGCTCGACGACGCAGGGCGTCC
Source organism: Frigoribacterium sp. NPDC087798 (assembly GCF_044742985.1). Taxonomy (NCBI): domain Bacteria; kingdom Bacillati; phylum Actinomycetota; class Actinomycetes; order Micrococcales; family Microbacteriaceae; genus Frigoribacterium; species Frigoribacterium sp. NPDC087798. Next base: position 61,160 of record NZ_JBIUVP010000004.1, on the reverse strand, counting down.
GCGGCGAGGAGCGCGAGAACTTCACCAAGGACGAGAGCAAGAGGCTCCGCCGTCGGTCGCTGCGCCTCCTCGGCTCGCTCGTGCACCCGCTGCGCTGGCGACTCGCGTTGATGGGCGTCGTCGTCGTGATCAGCACGGCCTCGCAGGTCGCGGGGCCGGCCCTGATCGCGATCGGCATCGACACCGCCCTGCCGGCCCTGATGGACGACCAGGACTGGGCACCGGCGATCCTCGTCGTGGTCGCCTACCTGGTGACCGGCGTGATCGGTGCGGTGCTGATGGCGCAGTACACGGTGCTGTCGGCGCGCATCAGCCAGGCGATCCTGTTCGACCTGCGCAAGCGGCTGTTCCTGCACACGCAGCGGCTCAGCCTCGAGTTCCATGAGACGTACACGTCGGGCCGCATCATCTCGCGCCAGACGAGCGACCTGGACTCGATCCGCGAGCTGCTCGACTCGGGCATCAACCAGCTCGTGTCGGGCCTGCTGTACATGGTCTTCACCGCCGTCGCCCTGGTCGCGCTCGACCCGCAGAGCGGCCTCGTCCTCGCCGTCGCCCTCGTGCCGCTCGTCGCGTTGACCCGGTGGTTCCAGGTGCGCTCGCAGAAGCTGTTCCGGGCCACGCGCGTCACGAGCGCTCGCGTCATCGTGCACTTCGTCGAGACGATGACGGGCATGCGCGCCGTGCAGGCCTTCCGCAAGGAGGCGCGCAACGAGAAGGAGTACGCCGGTCACGTCGAGGACTACCGGCAGGCCAACTCGAAGGTGTTCACGCTGTTCGGCACCTTCGACCCGGGCCTGGTACTCATCGGCAACGCGACCCTTGCGGCGGTCGTGCTGTTCGGCGGCTTCCGGGTGATCGACGGCTCGCTCGAGATCGGTGCCCTGCTGGCGGTGGCGCTGTACGCGAAGCGGTTCTTCGACCCGGCCGAAGAGATGGCCATGTTCTACAACGGCTACCAGTCGGCGTCCGCCGCGCTCGAGAAGATCTCGGGCGTGCTCGAGGAGCAGCCGAGCGTGCCCGACCCGACGCGCCCGGTCGACCTGTGGGACGCCAAGGGGCAGGTGCACTTCGACGACGTCGAGTTCGCCTACAACGCCGACACGGTCGTGCTGCCCGGCTTCGACCTCCACGTGCCGGCGGGGCAGACCATCGCCCTCGTCGGGTCGACGGGGGCCGGCAAGTCGACGTTGGCGAAGCTCATCTCGCGCTTCTACGACCCGACGCGCGGTGCCGTGACGCTCGACGGCGTCGACCTGCGCGACCTGCACCCGAAGGACCTCCGCCGCGCCATCGTCATGGTGACGCAGGAGGCGTACCTCTTCTCGGGTTCGGTGGCCGACAACATCTCGCTCGGCAAGCCCGACGCGACGCGCGACGAGATCGTGCGGGCGGCGAAGGCGGTCGGGGCGCACGAGTTCATCGAGGCCCTGCCCGACGGGTACGACACCGACGTGAACAAGCGCGGCGGCCGGGTGTCGGCCGGGCAACGCCAGTTGCTGTCGTTCGCCCGGGCGTTCATCGCGAACCCGAGCGTGCTGATCCTCGACGAGGCGACCGCGTCGCTCGACATCCCGTCCGAGCGCATGGTGCAAGAGGCCCTGCAGACGCTGCTCGCCGACCGCACCGCCGTCATCATCGCGCACCGCCTGTCGACGGTCGCGATCGCCGACCGGGTGCTCGTGATGGAGCACGGCAAGATCGTCGAGGACGGCACCCCCGACGACCTGATCGCGGGCACCGGCCGCTTCGCGCAGCTCCACGCCGCGTGGCGCGACTCGCTCGTGTGAGGCGGGGCCCGGACGGCGGGCCCCGCCCGCCGTTCGGGCTCGGCTAGCGTGGCCTCGATGACCGACGCGACGAGCTACCTGCAGGCCTACGACGAGCAACTCCGCACCGACGCCGAGACGCCGAGCGCGATCGCGGTCACCCGCCACGGTCCGTTGCGGCTCGTCACCTTCGCCGGTGGTCGCGGGTTCGTCACCTACCGCGACCTCGGCGACGCGGACGCCGACGCGGTCCGCGCGCTGGTGGCGGCCGCCGTCGAGCACTTCGACGCCGACGACGAGATCACCCGGGTCGAGTGGAAGACCCGCGGGCACGACCGTGCCCCCGGGCTCCACGACGCGCTCGTGGCCTCGGGCTTCGAAGCCGGCGAGCCCGAGTCGATCATGATCGGGCCGCTCGCCGCGCTCGCGGACCTCGGCGAGGTGCCCGAGGGCGTGACGGTGCGTCGGGTAACCACCGAGGCGGACGTGCGGGCGATGAGTGCGATGGTCGACGAGGCGTTCGGCGAGGCGGTCGACGCGCGGATGGCCGACGCGCTGCTGTCCCGGTTGGGCCGCGGCGACGGCATGGAGCTCTGGGTCGCCGAGGTCGACGGCCGGATGGTCAGCGGAGGCCGGCTCGAACCCGTCCCCGGCACGGACTTCGTCGGCATCTGGGGCGGCGCCACGCTCGAGGCGTACCGCTACCGGGGCATCTACCGGGCGTTGACCGCGGCGCGCGCGCGTTCTGCCCTCGCGCAGGGCAAGACCCTCGTGCACAGCGACTCGACCGACGACTCGCGTCCGATCCTCGAGCGGTCGGGTCTGGTCGCCGTTTCGACCACGACCCCCTACGACCGGACGCGCTGAGGCGACCCGGGCGACGGCGGGCGGCTTCGGGGGAGGCGGGCGGTCGTGGACGACCGCCTCCGACGAACACGCCCGTCCCGGTGATGCCGGTGGTTCGTGGCGCAGTCGCTCAGGGACGGTGGGAGGCGCGCTCCAGATCGACGCGGAAGGTGCCCGACCGGCTCCACAGCAGAGGCGTGCCCTCGACCCGGTACTGCTCGAGGGCGCGCTGCTCGTGGTCGCGCGGGGCATGGCCCGAGGCGCGGATCACCCGCCACCAGGGCAGGTCGGCCCCGGCGTAGGCCATCACCTGGCCGACGGCACGGGAGGCCCGCGACCCCAGGGCGGCGGCGACCGACCCGTAGGTCATCACGTGGCCCGGCGGGATCGACTCGACGACGGCGACGACCTGCGAGACGAAGTCGTCGGGGTCGGGGTCGGGGTCGGGGGCGGGCCCGGGGTCGGGGCCGGGGTGCGGCGCGGGCTCGCCGCCGTGGGGCGAGGCGCCCGGGGTCACGTCGTCGGCCTCGCGCGGTGCCGGCTCAGACCTGCGACGACGCCAGGGTCAGCCCCGCGACGTGCTCGCCGTAGGGCGTCTCGCCGATGACCTCGAAGCCGATGTGGTGGAAGAAGTCCTCGGGCCCGTCGTCACCCGGCTCGTAGATGACGGTGACCCGGTCGAAGCCGCGGCTGCGGGCCTCGTCGGCGAGGGCGTGCACGGCGAACCGGCCGATGCCCCGGCCCTGGGCGTCGGCCTCGACGTTGATGCGCCAGATGCAGCTGCGCAGCGCCTCGTCGTCGGCCTCGGCGTCGAAGTTGCCCATGATGAAGCCGACCACCGTGCCGTCGTCGTCGACCACGACGCGGGGCCAGGCGGTGGTCGGGTTGACGTACGCCTCGGCGATCGAGTGCGAGACGGGGGCGACGAACTGCTCTTGCCCCGGCTTGAGGGTGAGGTTGTTGGCCGCGACGACGGTGGCGGCGGACAGTTCTTCGAGGCGCAGTCCAGACATGCGTTCAGGGTAACGGGGCGTCCCGACGGGCACCACCGTCGGGCGGATGACCGGCGGTGGTGCGCGCGCGACCCCCCGACGTCGTGGATGATGACGAGAATGAACCGCGGGACGAACCTGCCGGCGATCGGCGGCTACAACCGGTCGGTCGTGCTCGACGCCATCCGGCGGGAAAGCGCGGGCCTCAGCCGGACCGAGATCGCCGGGCGCACCGGACTCAGCCCCCAGGCCGTGACGAACGTCTCGCGCCGACTGATCGAGGCGGGGCTCATCCGCGAGAGCGGCACCGTCATCAGCGGTCCCGGCAAGCCCCGCACCATGCTGCAGCTCGAGTCCCGCGGGCGGTTCGCCGTGGGCGTGCACATCGACCCCGCCGTGCTGACGTTCGTCCTGCTCGACCTCGTCGGCACGGTCGTCGCCCACGCCCGAGAGTTGACGCCCTCGGCCAGCGAACCCGACGAGGTGGTGGCCCTGATGGCACGGGCCATCGACGGACTGGTCGTCACGAGCGGCGTCGACCGCGACCTGCTGCTGGGGGTCGGCATCGCCTCGCCCGGCCCGGTCGACATCGAGCCGGGTCTCGTGCTCGACCCCCCGATGATGCCCCTCTGGCGGCACGTGCCGTTGCGTCGGGCGCTCAGCGAGGCGACCGGTCTGCCGGTGCTGCTCGAGAAGGACGTCACGGCCTGCGCGGTCGCCGAGCTGTGGCTCAGCGACGGAGGCGCGGGTGAGCGCAGCGACTTCGCCTTCGTCTACTACGGCACCGGTTACGGCACCGGGCTCGTGCTGGGCGGCGACGTGCTGCGCGGGGCCAGCGCGAACGCGGGGGACTCGGGGCATGTGATGGTCGACGACCACGGCCACCGCTGCACCTGCGGGCGCATCGGCTGCGTCGGGGAGCTCATCACGCCGCACGCCCTCGTGCGGGAGGCCGCGGCCACGGGAGTGCTGCTCGAGGGGGACGTCTCGGACGAGGCGCTCGCCGAGGCGGCTCGCAGCGGGGACGACGTCGACATGCGCCGCATCGACGAGGCGTTCGGCGCCCTGGTCGGCAAGGCCGACCTGGGTGACGCCGGCGCCCTCGGGGTGCTGCACGGCGCGGGCCGACACCTCGCGCGTGCCCTCGTGACCATCGTCAACCTGCTCGACCTCGACGAGGTCGTCTTCGGCGGCCCGTTCTGGGCGCCGCTGTCGCGGCACGTCCTCGCGGTGCTGCCGGCCGCGCTCCGCGACGACCCGGCGCTGATCCCGAAGCACCCGATCCGGCTCGTCGAGTCGTCGATCGGCATCGACGTCGCGGCCGTCGGAGCCGCCTGCCTCGTGCTCGACCAGACGTTCTCGCCGCGACCCTCCGCCCTGCTGATCCGCGCCTGACGGGGCCGACCCGCGCCTCCTCGGGTCCCGACCCGCGCCTCCTGCGGTCGCGACCCGCGCCTCCGGGGCTACCGACCCGCGCCTCCCCGGCTCGTGCGCCGTTACCGGACCGATGCGGTCCGGCGTCTTGACACGAGTTACTCCATACGATGTAGTAATCGAATCGCGGTCGGGCAGAGCAGCCCGGCGCCGACGCGACTGGAGCAAAGGAGCACCATGTCACGCACGTTCACCTCGGTCCGGGGGCGCAAGCGCGCACTGGCCGTCGCCGCCGCAGCGGTCGCCACGGCCCTGCTGGCCTCGGGTTGCTCGGGGGGCGCCGGCAACGGCGACTCCGACACCATCAAGGTCGCGTACCAGAAGTTCGGGACGTTCACGCAGATGGACGCCCACATGAAGGAGACCGCGAAGACCTTCGAGGCGGCCAACCCCGGCATGAAGGTCGAGTTCGTGCCCATCGCGGCGCAGAACGACGACTACTTCACCAAGCTCGCGCTGATGAACCGGTCGGCGGCCACCGCGCCCGACGTCATGTACGAGGACACCTTCAAGGTCAAGAGCGACGCGGCCGCCGGCTACCTGCTGCCGCTCGACGAGTACACCGACGCGTGGGAGGACTGGGACGCGTTCTACGACAACGCCAAGGAGGCCGGCGTCGGCGAGGACGGCAAGACCTACGGCATCCCGATGGGCACCGACACCCGGGCGCTCTGGTACAACAAGGACCTCTTCGCGCAGGCCGGCCTGCCCGTGCCGTGGGAGCCGAAGACCTGGCAGGACGTGCTCGACGCGGCCGAGACGGTCAAGGCGAAGGTGCCCGACGTGGTCCCGCTCAACGTGTACTCGGGCAAGCCGCAGGGCGAGGGCGCGACCATGCAGGGCTTCGAGATGCTGCTGTACGGCACGCCGACCGGCACCCTGTACGACGACGAGACCGGCAAGTGGCTCACCGACTCGCAGGGCTTCGTCGACTCGCTCGGCTTCATCGAGGACGTCTACCAGGGCGGCATCGGACCGAAGCCCGAGGAGGCGCTGGACACCAACATCGCCACCATCGTCGGTGGGGAATGGCTCCCGCAGGGCAAGCTCGCGATCGCCCTCGACGGATCGTGGATGAGCGGCACCTGGCTGGAGACCGGCACCAACCCGTGGCCCGAGTGGAACGACGTGATGGGCCAGGCGCCCATGCCCACCCAGGACGGTGCGAAGCCGGGTGCGACGAGCATGTCGGGCGGCTGGACGCTGGCCGTCGGCTCGAAGACCAAGAACCCCGACAAGGCGTTCGAGTTCATCGCCGACGCCCTCGACAAGGACGGTTCGCAGAGCTACGACATCGCCGCCAGCCAGATCGCGGTGCGCAGCGACGTCGCCGAGGACCCCGAGTACGTCGGCAGCAACCCGACCTTCGAGTTCTTCTCGTCGATCGTGCCGGTGACGCACTTCCGTCCGGCGACCACCGACTACAGCCGCATCTCGAACGAGATCACCGTCGCGATGGAGGCCGTCATGACGGGCCAGCAGAGCCCCGAGGAGGCGGCCGCCGCCTTCGACGACCAGCTGGTCGGCATCGTCGGTGAGGACCAGACGCAGAAGGCGGGGGACTAGCCACATGGCGACCATCGCCCCCACCCCGGTCGGCCGTGAGAGCGGCCGACCGGGGGCCTCCGGGCCCGGCCCCGGGCCCCACGGCGAGAAGCCGGGTCGCCGGGCGGGGGCGTCGAAGGCGCGCGCCCTGCGCACCGGCGCCCGCACCCTGCCGCTCGTCCCGGCCTTCGTCCTGCTGGCCCTGTTCCTGCTGGGGCCCGTCATCTCGAGCTTCTACGGCTCGTTCACCGACGCGTCGCTGACCGGCTACGCCGCCGGCGGCTCGGAGTTCATCGGCCTCCGCAACTACACCGAGCTGTTCGCCGACCCGGACTTCCCGAAGTCGGTGCTGCTGACGCTCGCCTTCGTCTTCTTCTCGGCCGTGGTGGGCCAGAACGTCGTCGGCCTGGGGCTCGCGCTACTGATGCGGAACGGCCACAAGGTCGTGCGCTCGATCGTCGGCACGTTCGTCATCGCCGCGTGGGTGCTGCCCGAGATCGTCGCCGCCTTCGCGGCGTACGCGTTCTTCAACGACGCGGGCACGCTCAACACGGTCCTGTCGTGGTTCGGCATCACGGGCGCCAACTGGCTCTACGCGATGCCGATGCTCTCGGTGATCCTCGCCAACGTCTGGCGTGGTGCCGCGTTCTCGATGCTCGTCTACTCGGCGGCGGTGCAGGAGGTGCCCCCCGAGATCACCGAGTCGGCGGAGGTCGACGGCGCCACCGGTTGGCAACGCCTGGTCTTCATCACGCTGCCGGTCATCCGGCGGAGCATCTCGACCAACCTCATGCTGACCACGTTGCAGACGCTCTCGGTGTTCACCTTGATCTACGTGATGACCGGCGGCGGGCCCGGCGTCAACAGCACGACCCTGCCGATCCTGGCCTACCAGGAGGCGTTCCAGTTCTCGCAGCTCGGCTTCGGGACCGCCATCGCCACGATCATGCTGCTCGTCGGCGCGGTCTTCTCGATCATCTACATCAGGGCCCTCAAACCGGAGGTCGACTGACCATGGCCATGACCTCACCCAGCGGCCGCAGCATGAAGGCCGTCTCGAACGCCGTGCTGATCGTCATCGCGATCTGCTTCGCCGTCCCGCTCGCCTGGCTGCTGCTGGCCTCGTTCGACCCGTCGGCCACGCTGTCGGCGAAGGTGCCGTCGCAGTTCACGCTCGACAACTTCACCGCCGTGCTGACGCCCGAGATCTCGTTCGTCCCGCTCGCCAACAGCCTCATCGTGTCGGGCGGCTGCGCCCTGGTGACCGTCGTCGTGGCGATCCTCGCGGCGTACCCGCTCTCGCGGTACCGGATGCGCATCAACAAGCCGTTCCTCTACGGCATCCTCTTCGGCACCGGCCTGCCCATCACCGCGATGATGGTGCCCGTCTACAGCCTGTTCGTCTCGCTGAACCTGATCGACTCGATCGGCGGCACGGTGTTCTTCCTGGCCGCGACCAGCCTGCCGATGGCGATCTGGATGGCGAAGAACTTCATGGACTCGGTGCCGATCTCGCTCGAGGAGGCCGCGTGGACCGACGGGGCCTCGATGTTCTCGACCCTGACGCGCATCGTGGTGCCGCTCATGCGGCCGGGCATCGCCGTGGTGTTCATCTTCGTGTTCATCCAGGCCTGGGGGAACTTCTTCGTGCCGTTCGTCCTGCTGCTCAGCCCTGACAAACAGCCGGCGGCCGTGAGCATCTTCAACTTCTTCGGGCAGTACGGCTCGGTGGCGTACGGCCAGCTGGCGGCGTTCTCGATCGTCTACTCGGTACCCGTCATCGCGTTGTACGTCCTCGTCTCGCGGACCCTCGGCGGCTCGAACGCGCTGGCCGGCGCCGTGAAGGGGTGAGGCGCCTCCCCACCAGTGCCCCCGCCGCCCTCCCGGTCCACAGAACGACCCGCCCCACCGTGCGCCCCGGCGCGCCCGTCAGGAGACTGATCCCATGCACGACAACACCGTCCTCGTCGAGGCCCGCATCGACCGCTTCGTCCGCGACCGCATCACCCCGGCGGTCTACCGTCGGGCCGTCCCGCTGACGATCACGGCCTGGGAGGCGCCGGGTGAGCCGGTCCCCTTCGCCGAGGCCGTCTCGCAGGCGTTCGAGCCGTTCGCCGTCGGCTCGCCGTGGAGCAGGCCGTGGGGCACCACGTGGTTCCACGTCACGGGGACGGTGCCCGACGATCTCGGCACCGACCCGGCGACCGCCCTCGAACTCGTCGTCGACCTGGGCTTCAGCATCAGGCAGCCCGGGTTCCAGGCCGAGGGCCTCGTCTGGCGACCCGACGGCACGATCGTCAAGGCCATCGAGCCGTACAACGGCTACGTGCCGCTGACGGCGATCGGCGCGGGCGTCACCCCGGGCAGCACGATCGACGTCTACGTCGAGGCCGCGTCGAACCCCGACATCGGTGGCGACGACTTCCATGGCGAGACACCGCTCGGCGACCCCGAGACCGCGGGCGACGCCCCGATCTACGCCCTGCGCAGCATCGTGCTCGCCGAACGCGACGAGGTGGTCGCCGAACTCGACCGCGACGTCTGGACCCTCGTCGGGCTGATGCGCACCCTCGCGCTCACGTCGCCGCGACGGCACGAGATCCTGCGGGCGCTCGACCGGATGTGCGACGTCGTCGACCACGCGGACGTCGCGGGGACCGCGGCAGCCGGGCGTGCCGCGCTCGCCGACGTGCTCGCGGCACCGGCGAACGCGAGCGCGCACCGGGTCGTCGCGACCGGCCACGCGCACATCGACTCGGCCTGGCTCTGGCCCGTCCGCGAGACCCAGCGCAAGGTCGCCCGCACCTTCTCGAACGTCGTCGCCCTGATGGACGACGACCCCGACTTCGTGTTCGCCGCCTCGAGCGCGCAGCAGTACGCCTGGTTGAAGGAGCGCTACCCCGAGCTGTTCGCACGGGTCGCGCAGAAGGTCGCCGAGGGCCGGTTCGTGCCGGTCGGCGGCATGTGGGTCGAGTCCGACACCAACATGCCCGGCGGCGAGGCACTGGCCCGTCAGTTCGTCGCGGGCAAGGGGTTCTTCCTCCGGGAGTTCGGCATCGACGCCGACGAGGTGTGGCTGCCCGACTCATTCGGCTACACCGGGGCGATGCCTCAGATCGCCCGAGCGGCCGGCGCCAGCTCGTTCTTCACGCAGAAGGAGTCCTGGAACGAGACGAACCGCATGCCGCACCACACCTTCCTGTGGGAGGGCATCGACGGCAGTCGCGTGTTCACGCACTTCCCGCCCGTCGACACGTACAACTCCGACCTCTCGCCGGCCGAGCTCGCCCACGCCGAGAGCGGCTACGCCGAGAAGGGGTTCTCGAACGTCTCGATCGTCCCGTTCGGCTGGGGTGACGGCGGTGGCGGCCCGACCCGCGAGATGATGGCGGCCGCGCGCCGGGCCGGCGACCTCGAGGGCTCGCCCCGCGTGACCGTCGGCACCCCCGCCTCCTTCTTCGCGCAGGCACGGGCCGAGCTGGCCGACCCGGCCGTGTGGTCGGGCGAGATGTACCTCGAGTTCCACCGCGGCACGTACACGTCGCAGGCCCGCACCAAGCAGGGCAACCGTCGCAGCGAACACCTGCTGCGCGAGGCCGAGCTGTGGAGCGCCACGGCGACCGCACGCGGACTGCTCGACTACCCCTACGACGAGCTCGAAGAGATCTGGCACGTCGTGCTGCTCCAGCAGTTCCACGACATCCTGCCCGGGTCGTCGATCGCGTGGGTGCACCACGAGGCCGAGCGGCACTACGCGCGGGTCGCCCAGCAGCTCGAGGCGATCATCGGCTCGGCCCAGCGGGCGCTGGCGGGGACGGGGTCGGCGACGACCACGTTCAACGCCGGGCCGGTCCCGTCGGCCGGGGTCGACGCCGCGGCCGGGTCGGCCGCGGGACGGGCCCAGGAGGCGGGGGCCGGGTCGGTGGCACCGGTCACCTCCGACGGCGGCTGGGTGCTCGACAACGGGTTGGTGCGTGCGGTGTTCGACGGTGACGGCCTGGTCGCCTCGCTCGTCGACGCCACGTCGGGACGCGACCTCGTCGCCCCGGGGGCCCGGCTCGGGCTGCTGCAGCTCTTCCGCGACACCCCCAACCAGTGGGACGCCTGGGACGTCGACCAGGCCTACAAGAACGTCCGCACCGACCTGGTCGAGGCCGAGTCGGTCGTCGTCGACGGCGGGGCGCTCGTCGTGACCCGCCGCGTCGGCGACTCGACCATCGTGCAGCGCTGGTGGCTGGACGACGGCGAGGGCGAACTGCACGTGCAGACCGAGGTCGACTGGCACGAGCGGCAGAAGCTGCTCAAGCTGGCGTTCCCGCTCGACGTGCACGCCGACCGGGCGGCCTCCGAGGTGCAGTTCGGTCACGTGCAGCGCCCGACCCACCAGAACACGTCGTGGGACTTCGCCCGGTTCGAGACCGTCGCGCACCGCTGGGTGCACGTCGCCGAGCCCGGCTTCGGCGTGGCCGTGGCGAACGACGCCACCTACGGCCACGACATCACGCGGAGCACCCGCGACACGGCCGAGGGCGGCGACGGCGGCACGACGACGCTCGTGCGCCAGTCGCTGCTGCGGGCACCGACGTTCCCCGACCCGCACGCCGACCAGGGGCGGCACGTGCTGCGCTCGTCCGTGCGGGTCGCGCCCGACGTGCTCGACGCCGCGACCGCGGGCTACCGCATGAACCTGCCCGTCCGGCGGGTCGAGGGGTCGTCGGGCGCCGGGGTCGCTCCGCTGGTGTCGTCGTCGTCGCCGGCCGTGCTGGTCGAGGCGGTCAAGCTGGCCGAGGACCGGTCAGGCGACCTGATCGTGCGGCTCTACGAGGCTCGCGGTGCTCGGGCGGCCACCACCGTCACGGTCGACGCCGACAGCGGGTTCGGCGAGGCGTGGCGCACCGACCTCATCGAGCGCGAACTGGCGTCGGGCACGGCCGGGGCCGGTCGGTGGGCGTCGGGCTCCGCGGTCGAGTTGACGCTGCGCCCGTTCGAGATCGTGACGCTGCGGGTGGCCCGGGCGTAGCGCCGCACCTGCGGCACCGCACCGCGAGATGGTCACAGCGCCAGGTTTTCTCCTGGTGCTGTGACCATCTCGTGGCGGTGTGGCGGTGTGGCGGCGTGGCGGGCAGGGCCGTGGTGGCGGTCAGAGGGCGGCAGCGACGGCCGTCGCGGGTCCGCGGGCCCCGATCGTCGCGGCACCGACGGCCGCCACGGGGAACCCCGGCGGCAGCAGCTCGATGCGCGACGACAGCTCGAGCGAGGCGAGGAACGGCGACCCCGCCGCCCACCGGTCGAGCACCCCGGCGACGTCGTCGAGCAGGGGGCGACCCAGGTTGCTGAGCCCGCCGCCGATCACGACGGAGTCCACGTCGGTCGTCAGGACGAGGAGGCGCACCGCGGCCGCCACCCCCGCCGCGAGGTCGGCACGCACGCGGACGGCCTCGGGGTCGCCGGCGTCGGCCGCCGCGAACAGCGCCACGGCCGGGTACGCCCCCTCGGTCGGCCAGTGACGGGACACCGCGGCGCCGGCCGCGACGGTCTCGAGGCAACCGCGCTGCCCGCAGGGGCAGAGCTCGCCCGCGGGGTCGACGGGGACGTGACCGATCTCGCCCGAGACGCCCCGCGAGCCGCGCCAGAGTTCGCCGTCGACGACGAGGCCGGCAGCGAGGCCGGTGCCGAGGTTGAGGTAGCCGACGGACCCCGACAGCGACATGGCGAGGTACGCGCCGAGCGCGGCCGCGTTGACGTCGTTCTCGACCCGGACCGGGACCCCGAGCCGGGCGCTCAGCGTCGGCCCCACGGCGACGTCGTCGAAGCCGATGTTCACGGCGTGCCGCACGCGACCCGTCGTGCCGTCGACGAGGCCGGGGATGCCGACGCCGACCGACTCGAAGGCCTCGACGGTGACGCCGGAGCGGTCCGCCAACGAGGCGACCGCCGTGGCCGCGTTCGTCAGCACGGCATCGGGGCCGAACCCCGTGGGCAGGCGGAGGCGATGGACGGGGGCTCCGGACCCGTCGACGACGACCGCGTCGATCTTGGTGCCGCCGATGTCGAGGCCGACCCTCACGGCCACTCCGTCGACCCGGCTGCGGACGGTCCCGCCGGCGCACCGCCGACGGCGCCGTGAGGCGCGGCGACGGACACGGTGGCGAGCGTGGACATGTTTGTTAGTAAAGCTTACGAACCTGGTCGCGGCAAGGGGTCGCGGCCCGCGGGTCGCCGTGTTTCGGGTGTTGACCGCCGGTGTTTCGTGTGCGTAAACTCGCCGCCACGCACCTTGACACGTGTTTGTAAGGCCCATTTACTAACGGCACGCCACCACGGCGACGCCACCCGGCACCGCTGCCGACGGGCCCTCTCACCGGGTCCGAGGTCGGCGACGATGCCGAGACGAGAGGACGCGCCCGTGACCAGCACGACGATCACCCGGCAGCAGCAGCCGCCGGTCCGCGCCCACAACCGGTCCCTCCTCCTGCAGGCCCTGTACCGCGACGGCTCCATGAGTAGAGCCGACCTCGCGCGTCGCTCGGGTCTGACGCGCCCCACCGTCTCCGCCCTCGTCGCCGAACTCATCGACGACGGCATCGCCCGCGAGCTCGGCGTCCGCGACGACGCGCGGGTCGGCAAGCCGGCGACGCTCGTCGGAATCGAGTCGGACGCCTTCCACATCGTCACGGTCGACCTGTCGAGCGCCGAGCGTTTCGTCGGGGCCGTCGTCGACCTGCGGGGCGGGGTCGTCGAGCGCGCCGGGGTCGAACTCGACGGGGCCGTCGGCGAGGCCGCCGTGAGCCTGGTCGAGCGGCTCGTCGACGACCTCGCCTCGCGGACGTCCCGCCGGCTGCTCGGGGTCGGCGTCGCGACCCCCGGCATCGTCGACCACGACGGCGTCGTGCGCACGGCCGTCCACCTCGGTTGGTACGACCTCCCGCTGCGGTCCCGACTGTCGGCCCGCACCGGTCTGCCCGTCCACGTGGGCAACGACTCCAACGCCGCGGCGATGGGAATCCGCACCTTCGGCGAAGAGGTCGGGAACGATGCGACCGGGCGGGGCGCGACCGGACCGGGCGCGACCGGACCGGCTGCAGCCGGGCAGAGCGGCGACGGGCGGTCCCCGGCGGGCCAGGGCCTCATCGTCGTCACGATCGACCACGGTGTCGGGGTCGGGCTGATCGTCGCCGGTGCGCTCGTCGAGGGCGATCAGTTCTCGGCCGGCGAGATCGGGCACGTGACGGTCGACGAGAACGGCGACGTGTGCGCGTGCGGTCGACGCGGCTGCCTCGAGGAGGCCATCGCCGCCCCGCAGCTGAGGGCGCGCCTCCGACAGCACGACGAGGGATCGCGCGGCGCCGTCCTCCACGAGGCCGGTCGCGCGCTCGGCCTGGTGCTCGCCCCCATCGTCAGCGCGCTCAACATCGACGAGGTCGTGCTGTCGGGCCCGGCCGACCTGGTCGAGGGCGCGATGCTGCGCGCAGCCCGCGAGACCGTCCGGCAGCGCACGCTGTCCGCCGTCAGCAACGGCCTGACGATGCGGATCGCGGGCAGCGGCACCGACCTCGCCCTGCGAGGCGCCGCGTCGTTCGTGCTGCAGGCCGAACTGGGGTTGACGTGAGCCCGGCGTCGGCACGCCCGGCGTCGGCACGCCCGGTGCCCGGCTCGCCCGGGGCGACCGCCCCACCACAGACCTCGGGGGTCCACCCCCGGAGGCGGCGAGGGCCTCGGCCCGTGCCGCATTCCCGACCCGACGCTTGTGCGAGCGCGGGCCGGGACCACAGCGATGCGGCATCCCCGCTTCGAGAACGAGGAGATGAAATTGCGAATCCAACGCTACACGGCGGTCGGGGCCCTGGGCCTGGCCGCGGCACTCGCCCTGTCCGCCTGCTCGAGCTCGGGCACGGGCGGCAGCTCGTCCGACGAACCCCAGGCCGTGCCCACCACCAAGGGTGACGGCAAGACCCTCACGGTCTGGGTGATGACGGGCGACTACACGCCCGAGACCATCGATGCCGTCAACGAGGAGTTCACGAAGCAGACGGGCGCCGACGTCGACGTCCAGATCCAGCAGTGGGACGGCATCACCACCAAGATCAGCACGGCACTCGCCACGAGCACCCCACCCGACGTGCTCGACCTCGGCAACACGCAGGTCGCCAGCTACGCGGCCAACGGTGCACTCCTCGACCTGACGGCGTACCGCGACGACCTCGAGCAGGGTCAGACCTGGTTGACGGGCCTCGAGGAGCCCGCGACCGTCGACGACTCGCTCTACGCCGTGCCCGGCTTCGCCGGTGCCCGCGCCGTCATCTACAACAAGACGATGTGGGCCGAGGCCGGCGTGACCGAGGCGCCCACCACCTACGACGAGCTCACCGCCGACCTCGACAAGGTGAAGGCCGCGAACACGGCGTCCGACTTCTCGGCGTTCTACCTGCCCGGCCAGTACTGGTACGCGGGCATGCAGTTCGTCTGGGACGCCGGCGGAGAGATCGCCACGTCGAGCGACGGCACCTGGAAGGCGGGCCTGGCGAGCGACGAGGCGCAGCAGGGACTGGCCGACTTCACCGAGTTCCAGAACGCCTACTCGACGCCCGCCTCGCAGACCCTCGACACCGACGCCCCCGACCAGACGCAGGTCTTCGCGGACGGCAAGACGGCGACGATCCTGCACACCAACGGCTCGATCGACCTGATCCAGAAGGCCAACCCCGCCCTGACCGACGACGACTTCGGCACGTTCCCGATGCCGGGCAAGTCGGGCGAGACGCAGCCGGTCATGCTCGGCGGCTCGGACTGGGGAATCGCGGCCAAGAGCCAGAACTCCGACCTGGCCCTGCAGTGGACCAAGATCGCCACGAGCCCGGACATCCAGAGCGAGTGGGTCGTGGGCAACGACGGCTGGATCCCGAACAGCGAAGAGGGCATCGAGGCGGCCGGCAGCGTGGTGACGCCGATCCAGAAGGGCTTCTTCGACGCCGCGCTCAACTCGAAGGCCACCCCCGCCAGCGCGAACTGGGCGGCCCTCGAGGGCGACAAGAGCATCAACCAGCTCTTCTCCTCGGTGGTCTCGGGCTCGAAGTCGCCCGAGGCGGCCGCGAAGTCCTTCGACGAGGCCACCGACGAGGCGCTGAACGACTAGCACCGAGCCCTCGGCAGCACCCCGGGGGCGTCACGCGACCACCTGATCGCGTGACGCTCCCAGCCCCTCGACCCGCACCTCCTGGACTCGAACCGAAAGAGGAACCGTGGCCCTCTCGATCGCCCCCGGTCTCACCGAGACCCCGCCCGGCGCGGCACCCGACCAGAAGGGCGGCCGGCGCCCGAAGGCCGGACGGAAGGCCCCGGTGCGCCCCGGCGGGAAGCGCCAGCTCGCCCCGCTCTGGCTGCTGTCGCCCGCGGGCATCGTGCTGCTCGCCGTGACCGTCGCGCCCATCGTGTTCCTGGTCTTCACGTCGTTCACCGACTACGACCAGCGCTCGCTCTTCACCGGCGCGTACGACTCGGTCGGCGTGCAGCAGTACGCGACCCTGCTGGCCGACACCGACTTCTGGTGGTCGCTCGTCCGCACGCTGGTCTTCACGGCCGCGATGGTCGGCGGCAGCGTCCTGATCGGCACGGGCGTCTCGCACCTGCTCACCCGACTCGGCACGCCGATGCGCTACACGGTGACCGTCGTGCTGATCCTCGCCTGGGCGATGCCCAACGTGGCGTCGTCGATCGTCTGGAAGTGGCTGTTCCAGCCCGGCTACGGCGTCGTGAACTGGCTGTTGACCCGGACCGGCCTGGTGGGTGACATGACCAACGTCGACTGGTCGAACGACGCGGCCCTCGCCTACACGAGCATCTGGCTGCTGATCGTGTGGCAGGCGGTGCCCTTCATCGCGCTGACCATGTACGCCGCCGAGACGCAGATCCCGCTCGAGTACAAAGAGGCCGCGCGGCTCGACGGGGCGAGCGAGTGGCGCGTGTACCGGACCGTCACCCTGGTCTTCCTCAAGCCGACGCTGCTGCTGATCACGATCCTGTCGATCATCTGGGACTTCAACGTCTTCAACCAGATCTGGCTCGTCTCGGCCGGCGGCCCCGACGACGCCACCTCGACCCTCGGCGTCTTCACCTACGTCACCGCGTTCGTCGGCTTCGACATCGGGCAGGGCGCCGCCATCTCGGTGGTCACCACCCTGCTGCTCGTCGTGTTGACCGCGTTCTACGTCCGCAACCTCGTCCGATCCGGAGAAGACCTGTGACCACGACCGCACCCGCCGGCGTCGGCACCACGACGACCGAGACCGTCGCGCGCGACGAGAGAAGCAAGGAGGCGCGCTCGGGCCACGGCACCGGCCGACCGTCGCCCGCCCGCCCGACCCGTCGCCGCCGGAAGCCCCGCTGGGTCAGCAACGCGATCGCGATCGTCTTCAGCCTCGTGTGGCTGTTCCCCGTCTACTGGATGGTCAACACGGCGTTCAAGCCGCGCCCCGAGGTGATGACGGCGACCCCGCTGTTCTGGCCGCAGAACCCGACCCTCGACAACTTCGTCGTCGCGGTGACGCAGTCCGACTTCTTCACGAACCTGCGCAACAGCGTGATCGTCGTGGTCGGGGCCGTCGTCTTCTCGATCGTGCTCGGACTGTTCGCCTCGGCCGCCCTGTCGCGGTTCCGGTTCCGGGGGCGGCGCACGATCATGGTGTTCATCCTGATCGTCCAGATGCTGCCGGCGACGGCCCTGTTGATCCCGCAGTTCCTGATCTTCAACAGCCTCGGGCTGCTCGGCACCTACGGCGGGCTCATCCTGGCGTACGTCGCGTCGACGCTGCCGTTCTCGATCTGGGTGATGCGCGGGTTCTTCCTGGCGATCCCGGTCGAGGTCGAGGAGGCCGCGCAACTCGACGGCGCGAGCACCTGGCAGGTGCTGACGCGGATCATGTTCCCGCTCGTGCTGCCCGGCATGATCGCGACGAGCATCTTCGCCTTCATCGCCGCGTGGAACGACTACCTCGTGGCCTACACGTTCATGAAGGACCAGTCGATGTACACGCTGCCGGTCTGGCTGGCCTCGTTCAGCACGCCGACCAGCGGCACCGACTTCGGCGGACAGATGGCGGCTTCGGTGCTGTTCTCCCTGCCGGTCGTCGTCTTCTTCATGATCATCCAACGCAACCTGGTGACCGGCATGTCCGCCGGCGCCGTGAAGGGCTGACCCCGTGACGACCGACTCCTCGACCCCCTCGACCACCCTGCGGGCCGGCAGCGCGACCCCCGAGACCGCACCGGTCGCGATCGTGCCGCGTCCTGCCCGGCTGACCCGCGCCTCCGGGGCGTTCCGGCTCGACTCGGCGACACGCATCTCGGCGCCCGACGAGCTGGCCGGCGTCGTCGCCTGGCTGCAGCAGGCGCTGCGCCCCGCGACCGGCCTGCCCCTCCGCGAGGGCAGCGCCGACGGGACCGGCATCTCGTTCGACCTGGACGCCTCGCTCGGCGCCGAGGCCTACCGGCTGGAGGCGCGACCCGCGGGGGTGCGCATCACCGGTGGCGACGCGGCCGGCGCGTTCCACGGGGCACAGGTGCTGCGACAGCTGCTGCCCGCGGCCGCGTACCGGACGGCCCTCGTGCCCGGGGTCGACTGGGTCGTGCCCGCCGTCGACGTCGAGGACCGACCACGCTTCGGCTGGCGGGGTACGCACCTCGACGTCGCCCGGCACTTCCTGCCCAAGCACGACGTCCTGCGGTTCGTCGACCTCATGGCCCTGCACCGGCTCAACACGCTGCACTGGCACCTCACCGAGGACCAGGGCTGGCGCATCGAGATCACGAAGTACCCGCGCCTGACCTCGGTCGGCGCGTGGCGGGGGTCGTCGCAGGTGGGGGCCGGGCCGGACGCGACCCAGGACGGCCGACCGCACGGCGGCTTCTACACGCAGGACGACATCCGCGAGGTGGTCGCCTACGCCGCGGCCCGCCACATCACGGTCGTGCCCGAGGTCGACGTGCCCGGCCACTCGATGGCGGCGATCACGGCGTACCCGCACCTCGGCGTCGGCGCCGTCGAGGTCGGGGGGACGCCCGTGGCGGCGCCCCGGCAGATCGCCGTGGGGACCGAGTGGGGCATCTTCGAGGACGTCCTCAACACCGAGCAGACGACCGTCGACTTCTACACCGACGTGCTCGACGAGGTGATGGAGCTCTTCCCGGGCACCTGGATCGGCATCGGCGGCGACGAGTGCCCCAAGGTGCAGTGGCGGGCCGACCCGCGCACGCAGGAGCTCATGCGGGACCGCGGCCTCGCCGACGAGGAGGAACTGCAGGCGTGGTTCATCGGGCGGCTCGACGCGCACCTCACCGCGGCCGGGCGCCGCACCTTCGGGTGGGACGAGATCCTCGAGGGGAACGCCACGATGTCACCCGGCGCGACGGTCGCGTCGTGGCGGGGCATGACCGGCGCGATCACGGCGGCACGACGCGGCTACGACGTCGTGGCGTGTCCCGACGACCAGGTCTACCTCGACTACCGGCAGTCGGACGGGACCGACGAGCCGATCCCGGTGTCGATCCCGCTCACCCTGGCCGACGTGTTCGCGTTCGAACCCGTGCCCGCGCAGCTCACCGAGGACGAGGCACGTCACGTCCTCGGAGGCCAAGCCAACATCTGGACCGAGCACATGGACTCGCCCCGCACCGTCGACTTCTTCGCGTTCCCCCGGTTGTGCGCCGTCGCCGAGGCGCTGTGGACGACCGAACCGCGGGACTTCGACGACTTCTCCACACGGCTGGCCGTGCACCTCGGACGCCTCGACGCCCTCGGCGTCGAGTACCGGCGGGAGTCGGGGCCGCTACCGTGGCAGCAGCGTCCGGGCGTGCCCGGGCGGCCGGCCTCACGCGAAGAACGCGAGGCGTACATCGCGTCGGTCGTGGCCAACATCGTCTGACGCCTCGGCAGCAAGGAGCCCCATGGAGATCGTCATCGTCCGCGACGCCGACGAGGTCGGCCGTGTCGCCGCCCTCAAGATCGCGTCCGTCGTCCAGCGCGACCCCGAGGCCGTGCTGGGCCTCGCGACCGGGTCGTCGCCCACCGGCATCTACGCGTCGCTCGCGGCCCGGGTCGCAGCGGGCGAGCTCGACTTCGGCCGCGCCTCCGGGTTCGCGCTCGACGAGTACGTCGGCATCCCGCTCGAGCACCCCGAGAGCTACGCCTCGGTGATCGAGCGCGACGTCGTCGTACCCCTGGGCATGGACGCGTCGAAGGTCCACGTGCCCGACGGGCGGGCCTCCGACGTCGAGGCCGCGGTCGTCGAGTACGAGCGGGCCATCGCCGACGCGGGCGGCATCGACATCCAGATCCTCGGCATCGGGGCGAACGGGCACATCGGCTTCAACGAGCCCACCTCGTCCTTCGCGTCGCGCACCCGCATCAAGACGCTCGCCCCGCAGACCCGGGCCGACAACGCCCGGTTCTTCGACGACCCGTCGCAGGTGCCCACGCACTGCCTGACGCAGGGGCTCGGCACCATCCTCGACGCGCACGAGGTCGTGCTCGTGGCGCAGGGGTCGTCGAAGGCGTCGGCGGTCGCGGGCATGGTCGAGGGGCCGCTCGGCGCGATGTGCCCCGGCAGCGCGTTGCAGTTGCACCGGCACGCCACGATCGTCGTCGACGAAGCCGCGGCGTCGCTGCTGCAGCTGGCGGACTACTACCGCTACACCTACGCGAACAAGCCCGTGTGGCAGCGCTTCGAGTAGCGCACCCGTCCCGGCGACGACCGGGGTGTTCCCGTGACGGCGGCGGCGTCCGCGTCCGCGTGACGACGGCGTCCCCGTGACGACGCTGGTGCTCGCGGGCGGGACGGTCTGGGACGGGTCCGGAGGCGCGGGTCGCGTCGCGGACGTCGTCGTGCGCGACGGCGTGGTCGCGGCCGTGGGGCCCGGGGCCGCGGCGTCCGTGGGCGACGGTCGCCGCGCCTCCTCGTCCGGGGTGCCGGCCGGGGTCGAGGTGGTCGACGCGAGCGGACTCGACGTGCTGCCGGGGTTCGTCGACGTGCACGCGCACGACGACGCCGCGCTGTTCCGCCTGGGAGGGGTCGCCCCCAAGACCGGGCAGGGCGTGACGACCACGATCGTCGGCAACTGCGGCCAGGGCGTCGCGCCGTCGCCGTCCGACGCGCGGGACCGATCGCTCGAGGACTACTCGCGGCCGGTGCTCGGCGGGTTCCCTGCGCGACGATGGGCGACGTTCGCCGACTACGTGCGGACGCTGGCCGAGGGCGACGCCGACGGCACCTTCGGCCTGCACGCCGCGACCCTCGTCCCGCACGCCCCGCTGCGGGCGGGCGTGCTCGGCTTCGACCGCCGACCGGTCGACGGCGCCCAGCGGTCGCTCATCGCGGCGTCGGTGGGCGAGGCGCTCGACGCCGGGGCGCTCGGCGTCTCGCTGGGCCTCATGTACGCACCCGGCGACGCCGCCGACCGGCCCGAACTCGTCGCCCTGGCCCGGGAGTGCGCGGCGCGGGGCAAGCTGCTGGTCGCCCACGTCCGCAACGAGGCCGACGGACTCCGCGACTCGATCGACGAGCTGGCGTCGCTGGGGCGCGAGACCGGGGCCGCCGTCCACGTCAGCCACCTGAAGGTGACCGGGCCGCGGAACGTCGGCGGCATGCCCGCGATCGTCGAGCACCTCGACGCCCTGCGTGACGACGGTGTCGACGTCAGCGCGGACGTCTACCCCTACGACGCGGGCAGCACGACGGTCGCGTCGCTGTTCCCGCCGGCCACGGCCGACCACGGGGTCGAGAGCCTGCTCGAGGCGCTCCGACCCGGCACGCGCTCGCGGCGGCAGGTGCTCGACGGGTTGCTCGAGCCCTGGGCCGGATCGACGCTCGAGAACCAGTACGCCGCGATCGGCCCCGAGCGGATCTCGGCGGCGGGGTTCACGCGACCCGAGCACGCGGGCTTCGAGGGGCGGCCGCTGTCCGAGATCGCCGAGGCGGTCGGTGCCGACCCGCGCGAAGTGCTCGCCGACCTCGTCCTCGCCGAGCGGGGCGCCTTGACCGTCATCGTGTTCCACACCGACCTCGAGGGCATGCGGACGGCCCTGGCGTGGCCGCACACCCTGGTCGGCTCGGACGGGCTGCCGCGCGAGACCGGCACCGTGCATCCCCGCCTGTACGGGACGTTCTCGCGCGTGCTCGACGAGTACGCCGGGTCGGGGCCGCAGGCCGTGCTCTCGCGGGGCGAGGCGATCGCGCGCATGTCGACCCGCGCCTCCTCGCGGTTCGGGCTGGGGGGCACGGGTGTCCGCGCGGGCGGGGGCGCGGGCGGCATCGCCGGCGGCGGCGGCGTCGGCGCCGTGGGCGGTGGCCGGGCAGGAGGCGCGCTCGGCATCGCCGCCGGGGCCGTCGCCGACCTCCAGCTGGTCGACCCCGGGGCGTACGCCGACCGGGCCACCTACGCGACGCCCCGCCTCGGCCCCTCGGGGCTGGTCGGTCTCTGGGCTGCGGGCCGTCGCCTCCGCTGAGCGTGCCTCCGGTGACCCCGTCTCGTTGACCTGTCTCGGCTGGCCCGATCCGCCCTGCCGCGACCCTGCGCAGGCGTTCTCGGCCCGCTCTTGGTCGGACGGTGTTCGCTTCGATGAACGACAGGAGGCGCGATGAAGGTTCTGGTGTTGGGAGCGACCGGGGGCACGGGCTCCCACGTCCTGCGGGTCGCCCTGTCGGCGGGGCACGACGTGACGGTGCTCGTCCGCAATGCCTCGTCCCTCGACGTCACGGAGGGCGTCCGGGTGCTCACCGGGGATGCGACCTCGGCCGAGGACGTCCGCGCCGCCGTCGTCGGCCAGGACGCCGTGCTGAACGCGATCGGCTCGCGGAACATGCGGCACCCGGTCGAGGTCGAGGTCGGGCGGGCCCTGCTGCCGGCGATGCACGACGCGGGCGTCGACCGACTCGTCGTCTGTTCGGCCTTCGGCGTCGGCGAGAGTCAGACCGATGCGAACACCTTCCAGAAGATGTTCTTCCACACCGTGCTCGGCAAGGTCTACGCCGCCAAGGACGTCGCCGACGCCGAGGTGCGCGAGAGCGGACTCGACTGGACGCTCGTCTACCCGACGCGCCTCACCGACGATCCGGCGACCGGGTCGCTCGCCACGGGGGCGCGGTTGCCCCAGGGGGCGGGCAGCCACGTGACCCGTGCCGACGTGGCGCGTTTCATGCTCGCCCAGCTGACCGACGCGACGTGGTCACGGAAGATCGTGGTCGTGACGGGCGCGGCCGACTGACCTGCGCCTCCTGCGGTGGTGCCGCCTGGACGCCGCACGACTCCGAACACGGGCGTGTCCGGGGCCGGCGGGCGATCGTGTGGGGCCGGAAAGTTCGAACTGGCCCGCTGTCGACGAGCGGCAGGGCGGCAGCTCGGCAGGGCCGCAGGCCGCAGGCCCGCAAGGCGGCAGCGCGTCAGCTGAGGATGGCGAGCGCGTCGATCTCGACGAGCATGGCCTCGTTCGGCAGCTCGACGAACACCGTCGTGCGGGTGGGGAACACCCCGCTCGGGACGTTCTGCAGCAGGTAGGTCTCGTACGCGGCGTTCATCTCGGCGAAGTCGTCGCGCGTGGTGAGGAACACGCGCAGCGACACGACGTCGTCGAACGTCCCGCCGGCGCCCTCGACGATCGCCTTGACGTTGTCGAGCGTGCGGACGGTCTGCGACGTCAGGTCGCCGGGGTGCAGGTACTCGCTCGTGGCGGGGTCTTGCGGGCCCTGGCCCGACACGCTGAGGAACCCGTTCTTGAGCACGCCCTGCGAGAAGGTCGAGATGGGGGTGGGGGCGCCGCCGGTGCGGACTTCGGTCTTCTCGCTCACAGGTCTGCTCTTCTCTGGTGGATGGTCGGTGGGCCCGACGTGAGGTGTCGCCCGTCGGGGGTGGCTGCAAAACTACCGTCAGGTACCGACACACGGCCTGACCGCAGCACCACTCCGCCCACCCCCGAACCGCACCCGTCGGAAGGCCCCATGACCACGTCGTCCTCGACCCCGTCCGCCCCCGCCCCCACCAAGGTGGGCTTCGGCCGCGAGCCCCGGCCGGTCCCGCTGATCGACCTCGCGACCCCGCTGCTCACGATCGACCTCGACGCCCTCACCCACAACGTCGAGACCATGGCCGCCTGGTGTCGCGAGGCCGGGGTCGACCTGGCGCCGCACGGCAAGACGACGATGGCACCCGAGATCTGGCGCCGGCAGCTCGACGCCGGCGCGTGGGGCATCACGCTCGCGACGGCGTTCCAGGTCGCCGTTGCGCGCGAGGCCGGTGTGCCGAACGTCGTCCTGGCGGGGACCGCGTTCGCGCCCGCGACCCTCGCGGCGCTCGCCGCACCCGGCGTCGACGTGCTCATGTGGGTCGACTCGGTCGAGACGGTGCGCCTCGTCGACGCCGCCCTGGCGCGGGCCGAGGGCGAGCGTCCGCTCGCCGTGCTGGTCGAGTTCGGGTCGCCGCTCGGCCGGACCGGCGCGCGGTCCGTGCGCGAGGCGCTGCTCGTCGCCGAGGCCGTGGCGGCGGCACCGCACCTCGTCCTGGCCGGGGTGGCCGGGTACGAGGGCGCCCTCACGCACGACGTCGACGCGGCCGGCATCGCCGTGGTCGACGACTACCTGCGGGGGCTCCTCGAGGTGCTCGACGGCATCGGTGCGCCGGCCTTCGACCCGTGGCTGTCGAGGGGTCACGACGTGGTGGTGACCGCCGGCGGCAGCGTCTACTTCGACCGGGTCGTCGCCGTGCTCGGCGACCGGCACGACCCTTCGGGGTTGCAGGGGCCGCGCACGCGCGTCGTGCTGCGGTCGGGTTCGTACGTCGCCCACGACCACGACCTCTATCGCCGGCTGACCCCGTTCGCCCGCGACACGATGCCGTCGACCCGTCACGCCGTGCCGTCGACCGCAGGAGGCGCGGCCGGCGTCGACGCCGACGTCACGGTCGTCGTCGGCGACGGTTCGGCGGGGTCGCAGGCCGACCGCGAGATGGGCGGGCCGACCGACGGCGAACTCACCGGGTTCGACGGAGCGGCCGAGGGGTTCGACGCCGAGCAGGCCGCGGGGTTCGACGCCGAGCAGGTCGAGGGGCCGACGATCGAGCCCTCGTTCCTGCCGACCCTCGAGCTCTGGGCGTCCGTGGTGTCCCGTCCCGAGCCCGGGCTCGCCCTGCTCAACGTCGGACGGCGCGACACGTCGGACGACGAGGGGTTCCCGGTGCCGCTCGAGGCGTGGCGTCCGCAGGCGGCCGACCGGCGCCTCCCGGGGGTGCTCGACGGGTCGCACGTGTCGGCCCTCAACGACCAGCACGCCTTCCTGCGGCTGGACCCGGCGTCGGGGCTGCAGGTCGGCGACCTGGTGCGGCTCGGCGTCTCGCACCCCTGCACCACGATCGACAAGTGGAACGAGATCGCCACGGTGCGGGGCTCGGCCGACCGCCGCGGTGTGCCACCCGTCGTCGAGGGCGGCATCACCACGCGGTTCTGACGGAGCCTGCTGTTCTGACGGAGCCTGCTGTTCCGACGGAGCCTGCCGTGCTGACCGGTGCCGGCGCTTCCGAGCGGCCGGCGCCCTGACGGCCGGTGCGGCCGGCGGCCTACGAGCCCGAGCCCTCGTCGGTGCCGGGGGTGGGGGTCGGCGCGTCCGTGGGAGGGGCGGGCGCGTCCGTCGGCGGGGTGGGGCGGTCGGAGTCGTCCTCGGTGTCGCCGGAGTCCGTCTTCGGGCCGCCCTTCTCGCCGGGGCCGTGGCCCGGGCCGCGCTTCTCTCCCGGGCCCTGCGGTCCGCCAGCCATCGGGCCGCCGGCGGCGGGGCCGCCCTCCGGTGCCTCGGGCAGAGCCTTCCCGTCGGGGCCGGTGCCGGGGGCCGGCAGGGCTTCGCCCTCGGGGCCGACGCCCGGGGTCGGCAGAGCCTTGCCGTCGGGCCCGGTGCCGGGGGTCGGCAGGGTTTCGCCGTCGGGCCCGGTGCCCTCGGCCGGAGTGCTCTCGTCCGAGTCGTCACCCGCAGCAGGCGGGGTCGGTGCGTCGGTGGGTGCACCGGTGGCGTCGTCGGAGCCTCGTTCTCCCGGCCCCTGGCGTGAACCGTCGGCCTGGTCCGTCGCGTCGTCCCGTCCCGGAGTCGCACTCGAGGAGGCGCTGGTCGGGCTCCCGGCGTTCGACACCGCGACGGCGGTGCTGGTCCCGACCAGGGCGAGGCCGGCCGCCGCGATGCCGATGCCGACGAGCAGGCCCTTCCTCGGGCGCCGTCGCGGGGTCGACTCGGCCCGGAACGCGCTGCCGTCCGTGGGCAGTTCGCGGGTGCGCTGGTCGTCGGCGACGATCGGGGTGGTCGGGGCCGTGGGCTGGCCCGACGGCCGGGCCGGCAGCTCGGTCGTCGCACGGGCGCCCTGGTCCTCGTCCTCACGACGCAGTCGCTCGGCCCACGCATCGTCCTGCGCGGGGGTGTTCTCGTCGCGACGGTCGTCGTCGCGGCCGTCGGGGGTGGTGTCCTTCGCCATGGTGTCTCCAGATGTCGGGTGCCGGGCGAGCCGCGGTGCGGCTGGCGGTCGGGGCGTTCCCTCCGGCAGACACCACTCTCGGAACCGAATCTGAAGCGGGGCTTAAGTGCGGGCGGTGGCTTCCACAGACCCCGGCGATGCAGCTGGCACGCGTCGAAGTCGCTCTGGAGCGAGCCGCTCGACGGCCGCGACCGTCGTGGCGACCAACGATGCACCCCGGAACCAACCATCCCGCTCGATCCGCAACCGCCGGCCGTCACCCATCACCAGGACGACTTCCTCGTCTGAGGCGACGGCGACGGCGACATCGCCCAGGCCGACGGCCCAACCGCGGTCGCCGGACCTCACGACCAAGCGGTCGTCGACGATGCCTACCCGGTCCGAAGCCAGAATCGGTACGACCGAATTGCGCCACGTCCGGTGCCCTCGCATGGCCCGCGTGGCCTCAGATGCTCGCAGCTCGATCGAGGGTGTCAGATCGTCGAAGGGCATGCCGAGCGCCCTCGCGAACTCCTCGGGGTCACCGAGGTCCGTGTCTTCGTCGACCATCACGACCGCCGTTCGCAGGGCCGACGACCACGCTGTTCGGAGGTCTTCGCCGTCGACATGTGATGCCTCGGAGAGATCGACCGCCGCGTCGGTCGCGGGGTCGCCGAGCAAGAGGGAACGAACGGCGTCCCGGGCGTCCAGCTCGGCCCGGGCGTCTTCGTCGGCCATCGTCAATGTGGCTGAGAGTCGAGCGCGGTCGATCGCGATCGAGGAGAACCCCTCATGGCCGAGGCGTCGCGCCAAGTCGACCAGGGCCACGGCGGCTTCGCGGGCGCGATCCGTACCGGCACCGACGACGACGTCCAGTTGGACGGTGTCGGCGTCGATGCGTTCGGTCATGACCTCGACCTGATAAGCCAGGCCTCGGTCGTGGCGCAGCTGCAGGAAGAACTCCAGCTCAGCGGCATGGCCGAGTGAGGGGGCCATCGCGACCGGCACGACGAGCGAGAGCGCCGCCCCACCGAGGGAGGTGGGTACAGCGACTGGGGTCTCGATGCTCGTTGGATCGACGGGCCGGCGTCGGCGATCCGACGGCGGGCCCGGGAGCTCGAGTCCGGGCTCGGCGTCGTCGTCCCAGGGGCCGGTCAGAACGACGGCGGCGTGGTCGCCGGTGAACCACCGCCGGACCCAGCTCACGACGTCGTCCCTCGTGAGGGTGGGCAGGGTTGAGCAGCCGGCACCGTACATGCCTGCGCCGCTGAAACCCCATCTGATGGTCGACAGTGAAGGAATCGTCTCGTGGAATCTCAAGGGGTCTTCACGCTCGACGATGGAGAGTTCCAGAGCGACCTCGTCGTCGGTCAGCTGATCGACCTCGGCGATCGCGGCGGTGATCCGTCGAGCGAAGTCGAGGCAGCCTTCGGCCGTGCCTGTCGTGCTGAAGATCACCGTCGACAGGCCTGTCTCGCCGTCCTTGAACGTGGCGTCGCTACCGGCGAGACGGATGAGTAGATGCTCGGCGAGGTGGGTGATCCCCGCCAGGTACGGAGGTTCGTCACGCTGGCCGACCGCAAGGACGAGATCGATCTGATGTGGTCCTCGGCGGCGCGCGCGGATGACGGGCACGGGGAGGCGGCGGTCGGGGAGTGTCCCGTCGGCGGGGGACGAGGGCGCAGCAGGGTCAGACACGGGCACCGACCTAGAGTGCCAGGGGCGTCCTGCTCGGCGACATGCCCCGTTCGGGAAGGTCGTGGACGTCGATCGCGATATGCCGTCACACACTGCTACCGTCACGGCATGTCCGAGCGACGCGTCCTGGCACCCGAACCGCCCGCCGACGGCCAGAAGGCCAGCGGCCCGGCGTCGTACTTCCCGAGCATCGAGCGCACCTACGGGCGGCCGGTCCAGGAGTGGCTCGACCTGGTCGACGAGCGTCTCGACGAGGACGCGCACATGCAGGTGGTGTCGTGGCTCAAATCCGAACACGGCCTGGGCCACGGTCACGCCAACGCGATCGTCGCGTACGTGCGCCACGCCCGCGGCTGACGCGTCGTCGGGACGCGGTCAGCGACCCCCGGCGGACTGTCGTCCCCTGAGCTCGACGACGACCTGGTCCAGGAAGTCGTCGACCTCGTCCTGGTCGTAGCCTTCCCTGAACCTCGTCGGTCGGAACCGGGCGGCCACGACGTCGACGTCCGCCAGGAGGCCGACGGTGGTCCCCTGCTCGTAGGCCGCGAGGGTGGCCCGGATGCGCTCGAGGAACGGGTCAACGTCCTCCATCGCGTAGCCGTCGCGGAAGCGGGTCGGAGTGAATCTCTTCTCGGTCACGTCTCGTGCGAGCACGTCGCTCCTCGGGGTCGGGTGTCGACAGATCTGTCCTGATCTTTCCACGCCCGTGGTCGCCCGGACGTCCGGAGGTGCGACGATGAGCCCGTGCCCGTCGTCGAGTCCCGGTGCGTCGTTCCTGTCGACCTCCGCGTCGCCTTCGCGGTGTCGCAGACCCAGGGGGAGGCGCGCAAGCGGTGGGACCCGTTCATCCGGCGGCAGTACCTCGTCGGCGGTGCGCCACGGGCCGCCAAGGGGGTCCGGACGTTCACCGTGCAGCGTTTCGGGTTCCGGATGGAGAGCGAGTACGTCTCGTACAACCCACCGACGAACGTCGGCATGCAGATGACGAAGGGGTCGTGGTTCTTCGCGCGCATGGGCGGGGGATGGCGGTTCAGCGAGGTCGACGGCGACCCGAGCTCGACCGAGGCCGTCTGGCGCTACAACTTCTCGTGCAAGCCGGCGTGGCTGGCGCCCGTGGCCGAGCGCATCGGCGCCGTCCTCCTGCAGCGCGACATCGACCGACGCATCCGCGGTTTCGCCCGGGGCTGCGTCGACCCGTTCGTCCTCGCCCACCTCGACCCCGACCTCGGCGGCGCCGGTGACCCGGCCCGCACCGTGCCTCCGGCCCTTCCGTAGAACCCGTTCACCGACGGTCCAGCGGCGCCTCCCCGCATCGATCCGTCTCGGTGGTTCGGCACGGACGAGTCAGGTGTCGGTGGGACTGAATGCCGGTGCCGGGTCGGGCTCGTGCGCGTGCCGGAGGACTTGGCGTAGGCGTCCTACCAGCTCGTCGGCCACAAGGCGTTCGTCGTGTCCGTCCTCGACGCTGGCGGTCCCGAAGTCGTCGGGCCGCTGGGCGTCGGGTCGGTGGGTGGCACCGAGATCGACGTCGATGGTGCCCTTCGCCACCTCATGGAGGGTGTTCAGCACGGCCTCGAGCTGGTCGAGGGGAACGGCGAACCACGGATCTCGGTTCTCGTCGCCCCCGGCATCGTCCTCGAGCGCCCAGGCGGTCCACGCGATGCGTCGTGCGCCGACGGCAGTGGTGCGCGGCGGGCCGGGCCGGGGGGCCGGCGCGTCGCGGGCGGCGCGGGCGGCCCGACGCGACCAGGCGAGTGCGTCCTGCGCATCGAAGCCGATCTCCCTGGCCGGGTAGGGGTCGCGGGAGTCCTCGGCGTCCGCCTCCAGCGCGGCCGACATGAGCAAGAGGTCCTGGGTGGAGAACGCCACGACGATCTGCCTCTTCGTGCCGATCGGGCCTTCGCCTCGGTCGTCGATGAGCAACAGCTCGAGGGTCTCGTCGGCATCGACGCGACGGAGTGCGGGGACGACCCGGTCGTCCCAGACGTGGTGGCGCCAGGGGGCGGAGGAGAACTCATCCAGGTCCGGAGGGATCGGAGGCTGCCGCCGCTGGAACGGCCACCAGCCCGGGGAACTCGGACGGGTCGGGAGGGTCGGGGCGCCAGAGGGCGGCCCCTCACGCTCGGCGATGACGAGGAGGAACAACCACAGGGCGACCAAGAAGAGCCCGAACGCCGCCAACCCCACGGTCAGGTAGGCCGACGGCCACCGGGCCGAGATCGGCCCTCCGAGCCAGAACGCGAGCAGCGACAGCCCCAGCAGCACGCCGCCCGCGACGAGTTGCCGTCGTCGGCGCTGTCTCCCCATGCGCCGACCCTAGCGGCAGGCCGAGCCCGTCTGCGGTCCACCCCTGGTGGCAGTCCGCGACCACGCGACCCACACCGCACCCCCAGCCCGTCCATAGCCTCCGCCCACCGACCGGCCCTACCGTTCCGAGGATGCTCAGCCCCGCCCGTGTCCTCGTGATCGACGACGACGAGACCATCCGCACCGCCGTCGTCACCGCGCTGGGCGCCGAGGGCTTCGCCGTGCACGGTCTCGCGGACGGCTCCGACCTGTCCGAACAGCTGAAGGCGTTCGTGCCCGACCTCGTCGTGCTCGACTGGATGCTGCCCGGGGCGAGCGGCATCCGGCTCGCGAGCACGATCCGCACCTCGTCCGACGCCGCTGTCGTCATGCTGACCGCCCGCGACGAGGTCGACGACCGGCTGCGCGGCTTCTCCGAGGGCGTCGACGACTACGTGGTCAAGCCCTTCGCCGTCGCCGAACTGATCGCGCGCGTCACGGCCGTCCTCCGCCGCCGCGGCCGCATCCCGTCGGTGATCGAGATCGGCGACCTCGTCGTCGACCCCGAGGCGGCCCGCATCACGCGCGGCGGCGAACCACTCGACCTCACCGCGA
This sequence comes from Frigoribacterium sp. NPDC087798, assembly GCF_044742985.1. Classification (NCBI taxonomy): domain Bacteria; kingdom Bacillati; phylum Actinomycetota; class Actinomycetes; order Micrococcales; family Microbacteriaceae; genus Frigoribacterium; species Frigoribacterium sp. NPDC087798. Next base: position 30,505 of record NZ_JBIUVP010000004.1, on the reverse strand, counting down.
CCGAGTTCCGCCTGCTCGGCTTCCTCGCCGAGAGCCGCGGACGCACCGTCTCGAAGACGCAGATCCTCACCCAGGTCTGGGGCTACGACGACTACGACCCCAACCTCGTCGAGGTGCACCTCAGCGCCCTGCGCCGCAAGATGGAGACCCGGGGCCCCCGCCTGATCCACACCGTCCGCGGCCTCGGCTACCGGATGAGCGCGTGAGGCGCGCCCGCCGTCCCGCCGCGCTCTCGACGGGACACCACCCCCGAGGAGGCGCGGTGCCGGCCCCCGAGACCGCCACCCCCGGGCTGCGCACCGGCTCGTTGCGCGTCCGCACGGTCGTCGCCGTGCTGCTGCTGCTGGCCGTCCTGCTGGCGGCGCTCGCCGTGACGGTCGAGCTCACGCTCGGCCAGAGGCTCCGCGCCCAGGTCGTCGACCGGCTGTCGGACCGCGCCGCGGCCGCCGCCGCCCTGGTCGGCACGGTCGACGGCGACGAGCTCGCCGACCGGCTCTCGGCCCAGGGGCTCTCGGTCGTCATCCGCGACGCCGACGGCGACGCCATCGTCGCCGGCCCGAGCCCCGACCAGCTGCGCGAGGGCCCGCCCTCGCTCGGCGACGGCCCCGGACGCGGCGGCCCGGCCTCGGGGCTCGACGACGGACCAGGAGGCGCGGGCAACGGCAGCCCGGACGGCACCGGCACCGGCACCGGCACCGATGAGACCGGCACCGACTCCTCGAGCGGCACCGACGCCGGGGACGCGACCGGCACCTCCTCGTCCGACGCGGTCACGGTCACCTCGTCCGAGGTGCGGAGCGACGACGAGGTGACCACGCTCGTCTCGCAGCTCAGCGACGGGTCGACGATCACCCTGACCACGGACTCACGGTCGGTGGGCGAGACCCTGGTGCAGCTGCGCTGGTCGATGATCGGCGCCTCCGCGGCGTTCCTGCTGATCGCGGCGATCGGCCTCGCCCTCGTGGTGCGGGCCACCCTGCGGCCGCTCGACCGGATGACCGGCGTCGCCCGGTCGATCGCACACGGCGACCGGGGACGACGCCTGCGGCCGGCCCGACGCGACACCGAGATCGGCCGGGTCGCCGTCGCCTTCGACGAGATGCTCGACGGCGTCGAAGGGGCCGAGCGGGCCGCGCTCGACGCCGAGACGCGGGTGCGCGCGTTCGTGTCGGACGCCGCCCACGAGCTGCGCACCCCCGTCGCCGGGATGCGCGCCGCGGCCGACACCCTCGTGCGGTCGCCCGGCACGGCCGACGAACGCGAGCGGCTGGCGACGCACGTGGTGCGCGAGGCCGAGCGCGCCTCCCGGTTGATCGACGACATGCTGCTGATGGCCCGCGTCGACCAGGGCATCTCGCTGGACGTCGCACCCGTCGACCTCGGGGCGTCATTGCTCGCCGACGTCGAGCGTCAGCGGCTGCGACGGCCGTCGCTCGACCTGCGCGTCCTGCTGCCCGACGGCCCGGTCGTGGTGGCGGCCGACGCGGGTCGGGTCTCGCAGATCGTCGGCAACCTGGTCGACAACGCCGCCCGGGCGACGGGGGGCACGGGGCGGGTGACGCTCTGGCTCGACGCGTCGCGTGCCGACGAGGTCGCGGTGCTCGTGTCCGACGACGGCCCCGGCGTGCCCGAGCGCGACCGCGAGCGGGTGTTCGACCGGCTGGTGCGGCTGGACGAGGCCAGACGGTCCGGCGACGGAGGCGCGGGCCTGGGGCTGCCCATCGCCCGCGGTCTCGCGCGCGCCCACGGCGGCGACCTGGTCTGCGAGCCTCCCGGGGTCGGCCGGCCCGGCGCGGTGTTCCGGCTGACGCTGCCCGTCGCCGTGCGTGCGGTCCGGGCCGGATCGGAGGCGGCTGCGGCTGGTGCGGCGGCTGCGGCGGCTGCGGCGGCTGCGGCGGCTGGCGCCCCGACGGCCGCAGCCGCGCCCGCACCCGAGCTGCGTCGCACCGCCCACTGACCGTCGCACTGCCCACTGAACGTCGCACCGCCCACATCGGCGGTGCAACGTTCAGCCGGCGGTGCGTCGGCGGCCCGGCCCGGCCCGGCCCGGCCCGGCCCGGTGGCCCGGCCCGGCCCGGTGGCCCGGTGGCCCGGCCCGGGGCCGAGGTCGCACCACGCCCGTGTCGTGGAACCACGCCCCCGGGTGGTTCGAGGACGCGACGGTGGTGCGACGTCGAGCTGGCGGTGCGGCGTCCAGCTGGCGGTGCGTCGGCGGGTCGGTGGCCGGGCCCGGGGCCGAGGTCGCACCACGCCCGGGTCGTGGAACCACGCCCCGGGTGGTTCGACGACGCGACGGTGGTGCGACGTCGACCCGAAGCTCCAACGGGCCGGGGCCGGGGCCCGGGGCCGGGGGCCGGGCCGGGGTCGGGACCCGAGTCCGGGCTAGAGCGCGACGAGCCGCTCGTAGGCGTCGTCGACCCAGGGGTCGACCGTGCGCCGGGAGGCGTCGGCGTCGTGCCACGCGACGATCTGGCGGGCTCCCTCGGCGAAGGGGACGCGCGCCTCCCACCCGGGCACCAGCGCGCGGATCTTCGACGTGTCGAACACGGCGGGGTGGCTGCGGTCGCCGCAGAGGTCGGCCGTCCACTCGGGCACCTCGTCGGTCAGGACCTGCGTCGTGCGGTGGACGACGTGCAGCGACGCCCCCGCGGCGTCGGCGAGGTCGCGCGCGATCATGTTCCAGGTGAGCAGCTCGGGCGACATGATGTGGAACGCCTCGCCCAGGGCGCCGGGGTGCCCGAGCAATCCGACGAACGCGCGGGCGAAGTCGCTCGAGTGGGTCAGCGCCCAGAGCGAGGTGCCGTCGCCGTGCAGCACGACCGCGTCCCCGCGGCGCATGCGCTCGATCGGGGTCCAGCCGCCGAGCAGCGGCACGTGCGTCTCGTCGTAGGTGTGCGACGGCCGGACCACGGTCGCCTGCACCCGCCCGGCGAGGTGCTCGTCGCGCAACAGGCGCTCGCAGGCGATCTTGTCGCGCGAGTACGACCACCACGGGTTGAAGAGCGGCGTCGCCTCGGTGATCGGCAACGTCACCGGGGGCTTCTGGTAGGCCGACGCCGAACCGATGAAGACGTACTGGTCGGTGAGCGGGGCCACCACGCGCAGCATCGAGGCGAGCTGGTCGGGCGTGAAGGTCAGGAAGTCGGCCACCGAGTCGAAGCGACGCCCGTCCAGGGCGGCGACCAGCGCCTCCTCGTCCCGGACGTCGGCGACGAGCTGCTCGACGCCCGCGGGCACGGGCCGGATCGTGGTGCTTCCGCGGTTCAGCACGGTCACGGCCAGACCGTCGCGCAGGGCCTGCCGCACCACCGAGGCGCTGATCTGCCCGGTGCCGCCGATCACGAGGAGGGACGTCGATGTCATCGCTCCACTGTGCACCCCCGCGACCGGGGGCGGTCGCCGAGGTGGGCAGGAGTCGGGCAGGAGGCGCGGGTCGGGACCCTGGGGAGGAGGCGCGGGTCGGGACCCCGGGACGGGCCCCGTCGGCGTCGCGGCGGCCGCCGGATCAGGCCTGGTCGAGGGCGTGACGGGCGGCGCGGACCAGGTCGTGGTCGGTCTCGAACCACGAGTCGGTCGACGCCTCGGTGCCGAGCGACACGGTCGTCCCCGACCGGGACGAGGAGGCGCGCACGGCCCGCACCCGCTTCGCCGAGAGGTGGACGGCGTCGACCCCCGCGGCCACGAGCGCCGGGACGTCGCCGAGCTGAACGCCGCCCCCGGCCATCACCTGCACGTCGCCCGCGACCTCGACGAGGCGCGGCAGCACCCCCGACGCCAGACCCGCCCCGACCGTGGAGGAGCCGCCCGACGTCAGCACGCGCGTGACGCCCAGCCCCGCCAGGGCCGTCACCGCCGCGACCGGGTCCGCCGCACGGTCCACGGCCCGGTGGACGGTGATCTCCAGTGGGCGCGGCTCGAGCGTGCGCGGCTCGAGCGGGAGCGACTCCAGCGTGCGCGGCTCGAGTGGTGAGACCCCGGGAACCCGCGCAGACCCCACGCCGCGCGGAGGGACCTCGGCGACGTCCTGCGGTCCGGCGACCCGGTCCCGAGGTGCGGCGGCGTCGAGCGCGGCTTCGACGAACCAGCGGAGGGCGTCGACGTCCAGCGAGCCGTCCTCGCGCAGCGCGCCCACGACGACGCCGGCCACGCCCGAGCGCACCAGCGCCCGGATCTCGCGCACCATCACGTCGAGCTCGTCCGCGTCGTACGCGAACCCGCCGGGCCGGCACCGCACCAGCGCGTGCACGGGCACGCCCGTCGCGACGGCCGCCTCGACGAGGCCCTGCGACGGGGTGACGCCCCCGAGCTCGAGGGCGCTGCAGAGTTCGACCCGGTCGGCTCCGCCGTCGCGGGCCGTGACGGCCCCGGCGGCGCTCGTCACCGCGATCTCGAGCGCGGGCCGCCGGCGGGCGGACGGGTCGGCGGATGAGGAGGCGCGGGTCGCGTCGTTCGTCATGTCACGACCCTAGGCGAGCGGCTCTCCCGCATGCCGGGCCCGGCATGGGTGGGGGTGCATGATGGCGGGATGTCCGACGCACCCGCATCCGCACCCGCCGAGGCCCCGGCCACCGCCGCCTACCGGGCGGCCCGCGACCACCTGCTGGGGCTCGGGCACGACCTCGACCGGGCGAGCGACGAGTTCCGCTGGCCGGACGTCGGCGACCGCTTCAACTGGGCGACCGACTGGTTCGACGTGGTCGCCGACGGCAACGACCGCACGGCGCTCTGGATCGTCGAGGAGGACGGCTCCGAGCAGCGGGTGTCGTTCGACGCCATGCGTCGGCGCAGCGACCAGGTCGCCGCGTGGCTGCACGACCTCGGCGTCGCCAAGGGCGACCACGTCATGCTCATGCTCGGCAACCAGGTCGAGCTGTGGGAGGCCATGCTCGCGGTGATGAAGGTGGGCGCGGTCATCCTGCCGACGTCGACCGTGCTCGGCAGCGCCGACCTCGCCGACCGCATCGACCGCGGGCTCGTCCGGCACGTGATCGCCAACGCGGCCGACGCCCCGGCGTTCGCGGGGGTCGACGGGGTCGAGGCCGTCACGCGGATCGCGGTCGTCCCCGAGGGCGACGCGACCCCCGCGGGCTGGACGTCCTTCGGGGACTCGCACCGCGCCTCCTGGGACCGCCCCGACGTCACGACGGCGACCGAGGACGCCTGCCTCGTCTACTTCACGTCGGGCACGACGAGCAAGCCGAAGATGGTCGTGCACTCGCACGCCTCGTACCCCGTCGGGCACCTGACCACGACGTACTGGCTGGGCGTGCAGCCGGGGGACGTGCACATGACGATCTCGTCGCCGGGCTGGGGCAAGCACGCCTGGAGCTGCTTCTTCGCGCCGTGGACCGCCGAGGCCACCGTGTTCGTCTACAACTACGGTCGCTTCCGCCCGGCCGAGCTCCGCGACCAGCTCGAGCGTGCCCGGGTGACCTCGTTCTGTGCGCCGCCGACCGTGTGGCGGATGCTGATCCAGTCGTCCCTGGGTTCGCGGCCGAGCGCCCTGCGCGAGGCGCTCTCGGCCGGCGAACCGCTCAACCCCGAGGTGATCGGGCGCGTGCAGCAGGGCTGGGGCCTGGACATCCGCGACGGGTACGGGCAGACCGAGACGACCGCCATCGTCGCCAACGCGCCCGGCGGCACGATCAAGGCCGGCTCGATGGGGCGCGCCCTGCCCGGCGTCGAGGTCGTGCTGGTCGACCCCGTCACGGGTGTCGTCGGCGACGAGGGCGAGGTCTGCCTCGACCTCGCCACGCGGCCCGTCAACCTGATGACCGGCTACCTCGGCGACGCCGCCCGCACCGAGTCGTCGATGCGCGACGGGCTGTTCCACACCGGCGACGTGGCGGTGCGCGACGCCGACGGCATGATCACCTTCGTCGGCCGCACCGACGACGTCTTCAAGTCGTCGGACTACAAGGTCTCGCCGTTCGAGGTCGAGAGCATGCTGATCGAGCACCCGGCCGTCGCCGAGTCCGCGGTCGTGCCGGCACCCGACGACACCCGGCTGAACATCGTCAAGGCGTACGTGACCCTGGCCGAGGGGTGGGCACCCGACGCCGAGACCGCGCGGGCCGTCCTGGCTCACGCCCGGGTGTCGTTGCCCGCCTACGAGCGGGTCCGGCGGGTCGAGTTCGCCGAGCTGCCGAAGACGATCTCGGGCAAGATCCGACGCGTCGAGCTGCGTGACCGCGAGGAGGCGCTGGCCCGGTCGGGCGAGCGGGCCGCGGCCGAGTGGCGCGACGCGGACTTCCCCGACCTGAAGGGGTAGGGCCGCTCGGCGAGCCCGACGCCCCACGGCTCCGACTCACGGCACCGCGTTTCGTGCACGGCACCGCAACTCGTCGCGGTGCCGTGCACGAAACGCGGTGCAGTGTCGGGCGGAGCGGAGCGGGGCGGAGCGGGGCGGGGCCGGCTGTCGGGGATCAGCCGGTGCGCAGTTCGCGGCCGGCGGCCCAGACCCGGGCGACCGTCCAGTCGTCGTGCCACGCGACGGCGTCGGCGGCGTGACCCGGGGCCAGGCGCCCGAGCGACGGTCGGGCCCCGGCGGCCTGCGCCGTGCCCGGCGCCGTGCCCAGCCCAGCGCCCTGCGCCGGGTCCTGCGCCGTGCGCGCGACGACGGCCTGCGCTCCGGACGTGCCCGCTCGCCCGCTCCCGGCGTCGAGGCCGAGCACGCGGGCCGGCACGAGCGTCAGCGCCGCGACGGCGTCGACGGCCGAGAGTCCGGTCCGGAGGACGGCGATGCGCAGGGCGGCGTCCTGCGTCAGGGTCGAACCCGCGATGGTCGACGTGCCCGTGAGCGTGGCGACGCCGTGCTCGACCGTCACCCCGAGTTCGCCGATGCGGTAGTCGCCGTCGGCGGCTCCGGCCGCGGCCATCGCGTCGGTGATGAGGGCGACCCGCCGGGGCGCCGAGCGCAGCACGAGGTCCGCTACGGCCGGGTGCACGTGCACGCCGTCGAGGATCAGCTCGATCGTCACGCGTTCGTCGCCGACCGCCGCGACGAGCGGCCCCGGGTCGCGGTGGTGGATGCCGGCCATGGCGTTGAACGCGTGGGTCACGAGGCTCGCGCCGCGGTCGAACGCCGCGCGGGCGAGGTCGAAGTCGGCCTCGGTGTGCCCGACGGCGGCGACCACGCCCGAGCTGACGAGCCGGTCGATCGCGTCGAGCCCGCCGGGCAGCTCGGGGGCGAGGGTGACCTGACGGACGACGCCGTCGCCGGCCTCGAGGAGGCTCTCGACCGTGGCGGCGTCCGGTTCGAGCAGGAAGTGCGGGGCGTGGGCTCCCCGCCGGTCGGGCGCCAGGAACGGTCCTTCGAGGTGTGCCCCGAGCACGAGCGGATCACGACGCATCAGGTCACCGACCAGCCCGAGCGACCGGGACAGCACCGGCACCGGGTTCGCGACGAGGCTGACCAACGAGCGCGTCGTGCCGTGCCGGCGGTGCAGCGCGAGTCCCGCGTCGAGGTCGTCCGGCCCGCCGTCGAAGGCGTGCCCGCCGCCTCCGTGCGTGTGCAGGTCGATCAGCCCCGGGGTGAGCGTGGCGCCCGCGAGGTCGACCGTGACGTCCGCGGGGGGCGGCACCGCGCCTCCTGCGGTCGGGTCGTCGGGTGCACCCGACGCCGCCGAGGAGGCGCGGGTCGCATCGACCCCGTGCCTCGCCCCGGCCGCCGCGCGCGCCCCCGGCACCGTGGCGCCGGTGGCGACGATCACGTCGCCGTCGACGAGCATCCAGAAGCCCTCGACCACGCCGTCGGCGTCGACCTTGCGGGCGTCGGAGAACAGGGTGGTCGTCACCGGCGGGCCCCCCGGCCGTTCTCGCGACGGAAGGCCAGGACGCCCGTGACGCCGGCCAGGACGGCGAACGCCACGGCGACGACCGGGTAGCCGAGCATGGCCCAGGCGGCGACCACGGCACCCATGATCGCGATCTCGACCAGGGCCTTGCCGACGGCGTCGGTCGGGATCGGGGCGCGTGGCGAACGGAACAGGCCCCACACGACGATCGCGAAGAGCGGCGCGCCGATCATGAACGCCAGCGACGGGAACGGGAACGGCCAGGCGAGGTAGCCCCAGAAGCCGAGGCTCAGGAAGGCGAGGATCAGCGTGACGAACCGCACCACGTCGAGGGGGCCGACCGGGCCGCCGCGGGCCGGGACGGGGGAGGGGGCGGGGTCGGTCGGGGTCACGCGTCCAGCGTACGGCCGGTGTGCCCGGGCGGGGCTAGCGGAAGACGATGGTGCGGGCGCCGTCGAGCAGCACGCGGTCCTCGGCGAACCAGCGGACGGCCTGGGTCAGCGTGCGGCTCTCTTCGTCCTGGCCGATCGCCATCAGCTCGGGGGCGCTGCGGGTGTGGTCGACGCGGACCACGTTCTGCTCGATGATCGGCCCCTCGTCGAGGTCGCTCGTGACGAAGTGCGCCGTCGCGCCGATCAGCTTCACGCCGCGGGCGTGCGCCTGGCGGTAGGGGTTCGCGCCCTTGAACCCGGGCAGGAACGAGTGGTGGATGTTGATCGCCCGCCCCTCGAGCGCGGCGCAGAGTTCGGGGCTGAGGATCTGCATGTAGCGGGCGAGCACGACCAGCTCGACGTCGTAGCGGTCGACGACCTGCAGCACGCGCGCCTCGAACGCCGCCTTCGACTCGGGGTCGGTGACCGGGTGGTGCTCGAACCGCTTGCCGTAGAACTCGGCGAGCCCCGACAGGTCGTCGTGGTTCGCCAGGATCAACGGCACCTCGATCGGCAGCTGACCTGCCCGCTGCCGGAACAGCAGGTCGTTGACGCAGTGCGCCGCCTTGCTCGCGAGCACGAGCGTGCGGGTCGGGCGACCGACGACGTCGAGCTTCGCCTGCACGTCGTAGTGCGCGAGCACGGGCGCCAGTGCCGCCTCGAACGCGTCGCGCTCGCCGGGGGCCTCGACCTGCAGGCGCATGAAGAACGTGCCGGTGTCGTGGCTCGAGAACTGCGCCGACTCGGTGATGTTGCCGCCCGCCTGCACGACGGCACCGCTGATCGCGTGGACGATGCCGGGCCGGTCCTGGCAGACGAGCGTCAGCGTCCAGTGCGTCGTCGGGGCGGCCGGGGCAGCGGCCCGAGCGGCGTCGGCCGTCGCGGCGTCGGGGGCGGAGGAGGCGCGGGTGGCGTCGGTCACGTCGGTCACCCGCCCAGGGTAGTGCGGCCGAACCCGGTCACGCGGCGGCGATGAGCAGCGTGACGAGCGCGACGAGCGGGAGGAACCCCTGCGTGACCGCGGCGCGGGTCTTCGTGCGGTCCGAGAGCAGCAGGACGAGCGCGGCGGCGAGCATCGACCCCGTGCCCGCGACGAGCAGGGCGGTGCCCGAGGGGGATGCCTCGAAGGCGCTGCCCGCGCCTCCTGCCCCTCCGGCGGCGATCAGCACGACGCCCACGATCGTGACGATCGCGAGGAACAGGTTGTAGAAGCCCTGGTTGTAGGCGAGCGGCTTCGTGTGCTCGGCCTGGACGTCGTCGGTGATGCCGAAGGTCGCGCGGACGCGGGGGGTGGTCCAGAGGAAGGACTCCATCACGAAGATGTAGAGGTGCAGCAGGGCGGCGAGCGAGGCCGCGACGAGCGAGACGATGAGCATGCCCCGACCCTAGGGCCGGGCGGTCCACGCGCGGGTGGCGGCTGCGGCGGGTCAGTAGCATCGTGGGGGCGCAGCGGGCGCACACGGGCATCGGCACCGGCGAGGACGAGGAGGCGCGGCGTGGCAGAGCGGGTCACCATCGTCGAGGTCGCGGCCCGGGCCGGCGTCGCGATCAGTTCGGTCAGCAGCGCCCTCAACGGTCGCCCCGGCGTCTCGGAGCAGACCCGCGCGCGCATCCGGCAGGCCGCCGACGACCTCGGCTTCGTGCCGAGCGTCCGGGGCCGCAGCCTGAGCGCCAAGCGGGCGTTCACCGTCGGGCTCGTCGTGCACCGCGACCCGTTCGTGCTCGAGTCCGACCCGTTCTTCGGCAGCTTCATCGGCGGGCTCGAGTCGGTGCTCGACCCGCGCGGGTACGCGCTCATCCTGCAGATGGGGTCGGCGGCGGACGAACCGCTCGACCGCTATCGCCGGCTCGCGGCCGGACGTCGGGTCGACGGCGTCGTCCTGAACGAGCTGACGGTGGACGACCCGCGCGTCGAGCTGGTCCGCGAGCTCGACCTGCCCGCCGTCGGGGTCAACCCGGCCGGGGACTTCCCCCTGCCCGCCGTGCGACAGGACGACTCGGCCGGCATCGGCGAGCTCGTCGAGCACCTCGTGTCGCTCGGTCATCGGCGGTTCGCCCACGTCGCCGGGCCCGGGCGCTTCGTGCACTCGCGGCGTCGCGGGGCCGCCTGGCGGGACGCCGTCGCCGGAGCCGGGCACGAGCCCGGGGCGGTCGTCGAGGCCGACTTCACCTACGACGGGGGCGCCCGGGCCGCCGCTCGCCTCTTCGGCCCGGACGCACCGGTCCACGACCGGCCCACCGCCGTCTTCTGCGCCAACGACCTGGCCGCCATCGGGTTCATGACCGAGCTCGACCGGCTCGGGGTCCGTGTGCCCGACGACGTCAGCGTGGCCGGGTTCGACGGCATCGAGCTCGGGTCGTACGTGCGCCCCGGGCTGACCACGCTGACGACGGCTCCGCGGCTGATCGGGGCCGAGGCGGCGCGCCTCCTGCTCTCGGCCGTCGAGGGCGAGGCCGTCACCGACGCCGAGATCGAGCCCGCCCGGCTGCTGGTCCGCGCGTCGACGGGCCCCGCCGCCCGCTGACCCCGCGGCGCCCCGCGCCGCCCTGCGCTGCGTCAGAGTTCGCTCGGCGCCCGGGCGTCGAGGACGCACCACGCTCGCGTCGTCGAACCACGCTCCGAGGTGGTTCGACGACGCGAGCGTGGTGCGCCCTGCGGCGGGAGCCCGGTGGGTGCCCGTCGGGCGTCAGGTCAGGAGGCGCGGGTCGGGAGATCGCGCCGGGAGGGGTTCCGGCGCGGCGGCGGACGTGCTAGCTTCTCGATCTACCGAAACGTTTCGGTAGACCAGTGAGACCGCACACGACGAAGTGGGTGCCCCGATGACGACCGCCAGTGACACGACGAGCACCGAGGCGAGCGCCGACACCGGGCCCGACACGACGCGCGTCGACACCGGGCCCGACGCCACGAGCACCGACACAACGAGCACCGACGCCACGCGCGCCGACACCGGGCCCGACGCCGACGTGGCGCGCGCCGCCTCGAAGCCGTACCTCGTCCCGCTGACCCGGGAGCGCCTCCGGACGGTCCTCGACGAGGCCCTCGTCCACCGCAACGAGCTCACCGGCGCCCTCTCGCAGCTGACCTTCTCGAGCCCCGCCGCCTACGACTCGGCCCGCCCCGACTGGGCGGTCGGCCCCTTCACCGTCGACCCGGCGTTCACCTTCACCCTGGACGGCCAGTGGCCCGACCCCGACGGGCTCGGCTGGACGAGCGAGTCGCTCTACAACCCCAGCCTGATCGAGCACGACGGCACGCTGCACCTCTTCTACCGGGCCTCGCCCCGCAAGGAGAGCCTCGGCAGCCGCATCGGCCACGCCACCCTCGCCCTCACCCCCGACGGCGAACCCGCACCCGGTGCCGCCTGGGTCGACGACCCGGCCAACCCGGTCGTCCGTCCCACCCTCGACGACGAACTGCTCGGCACCGAGGACCCCAAGGTCTACCGCGCCGAGGGTCGCTTCTGGCTGTTCTACAACGGCGTCTTCCCGATCACCGAGGAGGCGCGGGTCGCGCACCCGAGCCCCGGTTACCCCGTCCAGGCGGTCGGCATCGACCTGCTGGTCGCCGTCAGCGACGACCTCGTGACCTGGCAGAAGCTCGGCCCGATCGCGGACCACGAGCAGACGCGGCTCTGGGCCAAGGGCGCCGTCATCCCGCGCGACGAGCACGGGAACGCGGTCCGCCTCGGCGGCAGCGGCGGCGGCAGCGGCAGCGGCGGCCGCGACGACGGGGACTACCTCATGTTCGTCAGCGAGGGTTTCGACGGCGTGCTGCACGTCGGCCGCTCGGACGACCTGCGCCACTGGACCTTCGAGCCCGTGCCGTACCTCGACCTGTCGGGCGTCGGCGGCCACCTGCACGAGGTCGCCGCCGCGATCGTCACGGGTGACGGCCGACTCGTGCTGGACGTCTTCCACGACGTCGACGGGGTCTTCGCGGCGAGCCAGGCGCTCTACGACGTCGGGCGTCCGGTCGACCAGCTCGCCCTCACGTCCGGCGGGTCGCTCAGCTGGGGCGGCCTGCAGCAGATCGGCGGCCGCTGGACCTTCGCCCAGGGCTGGGACGCCCCCGCCGGCCACCGCGACCTGTACTTCTACCGCACCGACCCGCACGCCCCCGTGCCTCAGACCACCCCCTAGCCACACCCGCAGCACCACCCACCCAAGGAGAACACCGTGCAACGACGCACACGCTTCACCCGCCGCGCGACCCTCGGCGCGACCGTCCTGGTCGCCGCCCTCGGCCTGACCGCCTGCTCCGGCGGCGGCGGCGCCTCGAGCGACGCCCTCACCGCCAAGGGCCCCATCACCATCTGGTACTCGAACAACGAGCAGGAGGTGACCTGGGGCAAGGCCATGGTCGAGGCCTGGAACGCCGACCACCCCGACGAGCAGGTCAAGGGGCAGGAGATCCCGGCCGGCAAGTCGAGCGAAGAGGTCATCGGCGCCGCCATCACGGCCGGCAACGCCCCCTGCCTCGTCTACAACACGGCCCCCAGCGCGGTCGGGCAGTTCCAGAAGCAGGGCGGCCTGGTCGACCTGTCGAGCTTCGACGACGGCGCGAGCTACATCGAGGAGCGCAGTGGCGACCTCGCGAAGCAGTACCAGGACGCCGACGGCAAGTACTACCAGCTGCCCTGGAAGTCGAACCCGGTGATGATCTTCTACAACAAGGACCTCTTCACGAAGGCCGGCCTCGACGCCGAGAACCCCGACCTGTCGACCTACGACGACTTCCTCGCGACGTCGAAGACCCTGGTCGACGCCGGCGTCTCGAAGTACGCCATCCACCCGGCGCCGACGAGCGAGTTCTTCCAGTCGCAGTTCGACTTCATGCCGCTCTACGCGGCCGAGACGGGCGGCACCGGCCTCGTCGAGGACGGCAAGGCGACCTTCGCCGACACCGCCGGCGAGGACGTGGCGACCTTCTGGCGCTCGCTCTACGAGCAGGGGCTGGCCGACCAGGAGCAGTACACGGGCGACTCGTTCGCCGACGGCGAGGCCGCGATGTCGATCGTCGGGCCGTGGGCCGTGTCGGTCTATAAGGACGTCAACTGGGGTGCCGTGCCCGTCCCGACCCAGGACGGCACGAGCGCCGACGAGACCTACACGTTCAGCGACGCGAAGAACGTCGGCATGTACACGGCCTGCGAGAACCAGGGCACGGCGTGGGACTTCCTGAAGTTCTCCACCAGCAGCGACCAGGACCGCGCCCTGCTCGAGACGACGGGCCAGATGCCGATCCGCACCGACCTGGCCTCGACCTACTCCGACTACTTCGACGCGAACCCCTCGTACGCGCTCTTCGGCGACCAGGCGGCCCGCACGGTCGAGGTGCCGGCCGGCCCGAACACCGTCGCCGAGTTGCAGGCCTTCCGCGACGCGTGGTCGAGCAGCGTGATCTTCGGCAAGGGCGACGTCGACTCGTCGCTCAAGGACGCCGCGGACAAGATCGACGAGCTCGCGGCGCAGGGCTGATCGTGTCCACCGTGCACGAGGCGGCGGCAGCGTCGCCGACCGCCGGACGAGCCGAGGAGGCGCACCGCGCCTCCTCGGGGGGTCCCGGCTCCGGGCACCGGGCGGGCCGTCGCCGCGACGGCGACCCGCGCGGGCGTCGGCGGGGCGGCCCCCTCGGCAAGCACCCGCTCGGCCTGCTGTTCAGCGCGCCCTACCTGGTGTTCGTGCTGGCGGTGTTCGCGTACCCGTTGGTCTACGCGGTCTACATCGCGTTCCACGACTACTTCTTCACGGCGCCCGGTGCCGTCGTCGCGCGGCCCTTCGTCGGCCTCGACAACTTCGTCACCGCGTTCACCGACCCGGCGGTCATCCGCTCGTTCGGCAACGTCGGCGTCTTCCTGGTCATCAACGTGCCGCTGACCGTCGTGCTGAGCATGGTGCTCGCCACGGCGCTCGACAAGGTCGCGCACTTCCGGGGGTTCCTGCGGGTGGCGTTCTACGTGCCGTACCTGACGGCGAGCGTCGCCGTCGTCGCGGTCTGGTTGTTCCTCTTCAACGGCGACGGTCTCGTGAACAACGTGCTCGGGCCGTTGGCCCCGACCCCGTCGTGGCTGATCAACTCGGCCTGGGCCATGCCCTCGATCGCGTTGTTCGTCACCTGGAAGCAGCTCGGGTTCTACATCCTGCTGTACCTCGCGGCGCTCCAGAACGTGCCGAAGGAGCTGTACGAGGCGGCCTCGAGCGACGGTGCCGGCCCGATCCGGTCGTTCTTCACCGTCACCGTCCCGGGCGTGCGTCCGGCCACCGTGCTCGTGCTGCTCGTCTCGACCGTCACCGGGGCGAACCTCTTCACCGAGCCGTACCTGCTGACCGGGGGAGGCGGGCCGAACGGCGCGTCGACCTCGCCCGTGCTGCTGATGTACCAGAAGGGCATCGAGCAGGGGAACCCCGACCAGGCCGCCGCGATCGGCGTCGTGCTCGTGATCCTCGTGCTGGTCATCGCCCTGCTGCAGAACCGGTTCGCCGGCGGAAAGGAGGACTGAGATGACCGTCTCCGACGAGACCACCGCCCGCCCCCTGCGGGTCGGCAAGAAGCCGCCGTTGACCCGGGCCCAGACCACGCTGCGCGGCGTCGTGCTGGCGATCGGCGCCCTGGCGTTCCTCTTCCCGTTCTACTACATGGTGATCGGGTCGCTGCAGACCAAGCCCGACCCGACCGTGGCCGGGGCGTTCCCCCACCCGTCGAACCTGACGGTCGAGAACTACGCCGCGATCGACAGCCGCATCGGGCTGCTCAGCGGCCTGCTCAACTCGGGCATCTTCACGGTCGGCGTGCTCGCCTGCACCCTCGTGTTCGGGGTGCTGGTCGGCTACGCGCTGGCCGTGCTGCAGTGGCGTGGTCGCGGGGTCACCTTCGCGCTGGCGCTGCTCGTGCAGGTGGTGCCCTTCCAGCTGCTGATCATCCCGCTGTACGTGCTCATCGCGCGCAACTACGGGCTGAGCGACAACTACCTGGGCATGATCCTGCCGTTCGCCATCAACTCGACGGCGGTGATCATCTTCCGGCAGTACTTCCTGCAGCTGCCGAAGGAGCTCTTCGAGGCCGCGCGCATCGACGGCACCGGCGAGTTCCGGCTGCTGTGGAACATCGCGTTGCCGCTCGTGCGCCCGGCGCTGGTCACGGCCCTGCTGCTGACCTTCATCGGTCCGTGGAACGAGTTCCTCTGGCCGTTCCTCATCACCAAGGAGGCGTCGATGCAGCCGCTCGCCGTGTCGCTGGCGAACTACATCAGCAACGTGGCGGCGACCGCGGCGAACCCGTTCGGCGCGACCCTCGCGGGCGCCGTCGTGCTGGCCGCTCCGGTCGTGCTGCTGTTCATCGTGTTCCAGCGCTACTTCATCTCGACCGACGTCGGCTCGAGCGTGAAGGGCTGACCGACCGCCTCCCGACCCGAGGAGGCGCGCTGCGCGACCGGCGCGCCCCGCGCCTCCTCGGCTCCCCACCCCCAGACCGGGTCGTCGTGCCGACGGCCCCCACCGCAGGAGGCGCGGTGCGATCCCCCCTCGCATCGCGCCTCCGTCGCCTCCCGCCTCCCGCCTCTCGCCTCTCGCCTCTCGCCTCTCGAAAGGGCCTCCCATGGCTGACTTCCCGTACCGACTGACCCGCCTGGGCGTCGTGATGACCCCCGACCCCGACTCGCCCGACGAGGCCGAGGGGGTGCTCAACCCCGGTTCGGGACGCGGGCCCGACGGCGAGCTCTACCTGCTGCCGCGGCTCGTGGCCACGGGCAACGTGTCGCGCGTCGGGCTGGCCCGGGTCGTCGTCGAGGACGGCGTGCCCGTGGGCGTGACCCGCGAGGGCGTCGTGCTCGCGCCCGACCGCGGGTGGGAACGCGGCGCGACCCACGCCGGCGTCGAGGACCCGCGCGTCACGTGGATCGAGGAGCTCGGGCTGCACGTGATGACCTACGTCGCCTACGGGCCGCTCGGGCCGCGCACCGCCGTCGCCGTGAGCGACGACCTGCGCGACTGGCGCCGGCTCGGGCCCGCGACCTTCGAGTACGTCGACGAGCTCGACACCGACCTCGGGCTGTTCCACAACAAGGACACCGTGTTCTTCCCGTCGCCGGTCACCGCGCCGGACGGCGTGCGCAGCTTCGCCGTGCTGCACCGACCGATGTGGCACATCGGTGCGACGGTGCCGGGCGAGGGCAGTCCGCTGCCGGCCGGGATCACCGACGGGCGGCACTCGATCTGGATCAGCTACGTGCCGGTCGACGCGGTCGCCGCCGACCCGCGGGCGTTGGCGCGGTGGGGGCAGCACCGGTTCGTCGCCGGCCCCGAGTTCCCGTTCGAGGAGCTGAAGATCGGCGGCGGCCCGCCCCCGCTGCGCGTCGACGAGGGCTGGTTGCTGCTGCACCACGGCGTCACCGGCGTGATCGACGACGCCTTCGCCCAGCAGCAGAACGTGAACTACGCGGCGGGCGGGATGATCCTCGACGCCGACGACCCGTCGCGCGTGGTCACCCGGTCGGAGGTGCCGCTGCTCGAGGCCGAGACCGCCGACGAGCGCGACGGCATCGTGCCGAACGTCGTGTTCCCGACCGCGATCGAACACGTCGACGGCGTCCCCTACGTGTTCTACGGCATGGCCGACTCGAAGATCGGCGTCGCCCGCCTCGACCGCGCCTGAGGTCGCGCACGGACCGACGACACCCACGGCCCGACGACACCCACGGCCCGGCGACACCCCCGGACCGGCGACACCCACGGATCACCGACAAGAAGGAGGCGGTCGACGATGATCGCACGCAACTCACGATGGACGGGCGCGGCACTGGCCGCGGCCCTGGCGACCGTGCTGGGGGTGACGGGGGCGCTGCCTGCTGCCGCCGCGCCTCCTGGTCCGGCGGCCGCGCCGCCCGGGTCGACCGCGCCGACCGCCCCGGCGGCTGCACCGGCCGTGGCACCGTTGACGAACCTCGCGCACCTGGACTTCCTGCTCGACCAGACGACGCCCGTGCCCGAGGCCGGGCACTCGACCTACCGGCAGAGTGCGGAGCCGACGCTCACCCTGCCGTGGACCTATGCGGACGCCCGCGACGGCGGCACCTTCGCCCGGGTGGGCGGCGGTCCGCTCGACCCCGCGACCGGGTACTGGGGGCAGGGCGCGTACAACAGCGACGACGTCTCACGGACGGCCGTCGTGTACCTGCGCGACTGGAAGCAGACCGGCTCGGAGTCGAGCCGGCAGAAGGCCTACGAGCTGCTGCGGGCGACCGCGTACTTCCAGACGACCACCGGTGACGCCGCCGGCAACGTCGTGCTCTGGATGCAGCCCGACGGCACCTTCAACCGCAGCCCGGTGCCGGTCGAACTGCCCGACCCGTCCGACAGCGGCAACAGCTACTGGCTGGCCCGCAGCATCTGGGCGTTCGGCGAGGGGTACGCCGCGTTCGCGGACGACGACCCGGAGTTCGCCGCGTTCCTGCAGCAGCGGCTGCAGCTCGGCGTGACGGCGCTGAACCGCGAGACGCTCGCCCGCTACGGTCGGTACGACGTGGCCGACGGGGCGAAGGTGCCCGCCTGGCTGATCGGCTCCGGAGCCGACGCCTCGGCCGAGGCCGTCCTCGGGCTGAGCGCCTACTCGGCCGTCGTGCCGGGTGACGCGGCCTCGCGCACCGCGCTGACGCAGCTCGCCGAGGGCGTCGCCGCGATGTCGTCCGGCGACGGGCAGACCTGGCCGTACGGAGCCGTGCTGCCCTGGGCGAAGTCCCGCTCGATGTGGCACGCCTGGTCGTCGCAGATGCCCGTCGCCCTGGCCCGGGCGTCGACCGTGCTCGCCCGACCCGACCTGCTGAAGCCGGCCGTGCTCGACCAGACCTCGTTCACGACGACGCTGCTCACCGCGAGCGGGCCCGACAACGCCTGGTACCCGACGCCCGTCGACCAGACGCAGATCGCCTACGGAGCCGACTCGCGGCTGCAGTCGGCGCTCGCCGTGGCCGGTGCAGGCGCGGGGGCCCCGGGTCTGAAGCGCGTCGCGGCCGTCGCCGCGAGCTGGTACTTCGGCACGAACCGCTCGGGCACCCCCGTCTACGATCCGGCCACCGGGGTGACCTTCGACGGCGTGCAGGCCGACGGCACGGTGAATCGCAACAGCGGTGCCGAGAGCACGATCCACGGCCTGCTGTCGATGATCGCCCTCGACGGCGCCCCCGACGTCTCGGCCGAGGCTCGAGGGCTGACGAGCGTCACGTCGCGTGACGGCCTCACGGTGGTCGAGGCCGAGACGGCGTCGCCCACCACGGGCA
Organism: Frigoribacterium sp. NPDC087798; assembly: GCF_044742985.1. NCBI lineage: Bacteria > Bacillati > Actinomycetota > Actinomycetes > Micrococcales > Microbacteriaceae > Frigoribacterium > Frigoribacterium sp. NPDC087798. The sequence goes on along the minus strand of NZ_JBIUVP010000004.1, from coordinate 12,004 downwards.
CGGTCGTCACCCCCGACTCGGCGTGGACGGGCGAGTCGCAGTACGGCGGTGGGTCGGCGCTGCGGCTCGAGCCCGGGCAGAGCGCGACGATCACGGTGCCCGCGGGCTCCGGGTTGCGGCACGTCGAGCCGGTCCTGCTCGCCGCCGAGGGAGTGCGCTCGACGTCGGTCTGGAAGGCGGGACGCGTGCCCCTGGGGACGTTGACGACGCAGGCCGGGTCGCAGGGCGTGACCGCCGCCTCCGGGGCCCTGCTGCCCCAGACGCTGCCGGTGCCGATCGGTTCCGGAGCGACGGCGATCACCGTGACCGCCGGCCGCGACGCGACCGTGGTCGACGGCCTGATCGTGCGGCCGCTCGTCCAGCGGCTCGTGCTCGCCGGGACGGCGGCCGACGGTCGCCCGACGACGACCGAGCTGCTGTCGTCGACCTCGCGGCTGCCGTTGCCGACCCCGGTCGGCGTGCGGGGCAGTCGGACGTCGGCGTCGTCGTACGACGCGCAGGGCCGCCTCGTGCAGCAGCGCGACGTGCAGGGCCGCAGCCTCGTGCTGGTCAAGCCCGGCGGCTTCGTCGTCCTCACCCGCTAGCCGGCGCCGAGACCCAGGAACCCGCTCAGACCCCACCAACCCGCTCGGACCCCAGCAACCCCCGTGAGGGTCTGGGCGGGTTCCCAAGGTCTTGTGCGCGGCGCATGCCCGATCGTATATAGTCCGGTCATGATCACCACGGACGTCGCCTCGCGTCTGCGGGAGGCGAGGGTCACCGCACGACTCACCCAGGGCGAGGTGGGGCGGAGGGCAGGGCTGCCGCAGAGCGCCGTCTCGCGCTACGAGGGCGGCTCGAAAATCCCGTCCCTGCCCGTCCTCGAGCGGCTCTTCGAGGCGACGGGCCTCGACCTGACGCTCACGCTCACGCCGTCACGATCTCGTGCGACCGCGACCGCGACCGCGACCGCGACCGCGACCGCGACCGCGACCGCGACCGCGTCTCCGTTCGGCGGGCCGGTGGGGCGCATCGTGCATCCTCGCCGTGCCGAACTGCGGTCGTTCTTCGCGCGCGAAGGGTTCGGTCACCCCCAGGTCTTCGGCAGCGTCAGCCGAGGTGATGACCGCGTCGACAGCGACCTCGACGTCGTCGTCGACCTGCCCGACGGTCTCGGGTTGTTCGGGCTGGCGGCGGCTGCGCGTCGGGCGAGCGACATCGCCGGGGTCGTGGTCGACGTCGTGCCCCGCGACGGCCTGACCCCCGAGGTCGCCGAAGCGGTCTCGCGGGACGGGGTCGCCCTGTGAGTCGTCACGATCGGGCGCGGTTGGACGACATCGCGGCGGCTCTGGGCGCCATCGACGCCCACCGGTACTTCGACACCTCGCATGCCGTCGTGGCGCACACCGTCGACCACGACCTGCCGGTGCTGTCATCGGCCGTCGAGCGGCTGCGTCGCGGCTGACGCGCTCCGCGGACGAGGAGGCGCGGGTACGGTCGACCGCATGAGCGACGACACGCAGGCCCCCGGTCCCGACGACGCCGGCCGCGACACCAGCCCGGGGCACGAGGTCGACCACGACCCGACCGGCATGACCGACGACGAGAAGCGGCACGACCAGCTGACCCGTGCCCCGAAGTCGGACGAGTCGGACGCCGCCCCGCGCATCACGACCGAGGACCGCGGCGACGGCGTCACCCGCATCGACGTCGCCGACACCGCCAAGGTCCGCCCGGGCGGGGCCGGCTGACGCCGACGCACCACGGGCTCGCCGAGACCCTCTGCGCGCACGGGCGCCTCGGCGGAACCCGGGGGTCTCGGGCCTCAGCGGAGCAGGTGGATGCTGCCGTCACGGTCGCGCAGCGGAGCCCGCGAGGCGCCCGACCGCACGGCGAGCACCTCGGCCAGGATCGACACGGCCGTCTCCTCGGGCGTGCTCGCCCCGAGGTCGAGCCCGATGGGGGAGTGCAGTCGGCCGAGCGCCGCCGGCCCGACTCCGCGATCGGCCAGGGCGGAGACGCGTCGGTCGTGCGTGACCCGTGACCCCATGGCCCCGACGTACGCCGCCGGGGACGCCAGCGCCGCCTCGACCAGGTCGGCGTCGAACCGCTCGTCGTGCGACAGCACCGCGATCACGGTGCGCTCGTCGACGTCGGTCCGGGCCAGGTAGTTCGGCGGCCACTCGACGACGACCTCGTCGGCCGACGGGAAACGCTCGCGGGTCATGAAGACCGGGCGCGGGTCGCACACCGTCACGCGGTAGCCCAGTACCGCCCCGGCGTTGCAGAGGGCGACGGCGAACTCGACCGCCCCGAAGACGAGGAGGCGCGGCGGCGGCACCGAGCGCTCGCTGAAGACCCGCAGACCCTCGCAGTCGTCGACGGTCGGCACGACCTCGCCGGTGCGCACCGGGCCGAGCACGACATGCGCCGACGCCTCACGCCCGGCGGCGGCATCGCGGAGGGCGGCGATCGTCTCGGCGTCGTCAGGGGTGACGAGCCGGGCGAACACCTCGATGCGCCCGCCGCAGCTGAGCCCGACCTCGAACGCCGTCTCGTCGCTGAACCCGAACGTCTCGAGCTGCGGCGTGCCGTCGTCGAGCACCTGCGTGCAGATCTCGTAGACCGCGCCCTCGACGCAGCCGCCCGAGATGCTGCCGATCACGGTGCCGTCGACGGTGACGGCCATCGACGTGCCGACGGTCCGGGGTGCGCTGCCCACGACCGACACGGCCGTCGCGACGGCGAGGCGCTCGCCGGCGTCGAGTCGCGCCAGCAGGCGGTCGGCGATCTCGAACACGGGGCTCCTCGGGTGCGACGGGCGAGCGGGTGGTCTCTGGTGGTGCCAGGTCTCGATGGTGTCACGGCCTCGGCCCCGCGACCTACCGCGACGTCGGACGTCGCTGGCCGGGGTGAGGTGCTCTCCGGGGCTGGATAGCCTGACACCATGCCCGGTGACGACTCCTCGACGTCCGTCGGCCTGCTGCTCGCGGCCGGCGCCGGGACGCGCATGGGCCGTCCCAAGGCGCTCGTGGTCGACGAGCGCGGGCCGTGGCTGACCCGCGCCGTGACGACGCTGCTCGACGGGGGCTGTGGCAGCGTCGTCGTCGTGCTCGGGGCGGGCGCGACCGAGGCGCGGGCGCTGCTGGCCGCCGACCCGCGCCTCCTGACGGTCGAGACACCGGTGCCGGGCGGGGCGACGGACGCGCCGCACGCCGACCCGCGCCTCCCGCCGGTCGACGGTCGGGCGAGGGTGGCGGTCGTCGTCGCGGACGACTGGGCCGACGGCCTCGCCGCGTCGTTGCGGGTCGGGTTGGCGGCGCTCGCCGCCTCCGACCCCGAGGAGGCGCGGCTCGCCCTCATCACGCTGGTGGACTACCCGGGTCTGCCGCCGTCCGCGGTCGCGCGGCTGCTGTCGTCCCCGGCCGCCGACGTGCCCCTGGGCCCGGCTGCGCTGCGGCAGTCCGTCTTCCACGGACGCCCGGGTCACCCCGTCGTGGTCGGTCGGTCCCACTGGTCGGCCCTCGCGGCGTCCCTCACCGGGGATCGCGGGGCGGGCCCCTACCTCAGGGCGCACGCCGCCGAGCCGGTCGACTGCTCCGACCTCTGGGACGGCGCCGACGTCGACGCGCCCGCCTGACCTTCGCCGTTCCCGAGGGTCAGTTGCATTTCCCGCTGCCGCTGAAGCACGGGGTGTAGTTCGCGGGCAGGGGTTCCTGGCGGGGGGTGGGGGACTCCCACCGGTCCCCGGGGACCGGTGCGCCGACGGCACCGATCACGACCAGCCCGGCGACGACGACGGCCGCCACGACGACACCTCGATGCCCGGCGGTGATCGCGGCGAACAGCGTCACGACGAGGCACGCGAGGCAGGCGACGAGGGTCCGGAGCCAGCTGTCCGCGGCCTCCTGGCTGACGGTCACGGGGGTGCCGAAGAGGCTGAACTCGGCCGAGAACCACTGCCCGGCCAGCGAGAGCGTGAGCAGGACGCCCGCCGCGAGGGCGAGCGCCTCGACGATCACGGCGACGCGGTGCACGAGGTGACGGGGCGGGTGGGGCGCCCGGTCCGCCCGGGCCGCGGGGGCGTCGACGGGGGCGTCGACGGGTGCGTGCTCGGACGGACGTGCTCCGTCGTGCGCCGAGGCATCGCGGCCGCCCCGACCCGACCGCGCGGCGAGGACGACGAACGACGCCAGGCCGACGGTCGCGACGAACGGCAGGCTGACGAAGACGACGGTGGGCAGTGTGTAGAGGGAGAACCCCGCCCGGAGGCCCGACGTGATGCCCGACCCGACGGTGAGCTCGACGCCGGCCCGGGCCACAGCCGCCGCGGCGACGTAGAGCCAGGCCCGGCGTGACGCCGGCGCCTCGGACCACCGCCACGCGACGAGGATGACGAGGACGGCCCACACCACGAACGGCACGAGCGCGGTCTGCGCGAGCGCGCCCGGCAACTCGAGCAGCGACGCGACCACCCGCCCGGCCGAGGCCGTCAGGCCGACGAGCGCCGCGCCGGCGACGAACAGGGCCGCGGTGGTGCCGACGACCCACGCCACCTCGCGGCGGTCGACCCGCCGTCGCAGGCTCGCCGCCGCCCCCGCGAGCCGGCCCTCGTGCTGAGTGTTCGTCATGGGTCGACGGTAGCGGCGGGTCGCGGGGCCGACGTCATCCCGGAGGCGGATGTCGGTCGGGCGACGCCGGTAGCCCGAGCCCCCGTCCCGCCGCGCCCCGCCCCGTCCCGCCGCTCCCGCCGCTCCCGCCCCGCCATGAACCCGGTTTCGAACCGTGCACCCGGTAGCAACCGGGTGCACGGTTCGAAACCGGGTTCCTCGCGTGGTCGCGGTTGGCGCCGGGGGCACCGACGTCGGCAGGATCTCGATGGCGGGTGCCGGGTCGCGCGTCCTAGCGTCGGTCCCATGCCGATCACGCCCGACACGAAGAACTGGACCTGGGTGCTCGAACGCCCCTGCGACGACTGCGGCTTCGACCCCGCCGAGGTCACGTTCCGCGACGTGCCGCGCCTCGTCCGCGAGAACGCCGCCGCCTGGCCCGCCGAGCTCGCCCGGCCCGACGCCCGCACCCGGCCCGACGACGCCACGTGGTCGCCGCTCGAGTACGGGGCGCACGTGCGCGACGTGTTCCGGGTCTTCGACACGCGCCTCCGGCTGATGCTCGCCGAGGACGCGCCGACCTTCGCGAACTGGGACCAGGACGCCACCGCGCTCGACGACGACTACGCGTCCCAGCAACCTGCGGTGGTGGCCGACGAACTCGTGGCCGCCGCGGCCGTCGTCGCCGACGCGTTCGAGGCGGTGCCCGACGACCGGCTCGGTCGCACCGGCCTCCGCAGCGACGGCTCGGCCTTCACGGTCGACTCGCTCGCGCGCTACTTCGTGCACGACCCCGTGCACCACCTCCACGACGTCCGCCGCTGACCCGTGCCCCGGCCGGCACCATCGCCCGGGCCACCGCTGTCGCACCGCCGACTGAACATCGCACCGCCCATGTCGACGGTGTGACGTTCAGTCGGCGGTGCGACCCCACCGCCGCCCAGCCCCACCGCCGCCCAGCCCGACCGCTGCCGAGCCCGGCCCCGCGCAGCCCGGCCCTCGACCCCGGCGGCCGACGCGGGCAGACTGACGACATGACCCGCGCCTCCGTCCTCTCGGTCAACGTCGACGACGTCCACCGCTTCAGCAAGCCGCCCGTGGAGCGGGTCACCCTGCTCGCCGGGCTCGGCGTCGAGGGTGACGCCCACCTCGGGCGCACGGTGCAGCACCGTTCCCGCGTGGCGCGCGACCCGAGTCAGCCCAACCTGCGGCAGGTGCACCTGATGCACGCCGAGCTCTTCGCCGAGCTGGCCGCCCACGGCTACGGCGTCGGGCCCGGCGACCTCGGCGAGAACGTCACCACCCACGGGGTCGACCTGCTCGGTCTGCCCGTCGGCACCGTGCTCACCCTCGGTCAGGAGGCGCGGGTCGAGATCACCGGACTCCGCAATCCTTGCCTGCAGATCGACCGCTTCGAGTCGGGCCTGCTGAAGGCGGTCGTCGGACGCGACGAGGCCGGCGAGCTCGTCCGCAAGGCGGGCGTCATGGGCGTCGTGCTCGCCGGGGGAGAGGTGCGACCCGGCGACGCGGTCGGAGTCGACCTGCCCGTCGAGCCCTGGTCGGCCTTGCAACCCGTCTGATCCCGATCGGTCGCCCCGATCGTCCTCAGCGTCCCTGGCAGCCCGCTCGCCCCACGCGTCGTGTCGACGCCCGGCTCAGGACCGGTGCCGACGGATGCGGATCGGGCCCTTCGCCGTGGACGGGTCGACCACGGACCCGCCCTGCGTGATGTCGACCTCGCCCGCGGCGACCAGGCGTCGGGCCGCGCGACGGACGGGCTCCATCAATCCGCGCCAGGCGTCCTCGTCGTCGGGGTGCAGCGACCGCGCGACGTCCGAGGGGCAGATCGTCGAGGTGGCCGCCCGGGCCGCCAGGAGGTCGCGGATGCGCTGCTCGAGCTCGCGGTCCTGCGCCGTCACCTTGCGCTTGCGGCACGCGTCGCTGCAGTACGCGACCTCGTCCCAGTTCGACGCCCACTTCTTGCGCCACTCGATGGTGCGCCCGCACGATCGGCAGGTCTTCGGGTCGGGGGTCGCGGCGCTCATGCTGACAGTCAACGCGGGAGGCGCGGTGTGCGTTCCCGGGGAGGCAGCCGTCGGTCCCTCCGCCGCGGACCGCATCCGCGCCTCCTGGCCTCGTGGCACCGCCTTTCGTGCAGCACACCCCGACGAGTCGCGGTGCCCTGCACGAGACGCGGTGCGACGCTGCGGGAGGGGACATCTCGCTCGCGTGGGGGATGGAGGCGCGGGCACGGTCCCCGTATCGTCGTCCCGATGAGCGAGGGCACGGCGGCAGGCACGACGAGGGGTTCGTGGTTCGAGGTCGACCGTCAGCCCCTGCCCGGCGCGACCCCGATGCAGGCTCTCCGGCGGTTCGTCGGCAACGCCTACGTGGTGCACGCCCGCGCGGGCCGGGCCGAGTTCTGGTGGATCTGGCTCTTCCAGACCGTCCTCGCCCTCGTGCTCAACGTCGGCGTCGGGTCGCTGGTGCGCGGTGCGAGCGTGGCCTCGTGGTCGATCGGCGCTTACGGCTCGTCGCTCTTCGCGCCCTGGCCGGTCGTCGTCCTCGGCCGCCCGGCCGGTGCGGGCCCGGGCACCAGCCTGGGCCAGGGCGCGTCCCTCCAGATCGGACAGTTCTCGCTCGGCCCGTTCGGCCCCGCGGGTCCGGCCTGGGGCGGCACGAGCTGGGTCGCCCTCGTCTGGGGTCTCTGGTGCCTGATGACCTTCGTGCCGATGACGACGCTCACCATCCGTCGCCTGCACGCCGCCCGGGCCTGGGGGTGGGGTTGGTTCTGGCTCGGGGCGCTCATCCCGTTCCTGCAGATCGTCGTCGTGTTCATGCTGGCTCGCGAGACCCAGCCGCCGAGCGCCCGCTTCCTGGACCGCGACCGCGAGCGCGAGCCCGACCCGCACCGCGCCTCCTGACCCCACCGCACCGCGTTTCGTGCACTGCACCGCGACTCGTCGAGGTGCGGTGCACGAAACGCGGTGCGCCGCCGCACACCGGGCCCCTGGCCAGGCCGGGCACGAGCGGGTAGGCTCGACCTCGGTCGGGCGGTACTCCCGGCCCCGGGCGTGCACGACAGCGCGCAGTCGGGATCACCATCCTCCCCGAGTCACCCACGGTCACGAACGGCACCTGCCGCGAAGGCCGTGCCGCCGGCAGATCGTCACGATCGGCCGGCCCGTGGCCACCATCGGGTCGAGAGAACGGCGCCCGCCGACCACCCCAGGTTCCATGACACTCGCACCCCCGCGCCCCACCGCGCCGTCGTCCACCCCGTCCGCCCGCTTCCCGTGGGCCGGCCTGATCGCCATCGCCGTCGCCACGTTCCTCTCGATCTCGGGCGAGATGCTGCCGACCGGCCTGCTGCCCGAGATGAGCGCCGACCTCGGCGTCACCGAGTCGAGCATCGGCCTGCTCGTCAGCGTCTTCGCCTTCACGGTCGTGCTCACCAGCACCGGCCTCACCCACCTCACCCGACGCCTGCCCCGCCACCTGATCGTGGTCGGCCTGATCGTCGTCCTCGCGATCAGCGCCGGGCTCACCGCGATCGCACCGACCTACGAGCTCGTGCTCGCCAGCCGCGTGCTCGGCGGTCTCGCCCACGGCATGTTCTGGGCCATCGGCGGCGCCTACGCCGGTCACCTCGTGCCCCGGGCCCAGGTCGGCCGCGCGCTCGCCGTCGCGATGAGCGGGGGCACCCTCGCGTTCGTGCTGGGCGTCCCGCTCGGCACCGCGCTCGGCCAGGCCCTCGGCTGGCGTGAGGCGTTCGGCATCCTCGCCGGGCTCATGGCGCTCGGTGCGGTCTTCGTCTACAAGTTCCTGCCGCCGGTCGGTCGGGGCACGGCGCACGAGTCGGTGCCGGAGCCGGTGACCGACGCGGTCCCGACGCTGGTCGACGGCACCGCGCCTCCTGCGGGGGCCGTCCGTCGCCGTCGCTCGCTGCCGAGGCCGAGCGTGCTCGGCGTCGTCCTGAGCTGCGTGATCACGGCGGTCTTCATGATCGGCCACTACTCGTTCTTCACCTACATCACGCCCTACCTCGTGCGCTCGACCGGGGTGCCCGAGCAGGGTCTGGCCGCGTGGCTCTTCGCGTTCGGCATCGCCGGGGCCGTGGGGCTCGGCATGGTCGGGTGGTTCCTCGGGGCGCGACCGCGGGTGAGCATCCCGATCGGCGTGGCCGTCGTCGGACTGGCCGTGACCGGCATGCTCGTCTTCGAGGGCATGCTCGTGCCGTCGCTCGTGGCCTTCGTGCTGTGGGGCGTCACGTTCGGAGCGCTGCCGCCGCTGTTCCAGACACGCATGCTGCAGGTCGCCCCCGAGCGGATGCGCGACCTCGCGAGCGCGTTCTACACGACCGGCTTCAACGCCGGCATCGGCGGCGGAGCACTGATCGGTGCCCTCGTGCTCGACGGGTCCGGGCTCGACTCGCTGCCCGTCCTCTACATCGTGGTCGCCGCGGTGGTGCTCGTCGCCGTGCTGGCGAGCGACCGCCTGCTCGCCCGTCGGTCGGCCCGCCCCGCCGCCTGAGCAACGCTGCCGGGACGAAAAGGACGCAGGAGGCGCGACTCGCGTGAGTCGCGCCTCCTGCGTCCGAGGCGGTGCGGATGGTGCGCTTCGGTCAGCGACGGCGACCGGGCTGCTGGTAGCCGCCGGCCTGGCCGTTGCCGCCGCCGCGCTTGTTCATGATCTTCTTGATGACGAAGCCCACGATGAGCGGGGCGAAGCGTCGGAGCAGTGATGCCATGGGGTGCCTCCTGGGGCGATGGTGCACGGGTCGTGCGGTCGAGCCGGTCGGCTCGGTGGGGTGCGGCCCGCGGTGCTGCGGGGACGATCGTGTCGGGACGACCGCCGCGGGTACCAGTGAACTCGCTGTCTACTGAACCCGCTGCGAGTCGTTCGTGCCGTCCGAGTCGTCGTCCTGTCCGGCGATGAAGATGTCGCTGACCTCGATGTTGATCTCGACGACCTCGAGCCCGACGAGCTGGGTGATGGCGTCGGCGACGGCCTGGCGGACGTCGTCCGCCACCTGCTGCACCGACAGCGGGTAGTCGACGACGATGCTGAGGTCCGCGGCGGCCTGGGTCTCGCCGACCTCGACCTTGACGCCCTGGCCGTGGTCCTGCTGGCCGACGGCGGTGCGCAGCGCACCCACGGCACGCGACGCGCCGCCACCGATCGAGTGGACGCCGGGCACCTGACGGGCGGCGATGCCCGCGACCTTGGCGACGACGCCGTCGGCGATCCGCGTGGTGCCCGCGGCGTCGGACGACACGGTCGAGGCACCGTCCACGCGCGCGGCGCCGTCGACGCGCGAGTTGCTGGTCAGGGTGGCGGGGGTGGGAGCGGCGGTGTTCGACATCTCGGGTCCTCTTTCGGCTGGGGGAGTCGTGCGGATGGTCGTGCGGTGGTCGTCGTGCGAGCGGGCGTGTCCGGGCGAACCGGGGCGACCCGGGCTGCACGTCAATGAGACGCCGCGCCCGCCCCGTTCGTCACGGTGAACATGCTGGCAACCCGCTGAGTGCCCACGTCTACTGTCGGGGCATGCAGCGCACCCGGTGGATCTTCCTCGACCAGCTCGGCCCGCACTTCGACGACGGCGACCCCATGCTGCTGGTCGAGAGCCGGTCGTCGTGGCGGGGCCGCACCCTGCACCGCGCCAAGCTGCAGCTGATCCTGTCGGCGATCCGGCACCGGGCGGCCGAGCTCGGCGACCGTGTCGACTTCCGGCAGGTCGAGCACTACTCCGAGGCCCTCGAGGGGCGGGACGACCTGCAGGTGGTCGACCCCACCTCGTACCGGGCGCGCCGTCTCGTGCGGTCGGTGGGAGCCGAGGTGCTGCCGAGCCGTGGCTTCGTCTCGAGCGAGGCCGAGTTCGCCGAGTGGGCCGCGGGTCGCCAGGGCGGACGCGGTCCGGGCCGGTCGGCAGGCGCGACGGCGGACGCCGACGACGCCCGTCGAGGAGGCGCGGGTCGACCGACCGGCGCGTCCGGCGGTCGACCGGCACCGCGCCTCCTCATGGAGGACTGGTACCGGGCGGTGCGCCAGCGCACCGGACTGCTGATGGAGGGCCCGCAGCCCGTCGGAGGCCAGTGGAACTACGACCACGACAACCGCGAGAAGCCGCCGAAGGGCGCGGCCACTCTCGGCCTGCCGCCGCAGGAGTGGCCCGACGAGGACGACATCGACGCCGAGGTGCGGGCCGACCTCGACCGCTGGGAGCGCGACGGGGTCGTCCGCCTCGTCGGCGACGACGCGCCCCGACGGTTCGCGGCGACCCGGGCCGAGGCGACGGCCGCGCTGGCGGACTTCGTCGAGGTGCGGCTGCCCGACTTCGGCCCGTTCGAGGACGCCACGCTGTCGGGCGACTGGACGATGGCGCACTCCCTGCTCAGCGCCCCCATGAACCTCGGGCTGCTCGACCCGCGCGAGGTCGTCGAGGCCGCCGTCGCGTCGTACCAGGCCGGAGACGCCCCCCTGCGGAGCGTCGAGGGGTTCACCCGGCAGATCGTCGGCTGGCGTGACTGGGTCTGGCACCTCTACTGGCACCTCGGCGAGGACTTCGCGACGACGAGCAACGCCCTCGGGGCGACGCAGCCCCTGCCCGAGGTGTTCGCCGGGCTCGACGTCGAGGCCGTCGAGGCCGAGTGCCTCAGCGAGACGCTCGACGGCCTGCGGCGGCACGGCTGGAACCACCACATCCAGCGGCTGATGATCCTCGGCAACTGGGCCCTGCAACGCGGGGTCGACCCGGCGGCACTCAACCAGTGGTTCGTCGACATGTACGTCGACGGCACGCCCTGGGTGATGCCGGCCAACGTCGTGGGCATGTCGCAGCACGCCGACGGCGGGATCGTCGCGACGAAGCCGTACGCGTCGGGTGGTGCCTACGTCAACCGCATGACCGACCACTGCGGCTCGTGCCGGTTCGACCCGAAGAAGCGGCTCGGCGAGGACGCCTGCCCGGTGACCGCCGGCTACTGGGCGTTCCTCGACCGCGTCGAGCCGGTGCTCTCGGGCAATCCGCGCATGGGGCAGCAGTTCGCCGGGCTCCGCGGGCTCGCCGACCGCGAGGCCGTCGTCGAGCAGGAGCGCACCCGCACGACCTGGTGAGCCGCGGAGCCCGACGCCGCCGGGGGTCGCACCCTGGGGGGGGGGGGGGGGGGGGCCCGCGGCGGGGGGGGGGGGGGGGGGGGGGCGGGGGGGGGGGGGGGGGGGGCGGGGGGGGGGGGGGGGGGGGGGGGGGGGGGGGGGCCCGGGGCCCCCCGGGGCCCCGCCGGCCTCTGGGGGTCTTTTTCCCCCCCCCCCCCCCCCCGCCCCGGGGGGGGGCGGGGCGCCGCCGCGTCCGGTCCGGGGTCGATCGGGCGACCGGTCGAGGAGGCGCGGGTCGCCTCGTCGACACCGCCTACGAT
>NZ_JBIUVP010000003.1:0-350956 GCF_044742985.1 Frigoribacterium sp. NPDC087798 | reverse complement strand
ATGCTCGCAGGGGCTATCACGAAGTTCTACGAGACGCTCCGATGGCCACGATGGCAAGACGACCTCGCCGCCTTGAACCTGGCCGACGGCTTGCAGCTTTACCCTCCCCCCTTCACCACAGAGGGAAAGGACGTCGCCACCGTCAGTAAGGGGACGGTGCCGATGAGGGAACTCATCGGCGTACACAACATCTTCATGGACCAGCTCGGGTCCGGTCAAGGCGTCCCCGACCCATGGTCCGCGGCCACGTGACCGTTCCGACAGGCCATGGCCTACCGGACACGCTCCGGACTCGAGTCGTCGAGGGTGCGAGGCGGGTCAAAGGGTGCCAAGGCGGTTGGTGGCCACGCCGTCGCTAGGGTCAGGGCATGAACGAGGCCGACCGCGAATTGCTCCGCCGGGCCGAGGCCGAAGTGGCGGCGCTGCCCCACCGCGACCCGTCACCCCGTTTGGGCGACGGCCCCGCCCCCGAGACCGAGCCGACCGGTCGGGCTCGGCTGCTCGCCCCGCTGACCCTCATCGTCTGCTTCGTCACGGCCTGCGCCGAGGGTTCCTGGCTCTGGTTCTCCGCCGCAGAGTGGACCTCGATGGTCTGGCTCGCCGTGCCATTCCTGCTGGTCGCCTCGATCGTGCTCGCACTCATCGCCGGAGCTCTAGGCGGCCGCACTGGCCGATGGGCCGGCGTCTGTGGTGGCATCGCGATCGTGCCGCCCGTATGTTTCGTGGTGTCGCTTCCGCTGGCGCTTTTTACGTAGACCGCTGCGGCTTGCGCCGAGTCAGCTTGGTGGCAGGCCGGTAGCCGATCGTCTATAGGGCACCCTCGGTCAGGGCCAACGCACTACTAGATGCAACATAGCCAGCATCAACTGCCCGAATCGCAGAAGAACTTTTCTGTGGAGTGGCGCTGCGCGCTCTAGCTCTCGGGCCGTCGGCCGCACGAACAACGCAGGAGGCACGCTGTTCCAGCACGTCTCTCGACCAGGGACCTGCTGCGCGTGGTCCTCCTCGTACTGGCACTCCCCACAGGCCACCGGCGCCTCGAGGGTCGAACCCCCGTGCTCTTCCCAGGGGTGCTCGCAGTCTGGGCATGACGTCTCTCGCAGCCGCCGCCGCACGGCACGGCCGGAAACGCCTGCGGGATTGCTCATGGAGCGAGTATGCCCGTCTCGCGATGCGCCCTGGAGCCGATCGTCTACTGCGACACACCAAAGCCGCCCTTCCCTCCTCTGCGCGTGCAGGGGCTCCTGGCGCTACCCACGCAAGGACCCGGACGTGGCAAGTAACTCGGCAGCCTCGGTGGCGATGAGATCCGACAACTGTTCTGGTGGCAGCTCGTCGACACCGCTCATGATCAGCAAGGCCTCGACCCCAGGCACCCACGTGTCATCCCTAAATCTGAAACTGAATCCTCGCAAGGCTTCCGAAAGCTGCAGATACCTCTCGTCGCGACCAGCGATCAAGCGCAGACTCTCGACAACGAGAGTTCGCCGGCCAGCCTCGTCACCGTCGGTGGTCAACCCTAGATCGGTGCCGATCGCGAGGAGGTACCGAAGGTTCTCGCTTGCAGGCAGGCTCTTGGACTCGCCAGCAAGAAGGCGAATGTTCAAGCTGTCATGGCCCGCCATCAACCAAGCGACGGCAAGCTCAGGGCCGCACCATTCATCGGCCTCTCGCGTGAGCGCGACGACCAGCAGGATCGCGACCACGTCCCGATCAGTCACCTCAGTTTCCACAAATCCGCCATGGTCGACAGCAGCATTGTCTTCCGCGACCAACGGTCTCGTCCTCGCTCTGACTCGCTTGTGGAACCACATCAGGACTGCTCCCCTCGTTGAACCGCACGATAGACCGTCGAGCGGGCGACCCCGAAGAGCTCGGCGATCTCGCTGGTCGTGTGGGCGCCGGTGCGGTGTAGCTGCACGAGGTGCTTCTCCTGCGAGGCGGTGAGCTTGGGCTTGCGGCCGCGGAGCTTGCCGGCAGCCTTGGCAATCGCCATGCCCTCACGGGTACGGGCGCGAATCAGGTCAGCCTCGGACTCAGCCACCATGCCGAGAACATTGAAAAGCAGCCGCCCAACCGGGTCGGTGGGGTCGTAGACCGCTCCCCCGAGGTTCAGAGCGACACCCTTCTTCGTCAGCTCATCCGCGATGTCCGTCGCATCGCGCAGCGATCGAGCGAGACGGTCGAGCTTGGTGACGACCAAGACATCGCCGGCACGGCACGCCGCCAGGGCCTCGCGGAGCCCGGGCCGGGCTCGAGTCGTACCCGACAGCCCGTGGTCAACATGGACGTGTTGATCGTCAACACCGAGCGCTGCCAGACCATCACGTTGTGCTGCAAGATCCTGTCCCGAGGTCGAGACGCGGGCATATCCGATGAGCATCCGACGACTGTAGCGTTTAGACCCCCATCACCGGGCATTTTTGCGGGACAGGCATACGCGAATCTGCAGGCCAGGCACCACTTGACCCCAGCCGGCCAAACACGGAAGCGGAGAGTGTCCCGATGAACGACCGTCTCCGCGCACCTCCGATGCCGCCGTCATGAGCACCATGACGACGACACATGCCGGCCCGCGCCGACGACCGCGGATCTCATGACCACGGCACGGATCTCGGCCGGGCCCTCGCATCGGCTTCGATCCCCCTGCTCGCACTCGGAGCCACCCGCATCTCATGGTCGACGCCCGAGACGGCGCCCCTGCTCGCCACGATCATCGACGTGCCGACGCTCACTGCCACCGCAGTGCTCGCCGTCGCCAGGACCCCGTTCCCCGTGGCGACGACGGGGTCAGGTGCGGCCGATCAGCTGCTGCGACCTGCAGGAGGCGCGGTGCGCGGAATCCGGCACCGCGCCTCCTCGGGGTGGTCGCGTCAGGGGACGATGACGGCCCGGCCGCGGACGGTGCCGGCGGCGAGGGCCTCGTAGGCCTTCGGGCCGTCGTCGAGCGAGTAGCGCTGCGTGGCGACCTCGACCTGGCCGGCCCGGGCGAGGTCGAGGACCTCGATCAGTTCGCTGCGGCTGCCCCAGTAGGGGATGCGCACGGCGACGTCGTAGGCGATCGCGCCGAAGCCGAGCTCGACGGTGCCGCCACCGATGCCGACGATGGTCACGTCGGCGTCCGCCGCGGCGACCGCGACGGCCGTGGCCATCGTCGGCCCCGCCCCGACGAAGTCGAAGACGGCCTGGACGCCGAGGCCCCCGGTGATCTCGCGGATGGCGTCCGCGGCGTGCTCGTCGCTGATCACCGTGTGGTGCGCACCGACGTGCTTCGCCAGCTCGAGCTTCTCGTCGCTCACGTCGAGCGCGATGATCTGCGCACCCGAGAGCGCCCGCAGGATCTGGATGCCGACGTGCCCGAGGCCTCCGGTGCCGATGACGACGGCGTAGGTGCCGGCGCCGAGCTTCGGGAGCGAGGTCTTGATCGCGTGGTACGGCGTGAGGCCGGCGTCGGTGAGCGACACGTTCTCGACCGGGTCGAGGTCGCCGAGCGGCACCAGGTGGCGGGGGTCGTCGACGATCATGTACTCGGCCATCGACCCGGGAGCGCCGAGCCCGGGAGGCTTGATGCCCTCGGCGGCGGCGTTGACGCAGTAGTTCTCCTTGCCCTGGGCGCACTGGTGGCAACGGCCACAACCCCACGGGCCGTAGACGGCGACCGCGTCACCGACCTGCAGGTGCTCGACGCCCTCGCCGAGCTCGGCCACGATGCCGGCGCCCTCGTGCCCGAGCGTGAGCGGCAGCGGGTAGCCCTGCGCGGTGTAGTCCTCTTCACCGAGGCTCATGACGTACTCGTCGGAGTGGCAGACACCGGCCGCCGTGACCTTCAGCAGCACCTGCCCGGGGCCGGGTGACGGCTTCTCGATCTCGACGACTTCGGGGTGTTGACCGACCTGGGTGTACTGGAGTGCCTTCATGGGCCGCAGGCTACGCCCGACTGCTGGAGAACGCACGACAGGTGTCGCGTTACTGGAGGCGTCGGGGCGCGGTCGTGCCGTGCCGCCGGCGGCGTCGGGGCGTGGTGGTGGCGGTGACCGACGGTGACGGTGGTCGGCCCTACGATCGACGGCATGGCACACCTGCACCGGGCCGGCATGAGCCCCTCCAAGATCGACCTGCTCGACGCCTGGGTGCCGACCCAGCCGTGGTTCGAGGGCCCACCCCGGTCCGAGGGCACGGCCGACGAGGGCCTGCGCAGCGTCGCGGCCTTCCGCTTCGACGACCCGGCGGGCGAGGTCGGCGTCGAGACGATCATCGTCGCCACGCCCGACGGCGTGCAGTTGCAGGTGCCCCTCACGTATCGCGACGCTCCCCTGGCCGGTGCCGACGACCACCTCGTCGGGACGACCGAGCACTCGGTGCTCGGCACGCGGTGGGTCTACGACGGCACGGCCGACCCGGTCTGGGCCGCGGCCCTCGCGACGGCCGTGCTGACCGGCGGCACCCAGGCCGAGGCCTGGTTCGAGGTCGACGGCGAACGACAGGTCCGCGAGCCGAACTCGACCGTCGTCGGCAGCGGCACCCCGGGCACCCCCGTGCCCGACGTCGACCGCCTCACCGTCGACCAGGTCGAGGGCCGGACGGTCGTCACCGGCGCGGCGGTCCGCATCGTCGTCGCCCGCGTCCTCGGTCGACACGACGCCGGCGCCCTCGCCTCGACCGGCGGCCACAGCGGCGACCACGGGGTCGAGGTCCTCACCGGCACGTGGACCGGGCACGACCAGCCCGAGACGCTCGCCGTCGTGCTCACGGCGTAGCCACCTGCAGGAGGCGCGGTGTGCGGTCGTCGCGCACCGCGCCTCCTCGACGTCCGGGCAGGAGGCGCGGGTGGCGTCCTCGAGGAGCCGCCCCGCGCCTCCTCGTCTCGTCCCCAGACGGTCGCCGGGTGACGGGACGGTGAACGATCGTGCACGGGGCTTCGTCGGGAGGCACGCTGCCGCTACGGTGGCCCGATGACGGCGATCGACACCTCCCCGACGACCGCGGCCCCCGCGCCCGGCACGCCCCTCACGGGCACGACCCCGACGAGCAGCGACCACCTTCGGTCGCCCCTGTCGGGCACCAGCTCCTCGGGTACGGATTTCTCGGGTTCGCCCCTCTCGGGCACCGTGCTCGCGACGCCGCCCACGGCCGAGCTGCACCTGCACGTCGAGGGCACGCTCGAACCCGAGCTCGTCTTCGCCCTCGCCGACCGCAACGACGTCGATCTGCCCTTCGCCTCGGTCGACGAGCTGCGCGCGGCGTACTCCTTCGGCTCGCTGCAGGAGTTCCTCGACCTCTACTACGCGTGCACGGCCGTGCTGCAGACCGCACAGGACTTCCACGACCTCGCCTGGGCCTACCTCGAACGCGCCCACGCCCAAGGGCTGCGTCACGTCGAGATGTTCTTCGACCCCCAGGCGCACACCTCTCGCGACGTCGACGTCGACGAGGTCATCGACGGGCTGACCCAGGCGCTCGGCGAGGCGCGCGAGCGGTTCGGCATCACGGGCGGGCTCATCCTCTGCTTCCTGCGGCACCTGCCGGTGGGCGACGCCGCCGCGACCCTCGAGTCCGTCGCGCACCGCGCCTCCGACCTGATCGGGGTGGGGCTCGACTCCTCCGAGGTGGGGTTCCCGCCCGCCGCATTCGCCCGCGTCTTCGACCGTGCCCGCGCGCTCGGGCTGCACGTCGTCGCCCACGCCGGTGAAGAGGGGCCGCCGTCATACGTCACGGACGCCCTCGACCTGCTGCACGTCGAACGCGTCGACCACGGGGTGCGCAGCCTCGAGGACGACGCCCTCGTCGCCCGCCTCGTCGCCGACCGGGTGCCGCTCACCGTCTGCCCGCTGTCCAACCTGCGGCTTGCGGTGGTGTCCGACCTGGCCGAGCACCCGCTGCCCCGCATGCTCGAGGCCGGGCTGCTCGTCACGGTCAACAGCGACGACCCCGCCTACTTCGGCGGCTACGTGGGCGACAACTACGAGGCGCTGCGCGACGTGCTCGGGCTGGACGACGACATGCTCGCCCTGCTGGCGACGAACTCGGTCGAGGCATCGTTCGCCGACGCCGACCGCAAGGCCGAGCTCACCGCCGAGGTGCAGGCCTGGCGCGAGGCGCGTCGCGGGGCCTGAAGCGCGCGGCCTGCGGCACGGGGCCTGAGGCACGGGGGTGGGCGCCGACGCACGCGAGGGCGGGCGGGCGGGCGAGTTCGTACAGGACGGGCCGTTCCGATGGACCGGTGTCGACGAACTGGACGGACGGAGGTGCCGTGCGTTCCGGTCGGTGAGGCGCCGCCGATGGCTAGAGCGTGCGTCCCTGATGGCTAGAGCGTGCGGCCGGCGTTGGCCTCGAGCCAGGCCTTGGGGTCGACCTGCGTCGTGCCGCCCAGCAGCACCTCGAAGTGCAGGTGCTCGCCGGTCGCGACACCACTGCGGCCGACCTTGCCGACCAGCTCGCCCACCTGGACCGTCTGCCCGGCGACCAGCGGGCTCGAACCGATCTGCATGTGCGCGTACAGGGTGCTGACGCGCTGACCGTCGATCACGTGATCGATCACGGCGTACTGACCGAACTGACCGTGCATGCCAGACGTGCGCACCACGCCCGCGGCCGCGGCACCGATGGGGGTGCCGCCGCCGGGCGTCATGTCGAGGCCCATGTGCATGCTCGAGCACGCCGCGCACGGAGCCGCACGGGGACCGAAGCCCGAGCTGAGGACGACCGAGCCCGGGAACGGCCAGCGGATGTCACCGATGCCCGAGTTGACGATGGTGCCGGCCCCCGAGGAGGCGCGGTAGGAGTTCGTCGACCCCGCGACGTTCTTCGAGGTCACGACGGGCTCGGGCTCGGGCGGCGGAGGCGGCGGCGGTGCGTCGGTCACCCCGAAGGCGTCGCGGTCGGACACGGTCAGCACGACGAGCGACGCCGCGAGGGTCTGGGTCGGCATCGGAGCGGCACCGGCGGTCGGGATGTTCGACCCGCCCAGGTCGCTGGCCGAGGCCGGGGTGAGGTTCGACGTGAAGAAGAGCATGACGGCGCAGACGCCGAGCACGGGCAAGGTCGCCGCACGGACGCGCGACGAGACGGCCCGCAGCCGCGAACGGCCGGGGGTCGCCCGGGGGCTCGGGTTCGGGCGGCCGGCGTCTCGGGTCCGACGCAGCACGGCCGGCACGGAGGCCCGCGGTCGGCGCGCGACGCTGGTCGTGGGGGCCGCCTCGGCGGCCGTCGCACCCACTTCCGAACCATGCACCCGGTTGCTCGTGGGTGCATCGTTCGAAACCGGGTTCATCGTCGGGCTGGTCGCAGGAGCGACGGAGGACGGTGCGGAGGCGGGAGCAGCAGGAGCAGCGGCAGCGACCGGAGCAGTAGGAGGCGCAGCGGAGGACGGTGCGGAGACGGGCGCAGCGGACGACGGTGCGGAGGCGGGAGCAGCGGAACCAGTGTCGGCAGGATCAGTGTCGGCAGCGGCGGCAGCCGCGCGCTCGAGGGCGCGGGCCTCGCGGCGGGTCATCGGCACGGCGGCACCGGGCGTCTGCTCGACGGGCGAGGCCGGCTCGGCCGGCACCGCGGTCTCTCGGGTGTTCGAGGGGTCGGTCATGAGCGCTTCCTGGGACGGACGGCGCGTCGACTCACGGTTCTCCTCGATGGGGCGGACCGACCCACCTTACGATCAGAGCCGCTCGCTGACCAGGGGTGGAGGCGAATTTTCAGGAGCTGCACCCTTCGTGGTCGACCGGCACCGCACCTCCTGACCGGGGTCGGTCGCCGTGATGCGGGTGACGCTACCGACCGTCCGGAGGGCCCGTCACACCCAGAACGCGGCACAGGCGGGGGTGCGGTCACCCCTCCTCGCGGGGCTTCCGCCGGGCAGGCGGCACCCCCTACCCTCGGGCCGTGACCTTCGTGCTGGCTGCCCTGCCCCTCCTGCTGATCGTGGGGGCGCTCGTCGACATCGTCACGCGTCCCGAAGGCGACGTGCGACACCTGCCCAAGGGCCTGTGGATCATGATCGTGCTGTTCCTGCCGCTGATCGGCAGCATCGTCTGGTTCGCCGCGGGCCGCGAGTACGGCAGCCGCGTCGAGCAGATCGGGCCCCGCGACCAGAGCCGGTACCACGAGGCTGCGGCCCGCACGCTCGACCACCGCGTCCGCAGCACCGAGCAACAGCTCGCCGACCTCGACCGCGAGGCCGAGCACTACGAGCGACTCGCCCGCCTGGCGAAGCTCGAGGCCGAGGTCGAGCAGCGCCGGGCCACGGCCGGCGACGACGTCCCCGCCTGACCGGCCCCGCGCCTCCCGGCCGGCGGCGGCGCCGTACGCGGAAACGGGCGGGTTTGCGGCGGGCGGGCGTCCGAGGACGCCCGCCGACCACGAACCCGCCCGTTCGGCGCCCAGGAGGCGCGGGCCACCACCCCGGGGACGGCCGACGTCAGCCGCGCAGCCAGGCCGCCGTCTCGCCCGGCAGCTGCCCGGCATCCGTCAGCGGTCCGCTCGCGACGAGCACCTCGCCCGAGCCCAGCCCGAGCGCGGCCAGGTCGACGGGCTCGGTGCCGAACACGCACACCACGTGCCATCCGCCGGGGCGGACGAGGTGCAACACGTCGTCGCGGCCGTCGACGGGCAGCCAGTCGAGCGTCTCGTCGGTCTGCAGGTCGCGCCGCGCGGCGAGGGCCGCCCGGTAGAGCGCGAGCGTCGACGTCGCGTCGGCTTCCTCGGCCTCGACCGAGTACTCACCGAACCACGTGGGCTGCGGCAGGTGCGCCTCGCCCGCGCCGAAGCCGAACGACGGCCCCGACCGGGTCCAGGGCAGCGGCACGCGACAGCCGTCCCGACCGATGTCGACGCCGGGGTTGCGGAAGAACGACGGGTCCTGGCGCTCGTCGGCGGGGATGTCGGCGACCTCGGGCAGCCCGAGCTCCTCACCCTGGTAGACGTAGGCGGAACCGGGCAGGCCGAGCATGAACAGCGACGCGGCACGGGCCCGACGCAGGCCGGTCTCGACGTCGACCTCGGGCGAGGTGCCGCCCGAGAGCAACCACTCGGCGCCCTGCTTGACGTCGCGACCGTCGAGGGCGGGCAGGCCGTACCGGGTCGCGTGACGGACGACGTCGTGGTTCGAGAACACCCAGGTCGTCGACGAGCCCGAGGCCTCGGCGGCGTCGAGGTTGTAGGTGATGATGTCGTGGAACTGCGTGGCGTCGAAGTCGGCCTCGAGCAGGTCGAAGTTGAACGCCTGACCCAGGCCCTCGGCGCTGGCGTAGCGGGCACGGCGCGACGGCTCGACCCAGGCCTCGGCCACGGCGATGCGCGGCGGGTCGTACTCGTCGAAGACCTCACGCCACGCGGCGTAGATCTCGTGCACCTCGTCGCGGTCCCACAGCGGGTGGTCGCCGTCGGCCTTGGGCAGCGCCTCGAGCTCGGCCGTGGACGGCAGCACCTCGGGCAGGCTCTTCGCCAGCCCGTGCGCCACGTCGACCCGGAAGCCGTCGACGCCGCGGTCCGACCAGAAGCGCAGCGTGGTCAGGAAGTCCTCGCGCACCTCCGGGTTGTCCCAGTCCCAGTCGGGCTGCTCGCTCGCGAACGAGTGCAGGTACCACTGGCCGTCGGCGACGCGGGTCCAGGCCGGGCCGCCGAAGATCGACGTCCAGTCCGAGGGCGGCAGCTCGCCGGTCTCGCCGAGACCGTCGCGGAAGATGTAGCGCGCCCGGGCGGGCGATCCGGCGGGAGCGGCCAGCGCCTCCTGGAACCAGACGTGCCGGTCGGACGAGTGGTTCGGCACGAGGTCGGCGATCACCCGGATGCCGACCGCGTGCAGCGCGTCGATCATCTCGTCGAACTGCGCGAGCGTGCCGATCTTGGGGTCGACGTCGCGGTAGTCGTCGACGTCGTACCCGCCGTCGGCGAGGGCCGACGGATAGAACGGGCTGAGCCAGACCGCGTCGACGCCCAGCCGCTGCAGGTAGGGCACCGCCGCCGTGATGCCGGGCAGGTCGCCGATGCCGTCGCCGTTCGAGTCGGCGAAGCTGCGGGGGTAGATCTGGTAGACCGCCGCCTGGCGCCACCAGGTCGGGTCGTCGGTCAGCAGCTCGGTCGAGGGTGCGGTGCGGAGCGTGTCGGTCATCGTGGAGCGAGGTCCTCTCGGTGGTGGTGGGTTGCCTGGGGGTCAGGAGGCGCGGGCCGCGCCCCCGACGGACGCCTACTTGATCGCGCCCTGCGTCACGCCCGCCATCACCCAGCGCTGGGTGAAGAGGTAGACGACGATCGCCGGGGCCATCGCCATGAGGTACGAGGCGAAGGCGACGTTGTAGTCGTTGCTGAACTGCGTCTGGAAGATCTGTTGCAGCACGGGCAGGGTCTGCAGCGACGGGTCGGCGGTGATCAGCGACGGCATCGCGAAGTCGTTCCACGAGGCCAGGAAGGCGAAGATGCCGACCGTGGCGCTCATCGGGGCGAGCAGCGGGAAGACCAGGCGCCAGAAGACCTGCCAGGTGGTGGCGCCGTCGAGCCGCGCGCTCTCCTCCAGCTCTTCGGGCAACGACCGCAGGAACGCCGTGAACAGCAGGATCGAGAACGACAGCTGGAACATGACGTGCAGCAGCGCGACGCCGGCGGGGTTGTCGAGGCCGACGATGCCGGTCAACTTGATCTGCGACAGCGCGACGACCGGGAACGGCAGGAACATCGCGGCCAGCAGGTAGAAGAACGAGAAGCGGAACAGCTTGCGATCCCAGTTGCGCGAGATCGCGTACGACGCCATCGAGGCGAGCACGACCGTGCCGACCACGGTCGCGGCCGTCACGAGGGTCGAGATGCCGAACGCCCGCGGGAAGTCGGTCAGCTGCCAGGCGGTCGCGAAGTTCGAGAAGTCGATCGGTGCCGGCAGGCTGAACGCGTTGCCGTCGACGGCCTGCGCCGACGTCTTGAGCGACATCGTGATGGTGACGTAGATCGGGATCAGCACGGTGATCGTGCCGAGCACGAGCAGCACGGTGACGAGGCGGTTCGGGCGCTCCCGACCGACGCGACCGCGTCGACGACGGGTGACGGCGTCGGCGTCGCGACCCGTGCCTCCTGGGGTGGGGGCCGCCGAGGCGGCCGGGGTGACGAGTGCGGTGTTCGCCATCAGACGGCCGCCTTTCCGCGGGTGATCCGGAGTTGGACGAGCGCGATCGCGACGGCGATCACGAAGAAGATGGTCGCGTTGGCCATCTGGTAGGCGTAGTCGCCGCCGGTGAAGCCCGTGAAGATCGTCATCGCGATGCTGCGGGTCGACGTGCCGGGGCCGCCGTTCGTCAGGCCGACGATGATGTCGTACGAGTTCAGGAAGTTCTTGAAGCCGATGATCGTGTTGATCAGGACGTAGCCCGCCACGAGCGGCAGCGTGATCGACCGCAGCTGCTTCCAGCCCGAGGCGCCGTCGAGGCTGCTCGCCTCGTACACCTCGCCGGGGATCGCGAGCAGGCCCGCGATGTAGATCAGCAGCGTGCTCGGGATCGCCTGCCACGCGGTCACGACGACGATGCCGATCCAGGCGGTGTCGGCGTTCGCGAGGATGCTGTCCTGCAGCCCGGGGATGCCGAGCGAGGCGCCGAGGGCCGGCAACGAGTTCGAGAAGAGGAACTGGAAGACGAAGGCGATGATGATGCCCGAGATGACCATCGGGATCACGAAGACGGCCCGCAGCGCGGTCTTCGCCTTGATCTGCGAGGTCAGGCCGATCGCCAACAGCAGGGCGATCACGTTGACGGCGATCACCGTGACCAGCGCGAAGCCCATCGTGAAGCCGTACGAGCCGAGGATCGCCGGGTCGGTCGCCATCGCGAGGTAGTTGGTGACGCCGACCATGTCGAACTCGCCGAAGCCGATCGAGTTCGTGAAGCTGTAGAACACGCCCATCACGGCCGGCAGGGTGATCGCCAGCGAGAAGAGGACGAGCGTCGGCACGAGGAAGAAGTAGAAGACCGGGTCGACGCGCCTGCCGCGGCGCCGCGGGTTGCCGGTCGTGCTGCCGCTCAGCGAGGTGCGGGCGCCTCGCGCGGCCGTGGGGGTGGTGGTGGCCATCGGGTCTCCTTCGACTCGGGCGGTGGTCGGGGTGGCCGGGGCCGTGGCGCGGTCCGCGCCGTCGATCGCGCTCATGCGCGGAGTGCCAGGCGGCGCCAGTCGGCGTCCATGGTGCGCAGGGTGCCCTCGACGCTGGCGCCCGTGACGATGCCCTGCACGTAGTTCTCGGCGGGGATCGTCAGCGGGATCGCCTTGGACGCCCCCTGGTAGAACCGCGCGTCGTCGTAGTAGCCCTGCATGCCGACGATGCGCTCGTCGGTCACGGCGGGGGCCGACCTCGTGGTGCCGAACGCCAGGAAGTCGCGGTTGTAGGCGTCCTGGATCTCGGGCTGCATCAGGTAGGTCAGGAACTCGCGGGCGGCGTCCTGCTTGCGCGACTGCTCGGGCACCCACAGGGCCAGGTCGAGGTTGACCCGCACCTTGCGGTCGGCGGGGTCGTCGGTCATCGGCAAGGGGAACGTGCCGACCCTCGCCTCGGGGTTCGCCTTGGTGATCTCACCGAGTGCCCACGGCCCCTGCATGAGCATCGCCGCCTCGCCCTGCGCCATGGCGAGGTTGCCGTCGCCGTACCCGCGGCTGTTGCGGTTGGCGTTCGACAGCCGTCCGAGCTGCACCATGCGCTCGACGGGTTCGCGGAAGTCCTTCTCGAACGAGACCGAGCCGCCCTGGCCGACGCTCGTGCCCTCGGCGTTCATCTTCTCGTAGAAGGCCGCGACGTCGAGCGACCCGCCGGTCGTGTAGTCGAACAGGCCCTGGGCGACGGTCCACGGTTCGCGGAAGGTGCTGTAGATCGGCGTGACGCCGGCCGCCGTGAAGGTGTCGCACGCCGCGAGGAACTCGTCCCAGGTGGTCGGCACCTCGACGCCCAGGTCGGCGAAGACCTGCTGGTTGTAGATCACCGACGCGGCGGTGATCGAGTACGGCAGCACGCTCGTCCGGCCGGGGTACGTCGCGTACTGGTCGACCAGCTCCTGCACCTCGGGGCGGATCGTGCGCGCCTCGGGCAGGTCGCCCAGGTCGCTCAGCGCCCCGCGCTCCATGAAGCGGGCCATCTCGAGGTTGTACGTGAAGGCCGCGACGTCGGGCGGGTTGCCCCGGACGAAGCCGGCCGAGATGCCCGAGGTCGAGTCGTGGATCACCCGGACCGCCGACTGCGACTCGTTGAAGCGCGAGACCAGGTCGGAGAAGTACGGGATCGCCTCGGGCTTGGTCGCGTAGAAGGTGATCTCGGTGCGCCCGCGGCCGGAGCCGGACGGGGCGCAGCCGGCGAGGAGGAGCGCCGCCCCGGCGGCACCGATCCCGCCGAGGAGGGTGCGTCGGCTGAGGCCGGCACCGGAGGGCAGTGGGGGTGTGGGCACGTCGTCGTCTCCCGGGTCGCGACCCCGACGACAGCGTCGGGACCGAGTTGATCTGGTGTGTAGATTTAGACCCTAGATCAATTCGCGGCGTGGCACCATGGGTCGTCGTCGAAAAGATCCGCCGTGTCGCGAGGCACCGGCCACAGCACGAGGAGGCGCGGGTGGCGCTGAGCACCGGGGTGTCGTCGCCGAGCCTGCTCCGCCGCATGAACGCGGCCGAGGTGCTGCGGCACGCGTGGTCAGCGGACGCCGTCACGGCGAGCGACCTGATCGCCCTCACCGGACTCACCCGGTCCACCGTGCTCGGGGTCTGCGACGACCTCATCGACCACGGCTGGATGGTGTCGCTCGCCGACGCCCGCTCGACCGGCGAGTACCGCAAGGGCCGCCCCGCGCGTCGCTACGCCCTGGCCCGTTCCGCCGGGCACGTCGTCGGCGTCGACGCCGGCCGCCACCACCTGACCGCCGTCGTGGCCGACCTGCGCGGCGACGTCGTGGCCCGCGTCGCACGGCGCATCGACCCCGACGGGACGGCGGACGACCGCCGCCGGACGGTCTCACGGCTGGTCGACGACGTCCTCGACGAGGCCTCGCTGCGCGACGCCGACGTGCTCGCCGTGGCGCTCGGAGTGCCCGCGCCGACCGACGCCGAGGGCCGGTCGCCGATCGAGGTCGGCGCCGACTTCTGGGTGCTGATGAACCCCGACTACACCGGACTCTTCGCCGAGCGCGGCTGGGCCGTCGTCGTCGAGAACGACGCCAACCTGGCCGCCGTGGCCGAGGCGGCGGCCGCGTCCCGTGCCGACCGCGAGGTCGGTGGCGGTGCCGGCGCCGCCACGTCGTTCGTGACCCTGCTGGCGGGCGAGCGGTTCGGCGCCGGGTTCGTGCTCGACGGAGCCCTCGTGCGGGGCAGCCGCGGTGCCGCGGGCGAGATGCGCCTCCTCGACCTGGTCGAGGGCGTCGGATCGGCCGACGGCCTCGGAGCCCTGCTGCGCGACTGGGCCCGGGCCGCGCGCGAGCTCGGCACCGTGCCGGCCTCGTCGCCGCTGCGGGCGATCCCGCTCGACGAGCTCGAGGCCCCCGCCGTGCTGGCCGCGGCGGACGCCGGCGACCCGACCGCCCTGCGCCTGGTCGAGAAGGCCGCCGAACGGTTCGGACGCGTCTGCGCCATGCTCAGCGGCATGCTCGACGTCGACCGCATCGTCGTCGCCGGGGCCGTGGCGCCCTCCCTCGGACTGCTGCTCGACCGGACGACACCGTGGCTCAGCCGGTTCACGCACCGGGCCGCGCCCGAGGTCGTCGCCTCGACGTTGGGCGACGCGGTCGTGACCACGGGCGCCGTCGAGCGGGCCCTGGCGCACGTGCGCGGCCACGCACTCGAGCTGACGCTGCCGGGTGCGGCGGACGCGACCCGCGCCTCCTGAGGCCTGCTCGGCGTGCGATCGGACGGCGATGCACCCGGTTTCGAACGATGCACCCGGTTGCTTCCGGGTGCATCGTTCGAAACCGGGTGCATCGTTCGTCGCGGCGGGAGGTACAGCGCGGAGCGGGACGGCGCGGCGCGGGAGACGCGGTGCGGGGCGGCGCGGGAGGCGCGGGGCGGCCCGGCGCACGCCGCTAGGCTCGCGGGATGGTCACCGTCGTGCTCCCCTGGCGTCCGCAACCCAGTCGCGTCGCGGCGTTCGAGGTCGTCCGCGACTGGTACGCCGACGCCCTGCCCGAGGCCGAGATCCGCACGATCGACTCCCCCGACCCGGTGTTCAACCTGGCCCAGTGCCGCAACCTCGGGGTCGCCGGCCTGGCCGACGACGAGGTCGCCGTGATCGGCGACGCCGACACCCTGCCGCAACGCGAGCCCCTGCTCGCGGCGATCGAGGCGGCCCGCACGAGCGGCCGGGTGCACCTGCCCTACACCGAGTACCACTGGCTGGGACGCGACGGCACCGCGCAGGCGGCCGCGGGCACCCCCCTCGAGCGGTGCGACTTCGAGCTCGTGCGCGGGGCCTGCTCGGGGGTCTACGTGACCCGCGCCTCCTCGTGGCGCAGCCACGGCGGGCAGGACGAACGCTTCCGGGGCTGGGGCTTCGAGGACGCCGCCTGGTACCTCGCCCACACCACCCTGCTCGGCGAGGCCCCGCGACGGCACGAGGGCATGGTCTTCGCCCTGCACCACCAGGCCGAGGTGCGCGAGGGGCCGCAGTACGACGCCAACGCCGCGCTGATGCAGCGGTACCGCGACGCGGCGGTCGGCGAGGACGCGATGCGCGCGGTCGTCTTCGGCGGCTAGAGCTGGAGAGCGACAGAGCGGAAGGACGACAGAGCAAGAGGACGACAGCGCAGGAGGCGCGGGGCACGTCCGGCGGACGACCCGCGTCAGTCGCGGCGGACGGTGTGCAACGGGCCGAGCGCGTGGTCGAGTGCGGCCTCGAGCGGCCAGCCCGCCCGCTCCGACTGGCTGAGCAGCAGTCCCCCCTGGATCGCGGCGATGATCGCGGTGGCGACGCGCACCGGATCGGCCGAGGCGTCGACCGACCCCGAGGCCTGCAGCCGCCGGATGCCCGCCGCCAGCTGCTCGCGCCAGGCGTCCCAGCTCGCCTTGACGCTGCGCTCGACCTCGGCGTCCGTGGCGGCGACCTGAGCGGCGAGCGTGCCGATCGGGCAGGCCCAGCGGCCGAGGCTGATGTAGTACTCGACCAGGGCGGCGCGCCAGCGCTCCCACGACTCCCAGGTGCCGAGGTCGTGGATCTCGGGCTCCTGCGCCTCGAGCAGCTGACGCCCCTCCCACCGGGCGACCTCGTGGATCAGCTCGGTCTTGCCGCCGGGGAAGTAGTGGAACAGCTGGCTCTTGCTGGTCAGCGTCGCGGCCCGCACGGTGTCGAGCGTCGTCCCGCCGATGCCCGCGGCGAGGATCTGCCGACCGGTCTCGTCGATGATCCTCTGGCGGGTGAGCCGCCCGCGCTCGGTGATCTTTGTCTCGTCCACGGAGAGATCCTACGTCGAGTGGACCATTCGGTCCACGAACACTGGACTCGACGGTCCAGTCCGTGCTAGCAATGGACCATGCAGTCCAATGAAGAAGTCCTCAATTCCCTGCCCACCGACGACCGCCTGGCCGGTCGCACCGCCCTCGTGACCGGCTCGACCAGCGGCATCGGCGAGGCGATCGCCCGCGTGCTCGCCGCCTCCGGCGCCACCGTCGTCGTCAGCGGCCGCGACGACGCCCGGGCCCGACGGGTGGTCGACGCGATCACCACCCGAGGCGGCTCGGCCCACGCCGTGCCCGCCGACCTCGCCGGCCCGTACGTCGACCTCCGCGCCTTCGCCGCCCGGGCCACCGAGGTGCTCGGCGGTCGCGTCGACATCCTGGTCAACAACGCCGGCGTCTACCCGACCATGCCGACCGACGCCCTCGACGACGCCGACCTCGACGCCATCCTGGCGACGAACGTCCGAGCGCCGCACGTGCTCGTCGGGGCCCTCGCCCCGGCGATGGCCGACCGTGGAGACGGCTCGATCGTCAACATCGGCTCGTGGATGACCCGGGTCGGGGTGCCGTTCGGCGCCATGTACACCGCGTCGAAGGCCGCCGTCGAGCAGATGACCCGCACCTGGGCGGCCGAGTTCGGCCCCCGCGGCGTCCGCGTCAACAGCGTCGCACCCGGTGCGACGTCGACTCCGGGCAACGCCGGGTCGGCGGCCGTCCTCGACACCCTGACCGCGGCCACCCCGGCCGGTCGACCCGTGCGTCCCGTCGACATCGCCCACGCGGTGCGCTACCTGGCGTCGGACGAGGCGGCCTTCGTGCACGGGGCCCTGCTCGACGTCGACGGCGGCATCCTCCACACCCGGACGATGTAGGCCGACCCGCGCCTCCTGCCGGTCGGGGCTCGGCCGGACGGACCAGACGCCACGACGTGCCGCTCGCCTGCGAAGGCGAGCGGCACGTCGTGACAGCTGAGAGGCGGGGCGAGCCGAGGAGGCGCGGGCCGGCTCGGTCAGCCGCGCCCGGTCAGCGCCGCGTGGGCTCGCGCCCGTCCGGGCGTCTCGGTCAGTCGCGCCCGGTCAGCGCCGCGTGGGCTCGGGCCCGTCCGGGCGTCTCGCGCAGGGACGCCGCCAGCCCGGCCAGGCGTCCGGCCGCACCGGGGTCGCGCGTCGGCAGGTCGAGCACGTGCCGCAGGGCCTCCGCCAGTTCGTCGACCGTCGCCGTGTTCGGGGCCAGCGCCACGCCCACCCCGGTGCGCTCGAGGGCGGCGGCCCCGGCGAACTGGTCGGTCGAGAACGGCAGGACGACGACGGGCACGCCCGCGGTCATCCCCTCGGTCACGCTGTTGTTGCCGCCGTGCGTGACGGCCGCGGTCGCCGCGTCGAGCAGCGTCACCTGCGGCAGGAACTCGCGGACGAGCCAGTCGCTCGGCACCTCGCCGAGGTCGGCCCGGTCGCCCGAGCCGAGCGCGATCGCGGCCCGCACGCCCACGCGACGCAGGGCCTCGGCCACGCGCCCGAGCACGTCCGACCGCACCGAGAGGAAGCTGCCGAAGCTGACGTAGACGAACGGCGCGAGCGCGGGGTCGGGGTCGGGCTCGGACGTGGGGTCGAGGTCGGGCGTGGGGTCGGGGTCGGCGCCGCCGGCCAGCCAGGCGGCGACCTCGGCGTCCACCGGCTCGGCACGCACGGCCGATCCGAGCCAGACGTGCGGGGGCAGCAGGGCCTCGCGCTCGGGGTCGGCCAGCTCGCCCGGGTAGTTGTAGAGCAGCAGGTCGCCGTGCTCGCCGAAGGCGCTCGTCGACGGCGGCAGGTGCGGAGCGAGCTCGGCCAACGCGGCGTTCCACTCGGCGGTGAACGAGGCGTCGACCCGCTCGCACAGCTCGCGCAGCCCGGCGACGCCCTCGGGCGCGGCGCCGACGTCGGCCCGCGCCACCGACGCATCTCCGGCGGCTCGCACCACGTTAGCGTCGTCGAACCACGTTCCGGGGTGGTTCGACGACTCGACGGTGGTGCGGCCTCCGGCCAGCGCCGGGTCGGCACCAGCGCCGGCACCGCCGAACGCCGCGGGCCACTCGGGCGGGCAGCCGTAGACCTCGTCGCCCACGGGCAGCGCGGTCGGGTGCCCCAGCACGACGTCGGCGAACGGCACGCCGCCGGCCACGAGCGCGAGCCGGGCGCTGAACGCGAGGTGGTCCACGACGATCTGGTCGGGCCGGACGGCGGCGACCACGTCGAGCACGGCCCGGGCCGTGGCGACCGGCTGCCACATGAGGTCGGTGAGGCGTTCGCGCGCCTGGTACGAGAGCGTCTCGACCATGCCGAGCCGGGTGGCGTCGAAGAAGCCGCGCAGCGACGCGTCCTCCTCGGCCACCTGCTCCTCGGCACGGATCACCCCGGGGTTCGAGCCGCGCCCGAGCTGCAGGTGCACGCGCTCGAAGCCGAAGGACTCGACGATGGCGGCGGTGGCCGGGCCGGTCGCGACGACGACGCGCTCGCCCCGGTCGCGCCACTCGGTGGCCAGGGTCGCGAGCGGCAGCAGGTGCGACGCGTAGTCGGGGCTGATGACGAGCAGGGTCATCGTGCGCTCACGCTCCACTCGCGCTGTTCGAGCTCGTCGTGGTGCACCGTGTCGTAGACGCCCGACAGCGATCGCGCCATGGCCTGGATCGTGAAGGACCGCTCGACGGTGTCGCGTGACCGGGCCGCGCGCGCCTCCGTCGTCTCGACCGAGGCCGCGGTGAGCGCCTCGCCCATCGCGAGGCGCAGGGCGTCGACGTCCCAGGTGCGGGTGAGCCAGCCGGTGTCGCCCTGACGCACGTAGGTCGAGGGCCCGCCGCCCTGCGGCGCGACGACGAGCAGACCGGAGCCCATCGCCTCGAGCAGGGCGATGCCGAACTCCTCTTTCAGGCTGCCGCAGACGTAGACGCCGCGGGGCGCCGCGAGCCCGGGCAGGCCGAAGCGGGCCGCGGCGACCCACCGGGCGACCGTGTCGTTCGGCCGGTGGCCGGGCAACAGGAGTCCGGAGGCGCGGTGCCGGTTCGCGGGGACGATCGCGTCGATCAGGTCGAGCTGTTCGCGCTCGTCGGCGCTCGGGTGCTCGAGGTCGCCGCCGATCAGCAGGAGGTTCGCGCGGTCCCGCAGGGGTCCGTCGGCCCAGGCCTCGACGATCGTCGCCATGCCCTTGACCCGGTGCAGCCGTCCGACGCTGACCAGCAGCGGCAGGCCGCGACGCTCGGGCGGCAGGGTCTCGAGCAGCGCGCGCAGCTCGGCGAGCGGCGGGGTCGCGGGCAGGCCCGCGGCGTGTTCGGCGGCCTCGGCGACCGAGCGGTCGACCACGCCGAGGTCGATGCCCTCGGGCACGATCGTGTGGCGCTCGGGGTGCGAGGTGACGTCGATGCCGACGAGCTCGCGCATGTCGCGCTCGAGCTCGGGCCGGGGGAACAGCACGGTGTGCGACGCGTTCGACGCGAGCTGCTGGACGAGCCGGGTGCGGAACCAGAAGTGCTCGACCTCGTCGACGTCGCCGAAGGTCTCCCGGGTCAGCGCGCCCGACAGGTCGAGCGACTGGATGACGGCGTGCGGGTCCGGCGCGACCGTGAAGACGACGGGGATGTCGAGCTCGCGGGCGACGTCGGCCGCCGCGAGGCTGCCCACGTCGGCCATCCGCAGGTGCAGCAGGTCGACTCCCCCCGCGGCGCGCAGCACCCGCCGGATGCCGCGCCGGGCCGCCACCCGCAGCGGCCACGCGGTCGCCGACGAGACGGGGTCGCTGAGCAGCGGCACGCGTCCGTAGACGTGTCCGGAGGCGCGGGTCGCCAGGTCGTGGACGCTCTCGACCGCCGCGTCCGCCGACCCGCGCGAGAGGGTGACCACCCGCTCGACGTGACGGTCGCCGAGGGCCGGCACCGCGCCTCCTGCGGGGAGCACGGCTCCTGCGGGGAGCACGGCTCCGGCGGGGAGCACGCCGCCCGCGGCGAGTGCGTCGCCGAGCCGGACGAGCAGCGTCGCGATGCCGCCGTTGTCGCCGCTGCCGGCGTGGGTGAGGCCGGCGTCGATGTCGGCGTGCAGGAAGAGCTGCGCGATGGTGAGGCCGTCGCGCCCGGCGGGGTGGTCGCCGTCGGGTCCGTCCTCGACTCCGCGGTCGTGCACCCGGTGGCCGTCGGGCACCTCGTCGGGGGCGGAGAGGTCGATCGCGGAGAGGCGCGCGACGTCGCCGAGGTAGCCGTCGTGGCGGGCGAGCTCGTGGACGACGGCGGCGACCGCCTGGTCGCCACGACGCTGGCCGAGGGCCGAGACGGCGGCGACGCGGACGTGCTCGTCCTCGCCCCGGTCGCGGGCGATCGTCAGCAGCGGGCGGGAGGTGATGCGGGCGCGCACGAGGCCCAGCGTCTCGACCAGGCGGTACCGGGCGTCGGGCTCGTGCACGCCGATCAGGGCGCCCTCGAGGGCGACGCCGACCACGGCGGGGGCGGCCGACGACCACTGCTCGAGCGTGCGCTGGGCGACCATGCCGGTGAAGCCCCCGGCGACGACGAGCCCGATCAGCCGACCGACCGTGTCGTAGCGGGGCAGCCGCTGGCTGAGCGCCGACGCGGCGTGCTCGCGGAGGAAGGTGCGGTCGCTCGACAGCAGATCGCTCAGCACGACGTCGGCCTGCTCGTCGAAGACCTGCGCGAGGGCGTTCGTCGCCGCGATGGCGACGAGCTGGTCGGGGCTGCCGAGCGCGCCGCGCAGCACGCGGATCGTCCGGGCCCCGCCGGTGCGCGCGGCGTCGAGCGCGAGGTCGTCGGCGAGGCGCATCGAGTCGACCAGACGGTCGGCCTCGTGGATCGCGTCGAGCGAGGTCTGGATGCCCATGGCGGTGCCTCTCGGGTGCGGCGGGGTGGTGGTGCGGTGCCCGGCCCGGGGAGCCCAGGGCCTGGTGGAGCCTATCGCCGCCCGGTGGCCGCCCGGTGGCGGGCCGGTGTGCTCGGCGCCGCGGGGGTCCGGTACCGTCGTGGGCGGCATCGATCCCGCTGCCGCGTCCCGCAGCGAGAGGTCCCACCCGTGCGAATCGTCACCATCGGAGACGTCGGCGTGCTCGACGGCATGGTCCACATCGGCGACGAGGCGATGTTCCACGAGGCGACCGTGCAGCTGCGTGCCCGCGGCGCCACGATCACCGGCGTCTCGTCGAACCCGGCCGAGACCGCCGAGCGGTACGGCATCGACGCCGTGCCCGCGATCGGCTTCCACCCCGCGACGACCGGCGGCCGGCTCGGCCAGCGCGAGCGACGCGCCCGCGTGCTGTCGGCGATCGACGGAGGCGCGGGTCACCTCCCGCAGGACGACCCGGCCTGGCAGGTGGTCGAGGCCGTCCGCGAGGCCGACGGCGTGCTCGTCGCCGGCGGCGGCAACATGGCCTCGCTCTGGCCGATGCACGTCTACGAGCGGAACACGCTCGGACTCGTCGCCCGACGCTTCGGCAAACCGCTGGTCGTCAGCGGGCAGACCATCGGGCCGGTGCTCGAGGGCGAGGACCGCGAGCTCGTCACCGAGCTGCTCGACGCCGCCGCGCTCGTGGGCCTGCGCGAGGGCGCGTCGCTCGAGCTCGTGCGGACGCTCGGCGTCGACCCGGCGACGACCGTGGGGACGGTGGACGACGCGAGCTTCCTCGGGTTCGACGCCGCGCCTCCTGCCGGGGGTGCCGCGTCCGTAGCGGGTGCGGCG
Organism: Frigoribacterium sp. NPDC087798; assembly: GCF_044742985.1. Classification (NCBI taxonomy): domain Bacteria; kingdom Bacillati; phylum Actinomycetota; class Actinomycetes; order Micrococcales; family Microbacteriaceae; genus Frigoribacterium; species Frigoribacterium sp. NPDC087798. The sequence goes on along the minus strand of NZ_JBIUVP010000003.1, from coordinate 328,862 downwards.
GGTGCGGCGGGTGCGGCGAGCGCGGCGAGCGCGGCGTCCGTGACGGGCGCGCCGGCGCCCTACCTCGCCGTCAGCCTGTCCGCGCACGTGGGCGACGCCGACCGGGGAGCCTTCGCCACGGCCGTCGCCCGACTGCTCGACCGGGTGGCGGGCGAGGCGGGGCTCGAGGTCGTGTTCCTCGCGCACTGGGGCTCGCTCGACCCGACCGAGGAGCGCGGCGACTCGCTGCTGCACCGGGCCGTGCTCGACCAGCTGACCGTGCCGGCGCGGGTCGAACCCACGACCGACTCCCCCGCGGCCGCCCGCTTCGCCCGCGGGGCGGCCCTCCACCTGACGAGCCGCTACCACCCGGCCGTGTTCGCCGTCGCGGGTGGCGTGCCGACGGTCGGGCTCGCGGTCGACGACTACACGACGATCAAGCTGACCGGGGCGCTCGGCAACTTCGGGCAGACGAGCGTCGTCTCGGCCGCGCAGCTGCTCGCGGGCGAGGCCGACGCGGTCGCGCTGGCGGCCTGGGCCGGACGCGACGCGGTGCGCTCGGCGTGGGCCGACCGCCTCGACGGTACCCGCGCGGCGTCGGCCGCCTGGTGGGACCGGGTCGCCGCCGCGCTGCGCGGCTGACGCGACCCGCCTCGCGCACCATCGGGCACAACCCGCGGTCCGCGACCCGCGCGCCGTCGGGCGCGACCCGCGTCGGGTGGCGACCCGCGCCTCCAGGAGGCTGCCCCGCGTCGCGCGCACGCCGCCGGGTGACGGGCACCACGCCAGGACGTGGTCACGGCGCCAGGACGTGGTCACGGCGCCAGGCTTTCCCGTGGTGCGGTGTCCACCTCCTGGCGTGGTGGCTGGCGGGCTGGTCGCGCCACGCCCCATCCCGCCATGAAGTAAACAGTCCGCCACACAAAGACGTGGCGGACTGTTCACATCGTGGCGGCGTGCCCGGCTGGCGGGACGGCCGAGGAGGCGCGGCGCGGCCTGCTCGCGCCGGCGCGGCTGACCGCGCGGGCTCAGCGCTGAAGCGTCGCGCTGGGGTACTCGCCGAAGCGTCCGACGTACGACGCCGTGAAGCGGCTCAGGTGGGTGAAGCCCCAGCGCTGGGCGACGGCGCCGACGGTGGCCTCGCCCGGGGCGAGCTCGATCAGCTCGGCCCGCACGTGGTCGAGGCGGATGGTGCGCAGGTACTCGGTGGGCGTCACGCCGAGCTGTCGGCTGAAGGCCTGCTGCAGCCCCCGCGGCGTCAGGTGCACGGACTCGGCCAGCTGGGTCATGTTGACCGGCAGGTGCGAGTGCGTGTGCAGGTACTCGACCGCCTCGCGCAGCCGGGCGTTGCGCGGGACGAGCAGGGCGGGCGGCAGGTCGATGGACCGGTGCGAGAACGTGTCGAGCAGGGCGAACGCCGACTCGCGCTTGAGCTCGGAGCGCAGCAGCTCGGTCGACTCGCCGCCGAGGATGGTCTTCGCGGCGTTGGTGATGGTGGACTGCCAACGACGCAGGTTCGCCAGGTCGGGCACGGCCGTGTGGTCGAACTGCAACGGCCCGGCGAGGGCCCCTTCGTGCTCGGCGGCCATGCGCTCGAGGTAGGCGGCGTCGAAGTGCACCAGGTTCTGGCGGTACTCGCGCACCTCGAACTCGAAGGCCTTGCCGGTCGGGAACATCAGCGGGCGGCCGATCTCGAACGCGGCCTCTTCGGCACCCACGTCGACCCGGCCCTCGCCCGCGGTGATCCAGGCGACGACGTACTCGCGCTCGGGCTGGATGGCCCCGCGGATGTCCCCGAGGAACATCGCCGACCGCAGGGTCATGTCCTCGTCGCCCGCCGTCGTGTAGCGGTAGGCGAACGTCTCTTGCCGGGTGTCGGTGCGGAACCCGGCGCCGTTGTAGGTGTCCTCGAACAGGGCGCGCGCCTGGTCCATGTCGCGGCCGCCCATCTCGGAACGCACCGGGGGCAGGGTCTGTTCGGGTTCCATCACAGCGATCCTGCCATGACCGGGCCCCTGAAAGAACGTCCTGACCGGGCCGAAGCCCCGAAACGGGGGCGGAGGTGCGCGGGGCTCACGCGCCGGCGGGGCTCGTCGCCGGGCCGAAGGCCTTCGTGAACGCCGCCTTGAGCACGGCTTTGAAGCCCGTCGGCAGCCGCGTGCGGTGCAGCACGTCGGCCTCGACGACCAGCGCGAAGAACGTCTCGCCCTCGACCAGCCACCAGGCCCGCACCGTCTCGGTCGAGAACACGGCCTCGCCGTCGGGCTCGTCGGGGCTCTCGACGATGACGCGGTCCTCGTAGAGGGCCACCGCACCGTGTTCGCCGTTCATGGACGCCGAGCACTCGAAGACCAGGTCGGGGTCGAGCGGGGGCGCGAAGTCGCCGAAGAAGAGGTCGGCCGCCGCCGTGCGAGTCGCATCGCCGATCTCGCCGAAGTCGCTGGCGACGTTGAAGTCGCCGAACGCCGTGTCGGAGGCGCCGGGAGCGTCGACCTCGGGGGCGCGGCGCGACATGTCGCTCTCTGCGTCCACTGGTTTCTCGACTCTCGTCCCGATCCGGTGCGTACCTTCTCACCGCCGTGCATCTTCTGCACCGGTTCCATTAGAGCGCCTAGCTACTGTGAGTCGCATCCGGGGGCGACCACAGTTCGGTTTGTGGCCATGAGGGGCGGAACCGCAGGAGGCGCGGCCGGCGACGGTCAGGAGGCGCGCGTGATGCGGTCCACGGCCTCGCGGGTCAGCGCCCGACTCGGAGGGGACGGGTCGAGGGCGCGGTGGATCGACAGCCCCTCGATCAGGGCGTCGACCTGGCGGGCGGTGTCCGGGTCGAAGTGGCGCTCGAGCTCGACCCGGCTGCGGCGCATCCACTCGCGGGTGATCTCGCGGAACCTCGGCTCCCGCGCGGCCAGCGTGTAGAGCTCGTAGCTGAGCACCTGGTCGCGGACCGCGGCAGGGCCGGTCAGGTCGTCGTGGACCAACGCGACCACCGCCTCCTTGGCGTCGTCGCGGGTGGTCGCGGCACCGAGCCGGCGCTCGAACCGCACGATGATCGTCTCGGCGAAGCGCGAGAACGCCTCGTGCAGCAGTTCGTCCATGCCGTCGAAGTGGTAGGTCATCGAGCCGAGGGGCACGTCGGCGCGCGCCGCGATCTTGCGGTGCGAGGCGCCGGCGACGCCGACCTCGGCCACGACGTCGAGCGCCACGTCGATGAGGCGGTCACGACGGTCGGGCTCGGTGCGTCGCACGGCGCCCACGACTAGATGCTCCTCAGCACGCGGGCCGGATTGCCGACCGCGACCACGTTCGCCGGGACGTCCTTCGTCACCACCGCCCCGGCGCCGATCACGCTGTTCTCGCCGATCGTCACCCCGGGCAGCACGATCGCGCCGCCGCCGAGCCAGACGTTGTCGCCGATCGTGATCGGCTTCGCGGCCTCGAGCTTGTCGCGACGCGGCTGCGGCTCGACCGGGTGCGTCGGGGTCAGCAGCTGGACGTTCGGGCCGATCTGGCAGTCGGCCCCGATCGTGATCGGGGCCACGTCGAGCGCGGTCAGGCCGTAGTTGACGAACGTGCCGGCCCCGATGGTGATGGAGCTGCCGTAGTCGACGTACACCGGCGGCCGGACGTGGGCCGTCTCGTGCAGGCTGCCGAACAGCTCGCGCGCGACGGCCTGCGCGGCGTCGACGTCGTCGGCGAAGACCGCGGCGAAGCGCGCCTGCAAGGTGATCGCCCGCTGCTGCTGCGCCGCGATCTCGGGGTCGTCCGCGATGTAGAGGTCGCCCGCGAGCATCCGCTCGTGGTTCGTGCGCGGGTCGCCGGCGAAGTGGTCGGTGGTGGTCATGCGCACACCCTAGACGACGAGCGTACGAACGTACACACTGGACCCATGACCAACCGACCGCCGTTCAGCCCCGAGCTCGCCCGACGCCGGGCGGCGGTGTTCGTCTTCATGGCGGTCGTCGGCGTCTCGCTCGCCTCGTGGGTCGTGCGGACCCCGGCCATCCGCGACCTGCTGCAGGCGTCGACGGGCGAGATGGGCCTCGTCATCTTCGGCCTGTCCGTCGGGTCGATGGGCGGCATCGTGTCGTCCGCCCCGATCGTGCGACGTCACGGAGCCCACCGCGCCGTGGCGATCGGCGGCAGCTCGCTGGTCGCCGGCGTGGCCCTGGTCGGCGTGGCCGCCTCGCTCTCGATCACCCCCGGCGTCTTCGTCGGCCTCGCCCTGGTCGGGGCAGGGGTCGGCCTGGCCGAGATCGCCGTCAACATCGAGGGCGCCGCCATCGAGACCGCCTCCGGCCGGTCGGTGCTGCCCGTGCTGCACGGCTGCTTCAGCCTCGGCACGGTCGCGGGGGCCGGCCTCGGCATCCTGCTGACGGCGACGCACGTCCCCGTCCAGTGGCACCTGCTCGGGGTCGCGCTCGCGGGTGGCGCCGCACTGGCCTGGGCGGTACCGATCGTGCCGCGCTCGACCGGACGCTCCGACGAGCGGGCCGAGCGCGCCTCCGGGGTGCGGGCCCGGCTCGCCGGGTCGCTCGCGGTCTGGCACGACCGCCGGCTCGTGCTGCTCGGCCTGATCGTGCTCGCGCTCGCCCTGGCCGAGGGGTCGGCCAACGACTGGCTGCCGCTGCTCTTCGTCGACGGGCACGGGGTCTCGGCGACCGCCGGCACGGTCGTCTTCACGGCGTTCGCGGCGGCGATGACGGTCGGCCGCTTCCTCGGCGAACCGCTGCTCGCCCGCTTCGGGCACGCCACCGTGCTGCGCGCCAGTGCACTCGTCTCGGCGGTCGGCATCGCCCTCGTCGTCTTCTCGGACTCGGTCGTCGTCGCGGGCGTCGCCGTCGTGCTGTGGGGTCTGGGTGCCGCCCTGGGCTTCCCGGTGACCGTCTCGGCCGCGGCCGACGGCGACGACCCGACGACGGCGGTCGGAGCCGTCGCGACGATGGCCTACGTGGCGTTCCTGGTCGGGCCGCCGCTGCTCGGCTTCGTCGGCGAGCACGTGGGCCTGCGCAGCGCGATGATCGTCGTGCTGGTGGTGGTCGCGGGCGCCTCGCTGATCACCTCGGCGGCGCGTCCCCGCGAGCGGTCCGCCGCCGCCCGGCCTTAGTGTACGTTCGTACACCATGACGTCACCGACGACCTCTCCCGCGGCGCCGGCCCGCACCGTGCCGACGCGCGAGGACCGCCGCGCCCGACTCGGCGTCGCCCTGCTCTTCTTCACCAACGGCGCCCTGATCGCGAACCTCCTCCCGCGCTACCCCGCCATCAAGGACGGCCTCGAGCTGTCCAACGCCGACTTCGGCCTGGCGGTCGCGGCGATGCCCGTCGGCGCGCTCGTCGCGGGGCTCGGTGCCGGATGGCTGATCCGCCGCCTCCGGTCGTCACGGGTGGCCGTGGTCGGCACGGTCGTCACCGGGGTCGCCGTCCTGCTGGCCGGCATCGCCCCGGTCGGTGGGCTGCTCGCCGCGGGCTTCCTGCTCGCCGGTGCCCTCGACGCCATCGTGGACGTCTCGCAGAACTCGCACGGACTGCGCGTGCAGTACCGCTACCGCCGGTCGATCCTCAACTCGTTCCACGCCGTGTGGAGCATCGGGGCCGTCCTCGGCGGGCTGATGGGCGGGGCGGCGGCGGGACTCGGCATCCCGATCGTCTGGCACCTCGGGGCCTCGGCGCTGATCTTCGCCGTCGTGGCGCTCGTCGCGTACCCGCTGCTGCTCGCCGGGCCCGAACCGGCCGAGGGCACGGCCGAGGGGGCGGCCGAGACGGCCGACGCCGTCGTCCTGCCCGGCGACGACGCGACCGCGGGCGCCGGGGCGGCGGCCGCACCCGTGGCGACGGACTCCCCCGACGGTGGAGCGCAGGAGGCGCGGGCCGGCTCGGTGGCCGGGGCGGGCTCCGTCGACGACGCGACCCGCGCCTCCTCGGCTCGTGACCGTCGCCGCGTCTCGCCCGGGTTCGTCGCGAAGTGGGGCGTGCTGCTGGCCCTCGTCGTCATCGCGTCGTCGGGCGCCGTCGTCGAGGACGCCGGCAGCACGTGGGCCGCGCTCTACCTGGGCTCGCTCGGGGCCGGCGTGACCGTCGCCGCCCTCGGGTTCGTCTCGCTGCAGGGGGCCCAGTTCGTCGGACGACTGCTGGGCGACGGCATGGTCGACCGCTTCGGCCAGAAGGCCGTCGCCCGCGCCGGGGGCGTCTTCGTCGCGGTGGGCATGGGCATCGCCCTGGCGTTCCCGTCGGTGATCGGCACGATCGTCGGCTTCGCGGCGGCGGGGTTCGGCGTCGCGACCCTGATCCCGGCGGCGATGCACGCGGCGGACAACCTGCCCGGGTTCCGGGCCGGCACGGGGCTGACGCTGGTGAGCTGGCTGCTGCGACTGGGGTTCCTGGCGTCGCCGCCCGTCGTCGGGTTCGTCGCGGACTCGGCCGGGCTGCGGTACGGACTGCTGCTCGTGCCCGTGGTGGGCGTGGCCGTGGTGCTGCTCGCCGGGGTGCTCGAGGGACGTCGGGCCCGGGGGTCGGCACCGCGCGGCAGCTGATCCGGTCCGTGCCGGACCGGGTCGGGTCGGGTCGGGTCGCACCACCGTCGCGTCGTCGAACCGTGTTCCGAGGTGGTTCGACGACGCGAGCGTGGTGCGGCCTCGGGGCACCCGCCGGTCACGGTGCGAGCCCGGGTCGGCGGTGCGACGGTGACGCGGCGCGGCGCGGCACGGCCGATCAGGGCAGGCCGAGCAGGCGCAGACCCGCGGCGACGGCGGCCCCGGTGATCACCACGACGAGGAACGGTGCCCGCAGCAGCAGGGCCACCGCCGCCGCGACCAGCGCCCCGAGCCGGGCGTCGACCACGAGCTGCTGTCCGGTGGCGACGGCGTTCGCGACGGTCAACGACGCCAGCAGCCCGATCGTGAGCGTGCCCGCGACCCGCGCCACGCGAGGGTTCGTCAGCCAGCGTCGGGGCACGAGGTACCCGAGCAGCTTGGTGGCGTAGGCGACCACGCAGGCGACGGCGATCCAGACCCAGGTGCTCACGCCGCGCCTCCTCGGCTCGTGGGGTCGGCGCCCGGGGTCGCGGCCGCGCACGGCTCCGGGTCGCGACGCTCGCGCGCAGCCCGCCAGCCGAGGGCCGCGGCGACGACGGCTGCCACCAGGATCGGCACCCCCGGAGGTACGAACGGCACCGCGACGACGGTCACCACCGCGCACGCGACGGCGATCGCGGCCGCGTCACGGGAACGGAGGCGCGGCCACAGCAACGCGAGGAACGCCGCGACGGCCGCCCCGTCGAGTCCCCAGTCGCGCGGGTCACCCATCGCGTCCCCGGCGAGCGCCCCGACCAGGGTGAAGAGGTTCCAGAGCACGAAGACGCCGACCCCCGCGACCCAGAAGCCGCGGCGCTGCTCGAGAGGATCGGCCTGACCGGTGCTCGTGGCGAGCGACTCGTCGATCGTGACGTGCGCGGCCACCAGCCGACGCCAGCCGCGCGGGTGCAGCAGGGCGTTGAGCTGCATGCCGTAGACCGCGTTGCGGATGCCGAGCAGGGCCGCGGCGGACGCGGCTGCCGGACCCGCGCCTCCTCCGGCGACGACGCCGACGAAGGCGAACTGCGAACCTCCGGAGAACAGCAGCAGGCTCAGGACGCAGGTCTGCGCGGTGGTCAGGCCCGAGGCCACGGCGAGCGCACCGAACGAGACGCCGTAGAGGCCGGTCGCGACGGCGATCGACGCCCCGACGCGGATGCCGGGCGAGCGGCGCCACGGGGTCGGGGTGCGGGTGGGGGTGCGGGTGGGGGTCGCGCGCTCGACGGGTTCGCGGTCCCCGGGTGGTGGTTCGGGCTGGGGGGTCGGCGGCACGGTTCCAGCGTAGGGCGGACGATGCCCCGGGCCGAGTGAGGTCGCACCACCGATGTGTCGTCGAGCCACGCACGAGGGTGGTTCGACGACACGTCGGTGGTGCGAACTGGTCGGGCGGGGACGTGGCCGGGACGCCGCGGGACGTAGGGGCCGGGGTCGGACCTGTCAGCGCCCAGAAGTGGGGAGTGCGGCGGGGCGGGACGCCGTGCAGAATCGGTCCAGCCCTGAGCCCGAGGAGGCCCACCCGTGCTGTCCACCGTGTACGTCAGTCGATCGTCGTACCCCTTCACCGACGACGACCTGGCCAACCTGCTGATGACCAGTCGCTCGAACAACGCCCGCCTGGGCATCACCGGCATGCTGCTGCACCGCGAGGGCCGCTTCATCCAGGTGCTCGAGGGGCCCGAGGAGGCGGTCCGCGAGCGCCTCGCCGTGATCGCGCGCGACCCCCGGCACACGGCCGTGCACACCATCGTCGACGAACTCGTCGAGGACCGGCTGTTCCCCGCCTGGACCATGGGCTACCGGGCCGTCACGGACGACCTGGCGACGGTCCTCCCGGGCTACGCCGACGTCTTCGACTCCGGCACCGGCACCGGCTCCGGTACGGGCTCCGCCTCCGTCGCGGGTGCCGGCGTCCACGACGACTTCAGCAACCTGTCCCCGTCGTCGTCGCACAAGGTCCGCACCCTGCTGCGCTGGTTCCGTGACCAGCCGACCGACGTGACCGACGGGCTGTTCTCGCCCCGCGCCTCCTGATCGGGGCCCGCTGACCGGGGCCTCCCGACCCGCGGTCGGACCCCGCCGGGGTTGTGACCCCCGCTCGGCGTCGGAGATACTTTTCGGACGAAAGTATCTGCCGCCGTCTGGAGCACCCGTGTCGCACCCCACCCCGTCGCCCACCGTCGTCGCGCCGTCCCGAGCACCCGACGCGTTCGTCCACCTGAGCAGCGCCGGCGTCAGCCTGCTGCTCGACGTCACCGACGCGCGCCTGCCGACGGTCCTGCACTGGGGCGCCGCCCTCGGCCGGCCGACGCTCGAGGACGTGCGGTCCCTCGCCGTCGCGGCGGTGCCGCCCTATGTCAACAACCTGATGGACGAACCGGTGCGCCTGGCGATCCTGCCCGAGCACCACGCGGGCTGGTCGGGCAAGCCCGGGGTCGGCGGCCACCGCTCGGACGGCGCCGACTGGTCGCCGCGGTTCACGGTCGACGCGCTCGACGTGACGGGTGAGGCGGAGGCGACCCGCGCCTCCTCGGGTCCCGAGCTGGTCGACGCCGGCGCCGCCGTCGTCACGGTCGAGGCGCACGACGACGTCGCCGGGCTCGCCGTCGTGCTCGAGATCGAGCTGACGGCGAGCGGGCTCGTCCGCACCCGGGCCGAGCTGACGAACGTCGCCGGGCGACGCGGAGGCGGTCGGTCGACCCCCGGCGACGACCGGGCGGCGAGCACCGCGGCCGGTGCCGCGAGCACGGCGGCGGACGTGTACACGCTGACCGACCTGCACCTGGCCCTGCCGGTGCCACCGCGAGCCCGCGAGATCCTCGACTTCGCGGGCCGCTGGGGCAAGGAGCGCACGCCCCAGCGCCGCGAGCTCGTCGTCGGCGTGCACGAACGCGAGGGACGCAAGGGCCGCACCGGCCCGGACGCCGCGACCGTGCTGAGCGTCGGCGTGCCCGGGTTCGGCTTCGGCGCCGGCTCGGGAGAGGTCTGGGGGCTGCACGTCGGGTTCAGCGGCGGCCACCGGCACTACGCCGAACGCCTGTCGACCGGGGCGCAGGTCCTGGGCGGCGGCGAGTTGCTGCTGCCGGGCGAGCTGCGGCTCGAGGTGGGCGAGTCGTACCGCAGCCCGTGGGTCTTCGGCTCGTACGGCGACGGCCTCGACGACCAGGCCCGGCGGTTCCACCGGTGGTTGCGCTCCCGCGAGCAGCACCCGACCCGCCCGCGCCCGATGACGATCAACGTCTGGGAGGCCGTCTACTTCGACCACGACCTCGCCCGCCTGCGCGACCTGGCCGACCGGGCCGCCGCCCTCGGCGTCGAGCGGTACGTGCTCGACGACGGATGGTTCCGGGGGCGACGCGACGACCACGCCGGCCTCGGCGACTGGGTGGTCGACGGCGACGTCTGGCCCGACGGCCTGTCACCGCTGATCGACCACGTCACGGGCCTCGGCATGGAGTTCGGCCTCTGGTTCGAGCCCGAGATGGTCAACGAGGACAGCGACCTCGCCCGCGAGCACCCCGAGTGGATCCTGCAGACCGGCGACCGCCTGCCCCCGCGGTCGCGCGACCAGCAGGTGCTGAACCTCGGCATCGCCGGGGCGTTCGAGCACGTGCTCGGCCAGATGACGGCGATCCTCACCGAGTACGACATCGCCTACCTGAAGTGGGACCACAACCGCGACCTCGTCGACGCCGGCACCTGGCCGACCGGCGCCGCGGGCGTCCACGAGCAGACCCTCGCGGCGTACCGGCTGATGGACGAGCTCAAGGCGAGGTTCCCCGGTCTCGAGATCGAGTCGTGCTCGTCCGGCGGCGCCCGCGTCGACCTCGGCGTGCTCGAACGCACCGACCGCGTCTGGGTCAGCGACTGCATCGACCCGCTCGACCGGCAGCAGATGAACCGCTGGACCATGCAGCTCCTGCCGCCTGAGCTGCTCGGCTCGCACATCGCCTCGGGCGTCAGCCACTCGACCGGCCGCTGGCACGAGCTGTCGTTCCGGGCGGGCACCGCCCTGTTCGGCCACCTCGGCATCGAGTGGGACCTCGCCCGGGCCACCGACGCCGAGAACCGCGACCTCGCCGAGTGGATCGCCCTCTACAAGGAGCACCGCCAGCTGATGCACACGGGCGACCTCGTACGGGTCGACGAGGCCGACCCGTCGCTGCTGGTCTACGGCTCGGTCGCCGCCGACGCGAGCGAGGCCCTGTTCTTCCTCGCCTCCGTGGGGCGGTCGGACGTCGCACCGCTCGGCCGCGTGCTGCTGCCCGGGCTCGACCCCGAGCGCCGGTACCGGGTCGCCCCCGTCACCGTCGGCTCGCCCGACCACGGCCTCACGCCCCCGCCGTGGTGGGGCACGGCGGACGAGGGCGGCGCGTACCCCGGGGTGGTGCTCGGCGGGCGCGCCCTGGCGGTCGCCGGGCTGCAGGCGCCGTCGTCGTTCCCCGAGCGGGTCGTGCTGCTGCGGGTCACCGCCGCGGGGTGAGGCGGGGGCGGCTGCTCGACTCGCTGCCCGATGAACCCCGTTCACGACGATGAACCCCGATGAATCGGGGTTCGTCTTCGCATTCGGGGTTCATCGGCGAACGGTCGGGTAGGAGGCGCGGGTCGGGCAGGAGGTGCGGGTCGGGCAGGAGGCGCGGGTCGCGTCCCGAGGGGGGCTCACGCGAGCGCGCGCGGCCTCAGCGACCGAGCACGCGCGGCCTCAGCGACCGGGCGCGCGCGGCGTCAGCGACCGAGCGCGTGCATCTGGATGGCGACGGCGGCGGCGCCGCGGGCCCACTCGTCGAACCGGAACTCCTGGACGAGCAGGCGGGGCGGTGGGACCGCCCGGTGGGCGTCGCGTGCGATCGCCGCGTCCACCGCGGCCCCGCCGACGGTCGCGAGCCGCACGCCCTCGCCCGACAAGAGGACCACCTCGGGGTCGAGCACGTTCAGCACGCCCGCGATCAGCTGGCCCAGGACGTCGGCGGCGGTGTCGACGACGACCCGCGCCTCCTGGTGTCCGTCGGCGGCGAGGACGAGCAGGTCGTCGTAGGCGACCGGGCGGCCGAGGGCCCGGGCGGCGGCGGCCTCGACCGCGGCGACCGTGAGGAACGCGCTCGCGCAGTCGTGGTGGCCGAGGTCGCAGGTGGGGGCCGGCACGTCGGCGCGGGCCGCAGCGGCGGCCGACGCGGGCACGCGCAGCGGCACGGGCACTTGCACCGGCGCAGTCGCGGGCACGGGCACCGGCACCGGCACCGGCACGGGCATGGGCACGGGCACGGGCGCGGGCGCGGGCGCGGGCGCCACGATCCGCTGGTGTCCGACGCTGCCCGCCGAGGAGTGCGCCCCGCCGAGCACCTCGCCCGCGGCGACGAGGCCGAGCCCCACGCCGGCGCCGATCGTGACGAGGGCGAACGAGCGCAGCCCGCGTCCCTCGCCGAACCAGAGCTCGGCCTGGGTCAGCGCACGGACGTCGTTCTCGACCCAGGTCGGCAGGCCGGTCGTGGCGGTCAGCAGCTCGGCGAGGGGCACGTCGTCCCAGCCGAGGAACGGCGCGTGCCGCACGTGGGCACGGTCGACGACCTGTCCGCCGACGGTGACGCCGACCGCACGGATGCGGTCGTCCCGGCCGCGGGCCGAGGTCACGACCGCTGCGACCTGGGCGACGACGGCGGCGGGCGACGGGTCGGGCAGGTCGTCGTCGTGCCCGCCCAGCACCCTGCCCCGCTGGTCGGCCACGACGACGAAGAGGCGGTCACGGGTCAGCTTGACGCCGACGAAGTGGTGGGCGTCCGGGTCGAGGTCGAGCGGGACCGAGGGGCGACCCGAGCCGGATGGTGCGAGGGACGCGCGTTCGACCAGCAGCCCGCTCTCGAGCAGGGGTCTGGTGATGCGTGTGAGGCTCGGGCCCGACAGGCCGAGCCGGGCGGCGAGCTCGGTCCGGGGGCGGGCGCCGTGCACGAGGATGTCGAGCACCACGGCCTGCGCGCTGCCGGCCAGCGGGGACCAGCCGCCGTCGGCGTGGCCGAGGGGACCATGAGCGGGAGCGGCGTGCCCGGGAGCGTGGGAGTCCGTCACGCGACGATCCTAGGTGGCCGACCCGCGCCTCCTCGTCCCGACGTCGGGCCCCGTCCGGGCCGAGCCATCGCCGCGTCGGGTCCCCCCGACGCCCGTCGCTGCGTACCCCGCCACCCGAAGTGGGGGACAACCTCGGGGCCCCTCGTGGCCGAACATGAGTCGTGGTGATCCTCATGGACGAAACGCGCGAACTCCCCCTCTGCACGCTGTGCGCGTCGCCGACCCGTCTCGAGCCCAACCCGTTCTACGGCACGGCCCTCTCGGTGCACCGTCACGTGCTCGTCTGCACCTCGTGCGCGACCGTCGGCTTCGCCCCGGCCGTCGCCGACGCCCCCGAGGAGGCGCGGCTCCGGTCCCGCCCCGTCGGCCTGCGTGCCCGCGTGGCCGGCTGGTACCGCGCGCTGCCCTGACGCCACGGCCGCGCCTCCCTGGGCGTCCCGTGCCGCCGAGCGGTCGGTCAGCCCTGCGACCGGCCGCCGCGGGAGCGGTCGGTCAGCCCTGCGACCGGCCGCCGCGGGAGGCCGCGGCGTGCTCGGCGTCGGCCTGGAACCGGTCGGCCGCCTCGGCGTCGAGCTCGGTGCCCGCGCCGCAGTAGGCGCAGGTGTAGACGTGCTTCGTCGAGTACGGGATCACCGGGATGAAGAAGAGCGTGAACCACCGACGGTGCTTGACCAGGCGCTGTGCGGCCTCGTTGCCGCAGACCCGGCAGACGAAGAAGAGGACGCCCAGCAGGGCGCTCGTGCCCTTGGTGCCGAAGATGATCATGCGCTCACCCTAGGCGGGACCGGGGCAGCCGGCGGGAGCGGGCCCCGGGGCCTGATGACCCCGGGCCCTGTTCCTAGCCCTTGCGCACCAGGTCGACTGCGAACCGGGCGACGGTCACGACGAGAGTCGCGATCTGCCACCACGGCACGGTCTTCCTGGGCGGGCGGCGGTCGTCCTCGGACATCCGCTCCCTCCTCGCGGTGTTCGCGCCGGCGAACACCGCGAGAGAGCCAGGGACCCACCCCGTGGGATCGACGTTTGCACGTCGATCGTCATGGGATTACACTTCCGATCAGATGAAGCGGGATCTCTGTTGGGTCCCTGGTTCTCTTCACGGAGAGCACATCGAAGCCCGAGATCGGTTGTGCGGTCTCGGGCTTCGCCATGCCCGGGGGCCGTTCCGGCGATGACGACACCCGACGACCATTTTACATATCGGGCGTCTGCCGGGCGGCGGCATCGGGCAGCCTGTGGGTGATCGCACCACGAAATGAACGTCGCACCGCCGACACAGGCGGTGCGATGTTCAGTCGGCGGTGCGACGCGAGCGGGCACGCGGGCACGCGGAGCCCGCCCCGCCTCACCCGGCGCGGAACCGCCGCAGGCGCAGGCTGTTCGTCACGACGAACACGGACGACGCCGCCATCGCCGCGCCGGCCAGCACGGGGTTGAGCAGCCCGAGCATCGCGACCGGGATCGCCGCGACGTTGTAGGCGAAGGCCCAGAACAGGTTGCCCTTGATGGTGCCGAGCGTGGCCCGTGACAGGCGGATGGCGTCGGCCACCCCGGCGAGCTCGCCGCTGACGACGGTCAGGTCGCCGGCCGCGATGGCCGCGTCCGTGCCGGTTCCGAGGGCGATGCCCAGGTCGGCCGTGGCGAGGGCCGCCGCGTCGTTGACGCCGTCGCCGACCATGGCGACGACGCGACCCTCGGCCTGCAACCGGGCCACCGCCTCCACCTTCTGCTGCGGGGTCGCCTGCGCCACGACGTCCGCCGCGGCGATGCCGACCTGCGCCGCGACGTGCCGTGCCGCGCCCGCGTTGTCGCCGGTCAGCAGCACGGGCGTCAGGCCCAGACCGCGGAACCGCTCGACGGCCTCGCGCGCACCGGGCTTCACGGTGTCCGCGACGGTGACGACTCCGCGCACCCGACCGTCCCAGGCGACGGCGACGGGGGTCGCACCGGTCGCCTCGGCGGCGGCGAACGCCCTCTCGAGCCCGGGAGGCGCGGTGACCGACCACTCGTCGGCCAGCCACCCGGGGCGGCCGACCAGCACGAGCGTGCCGTCGACGAGGGCCTGCACGCCGGCCCCGGCGTGGGCGGTGAACTGCTCGGCGGCCGGGACGACGACCCCGCGCCGGGCGGCCTCGGCCTCGACCGCGCGGGCGACCGGGTGCTCCGAGCCGGACTCCACGGCGGCGGCCCGGGCCAGGACGTCGTCGACCCCGGTGGCCGCGGCGTCGTCGAGGACGACCTCGCGCACGCTCATCCGCCCGGTCGTGACCGTCCCGGTCTTGTCGAGGACGATCGTGTCGACCGTGCGGGTGCGCTCGAGCACCTGCGGCCCCCGGATCACGATGCCGAGCTGCGAGCCGCGGCCCGTGCCGACCAGCAGCGCGGTGGGCGTCGCGAGCCCGAGCGCGCACGGGCAGGCGATGATCAGGGTGGCGACGGCGGCGGTGAACGCGGTCTGCAGCGAACCGGTGAAGAAGCCCCCGCCCCCGGCACCCTCGACGAAGCCGCCGAACGCGAGCCAGCCGACGAAGGTCAGCACGGCCAGCCCGATGACGACCGGCACGAACACGGCCGAGACCCGGTCGGCCAGTCGTTGCACCTCGGCCTTGCCGCTCTGCGCCTCCTCGACGAGGCGACCGAGCCGGGCGAGCTCGGTGTCGGCCCCGACGCGGGTGATCTCGACGAGCAGGCGTCCGCCCACGTTGAGGGTCGCTCCGACGACGCGGTCGCCCGGGCCGACCTCGACCGGCACCGACTCGCCGGTCAGCATGCTCAGGTCGACCGCCGAGGTGCCCTCGCGCACGAGGGCGTCGCTGGCGATCGCCTCGCCCGGACGGACGACCACGAGGTCGCCGGGCACCAGACCCGCGGTGGCGACCCGCGCCTCCTGACCGTCGCGCAGCACGGTGGCCTCTTTCGCGCCGAGTTCGAGCAGGGCGCGCAGGGCCTCGCCCGAGCGGCGCTTGGCGCGGGCCTCGAGCCAGCGGCCGAGCAGGATGAACACGGTCACGGCCGACGCGACCTCGAGGTAGAGCTCGGTCGGACCGCCGTGGGTGGCGACCAGGCTGAACGACATGTGCATGCCCGGCCGACCGGCGTCGCCGAAGAACAGGGCCCAGAGCGACCAGGCGAAGGCGGCGACCACGCCGACGCTGACGAGGGTGTCCATGCTCGCGGCGCCGTGGCGGAGGTTGACGGCGGCGGCGCGATGGAAGGGCCAGGCCCCCCACACGGCGACGGGTGCCGCGAGGGTCAGCGCGAGCCACTGCCAGTTGGTGAACTGCAGGGCCGGGACCATCGAGAGCACCACGACGGGCAGGGCGAGGGCGGCGCTGACGAGGGTGCGCCGGCGGAGGGCGTCGACCTCGGTGGCCCGGGCGTCCGGGGCGGCGTCGGACGAGCCGTCGGCCGCGCCGGTCGGGGACGCAGGAGGCGCGGGCACGGTCGCCCCGTACCCCGCGGCGGCCACCGTGGCGATGAGCGCGTCGACGTCGGGCACCCCGGGGTCGCCCTCGCGTGCGTCGTCGACGGCACCGGCCACGACCCGCACGTGGGCCTTCTCGGTCGCGTAGTTCACCGAGGCCTCGACGCCGGGGAGCTTGTTGAGCTTGCGCTCGATGCGGTTGGCGCAGGAGGCGCAGGTCATGCCGGTGATGTCCAACTGCACCGCATCGGGTGGCAGGGTGCTCCCGGTGACGCCCTCGCCCGGCCGACCCGCGCCTCCGGCGGTGGTCATCGTGCGGAGAGCTGGTAGCCGGCCTCTTCGACGGCGGCGCGCAGCTGGTCGTGCTCGACGGTGGCGTCGGCCTGGACCGAGACGGTGGACGCGCCTCCGGGGTTGAGGTCGACCTCGACCGAGTCGACGCCGTCGACCTCGGAGAGCTCTTCGGTGACGCTCGCGACGCAGTGCTCGCAGGTCATGCCGTCGACCTGCAGGGTGGTGATGGTGGTGTCGGTCATGCGCTGTCCTCTCGATCGGGCCTCAGCTTATACCCCCTAGGGGTATCCCTGCCAGGCCTGCCCGCCGGTTGTCCCCCACCTCCGAGATGCCTCCGAGACGGCCCGGCCCCCAGGGAGGCCGACTACTAACGGAGGGGTACCCGCCAGGACGGCGGGAGAGAGAAGGCACCCGACCATGACCGAGATCACCGCACACCACGGCCTCTTCAAGGACACGAACCTGCACGTCGACGACACCGGCGGCACGGGTCGCACCGTCGTCCTGATCCACGGCTGGCCCCTGTCGGGTGAGTCCTGGAGCAAGCAGGTCCCCGCGTTCGTCGAGGCCGGCTACCGCGTCGTCACGTACGACCGCCGCGGCTTCGGACGCAGCGACAAGCCCAAGACGGGCTACGACTACGACCACCTGACCGAGGACCTGCACACCGTCCTCACCGAGCTCGACCTCGACGACGTCACGCTCGTCGGCTTCTCGATGGGCGGCGGCGAGGTCGCGCGCTACTTCAGCACGTACGGCACCGAGCGCCTGCACAGCGTCGTCTTCGCCTCGGCCGTGCCCCCGTACCTGCTCAAGACCGACGACAACCCCGACGGCCCCCTCACCAAGGAGGCCGCCGCCGAGATGACGGCCGGCCTGACCAAGGACGAGGACTCGTTCTACGACGACTTCACGACCGGCTTCTTCTCGGTCGACGGCGTGCTCAAGGTGTCCGAGGCCGACCGACAGGACGCCCTGCGCCTCGCGAAGCAGGCGGACAAGGCCGCCGCGCTCGAGGCCATGGCCTCGTTCGCGAACACCGACTTCCGTGACGACCTGACCAAGGTCACCGTGCCGACGCTGGTCATCCACGGTGACGGCGACGCGACCGTGCCGTACGAGGGCTCGGGCGCCCGGACGCACGCGGCGATCGCCGGGTCCGAGCTGCACGTGATCGCCGGCGCACCGCACGGCGCGAACGTCAGCGACGCCGACGAGTTCAACCGCGTCGTGCTCGAGTTCCTCGAGAAGTAGAGGGCAACCCGACGCGACCGCAGGAGGCGCGGCGCCGGTCCTCGAGACCGGCACCGCGCCTCCTGCGCACCGGCGTCGACCCCTCGGACACGACCACCCCTCGTTCGGGGGTGAAGGTCACGGGCGGGTAACGAAGTCACCGAGATCCAAACCTTCTCGCCCCCGGTGGCGAACCCTGTACATCCCCACCGGGACCAACTGACAAGGAGCTTCACCATGAACGCCTTCACTCGCAAGCGCATCACGAAAGCCGCCTTCGGCATCGCCGCCTCCGGCGCCCTGATCTTCTCGCTCGCCGCCTGCTCGTCCAACTCGGGCACCGCGACCGACACCTCCTCGACGTCGTCGTCCTCCTCGTCCGAGCCCTCCGCCGCGTCGACGCCCGCCGCGTCGATCGCCGACCTCAGCAACGGCGTCGACACCCAGGTCGCCGTCGACCAGTCCTTCGTCGACGCGATCACCTCGCTCGGCCTGACCCCCGGCGTCGTCGGCACCGCGACCTTCACCGACGGCACCTTCGCCTTCCCCATCACCGGCGGCAACGTCGACTACTACGGCCCCGACAGCGACGTGCGACCCTACGTCCAGGGCGAGATCGACCACGACGGCTCCGGCCTGTCGCTCACCTCGGCCGACGGCACCGTCGTCGAACTCACCGACTTCCGCATCGACCCGGGCGAGAGCAAGCTCTACGGCACCGTCACCGCCAACGGCACCGTCGCCGCCGAAGACGCCTACCTCTTCAACCTCTGGGGTGGCACGCTCAAGCCCATCCAGATGGAAGGCTCGAACGCCGTCCTCGAGGGCACCACGGTGCACATCAGCCCCGACGCCGCGTCGCTGCTGAACCAGACCTTCAAGACCGACGCCGTCCAGGACGAGATGCTCGTCGGCGTCGCGAAGATCACCGCCGCCACGGAGTAGTACCTGTATGGCCGGCTACCCGCCGGCCCGGCCCCAGGGCCGCACCCCGCCTCGCGAGGTGCGGCCTGGAACCCGGGTCGTCTCCGTGACGACGCACCGGCCCCGCCCTGCTCGACGGGGTCGGCGATCCCGGTGGACCCCGCCTCGTGCTCACGCACGGGGCGGGGTTTTTCCGTTTGCGCTTCCGCCTCGCGCCGCATGCCCCCCGCTCTGCACCTGCGGTCCGACCAGCCGTGAACCCGGTTTCGAACGATCCACCCCGATTCTTCTGGGTGCATCGTTCGAAACCGGGTTCTTCGCGTGTAGTCGGACCTCGCGCTCAGGGGGTGCGGCGGCGGCGACCGGCGGAAGGCTCGGGAGGCGCGGTGGGCGGCCACGGGTCGGGCTCGGCCGTGCTGCGGGCGATGAGCGCGCGGACGTCGGCGTCGTGCTGCAGCGTCCACGCCACGGCCGAGTTCAGCGACGACGCCGTGTGCAACCAGGGCCGACGCCCGCCCTCGTCGCGACAGTGGGCGTAGACGTCGAACGCGAAGCCGCCCGTGACCGGCCGCTGGCGCACGTAACCGAGCGGAGCCGCCTCGCCCTGCCGGATCAGCCACAGCCCCTGCCCGCCCGGGATCGGCGGGATCGCGCACGGGTGCTCGGCCGGCGGCTTGCGCAGTGCCGCCCGCGCGTTCTCGAACTTCGTCTGCACGCCCATGTCGGCGACCGTAGGCGCGACCACCGACGCCCGCCGTACGACGAAAGTCGTACGGCAGGTCCCGACTCCTGCACCCGGTGCCGCGGCGGCGCAGCCGCGAGCGTAGAGGCATGATCACGACACCGACCCGAGAAGCCCCTCCGTCCCGGCGGCGCCACCCGCGCCTCCTCGTCCGCACGACCCGCACGACCCGTCTCGCCGCCGCCGCGGCCGTCGTCGCCCTGGGCGTCACGCTCGCCGGGTGCGCGTCCGGGGCGACGGGCGCGACCGCCGACCCCGCGCCTCCTGCACCGCCTCAGCACCAGCCCGGCGGTCATTCGCTCACGCAGGACGACGTCGACACGTGGCTCGACGGCGCCGTCGGATCGGCGCTGCAGACGACCGGCATCCCGGGAGCCACCGTGTCGGTCGTCGCCGACGGGAAGGTGCTGACCGCCCGCGGCTACGGCATGGCCGACACGGGAACCGGCGAGACGCCCGCCGAGGCGGTCGACCCCGAGCGCACGCTGTTCCGCGTCGGCTCGGTGTCGAAGGTGGTCTCGGCCACCGCGATCATGCAGCTCGTCGAGAAGGGCGACCTCGACCTCGACGCCGACGTGCAGCAGTACCTCGACTTCGACCTCGACACCCCGAAGGGCGCCGTCACCCTGCGGCACCTGCTCACCCACACGGCCGGCTTCGAGGAGGTCATCGCGGGGCTGATCGGCACGCCCGGCAGCGAGAAGACGCTGCGCGAGGCCGTCTCGGAGGCGCCTCCCGCCCAGGTGTTCACGCCCGGCACCACCCCGGCGTACTCCAACTACGGAGCCACCCTGGCCGGGTACGTCGCCGAACGCGTCAGCGGCGTCCCGTTCGCCGACCTGCTGCAGCAGGACGTCTTCGACCGTGCCGGCATGACCTCGTCGTCGTTCGCCCAGCCGCTTCCCGCCGATCTCGACGCCCGACTGGCGCACGGCTACCCGGACGACTCGAAGCCCGCCGTCGCCACCGAGGTCGTCAACGCGGCCCCGGCCGGTGCGATGTCGGCCACCGCGACCGACATGGCCCGCTTCATGCTCGCCCAGCTGGGCGACCTGCCGGACGACCAGGCGCTGCTGCAGCCCGACACGCTCGCCGAGATGCACCGTCCCGCCCTCGACGCCGACGACCTCGGCACGCTCGTGGCCGGCCAGCGCATGGACCTCGCGTTCTTCGACGACAGCACGCCCGGCCTGGCCGCCTTCGGCCACGACGGCGACACGCAGGTCTTCCACTCGGCGATGCGGATGTTCCCCGAGCACGACACCGGCATCTTCCTCAGCATGAACGGCAGCGGACGATCGGCCACGGCCTCGCTCGACCTGCGCACCACGGTGCTGCAGGGGTTCGCCGACCGGTACCTGCGTGACGCGGCGACCGTCGGCATGGCCGACACGGACAGCCGAGGAGGCGCGGGCACGGTCGACGGCGACGCCTCCGACGGTCCCGTGGCCGCCGACCTCGCCGGCACGTACCTCTCGTCGCGCTCCCCCGTCACCAACCCCGGCGCCCTGCTCGCCCTGAGCGGTCAGACCACGATCGTCCCCCGCTCCGACGGCACGGTCGCCGTCACGCCGAAACCCCTCGGCATGACCACCGGCGTCTACGAGAAGGTCGGGACCGACCTGTGGCGCGAGGTCGGCGGGGACGCCCTGCTCGCGACGCGGACCACCGACACCGAGGGGGACGCGTCCGTCGAGGCGATCTCGTGGGGCGCCTCCTTCACCATGCTGCGGGCGCAGCCCTGGCAGGCCGCGTCGGCCGTGCTGCCGAGCGTGGTCCTGGCCGTCGTGGTGCTGCTCGCCTCGATGATCGCCTGGCCCTCCACCGCCCTCGCCGGCGTGGGACGCCGACGTCGGGACCTCCGGGCCGGCCTGTCGACCGGGTCGGCGACCACCACCCCGCGTCGCCGCGACCGCACCCTGTTGCTGTCGCGTCTGGGACAGGCGTCGACGCTGCTGGCCCTCGTCGGCTGGGCGGTCGTCGCGGTGCAGGCCATGTCGTTCGCCGAGGTGTCGGCCGTCACCCTGCGCCTGCTGCAGGGGCTGCAGCTGCTCGGCGTCGTCGCGATCGCGCCGGCCGCCCTGGTCGCCTGGCGGGCCGTGCGCGACCGTCGCGGCTGGGCCGTGGTGACCGGACGCGTGCTCGTCCTCGCGTCGCTCGTCGTGCTCGCCGGCTTCGCCTTCGGCTTCCGCCTCATCGCCCCGAGCGTGAGCTTCTGATGACCCGCCCCCCGCGCGACACCCGGGCCGACGGTGCACAGCCGTCGTCGGCCCGGGGCCGGGAGGCCCGCGGCACCTGGCATGCTCGGACGGTGACCACGACCCCCGACACCTCGCCCGCTCCGGGCGGTCCGCGCGGCCAAGCCGGTTCGGCCGGGCAGGCCGGGCAGGCCGGTTCGGCCGGGCAGGCCGGTTCGGCCGGGCAGGCCGGTTCGACCGGGCAGGCCGGTTCGACCGGGCCCGGGATGGCGACGGTGCGCCGCGTCCTCGACCGGCTGGGCGTGCACACGGTGCTCGGCCGCGACGTCGCCCTCGCCGCCGTCTGGGCGCTCGTCACGATCGCCTTCCTCGCCACGCTGCTGGCCGCGGGCGAGTTCTACGGCGCGAACCGCAGCATCCCGACCGCCCAGATCGTCGCCGTGATCGTGCTGGCGCTCGTCCAGCACGTGCCCCTGGCACTCCGGCGCGTCCGCCCCGTCACGGCCCTGCTCGCGGTCGCCGTCCTGCAGGCCGCCCTGCTCACCGTGCTGCCGACCGGCCTCGCCCTGTGGACGGCCGCCCCCGTCGTCACGGCCTACACGGTCGCCACCCTGCGGCCGACCCGGGACGTCGTCGGGGCGGTGCTCGCCGCCGTGGGCATCGAGGCCGTCGGTGCCGCCGTCGGGGCGTCGGCGATCGTCAAGGACCAGCTGGGCGCCCCCGCCGGGCTCGGCGAGGTCGGCGTCGTCGTCGAGGCGCTCGCCCTCGTGGCCAGCGCCGTGCTGATCAACGGCGTGAGCGCCGCCGTCGGCTCGTGGGTGGCCCTGCGCCGCGCCCACGACCGCGACGCCCGGGCCCGCGCGGCCGAGAGCGTCGAGCACCAGGCGACGCTCACCCGGGCCGCGGTCGCCGCCGAGCGCACCCGCATGGCCCGTGAGCTGCACGACGTCGCCGCGCACCACCTCACCGGACTCGTGGTGCAGGCCGGTGCCGCCGAACGCCTCGTCGACGGCGACCCCGAGCGCGCCAAGGAGTCCCTCCGCAGCGTCCGGGCCCAGGGCCGCGAGACCCTCGACGCGCTGCGGTCGATCGTGGGCATCCTCCGCGAGACCGGCGACGGACCGAGCGGCACCGTGCCGGTCCCCGGTCTCGGCGACGTGCCCGACCTCGTCGACCAGGCCCGCGCCTCCGGGGCCGTCGTCGCGTCGCACGTCGACGGGACGCTGCCGTCGCTGGCCCCGCTCGCCGACGTCACGGCCTACCGCACCGTGCAAGAGGCGCTCGTCAACGCCCGTCGGCACGCGCCGGGGGCGACGGTCGAGCTGCACCTGACCGCGACGGCCGGGTCCCTCGTGATCGTCGTCGAGAACGACCTGCCCGTGGCTCGCGACACGTCGGGGGGCGGCGGCTTCGGACTGGTCGGCATGCGTGAGCGGGCCGACCTGGTCGGTGGGCGGCTCGACACCGGAGCGACCGCCGACGGGCGCTGGCGGGTGCGACTCGAGCTGCCGGTCGAGGCCGAGGCCTCGGCGGAGGCCCCGGCGGGCGGGCCGTCGGCGACCGCTGCGGCGTCCGGGGCCGACGGCGGGGCCGCCTCGGGGCCCACCTCGGGGCTCCGGCCGGGGCCGGACACGGGGATCACCGGCGGGGGTGCCGAGTGATCCGGGTCGTGCTGGTCGACGACCAGGCGATCGTGCGTACCGGGTTCCGGGTCGTGCTCGAGACGGCGGGCGGCATCGAGGTCGTCGGCGAAGCCTCCGGGGGGCGTGAGGCGGTCGACGTCGTGCGACGCACCCGACCCGACGTCGTCGTGATGGACGTGCGCATGCCCGGCGGCGACGGCATCGAGGCGACGCGGGCGATCGTCGACGCCCGCGTCGGGTTCGACGGCGGCGGGCTCGAGGGCGGCAGGCTCGAGGGCGGCGGGCTCGATGGGGGCGGGCTCGACGGCGTCGGGTTCGACGGCGTCGGGCTCGAGGGCGGTGGCTCCGGGGGCAGCGGCCGCGGTGCCGGACCCGGGACCGCCGACGGGCAGGAGGCGCGGGTCGGCTCGGCGGGCGCCCCCGCGGTCCTCGTCGCCACGACCTTCGACCTCGACGAGTACGTGTTCGGCGCCCTCGAGGCCGGTGCGAGCGGGTTCGTGCTGAAGGACGTCGAGCCCGACGAGTTCGTCGGCGCCGTGCGGGCACTCGCATCGGGGCGGGCCGCGATCGACGGTGCCACCACGCGGCGGGTGATCGCCGAGTTCACCCGACGCCGGCGGGCATCGGCGGTCGAGCCGTCGCCCGACGTCCTGACGGAGCGCGAGCGCGAGCTCGTCCGCCTGCTCGGCGAGGGGCTGTCCAACGACGAGATCGGCGAGCGCCTGGTGGTCGAGACGAGCACGGTCAAGTCGCACCTCACCCGCATCACGACCAAGCTCGGCACCCGCGACCGGCTGCAGACGGTCGTCTGGGCCTACCGTTCGGGTCTGCTGCCCTGAGCCCGGGGCCGAGGCCGATCGGCCTCCCGTCATCGGCCCGGGTCGCACCACGAACCGGACGTCGCACCGCCGATCTCGACGGTGCGACGTCCGGTCCGCGGTGCGACGCGCGGGCCCGAGCAGCATCACGACCCGCTGGTAGCCTCGGGGCGTCGCGGGACCACGGGGGTGCCCGGACGGAGGGGACGACATGTCGATCAGGACCACGCTGCCCGTCGGGGCCGCCACTCTCGTGTTGCTGTTGACCGGGTGCTCAGGGGGTGCCGGCGACGAGCCGACCACGACGCCGAGCGCCACCACCACGGCCAGTCCGTCGGCCACGGCGACTGCCGACGCCTCGTCGGCCGCCCTCTCGGACGCCGAACTGGCGTCCGTCTTCACGGGCATCCAGTTCGTGCCCGACGAGTTCGACACGACCGACCAGCTGCTCGACTCGGTCTACCCGGGGCTGACCGCGAGCGACCCGAGCTGCCTCGCCCCGTTCGGCGTCGGCTGGGACGACGCCGCCCCCGACGGCGCGCTCGAGTTCGGCACGAGCAACGACCGCTCGATGACCACCGTCGTCGCGAGCACGGGTGACGACGACGCGGCTTCGGCCCTGGTCGCCGAGGCGTCCGACGCCCTGACCCGCTGCGCGGACGGAACCGCCCTCTTCACGATGCAGGGCCAGCCCGTGCAGACCACGGTCGAGACCACCGAGCCGACCCTCACGGGCACCGACGAGTCGCTCGGCTGGCGCGTCACGGGCACCGTCGGCGGCGGCAGCTTCACCCTGGTCGGCCTGACCGCCCGCGTCGGCGGGGACGCCGTCGCGGTCGTCGGCTGGGACCCGTCGTCGAACGCCACGAACGTGCCGCTCGCGACCCAGATGTTCGTCGACGCCCTCTAGTCGGGCCTGCCCGGAGCCGTCACCGCACCGACGTCGGCCGTGCTGACGAGGCACCGCCGAGTGGACAGGACGCCGCGGCGTTCGGCGGTGTCCTGTCCACTCGGCGGTGTCGCAGGGGCGGGGCGGTCAGGCGATCGGCTCGACCAGGGCGACGTGCTGCGTCGCCACCCGCACGGGCTGGCCGGCGAACGCCGCGGCCCGCGCCTCGGACTGCAGGTAGGCGGCCTCGACCTCGGCGAACCGTGCAGCGTCGCCGGGGGTGCTGACGGCCCAGACGAACTGGTTGGCGTCACGGTCCGCGTAGGCGAACTCGATCGCGAAGCCCTCGGACAGCCGAGCCGGGATCAGCGTCGAGGTGAACCACGCGACGAAGTCGTCGAGCACCCCCTCGACGAGCTCGTAGCGGCGCAACTGGACGGTCTTCGACGAGTCGGTCATGCCGCCACCCTACTGACGCCGTGCCCCAGCCCTGCCCTGCCCCAGCCCCAGCCCCAGCACCACAGCACCAGGAGATGGCCACCGCACCACGACAAGTCCTGGCGCTGTGATCATCTCCTGGCGCCATGCCGACCCGGCACGCACGCCCGGCACAGCCCGGCACGGCGCAGCCCGGCCCGGCACGCCGGGTAGCGTGGCGGCGTGACCCCGCTGACGCTCGCCCTCGCCGCCGCGGCCATCGTGGTCGGCGCCCTCACGCAGCGCATGGCGGGCATCGGCTTCGCGCTGACCGCCGCACCCCTCCTCGTGGTGGTGCTCGGCCCCGAGGCCGGCGTCTCGGTCGGCAACGCCCTCGCCGCCGTGCTCGCGCTGGTCGTGCTGGCGAGCACCTGGCGCACGGTGCGGTGGCGGACGGCGGCCCTCCTCGTCCTGCCCGCCCTCGTGACGATCCCGATCGGCGCGTGGGTCGTGCAGACCGCCCCGACCGGCCCGCTGACCATCGCGGTGGGCGCCCTGGCCCTGGTCGGCGTGCTCGTGATGGCGTTCTCGAGCCGCGCGCGCCTCCTGCCCGGCCGCGTCGGCGCCGTGGCCGCGGGCGCCCTCGGCGGCTTCATGAACGTGACGGCCGGCGTCGGCGGTCCGGCGCTGACGGTGCACGCCACGAGCGACCGCTGGCCCCGGGAGGTCTTCGTCGGCACCGGCCAGGTGTTCCTGCTGGCGATCAACCTGACTTCGGTGCTGACGAAGGGCATCCCGTCCGAGCCGGTCCCCGTCTGGGCGGGAGCCCTCGGCCTGCTGTTCGTCGGCGCCTTCGTCGGGCACCACCTCAGCAAGGTCGTCCCGGCCCGGGTCGGCCGCATCCTCGTCCTGACGCTCGCGGCCGTCGGCAGCGCCCTCGCCCTCGTACGCGGCATCACCCAGCTCTGACCCGGCCGCACCCGGCCGAGGAGGCGCGGGTCGCCACCCCACGCCCCTCGCCTAGACTCGGCCCGCCATGCAGTGCGACTACTTCGACGCGGGGCTGTGCCGTTCGTGCACGCTCCTCGACCGCCCCTACCCGGTTCAGGTCGCCGAGAAGGAGGCGCGCGTCCGCGACCTCCTCGACGAGCGCCATGCGCCCTCGGCCTGGCTGCCGACGCTGACCGGCCCCGAGTCGGGGTTCCGCAACAAGGCGAAGATGGTCGTCGGCGGCACGATCGACGAGCCGACGCTCGGCATCCTCGACGGCCGCGGACAGGGCGTCGACCTGCGCGGCTGCGGGCTGCACACGTCAGGAATCCAGGAGGCGCTGCCCACGCTGGCGGCGTTCGTGACCCGGGCGCGCCTCCTGCCCTACGACGTCCCGCGACGCCGCGGCGAGGCCAAGTACGTGCACGTCACCGAGTCGCCCTCGGGCGAGCTGATGGTGCGCTTCGTGTTGCGCAGCGAGCAGGCCCTGCCCCGGCTGCGGTCCGAACTGCCCTGGCTGCTCGAGGCCCTGCCCCGGGTCGCGGTCGTGTCGGTCAACCTGCTGCCCGAGCACAAGGCCGTGCTCGAGGGCACCGACGAGATCGTGCTGACCGACCGCGAGACGCTCACCATGCACCTCGGCGGGGTCGACCTCGAGCTGCGCCCCCAGAGCTTCTTCCAGACGAACACGGCGATCGCGGCCGGGCTGTACGCGCAGGCCGCCGAATGGGTCGACGCGATCGACCCGGCCACCGTGTGGGACCTCTACTGCGGCGTCGGAGGCTTCGCCCTGCACGTCGCGCGCCCGGGCGCCGGCCGCTCGAGTCGACACGCGTACCGCGAGGTCGTCGGCATCGAGACCAGCGAGGAGGCGGTGGCCAGCGCCCGGGGCAGCGCCCGTCGCGCAGGCTTCGAGCACGTGCGCTTCGCGGCCGACGACGCGACCCGGTTCGCGACGGGCGCATCCGCGGGGGCGGGGCCCTCGGGTACCGGCACCGCGCCTCCGGAGCTCGTGATCGTCAACCCGCCGCGACGCGGCATCGGGGCGACGCTGGCCGGCTGGCTCGAGGGGTCGGACGTCGAGCACGTCGTCTACTCGAGCTGCAACCCCGTCACCCTGGCGAGCGATCTCGACGCGATGCCGTCGTTCGACGTGGTCGCCGCGCGCGTGTTCGACATGTTCCCGCAGACGCCGCACCTCGAGGCGATGGCCCTGCTGCGTCGCCGCTGAGCGCTCCGCCGCCTCCCGACGACGAACCCCGTTCACGAAGATGAACCCTGCTTGAACGGGGTTCGTCTTCGTGAACGGGGTTCGCGGCGGACGTCCCGCCGGGCCGGGGCTCAGAGCACGACGGTGCTGCTGCGCCAGCCGAGCGAGTCGTCGCCCGTCTGCCACACGACGGTGAGGCCGCGGCCGGCCCCGCTCGACTCGCCGATCTCGGTCGTGAAACGCTTGCCCGATCCGGCCGACACGGCCTCGATCGACGGCAGCTGCTGACCGTCGAGGAAGACCCAGAGCGTGTCGGGGTAGCCGACGACGCTCGGCTCGGTCTGGTCCTGGCTCAACGGGCTGGCGAACGAGATCGACGCGGGGGCCGTGGTGTCGTACACCGCGCCTCCTGCGCTCTGGTCCTCGGCCCCGACGGCCGGGTTGTCCCACTCGTAGACCGAGTCGCCGGTCGGCGGCACGCCGGCGTCGTCGACGCGCAGGCCGTCGGCCGTCTCGCGCACGATCCAGGCGTCGGCGAGGTCGTCGGTCGTGGCGCTCACCAGCGTGAACGCGCCCTCGGGCCCCTCGGCCACGGCCAGGTCGGCGTCGACCAGGACCGAGGCCTCGTCGGGCGTCACCGTGCCGTCCACCGGCGAGTACTCGGCGAAGGTCCGCTCGGCGCCGTAGAACTGCTGCGCCTCGGGGGTCAGCAGGGCCCAGGCCGCCGCCGTGTCTCCGTCCGAGATCGCGTCGAGGTAGCGGACGACGATCGCCTGCTCGGCCGAGTCCTGTTCGGAACCGGCGGGGGTCGCGCTCGTCGCGGGGGCGCTCGGCACGCCGGTCGCCGCGGCGGTCGGGGCCGTCACGGCGGGGTCGGAGGTGCATCCGGTGGCGGCGACCAGCGCACCGACGGCGAGGGTCGAGGTCATGAGTAGCTCTCGTGTCTTAGCCATGCGTGGCACGGTAGCGACGGCCCGGCCGGGTTCGTCGCGACTCCCAGGGGATGCCCACGAGCGTCGGAGGGACCCCGGAGGCGCGGGCCGGGTCAGGCGCGCGCGACGACCGCCCAGCCGTGCGGCCCCACCGACAGGACGTCGCCGTCGAGGCCCGCGTCCCGACCGGCCACCCACTCGGCCGGGGCCGGGTCGGCCACGCGCAGCTCGTCGTCGCCGAGGTTCAGCGCGACGACGAGCGACCGACCCGCCCCGACGCCCGTCACCTCGAGCACGAGCGACTCGTTCGCGACCGACACGGTGCGGCTGCGGGCGGTGTGCAGCCACGGGTGCCGACGTCGCACGCCGATCAGCTCCTGGTGCAGGGCGAGGACCTCGGGGAGGGCGTCCGGGACGCCGGCACCCGGAGCCTCGGCAGGCGTCGAGGGGAACGCCGGACGCACCGCGTCGTCGCCGCCGACCCGCGCCTCCTTGACGGCCCGTAGGCCGAACTCGTCCCCGTAGTAGACCGAGGGCGTGCCGCCGAGGGTGAGGAGCAGCACGATCGCGTGGGCGTGGTGGCGGTCGTCGTCGATCTGGCTGGCGATGCGCGTGACGTCGTGGTTGCCGACGAAGGTCAGCGGCACGAAGTCGTCGAGGAACCCGTCGTGGCGCTGCAGCGCCCACTCGAGCTCGAACAGGTTGACCTCGGCCAGGGCGTGCCAGACGCCCTGCCACAGTTCGTACTGGGTCACCGAGTCGAGGCCTCCGTCACGGACGGCCGCCGCGTAGTCGCCGTGCAGCACCTCGCCCACGACGTACACGTCGGGGTGCCGTTCGCGGAGCGGCGGCAGCACGGTCGCCCAGAACGACGACGGCACCGAGTAGGCGGCGTCGAGCCGCCAGGCGTCGGCACCGCGGTCGGCCCAGTACGTCAGGACGTCCGTGACCGTGCGGGCGACCTCGGGCGACGAGTGGTCGAGGGCGATGAGCCCGCCGTGCCCCTCGAAGGTGCCCAGGCTGCCGTCGTCCTCGCGCCGGAACAGGGAGGCGGCGCTCGAGTCGGGGTCGCGACGTGCCTCGACCAGCGCGGGGAACTCGGGGCCGACGTGGTTGAAGACGCCGTCGAGCATGACCTTGACGCCTTTCGCGTGGGCGGCCTCGATCAGGATGACGAGGTCGGCCTCGGTGCCGAGACGCGGGTCGACCGCGAACCAGTCGATGGTGTCGTAGCCGTGGGTCGACGACGCGAAGACCGGCCCGAGGGCGAGCCCGTTGGCCCCGAGGGCCACCAGGTGGTCGAGCCACGGCACGAGATCGAGGAGGCGCGGTGCCGGCGAGCGGTCCGCTCCCGTCGTGTCCGCCCCGACGAACCCGAGGGGGTACACGTGCCACCACACGACGTGCTCGGTCCAGGAGGGGCCCGGCAGGGCGGTGGCCGTCGTCGGGGACTCGTGTTCGCTCATTCGCGCCACCCTAGTGACGGGCGGTCGTGAGGTGTCCCCCGCTCAGCTCGCGGGGCTCAGCTCGCAGGGCGTCGGCGTCAGCTCGCGGGGCCGAGCAGGACGGCGAGCAGGGCGGCCGCACCGCCGACGATGAACAGCATCGTGCCGGCCTGCATCGTGCGGGTCTTGTTGCGGTCGGCCGTGGGGACGTCGACCTCGAGGATCGGGCAGCCCGACCACCCGATGAGCCCGACGCTCAGGGCGACCAGCGCGGCACCGACCCAGAACAACGTCGCGAGCCCGGCCGAGAGGAGGGCGGGACGCCAGCCGGTCGCGAGCAGCAGCCCCAGGGCCACCGCCACGCTGCCGACCGCGGCGACGAACCAGATCGTGCCGGTCCACATGATGCGTTGGACGTTCTTCTCGGGGGTCATCAGGTCGTGCAGCTCGTGGGTCACCAGAACATCTTTCACCCTCTGCAGCGATTCGGCCCGCACGGGTGCGGCGACTACTCCGTGGCGCCCTCGAGCAGCGGCACCAGCTGGTCGAGCGCGTACTGGCGCGAGAGCGCCGAACCGAGCGAGTACGCCGCGGCGACGTCGCCGTCGATGACGACGGCGTGGCCGTCCTGCACCGCCGACAGGGCCTTCCACTGCGGGTCGTCCGTGATCTCGGTCGTGTCGATGTAGATCGGGAAGGCCACGATGACGTCCGCGTCGATCTGGTCGAGCTGCTCGCTCGAGATCGACACCGAGAATCCACCGGCGTTCGGGGACAGCGCCGAGATGGCGGGGTTCTGCTCGAAGCCGAGCTCCTCGAGCTGCTCGACCCGCTCGCTGTCCTCGACGTAGGCACCCCAGCCCTCGCTGGTCTTCGTGGCGGCGGTGATCGTCTTGCCCTTCCACTCGGGGTGGGCGTCGGCGACGGCCTCGACGGCCTTCTCGTTCTCGTCGACGAGCTGCTCACCCTTGGCCTCTTCACCGAGAGCCTTCGAGACGAGCTCCATCTGGTCCTCGAAGTCGGTCAGGTAGCTGTCGCCTCCCTCGGGCACGCCCACGGTCGGGGCGATGCTCGACAGACGGTCGTAGCGCTCCTGGTCGCCCGAGCTCTTCGTGTCGAGGATGACGTCGGGCTCGAGGGCCGCGATGGCCTCGTAGGAGGGCTCGAGGGTGCCGATGATCTCGGGGGCCTGGTCGTAGAGACCCTGTGCCCAGGGGCCGACGCCGTCGGCCTCGTCACCGAAGGCGAGCCAGTCCGAGGCCCCCACGGGTTGCACGCCCAGCGCGAGCGCCGTCTCGGCGTCGCCCCAGCCGAGCGCGACGACGCGCGTCGGCTTCTGGTCGATGGTGACCTCGCCGAACTTCGTGTCGATCGAGACGGGGAACGCGCCCGATCCGCCCGAGGCTCCGCCGCCGGCGGCGTCGTCCGGGTCGGCGTCGGCCGAGCAGCCGGCCAGGGCGAGGGTGGCGACCGCGACGGCGGCGGTGATCGAGAGTGACTTGCGCATGTGTTCCTCAGGGCTGTGACGTCGGTGCTGTGACGTGGTGTCGGGCGGAAGGTCGGGTGCGGGGGGCGGGCCTGGACGGCGACGTGCGCCACCCGGCCGGACTCCAAGTGAGGGTAGCCTAAGCTAATCGTCATGGCGATGCCCCGAGCGCTCACGGTCGGCCGTGCCCCGCGACCGACGCGGGGCTCCCGGCGCACCCGCACGCGCCTCCTCGCCCTCGTGGCCGCCCTGGCCCTGTTGGCCCTCGCCGTCGTGCTGGGACTCGCCGTCGGCGCGCGGCCGGTCGCGTTCGACGAGGTGCTGCGCATCCTCACCGGCGCCGCGAGCCGCGACACGGCCGACGCGACCGCCGTGCTCGACCTCCGCCTGCCGCGGACGGTCGCCGCGATCGTGGCCGGCGCCGGGCTCGGTGTCGCCGGGGCCGTCGTGCAGGCCGTGACGCGCAACCCGCTGGCCGATCCGGGCATCCTCGGCGTCACCTCGGGCAGCGCCTTCGCCGTCGCCCTCGCGGTCGGCTTCGCCGGGGTCACCTCGGCGAGCGGCTGGGTCTGGTTCTCGTTCGTCGGTGCGGGCCTCGCGACGGTCGCCGTCGCCCTGATCGGTGGCGCCGGACGAGGAGGCGGCGGTCCCGCCCGCCTGACCCTCGCCGGCCTCGCGCTCGGGTCGGTGCTCGCGGGCATCACCTCGTCGATCGTGCTGGCCGATCCCCGCCGTTTCGACGCCGTCCGCGCGTGGGAGGTCGGCTCGCTCGCCGACCGCGGCTGGGAGCCCGTGCTCACGGTGCTGCCCTTCGTCGCGGCCGGGGTCGTCGTCGCCCTGATCGCCTCGCGCCCGCTCGACGCCGTCGCACTCGGCGACGAACACGCCGCGTCGGTCGGCGTCTCGGTGCCGGCCGTGCGCGTCGTCTCGTTGGTCGTCGTCACCCTGCTGGCCGGAGGCGCGACCGCGGTGGTCGGGCCCATCGCGTTCGTGGGGCTCATGGTCGCGCACGCCGCCCGCGGCGTCGTCGGGCCCAGCCAGCCGTGGATCACCGCCCTCTCGGCCGTGCTCGGGCCGGTGCTGCTGCTGCTCGCGGACGTCCTCGGCCGCGTGGTCGCTCCCCCGGGCGAGCTGGCCGCTGGCCTCGTCACGGCCGCCGTCGGCGCCCCCGTGCTCATCGCGATCGCCCGACGCCGACGGGTGGGTGGCGCGTGACCGGGGGCACGGGGCCGGACACGCGCCCGACCCGGGGCACGGGCACGCCGTCGGGTACGCGGACGACGTCGACCTCCCCGGGGGTCGGCCCGCGCCTCCTGCGCTCGTGGCGCTCGACCGGCGGGCGGCGACGCACGGCGACGCTGACGCTGGTCGTGGTGGCCGTCGTCGTCGCGATCGTCGCCCTCGGCATCGGCGACTACCCGCTCAGTCCGCCCGAGGTCGTGCGGGCGCTGTTCGGCGGCGACGGGTTCGCCTCGACCATCGTGCTGAACTGGCGGCTGCCGCGCGTCCTCGCAGCCCTCGTCTTCGGCGCCGCACTCGGCGTCTCGGGCGCCGTCTTCCAGTCCCTGACCCGCAACCCGCTGGGCTCGCCCGACGTGATCGGCTTCTCGACCGGCGCCTACACCGGGGCGATCGTCGTCATCGTGTCGGGTGCGGCCTCGACGATCGGCACGGCGGCCGGCGCCCTGATCGGCGGGCTCGTCACCGCGCTGGTCGTCTACCTGCTGGCCTACCGTCGCGGCGTGCACGGGCTGCGGCTGATCATCGTGGGCATCGGCGTCACGGCCCTGCTGCACTCGGTCAACAGCTGGTTGCTGCTGCGCGCGCAGAACGAGGTCGCCTTGACCGCGTCGTTCTGGGGGGCGGGCTCGCTCGCGCTGGTCGGCTGGAAGCAGCTCGTCCCGGCGCTGGTGCTGCTCGTCGTGCTGACCCCGCTGGTCATGGGGCTGTCGCGTCCCCTCCGGCAGCTCGAGCTCGGCGACGACGCCGCCCGGTCGCACGGCCTCGGCGCCGAGCGGTCGCGCCTGGCGCTCGTCGTCGTCGGCGTCGCACTGACCGCCGTGGTGACCGCCAGCACCGGGCCGATGGCGTTCGTGGCCCTGGCCGCGCCGCAGCTGGCCCGACGCCTGGTGCGGTCGGCCGGGGTGCCGCTCGTCGCCGGCGGACTCGTCGGCGGCGTGCTCCTGCTCGTCGCCGACCTCGTCGCCCAGCACGTGGCCGCCAACCCGGTGCCGGTCGGCCTCGTCACCCTCGTGATCGGCGGGGTCTACCTGATCACCCTGCTCGTCTCGGAATCCCGGAGGTCCGCGTGAACGCCGACGACACCCGCCCCTCCCGCCTCGTGGCCCGCGGCGCGCACCTCGCCTACGACCGGCGGACGGTGAGCGAGGCCGTCGACGCCGACGTGCGCGACGGCTCGTTCACCGTCATCGTCGGGCCGAACGCCTGCGGGAAGTCGACCCTCCTGAGGGCCTTCGCGCGCCTCCTGAAGCCCCGGTCGGGGTCGGTCCTGCTCGACGGACGCGAGCTCGCGGGCGTGCCGGCGAAGGAGGTGGCCCGCATCGTCGGCCTGCTGCCCCAGACCTCGACGGCACCCGACGGCATCACGGTCGCCGAGCTCGTCGCACGCGGCCGCTACCCGCACCAGGGTCTCTTCCGGCAGTGGACCGGCACCGACCGCGAGGCCGTCGACGCGGCCCTGGCCGAGACCGACCTCACCGAGCTGGTCGACGTGCCCGTCGACGAGCTGTCGGGCGGGCAGCGCCAGCGGGTGTGGGTCGCGATGGCGCTCGCACAGCAGACGCCGGTGCTGCTGCTCGACGAGCCGACGACCTACCTCGACATCGCCCACCAGTACGACCTGCTCGACCTGTTCGCCCGACTGCACGGGCAGGGCACGACCGTGGTCGCGGTGCTGCACGACCTCAACCAGGCCGCGCGGTACGCGACCGACCTGATCGTGATGGCCGACGGCGACGTCGTGGCGACGGGCACCCCGGCCGAAGTGCTGACCGAGCAGCTCGTCACCGACGTGTTCGACCTGCCCTGCGTCGTCGTGCCGGACCCCGTGACCGGGTCGCCGATGGTCGTGCCGCGCCGCCGCTGAGGTCGGGTGGGCACCCGGGGCTCCTGCGAGCAGGATGGTCCCATGAAGATCGAACTCGACGGCACCACCGCACTCGTCACCGGCTCGACCCAGGGCATCGGCTTCGCGATCGCCCGGGGGCTCGCCGCCGCCGGGGCCCGCGTCATCGTGAACGGACGCTCGACGGAGACCACGGGGGCGGCCCGAGCGCGCCTCCTCGACTCGCTGGCCGACGACGCCGCCTTCGCGGCCCTCGACGCCGGGACCCGGGAGGCGCGGGTCGTCACGCTCGCGGCCGACCTGGCCACCGAGGCGGGTGCGCAGGCGGCGGTCGAGGCCTTCCCCGAGGTCGACGTGCTGGTGAACAACCTCGGCGTCTTCGGCTCGGCCGACGCGTTGAGCATCGACGACGACGAGTGGCGCCGCTACTTCGAGACGAACGTGCTGTCGGCCGTGCGCCTGACGCGGGCCTACCTGCCCGGCATGATGGAGCGCGGCTGGGGCCGGGTGCAGTACATCGCGAGCGACTCGGCGATCGTGACGCCGGTCGAGATGATCCACTACGGGGTGTCGAAGACGGCCCTGCTCGGGGTGTCGCGGGGGTTCGCGAAGGCGGCCGCGGGTTCGGGCGTGACGGTCAACAGCGTCATCGCCGGGCCGACGCACACGGGGGGCGTCGAGGAGTTCGTGCGCGAGCTGGTCGGCGACGACCTGCCCTGGGACGAGGCCCAGCACGAGTTCATGCTGAAGCACCGGCCGCAGTCGCTCATCCAGCGACTGATCGAGCCGGAGGAGATCGCCAACATGGTCGTCTACCTCAGCTCGCGCTTCGCCTCGGCGACGACGGGCGGGGCGCTGCGGGTCGACGGCGGCTACGTCGACGCGATCGTCCCGTAGGGCGGGAGCGATGTCGAACCACGCACATCGGCGGTTCGACACCACCTCGGTGGTGCGACCCGGGGGCACAGGCGTATGCAGGCGGGTCAGGCCTGGGCTTCGGCGATGACCTCGGCGCTCCAGCCGTCGTACCGACCGCCGGATCGCTGCACGACGTCGAACACCTCTCGGGTGAAGGTCACGGCGCGGTCGTCGTCGAGCGCGTCCTCCCGGCTGGCCCGGAGATCTGCCCCCAGCAGACCGTGCCGGGTGACCGTCGCGTCGTAGCCCGCCGTGCGGAGTTCGTCGGCCGCGCGTTCGGCAGCCGATCGGCGCGAGAAGTCGGCCGCGTGCGTGACGGTCCGTGCGAGGTCGAACCGATCACGGAGCTCGTTGCGGGTGACCAGCTGGGCGGCGCACCGCTGGAGGTGGACGACGAGTCCCTCGTCCATCGTCGTACCCCGGGCCCCGACTAGCGGGTGCGGGCGGCGGGACGTCCGCCGCGGCCCCGGCGGTCGGCACGGGGCGCACGGGTGGGCAGCACCGCCGCGACCAGGAAGAAGACGATGCCGAAGATGACGACGATCGACCCGATGACCATGAGGGCGATGATGACGGTTTCCATCCGCCCATCCTCCCGGGCGGGCGGGGCGGGCACAAGGCGCGGCTCCTGAGCATCCGCCGCCCGCGCCTCCTCGGGGTACGCCTCCCAGCATCGGGACCACCCGCGGTGGGCAGTCAGTCGTACCACCGGCACGGTCCGCACGCCCTCATTCGGCCCGATGACGGTGGCGGGCCGTAGCGTCGAGTCCGCCGGGACGACGGGGGTCGTCGCCCGGCCCCACGTCTTCTCCGAGGAGTCCGAGTGACCAGCGACACCACCACACGCCCCACCCTGTTCTGCCTGCACGCGCTCGGCATGAGCCGGCTCGAGTACGGTCCCGTCACCGAGGCGCTCGGCGACGACGTCGAGGTGGTCGCCCTCGACCTGCCCGGCTTCGGCGACGCCACCACGGCCGACGGGGTGACCGTCGACGACATGGTCCGTCAGGTCACCCGGCAGATCCGCCGGCACGGCGCCACCCGCTGGCTGCTCGTCGGTCACAGCATGGGTGGCAAGATCGCGTCGATCGTCGCCGCGCGCACGCTCGCCGGCCAGGGCGGGCTCTTCGGCCTCGCCGGGGTCGTGCTGCTCGCGGCCTCCCCGCCGTCACCCGAGCCCATGAGCGAGTCGAACCGCGAGCAGATGATCGCCGCGGCCGCCGACGGCCCGCTCGGCGCCGACACGGCCCGCAGCTTCGTCGACGACAACGTCGGCGCTCCCCTGGCCACGCCGCTCGACGACCAGGCCCTCGCCGACCTTCACCGCACCTCCCCCGAGGCGTGGACCGCATGGTTCGACCGCGGCAGCCGCGAGGACTGGTCGGCCGAGGTCGGCACCCTCGACGTGCCCGCCCTGATCGTCGCCGGGGGCGCCGACGGGCCGTTGGGCGAGGACGCCCAGCGTCGCCTGAACGGCGCCGTCTACCCGCGTGCCACGCACCTCACCCTGGACGGCGCGGGGCACCTCTTGCCGCTCGAGCGCCCGACCGAGGTCGCTTCGGCCATCCTCGACTTCTGGCGCGACGACGCGGGGCGGGCTCCGGTCATGTCGGACGACTTCGCCCGCGTCATCGCCTCGAGCCGCACCGCCTCGAACACCCGCGGCATCCTCGCCCGGCGCGCCGTCGCCGACGACCCGCGCTACGTCCCACAGGTGCTGACCGAGGCGCAGCTGACCACGTTGCGTGCCGTGGCCTCCCGCGTCGTGCCGCAGGACGACCCCGACCACTCGGTCGACCTCGCCGCGCGGGTCGACGCCCAGCTCGCCGCCGGCTACGGCGACGGCTGGCGCAACGCCGACCTGCCGAGCGACCCCGAGGCCTACGCGCTGGGCCTCGACGCCCTCGCCGACTTCACCGGGCTGTCGTACGAGCAGCAGGACGAGCGGCTCGCCGCGATCGTCGCGGGCGATCCCGACGACGCCCTCGGCACCGTCGGCGACAGCGGTGGCGGCGACTCGCACCACGGCGGCGACCAGGACGACGCCGGGATGACCGGCGGCACCCCCGGGCGCACGGGGCAACCCAGCCCCGACGAGGCACACCCCTTCTCGGTCGAGCAGCTCACCGCGTGGTTCGAGGACTGCCGCGTCGACTTGGTCAAGCTCTGGCTCGCCCACCCCGCGACGATGGAACGCATCGGCTTCGACGGTTTCGCGAACGGCCGTGCCGGTCGCGCCCTGCAAGGATTCAGCCGGCTCGGTGCCGGCCAACGAGAGGGCTGGGAACCAGCCATGGAGGTCACCCGATGAAGCTCGACGGACAACGCACCTACGACGAGTCCGAGGTCGTCGACGCGGTCGTGATCGGAACCGGCGCCGGTGGCGCCCCGATCCTGGCGAAGCTCGCCCTGCAGGGCCTCTCGGTCGTCGCGCTCGAGGCCGGCCGCAACTTCGAGCCCGACGAGTACACGCAGGACGAGATCGAGGCCGTCAAGATCAACTGGATGGACGAGCGCCTCAGCGGCGGCGAGACCCCGACCGCGTTCGGCCAGAACAACAGCGGCAAGGGCGTGGGCGGTTCGACCCTGCACTGGGGCGCCTTCACCCCCCGTCCCGACGAGCGCGACCTCAAGCTCAAGTCCCTCACGGGCAAGGGCGAGGACTGGCCGGTCGACCACGCCGAGCTGATCGGGTACATCGAAGAGGTCGAGCACTTCGTCGGCGTCTCCGGCCCGGCCGACTACCCGTGGGACCCGTCGCGGTCGTACCTGATGCCGCCGCCCGCCCGCAACGCCTCGAGCGACATGATGATCCGCGGGTGCGAGGCCCTGGGCATCCGGGCCACGGACGCCCCGGCGGCCCTGGTCAGCCGTGACTGGCGTCAGGAGCACGTCGGCACCCGACCGGCCTGCGTCGGCTGCGGCAGCTGCCACCAGGGGTGCCGCAGCGGCGCCAAGGTCAGCATGGACACCAGCTACCTGCCGATGGCCGTCGCGAACGGGGCCGAGATCCGCCCCGAGTCGATGGTCACGGGCATCGAGCTCGACGAGGCCGGCGAGGTGTCGGCCGTGGTCTACGTCCGCGACGGCGTCGAGCACCGCCAGCGCACCGCCGCGCTCTTCCTCTGCGCAGGCGGCGTCGAGACCCCGCGCCTGCTCTTGCACGCCGGCATCGCCAACAGCAGCGACCAGGTCGGCCGCAACTTCATGGCCCACGGCGCGACGCAGGTCTGGG
Source organism: Frigoribacterium sp. NPDC087798 (assembly GCF_044742985.1). NCBI lineage: Bacteria > Bacillati > Actinomycetota > Actinomycetes > Micrococcales > Microbacteriaceae > Frigoribacterium > Frigoribacterium sp. NPDC087798. The sequence continues at coordinate 290,374 of NZ_JBIUVP010000003.1, read as the reverse complement.
GCACGTTCGACACCGAGATGCGCGGCTACCGCGGGTACCCGTCGTCGATCATCACCGAAGACACCATGCGGCCCGAGGGCGTCGACTTCGTCGGCGGCTACCTGATCCAGAGCCTCGGCGCCATGCCGTTGACGCTGGCGACGACCCTGGCCCGCGGTGCCGGCCTCTGGGGCCCCGAACTCGTGAAGGCGCTCGACGACTACCGCTTCATGGCCGGCGTCGGCATCAACGCCGAATGCCTGCCGAGCGAACAGAACCGCCTGACGCTGTCCGACGAGGTCGACGAGTTCGGCATGCCCAAGGTCGTCGTCACCTTCACGCCCGGCGACAACGAGAAGGCGATCGACGACCACGCCGTCGAGACGATGACCGCGATCGTCGAGGCGGCCGGGGGCCGCGACATCCGCGTCCTGGCCCGCACCGCGCACACGATCGGCACCTGCCGCATGGGCACCGACCCGGCGACGGCCGTGGTCGACCCCGACGGGCGCAGCTTCGACGTGCCGAACCTCTGGATCGCCGACAACTCGGTCTTCCCGAGTGCCGTCGTCGCCAACCCCGCCCTGACGATCATGGCCCTCGGCCTGCGCACCGCCGACCGCTTCCTGGCGAGCGCCGGGCTGACGGGCACCGTCGCCGGCGAGCGCGTCGGCGCGGACGTCTCGCGCGTCGTCGACGCGGCCTGACCTGCAGCACGCGACCCGCGCCTCCTGAGCTCCACCGCCCAGGAGGCGCGGGTCGCGTCGGCGAGGAACGCCCCCGTGGCGCAGGGCCACGGGGGCGCCCTCTCTCCTAGCCCTTACGCCACAGGTCGAACACGAACCGGGCCACGGTCACGAACGACGTCGCGATCTGAAGCCACGGCACGGTCTTCCTGGGCTGGCCCTCGGCGTCTTTCGACATGAGGATCACCTCCTGGTGTGCGCGCCGGCGGACACGAGGAGCGGAAGGTGCCAGGGATGCAATCCAGGAGGACCTGGATTACGATCGACCGAGTAGTGAACTCGGGATTGCTAGCATCCCTGGTCTTCCACTCGGAGGACAAACGAAGCCCACGATCGTTCTAGCGGTCGTGGGCTTCACTCTTGCCCGGGGCCGTGACCCGGCGGTGCCCGGCCCCAGGGACGATCCTAGATGAGACATGTCGGTCAGGCGGCGGGGGGGGTCGTCCTCCCGGCGCGCGGCGTGGTCCCCGAGACGGACGCGACCCGGCTCGCCCGTTCGTAGGCTCGACGGATGACCTCTCCAACCCTGCGCCGGGCGATCGCGACGTCGGTGGTGGCTGCGGTTGTGGCCGGGGTGGCCGACGGGCGGTCGGCCGACGGCCTGTCGTTCGTCGTCCAGACCGGGTGCCTCTCGTGACGCCGCCCGTCGAGTGGTCGCGAAGCGTCCCTCCCGCTGTGCGCAAGGACGATTCGGGACCACTCGACCCGCGGGCCGCAGGTCCGGGGGATGCTCGACGACTGCGGGCGCGGGCGCGGCTGCTGACGGCGGTCGCGGCGGCGGCGACCGTCGCCCTCGGCGTCGTCGCGAAGCTCGCCGTCCCCGGGCTGACGGGCGACCTGCTCGGCTCGGCGCTCTACACCGTGCTGCTCGCCCTGCTGCTCGCGCTCGTCGCCCCACGCCTCGTCGCCCCGCGCCTGGCCGCCCCCGTCGCGGCCGGGGCCGCCACCGCGGCGTCGGTCGGCATCGAGCTGCTCCAGCTGACCGGACTGCCCGCCGCCGCCGCCGACGCGTTCCCGCCCGTCGCGTGGGTGCTCGGCTCCACCTTCGTGGCGACCGACCTGCTCGGGTACCTGGCGGGGGGCGTCGCGGGGCTGGTGCTGCTCCGGGTGCTGCGCCGCGCCTCCTGACGTCCCGACCCCGGGAGGCGCGGGTCGACTGGGCAGAAAACGTCCTTCGTCGAGGCGGGAAGGACACCTTCTGCCCACTCGACCGGCCAGGGGGCCAGCGCGTCGGGGCGCCAGGGCGCCGGGCGTCAGCGCGCCGGGGCGTCAGCTCGCGGAGGCCCGCCCGCGCCAGAGCAGCCAGACGAAGTACGGCGTGCCGATCACGGCGGTCAGCAGGCCGGCGCCGAGCTGTGCCGGGGCGATCAGCGTGCGGCCGAGCACGTCGGCGGCGCAGACCAGCACCGCGCCGAGCAGCACGGCCACGGGCAGCACCCGCGCGTGCCGCCGTCCGACCAGCGACCGGGCGGCGTGCGGGGCGACGAGTCCGACGAATCCGACCACGCCCACGGCGGCCACGGCCGTCGCCGTGAGCAGCACGGCGAGCGACAGGAAGACCAGGCGCGACCGCGAGAGCGATACCCCGAGGAGGCGCGGGGTGTCGTCGTCCACCCCGAGCAGGTCGAGGCGACGGCGCAGCAGCACGACCACCACGAGCGCGGCCACGAGCACCAGCGACACCGGCAGCGCGTCGTCCAGCGTGCGGCCGTAGGTCGAACCCGACAGCCAGGTCAGCGCCTTCGCGCCGTTGAACGGGTCGGTCAGGACGATCAGCAGGCTGATCGCGGCCGCCGTCGCCGTCGAGACGCCGATGCCGATCAGCACGAGCCGGTTCTGCGGGAAGCCACCGCGGGAGGCGAGGCCGAACACGACGACGGCCGCCACGACGGCTCCGGCGAACGCCGCGCCGGCCATGCCCCAGCCGGTCGCGAGCGGCACGGTGGTGACGAGCAGCACGGCCCCGAGGCCGGCTCCGCCCGTCACGCCGAGGATGCCCGGCTCGGCGAGCGGGTTGCGCGTGACGGCCTGCACGAGCGTGCCGGCGAGAGCCAGCGCCGCCCCCGCGGCGAGGGCGGCCACGACCCGGGGGACGCGGGTGTCGAGCACGTAGGTGACGACGCGGCCGGACCGACCGGTCACCCAGTTGGCGACGTCGCCGAGCAGCAGCTTGGCGTCGCCGAGCAGCACCGAGCCGAGGACGACGGCGACGAGGGCGGCGAGCACGACCACGACGACGACCACGAACCGCAGGCGGGAGACCACGGGGTGCCGGTCGGTCGGGGTGACGCCGCCGTGGTCGCGGGCACGGAAGGCCAGCACGACGAGGACGACCGCCCCGAGCAGCGAGGTCACGACGCCGGTCGGCACCTGGACCGACGTCTCGGCACCGACCAGGGCGCGCAGCAGCACGTCGGCGCCGAGCACGAGGGCGGCGCCCGCCAGGGCCGCGAGGGGCAGGAAGACGAGGAAGCGGCGGACGGAGGGCACGGCCCGACGCAGCAGGCGGACGAGGGCGGGGGCGCAGAGGCCGACGAAGCCGATCGGCCCCGCGAGGGTGACGGCGGCGGCCGAGAGCAGCACGGCGGCGAGGACGGTGACCACGCGGGTCGTGCGGACGTCGACGCCGACGCTGCGGGCGGCGTCGTCCCCGAGCGCGAGGGCGTCCACGCGGACGTTCATCGCGACGAGCACGAGCAGCCCCACGACGATCACCGGGGCGAGCTGGACGACGCCGTCGAAGCCGTTCTGCGAGATGCTGCCCTGGCCCCAGGCGTAGAGCCCGGCGGTCTGCTGCGGGAAGAGCAGCAGCAGGGCGCTCGTCACCGAGGCGAGGCCGAGGGCGAGGGCGCTGCCGGCGAGCACGAGCCGCACGGTGCCGGCGCCGAGCCCGGACACCGCGAGCACGAGCCCCGCGGCGAGCAGCCCGCCGACGAACGCGACGCCGGACGACGCGAGCAGGGGCAGGCTGAGTCCCGTGACGGCCGCGAGCGCGAGCGCCGCGTAGGCGCCGGCGTTGACGGCGAGGGTGTCGGGCGAGGCGAGCACGTTGCGGCTCATCTGTTGCAGGGCCGCACCGGCGGCTCCGAGGGCGACGCCGACCAGCAGACCGGCGACCATCCGGGGGAGGCGCGAGGCCACGACCACGGACGCGTCACCTGCCGTCGCGGTGCCGGTCAGCGCCTGCCAGACCTGCCGGGCGCCGACGTCGGCGGTGCCCTGCGTGACGTCCACGAGGGCGAGCACCACGACGACGGCGACCAGCGCGACCGTCACGCCCACCGACCCGAGCGTGACCCGGCGGGGGGCGGCGAGCCGCGCCTCCTGGGCTCGCGCCGCGCGGAGCGCCCGCTCGTCGGGCCCGGCAGCGGGCTCGCCGAGCCGGGGCGGCGCGGGGTCGGTGGGGGTGACGGTCGTGCTCACGGTGCCGGTTACTTCGTCAGGGTCGACACCAGCGAGTCGACGTAGGCGGTCATCGCGGCGGGGCCGCCGAACATCCAGATGCCGTCGTCGAGACGGTGCACGTCACCGGACTGCACGAACGGCAGCGACGTCCAGACGGCGTTCGAGGCGAGCGACACCGCGAACGGGTCGTCGGCACCGGCGGCGGTGTTGTCGATGTAGAGGAACTGCACGTCGGCCGGCAGCTGCGTGAGGCCCTCGACGTCGGTCGTGGCGAGGCCGTACGCCTCGTCGCCCTCGACGGTCCAGGCGTTCGTCAGGCCGAGCTCCTCGGTGACGTCGGACACGAGCGAGCCCTTGGCGTAAGGGCGGATGCTGACCTGGCCGGCGTCGACGTAGGCGTCGGCGAAGGCGAAGGGCTGACCTGCGAGACCGGCGTCGGCGAGGGCCTGCCCGCCCGCCTCGACGGCGTCGGTGAACTCCTTCTTCACCTCGGTCGCCTTCTCCTCGGTGCCGGTCGCCTTGGCGATGAGGTCGAGGTTGTCCATGCTGTGCTCGATCTGGCGCGAGGCGTCGGCCGAGGTGATCTGCAGCACGGGAGCGATCTCCTTCAGCTGCTCGACGGCGTCGGCGCTCAGGCCGTCGGTCGCGACGATCAGGTCGGGTGCGAGCGACGCGACGGTGTCGAGGCTCGGCTCGCCGCGGGTGCCGATGTCGGTCGGCTCGTTGGTGAGCGGCACGGCGGCGTCCCACTCGTTGTACCCCTTCACGTCGGCGACGCCCACGGGTTCGACGCCGAGGGCGACGAGGTCCTCGACGACGTTCCACTCGGTGCCGACGACCTTCGTCGCGGGACCGTCGAGGGTGACCTCGGCCCCCGTGCCGTCGGTCAGGGTGATCTGCTCGCCGCTGCCCGAGGTCGAGCCGGCGTCGGCCGACTCGGTGGTGCCGCAGCCGGCGAGGGTCAGGGCCGCGGCCGCGGCGACGGCGGTGACCGTCAGCAGTCGGCGGGCGGGGCGGCGGGCGGGGCCGCCGGTGGTCGGGGTGTGGCGGGGCGTCGTCATCAGGCGCTGGGTCACGGGTGGTGTCTCTCTCATCGGACGGGCGTCTCGGCCCGGGTGTGGTGTCGGCCGATCGCGCGGGTGCGCAGGTGGCCGGTGGTGGGGTCGGTGTCGACGTCGATGCGGATGCCCCAGACGTCGGTCAGGAGGCGCGGTGTCAGCACGTCCCCGGGGTCGCCCTCGGCGACGATGCGGCCTTCGCTCAGCACGACGATGCGGTCGGCGAGCGCGGCGGCCTGGTCGAGGTCGTGCAGGACGACTCCGACCGCGATGCGGCCCGAGTCGGCCAGGTCGCGCACGAGGTCGAGCAGCTCGACCTGGTAGCGCAGGTCGAGGTAGGTGGTGGGCTCGTCGAGCAGCAGCACCCCGGTGTCCTGCGCGAGGCAGCTGGCCAGCCAGACGCGCTGCAGCTGACCGCCCGAGAGCTGGTCGACGCCTCGGTCGGCGAGGTCGGCGACACCGGTGAGCCCGAGCGCGCGGTCGACGGCGGCGGGGCCGTCGGGGTCGGAGCGCCCCCAGCGGCCGCGGTGCGGGTAGCGGCCGAACTCGACGACGTCGCGCACGCTGAGTCCACCGGGGGTCGGGCGCCCCTGCGTCAACAGCGCCACGCGCCGCGCGAACTGCCGCAGCGACAGCTCGAACCCGTCGACCGTCTCGTCGCCCGCGTCCGCGCTCGCACTCGTGCTCGCGCTCGCGCGGTCGAGTGGTCGCGAATCGTCCTTCCCCGAGGCGCGGACGACGTTCTCGGACCACTCGCCCCCCGCAGGAGGCGCGGCGAGGGTCAGCGAGCCCGTGCGCGGCTTCTGCAGCCGGGCGAGGGTGCGCAACAACGTCGACTTGCCGCTGCCGTTCGGGCCGACGAGGGCGGTGACGCAGCCGGGGCGCAGCTCGAGGCGGGCTCCGCGGACGACGTCGACGCCGTCGTAGGCGACCGAGACGTCGTCGGCACGGAGGGTGGCCGAGGCGGGTGCGGTGGCCGCGAGGGGCAGGTCGGTGGTCACGCGCTTAGGTTAGCCTAACCTCACCCCGGTGCCGCAACCCGACCTCTCGACGTCGAGCCGACCCGCGCCTCCGGGGCGTCGGCGAGACTGGACCGATGACCTCCCGGACGACGAAGACGACGACCCTCCTGACGGCCACCGCGCTGGGCCTGGGCCTCGCGCTGACCGGCTGCTCGACGCCCGGGGCGTCGGCACCCGCCCCGAGCCCGACCGCGACCCCGGTCCCCCTGCCCAGCCCGATCGTCGCGCCCGACCTCGCGACCCCCGAGGTCGAGGCCGCGCTGACCGACCTCGAGGCCAGGTACGACGCGCGCGTCGGCCTCTCCGTGCTCGACACCGGCTCGGGCGCGACCCTCGACCACCGCGCCGACGAACGCTTCGGGTACGCGTCGAGCCTCAAGGCGTTCGCCGCGGCGGCCCTGCTCGACGCGACCGACGACGCCGACCTCGACCGCGTCGTCACCTGGACCCAGGCCGAGGTCGACGCCGCGGGGTACTCGCCGCTGACCAGCGAGCACGTCGCCGACGGGCTCCCGCTGCGGCAGCTCGCCGAGGCGGCCGTGCGGCAGAGCGACAACACGGCGCTGAACCTCGTGCTGACCGAGCTCGGCGGCCCGGCCGGGCTCGACGCCGCCCTCGCCGCGCAGGGCGACGACGTGACCGACGTCGTCCACGGCGAGCCCGAGCTCAACACGCTCACCCCGGGCAGCACGGCCGACACGACCACGCCCGCCGCCTTCACCGCCACCCTCGCCCGCATCACCGACGGCGACTGGCTCGCCGCCGACGACCGCGCCACCCTGCTCGAGTGGATGTCGGGCAACGCGACCGGCGACACCCTGATCCGTGCCGGCGCTCCCGACGGCTGGCAGGTCGCCGACAAGTCAGGAGGCGCGGGCGGCATCCGCAACGACGTCGCGATCGTGGTCCCCCCGTCGGGCGACCCCGTGGTGATCTCGGTGCTCACCACGCGCAACGACCCCGCCGCCGAGTACGACGACGCCCTCGTCGCCGCCGTGGCCGAGGTCGCCCTCACCGCCGTCGCCGCCGCCCGCTGACCCGGCCGGCCCCGCCCGCCCCCTCGACCCCCGCCCTCTCCTCTTCTCCCCGCCGCTCGTCGAGTGGGCAGAAGATGCTCCTCCCGCGGTGACGAGCAGCATCTTCTGCCCACTCGTCGCCGACCACCAGCGGGGCGACGACCTCGGCCGCCCGCCCCGCCACCACCTGTTCGCCCCTCGTTCACGCGGCCTCCCCCGGGACGTCGTCGCGCCTCCTTAGCGTGCCCAGCGGGCCGTCCGGTCCCCGTCGCCGTCCCCGGCGAACCCCGGCCCCGCACCCGAAGGACTCCACCGCATGATCGACAAGCGCCTGCTCGTCTCGGCCGCCACCCTCGGCATCGCCGCCCTCGCCCTGACCGGCTGCTCGGCGAGCGCCGACGCCGACAGCTCGGGAGGCGCGGCGAACGGCACCGACGCCGCCACCGCCACCAGCGCCGAGGACTTCGGCGGCATGGACGCCCTGGTCGAGGCCGCACAGGCCGAGGGCGAGCTCAACGTGATCGCCCTCCCCGACACCTGGGCGAACTACGGGAAGATCATCGACGGGTTCGAGGAGAAGTACGACATCACCGTCAACTCGGACAGCCCCGACGTCTCGAGCGCCGAGGAGATCACCGCCGCCCAGAACCTGAAGGGGCAGGACACCGCCCCCGACGTGTTCGACCTCGGCTCGGCCGTGACGCTCGCCAACCTCGACCAGTTCGCGCCGTACGAGGTGTCGACCTGGGACGACATCGCCGACGACCACAAGGACGCCGACGGCAGATGGGTCTACGACTACACCGGCCTGATGTCGGTCGGCTACGACGCCGACGCCGTGCCGGCCCCCGAGAGCCTCGACGACCTGCTCGGCTCGGACTACGAGGGCAAGGTCGCGATCAACGGCGACCCGACCCAGGCCGGTGCCGCCGCCGCGGCCGTCGAGTGGGCCGCGCTGCAGTCCGGCGGCAGCGCCGACGACGTCAGCACGGGCGTCGACTGGTTCTCGCAGCTGGCCGACGCCGGCAACTTCCTGCCCACCGACCCCACCCCGGCGACGATCGCCTCGGGCGAGACCCCGGTCGTCTTCGACTGGAGCTACAACAACCTGGCCGCCGCGGCCGACGCCGGCGGACGCGACTGGAAGACGGCCGTCCTCCCCGGAACCGCCCTCGGCAGTTACTACAACCAGGCGATCAACGTCGACGCCCCGCACCCCGCCGCGGCCCGCCTGTGGCAGGAGTACGTCATGGGCGACGACGCGCAGAACCTGTACCTCGCGGCCGGCGCCTACCCCGTGCGCCTCGCGGCGATGACCGAGGCCGGCACCGTCGACCAGGACGCCCTCGAGAAGGTCGGCGAGCAGCCCGCCGACACCGTCCAGTTCACGGCGGAGCAGACCGAGGCCGCCTCGAAGGTCCTGGCCGACACCTGGGCCACGGCGATCGGCTGATGGTGACGACGTCGACCCGCGCGGCGGACACGACCGCCGACGTGCGGTCGGCGCACGAGGGGGACGGCGGCGGCCTGCCGACCCGCGCCTCCTCGTCCTCCGACGGCGTCGGCCCCTCACGGGGTCGGCGCCGTCCGGCGGCCTGGTGGGGGCTGACCCCGTTCGCCGTCTGGGTGCTCGCCTTCTTGATCGTGCCGTGCCTGCTCGCGCTCGGGACGGGCTTCGTCGACGGCGACGGCGCCCTCACCCTCGACAACCTGGCCGCGCTCGGCGACCCGCTGATCGTCCGGGCCTTCGCCAGTTCGGCCGCCGTCTCGGCCGTCACCGCCGTGGCCGGGGCCGTCGTCGGTGCCGTCGTCTGCTGGGGCCTCACCTCGCTGCGCCCCGACGGAGCCGTCCGCAACGCCATCGACGCCGCGTCGAGCGTGCTCGCCCAGTTCGGCGGCGTCATGCTGGCGTTCGCGTTCATCGCGACGATCGGCATCCAGGGAGTCGTCACGCGGCTGCTGATCGACGTCGCCGGCGTCGACCTCTACGCGGACGGGGTCTGGTTCTACCAGGTGCCCGGGTTGCTGCTGCCCTACCTGTACTTCCAGGTGCCCCTCATGGTGATCACCTTCATGCCCGCCGTCAGCGGCCTCCGCCCGCAGTGGAGCGAGGCCGTGGCCACGCTCGGCGGCACCCGGTGGCAGCACCTCGTCCGCGTGGTCGTCCCGGTGCTCGCCCCGGCGTTCGTCGGCAGCCTGCTGCTGCTCTTCGCGAACGCCTTCTCGTCGTACGCGACCGCCGCCGCCCTGATCAGCCAGGGCGCCCAGATCGTGCCGCTGCAGATCCGCGCCGCACTGATCAGCGAGACGGTGCTCGGCCGCGAGAACGTCGCCGGCGCGCTCGCGCTCGGCATGGTCGTCGTCATGGCCGTGCTGATGACGGGTTACTCGCTGCTGCAGCGCCGCACCGAGCGGTGGCAGCGATGAGCGCCCGGACGACGGAGCCGACGCGCACGACGCGCACGCCCCGGACGACGAGCGCTCCGCGGTCGACGAGCGCAGGAGGCGCGGGCACGGTCGCGCGCCGCACCGCCCTGGTCGTCGTGGGGGCCCTCTTCGCGGTGCCGATCGCGGCGATGGTCGCGTTCTCGCTGCGCAGCGCCGACGGCACGGGTCACGACCTGAACCACTGGCTGGCGATCGTCGACCCCGAGAACGAGCGGATGTACCGCAACCTCGTCGAGGGGGTCACGAACTCGCTGCTGCTCGCCGTCGTCTCGGCCCTGCTCGTGCTCGTGCTGCTGGTGCCGGCGATGGTGCTCGTGCACCTCCGCCACCCGCGCCTCGTCCGGCCCCTCGAGTTCGTCTGCCTCGTGCCGATCACGGTGCCCGCGATCGTGCTCGTGGTCGGGCTGGCGCCGGTCTACTCGGTCGTCTCGCGGGTGGCCGGTTCGGGCGCCTGGACGCTCGCGCTCGCGTACGGCGTCACGGTGCTGCCCTACGCCTACCGTGCGGTGCAGTCCGACCTCGCGGCCACCGACCTCCGCACGCTGACCGAGGCCGCGCGCACGCTCGGCTCGAGCTGGCCGCGCACGATGGCCCTCGTCGTCGTGCCGAGCCTCCGCCGGGGGCTGCTCGCGGCGGCGTTCATCACCGTGGCCGTGGTGCTCGGCGAGTTCACCATCGCCTCGCTGCTCAACCGCGTGAACCTGCAGACCGCCCTGGTGCAGGTGTCCCGTTCCGACCCCTACGCCGCCGTCGTCCTCGCCCTGATCTCGTTGGCCTTCGCCTTCGTGCTGCTGCTCGTGATCGGGCGGGTCGGCGCCCTCGGGGCCGCCCGCCCGATCCCCACCCGGAAGGCCCTCTCGTGACCGCCACGCTCCCCCGCCCCTCCGTCACGAGTCCGACGGCCGCCGGTGCGGGTGCCGCCGTGGCGTTCCACGACGTCACGAAGCAGTTCGCCGGCCACCGGGCGCTGACCGGGCTCGACCTCGAGCTGCAGCCCGGCGAGCTCGTCGCCGTGCTCGGCCCCTCGGGCTGCGGCAAGACCACCGCGCTGCGCAGCCTCGCCGGGCTCGAGGACGTCACGGGCGGCAGCATCACGATCGACGGCCGCGACGTGGTCGGCGTGCCGACGCACCGCCGCGACGTCGGCATGGTGTTCCAGGCGTACTCGCTGTTCCCGCACCTGACCGTGCGGCAGAACGTGGAGTTCGGGCTGCGGATGCGTCGGGTCGACAAGGCCGCCCGCGCCACCCGGGCGGGCGAGATGCTCGACCTGGTCGGGCTCGGCGACCTCGGCGAGCGCTACGCCCACCAGCTCTCGGGCGGACAGCAGCAGCGCGTCGCGCTGGCCCGGGCGCTGGTCACGCGGCCCCGCGTGCTGTTGCTCGACGAGCCGCTCAGCGCCCTCGACGCCAAGGTGCGGGTGCAGCTGCGGGACGAGATCCGGCGCATCCAGCGCGAGCTGTCGATCACCACGCTCTTCGTCACCCACGACCAGGAGGAGGCCCTCGCCGTCGCCGACCGCGTCGCCGTCATGCGCGCCGGGTCGATCGAGCAGGTGGGCACCCCCGAAGAGCTCTACTCGGCCCCCGCGACGGCGTTCGTGGCCGAGTTCGTCGGGACGAGCAACCGGGTCTCCGGCGAGGTCATCGGCGGGCTCGTGCGGCTGGCGGGCTGCCCCGAGGTGCCGGTCGTGGGGACGCCGGCCGAGGGACCGGTCTGGGCGTACGTGCGTCCAGAGGACGTGTCGTTCGTCGCGCAGGGCGGGCTCGCGGGCGTCGTCGAGTCGGTGTCGTTCCTGGGGGCCGTGTGCCGCACCCGCGTGCGCGTGGACCGCGAGACGCTGCTCGTGCTGGACCACCGGGCCGACGAACGGCGCGAGCCGGGGTCGTCGGTGCGCGTCTCGTTCACGCCCGCCCGCGTCGCCGTGACGAGCCGCGCCTCCTGACCCACCCGACGGCACCGGGTCACCCGGGCGACGGAGGCGGCCCGCACGGTCCCGCCGTTAGCCTCGGGGCATGCCCCCGGTGACCGGTCCCGACGACGTGCCCCGCGCCTCCTCGGTGTGGCAGGCCGAGATCGCAACGACCCGGCGGCCGCGGCCGCTCGTCGCCGGGCGATGGCTCGTCTCGGTCGTCGTCGGGTTCTTCCTCGGCTCGTTCGAGGGCGAGTGGCCGGGCTTCGACGTCGTGGTCCGCGAGCGCTCGACCGGCCGCGAGATCCACCGTCTGCCGCCCCAGGGCCTCACCGGCGCCGACGAGTCCAAGGTCGAGATCGAGGCGGACCTCGACCGGCTCACCTGCGACGAGTTCCGCGCCGAGTGGGCGCTCGCCTGACCCACATCTGATACTTCAGACGGAGGCGCACCATCACCACGGGGGACGACCGGGAGGCGCGGGTCGGCTTGGCTGGGCACATGACCTCCGCTGCGCCCGCCGTCGACTCCCCACCCACCACCGGCACCCGCTGGAGGTTCGTCGACTCGCTGCGCGGCTTCGCGCTGTTCGGCATCCTGCTGGTCAACACGCTCGACATCACCCGCCTCGGCATCGACCTGGCGATCGAGAACGCCGGCCCGGTCGACGACCCGGCGCGCGACCTGCTGTACCTCACGGTGCAGACCCGGTTCGTGCCGATCTTCGTGTTCCTCTTCGGCATGAGCCTCTGGTTCGTGCTCGCCGGTGCCCGGTCGCGCGCTCCCCGGCCCGGACTCGTCATGGTGCGCCGCCTGGTCGGACTCGTCGCGATCGGCGGGCTGCTCATGCTCGTCTACCCCGGCAACGTGCTCCTCGAGTACGGCGTCGTCGGCCTCGTGGTGCTGCCGATCGTCGTCTTCGCCCCGCGCTGGGCGACCCTGACCCTCGGTGCCGCGCTGACCGTCGCGGCCTACGCCCTGACCGGTGGCGGCCTCGCCTCGACCCCCGGCCTCATGCTGCTCGGTGCCGGCGCCGCCGCGTACGGTCTGCCCCGCGTGCTCGAGTCGGCCGGGCGCGGCGTGGTGCTCGTCTTCGCCGCGGCCGCGGTGCTCACGGTGCCGGCCCTGCTCTGGCAGGCCACGACCCCGGGCGACCCGCGCTTCTCGACGCCGGGCGGCATCGCCGGGCTGGTCATGGCCGTCGCCTACGCCACCGCCCTCGCCCTGCTCTGGCGCACCCCCGCCCGCCGCGTCGTCGCCGCCGTGTTCGAGCCGCTGGGCCGCATGGCGCTGACCAACTACGTCGTCGCGGCGATCGTCGTGGCAGGTCTCGCCCTCGTGGTCGACTTCGGGCACCTGACGAGCGTCGTCCCGGGCCTGGCGATCAGCGTCGTCCTGATCGCCGTGCAGTCCGTGCTGAGCCGCCTCTGGCTCGCCCGGTTCGTCTACGGCCCGGTCGAGTGGGCCTGGCGGAGCGTCACCTGGTGGCGGCCGGCCGCGCTGGTGCGCCGGGCGTCCTGACCGACGGGAGCCGCGCCTCCTCGGGTCAGCGGCGGTTCCAGGAGGCCCGCACGACGGTGTCGAGGGCGCTCGAGAGGTCGGTGCACCAGAGGCGGCGACCAGGGGTCGCGGCGAGAGTGAGCTCGTAGCCCGCTTCGGTCTGTGCGACCGATCCGATGACCACCGGGGCTCCGCGCTCCGACCGCCGGACGTCGACGATGCGCCAGCGGCCGCGGCCGATCACGTCGAGCCTCAGGTCGAGGGCACTGGCGAGCGGGCCCCGTCCCGGCCAGGCCGTGCCCGACCGGCGTCCCCCACCGTCGTTCAGCATGGTCGCCCCTTCTCGCGGTCCGCCCCGATGCGGCCCGACGAGGTGCACGTTAGACACGCGACCTGACAACGGGAGGGGTTGACTCCGAGGGCCCGGCGTGATCCTTGTACCCCGCCCCGGGCCCCCGTTGCCTCCTGCAGGCCCGGACGCACGGGCCCCGGCCTGTCAGGGTGGAACGATGCCGTCCCCCATCCCGTCGTCCGACGCCGCGTCCCTGGAGGCCCTGCGCGCCTCCGTCCTCCCGACCCGAGGAGGCGCGGTGGACGACAGCATCCCCCAGCTCGCCGAGGCCGACCCCGAGCTGTTCGGGGTCGCCGTGGTGCGGTCCACCGGCGAGGAGGTCGCGTCCGGCGACTCGGGTCACGCGTTCTCGATCCAGTCGGCGGTGAAGCCGTTCCTCTTCGCCCTGGCCCTCGCCGACACCGGCGGAGCGGCGCTCGACGCGGTCGGCATCGAGCCGACCGGCGAGGCGTTCGACGCGATCAAGCTCGAGGGCGGCACCGGGCGGCCGCCGAACCCGATGGTCAACGCCGGAGCTCTGCTCACGGCCGCCCTGGTCGACGGCGACACCTGCGACGAGCGCACGGCGCGCATCCTGGCGGGCCTCGGGGCCTTCGCGGGGCGCGAGCTCGACTACGACCGCGAGGTCAGCGAGTCCGAGCAGCTGCACGGCGACCGCAACCACGCGCTGGCCCACCTGATGCGGTCCGAGGGCAGCCTCGAGCACACGGCCGACGACGCGGTGGCGCTGTACGCCCGGGCCTGCTCGGTGCTGGTCGACAGCGAGGCGCTGGCCGTGATGGGCGCGACGCTGGCGTTCGGCGGCCGCAACCCGGTGACGGGCGAGCAGGTCGTGGACGCCCGCGTCGCCCGTGACGTGGTGTCGGTCATGGCGACCTGCGGCGTCTACGACGGGTCGGGCCGCTGGATGCGCGGCGTCGGGGTGCCCGCGAAGTCGAGCGTCTCGGGTGCGATCGTCTTGTCGGCGCCGAATCGGCTGGGCGCGGCCGTGTTCAGCCCGCCGATCGACGAGCAGGGGACGAGCGTCCGTGGTGCCGAACTGAGCCGCCGACTGAGCGAGGAGCACGGGCTGCACTCGTTCGGCTTCGGCGGCTGACGCGGACGAGGCCCCCGGTGGGCGTCCTGCGAACAGGAGCCGACCGGGGGCCTCGTCGGGTGGAGCCGGGACTCAGGCCTGGACGTCGCCGCGCCAGGCGCCGTCGACGTTGCCCTCGCGCTCGATGAACTCCTTGAAGTTCTTGAGGTCCTTCTTGATGGCGTGGTTGTCGGCGCCGAGCGTGTTGCCGACCTTCTCGAGGAAGCCCTCGGGGGTCCAGTCGATCTGCACCGTGAGGCGCGTCACGTCGTCGCTCAGCTTGTGGAACGTGATGACGCCGGCGTGGTCGACCTCGCCGCCCGTGCTGTTCCAGGCGACGCGCTCGTCGGGGTGCTGCTCGGTGATCTCGGCCTCGAAGGTCTTCTCGACCGGTCCGACCTTGACCTTCCACACCGTGAGGGTGGGGGTGGTCTGGGTGATGGACTCGACCTCGTCGAGGAACTTCGGGAACGACTCGAACTGGGTCCACTGGTTGTAGGCGACGCTGACGGGGACGTTGACGTCGATGGTCTCGATGGCCTGTGCCATGGTGCACTCCTTGCTGACGGTGTTCAGAATTGTCGGGCGGCGCCGTGTCGGCGTCGTGCCCTGCCGTGAACGGTAGGAGGCGCGGGTCGGCTTCGCCCACGTGCGGAGGCAACGGTCAGGTGCCGGGTGACACGGCCGACCTGGGCACCGCACAGTACTCGCGTGCCCGCGACCGACGACGGGGCGGTCGAGCGCCGGCGGAGCGGTCGAGCGCTGGCGTCGCCGGAACGGGGACCACCCCGCCACGACGGATCGTGACGGGGTGGTGGGGCCGATGGCGTGGCCGGGGTCGACGACCAGACCGCCTGAGGGGTCAGCTCGTCGTGTCGCGGGCCGGCGACGCGTCGATCGCGTCGACGGTCTCGTGCGCCTGGCCCGAGACGACCTCGATCTTGCGCGGCTTCGCCCTCTCGCTGACCGGGATGACCAGCGACAGCACGCCGTTGTCGTAGTGGGCCGTGATGCGGCTCGAATCGATGCCCTCGCCCACGCTGAACTGGCGGAGGTACGAGCCGTGCGGCCGCTCCTGCGCGAGCCACTTGACGCCGTCACGGGTGTCGGGCGTGCGGTTGGCCCGGATGGTCAGCAGCTGACCGTCGACGTCGACGTCGACCGACCCCGGATCGATGCCCGGCATGTCGGCGTTGAGCACGTAGCGGTCGCCGTCGCGATAGAGGTCGACCGGCATGACCCTGGGCCCCTGTCGCATGCCCGTGAGGGCGCCGGTGAGACGGTCGAGCTCGGTGAAAGGATCGAAAGACATGGCCATGATGAAGAGTCCCCTTTCGGTTGATCGGTGTGACCCGGGACCCCGTGGCCCCGGCTCGTTGACGACACGAATGTACCTCTGACCAGCGTTTCGTACCTCAAACGCAGCTTGAACGCTGCCGAGAGATCACTGAGGACGCTGCACCTGCCGGCGGGCGGCCCGTTGGGCGCGGATCTCCTCGATGCGGGCCAGGAGGGCGCTGCGTGCCTGTTCCGACATCGTCATGACGGTTCTCCTGCTCGTCGGCGTCGGTCTCGGAGTTCGTCCCGGATCTCGAGCTTGCGATGCTGGGACCTCAGACGGTCGAGGAAGTCGGCCACGGCCGAGACCTCGCCGGGGAACGTGTGCAGGCTCCGTTCCTCCACGGCAGCTCGTTCGTCGACGTAGAAAGTGCTCCACACGCCGTCACGTCGCGCCACGACGAGACAGTGCTGGCGCCTGAGGTACACGTCACCGAGCGCGACACTGATGCGGTTCAAGCCCTCCGCCTCCATCTGCGCAGGCAGCGACGCGAGGTCGGTCATCGACGCACGTTCGACGCGCTCGAGGTCGCGCTCCCGTTGCAGGTCGCGGAGGAGCTTCTTCAGCCGGAGCAGGACGAGGAAGTCCTCCAGGGCCTCGGACTCGCTCGGGTAGGTCCGTACGCTCCCGTCGACGACCGCCGCGCGCTCGTCGGTGGAAAAGGACACCCAGGCATCGTCGCGTCGGGTGACGACGAGGCAGTCCGTCCTGTTCGCGGGGTCACCGTCGATGACATGCGCCAGGTCGTCGAGTCCCTCTGCCGCCATGACGGCGCGCACCGATTCGATCGTCGCCATGTCAGGCCTTCCCCGGTCGGTCGTCTCGTGACGCCTGCCACGTCTCGTGGGCGAGCCTGTTCTTCTCCCTGATGCGCGACATGAGTGCGTCCTCGTCGGCCCTCAGCCTCATGAGACGCAGGAAGTCGTCCAGAGCGTCGGAGAGTTCCTCGTACGTGCGAACGCTGGTCTCCTCGACACCGGCACGTTCATTGGTCGAGAAGGAGGTCCAGACGCCGTCCCGTCGGGTCAGGACCAGGGCGTCCGCCGAAATGGCGTGATCATCACCGATCACGTAGGCGAACCTGTCGAGCCCCTCGGCCTCGATCGTCGCGACCGTTTCTTGGAGTGTCGTCATCCTCTGGGGCCCCTCGGCGGTCGTCGTTCCTCTGCCTCGAGGACGGCCAAGGTCTCGTCACATGGCTGCACGACGTCCGCTCCTTCTCGCCGGGCACGCTCAGTCATGGGGCTCCAGGCCCTTGTCGAGGAGGGCCTCCAACTCCTTCAACCGGGCGACGTTCTGCAACTGGGACATGAAGTCCGTCACGGCAGAGCGTTCATCCGGATACTCGACGAGTGTCCGCTCTTCGACGACACCTCGTTCGTCGCGCAAGAAGGTCACCCACACCCCGTCGATCTGCCCGATCACGTGCGCGCCGGGGACGGGCAGCGACGTGTTGCCGATGAGGAAACCGAGGTGCCCGAGCCCGGCCGCTTCCACTTCTGCTCTCAGTCCGTCCACGTCGGTCCTACTCATCAGCCCTCGAGCACCGGCTAGACGTCCTTCTCAGCCGCGGCCTCGGAACGAAGCCGCTTGACGAGCGCGATACCGTCGAGCAGAACGAGGAACCCCTCGACTGCCGACCGCTCGTCCGGATACGTCCGGACGCTCTTGGCCCTGGTCAGCCCTCTTTCATCCCTGACGAAGGTGCTCCAGCCATCTTCGCCCTGGGCGATGACGAGTGCGGATGGACGCTGTGTCTCCGCGTCACCGATCAGAAAGTTCAGGTGCCCGAGCCCGAGTTGATTCACGCGGTTCGGCAACGAGGCCGAAGTGTTCGAGTCGCCATCAGTCATGGATCTCCTCGAGGAGGCGGTTGATCCTCCCGTGTAGTCACCATCGATGACGTGGTCCAAGCGAAGGAGACTCTCAGCCTCGAGGACGGCCCGCAGCTCCTCCAATCGGGCGAGGTTCCGCAGCTGCGACATGAACTCCGTCACGGCAGAGCGTTCATCCGGATGCTCGACGAGTGTCCGCTCTTCCACGACCCCTCGTTCGTCGCGCAAGAAGGTCACCCACACCCCGTCGATCTGCCCGACCACCTGCGCACCCGGAACGCGTAGCAAGGTGTCGCCGATCAGGAAGTTCAGATGCCCGAAACCGGCCGCTTCCACTTCTGCTCGGAGTTCGTTCACGTCGCGCGCTTCGGGGACTTCAGTGTCGTCCGATCTCGTCGACGTCCGGCGTCTTCCGTCCCGCCCACGCATGACGAACGGCGCTCCGGCCACTGGACCAACTCGTCAACTCTGCCCAGCGGCCCGGCGGCGGGCTGCCAGCTCGGCATCGATCTCCGCGATTCGTGCCATGTTTCGCAAGAGGCGAATGAAATCCGCGCTCGCTGCCTCCTGATCACCGTAAGTCCGAACGCTCTGCTCCTCGACGAGTCCTCGCTCATCGACGTAGAACGTGGTCCAGATCTCAGCCTTCTTGGCGATGACGAGGGCATAAGGTTTGCTCGCCTCAGGATCACCGATCACGTAATTGAGATGACCGAGCCCGAGGGCCTGCACCTGCGACTCCAGGGATTCCATGCTGCTCATGCGGACGGCACCTTCACTTCTTCGACCAGTCCAAGACGCAGGAAGTCCTGGACGCTCATGGGGAGCAGGAGCTGGACCCCGCCACCACTCTGCCCGAACCCGGGAGCAATGGGCCCGCGCATGAGATGCATGTCGTCCCAGGTCTTCCGATGGTCCGACATCGACAGGTCGAACCGCTCGCGGGTCAGGGCATCGCTTCGGTCGTAGGCACCGCGGATGTCTCCGAGGTCACCCTTCGTCCTATAGACGTGCTCGATGGCGGGATCGGGCACCCAAGGCGTCGCCCGCTGCTCGTGCGTGAACGGAACGCCACTGTCAGGGACAGGTGAGACGAAGACGCCATCGGCCGACCCCGCCCTGTCGAACAAGGTGCCGTCAGGGATGTGCGGATCGACCTCGACGATGGCGACCTTGTTCTCGTCGACCGCGAATCCTTTCCAAGGGATGTCCGTCCAGTCGACCTTGCCGTCTGTGCCGAGGAATCGAACGTCGGCGGGGACACGCTGGTCGGCGGGCCATGCACCGCCCTCACGGAACTCTTTGGCGGCCTCTCGGTTGATCACGTCCAGGTAGTTCGCGAGTTGCTCCCGAGTCATTCCGCTTCGATCCACGGCGCTCGGTGTGGATGTGCCACTCGAGCCGGGGGCGTCGCCGCCCGAGCCACCCGTTCCGGCATCGCCGTCGGCGTGGCCGGGCTGGTCGGCCGCGGGGGTGTCGTCGGCGTGACCCGCGCCTCCTGCGTCGTCACGGACGGGAGGGGCGGACGCGTCGTCGACGTGACCCGCGCCTCCTGCGTCCTCGCGGACCGGCGGGGCGGACGTGTCGTCGCGGACGGGCGGGGCCGACGCGTCGTCGCGGACGGGCGGGGCCGACGCCTCGTCACGGACGGGCGGGGCCGACGCCTCGTCACGGACGGGCGGGGCGGACGCGTCGTCACCACGGACCGGCCCGGGCGTCGTGTCGGGGCCGTCGACGCGGGTGGGCGGTGGCGCGAGGCCGTCGGCGCGGACGCCGACGACGTCGTCGAGGCGGGTGAGTTGCTCGTCGAACCGCGAGGGCGCGGCGTCCGGCCCGCGACCGGCCTCGCCGTGCCCTCCGGTCAACAGACGCGTGGTCTCCGACATGGCGTTCAGGGCGTGACCCGCGTGCGTCAGGCCGATGCGCGACAGGGAACCTTCGGGGGCACGGAGCGCAGCTCGTTCCGCGGCGCCACCGAGCCGTGCGAGGCCCGTCGCCGCCTTCGTCCCGCCGACGGCTGCGCCTCCGACCGGGACGAAGAACGAGGCCACGCCGAGGGTGGCGTAGGTGCCGGCCGCGACCGGGTCCTCGTCGTACATCTCGGGCGTGCCCACGATGCCCTGCGTGACGCCCTCGATCGTGGTGCGGTACCAGTCGACGGCCGGCTGGGCGGCCGCCGGCACCGTGCCGGGAGGTGCGTACGCCAGCGCGATCGTCGCCGGACTCGTGATCGCGATGGCCCCGAGCCCCTGCAGCAGGCCACTCCAGGCCTGCAGGCCGAACTCTCTGGTGACGCCCGTGCCGCCCTGGATGTCCCAACCCACCAGGGCACCGGCGCCGTAGGCCGCCTCGGCGATGAACATGCCGAGACCCGTGCCCATCGACTCGGAACAGGTCTTGTGCGGGTCGCCCGGGGCGCCGTAGGGCAGGTCCTTCATCGAGTCGAGCTGCTCGGCCGACAGGCCGACCTGCTCGGGGAAGCACATCGGGTCGGTGCGCAACGCGTTGATGCCGTTCTCGCACTCGGCTCGGGCCGCGTCGATCTTGGCGACCTCGGCGTTCACCTCGCCGAGCAACTCGTCGTTGCGGTTGCGCGAGGGGATGTGGTCGTACCACTCGACCGTGGTCTCGTCGGGCCCGCTCGAGATGTACGAGTTGTAGCTCTGGGTGCTGTAGGTGACGCCGCCGGACACCTCGGCGGTGAAGGCCTCGGCCTCGGTGACGAGCTCCTTGAGCCGGGCGACGGGCGCGGCGACAGCCGTGGCGAGGTCGTCGAGCAACGTCGCGACCTGGCCGAACGTGTCACCGAGGGTCTGCGTGCTCGTGCCGACCGGGTCCATGGCGACGAACAACTGCTCGGCCTCGGGCGCCGCGTAGACGCCCGACAGCCCGGACCAGGAGGTGACGACGCCCGCACCCTTCTCGGCGATGGCGGTCGCCGTGCTGCGGAAGGTGGCGGCGGACGTCGAGATCGCCGCCGGGTCGATGGTGACGCCGGGGATCGCACCGGGGACGATCAGCGAGGGGCTCATCGGGGCACCCCCGGGGTCGAGACGGGCGGGATGCCGGCGGCGCTCTGCTCGCTCGCCAGAGCGGGTGCCTCGGCGGCCGCCGTCACGGCGGCGGATTGAGCGTTCGCCGCCATCTCCTCGTCGCCCGCGACGTAGGCGATGGTCGCCTCGGCGGCACCGGTGCCGCACGACTCGATGCGGTTCACGACCGACGTGAGGGTCGTCGCCTCGGACTCGATCAGCCCCAGCACCGCGTTGGCCACGCCCACGAGGAGGTCGCCGACACCGCCGCTCAGCTCTTCGTGACCGGTCTCCAGGCCTCCGGCCGCGGTGCCGAGGTCACCGGCCGAGACCTGGACCTCGGCGAGGACCGACTGCACCCCGCTGGGCGAGATCGACCACGAGCTCATGAGCGTGCCCCTTCGTCGGTCGTCGCGGGCGCAGCCGTCGCGGGCCTCGGCCCACCCGGGACCGCCTCGACCACGACGCGCCCCCCGGTGTTGCGGACGAGCGCCTGCACGACCGCGTCGGACACCGGGTCGGTCCCCGGCGCGTAGGCCTCGGTCAGCCAGCTGCCCGCCTCGACGTCGACCCCGAGCAGGACGGAGGCGTCGGCCGGGTCCTCGACGTAGGTGCTGCGCACGATCGCCAGCACGAGCCCGTCGTCGGTCGCGATCTGCAGCCCGCCGCCGTTCCAGAGCTTGCCCAGCCCGAGGTACGGGTCGATCTCGGCGGCTGCGCGGGCACCGTCGACGGCGGTCACGGGCTCGGGCGTCACCACGGTGTACTCACGAGGCACGGTGCACCCCCGGCGGGGTCATCGCGGCGAGGATCTCGTCGGCGCCGACGACCTCGACCGCGTCGGCGAAGCGGTGCCAACGGGCTGCGGCCGCGGCACCGTCGACAGCACCAGCACCAGCACCGACCTCGGCGTCACCGGCCGGCCCCTCGTCGAACGACACGAGCACCGACGGCGTCCGCGACGACCCGAGCACCCGTCCGCCGACCCGACGGACCAGGCCCTCGACGTCCAGCTGCATGCCCCGCACGCTCCGCGCCCCGACGACGGCGGCGAGCGGTTGCGGTGCGACCCGGTCGTGGGCGGACACCGTCCCGTCGGCCCGGCCGGACATCGACCACGCCGTGGCCAGGAGGACCTGCTGTCGACCGGCCACGTCGGCGAGCGCGTCCGCGACGACGCCCGGCGCGACGGCTCCGGTCACGACGATGCGGGTCTCCTCGATCACCCCGTCGTCGCTACGGGCGACGCGCACCCAGCCCCGGCACCTCGGCCCGGAGGCGTCACCGCCGGCCACGTGGAACCGCGTCTCGGAGGGCATGCGGCTGCGCGCGGCGGCCGTGAAGAAGTCCCGGTCCCAGGCCGTCGTGGCCGGTTCGGTCGTCCCCCACAGGGTGCGCGTGCCGGGCGCGAGCGCCTCGACGAGTCGTTCGAGCGTTCCGCCGAGTCGGGCCTCGGCCCGCGCCCGGTGGTGGGTGACGACGGCGAGCTGCGTCCACGGGACGGCGTCGGGGTCGACGGTGCGTCCCTCGTCGAGCCGGACCGACGACGGCGCCTCGTCCTGCGGCAGGGGGTAGCCGTCCTCGGTCACCCCGAGGCCGTGGGCCGGTGAGCGCACCGGCTCGAGCGTGACCGCCCGACGCAGCGAACCGTCGGAGGCGCGGGTCAGCCAGACCCCGCCGAGCACGTCGAGCAGGTGGAACAGCGAGTACGTGAGCCGCGATGCGGGATCGGTGACGAGGGCGACGCGGGTGCCCGGCCCGGCACAGTCGACGAACAGGGCCGAGAGGCCGCTGGACACCCCGACGACGGGCTTGCTCGACCGCGACTCGACCCAGCCGGGCCCGTGCGTGTCGAGCATCGGGTGCAGCAACGAGACGGTCGTCGTGGCATCGTCGGTCATGGCTTCCCCCCGGTAGCGGCGACGACCATCGTACGGGGGCGGCGCTCCCGGCCGCCGTCGGCCGAACGCCCCACGAGCCCGTACCCCGATGACGTGGGAAGAGACCTGACGGCGGTGGTGACCAGGCCGTCAGCCCGGCCGTCACCTCAGAGAAGAAGAGAGCGAGTGACGGGAATCGAACCCGCGCTATCAGCTTGGGAAGCTGAAGTTCTACCATTGAACTACACTCGCGCGGCGCCTCGGAGGCGCGTCAGACCACTATAGCGGCCCGCGCCTCCCGTGCTCCCTCCACCCTGCCGAGCGTGTGGCACCGCCGAACGGACATCGCACCGCCGCGTTCCGCGGTGCGACGTCAATCAGGCGGTGCGACTCCGCGCACCACCGGCAGGAGGCGCGCTCAGCCTCCCGTCGCGACCGAGACGATGCGCAGGTCGACCGATGCCGGCGGAACGGGCTCCCCGATCACGCGGTCGAGCAGCGCCTGGGCGACCGCACGGGCCACGAGCGGGCCGGAGCCGCTCTCGTCGACCGCGATGTCGAGGGTGATGCGGGTCTCGAGGTCGGCCACGGCGATGCCGACGAGGGGCACGGGTCGGCCGGGGGCGGCGGCCTCGGCGGAGGCCGGGTCGGCGCGCTCGGCGTCGGGGATGTCGGAGGCGGGAACGCCCGGGTCGACCGACGTGGCTCCGGCGATCGAGGCGTCGCTCTGCACGGTCGAGCCCACGACCCCTCCGCCACCGACGACGGCGCTCAACCCCTGGAGGGCCGAGCGGACGACGCTGCCGAATCCGGGCCGGGCCCGGACGTGCACGACGCCGTCGACCGACGCCGCGATCTCGCCGAGCTCGGCGGCGAGCAGGGACAGGTCGGCCGGGCTGATCGGGGCCCGCAGGCCGTCGTCGTCGCTCACGCCGCGCCTCCTTCGCTCTGCAGGTGGACGTCGTCGACGACCACGTCGACGCTCTCGAGGGTCAGTTCGGTCTGACGGGACAGGCTCGACGACACCGCCGACTTGACCGCCTCGGCGAGCGCGGGCAGCGGTTCGCCGAACAGGCCGCTGACGACGACCTCGACCCGGACGAGCGCACCGGGCACGCTGACGTCGCCGTGGATCGTGCACGAGATGACCATGGCTCCGTCGACGCCGTCGCCCGCCTCGCGGATGAGTGACCTCACGGCGCCCTCGGTGATGTGCAGGGTGGAACGCTCGTCGATCGAGGCGAGCGGGATCTGCCTCCCGGCCCGCGACTCGAGGCGCACGCGGTCCATCACGCCCGAGATCCAGCTCGGGTCCGGTGCGGGGCTCGCCGCGGCGTCGGACTCGAGCAGTCGGGCCCCCATCGCCCGGAGGCGTTCGAGGGCGGCGAGCTGGGCCCGGGCCTCGGGTGACTCCTCGATCTCGGGGTCGTAGGGCTGCCGACCGGCGTCGAGGTAGTCGACGAGACGCTCGGGCGAGACCCCGTCGTCGATGCCGTCGACGAGCTCGTCGGGCGACGGGTCGGCGCCGCCAGGCGCACCCGGGTCGCCAGGCGCACCCGGGTCGACGGACCCACCCGGGTCGACGGACTCGTCCAGGGCGACGGGCACGTCGGGCGGGGTCGGGTCTTCGTGGGCGTGGTCGGTGCCGTGAGGACGGTCACTCATCGCCAGGCCTCCATCTCGCGGGTCAGGGTCTCTCGGGCCCGGGCCAGTTGCCCCCGGACCGCGGTCACGGTGGTGCCGGTCCGTTCGGCGATCTCGGTGTACGACTCGCCACCGACCTCGCGCAGCGCCCACACCTGCCGTTGGCTGGCCGGGAGCCGCGCGAGCGCCGCACGCAGCGCCTCCATGGCGTCGTTCGACGACGCCCGGCGTTCCGGATCGGTCGTGGGCGTCGCCGCCGGCAGCTCGAGGTCGTCGACGTCGTCGGTGAGGCGGCGCGACCGGATCAGGTCGAAGGCCTTCCGCGACACGATGCGCATCATCCAGCCCTTGACCGCCGCGGGCGTCTGCAGCGTCGGCAGTTCGCGCCAGATCGTGATGGACGCCTCCTGCACCGCGTCGGTCGCGTCGGCTCGTGAACCGGTCAGCCGGGTGGCGTACGCCGTCATCAGCCCCAGATGGCGTCGGAGCAGCACCTCGAAGGCCCGCTCGTCGCCCTCGGCGGCACGCGACGCGAGGACAGCGTCGGTGGCCTCGGTCAGGTCCGCCGCCATGTCCGCCTCCTCTGCTGCTGCGTCCGCCCGGGCCCCCAGGACGAGGAGGCGCGGGTCACGACCCGTGGATGAATGGTGACGCATTCCGTGACGTTCGGGCCACGGAAGGCGTCTCATCCCTGGATACACCGGAATCGGTGCGCGCGGGACGACCGTTCCCGGACTCGTCGGCGGCTCGTCGGGTAAGACCGAGGGGCGACGCCGACCCGTCGCACATCGTCCGATCAGAAGGAGACACCGATGGCCACCACCGACGAGACCCCGACGAGCACCGTCCCGAGAGGCACCGTCGGGGTGCCCGGCAGGACGGTGGTCGCCGACGGCGTCGTCGCCACGATCGCCGGCATCGCCGCCCGCGAGGTGCCCGGCGTCTTCGCCCTCGGTGGCGGCACCGCACGGGCGTTCGGCGCCCTTCGGGACGTCATCGGCACGACCGACCTCGGTCAGGGCGTGCGCGTCGAGGTCGGCGAGACCCAGGTCGCCGCCGACGTCACGATCGTCGTCGCGTACCCGGCCCCCCTGCACACGGTGGCCGAACAGGTGCGTGCCGCGGTGGCCGGGGCGATCGAGCAGCTCGTCGGCATGGAGGTCGCCGAGGTGAACGTCGCGATCGTCGACGTCCACATCCCCGGCGACGACGACGCCGACGCCGACTCCACCCGCGAGAGCCGCGTCTCGTGACCGCCACCACCACGGGCATGGCCGTCGGCGCCGTGCTCGCCGTCTCGGCCCTGGCCTTCGGGTTCTGGGGCTTCGTGCTCGTCGCGGTCTTCATCGCCGTCGGCGCGCTCGTCGGGCGCATCGTCTCGGGCAGGACCGACGTGGCCGGACTGCTGGACGCCCTGCGCGGACGGCGCTCGTCGTCATGACCACCGCCGGCACGGATCTCGCCGAGACGGGACGCGTCGTCGCGGGGCACGTCGTCGCGGGGCACGTCGGCATCCCCGCCAAGGTGCTGCAGAAGGTGGCGGTGGCCGTCGTCGCCGAGACCCTCCACGTGCGTCGGGCGGACGTCCGCGTCCTGGCCGAGGACGACGCCGGTCGC
The DNA here is from genome assembly GCF_044742985.1 of Frigoribacterium sp. NPDC087798. Lineage (NCBI taxonomy): Bacteria > Bacillati > Actinomycetota > Actinomycetes > Micrococcales > Microbacteriaceae > Frigoribacterium > Frigoribacterium sp. NPDC087798. The sequence goes on along the minus strand of NZ_JBIUVP010000003.1, from coordinate 264,514 downwards.
CTCGCCCTGCGCGTCTCGACGCCGGTCCGCGTCCCGATGCTCTCGGAGGCCGCGACCATGCCCGAGGGCGGGGTCGTCGCCGTCGTCCGAGACCTCCAGTCCACCCTGACCCGTCGGCTCTCCGAACTCGCGGGGCGCACCGTGTCCCGCGTCGACGTCACCGTCAGCGGCAGCCGCACCGACCGGACGGGGCGCACCTCGTGAGCGGGATCGACCCCGGCCTGTACCGCCGCGTCCTCCGACGCGAGCAGCACTCCTCGCGCTCGGGCAGCGCGGTCGTCGTGCTCGTGCTGCTCACGCTCGTCGTCGGGTACGTCGGCGTGGAGGCCGTCTACGCCGCGCTCGGTCGACGGGCCCTGCTCTTCTCCCCGGTCGACGTCCTCGCGACGCTGACGTCGTCGGTCGACGGCGGCGGCACCTCGGGCCTCGTGCTCGGCGCCGGCGTCGTCGCGGCGGTCGTGGGCCTCGTCCTGATCGGCCTCGCCGTGACGCCCGGCCGTCGCGGACGCCACACCATCGACGACGACCGCGTGGCGGTGGTCGTCGACGACCGGGTCATCGCGTCCTCGCTCGCCCGGGCCGCCCGTGTCTCGGGGCGCCTCACGGACCAGCAGGTCTCGGCGTGGGTGTCCCGTCGTCGGGCCCAGATCGACCTGACGCCCGCGTCCGGCCTCGCGGTCGACGAGCAGTCGGTCGAGGCCGCCACCCGTTCCGAACTCGGGTCGGTCGCCTACCGGCCCGAGCTCACGGCTCGCGTCCGCACGACCGACACGGGGAGGGTCGGCGCATGACCTCGAGCAACCGGTTCGCGAACCGCCTCCTCCTGTTCGTCGTCGGCCTCGTCGCCCTGGCCGTCGGGGCGTTCCTCGTGATCGTCGCCCTGCCCGGCGGCGGCGTCCTGCGCGACCTGCTGTCGCCCGCGTCGTCGGCCCTCGACGACGCCGTGGCGGCGACGCCGATCGACCCGTCCGGTGCGACGGGCGGCAGCTGGCTGCCGGTGGCCCTCGCCCTGCTCTGCCTGTTGCTCGTCATCGTCTTCGTCGTCGCGATCCCCGGCCACGGGCACGGTCGCACCGACAGCGTCGTCGTCCAGGACGACCCGGCCGGCTCGATCGCCGTGTCGAGCTCGTTCGCCGACACCGCGATCACCGGCGCGCTCCGCGACCGCCGCGACGTGGCCTCGGTGGGCGTCTCGGCGTGGACGGTCGCAGGTCGGCCCGCCCTCAAGGTGCGGGTGCGGCTGACCGCGGGATCGTCCCCGGCGCCCGTGGTCGCGGCGGCGTCCGACGTCGCCCGCGGGCTCGACCGCGTGCTGGGCGAGACGGTGCCCGTGCTCGTCGAGATCACCGGCGCCTCGGCCGTGCGCAAGGGGGCCGACAGCCGCGTGGCCTGACGACCCGCGCCTCCTCGGCTCACCAACCCGCGCCTCCTCGGCTCGGCGACCTGCGCCTCCTCGGCTCTGCGACCCGCGCCTCTTCGGTCCGGCCGGGCCTCAGCGGACGGCGAGCAGGATCTTGCCGCTGTGCCCGCCGGACTCCATGCGCTTGTGGGCCGTGGCGACGAACTCGAGCGGGTAGACGCTGTCGAGCACCGGTCGCACCGACCCGGCCTCGACCAGCGGCCAGACGTGCTCGCGCACCTCGGCCATGATCGCGCGGCGTTCGTCGAGGGGGCGGGCGCGCAGCGTGGTGGCCCAGACCCGACCGCGCTTGGCCATCAGGCGCGACAGGTCGATCGTGGCCGACGGGCCGCCCTGCACGGCGATCACCATGACCCGGCCGTTCACGGCGAGCGCCTCGACGTCGCGGGCGATGTAGTCGCCACCGACCAGGTCGAGCACGACGTCGACGCCGCGGCCCTCGGTCAGCTCGTCGACGACCGCGACGAAGTCCTCGGTCTTGTAGTCGATGCCGCGCGCGGCGCCGAGCTGTTCGCAGAACGACGTCTTGTCGGCCGTCCCGGCGGTGGCGTAGACGGTCGAGCCGAGCGCCACGGCCATCTGGATCGCGATCGAGCCGACGCCGCTGGCGCCACCGTGCACGAGCAGGGTCTCGCCCGGCTTCAGCCCGGCGCTCATGAAGACGTTCGACCAGACGGTCGCGACGGCCTCGGGCAGGCCCGCCGCCTCGACGAGGTCGACGCCGCGCGGCAGGGGCAGCACAAGGCCCTCGTCGACCTGCACGCGGTCGGCGTAACCACCGCCCGGCAGCAGGGCCACGACGTAGTCGCCGACGGCCGCGGCGGTGACGTGCTCGCCGGTCGCGACGACGGTGCCGCTGACCTCGAGCCCGGGCCAGCCGGGCGCCCCGGCGGGCGACGGGTAGTGCCCCTCCCGCTGGTTGACGTCGGCGCGGTTGACGCCCGCGGCGGCGACGTCGATCACGACCTCGCGGGGGCCGGGCACCGGCTCGGCGACCTCGGAGACGACGAGGGCGGAGGGCCCTCCGGGCACGGGGACGGTGATGGCACGCATGCGTCCATCCTCCCCCCGTGGCCCGGCACGCGCTGACTAGTCTTGTCGCGTGCTGCTCTCCGACCGCGACATCAAGCTCGAACTCGACGCCGGCCGAATCGGCCTCGACCCCTACGACCCGACGCTGATCCAGCCGTCGAGCATCGACGTGCGGCTCGACCGGTTGTTCCGGCTCTTCGACAACCACAAGTACCCGTTCATCGACCCGGCCGAGGACCAGCCCGAATTGACCCGCCTGGTCGAGGCGAAGGCCGACGAGCCGTTCATCCTGCACCCGGGCGAGTTCGTGCTGGGCAGCACCTACGAGTTCGTCACCCTGCCCGACGACGTCGCGGCCCGCCTCGAGGGCAAGAGCTCGCTCGGGCGCCTCGGCCTGCTGACCCACTCGACCGCGGGCTTCATCGACCCCGGCTTCGGCGGGCACGTCACGCTCGAGCTGTCGAACGTCGCCACCCTGCCGATCAAGCTCTGGCCCGGCATGAAGATCGGCCAGCTCTGCTTCTTCAAGCTCAGCTCACCCGCCGAGCACCCCTACGGCTCGTCCGAGTACGGCTCGCGCTACCAGGGCCAGCGTGGTCCGACCGCCAGCCGGTCCTTCCAGGGCTTCGTGCACACGGACGTCTCCGCCCGCGACTGACCGCTGCGCGCTCGCGACCGATCGCGGTGCGTTCGCGCCGCGCTGGCCCCGCGTCGGCGCCGCGCGTTCGCGCCGCGCTCGTCGAGAACGCAGGAGGCGCGGGCCGCGTCCCCGACGGTCGCCCCCTCCGGAGACGAGAAAGGGGTGCGGAAGGAACCCGACTCCCTCCGCACCCCGGCGACACGAGAGAAACCCGACGTCGATCTCGTGCGCTGTGACTCGCGGTCCTGAACCTTTCACCGCGAGGCCAATTCATTCTGCGGCTCTCCGCTCCTCCGGCAAACCCGGCAATGTCCGAAAAACGAAATGAAAGCTCAGCTTGCGAAGCGGTGGCAAAAAGTCACCCGTCACCCTTCGAGGGTGTCGCGGGGTGACCGCCCGAACTCGGCCGTGTACTGGGCCGCGAAGCGGCCCGCGTGGGCGAAACCCCAGCTGAGCGCCACGCCCGCGACGGTGTGGCCGAGGGTCGGATCAGCCATGACGAGGTCCCCGTGCGCGCCGCGCAGCCGCGCCCGCCGCAGTTCGGCCATGGGCGTCGAGTCGAGGTGGCGACGGAACGCCAGCTGCAGGGCGCGGGGGGTCACCCGAGCCGCCTCGGCGATCTCGACGACGCCGATGTCGTCGTGCGCGTGCTGCTCGATGTAGTCGCGAGCCCGACGCACGGTCGACGGCAGCGGCGAGAGGCCGTCGGCACCGCCGACGCCGACCACGTTCGTCTCGAAGGCCTCGAGGTAGGCGGCCACGAGCGACCGGAACGCCGAGCCCCGCACCAGCTGACTGGCCATGGCGGCGTCGTTGCGGATGACGTGCTCGTGCACGTGCCGGACGAGGTCGGACCAGTAGCGGCCGAGCGAGGGCGAGACCGCCTCGGCCGCGGTCGACCGGAGCCCCCCGGGGGCGGTGAGCCGCATGGCCTCCAGCTCGCGTTCGACGGCGGTGCGGTCGAGCATTACCTGCCCGAGCACGAGGTCGTACGACAGCATGACCTTGGCGTCGTGCGACGGGAACGAGAACGGCGCGCCCGGCTCGACCCTGAGCTCGTGGTCGCGGGTCCGCAGCGACAACCGGCCGGCCATCACGCCGCCGGCGACGAGGAACCCGGTCGGATCGCTCTCGGACAGCAGGCGTCCCCGCCGGTACTCGAAGCGACAGAGGGCGAAGCGCGTGTCGCCGGAGACGGCGCGACTGTAGGTGAACGGTTCGGGGCCCTCGCCTTCGAGGCGCGTGATCTTGTAGTTCTTGCGGATCAGCGCGTGCGCGACCTCGCGATCCGTGGTCGAGACGCTGCGGACCCGCGGGTCGACGAGCGCCTCGAAGGTCTGCGCCCTGGGGGGCGCCGCGGTCGGATCGGTGGTGGTGTCGGTCGGCGCGGTGTTCGTGGGCGAAGTGTTCGTCGGCGCGGTGTGCGTCGGCGCGGTGTTCGTGGGCGTGGTGCGGAGTGCAGCTGATCCGGCGACTGGTGAGGCCGCCTGCGGTGTGGACGTCACGGTCGTTCCCCTCGGGTGGGACGGTGATCCGGGGTGGTTGGTCCCGGGTGGTCCTCCCGACGTCGGTGTCGGGTGGCCTACCCGAGAGTATCCACCTGACGAACTGGGCGCGCGCCGCATCCGGTGGGTACGGCGCCCCCTGGTCGGGTGCCACACGCACCCGCGTAGCGTCGGGTCATGGACTACAGAACCCTCGGAAACAGTGGAGCCTCGGTGTCGGAGCTGACACTCGGCACCATGACCTTCGGCGCCGAAGCCGACGAACCGACCTCGCACGCCATCCTCGACGCCTTCGTGGCCGGAGGCGGCACGCTCGTCGACACCGCCGACGTCTACAGCGCCGGCACCAGCGAGACCATCATCGGCCGGTGGCTGGCGAGTCACCCCACGGACGCCGACCAGGTCGTGCTCGCGACCAAGGGACGCTTCCCCATGGGTGACGGGCCCAACGACGTCGGCCTGTCGCGTCGTCACCTCGCGAAGGCCCTCGACGCCTCGCTGACCCGGCTCGGCGTGGAGCACGTCGACCTCTACCAGATGCACGCCTGGGACCACCTCACCCCCATCGACGAGACGCTGAGGTTCCTCGACGACGCCATCAGTGCGGGCAAGATCGGCTACTACGGCTTCTCGAACTACCTCGGGTGGCAGGTGACCAAGGCCGTCGGCCGGGCCGAGGCCCTCGGGTTCGCCCCGCCCGTCACGCTGCAACCGCAGTACAACCTGCTCGTCCGCGACATCGAGCACGAGGTCGTCCCGGCCTCGCTCGACGCCGGCATCGGCCTGCTGCCCTGGTCGCCGCTGGCCGGCGGCTGGTTGAGCGGCAAGTACGTCCGCGACCAGGCGCCCACCGGTGCCACCCGCCTCGGCGAGGACCCGAAACGCGGCATGGAGGCCTGGGAGGCGCGCAACGCGGACGAGCGCACCTGGACCGTCCTCGACGCGGTCACCTCGATCGCGTCGGCGCACGACGCCTCGGCCTCGCAGGTCGCCCTGGCCTGGCTGCTCCGGCAGCCCGCGGTCACCTCGGTGATCCTCGGCGCCCGCACGGTCGAGCAGCTGGACGACAACCTGGGTTCGTCGGCCCTGGCCGCGGCCCTCACCGACGACGAGGTGGCCCGGCTCACCTCGGCGAGCGCACCCCGGGTCGACGACTACCCCTACGGCACGGCGGGCGTCGCTCAGCGCGACCGGAAGATCACCGGCGGCCGCTGACCAGGAGGCGCGGCGCGCCTCCTGCGGGCACCGCGCCTCCTGCAGTCCCCCGCCTCCTGCAGTCCCCCGCCTCCCCCATGCCGCTCATCCCGCACGACACCGCGAGATGGTCACCGCGCCAGGTTTTCTCCTGGCGCCGTGACCATTTCGCGGTGCTGTGCGGTAGAGCGGCACGCGTGACCCAGCATCCCGCCACGAAGTAAACGTCCCGCCACGCAATCCTGTGGCGGGACGTTTACTTCGTGGCGGCGTGCCCGGGGCCCGGGGGCGGGGCGGTGCCGTGCGGGGCGGTGCCGTGCGGGGCGGTGCGGGCGGTGCGGCCGGGGCTCAGCGCTGCAGCGAGGCGGTGGCGCCGACCCGACCGCGCGCGACCCGCACGGCGATCGTGACGACCAGCACGACGGCGGCGGCGACGATCGCGGCCACCCCGGCGACGACGTTCTCGGGTTCGCCGGTCAGGCGGCCGACCGCGATCCAGGCGAGTCCCCACGAGAGCGACAGGGCGGGTGCGAGGCGGCCGCGCCCGGCGAAGGCCAGCACGACGCCGACGAGGGCGGCCACGGCGAGCACCACCGACGACCAGAACCCGGCCGCGAAACCGAAGCCGTCGAAGCCCGCGTCGACCAGGCCGGCGGCGATGTTGGCGACCGTCGCGACGCTGACCCAGCCGAGGTAGAGGCCGAGGGTGCCGTCGGTGACGACCGCGTCGACCCACCCGCTCGACGCGGTGTGGAACAGGATGACGAAGATGCGCGCGAGCACCAGCAGCAGCGCGACGATGACGACGGCGCCCAGCCAGACGCTGCCGAGCTGCACGGCGGCGAACAGCCAGGCGGCGTTGAGCAGCAGCGAGGCCGCGACCCAGTAGCCCAGCCGACGGTGTCGGGTCACGGCGCGCTGACCGGGCAGGGCCTGGTAGATCGCGTAGGCGACGAGGCCGAGGTAGATGACGCTCCAGATGCTGAAGGCCGTGGTCGCCGGGGCGACCGTCGTGGCCGTCGCGCTCAGGGCCCCGCCCGCCGCGTCGGACACCGAGACGCCGCCGAACGCGCCCGATCCGTAGGCGGCCAGCACGATCGCGAGGACCGCGGTCACGACCACGACGATCTGGCGGACGACGTCACGCGACGTCGCGGTCTCGGCAGGGGGTCGGGTGCTCGTGTCGGTGCTCATGAGGGGGACGCTAGTCGTGCCCGCCGGTCGATCTCTTAGTTGCTAAGAGGATTGTCAGGGAAGGGGCGGCGAGGGATGGGCGGCACAGCCCAGGAGGCGCGGTGCGGAAGGTGCAGCCCGGGCGCACAGCCCAGGAGGCGCGGTGCGCTCGGGCGGTCAGCCCACCTGCACGGGCGGCCCCGCGATCAGCAGCACCACGAAGACGACGACCACGGCGACGACCAGCAGCACGAGGGCGAGGACGAGGTGCCCGAGCATCCAGCGCAACAGGCGGTCGAGGGGACGTCGGTCCCGCGGGTCGTCGGTCGCCGTGCGGCGCCAGGCACCGGCGAGGAGGCCGCGGCGGTCGATCCAGCGCTCGACGGGCAACGAGGCGAACGGCACGACGGCGCTGGCGAGGGCGGCCAGGGTCACCCCGCCCGACCAGCGCTGGTTCACTGCGACGACAACGCCCGCGACGAGGTACGCGAGGAACACGAAGCCGTGGATCGGCCCGGCCACGCTGACCGGCCAGTCGCCGACCCCCACCGCGTACTTGAGGATCATGCCCGCGATGAGCAGCGACCAGGTCACCACCTCGGCGACGGCGAACGAGCGGAAGAGGGTGCGAGGCGACACGAGCTGCTCCTGGTGAGGGGCCGACGGGGACGCGTCCATGCTCGCAGCCCCCTGCTGAGCGCCGGCCCTGCCCGATCGCCCCGGTGACTCGGCCACGCGGCCCTGCCCGCTCTTCGCGGCCACCCGGCGACCCGGCCACGCGGCCACGCGGCCACGCGGCCCGCGTACCCCTCCGGCTGGGTGCCGCCCCGCGCCTCCTCGGTTGGATGGGTCCCATGACGACACTCGCGATCATCGGTGCAGGCAAGGGGCTCGGCGCTGCCGTGGCCCGACGATTCGGCGCGGAGGGCTTCAGCGTGGCCCTCATCTCCCGCCACCAGGGCAGGCTCGACGCCCTCGCGGCCGAACTCGAGGCCGACGGCGTCACGGCCCAGGGCTTCACCGCCGACGTGCGCGACCCGGCGAGCATCGCCGCCGCGCTCGAGCAGGCGACCGAGCAGCTCGGACCGATCCAGGTGATGCAGTACAGCCCGCTGCCGCAGAAGGACTTCATGCGTCCCGTGCTCGAGACCATGCCCGCCGACCTGGTCGGTCCGGTCGAGTTCTCGATCTACGGGCCGGTCGCGGCCGTGCACCAGGTGCTTCCCGGCATGCGGTTCCTGCCCGACGGCGGCGGCACCATCCTCTTCGTCAACGGCGGCTCGGCCGTCACTCCCGGCGCGAAGGTGACGGGCACGTCCATCGCCTTCGCCGGGCTGACCGCCTACGCGCAGCTGCTCCACGACGAGCTCGCCGGCGAGGGCATCCACGTCGGTCAGCTGATCATCCCCGGCGGCATCGAGCCCGAGAGCAGCGACAAGAGCCCGGAGGCGCTGGCCGAGTTGCTCTGGCAGCAGCACGTCACGCGCGGCGACTTCCGCACCACGGCGCCCGAGAAGGGCACGTCCGCCTGACTCCCGGCGTTCGGGTGGGGGCTGGTGCCTCCGCCGGACGGCCATGAACCCCGTTTCGAACGATGCACCCGCTTTCTTCTGGGTGCATCGTTCGAAACGGGGTTCTTCGCTGGTCCCGTAGAGCCCGGGCCAGCACAGCGCGGGCCCGGGCCAGCACGGCGCAGGCCCGGGTCAGCACGGCGCAGGCCCGGGTCAGCACAGCGCAGGCCCGGGTCAGCGGCGGGCGGCCTCAGACGCCGCCGAAGCGCTCGGTGCGGACGCGGGTCGGCGCGTGCCCGAGCTCGACCAGCCAGCCGGCGACGACCGCCACGAACGAGTTCGCCCCGCAGACGTAGACCAACGGATGCTCGGACGCGGGCAGCACGAGCCGCTCGAGTTCGTCGCGGGTGAGTCGGCCCGCCGGCCGAGCGTGCCCCTCGGGAGCGGTGCGGCTGAAGACCCAGTCGACCACGAGGGGCGCCTGAGGCCCGGTCGCATAGCGAGCCGAGGAGGCGCGCGCGGCCTCGTCCAGCTCGCCGACGTACCACCGCGAACCCGGGTCGCGCACCGAGGCGAGCAGACGCATCGGGGGTGCGTCCCGGCCTCGGGCCCGCACCATCGCCATCAGCGGTGCGACGCCCGACCCCCCACCGATCAACTGCACGGGGGCAACCGTCGGCGGGGTCGCCCCCTCGGGCTCGGGCAGCACCGCGTGGACGGCCGAGTCGGGCTCGAACTCGGTCGGCGGCCAGACGAACCAGCCGCCGATCGGGCCGCGCACCTCGATCGGATCGCCGGGTTCGGCCGCGTCGACCAGGTAGGGCGAGACCTCGCCGTCGTCCAGGCGCTCGACGGTGACCTCGATCTGCGGGACCGGGCCCGCGCCTCCTGCGCCTCGCACACGGTCGGGGCCACCGGAGGCCCTGACGTCGCTCAGCGAGTACGACCGCACGGCCGTGTACCCGTCGTCCGCGGTCAGCCGCAGGTCGACGTGCTGGCCGGCTCGCGCGGGCCGGAGGCCGGGCACCGCGAGGGTCAGCGACCGGGCCCGTGACGTCTGCGCGACCGACGACACGATCGTGGCGGGCAGCCAGGCGAACGGATCACCCGCGGGGTCGAGCCCGCCGACCCCGGGGTCGGGAACGGGGTCGCTCACGCGTACCGTTCTTCCTTCCACGGGTCGCCGTGCGGGTGGTAGCCCATGCTCTCCCAGAAGCCGCGGCGGTCGGTGGCCATGGTCTGGATGCCCTGCAGCCACTTCGCGCTCTTCCAGAAGTAGAGGCCGGGCACGAAGAGGCGCGCGGGGCCGCCGTGTTCGGCGTGCAGCGGCTGCCCCTCGTAGGTGTCGACCACCCAGGCCTTGCCCCCGAGCAGCTCGCCGAGCGGCAGGTTGGTCGTGTACCCGCCGTGGCTGGTCGCCATCGCGAACTCGTGCGTGGTCTCGAGGCCGTCGAAGAGGGTGTCGAGCGAGACGCCCCGCCAGTGGGTGCCGAGCTTCGACCAGCTCGTGACGCAGTGGATGTCGGTCTCGATCGCTTCGTGCGGCAGGGCCTGGAAGTCGGCCCAGGTGAGGGAGCGCTGCCCGGTCTCGGTGGCGACCTGGAGCTCCCACCGCTTGATGTTCGGCGTGGGGCCGGCCGACAGGACCGGGAACCCGCTCTCGAGGTACTGCCCCGGGGGCAGTCGCGGGTCGGCCGCGCGTCGCCTGCCGAAGCCGGTGAATCCTGCCATGGTGCGCCTCCTCGGGGTGGAGCGGGGTCGTTCGCGGTTGCGTCGTACGCCCGTCAGCCTACGCACGACCCCCGACGGCGCCGGGCCCCGAGGCTGCGTCCGCGCTGGGAGAACGTTGACCCCGGCATGGGTGGAGGTCGTACGGTGGATGCAGGTCAATTCGAAAGGACCCCACATGGCTGAGTACACCCTGCCCGATCTGCCCTACGACTACTCCGCTCTGGCGCCGCACATCAGCGCGAAGATCATGGAGCTGCACCACTCCAAGCACCACAACACGTACGTCACCGGCGCGAACACGGCCAACGCCGCCCTCGCCGAGGCCCGCTCGACGGGTGACCTGGCGAACGTCAACAAGCTCGAGAAGGACCTCGCCTTCAACCTCGGTGGCCACGTCAACCACTCGATCTTCTGGACGAACCTCACCCCCGAGACCAGCGAGCCCACCGGCGACCTGCTCGAGGCCATCGGCCGCGACTTCGGCGACCTCGAGAAGTTCAAGGCCCACTTCACCGCCACCGCGCTCGGCGTGCAGGGCTCGGGTTGGTCCGTGCTCGCGTACGACGTGCTCGGCCAGCGCCTCAGCGTCTTCCAGCTCTTCGACCAGCAGGGCAACGTGCCGTTCGGCCTCGTCCCCCTGCTGATGCTCGACGTGTGGGAGCACGCCTACTACCTCGACTACCAGAACGTGCGCGCCGACTACGTCAAGGCCTTCTGGAACATCGTGAACTGGAGCAACGTCGAGGCCCGCCTCGCCGCCGCGACGACCAAGACCGACGGTCTGATCACGCTCTAGTCCCTCCAGTACCACCACGCCGACGGCGCGTCCCCACCCGGGGGCGCGCCGTCGCCGCGTCCCCGGGGCCCGACGGCTCGTCCCCACCCCGGCGCGTTCGTCCTCAAGGATGAAAACCCCGCAGGAGGCGCGCGCGGCCGGTCGACGACGCCTTACGGTCGTCGACATGGACACCATCCCCGACGACCTGCGCACCTGGGTGCCGCGCCTCGCGGCGCCCGTCGCCGCCGCGGTCTTCGTGCTGCTGTGGACCATCGCCGAGGCCGGTCGGGGCGAGATCGTCGAGAACGTCGTCCTGTTCGGGCTCTTCGGCCTGGCCGTCGGCCTCGCGGTCTGGATGCCGTGGACGTCGATCGGCCTGATGGTGACGATCCCGGCCCTGCAGCTCGCCGGCTGGGTGCAGCCCCCGACGGACACCACCTGGCCGACGTACCTCGCCCTCGCGTTCGTGGCGTTCTTCGCGGCGTTCGCCCGCTCGGTCGCCGTGCGGCTGGTCGCCCTCGCCGCCGCCGGCCTCGCGTCGGGACTCGCCGCGATCGCGATGGCCGTGCCCACCCTCGCGCGGCCGTACGTGTGGTCGTCGTGGGTCGGCGGCGGCCAGGGCACGAAGACCGACGTGATCACCCTGGCGGCCTCGCTCTTCGGTGCCGCGGCCGCGGCCTGGGCGGTCGGCATCTTCCTCTCGAGCGTGCTGCGGGTCCGCCGCATCGGGCAGGTGCTCGAGCGCACCGAGACGCGCTTCCACGAGACGGACTTCGAGCTGCGCCTCGCCCACGACCGTGCCCGGATCTCCCGTGACGTGCACGACGCCCTCGCCCACTCGCTGGCGGTGATCGTGTCGCAGGCGCAGGGCGCCCTCGCGTTGTCGGCGACCCGTCCCGAGGTCGTCGAGCAGGCGCTGCGCACGATCGCCGACGTCGGCCGCACCTCGTTGGTCGACGTGCGGCACCTGGTCGAGCGCATCCAGCAGGACGCCGACGACGTGACGCCCCGCGAGACCCTCGCCGACCTCGACCGACTCGCGACGACGATGCGCGACGTGGGCATGACCGTCACCCTGCGGCACCTCGGCGACGCCTCCGAACTGTTGCCCTCGCAAGAACTCGCGGTCTTCCGCATCGTGCAGGAGAGCCTGACCAACGCCCTCAAGCACTCCGGCTCGTCGAGCACGGTCGACGTCGCCCTCGACTGGCGGGGGCCCGGCCTCGCCCTGCTGGTGACGTCCTCGGGCGACGACCCGCTCGTCGCCGCCCGCCGCGGCACCGGCCGGGGCACCGGCATCGCCAGCATGACCGAACGGGCCCGGCTCGCCGGTGGCTGGCTGACGGCCGAGCTCGGCGACGACGGCGTCTTCGTCGTCACCGCCTTCCTGCCGACTCCCGAACCGATCGGACTCCTGCAGTCCTGGACGGAGCAACCCGCATGACCGACGTGACGACCGCGACGACGCGCACCGCGCCTCCCGCCCTCGTGAGGGTGGTCGTCGTCGACGACCAGCCGCTGTTCGCCTCCGGGCTGCAGATGCTGATCGAGGCGCAGGCCGACCTGGTCTGCGTGGGCACGGCCGTCGACGGGGCGGCCGGAGTCGCCCTGGTCGAGCGTGAGCGGCCCGACGTCGTGCTGATGGACCTGCGCATGCCCGTGATGAACGGCCTCGAGGCCACCACGCGCATCGTGGCGGCGGCCGGCACCGACCCCGACTCGGCCCCGCGCGTCGTCGCCCTGACCACGATCCAGCGCGACGAGGCCGTGTTCAGCGCGTTGAAGGCCGGGGCCTACGCGTTCCTCACGAAGGACGCCACGCCCGACGAGGTCCTGACGACGATCCGCGCGGCGGCGGCCGGCGAGCCCGTCCCGACCACGGCCGCCGCTCTCGACGTCGTGCACGCGTTCGCCGTGCCGACCCCGTCGCCGAAGCGGCGGACCGAACCGCTCGAGGTGCTCTCGCCCCGCGAGCGCGAGATCTTCCTGCTCGTGGCACGGGGCCTGAGCAACGCCGAGATCGCCGAGAGCGCGTGGCTGAGCGAGGCGACGGTCAAGAGCCACGTGCGCGCCGTGCTGCAGAAGCTCGGCATGCGCAACCGCGTGCAGATCGTCGTCTTCGCCTACGAGAACGACCTGGTGGGCCCGGCCCGCGACGACGAGGGGGCCACGCGATGACCGACGAGAAGAACGTCCCGACCCGCGACGTTCCGCCCCGCGGAGTCTCGCCTCGACAGCGACGCGCGAAGCGGGTGACGCTCGCAGCCGTGGTCGCGGTCGTCGCCGGCGTCGTCGCCTACGGCATCCCGGCCAACGCCGCCTACGCCCTGCCCGACCTCCCCGAGAAGGACGTCGACGCGTGGACGATGCCGCTCGACCGGTACGTGCCGGTCGGCGAGACCTCGTCGTCCTACGCCCTCCTGCTCGTCGCGCAGCAGTGCATGGTCGCGGCCGGTCACGACGACTTCGTGGTGCCGTGGCGGGACGTGGCGGCGGGCGACCGGGCGGGCGAGCTGTCGATGAACGGCTCGCTGCGCCTCCGGGCCTTCGACCTGGCGACGGCCGAGACCCGTGGCTACCACGCCCTGTCGGTCATCGACGCGGGGGCGGCCGCCTGGTCCGAGTTCTCGTCGCAGCCCTGGACGGCCGAGAGGTCCGCCCCGTTCGACACCTGCGTGCAGCGCGCCCGCGGGACGGTGCCGTCCCTGGACGACTACTCGAACCGCACCCAGTCGCTCGTCCGCCTGAACAACGCCGCGTTCGAGGGGGCCCGTGACGACCCCACGGTGACCGCGACCTGGGACGACTGGCGCGGGTGCATGCAGGACGCCCGGGTGGGCGACGTGGCCTCCGACCCGTCGGGCATGCCGACCCTCGAGATGGCCGACCGGTTCGAGACGCTCGACTCGAGCACGTCGCCGACCGACGACGAGATCGAGATCGCGACGGCCGACGCCCGGTGCCGTGAGTCCTCCGGCTACCGCGACGCCCTCTACGAGGCCGAGTGGCACCGACAACTCACCGTGCCGCACGACGACGGCGAACTGCTCTCCGGGATCGACACGGCGGCCCTGGCTGCGGACAACGCGGAGATCCGGCGGGTGCTGGCCGAGCTCACCCCACCGCGGCCACCGTCCTGACCCGCCCCCTCCTCGAGGGACTGGGAAACCGGTCGGCCAGTATCTAAACTGGGTCCACAGAGGATGCGTCGGGGGACGGGGGAACATCCGACGGCCTGATCAGCGGGGGCAACGAGCTGGTCAGGCCTTCGTGCCCGGGGGCCACGACCGTCGGCAGCACGAACGCCCACATGTCGCGCAGCCGGTCGAAGAGGTCGGCGCGGCCGGTCAGGGCCTGCGACACGATGTGCACGCCGGCGTACGACCCGACGACGAACCGGGCGACGCTCTCGACGTCGGTGTCGGCCCGGAAGTCGCCCTCGGCGACCGCGCGCTCGACGAGCCCCGAGATCTGGGCCTGCCAGTCGAGGTACGGGTGCTCGACCCGGAGGTCTCGGCTCGGCGACTGGGTGGTCAGCCGGATGCCCGCCGTGACGAGCACCTCGGTGGTGAGCTGCGTGGCGAGCGACGCGCACGAGAGCATGAGCGCCTCGGCACCGCTGCCCGCGGTCTCGGACACCCGGTCGGCGTAGGCGCGCGAGAGCGCGTGCTGCTCGGCGATGACCGCGTTCGCGAGGTCGGCCTTCGAGCGGAAGTGGAAGTAGAGCGCGCCCTTGGTCACGGTGGCGGTCTCGGCGACGAGGTCGAGCGAGGCCTCGCTGTAGCCGTGCTCGTCGAAGACGACGGCGGCCCCTCGGATGATGGCGGCGCGGGTCGCCTGGGCACGTTTCTGCTGGGGCATCGGGTGGGTCTCTCCTGCGGGTCGAGACGGTGCCCCTGCGAGGCACCGCACGGCCGCCCCCCGCCGGCCGGTGCACACGTTACCGGGGCGACCTGCGCCCTCCGACAGTCGCCGGGGTACGCGTGGCGAAGCGTTTCGGGGTACGACCGACCGGTCCGCCTGCGGCTCGTGACGCCGCGTGCCGCGCATGGTCACGGCGCGCTAGCGTGCGGGCATGACGCTCAGCCTCGTGCCCATGCCCACCTCCCGCCTCGTGCCCTGGATGCGACGCTCGACCGCCGAGTACGAGAAGTCCCGCGTGCTCGCCGGCGAGACCCCCGAGCAGGCCGCCGAGGCCGCCCGACGCTCGTTCGGCGAGGCCTTCCCCGACGGGGCACCGGCCGAGGGCCACCTCGTCTACGACGTCATCGACGACGCCCGACCGGGTGAGCCCGTCGGCATCCTCTGGATCGCACCCCGCGTGCCCGGCTCGTCGGACTGGTGGGTCTTCGACGTCGAGATCGACGAGGCCCACCGCGGCGCCGGACTCGGCCGGGCGACGATGCTCCTCGCCGAGCAGGCCGCCGCCCGTCACGGCGCCGAGACCCTCGGCCTGAATGTGTTCGGCTACAACGAGGTCGCCCGCCACCTCTACGAATCGCTCGGCTACGAGACGACCGCCGTGCAGATGAAGAAGCCCGTCACCGCCTGAGGGGCGACCCGGGAGGCGCGGTGCCGGTCTCGGGGACGGGCACCGGCTCGGGCGGGGCGACCCGCGCCTCCTCGGGGTCGCCGTCCACGGCGCGGGCCCTGGGCACCCGGCTGGCGTAGAGCACGCCGCCGACCACCGCGACGCCGGCGACGAGCTCGACCAGGTCGGGCACTTCGCCGAACGCCAGCCACGAGGCCAGCACGCCGACCACGGGCACGAGCATCGAGAACGGTGCGACGGTCGCCGAGGGGTAGACCGAGAGCAGGCGCGTCCAGATGCCGTAGCCGACGACCGAGGCGATCAGCACGAGGTAGAGCAGGCAGAGCACCGACGGCAGCGCCTCGAGCGTGAAGACCGTGCCGAGGCTCTCACCGATGCGCTCGGGGCCCTCGACGACGAACGACAGGGCGAGCATCGGCACCGGCGCGACGATCGACATCCACAGCGTCAGGTGCATCGGGTTGGGCGGCGCGGCCCGTCGGACGGCCACGTTGCCGATCGCCCAGCCGAGCGCGCCGCACAGCGTCAGCACGACGGGGAGCAACGCGGCGACCTGCGACCGGTGCCCCGCGATGACGACGAGCCCCACCACGGCGATGCCGATGCCGATCGCCTGTCGGCGGGTGATGCGTTCCCGGAGCCAGAAGCCGGCGATCACGACCGTGAACGGTGCCGACGCCTGCAACACGAGCGAGGCGAGACCCGAGGGCATGCCCGCCGCGATGCCGAGGTAGAGGAAGGCGAACTGCAGCATGCCGAGGGTGGCCCCCACGAGCAGGAGGCGCGACCACGGGATCGCCGGACGCGGCACCAGCAGCACGGTCGGCACCGCGAGCAACGTGAAGCGCAGCGCCACGAGCAGGAACGGCGGGAAGTGCTCGAGGGCGATCGCCGTCACGGGGAAGTTGATGCCCCAGCAGACGGCGACGACGAGGGCGAGGAGGCGGTCACGGACGGTCACGTCTCCATCGTGGCGTGCCGGACCGTTCAGGACCAGCGCAGATCACCGCGTGCACTTTGTAGGCTGCCTTCATGGATCTGACCCATCTCGACCTGCTGCGGGAACTCGCCGACCGCGGCAGCGTCACCGCCGTCGCGACCGCCACGCACCGGTCACCCAGCGCCGTGTCGCAGCAGCTGAAGACGGTGCAGCGTCAGCTCGGGGTCGAGCTCGTCCGTCGCGTCGGCCGGGGCGTCGTGCTCACGGAGGAGGGCCGGGCGCTGGCCCGGGCGTCGGTCGGGGTCGCGACCGCCGTCGCCGAGGCCGAGGCGGCGTTCGACGCCGTCCGCGGAGGCACGGGTGGCGTCGTGCGGGTGTCCGTCTTCGCCTCGGCGGCCGAGCTCCTGCTGCCCGGAGTGTTGCACCGCATGCGGTCGCACCCGGGCATCGAGCTCGACGTGGCCGACCGGGACGTCTCCGAGGACGAGTTCGCCCCGCTGACGGCGGACTGCGACGTGGTGCTCGCCCACCGGTCGGACGGCGTGCTGCCGCCGGGCCGAGCATCGACGACCGTCGTGTCGCTGCTGCGCGAACCGCTCGAGGTCGCCCTCCCCCTCGGCCACCGACTGGCCGACCGCAGTCGGGTGGCCGTCGACGACGTCATCCGGGAGCCGTGGATCGGGGTGCCGGAGGGGTACCCGATCGACCGCGTGCTGGTGGCGATGGCCCTGCAGTCGGGCGTCCCACCCGAGGTCGTCCACCGCACGGTGCACCTGCCCTTGATCGAGAACCTCGTGGCGGCCGGCCACGGGGTCGCCCTCGTCCCGCGCCACACGTCGGCCTCGCGGGCGCCCGGCCGGTTCCACCTCGCGACGCTCGAGAACGTCCGCGCCGGGCGCCACCTCGAGGCGCTGATGCGACCCGACCGGGCGGCCCGGCCGGCCGTCCGCACCGTCGTCGACGAGATCCGGGCCGAAGCCGCGTCCATCTGACGAACCGATGGACGAGGCGCGTGAAGTCTCGTCGCCGTCTTGTGACACGGACCTCTCGGACGTACAATTTCCTGTACTCAGGAGGCACGATGAAGACACTCACCTATTCCGAGTCGCGGGCGAACTACGCGGCGACGCTCGACGCGGTCATCGACGATCGCGAAGAGGTCGTCATCACCCGTGCCGGGCACGATCCCGTCGTGCTCGTCGCGCTCGACGACTACGAGTCGTTGAAAGAGGCGGCCTACCTCTTGCGCAGCCCGGCCAACGCACGGCGCCTGCTCGGCGCGATCGAGCGTCTGAGCGAGGGTGGCGGGAGCGAGCGAGAACTGCACGGATGAGGATCGTCTTCGACGACGACGCCTGGGACGACTACGTGTACTGGCAGACGCAAGACCGGAAGGTGCTGAAGCGCATCAACACCCTGATCCGCGACGTCGAACGCAACGCGAACGAAGGCATCGGCAAGCCCGAGGCCCTGAAGCACGGCTTCCACGGATTCTGGTCTCGCCGCATCACCGACGAGCACAGGCTGGTCTACAAGGTGACCGAGACGGACGTCCTGATCGCGCAGTGCCGCTACCACTACTCGAGCTGAACCCGGGTCGTCAGCGGACGCCCTTCGACGCGAGGAAGACCACGGGGTCGGTCGGGACGCCGCCCTGCCGCACCTCGAGGTGCAGGTGGCAGCCGGTCGAGCCGCCCGAGGTGCCGACGCCGGCGATGTTCTGGCCGGCCGCGACCTGCTGGCCGACCGAGACGTAGATGCCGTTGCGTTCCATGTGGGCGTAGGCGCTGCTGACCCCGCCGCCGTGGTCCACGACGATCAGGTTGCCGTAGCCGCTCGACGGCCCGGCGTAGCTGACGCGACCGGCCGAGACCGAGTAGATCGGCGTGCCGCAGGAGGCCCCGAAGTCGGCTCCGGCGTGCAGCTTGTACTCGCCCGTGATCGGGTGGATGCGGTAGCCGTAGGCCTGGTACGAGCTGAACGCGCGGATGGCGGCGACCCACCCGGTGCCCGGGTCGGGCACGGTGACGCCCGGGCCGGGACCGCCCGTGCCCGGCGCGACGGGGCCCGTGCCACCACCCGCGGCGGGGGCGGGACGCGCAGCGGCGGCGGCGGCCGCAGCCGCGGCCGCCTGTGCCTGCGCGTAGGCCTGCTCGAGCGTCATGCGGTCGTCCTCGAGCAGGGCGACCTGGGCGGCGAGGGTGGCCTTCTCGTCGTCGACGGCCGCGAGGTCGGCCTCGGCCGTCACGCTGGCCGCGGCCGCCTCGTCGAGTGCGGTCTGCGCGTCGGCCGCGAGCCGGTCGCGTTCGGCGAGCGCCACGGCGGCCTGGTCGGCCAGCGAGGTCGCGAGGTTGTCGGCGGCCTGGGCCCCCTCGCGGAGGCGACCGACGTTCTCGCCCAGCTTGCTCGACAGGCTCAGCCCCTTGAGCACCTCTTGGGCGCCGTCGCCGGCCGCGAGCAGGTCGCCCACCATGCCCCCGCTGCCGGGGCGGGCCAGCAGGGCGGCGGCCTGGCCGACGACCCGTCGTGAGGAGTCGGCGGTCTCGCGGGCCTCGGCCCGGCGCGTCTCGAGCCGCTCGTGCCGTGCGGTCGCCTCGTCGACGGCGGCCTGGGCCTCGCCCAGCACGCGTCCGGCCTCGTCCGCCGAGGTGCGGGCGGCCTCGGCACGGGCCGAGGCCGCGTCGAGCGCCGTCTGCAGGTCGGCGAGCGCCTTCTTCTTGGCGGACTCGTCGTCGCGGGCGGCGAGGACGGCCTGCCAGGTCGGGGCGGCGGCGATCGCTCGGTCGGGGACGAGGAGCGTGGCGAGCACGGCCAGCACGAGGGCGACGGTGGCTGCCGACGTCCGGCGGCGGAGGGGGCTCGAGAGAGGAACGGGGCGGACGGAGTGGGACATGGCTCTCTGTCTGTCTGGTGCACGCGTCGCGTGCGGTGGTGCAGGGGCGTCCGCGCTCGGGCCTCGCGGAGCACCCACACTACCGAGGCGCTCCGGGACGGAAGCGGCGCGCTCGCCCCGCACCGCGCCTCCTCGGGAAGGTCGACGAGCTGGGGACGAGACGTCGACGCGGCGCCGACCCGGCGCCCGCGAGGTACGGTCGTGTCCCCCTTTCGGCCCCTGTGCGTCGGCCGGCATCCGTGGTCGACTGTCCCTTCCACCACCGTCGGGGCAGCTCCCCGAGTGCGCCGAGAGAGGCGCAGATGGCATCGTCCCGACCGGCCCGCTCCACCCTCGGCCTGATCGCCGCGGCCGCCGTCGTCCTGCTGACCGCGTGCTCGTCGGGCGACGCCACCCGTCCGACGCCGACGGGCGCACCGGCCACGCCGACGCCGACCCCGACGTCGCAGACGACCCGGGTGACGCCCGAGACGATCCGCACGGCTCCGTCCGGCACGGTGTTCCACGGGGGCATCGCGCTCGAGCCGAACTCGCTGGCGATCCGGGCCGAGGCCACGCTGAGCGCCGACGGCGAGACGGACGCCGCGCGGGCCGCGGCCCTCATCGCGAAGCGCCCCGTGGCGATGTGGATCGGCGACGGCTACGACGACGCCCAGCTCGTGAAGGTGATCACCGACTACCTGGCCGCCGCCGAGGACCAGGGGGCGACGCCCGTGTTCGTCACCTACGCGATCCCCGACCGGGACTGCGGCAACTACTCGGCCGGCGGCTTGTCCGTCGAGCGCTACCCCGCCTGGAACGCGACGATCGCGGCCACCCTCGCCGGGCACCGGGCCGTCGTCATCGTCGAACCCGACTCGCTCGGCATCCTCAGCCGGTGTCCGCAGCTGGCCGACACGCGCCTCCCCCTGCTGAAGCAGGCCGTCGCCGACTTCGCGGCGGCCGGCGTGCCCGCCTACCTCGACGGCGGCAACTCGCACTGGGTGCCGCCCGAGGTGATGGCCGAGCGGCTCGAGGCGGCGGGCGTCGCCCAGGCCCGCGGCTTCTTCACCAACGTCGCGGGCTTCTACCCCGTGGGCGACGAGCAGCCCTACGCCGAGGAGGTCGCGGCGATGACGGGCGGCAGCCGCTACGTGATCGACGTGTCGCGCAACGGCCGCGGCTGGAAGGGGACGTGGTGCAACCCCGAGGACGTCGGCCTCGGCCAGGACCCCCGCGTGGTGTCCGACGACGGCCGCCTCGACGCCCTGCTCTGGGTCAAGACGCCGGGCATCAGCGACGGCACCTGCAACGACGGCCCCCCGGCCGGTGAGTGGTACCCGTCGTACGCCGAGATGCTCGTCGACCGCCGCCCCGAGTGGGCCCGCAGCTGACGCGCGGTCGGCCGGCCCGCCCCGCCACCGCGCCACGAGATGAACACGCCGCCACATCATCGAGTGGCGGCGTGTTTACTTCGTGGCGGCTTGAGCCGAGCGACCGGGCCGGGCCGGGCCGGGCCGGGCCGGGCCGGGCCGGGCCGGGCCGGGCCGGGCCGGCGGTGTCTAGCCCAGGCGGGCGCGCAGCAGCTCGAGGAACTCGTCCGCCATCGCGAGCTGACGCTCGAGCTTCGCGCGACGCTCGACGGTCTCGTCGATGAACGCCGCCAAGGAGGCGCGGGTCGCCTGACCGCGCCCGTCGCCCTCGTCACCCGCACCGCCGCCGTCGACCGCGGCGGCCGCGTCGTCCGCCCCGGCGCCGTCGTCCGCACCGCCGTCGTCGCCCGCCCCGCCGTCGAGTGCGTCGACGACCCGCAGCAGTTCGGCCATCTCGTCGAGGCTGAACCCGAGCGGCTTCATGCGTCGGATCACCATGAGCCGCAGGTAGTCGTCGTGCGTGTAGAGCCGGAATCCGCCCTCGCTGCGGCCCGACGGCGTCAGCAGACCGACCTCGTCGTAGTGGCGGATCGTGCGCAGCGACATCTCGGTGCGCTCGGCCAGCTCGCCGATCTGCATCGTGGCGGTCTCGTCGGGCATGGGATCTCGTTTCATCTCTACCCTCACGTAAGGGTAGGTTTGCATCGTACGGCAGTGTCGCCGACTCCCCATTCTTCCGCACACCCCAGGAGTCCTCCGTGACCACTGCCCACGACTCCGACCGCGCGCGCCCTGAACCCGCCGCGCGGTCGGTCCTCCCCGTCCGCCCCACCGACACGGTGCTGTCCGTGTTGCGCAACCCGCGCCTCCTGACCCGCGAGGCCCTGGCCGGCGTCGTCACGACGCTCGCGCTCGTGCCCGAGGTCATCTCGTTCTCGGTGATCGCCGGGGTCGACCCGATGGTCAGCCTCGTCGCGTCGATCGTGCTCGCGCTCGTCATGTCGGTGCTCGGTGGCCGGCCGGCGATGGTGACCGCCGCCGCGGGCTCGGTCGCCCTCGTCATCGCGCCACTGGTCCGCGAGCACGGCACCGACTACGTGCTGCCCACGGTCGTGTTGGCCGGACTCGTGCAGCTCGCGTTCGGGCTCGCCGGCCTCGCCCGGCTGATGCGGTTCATCCCCCGCTCGGTCATGATCGGCTTCGTCAACGCGCTGGGAGTGCTGATCTTCGTGGCGCAGGTGCCGCACATCATCGACCAGCCGTGGGTCGTCTACCCGCTGTTCGCCCTGACCATCGCGATCGTCGTGCTGCTGCCGAAGGTGACGAAGGCCGTGCCGGCGCCGCTGGTCGCCATCGTCGTCGTGACGGTCATCGCCGTGGCCGCCCGCCTCGACGTGCACACCGTCGGCGACGAGGGCCCGATGGGCGGCGGCCTGCCCGGCCTGACCCCGTGGCTCGCCCCGTTCACCCTCGAGACGTTGCAGATCATCTGGCCGACCGCCCTCAGCGTCGCCTTCGTCGGCCTGATGGAGACCCTGCTGACCGCGAAGCTCGTCGACGACCTCACCGAGACCCCGTCGCACAAGGGCAAGGAGTCCTGGGCGCTCGGCGTCGCGAACATCGCGGCGGGCTTCTACGGCGGCATCGCCGGCTGCGCCATGATCGGCCAGACCGTCGTCAACGTGAAGATCGGGCGGGCCCGCACGCGGGTGTCGACCATCGCAGCCGGGCTCTTCCTGCTGTTGCTGGTCACCGGGCTGAGCGCCGTGATGTCGACGATCCCGATGGTGGCGCTGGCCGCGGTCATGATGATCGTCGCGATCACCACCGTCGACTGGCACTCGCTGAAGCCGTCGACCCTCCGCCGCATGCCCGTGCCCGAGACACTGGTCATGGTGGTCACGGTGGCGGTGGTCGTCGCGACGAACAACCTCGCCCTCGGCGTCGCGGTCGGCGTGCTCCTCGCGATGGTGCTGTTCGCGCGCCGCGTGGCCCACGTGATCACGGTCGAGCGGCACGTGACGCCGGCCCCCGCGGGCGCCGGCGTCACCTCCGGCACCGGCACCCTGGGCACCGCCAGCGACACGATCGATGTCACCCCGAGCGCAGGAGGCGCGGGTGCCGTCGTCGACGGACCCCCGGCCCCCGAGACGGTGCGGTACGACGTCGTCGGCCCGCTGTTCTTCGGCAGCAGCAACGACCTCGTCGAGCACTTCTCCTACGGAGACGACCCCGCGACGGTCACCGTCGACCTGTCCCGCGCCCAGGTGTGGGACGCGTCGAGCGTCGCCGCCCTCGACTCGGTCGACGAGAAGTTCCGGGCACACGGCGTGACGGCGACGTTCGTCGGGCTGGACGACCGTAGCGAGGCGTTCCACGGCCGACTCACCGGCCGCCTCGGGTAGCGGGTCCGCAGCACGGGCATGCGACACCGCGGCACGGCGCCTGCCGCAGAACGGACGGACGGCGGAGCCCCGGAGGCGCGGGTCGTCAGGTCAGGACGCGAAACCGCCCTGCGCGGTCGAGGCTGAACCCGAGCCCGAGCCCGAGGGGCGGCTCAGCCGTCGATGCGGACGAAGTGGTGCGCCTGGTTCCAGATCGGGCGGACGTCGACGAAGCCGCCGGGCTTCGGGGCGTCGAGGATCATGCCGTTGCCGGCGTAGATGCCGTCGTGGGCCAGGTTGTCGAACACGACGAGGTCGCCGGGGACCGCCTCGGACTCGGGGATGGTCCGGCCCTCGGTGTTCTGCGTCGGCACGTAGTGGGTCAGCTCGATGCCGAACTGCGCGTAGACGAACGTGATGAGGCCCGAGCAGTCGAACTTCGAGGGGTCTTCGCCGCCGTGCACGTACGGCGTGCCGATGTACTGCAGCGCGACCGCGAGCACCTGGTCGCGGTCGAGTTCGGGGTAGAGCGGGTTCGCGAGGTAGTCGGCCGTGGTCGGCCCCTCGTAGGTCGTGTTCGCCGCGGCCTTGCGGTTCTGCAGGTTCTGCGTCACGACGTCGACCATCGACGTGGCCGAGTAGGCGTCGCGGGCGGTCTCGTCGGACTCGTCGGTCAGCGAGGCGGTGTCGACCGACAGCGTCTGCGAACCGAGCGACGACCGCGCCGTCGCACCCGCGGCGACGGCCTGAGCCTCGTCGCCGGTGGTCGCGAGCAGGGGGAGGACGCCGCTGGCGGCGAAACCGACGATCGCGGTGACGATGGAGAGCTTCTTGACGGCGGTGCCGACGCTGCGCGCCGCACCGGGGCGGCCGGCGGCCGCACGGGTCGGCGAGGAGGGACGTGCGGCCACGACCGCGGCACGGCGAGCGCGGCGTGACGGACGGGCAGGCGCCGGGTGGCCGGTCGGCGAGGAGGCGCGGGCCGCGTCCTCGGGACGAGCGGCGGCGCTGGCCGTGGCGGACTCTTCGAGACCGAGCAGGGGGCCGGTCTGAACCGGCGCGTCGGCGCGTCGGGGTCGGACGCGCGGGGCGACCGAGGCCTCGGCAGCACCGACGAGGGCGGGGCACTCGACGAAGGACTCACGGTGCGAGGTGGGGAGGACGTCCCGTCGGGCACGGCGTTCGCGACGCTCGAGGGCGAGGCGGGCCGAACGCTCTCCGAGCGGACGAACGCCGGTCGGACCAGCCTGACCAGTAGGACGCTGACCAGCACTTTCGACATGACCAGCCGTCGCGCCACCCTGATCCGGAGAGGTCGGGGAGGCGGGCTTCGTCACGCGTGCGGTCCTCTCGTCTGGGGGTGGTGCGAACACTCGACCCTAGCGCGCATCATCCTCGAGGTGTAGTTCTCGCCCGAAAAAGATCACGAACAGGTCACGAGGCCAGGCGGGCATCACTCGTCGGATGACGGCGGCCCACCCGGCCCGCCCGACGGTCCCGGGTCGCCTCGGCGCCGCTTGAGCTCGCGTCGCAGGGCCCGTCGTTCGCGCCAGCTCGGGGGTGGTGGCGGCACGGCGGCGGCCTCGGCGGCCCGGCGCGCCTGCCGCCTCTCGTGCCAGAGCAGGACCTCGCCGTCGACGTCCCGCGTGGGCGTCACGACCGGGGGTCCGCCGGACAACTGGCGCCTGGCCTCGACGATGCGCGCGTTGAAGTCCTCGAGGTGCGACCGCACGGCGGCCTCGGAGCGCAGCCGGTCGAGTTCGGCGTGCAGACCCGTGCTCTCGGCGCGCAGCGACAGGGCCGGAGGGGCGAGCCCGGTGAGCCCCTCGCGCTCGATCAGACCGCGGAGCCACCAGTCGGGGTCGACCGTGCCGCCGGCCAGGCCGGGCAGCGGCTTGCCGGCGAGCGGCAGGTCGTCGAACTCGCCACGGGCGATCGCCTGGTCGATGGCGGTGCGGGCCCAGGCCCGCATCTCGGCGGCCGTGCGGGTGTCGCGGGGCGCGTCGTCGCTCGGCACGTCGCCGTCGACCCGGTAGCGGGCCGCGTCGACGCGGTGGTCGCGACCCTGCGGTCGTCGTTCGGGTTCTCGGTCCATGCGCCGCGCCTCCTGCGCTCGTCGTGGGGCGGCGGACGGTGCCCGACCGTCGCTCCTGGTCGTTCGTGCTCTTCGGGGTTCGTGGCGTCGAGGGTACGCCGCACCACCGACGGTGGCCGGGCCTACCCTGGAGGCCCCGCCCGCCGATCGAGGAGGCCCGATGCGCGACGCCGCCCCACCCGCCCCCCGCACGATCTCGGCGGCGTACGCCCTGTGGATCGCCGTCGTCGCCCTGGGCGTCGTCGGTGCCGTCCTGCTGATGCTCTTCGGCGGGCCGGCCCGGGTGTCGACGTCCGGCGGGGCCCTGGCCGACCCGCGCGGGGCGGACATCGCCGGCGGCGTGTTCGCGATCGTGGTCGCCCTGGTGCAGCTCGCGGTCGTGCGGTCGATGCGCGACGGGCGCCGCTGGGCACGCACCGTGCTGCTCGTGCTGACGATCCTGCAGGTGCTGGGCGGCGTGAGCGGGGCGAGTGGCGGCGGGGTGCTCGAGTGGGCGTCCGTGATCTGCGCGCTGATCGCCTGCCTGCTGATGCTGCTGCCGCCGTCGACGGCGTTCTTCGAGCGGCACACCCGCTAGGCGCGTCGGCGCTCCACGACGCCCCGAGGAGGCGCGGGTCGTCCGGCGAGGACGCGCGGGTCCTGCGGTGAGGAGGCGCGGGTCGTCAGGCGAGGAGGCGCGGGTCGCCCGGTGAGGACGCGCCGCCCGTCAGCGGAGGCGCGGCTCGTCCGGTGAGGACGTGCCGCCCGTCAGACCGTGCGGCCCCGAC
This sequence comes from Frigoribacterium sp. NPDC087798, assembly GCF_044742985.1. NCBI lineage: Bacteria > Bacillati > Actinomycetota > Actinomycetes > Micrococcales > Microbacteriaceae > Frigoribacterium > Frigoribacterium sp. NPDC087798. The sequence goes on along the minus strand of NZ_JBIUVP010000003.1, from coordinate 238,547 downwards.
CCCGGGCGCGCAGCACGTCGACGACGACCGCTCCGACCACGGCCCCGGCACCGATCAGGGCGAGCACGGTGCTCGACCGGACGAAGTCCGAGCGGCGACCGCGGGGCAGGCGACCGGCCGCGAGGTCGTGCAGCAGCTGGCCGGACGCGGCGAGGCAGGCGGACTCGGCCTCGGCGTCGTGCAACGACCAGTCCGGCACGGAGACGTCACCGATCACGCTGACGTCCCCGTCGTCCGCGTCGAACCAGACGTCGATCGGCGCCCGCCGTGGGCCCGTGATCGTCAGCACCCGCGACTGCCAGCCAGCACGACGGATCGCACCACCTGGCACCTCGTCGCCGACCCACGAGTGGACGACCCGCAGGCGCCCGCTCTCCTCCGCGGCGGCCAGGTCGAGTGCCCGCTGCAGCCGGTCGACGAACGGCGGACGCTCGGGTTCGGGCAACGAGATGGTCGGCAGGCCTCGGTACATGCCGACAGTGTGCCCCGCCCGCCTGGACGCCGCCGCACCCCGCAGGCCGGTCGGTCGGTCAGCCACCGCCACCTCGCCGGCCCGCCACGACGCCACGACGCCACGACGCCACGAAGTGAACAAGCCGCCACGAAAAAAGGTGGCGGCGTGTCCACTTCGTGGCGTGATGTCCACTTCGTGGCGGCGAGGGCACGGAGGCGCGGCGAGCGACTTGCGGACGGACGGACGGCGCGGGTCAGCCGGCGTGCGGCAGCCGCACCTCCAGCGTGCCGTCGACGACGCGGGTCTCGAAGCGCGGCTGGGGCGAGGTCGCCGGCCCGTGGACGACTTCGCCCGTCGCGAGCGAGAAGACGCTGTCGTGCCAGGGGCAGGTGACGCAGGCCTCGCCGCGTTCCGTGCCGACGCGGCCGTCGGCGAGGGACGCCGACAGGTGGCTGCAGGTGTCCGACAGCACCTCGACGCGGTCGCCGTGGCGATACGCCACCACGGGCTGGCCCGACACCTCGAGGGCGGTGAGTTCGCGGTCGGGCAGCTCGTCGACCCGGGCGATCTCGTGCCAGCCGGGCGCGACCAGGTGCGGGACGTCCTCGGCGTGGTTCGCGCCGACGGCCTGACGATAGGCGAGGTGTCCGCCGATGAAGCCGCCGGCCGAGACGGCACCGAGCCCCGCGAAGCCGAGCAGCTTGGCGCTGAGCGACCGTCCTCGCACGCGCTGCAGGTACGAGGCCCCGTACAGGGCCGTCGCGACGAGGTTGGCCGCCGAGTGGACGAGGCCGACGCGCTTCTGCTGCTCGTGCGTCGCGGCCCAGTCGGCGAAGCCGGCGAGCGCGGACGGCGCCACGGCCAGCACGCCCACGCCGACGAGGGTCCGGGCGGCCCGGTCCTGCCCGGGCAGCAGGTCGAGCACGGCCGCACTGATCCAGGCGCCGGTCGGGACGAGCACCATCACGGGGTGTAACGGGTGGCCGGCGGGGACGCCGTGCAGCACGTCGCGCAGGCTGCGCGGCGCGAGGACCCGGTCGACGACGCCGGCGACGCGGTCGACGAGCGGGTCCAGCCGCTCGGCGTTCTCGAGGGCGGTCAGGGTCCTGACGATTCCGAGTTCTCGCATGACGTGCCTCCAGTGCTGGTCCGGGCCGGGGATTCGTGTTGTCCCGAGCAAACACCCGTTGCACCCGACCCGCCGTCTCGCCCACCACCACCGCCGCAGCCCGCCGGCCCGCCACGAACTAAACACTCCGCCACGAGAAAAAGTGGCGGCAAGTTTACTTCGTGGCGGCGAGAGCAGGGAGGTCTGGTGCAGCCCGCCAACCCGCCACGATGTGGTCACAACGCCACGACCAGTCCTGGCGCTGTGGCCATCTCGTGGCGTGGAAGGCAGGAGGCGCGGTGTCGGCCGGGCGCGGCGAGCACACGAGGCGCGGCGAGCGCAGGAGGCGCGGCGCCGGCCGCCGACGGAGCCCGCCCCCGTCACACGCTTGGCACGGAGCCCCGCAGGCAGTTGACTGTGTCCACCCGCCCGGCCCGCACCGCCGGCACCCCCACAGCACACCCCTTCCCGGAGGTCCCGCCTCATGTCCGTCCGCCCCGCCACGTCCGCACGCCCGGCAGAACGCTCGTCCGCACGCCCGGCCGCACACCCCGCACCCGCCCGCCTCGGGGACCGCCCGTCGTCCCGCCTCCGTCACCCGCGCCTCCTCGGGGTCGCCGGCGGCCTCGCCGGTCTCGCCCTGCTCGCCGGCTGTGCCAGCGCTCCCGCCGAGGGAGGCGGCAGCACCTCCGCCGCGGGCGAGGACTGCGCCCGGATGGTGACGAACTCGGGCGGGCTCGACGACCGCTCGTTCAACCAGTCGAGCTGGGCCGGCCTGCAGAAGGCCGAGAAGGAGGACGGCATCCAGGCCCGCGTGCTCGTCTCGACGACCGAGAACGACCTGGCCCCGAACGTCGCGCAGGCCGTCGACTCGGGCTGCGGCTTCGTGCTGACGGTCGGCTACGAGCTCGCCCCCGCCACCGAGGAGCAGGCGGCGGCCAACCCCGACATCGACTTCGCCATCGTCGACGAGACCGTCGACGCCCCGAACGTCAAGCCGATCCTGTTCGACACCGCGCAGGCCTCGTACCTCGCCGGCTACCTCGCGGCGGGCGTGAGCAAGACGGGCAAGGTCGCGACCTTCGGCGGCGGCAACCAGCCCCCGGTCACCCTGTTCATGGACGGCTTCGCGGACGGCGTCGACGCCTACAACGCCGCGCACGGCACGACCGTGCAGCTGCTCGGCTGGTCGAAGGAGGCGCAGGACGGCTCGTTCACCGGCGACTTCGAGGACGTCAACAAGGGCAAGCAGCTCGCCCAGGCGCTGATCGACCAGGGTGCCGACGTGATCATGCCGGTGGCCGGGCAGGTCGGCGAGGGGGCGGCGTCGGCCGCGCTCGCCACGGGCGGCGTCGACGTGATCTGGGTCGACAACGACGGCTACGACACGCTGCCCGCCGAGTACCGGCCGATCGTGCTGACCAGCGTCATCAAGGACACCGAGAAGGCCGTCCAGCAGATCGCGGTCTCGTCGACCGACGACTCGTTCACCAACGAGCCCTACGTCGGCACGCTCGACAACGGCGGCGTCGGCCTCGCGCCGTTCCACGACCTGGCGTCGTCGGTCAGCCCCGAGCTGTCGGACGAGCTCGACGCCCTGCGCGACCAGATCGCCAGCGGAGCCGTGACGGTCACGTCGCCCAGCCAGCCGTAGGCCGGTCCCGGGCCCAGGCCCGGGCTCGGGCTCGGGCTCGGGCTCGGGTCCGGCCCGGCCCGGCAGCGACCCCTGCCGCTCCGCCGAGTGGGCAGAAGATGCTCGTCAGCGCGAGCCGAGCAGCACCTTCTGCCCACTCGCGGGCCAGGACGAGGAGGCGCGGGTCAGGAAGCGACGGAGGTCGCCGCCCGGGCGGCAGCAGCCCGGGCGGCAGCCCCGCGAACGGCGGCGACGACGCGGTCGGTCGTCATGCCGCGCTCGCGCAGTGCGTCGGCCGCGGGGGCCGACAGGCCGAACTCGTCGATGCCGACGACCACGCCGTCGGGGCCGGCGACGCCCTCCCAGCCGAAGCTCGCGGCCGCCTCGACCACGACCCGGGCCATGACCGCGCGGGGCAGCACCTGCTCGCGGTACTCGGCGGGCTCGGCGTCGAACCATTCGCGGCAGGGCATCGACACGACGCGCACGGCGAGGTCGTCGATCTGCGCGACGGCCTCGAGCACGAGGGCGACCTCGCTGCCCGTGGCGACGACGACCACGTCGGGCGCTCCGGCGTCGGGCGCGCCGGCATCGGGCGCACCGGCGTCGGTCGCGCCGGCGTCGGGCGCACCGGCGTCGGTCCTGCCGGTGCCCGCAGCCGCAGCCGCAACCGCAACCGCAGCACTACCGTCCTGCACCACGTAGGCCCCGCGACGCACACCCGCGCGCACCACGTCGGCGGGCGTCGCCGCGACCGGCAGCGGCTGGCGGGCCAGGACCAGACCGGCCGGGCCGTCCTTCTCGAGGATCGCCAGCCAGGCGGCGGCGGTCTCGGCGCCGTCGGCCGGGCGCACGACCGAGAACCCGGGCATCGCGCGCAGGCTCGCCAGGTGCTCGATCGGCTGGTGGGTCGGCCCGTCGGCGCCGAGGGCGACCGAGTCGTGCGACCAGAGGTAGGTGACCGGCAGCTGCATGAGCGCCGCCAGCCGGATCGCCGGGCGCTGGTAGTCGCTGAACACGAGGAACGTGCCGGCGAAGAACCGCGAGCCCTCGATCAGCGCGATGCCGTTCATGGCCGAGGCCATCGCCCCCTCGCGCACGCCCCAGTGGACGTTGCGACCGGCGCGGCCGGTGCCGGGGGCCTCCTCGGGGAGGTACGACGCGCCTCCTGCGATCGCCGTGCGGTTGGGCTCGGCGAGGTCGGCCGAGCCGCCCCACAGCTCGGGCAGCGCCTCGGCGAGCGCCTGGATGACCTTGCCGGACGCGTCGCGGGTGGCGAGCGTGTCGCCGGGAGAGAAGACGGGGAGGCGCGACCCGAGGTCCGCGGGCAGGGTGCGCGACCGCGAGCGGTGCAGCTCGGCGGCGGCCACGGGGTGGGCGGCCTCCCAGGCGTCGGCGGCGACCTGCCAGGCCTCGCGGGCGGCCCGGCCCCGCTCGAGCACGGACCGGGTGTGGGCGAGCACGGCGTCGTCCACGGTGAAGGGCTCGGAGTCGACGCCTAGCTCGACCCGGGTCGCGGCGACCTCGGCGGCACCGAGCGGGGCGCCGTGCGAGGCCGAGGTGTTGCGGGCGTTCGGCGCGGGCCAGGCGATCTGCGACTTGAGCACGACGAGGTGCGGGCGGTCGCCCCGGCGGTCGGTGGTCGAGAGCACCTCGTCGAGGGCCTCGACGTCGACGTCGCCGTCCGGGGCGAGTCCGACGTGGTCGACGCGCCAGCCCTGCGCGGCGAACCGGGCGCCGACGTTCTCGCTCGAGGTGAGGCTCGTGTCGCCCTCGATCTGGATGTCGTTGTCGTCGTAGACCACCGTCAGGTTGCCGAGGCGGTGACGTCCGGCGAGCGCACCGGCCTCGTACGAGAGGCCCTCCTGCAGGTCGCCGTCGGACGCGAGCACGAAGACGCGGCGGTCGAAGACGGACTCGCCGGGGGCGGCGTCGGGGTCGTTGACGGCACGCTCGTGCAGCATCGCCATCGCCATGCCGACGGCCGTGGCGAGTCCCTGCCCGAGCGGCCCGGTCGTGGTCTCGACGCCGGGGGTGTGACCGAGCTCGGGGTGGCCGGGGGTGCGCGACCCGAACGACCGGAACGCCTTGAGGTCGTCGAGCGACACGTCGTAGCCGGTGAGGAACAGCTGCGTGTAGAGCAGGACGCTCGCGTGCCCGCAGCTCAGCACGAACCGGTCGCGGCCGGCCCAGTCGGGTGCCTGCGGGTCGTGCCGCAGGTGCTTCTGGAAGAGGAGGTGCGCGACGGGGGCCAGCGCGGCCGCCGTCCCCGGGTGGCCGGACCCGGCGCGCTCGACGGCGTCGAGGGCGAGCAGGCGGGCGGTGGTGACGGCGGCGGCGTCGAGGTCGTGGATCACGTGGGGGGCTCCGGTTCGGGGAGGGGCGGGCTGGGTCTCCGACGACCGTAGCGTCGGTCATCAGGACGTCATGATGAATCAAGACGACTGTCGACTTGCACCGGTGGTCGGCGAGACGTACCCTCGTCGAAGTCATCATGACGACTTGACGACCTGACGACTCGACGGCCTGACGTCGTCGGGCGGGCACCACCCACTTCAGCAACGGCGCGGAGGCACCAGATGAGCACCACGAGCGGCACGAGCAAGTACGTGGCCGTGCGCGAGCACCTGCTGTCCCGCATCCAGAAGCTCGAGCCCGGGTCGCAGCTGCCCGCCGAGCCCGTCCTCTGCGACGAGTACGGCGTCAGCCGCATCACGCTGCGGCACGCGGTCGACGGCCTCATCGCGGACGGCCACCTGGTGCGCGAGCACGGCCGGGGCACCTTCGTCACCGAGCCGCAGTACCGCCTGCACTACCGCGAGCGCTTCGCCGACGAGGTCAAGGGCTTCCACGCGCAGCAGACGGGCGAGGGCTTCGCGGTCAGCACCCGCGTGCTCGACCAGAAGGTCGTCCGGGCCGGCGAGACGGTGGCGAGCCACCTCGACATCAACTCGGCCGACGAGGTCGTCGAGCTGACCCGCCTGCGCTTCGTCAACGGCTCGCTGCACCACCTCGTCGTGACCTGGTTGCCGCACGCGCTCTTCCCCGAGACGGCGACCGTCGACTTCACCGACGGCTCGCTCTACGGGCACCTCGACCGCGAGCACGGCGTCACGCTCGCCCGACAGGACCTGCTCGTCTCGCTCGACGGGGCCAGCACCCTCCACGCCGACGAGCTCGACGTCCCCCTCGGGACGACCCTGCTGAAGATCGCGTCGACCGTGTTCGACGGTGACGAGCGGGCCGTCGCGTACGGGACCAGCCACTTCACCCCGCAGAACAGCGAGATCTTCTTCGGCCTGCACGGCTGACCGACCGGGCGCGCCTCGTCCGCCGAGCCGCGCCTCCTGAACCCCCTCCCGACCCCCACGACCACCGACGCCCGTCCCGACGCCGACGTCACCGACCCCCACCAGGAACGACAGTGCTGACCGACCTCCTCACCCCCGAGACCATCCTCTTCGCCGACCGCGTCGACGGCTGGCGCGACGCCGTCGAACGCGTCGCGCAGCCCCTGCTCGACAACGGCGCCATCAGCAGCCACTACGTCGCGGCCATGACCGACTCGATCGCCGCGGGCGGCACCTACATCGACCTGGGCTTCGGCATCGCCCTCGCGCACAGCCGGCCCGAGAACGGCGTCGAGCGCACCGGGCTCTCGAGCCTGCGCGTCGGCGAGACCGTGCTGCTGAACGACGACGCGGCGCACCCGATCGACCTCTTCTTCTGCCTCGCCGCGACCGACCCCCAGAGCCACCTCGACACGATGATGGCCCTCGCCACCCTGCTCTCCGACGAGACGCTCCGCGCCGAGCTGCTCGCCTCCTCCACCCCCGCCGACACCCTGGCGGTCCTCACCAAGATCGGACAGAACGCATGAAATTCCTCGCCGTCTGCAGCTCGGGCCTCGGTTCGAGCTTCATGGTCCACATGAACATCGAGAAGGTCCTCAAAGAGCAGGGCATCACCGGGGTCGACGTCGACCACGCCGACCTCGGCTCGGTCGGCCCGGGTGCCGCCGACGTGATCTTCGTCGGCGCCGACCTGGCCGACTCGGTCGGCGGCCTCGGCGACGTCGTGGTGCTCGACAGCATCATCGACCTGGCCGAGCTGCGCACCAAGGTGCGCGAGACCGCCGTGCGCAAGGGCGTGACCGTGCCCGACGCCGGGGCCAACTGATGGAGGGCGTGCTCTCCGTCCTGCTGGACGTCTTCCGCCAGCCCGCGATCATCGTCGCGCTGATCTCGCTCGTCGGGCTGCTGCTGCAGCGCAAGGCGTTCAGCGACGTGCTCAAGGGCACCGTGCGCACCCTCGTCGGCTTCCTGGTGCTGGCCGCCGGAGCCGGCGTGGTCGTCGCCTCGCTCGACCCGTTCGGCGCCATGTTCCAGGAGGCGTTCGACGTCCAGGGCGTCGTGCCGAACAACGAGGCCATCGTCGGCCAGGTGCTGCTCGACTACGGCTCGGCCGCCGCGCTGATCTTCTTCTTCGGGTTCATCGTCAACGTGCTGCTGGCCGCGACGACGCACTTCAAGTACATCTACCTCTCGGGCCACGTCGCCTTCTACATGGCGGCGATGATCGCCGTGATCCTCGGCGTCGCCGGGTTCCCGGTCTGGGGCGTCGTGCTCTGGGGTGCGCTGCTGCAGGGTCTCGTCACGACACTCTCGCCCGCGATCGTGCAGCCCTTCATGCGCAAGGTCACCGGCTCGAACGACGTGGCCCTCGGCCACACCGGCGGTGCCGGCGTCGCCCTGAGCGGCCTGGTCGCGACGCTGACCCGCGGCAAGGGCACCCGGTCGAAGTCCACGGAAGACATCACGTTCCCGAAGGGGCTGGGGTTCCTGCGCGACACCACGGTCATCGTGGCCCTGTCGATGGCCGTGATCTACGTGATCGTCGCCCTGTTCGCCGGGTCGGCGTTCGTCGAGACCGAGCTGAGCGACGGCCAGAACTACATCGTCTACGTCGTCATGCAGGCCGCGACCTTCTCGGCGGGCGTCTTCGTGATCCTCGCCGGCGTGCGCGTCGTGCTCGCCGAGATCGTGCCCGCGTTCAAGGGCATCAGCGAGCGCCTGGTCAAGAACGCGATCCCCGCACTCGACGTCCCGATCACCTTCACGTTCGCCCCGAACGCCGTGCTGATCGGGTTCCTCGCGAGCTTCGTCGGCGGCATCGTCGGCATGTCGGTGATGATCTTCGCCGGCACCGCCATCGTGATCCCCGGCGTCGTCGCGCACTTCATGACCGGAGCCGCCTCGGGCGTCATCGGCAACGCCGCGGGTGGTCGACGCGGTGCCGTGCTCGGTGCCTTCGCCAACGGTCTCGCGATCACGTTCCTGCCGCTGTTCCTGCTGCCGGTGCTCGGCGACATCGGACTGTCGAACTCGACGTTCTCCGACTCGGACTACGGCGTCGTCGGCATCCTGTTCGGCCAGATCAGCCTGGCCGGCGGCCAGATCGCCGTCATCGTCGCGATCCTCGCCTCGCTCGTGCTGGTCTACGCGTCGAGCCTGTTCGTGCGGGCCCGTGCCCGCCGGGCCGGTGGCCGCGACGGCGGTGCCGGCGACGGCTCCGCCGATGCTCCGACGGACGCCGACGGCACGCGCGTCGACGAGACCGCCTCGGCCCGCTAGGCCGACCTCCCGACCTCCTGCCAGGACGGGCGGGTCCGGTGCGAGCGGGCGTCTCCGGACGCCCGCCTCCGCCGGGCCCGCCCGTTCTGCACGTCCGTGCCCGCCGCGCGTGTCCGCACCCTCCGTCGGACGCCTGCACCGCGCCTCCTCGTCCCGACTGCTCGGTCGAGTGGTCCCAGATCGTCCTTCCCGGCGGGGTGGAGGACGATCCGGGACCACTCGACGGGAGCGTCAGGGCGTCAGGGCTCGAGGTGTGCGTAGTCGGGCAGGTCGAGCGCGTCGGCCGGCGGGGTGGAGAAGCGTGCGCCGAGCCGACCCGCGACCCGGGTCGACGCGAGCCGCACCCCGGCGTGGAACACCACGACGCCCGCGCGGGACCTCGGGTTGGCGACCCGCGGCACCCCCGGCGGCAGCTGCTGCGCCTGCTCGACGTAGGGCCGCATCAGCCGCTCGTACCCGGCGAAGGCGTCGCGGTGGTGTCGGTGCGAGGCGAGCTCGCCGGCCAGCACGTACGCCCCGGCCAGCGACAGGCTCGTGCCCATGCCGCTCACCGGCGAGGCGCAGTACGCGGCGTCGCCGAGCAGAACGACCCGGCCCGACGACCAGCGCGGCGCCCGCACCTGCCCGATCGACTCGAAGTAGAGGTCGTCCGCGTGGTCGAAGCCGTCGAGCACGCGGCGGGCCTCCCACCCCGCGTCGTCGAAGATCTCGTGCAGTCGGGCCCGCTGCTCTGCGACGGTGCGGCGCTCGGCCCCGCCCCGCTCTCGGGCGCGGTCGGTGACGAACGACATCGCGGCCCGGATCGTCCCGTGTGGGTCGGGCCGCAGGGTGATCGAGCGCCCCCCGGCGGCGTTGTACCAGCGCCACCAGTCGTCGTCTGCGGCCGTGCGCGGGATCGTCGCGTACGAGGTCTCGAGCCCCAGCGACCGGATCGTCGGCTCGTCGCCGAACACCAGGCGCCGCGTCGACGAGCCGATGCCGTCGGCGGCGACCACGAGGTCGAAGCGTTCGTCGGGAGCGTGCTCGAAGGACACGACGACGCCCCGCGAGCCGGACCCGGGAGGCGCGGTGCCGGCGAGCGAGGAGGCCGCGGTGGTCGTCGGGTCGCCTCCCGTGGCGGCATCGGCGGCGGCGCCGGCGGCCCCCACCCCGCCGCCGACCCCGACCCCGCCGTCCTCCCGGATGCCGGTGATGCGGTCGCCGAAGCGGTACGTGGTGCCACGACCCCGGCCGTCGCTCGTGGTGCGCCCGACGAGGAGCCGCGCGAGGTCCCCCCGCAGGATCTCGAGTTCGGCGGTCGCGCCTCCGGAGTCCGAGGTGCCGGCCGGGAACTCGGCGACCGTGCGGCCCGTCGGCCCGACGAACCGGGTGCCGACCTCGCCCGTGGTGGCGGCGCGGACGTCGTCCTCGAGGCCCATGCGGCGCACGACCTCGCGGCCCGCACCGCGGACGTCGACGTTCTGCCCGCCGGTCCGCAGCTCGGGGGCCCGTTCGACGATCGTCGTCTCGAAGCCGTAGCGGTCGAGCCAGTAGGCGAGGGCAGGCCCCGCGATGCTGGCACCCGAGACGAGGACGCGGGTGCGCGTGGTGGGGATGGTCACTAATTGCTCCCTGGATTGATTATCAACGATATTGGCAATCTACACGGCTATCGTTGAGTGGTGACCGACATCGACCCCCACGACCGCCCCGATCGCGACGACCGCACCCGGGCCCGGCGTGACGGTCGCGAGCTGCCCGCCGACGACATCCGTGCCCGCGTGCAGCAGGTGGCCGTCCGGCAGCAGCGCTTCGAGCGGCACCTGGCCGAGCGTCTCGGCGTCGACCGGGCCGGGCTCGACGCCATGGACCACCTGATCACGACCGGCCCGGCGACCCCGAGCGAGCTGGCGCGCCGCGTCGAGGTGTCGACGGCCGCGATGACCCTCGTGTTGAACCGCCTCGAGTCGGCCGGTCACGTGCGGCGCGAGCGACACCCCTCCGACGGCCGCAAGCTGATCGTCACGGCCGAGCAAGCCTCGGCCGACCGGGCCTACGAGCAGGTGCTGCCGATGATCGACGGCATCGAGCACCTCGTCGACGGCATGGACGAGGCCGAGCGGGCGGTCGTGCAGGGCTTCCTCGACCGACTGATCGCCGTGTACGACGACGCGACGCCCTGAGGCCGCCCTGAGCTCGTCGACGAGACGTCACGACGTACCGAGGCGCGCGGCCGTGCGCTCAGTGCCCTGCGCCTCCTGACGCACCGTGATCCGCCAGCCACTCGTGGGCCGCCGCGACGAGTGCGTCCACGCCGTTCGTCAGGGTCGGCTCGACGACCGGCGCATAGAGGGGCGAGTGGTTCGACGGCAGCTGAGCCACGATCCGCGGCACGTCCGCGGCCGACGTCGCCTCGGCGAACGACGCGGGGTCGGCACCCCCGAGCAGCCAGAAGCTGCACGGCGCACCGGCCGCGGTGGCGAGGATGCCGACGTCCTCGCTGCCCGTCACCGGCCCGGGAGCGATGACCTGCTGCTCGCCGAAACGACGCACCAAGGAGGCGCGGGTGCGGTCCGCCGCGGACGGGTCGTTCACGACGGCCGGAAAGCTCTCGTAGTGCTCGACGGTGGGCGGCTGCGGTGCGCCGGCCGCCGCGGCCTCGCCCTCGGCGATTCGCGTGACGGCGGCGAGCGCCCGCTCTCGGACGTGCTCGTCGAACGACCGCATGCTGATCAGGATCTCGGCGGTGTCGGGGATCACGTTGTTCTTGGTGCCCGCGTGGATCGACCCGACCGTGATGACGAGCCGATCAGCGGCAGCGGTCTCGCGCGAGACGATCGTCTGCAATCGCAGCACCGTGGCCGCGGCCATGACGATCGGGTCCACCGTCGTGTCGGGGCGTGATCCGTGGCCGCCCCGGCCGTGGAACGTGATGCGGATGCCGTCCTGCGCGGCGAAGGCGGGGCCGGACTGCAGGGCGACGAGACCGGCCGGGAACGGCGCGACGTGCTGGCCGAGGACGACGTCGGGGGTGGGGACGCGGTCGAGCAGCCCGTCGGCCACGAGCGCGCGGGCGCCGGCACCGAGCTCTTCGGCGGGCTGGAAGAGCACCTCGAGGGTGCCCGACCAGGTGTCGCCGGTCGCCAGTCGGCGTGCGGCACCGACGAGGCAGGTCACGTGCACGTCGTGACCGCAGGCGTGCATCACCGGCACGTCGCGCCCGTCGGGGTCGGTGCCTCGGGCCGTGCTGGCGTAGTCCAGGCCGGTGGCCTCGGCGACGGGCAGCCCGTCCATGTCGGCGCGCAGCAGCACGGTCGGGCCGTCCCCGCGGCGCAACACGCCGACCACACCCGTGCCCCCGACGCCGGTGTGCACCTCGAAGCCGAGGGCGGTGAGCTCGGCCGCGACGATCGCGGCCGTCGCGTCCTCGTGGAACGACAACTCGGGATGTCGGTGGAGATGCCGGTACAACTCGTCGAGCGGGGCGCCCACGGCGGGCGGCCGGACGTCGTCGGGGAGGGGGCGCGGCTGGTCGGTGCCGGTCGAGGTCATGAGGTGCTCCTCTGGTGGTGCGTGGGTGGTTCGTCGCGACGACGCTACCCACCACCCCCGTCACTCGCCACGTGCCACGTGCCCGCCGCCCTCTCGCCGCCCCTCGTGGCCGCCGACCCGGCCTACGCTCGAGGGGTGATCGAGACGACCGACGGCCTCATCCCGCTCGTCGACCGGTGGGTCGAGGGCTGGGCGCTCTCGCGTGGCGCCGCCCGTCACCGCGACGGTGACGCCTGGCGGGTCGACGTCGCCGCCGCGACCCGCGCCGTCGAACGGATCGTGGCCCGCCCGACCCCGGACGAGCTCACCCGCCTCGTCGACGAGACGACCGCGCCCGACGTCTGGCTGTCGGTCGTCGGCCCCCTCGACGACGTCGCCCGCGCGACCCTGGCCCGGCTCGACGCCGTGACGCACGCCGAGCGGATGATGACGAGCCGCGTGTCGGCGCGGCCGCTCCCCGCGGGCGTGATCGTCGACGGCGACGGCGACGACGACGACGACGGTGACGGCCGGGTCGTGCACGTCCGGGTCGAGGTCGACGGCGTCGTCGCCGCCCGCGGCCAGGCGGCGGTCGTCGGCGAGGACGTCGTCTTCGACCGCATCGCGACCGAACCCGACTTCCGGAGGCGCGGGCTGGGCAGCCGCGTCATGGCCGGCCTCGAGCACGGGGCCGCCGCCCGAGGAGCGACGACGGGTCTGCTCTTCGCGAGCGTCGACGGTCGCCGCCTCTACGAGAGCCTCGGCTGGCGCGAGGTCGCCGAGCTGGGGACCTGGCGGGGTCGCGGCCTCCCGGGGTGACGACCCGCGCCTCCTCGTCGGTGGCCTCGTGGCCGCGGTACCGCGCGGGGCGGTCACCTGCCACGATGACCTCGTGACCGAGCGCGCACCCGATCCGACGGCCCGACCCGAGAACCCGTCGAGCCGCGGCCCGGCCCGGGTGCGTGAGGTGCTGGCGGCGTTCTCGGTGCTCGGGGTCACGTCGTTCGGCGGCCCGGTCGCGCACCTCGGGTACTTCCGGGCCGAGGCCGTGAGCAGACGACGCTGGCTCGGCGACACCGCGTACGGCGACCTCGTCGCGATCGCGCAGTTCCTGCCGGGCCCGGCGTCGAGCCAGGTCGGGTTCGGGCTCGGCCTGCTCCGGGCGGGGCCCGTCGGAGCGCTCGTCGCCTTCGTGGCCTTCACCCTGCCGTCGGCACTCGTCATGTTCGTCATCGCCACCGGCGTCGGCCTCTTCGAGGGTCCGGTGGGCTCGGCGATCGTCACGGGGCTGGGGATCGGCGCGGTCGCGATCGTCGCCCATGCCGTGATCGGCATGTCCCGCGCGCTGGCACCGGACCCGACGCGGGCGAGCATCGCGGTGGCCGCGGCCGTCCTCGCGCTGGCGCTGGCCGGCCCGGCCGGGCAGCTCTCGGCGATCGCGCTGGGGGTGTTGGCCGGGCTCGCCTTCTGTCGGGGGTCCGACCCGACGGCCGGAGCGGCGGTGCCCGCCGTCCATCCCGAGCCCCTCCGGTTCCCCGTCTCGCGGGCCGCGGGCGTCGTCTGCCTCGTGGCCTTCGCCTCCCTGTTGGTCGGCCTTCCCGCCGTCGCCGCCGCGACGGGGTCGGGGTCGATCGCGCTCGTCGACGTCTTCTACCGGGCAGGCGCCCTGGTCTTCGGCGGTGGGCACGTCGTCCTGCCGTTGTTGCACGCCGGCCTGGTCGAGCCGGGCTTCGTCGACGACGAAACCTTCTTGACGGGTTATGCCGCCGCTCAGGCCGTTCCGGGCCCGCTGTTCACCTTCGCGACCTACCTCGGCACCGTGGCCGGCATCGGGCCGGGAGGCGCGCTCGGGGCCGCGCTCGCGACCGTCGCGATCTTCGCGCCCGGGTTCCTCCTGCTCGTCGGGGTGCTGCCGTTCTGGAACGCCCTGGGGAGCCGGGCACCGGTCCGGGCCCTGATGCGCGGGGCCAACGCGGCGGTCGTGGGCCTCCTGGTCGCCGCCCTCTACGACCCCGTCGTCACGACCGCGATCACCGGGGTGGCGCCGTTCTGCCTGGCGCTCGTCTGCTTCGTGCTGCTGGTGGTGTGGCGGACCCCGCCGTGGGCCGTCGTCGCGGTGGCGGCGGCCGGCGGACTGCTGCTCGGGGCCCTGCCCGCCTGACCCCCCGACCGGGCGGGACCCTGCCCGCCTGACCCCCCGACCGGGCGGGACCCTGCCCGCCTGACCCCCCGACCGGGCGGGACCCGGCGAGGCACCCTCGCGCCGCCCGCACCCCGTGTTCTGCTGGAGGCATGCCGTTCGACCAGAGCCTCGTCCCGTGGATCATCGCCGCCGTTCTGCTCGTCGCCCTGATCGTCGTCGCCGTCGTGCTGCGGGCGCGGGCGAAGCGGGCCCTGGCCGCCGCGAAGGCGGCCGCCGACGAGCAGGCCCGGGCCGCCCGCGAGCAGCACGAGGCCCTCGCCGCGGCCCACGACGACGCCCTGGCCCAGGCCGCCGCCGACCACGCCCGCGAGCGCGACGCCCTGGGCGCCGAGCGTCAGGCCGCCCTCACCGAGGCGAAGCAGGCCCGCGACCTCGTGGCGTCCGGCCTCAAGTGGGAGGCCACCTCGCGCGACGACATCGCCGACGCCTGCCGCCAGCTGGGCGTGGACGCGGTGTTGCTGACCAACGTGGTCTTCGTTCCCGTGGCGACCGGCGCCTCCTCGCGGTTCGTCGCGCAGGTCGACCACGTCCTGCTCGCCGAGACCGGCGTGATGGTGATCGAGAACAAGGGCTGGAACGGCATCGTCTTCGACGGCCTGACCCCGAGCAGCGTGTTCCCGGCCTTCGCGGGCCTGTTCGACGAGAGCACCATGACGCCGCCGTTCGCGCTGCAGGTCGTCAAGGACTCGCCCACCGTGCTGACCGTGCGCACCCACCTCGGCCGCGAGGCCCCCGCGTCGCAGGTGCGGCGCCAGGCGCAGCGGCTGTCCGACCGGGTGCAGGCCGAGACCGGCGTCCGGCTCTGGTTCGACACCTGCGTCTTCTACTCGCACCGCGACGCGACGGTCTTCGCGACCGAGCGCGACGCCACCGACGGAGGCGCCGCCACGGCGATCGTGTCACACCGGTCCCAGCTGGCAGGCGTCGTCCGCGAACTGACCTCGCGTCCGACGAAGAAGCTGTCCCGGGCCCGGGTCGACGACCTCGCCCGGCTGTTCGCGTCGTACGGCGCCGACGTGCTGCGCTTCGGCGCCCACGCCCAGGAGGCGCGAGTCGCGTCGGCGCCGGAGGCCACGGCCCCCGAGGCGGCGGCCCCGGACCCCGAGTCGGAGGGCGCGGCCACCACCGCCGCCGCCACCGCCACCGCCACCGCCCAGGATGCCCGGGGGTCCGACCCGACCGAGTGAGTCAGGCGTCGCCTGTGGACGACGCCTCGCCCCCAGGAGGCACGGTGCCGGTTCCGCCCACACCGCGCCTCCCCGGGTCCGCGGCCCGTCGGCGGCACCCTGTAGCGTCGTCGGGAGACGAGACAAGACGACACCTGTGGTCGACGGGCGATCCAGGGGCGAGGGGACCGGCATGGGACGCGTGACGGAGGGCGCCGACGCGATCGGGCGGGCACTCAACACGGCCCTGCGACGCGTGCCCGTCGAGAAGGTGCCGCTGTTCCGGCAGTCGTTCATCGCCCTGCTGATCGCGCTGGCCGCGGTGCTCAGCGCCACCCTGCCCTGGCTGATCGTCACCGACGCGGTCACGATGTGGCTCGGCGTGGCGGTCGCCGTCGCGGCCCTGGCGTTCGCCGCCGCGATGGCCCGCCACACCCGGCTCCGCCGGTGGGAGCTGCTGGTGCCCGCGGCCGACTTCGTCGCCGTGGGGCTGCTGCGGTACGGCACGGGTGACCAGCGATCGGTCTTCCTGCCGATCGTGCTGCTCGCGGTCGTCTGGGTCGCGTCCTGGCCCGGTCGGCGCAACGTCCTGCTGCCCCTGGTCGGAACGTGCGTCACCCTGCTGCTGCCGTACCTGTTCACCGCGGACGGTCGGGGCCCGAGCGAGTTGATCCGGCTGGCGTTCGCCCTGGTCGTCTACGCGACCGTCGCCGCGGCGGTCAACGAACTCGCCCGGCAGGCGAAGGCCCGACTCGAGCGGGCGCGGGCCCAGCAGCACGCCCTCGAGCGCGAGCTCAACCGGGCCGCCGTGGTGCAGCAGTCGCTGCTGCCGCCGGACGCCTCGACCCTGCCCGACGCCTTCGCGGTGTTCGGGGCCTGCGTGCCGGCCCGCGAGGTCGGCGGCGACTTCTTCGACTGGTACCCGACCTCGACCGGCATCGCCGTGACCGTCGGCGACGTCATGGGCAAGGGCGTCGGCGCGGGCATGATCGCGGCGGCGGTGCGCTCGGTGATCCGCAGCAGCGTCGACGACGGCGATCCGGCCGAGGCCTTCCACCGCGCCTCCGTGGGGTTGACGACGAGCGCGTACGACACCGAGACGCAGTTCACGACGTCGTTCCACGCGCGCATCGACGCCGACGGCGGCGTGCTCTGGGCCGACGCGGGGCACGGCCTGGCCTTCATCCGTCGAGCCTCGGGGGCCGTCGACCGCCTGAACTCCGCCGACCTGCCCATCGGGGTGGGCACCGGCTGGCACCGGCACCGCTCGCAGCTCGACGAGGGCGACGTGTTCGTGTGTGTCAGCGACGGCGTGCTCGACCTGTTCCCCGTCGAACTCGAGGCGATGCACGACCTCGAGCGACTGCTCGCCGCGACGCCCGAGCCGGCACGCATCGTCGAGGTCGTCGAGCGGCTCGCCCGCGAGCGCGACCGGAGCGACGACGTGACCGTGGTCGCGACGACGCTCGTGCCGACGTCGGTGCCGGCGCGTCCCTGAGCCCCGCGGCCTGGCATGCTGGCCCGATGACCCGCGCCCTGCTCATCGTCGACATCCAGCTGGACTACTTCCCCGGGGGCGCGTTCCCGCTCGTCGAGCCCGAGGCGGCGGCCGCTGCCGCCGGTGACGTGCTCGAGGCGTTCCGGGCGTCGGGTGAGCCCGTCGTTCACGTCTTCCACGTCTCGACCGGCGAGGGCGCGACGTTCTTCCGGCCCGGGACCGACGGCCTCGCGTTCCACCCGGCCGTCGAACCCCGCGACGGCGAGCTGGTCGTCGAGAAGCACGTGCCGAACAGCTTCGTGGGCACAGGACTCGAGGCCAGCCTCCGCGAGCGCGACGTGACCGAACTCGTGATCGTCGGGATGATGAGCAGCATGTGCGTCGACTCGACCACGCGGGCCGCGCACGAGCTCGGTTTCGCCTGCACCGTCGTCACCGACGCCTGCGCGGCCCCGGACCTCGTGCACGGCGGGAGGACCGTCGCCGGCCGCGACGTGCACGCCGCCTTCATGGCCGCCCTCGACGGCAGCTTCGCGACCGTCGTCACGAGCGAGGCGCTGCTCGCCGCCTGAGCGCCCTGGGTGACGCGGGACACCGCGTGACGCTCCTGGCCGCCCCGCCCGCCGTCCGGGCGCCGGGCGCCGAGCGCCGGGCGCCAGACGCCGGACGCCGAGCGCCGTTCCGTGCCGCTCCGGGTCTTCCCGCCACGAAGTGAACACCCCGCCATCTTTTTGCGTGGCGGGGTGTTCACTTCGTGGCGGGGTGGCGGGGTGGCGGGCCGGCCGGACGGCGGGACGGCAGGCCAGCGGTGTCGGCGGGCTGGCCGCTCGGTGGCGGCGCCGGTGCCGACGCCTGCTATCCCCGACGCCTGCTCGCCACCAGTGCGACCACGAGCCCGGTGATGACGGTGGCGCCGACGGCGTTGGTGACGCGGGCGCGGCGGCGGTAGCGCTGGTGGGCCTGGTCGGTGGCCTCCATCGCGGCGATCGTGACGGTCTCGGCGACGTCGCGCACGGTCTTCTCGGCCCGGTCGGCGATCACCTCGGCGCGGTCGACCAGGTCGTGGGCCGACGACCCGGCCCGGTCGGTGACGTCGCGCACCACGGTCTCGGCCCGGCCCGCGAGGTCGTGCAGGGCACCGCGGGCCACGGGCGGCACGACGTCGGAGGTGTCGATGAGTTCACGGGCCCGTCGTGCGGCGCGGGTGACGAAGTCGTCGGGGTCGGTGGTGCTCATGCGGCTCTCTCCGTTCGCCCGTGCACGGGTGCCACGGGTCCCCGCCATCGTGCTCCCCTCCGGATGATGAGGGTGCGCACGGCCAGCACCGCCGGACCGCAGGAGGCGCGGGTCGCGTCCCCGAGGACGTCCCCACGCACCACGCACCACGCACCACGCCAGGATGTGAGCACAGCGCCAGCCCTTGTCCTGGCGTCGTGTCCACATCCTGGCGTCCTGCCCACTTCCCAGCCACCGTGCCCACATCCTGGCGTCGTGCCCACATCCTGGCGTCGTGTCCACATCCTGGCGTCCTGCCATCCGCAGCACCCGACCCCGCCAGCCGCACCGCACCGCACCGCACCGCACCGCCGTCGAGCGCGCAGACTGGCCTCTGACCCTCCGACGGAACGAGCCACTCCCCCATGACCACCACCGTCCTCCTCGCCGGCGCGACCGGCGACCTCGGCCAGCGCATCGCCCGCGAACTGCTCCGCGACACCACGGACGACGTGCGCCTGCGCGTCCTGACCCGCCCCGGCAGCACCGGCGCGACCACGCTGTTCGCTGACGACGACCGGGTCGAGGTGACCCGCGCCTCCTACACGGACGTGCCCGCCCTGACCGACGCCGCCCGCGGCGCCGACGTCGTCGTGTCCGCCGTCAGCGGCACCCGCCCCGTGATCGTCGACGCGCAGCGCGCCCTCCTCAAGGCCGCCGTCGCGGCGGGCGTGCCCCGGTTCATGCCCTCGGACTACTCGGCCGACTTCCGCAGCATCCCGCCGGGCAGCAACCGCAACTTCGAGCTGCGTCGCGAGTTCGCGGCCGACGTCGACGCGGCCCCGATCCGGGCGACGTCGGTGCTGAACGGCATGTTCACCGACCTGCTGACCGGGGACGCGCCCCTGGTCCTGTTCGACCGCAAGCGGGTGCTGTTCTGGTCGTCGGCCGACCAGGTGCTCGACTTCACGACCAAGGACGACGTCGCCCACGTCGTCGCCCGGGTCGCGCTCGACCCCGAGGCACCGCGCGTCGTGGAGGTCGCCGGCGACCGGGTCACGGCCCGCCAGGTAGCCCGCACGATGAGCGAGCTCACCGGCACGTCCTTCAAGCCGCAGTGGGCCGGCACGACCGGCACCCTGTCGGCGATGGCGGCCGTCATGCGTCGCACGTCGAAGGGCGACGACACCTTCCCCGCCTGGCAGGGCATGCAGTACTTCGTCAACATGTTCAGCGGCGACGCGAAGCTGCGGCACGTCGACGGCGACCGCTACGGTCCCGCACACTGGACGACCGTCCGCGACGTCCTCGCGACACGGACCGGTGACGCGCCGCGTTCTTCGGTGTCGGCTCCCGCCTGACCAGAGGACGACGAGGCGCGGGTCGCCGACCCGGGACGCCGCCCGCGCCTGCCCCGCCGCGCCTCCCCGCGCGCCTGTCCTCCTGCGCGCCCGCTTGCCCGCCCGCGCGCCCGCCCTGCCCGCGCGAGCCTGCCTGCCTGCCCGCCCGCGCCTGCCCGCCTGCCCGCGCCGAGAAAACGGTGGCCCTTCCCCCCGACGGGTAGGGCCACCGTTCATCGCCGAGTGGTGAGCAACGGCGGACCTCCACGGTAGGCAGCGACCGAGCCGGGCCACCATCCACCGGACGCGGGGTCTCGGCCGATTCGCGCGAGGGGGTGTTCTGCCCGCCCCCGAGGGTCGAAAGATGCTCGCGGAGGGTCCAGAGGTGTTCGCCGGACACCGCGTGGCCACGTGTCACGGCGTCGACGAGGCACGACGCGTCCTCGGCGAGGCCTTCCTCCCCGTCGAGTTCCCGACGGCGAGCCCCTCCGGCCACCTCGGGCTCGAACTGAACGCCGTGAGCACGGGCCGGTTGACCCTCGGCTACATGAGGTTCGACCGGGCCGTCCGCCTCCGGACGGCGGAGCCGGACAATTACCACGTCGACATCCCCACCGCGGGTCGGGCCGTCCTGCGCGCAGCCGGCGGGCGGCGGGTCGACGCGACACCCCGGTCCGGGGGCGTCTTCATGCCCGGCCGACCGGTCGACCTCGACTGCGGGGACGGCTTCGCGCAGATCGCCCTGATGATCCCCCGCGCCGAACTGCAGCGCGAGCTCGAGGACCTGCTCGAGTCGACGTCCGTCGCCCCGCTCGAATTCGAGGCGGAACTCGACCTGGCGACGGACGGACAGGTCGTGCTGCAGGCGGTACGGGTCGTCGACGAGGCGTCCCGGCGGGAGGACGGCGTCCTCCAGCACCCGCTCGCCGTCCGCAACCTCGAACGATCGCTCGTCCACGCCCTGCTCCTCTCGCAGGGTCACAACCACTCCGAGGCGTTGCGGGCTCCCGTGCCGCAGTCGGGCGGCCGGGCGGTCGCCCGCGCGATCGAGCTGCTGCGCGCCGATCCGGCCCACGACTGGAGCGTGGCCGACCTGGCGGCGACGACCGCCACGAGCGTCCGCAGCCTGCAGGAAGGCTTCCGCCGGGCCCTCGACACGACCCCGACGGCCTACCTCCGACGGCTGCGGCTCGAACGCGTGCGCACGGACCTGGTCGCCGCAGGGCCCGGGGACTCGAGCGTCACCGACGTCTCGGCCCGCTGGGGGTTCACGCACCACGGCCGCTTCGCCGCGGCCTACGCGGAACGGTTCGGCGAGCGCCCCTCCGACACGCTCCGCGCCTCGTCCGGTCGCTGAGCGGGGACGAGGAGGCGCGGGTCGCCACCGAGGGCTGCGTGCCGGCTCGACGACCGTGAGAGACACGGGATCGACCAACCCGTCGCCGGGCCGGGTCACCCCTCGGGTCCGACGTTCTCAACCCCCGGGTGGATGCCGACCCCGGCCCCCGGTCGCCACGATGGCGTGTGCCGTTCACCCCCAGCCATGCCGTCGTCGCCCTGCCGTTCGTCCGCACGCCCCTGCCGTTCGGGGCGGTCGCGGTCGGCTCCATGGCGCCGGACGTGCCGCTGTTCTTCCCCGTCGGCGTGACCTACGAGCAGACCCACGGGTTCCCGAGCCTGCTGCTGTTCTCGGTGCCCGTCGCGGTGCTGCTGTACCTCGTCTGGCGCGTGCTGCTGCGGCCGGCGGCGCGGGCCCTGCTGCCGACGTCGATCGGATCGCGCCTGCCGACGTCGTGGGACTCGCACGGTCCCGTGCCCGGCGACGGGAGCGACCCCGGCACCGGCTCGGGGGCCGGCCTCGCCCGCACCGCCCCGTGGGCCCTCCTCGCCCTCGTCCTCGGCGTGGTCACCCACGTGCTCTGGGACGCGTTCACGCACCCGGACCGGTTCGGCAGCACGCTGGTCCCGGCCCTGGCCGAACGGTGGGGGCCACTGGTCGGGACGCAGTGGGCGCAGTACGCCTCGTCGCTCGGCGGGCTCGTCGTGCTCGCGATCGCCGCCGCCCGGTACCTCCGGCGCACTCCGCCGGCGCCGGCGAGCAGCAGACCGGCCACCGTCTCGACCCGGCGGATCCGCCTCGCCTTCTGGGGCTCGCTCATCGCGGCCCTCGTCGCCGGCGTCGTGGTCGTCGCCTCGACCCGGGGACTGCCGACCGACGTCCACACGGCCAAGTCGTTCACGTTCTTCGCCGGCACCCTCGCGGGCGCTCTCGTCCTGGTCGCGACGGCCGTCGCGGCGGTGGCCGTGCAGCTGGCGCGGTCCGGCCGCGCACGGCGGGCCTGAGGCCCGGGGCCGGGGCCCGGCGCCCGCGGCTCCGACCCCGGAGCCCGCGCTCCGACACCAGGAGGCGCGGGTCGCCTCGATCGGGGAGCCCGCTACCGTGGGCGCATGAGCACCGAGGCCTGGGAAGACCGCGTCGCCGCCCTCTGGGCCGACGAGACCGTCGACGACGAGCAGCGCATCGAGCGCATGACGGCCCTCGCCGCCGACGCTCCGCACCCTGCGCTGGGCGAGTTCGAACTCGGGGGTGCGCACGACTCCGGGGGCCGTGAGGCCGAGGCCCACGGGCACTACGCGGCGGCGACCGAGGCCGGCCTCGACACCGTCGACCCGGCCCGGGCTGCGCAGATGGTCGTGCAGCACGCCTCGACCCTGCGCAACCTCGGCCGGGTCGACGAGGCCATCGCCATGCTGCGCGACGCTCCCGAGCACCCCGCCACCGGAGCCGCACCGAAGGTCTTCCTCGCGCTCGCCCTGCACAGCGCCGGCCGCTCCGACGAGGCCCTGCGGGTCGCGATCGAGGCCGTCGAGCCGACCCTCCCCCGCTACCACCGCTCGGTCCGCGCCTACGCGGCCGCGCTCACCGGGGACTGACCCGTCCACGGACCGGCCGAGGCACCGACCCGGCGCCGAGATGGCCACCGGCCCCTGCCGCCCGTAAGGTTGTCACGACATACGTTCGGCTGAGGGGACCACATGACCGACGCGAAGCTTCCGGCCGACCTCTTCGCCGACCTCGACCGCAGCAGCCCCATCCCGTTGTGGTTCCAGATGTCCACGCGGCTCGAGGCGGCGATCCTCGGGGGCCAGCTGCCGGCGGGCGCTCGACTCGAGAACGAGGTCGGACTCGGCGAACGTCTCGGCCTGTCGAGGCCCACCGTCCGGCGAGCCATCCAGGAGCTGGTCGACAAGGGGCTCGTCGTCCGGAGGCGCGGGATCGGCACCCAGGTCGTCCACGGACCCGTGACCCGCAACGTCGAGCTGACCAGCCTGTTCGAAGACCTGACCGACAGCGGCAAGGCCCCGACGACACGCCTGCTCGCCCACCAGGTCGTCACGGCCGACGAGAAGACCGCTCTGGCTCTCGGCATCGAGGTCGGCGACCGGGTCAGCCACGTACGGCGCCTCCGCCTGGCGGACGGTGTCCCCGTCGCGGTGCTCGAGAACTACCTGCCCCTCGACCTCGCTCCGTTCTCGGACGCCGACCTCGCCGCCCAGGGCCTGTACCAACTGCTCCGGGCCCTCGGCGTCACGATCCGGGTGGCGAAGCAGCGGATCGGGGCCCGGGCCGCCCACGCCGACGAGGCCCAGCTGCTCGAGATCGAACCGCGCGGGGCCGTGCTGACCATGACCCGCACGGCTTACGACGCGTCGGGTCGGGCCGTCGAGGTCGGGCACCACTGCTACCGCCCCGACCTCTACTCGTTCTCGATCACCCTCGTCGACAAGTAGCCGCCGGGCACCACGCACCCGACGGCGGGCATCATCGGGTGCGCGGTCCGGGACCCTGCCGCTCAGCCGGCCTGTCCCGCGGCCGAGGGCACCGTCAGTTCACCCGTCACGTACTGGGCCACCCCGAAGCCGAACGACCAGTCCTGCGGGCCGTTCTCGACGTAGCCGATGAAGACGTCCTCGCCGGCCACGCCCACGGCCTCGAGGCCTGAGGCGATGCGGGCGTACAGGGCCTGTTTCGCGTCGTCGGTGCGTCCCCGCTGGGTGAAGATCTGGATCATCACGACTCCACCGGAGCGTTCGAAGCCGAGCCCGGCGTCCTGGGCGATGATGCGACCGGCCGGCAGTTCGTTGATCACGTGGAAGCGGTCGCGAGGCGGGATGCCGTAGACGTCGACGATCGCGTCGTGGACGGCGTCGGCGATCGCGGTGATCTGATCGGGGCTGCGACCGGGCAGGAGGTCGATGCGGACGAGGGGCATGGGTTCTTCTTTCGTCGGGTGTGGTCGGGGATGGTGAGGTGCCGCGGGGTGCCGCAGGGGCCGGACGGGTCGACTGCTCAGACGCGTGACGCGGCGTCGATGCGCGCCAGGATCTGCTCTCGTTGGTAGCGACTGACGCCGTCGACGGCTTCGTCCTCGGCGAAGACGCTCGAGACGGCGATCGTGTCGTCGCGATCGAAGAAGCCCAGCCCCTGCAGGCCGCCGAAGAAGCCGTCCCAGTCGACGTCACCGTCCCCGATCTTCAGGTGCTGGTGGACGCGGGCCGCGTTGCCGGGCGGATTGCTGATGTACCTCAGCCCGTGCGAGCGGCGGTGGTCGAAAGTGTCGGCGATGTGGACGAGGCCGAGTGAGTGCCCGGCGGCGGCCATGATCCCGGCCATGTCGCCGCCGTAGTGGAAGGTGTGGCACGCGACGTAGGCGAGACCGACCTGCTTCGTGTTGAGGCCGCGGATGACCCGCAGGGCTTCGAGTCCGTCCTCGACGAAGTCGTCCGGGTGCGGGTCGATGAACACGCGGATGCCCTCGCGTTCGAGGACGGGCAGCAACTCTTCCATCGACCAGTAGAACTGACGCTCGGATTCTTCGGACAGCTCGGGACGACCACTGAACTCGGTGTTGATCACCTCGACGCCGAGGCGGGCGGTGATCTCGATCACGCGCTTCCAGTGCTTGACGGCGGCCCGACGGGACTCCTCGTCGGGACCGGACCACCGCAGGACGGGCAGGACGGACGCGATCTCGACCCGCGCCTCCTTGCAGGCCGCCGCGAAGGCGTCGACGAGGTCGTCGTCGGCCTTCGGGTGCCGGAAGAACGGGATGAAGTCGCGGTGCGGGGTCAGCTGCAGATGGTCGTACCCCAGCTCGGCGACCTTGGCGGGCAGTTCGAGCAACGAGTGGCTGTGGTGCAGCGGGGTGGGGTCGAGGGCGATCTTCACCACCGGTCACTCCCCCGTCGCGGCGGCACGGGGCAGGTCGTAGAACGACGGCTTGGCCATCGCGTAGTCGACCTCGACGCGGCGGCCGGTCTTCTGCGCCTCGACGCCGGCGGTGGCGACGACGCTCGCCAGGTAACCGTCCCAGGCGCTCGGACCGTCGATGGTGCCGTGGTGCGCGGCGTCGACCCAGCGCTGCACCTGCGTGTCGTAGGCGGCGCCGAAACGCTCCTTGAACGTCGGTGGCACGGCCACGGCCGACCGGGCGGCCGTGGTGAGCTGGAGCCCGGTCTCGCGCCCGATGGAGGCGACGCCGCTCTCGAAGACGGCGTCCGTGGTGACCTGGTAGCCGAACTGGATGTTGACGTTGATCTCGACGATCGCCATCGTGCCCGACTCGGTCTCGAGGATCACGAACTGCGGCTCTCGGAGCCCCTCGGGCGCGAGCGAGTTGCGGCGGGGCTTTTTCACCTCCACCGCGACGATCGGCTCACCGGCGATGAAGGGGACGGCATCGATCTCGTGGATGACGGAGTCGAGGATGAGCATCTCTTCTGAGTAGCTCGGCGGGGTCGTGGCGTTGCGGTGGGCGCAGTGCAGCGCGAGCAGGGCGCCGTGCTCGCCGGACGCGACGAGGGCCCGGAGGTCTCGGTACCCCTGGTCGAAGCGACGCATGAAGCCGACCTGGATGTGCGGCCGGTCGAGCTTCTGCTCGGCCTCGAGCACGCGGAGCGAGGCGGCCTCGTCGGTGGTGAGGGGCTTCTCGCAGAGGATCGCCAGCCCGCGGTCGAGTGCGGGCAGGAGGACGGCCTCGTGGAGGAAGCCCGGGGTGGCGATGATGACGGCGTCGATCTCGGTGGCGGCGAGCGCCTCGTCGAAGTCGGCCGCGGTGATCGCGCCGGGGGCGGTCGCCGCCGCGGCGTCGGCACGAGCGGTGTCGGGGTCGACGACGGCGACGACGGTGGCCCCGCTGATGGTGGACGTGATGCGGGCGACGTGGTCGGCGCCCATCATGCCGGCACCGACGACGGCGACGCGGAGGTCGGGGGTTGTGGTGGTCACGGGTGTTCTCCTTCGGGGCGGGGGTGTCAGCGGCGGGACGTCAGACGAGACGGGAGCGAGGCGAGCAGCTCATGATGTGCTCACGCGTGCGGGTCGCGATCCCGAGGGGCAGGTCGATCGATTCGACCGGGAACATGTCCTGCTCGACGATGGCGAAGATCTCGGGGTCGATGCGGCTGACCGCGTCGAGCACCGGGGCCAGCTCGGGCACGCCTCGGGGCGGTTCGACCATGACCCCCTGCGCGACCGCGTCCCCGAAGGGCACGTCGTTCTTGAGCACGGTGAACCGCAGGTCGGAATCGACCTGCTTGAGGTGCAGGTAACCGATGCGGTCGGGGTACTCCTCGACGAGGCGCACGGAGTCACCGCCGTAGTAGGCGAAGTGCCCGGTGTCGAGGCACAGGTTCGTGTAGCGCACGTCGGTCTCGGCCAGGAACCGCTCGGTCTCTCGGTAGGTGCCGACGTGGCTGTCCGCGTGGGTGTGGAACTGCTGCTTGACGCCGAATTCTTCGAGGAGCGCCTTGCCGAGCTTGTCGTGGCCGGCGCCGAGCGCCGCCCACTGCTCGTCGGTGAGGGTACGGGCTTCGAGGACCTCGCTCGTGGCGTCGCTGCGCCAGAGGTCGGGGATGACGACGAGGTGCTCGGCACCGAGCTCCGAGGCGAGGCCGGCGACGGCGAGCGCTTGGTCCCACGCGCGTCGCCACTGGTCGTCGCCCTTGTGGAACCCGGTGAAGACCGTCCCGGCGGAGAGCTTGAGGTCGCGCCGACCGAGCTCGTCCTCGAGCTGGTGGGGGTCGGTCGGCAGGTACCCGTAGGGGCCCAGTTCGATCCAGTGGTAGCCCGCCTGCTGCACCTCGTCGAGGAACCGCGGCCAAGGGATCTGACCGGGGTGCTCGGGGAACCAGACGCCCCACGAGTCGGGTGCGGTCCCGATGCGGAGCCCGCGCCCGCCCGGACCGGTGGGCGTGGCGTCGGGGTCGGTGACGGTGTCGGTCATGGCGGCGGTGCCTTTCGAGAGGGTGCGGGTGAGGTGTGGCGGTGTCAGCCGAGCAGCGGGCGCTGCGCGGCCTGCTGCTCGCGGTAGTCGGCCAGGGCGGCCGTGGTGCTGTCGAGGGTCGAGACCTGCGCGACTGGGACGTCCCACCAGCCCTCGCCGTCCGGGGCGTAGACGAGAGGATCGCTGTTCACGTGGATGAGCGTGCTCGTCGACGACGCCTTGGCCGCGGCGAGGGCTGCGGAGAGGTCGGCGACCGCGTTCGGCGTCGGTTCCACCTCGACGACGTCGAGCCCGTAGCTGCGGGCGTTCATCGCGAGGTCGACGGGTAGCACCTCGGTGCCCTGGAAGTCGAGGGAGTCGGGATCGAGCTTGCGGTAGAGCGTGCCGAAGCGTTCGGCCCCGACGGTCTCGGAGAGGTGGCCGATCGAGGCGTAGCCGTGGTTCTGGACGAGCACCACGATGATCTTGATGCCCTCGGCGACGGCGGTGACCAGTTCGGTGTGCAGCATGAGGTACGAGCCGTCACCGACCATGACGATGACGTCGCGGTCGGGTGCTCCCCTCTTGACTCCGAGACCACCGGCGATCTCGTAGCCCATGCACGAGAACGCGTACTCGACGTGGTAGCCGAGCGCGTCGCGCACCCGCCACAGCTTGTGCAGGTCGCCGGGCAACGACCCGGCCGCCTGGACCACGACGTCGGTGGGGTCGCTGGCCGCCTGGACGGCGCCGATGATCTCGGGCTGGCCGGGCAGGGCCAGCCCGGACGGCTGGAAGGCCTCGTCGACGAGGACGTCCCACCTCGCCTTCTCGGTGGCCACGCGAGCGGAGTGCTCGTCGGGTACCCGGTGCACGGCGAGCGCCTCGGCGAGGGCGTCGAGCGTCTCGCGGGCGTCGGCGACGACGGGCAGTTGCGAGCCGTGCTTGTAGGCGTCGAACGACGTGACGTTGACGTTGACGAACCGCACGTCGGAGTCCTGGAAGGCCGTCCGGGAGGCGGTGGTGAAGTCGCTGTACCGGGTGCCGATGCCGATGACGAGGTCCGCCTCGGCGGCGATGCGGTTCGCGGCCGTCGTGCCGGTGGCACCGATGCCCCCGAGGTACTGCGGGTGGTCCCAGGGGAGGGCCCCTCCGCCGGCCTGCGTCGTGCCGACGGGGATGCCGGTCGCCCGGGCGAAGGCGTCGAGCTGTTGCTCGGCGCCCGAGTAGAGGACTCCGCCGCCGGCGACGACGACGGGGCGCTTCGCGGCCTTGATCGCGGCGACGGCGCGTTCGAGCGGTCCCCGCTCGGGGACGGGGCGCCTGACGTGCCACTCGCGGGGTTGCAGGAACTCGTCGGGCACGTCGAGCCACTCGGCCTGGACGTCCTCGGGCAGGGCGATCGTGACGGCGCCGGTCTCGGCCGGGTCGGTCAGCACGCGCATCGCGGCGAGCGCGATCGAGAAGAGCTGCTCGGGCCGGTCGACGCGGTCGAAGAACCGCGACAGCGGCCGGAACGCGTCGGTCACCTGCAGGGACGTGTCGTGGGGCAGCTCGATCTGCTGCAGCACCGGGTCGCTGACCCGGGTGGCGAAGGTGTCGCTCGGCAACAGCAGGGCGGGCAGCCGGTTCGTCGTCGCGAGCGCGGCCGCGGTGAGCATGTTGGCGGCACCGGGACCGACGGAGGCGGTGCTGGCGTAGGTCGCGCGCCTCCGGTGCATGCGGGCGTAGCCCACGGCCTGGTGCACCATCGCCTGTTCGTTGCGGGCCTGCAGGTACGGCATGAGCCCCGGGCGGTCCACGTGGTACTGCTTGAGCGCCTGGCCGACCCCGGCCACGTTGCCGTGGCCGAAGATGCCGAACATGCCCGGGATCGTGCGCTCTCGCACGTCGCCGTCGACGGTCCACTGGTTGGCGAGGAACTCGACGAGTGCCTGGCCGACGGTGAGTCTCTTCGTCGTCATCGACGCGGTCCTTTCGAGGGAGCGGTGGGGAGGTAGGGCAGCCGGGGGTCGGGGGCCTGGGACTCCCAGCCGGCACGGACCCACCCGTGGGCGGGGTCGTCGGTGATCAGCCAGGCGCGCTCGGGGTCGGGCCCCGCCATGACGTTGAGGTAGTAGAGGTCGTAGCCCGGGGCGGCGACGGCGGGGCCGTGGTACCCGTACGGGACGAGGGCGACGTCGCCGGTGCGGACCAGCTCGTTCACGTCGATCGGCCCCGCAGGTGAGCCGTACGTGGCGAACATGCCGAACGGGTCGGCCTGCTCGGGGGCGTCGAGGCCGCGACCGACGGCGGATTCGAAGTAGTAGATCTCTTCGAGGTGGGACTCGGTACCGGGCACGGCCTCGTCGTGCTTGTGCGGAGGGTAGGACGACCAGTTCTCGGCGGGGGTCACGACCTCGCAGACGATGAGCTTCTGGGCGTGCAGCCCGTCCGGGGTGCCGAAGTTGTGCACCTGGCGGGTCGACCGGCCGGCACCGCGGATCTCGACGGGGATGTCGTCGCGACGGAGCACCTGCACGTCGAGCACCTGGTCGGCCGGTGCCTCGGCGACCGCGACCCGACCGTGCCCGGTGACCACCGCCTCCGTCCGGACGCCCAGGTAGGCGACGTCGGCCGGCCCGTCGAAGACGGACGCCCGCCCGGCGAGCTCGACGGTGCCCGACCCACCTCGGTCGTCACTCCACTCGATCACGACGTCACCGGCCAACGGCACCACCATGCGCTCGACCCCGTCGGCGGCGAGGGTCGACGAGACGCCGTCTCGGAGCTCGCCGATGCGCAGGCCGGTGTGCTGCCAGCCGGCGAGGTCGCCGTCGACGACGGTCTGCCAGCCGTCGCGGGTCAGGTCGCCGCGGGGGAAGAACCAGCGGGGTTCGTCGTTCATGTCGTCCACCTCATCATCGAGCGGAGCGGCCCGGGGGCCGCGGGGTACTGCCTGGGGACAGATCGGGTGTGCCGTCAGTTCTGGGGGAAGCCCAGGTCGACGCCGCCGTGGCTGGGGTCGAGCCACCGGGACGTGATCGCCTTCTCGCGGGTGAAGAACTCGAAGCCCTGCAGGCCGTAGGCCTTGTCCGAACCGAAGATGCTGTCCTTGAAGCCGCCGAACGAGTAGTAGGCGACGGGCACCGGGATGGGCACGTTGATGCCGATCATCCCGACCTCGATCTCGGCCTGGAAACGCCGCGCCGCGCCTCCGTCGTTGGTGAAGATCGCCGTTCCGTTGCCGTAGGCACCGGCGTTGATGAGGGCGACGCCCTCGTCGTAGGACGCGACGCGCACGATCGACAGCACCGGCCCGAAGATCTCTTCGGTGTAGACGCGGCTCGTGAGCGGCACCTTGTCGATCAGGGTGGGCCCGAGCCAGAAGCCGTCGGCCTCGCCGTCGACCTCGACGCCCCGACCGTCGACGACGACGTCGGCTCCGTCGTCGAGGGCGATGTCGATGTAGCTCGCGACCTTGTCACGGTGCTGTTCGGTGACGAGGGGACCCATGTCGCAGCTGCGGCGACCGTCTCCGACGGTGAGGCCGGCCATGCGCGAGGTGATCTTCTCGATCAGCTCGTCGGCCACGGGTTCGACCGCGACCACCACGCTGATGGCCATGCAGCGCTCACCAGCCGAGCCGAACCCGGCGTTGATCGCACTGTCGGCGACGAGGTCGAGGTCGGCGTCGGGCAGGACGAGCATGTGGTTCTTGGCTCCGCCGAGGGCCTGGACGCGCTTGCCGTGCTTGGCGGCGGTCTCGTAGATGTACTGGGCGATGGGCGTCGACCCGACGAACGAGATGCTCTTGACGTCGGGGTGCTCGAGCAGACCGTCGACGGCCTCCTTGTCGCCGTGGAGGACGTTGAAGACGCCCTCGGGCAGGCCGGCCTCGGCGAAGAGGCGGGCGAGGAACATGGCGCTCGACGGGTCTTTCTCGGACGGCTTCAGGACGACGGTGTTGCCGACGGCGATGGCGATCGGGAAGAACCACATCGGCACCATGGCCGGGAAGTTGAAGGGGCTGATGATGCCGACCACGCCGAGCGGCGCCTTGGTCGAGTAGACGTCGACCCCGGTGGACACCTGCTGCGAGAACTCGCCCTTGATCAGGTGGGGGAACCCGGTCGCCAGCTCGACGACCTCGAGGCCGCGGGTGATCTCGCCGAGGGCGTCGCTCAACACCTTGCCGTGCTCGCTCGTGAGGATCTCGGCGAGCTCGCCCTTGCGCTCGTTGAGCAGCTCACGGAAACGGAACACGATCTGCTGACGCTTCGTGATCGAGAGGTCGCGCCAGGCGGGGAACGCGCGGTGGGCCGAGGCGACGGCGGCCTCGATCTCGGAGGCGTCGGCGAGCGAGACGTCCTTCGTCGCGACGCCGAGGGCCGGGTCGTAGACGGGCGCGGTGCGGCCGCTCGTGCCGGGCACCTCGACGTTGTCGATCCAGTGCGCGACCAGGGGGCGATCGGTGGCGGTGGTGCCGGTGTGCGTGCTGGTGGAGCTGGTCATCGTTCTGCCGATCCGTTCGTGGTCGAGGGTGGGTGGACGAGCCCGGCCGCGTGGTCCACGGCTGCGGCGACGTCGTCGTCGCTCGGGTAGAGCAGGGTGCGCCCGACGACGAGCCCACGGACGCCCGGGAGCGCGAGGGCCGCGGCCCAGCGGGCGTAGGTGTCGGCCGGGTCGACGGCGGGGTCACCGCCCAGCAGCAGGGTGGGCAGGGTCGTCGCCGCCATGACGCGTTCCATGTCGTCGACGACGGGCAGCTTGAGCCAGCTGTAGGCGGAGGATTCGCCCAGGCCCGACGCGATGGCGACCGACTTGATGACGGCGTCGGCCGTCAGGTCGTTCGTCACCCGTCCGTCGACCCACGAACTCATGAAGGGCTCGAGCATGATCGGGAGGCGCAGCCTGGCCGACTCGGTCACCGCGCGTGCCGTCGCGGCCAGCGTGGAGGCCGTGCCGGGGTCGTCGAGGGCGACGCGCACGAGCAGCTTGGCGAAGTCGAATCGGGAGTCGGCGATCGACGCGGCCGAGTACGCGGTGAACCGGTCGTCCAGTTCGAACGTGGCGCCCTGGAGACCACCGCGGTTCATGCTGCCGACGACGACCTTGCCGTCGAGCGCGCCGAGCAGGGCGAGGTCCTCGAGGACGTCGGGCGTCCCGAGCACCCCGTCGACGCCGGGTCGGCCGAGGGCGACGACCAGGCGACGGAGGAGGTCGTACCGGTCGGCCATGGCACTCGAGTCGCCTCGGACGCCGAGGGCACCCCGGGCGGGGTGGTCCGCCGCGACGATGAAGAGGCGTCCGTCCGCACCCAGCGGTGCGGGTCGCGTCCGGGCGGCGAGGATCTCGGCCACCCGGTGCGGCTCGGCGGCCCGGAGGGTTCGGAGGCGCTCGAAGTCGAGGACCGGGGCGATGCGATCAGACATGGTGCGCCTCCTGGAGGACGGCCTCGACCTCGGCGGTGGTGGGCATGGCGGTGGAGCACTCGAACCGGGTGGCGACGATGCCGCCGGCCGCGTTGGCGAAGCGCAGGGTGCGATCGAGCGACCACCCCTCGATCAGGCCGTGGCAGAGGGCGCCCCCGAACCCGTCGCCCGACCCCAGGCCGTTGATGACCTGGACGAGGTGCGCCGGCACCTCGATCCGCTCGTCACGCGTCTTGGCGAGGACGCCCTTGGGGCCCTGCTTGACGACGGCGAGTTCGACGCCCCGGTCGAGGAGGGCGTCGGCCGCCCGCTCGGGCTCGGTCTCGCCGACGGCGATCTCGCACTCTTCGCGGTTGCCGACGGCGACGGTGACGTGCTCGAGTGCGCGCCCGACCTCTCGGGTGGCGACCTCCGGGCTCTTCCAGAACATGGGGCGGTAGTCCAGGTCGAGGATGGTCAGGGGCCGACGACCCCGGGCCTGCCAGGCCACGTGGTGCGCTTGTCTGCTCGGTTCTTCGCTGAGGCCGGTGACCGTGGCCCAGAAGACCGTGGCCTTCTCGACGGCGGCGAGGTCGAGCGAGCCCGCGGTGATCATGAGGTCGGGTGCCTTCGGCTGCCGGTAGAAGTACAGCGGGAAGTCGTCGGGCGGGAAGATCTCGCAGAACGTGACGGGGGTGTTGAGCCCGTCGACGGTCGAGACGAGTCGGGTCGAGACGCCGAGCCGCTCGAGCTCGCGGACGATGTAGCGACCGAAGGGGTCGTCGCCGGTGCGGGTGACCACCGCGGACCGGCGGCCGTGACGGGCGGCGGCGATGGCGACGTTGGTCGCGCTGCCGCCGACGGATTTGCTGAAGGTCTCGACCTCTTCGAGCGGGACGCCGGACTGCTGCGGGTAGATGTCGACGCCCACGCGGCCCATGGTGAGGACGTCGTACGGAGCGGTGTCGTTGTCGGTGTGGTCGGTCATGACGTGGTCGTCCTCTCGAGAGCGTGGCGTGCGGTCGCGGTCACTTCTTGCCGTTCTTCACGACGTAGATGGCACCGGTGCTGAAGTCCTCTTCGAGCTGCTCGAGCGACCGCCCGTTCGTCTCGGGCACCTTCTTCACGGCGAAGAGGAACGACCCGGCGTTGAGCACCGCGAAGATGAAGAACGTCGTCGAGATGCCGATGCCGGCGACGAGGATCGGGAAGAGCAGGCTGACGGCGAAGTTGGTCAACCAGAGGATGAGCACCGTGAGCCCCATCCCGACGCCGCGCAGCTTGAGGGGGAAGATCTCGCTGAGCATCAGCCAGACGAGAGGGCCGATGGTGCCCTGCATGGTCCCGACGAAGCCGATGACGAAGATCAGGACGACGATCGCGCGGCCGAGCCCCTCGGGGATCAACAGCGACGACAGGCCGATCAGCAGGTGGAAGATCGTGACGCCGGCGAAGCCGGCCATGAGCATGGTGCGCCGTCCGACCTTGTTGATGATGCGAAGGGCGACGAGCATCGCGACGACGGCGATGACGCCTGCCCCGACGTTGGCGATCAGGGCCCCGCTCTGCGAGAAACCGGACTGCTGCAGCACCTGGGTGCCGTAGTACATGATCGAGTTGATGCCGGTCAGCTGCTGAGCGACGGCCAGGCCGATGCCGATGAACAGGATCTTGCGGAGCCAGGGCTCGGCGATGAGGTCGGCGAGGCGGGCGCTCTTGGCCTCTTTCTCCTCGTCGGCCAGGAGGCGCACCTCGGCCATCTCGGCCACCGCGCGGTCGTCGGCACGGATCTGCTTGAGCACGGCGAGCGCGTCGTCGTCGCGGCCCTTGGCGATGAGCCAGCGAGGGCTCTCGGGGACACGGAACATCCCGATGAAGAGGGCGATGGCGGGCAACACCGCGACGGAGAGCATGTAGCGCCACACGTTGTCGTGCTCGCCCCAGACGCTGCCGATGACGGCGTTGATGGTGAAGGCGGCGAGCTGCCCCGAGACGATCATGAGCTCGTTGCGACTGACGAGTCCGCCGCGTTGCTCGGTGGGGGCGAGTTCGGCGAGGAACACCGGAACGGTGACCGAGGCCCCGCCGACCGCGATGCCGAGCAAGAACCGCGCCCCGGTGAGGAACTCCCACGTGGGGGCGAGCACGCAGGCGAGCGCGGCGAAGAAGAACAGGATGGCCAGGGTGTTGATGGTCGGCTTCCGCCCGAAGGCGTCCGAGATGCGCCCGATGAAGAACGCCCCGACCGCGGCCCCGATGAGGATGGCCGAGACCATGATGCCCTCGCTGGCCGGCGTGAGCCCGAGGCTCTCTTCCATCGAGTCGAGCGCGCCGTTGATCACGCCCGTGTCGTACCCGAAGAGCAGGCCACCGAAGGTGGCGATGACCGCGACGGTGCCGAGACGCTTGGTGTGCGGGCCCGAGACCAGGGCGGGAAGAGCTACTCGGGGCGAACTGCCCGATGTGTCGGTGACCACGATTCCTCCATTGGTTGTGGTTACAGCTTCCCGCGTCGGTGCGGGTCGTCGCCCTGCAACGGCGACAGGACGAGGCTAGCCATGTCCGTATGTCCTGTCAATCGGTCATGCGTGGACTACTCCTGGAGTCGGACGGGAGAGGGACTCGCGCGTCCCTAGACTCGGAGCATGCCTTTCGACGAGTGGTACGACGACGAGACACGAGAGGCCGCGACGGCCCGCGTGCTGCAGCGGCGGATGACGAACCCCACCGACCGCAACGTCCTCACCGTCGTCGCGGAGGAGTTCAACGTCCCGCGGCAGACCCTCAGCGACTGGGTCGACGAGGCCTCGCCCGAGTCCGCCAAGCCGAAGCGCAAGCCCCGCCCGAAGTTCTCGCAGGTCGTCAAGACCACCAAGGAGGCGCGGGTCGAGTCCCCCGAAGACGACGAAGCGATCGACGCTCCGCAGCCCGCCGCACCTCCGGAGCCCGCGAGCGAGCCCGAGTCCGACGCACAGACAGGGTCCGTGCCGCAGGCCGAGATCGTTCCGCAGACCGAGGTCGCGTCCGACCCGGAGGCCGACCCGCAGTCCGACCCGCAGCCTGAGCCGGAGGCCGAGCAGGACCCCTGGGCGGCGTCCGATCCTGCCGCCGAGCCCGAGCCCGAGCCGACGCCCGCGAGCCAACCCGGCCTGCAGCCCGAGCCCGCATCCGTGCCCGCACCCACACCCGCACCCGCCGTACCCGCCGACAGCCGCCTCACCGCCCTCGAAGCCGAGGTCGCGGCTCTCCGCGCCGGCAACCGCGCACTCGTCGAAGCCCTCCGCATCCTGGTCGACTGACGACGCCGGTCGGCGCCTGGCCGACCCGGGCGACGACCACGGGGCCGCCCGGTCACCGTCGTCGTGGTGACGGCCTCGACCTCGTGAACCGGGCCTGGCGCCGGTCGGCCGCGCGCGCCTCCCGGGGGAGGCGGTAGCCGTCGCGGTAGACGCCGACGACGTCGAGGGCGACGCCCACGAGGGAGCGGACGGCGGTGCGCCGCTCGCGCGAGCCGTACCAGTTGCGGTGGAGACGCCACAGCTCGACGATCCCCCGCACGAGCAGTCCCCCGCCGAAGAAGACGGCGGCGATCCAGGCGATGCCGGTCGAGCCGAAGGCGACGACCGCACCGATGCAGACGACCAGCGTCACCACGAGGGTGATCATCAGCGTGCGCGGGCTCGGCAGCTGTCGGCCGTGCTCGCCGGTCCAGTAGGACGACAGCAGGTAGAGGGCGTCCTCGCGGGAGCGTCCCCCCTCGCGCAGCCGGTCGACGGCGGCGTCGGTGCGCGCGAGTCGGTCGGGCCCGTCGGCCTGGCGCACCGCGGCGCTGGTCGACGCGACGATGCGGATGACGGGAGGTTCGCGTCGAGCCACCAGGCCATCTTGCCGCACGCCGCACGCCGCACGCCGGACGCCCGCCGCACGACGCCGGACGCCCGACGCCGCCCGCCGCCCGACGCCGTCCGCCGGACGGGCCCGCGCTGTCCCCCGCCTGGCCGCTTCGCGAGTGCCTGCCGACCTGAGTCTGCAAGCTCGCTGGAGGTCGATGACGGGTGGGCTGCCGCTCGCGTCCGAATGGTGTGTCACCGAGACACAGCGCGTCCGCACCGCGGCACCGCGATCCCCGGCCACCGACGAGTGGCCGCGCCTCTGTCGGTAACCGCCAAGGGTGAGTACAAGGCCCTGGCACCCTTGGCGATCGGCCTGACCCTGACGCTGATCCACCTGATCAGCATCCCCGTGAGCAACACGTCGGTGAACCCCGCCCGCTCGCTCGCGGCCGCCCTCTACGGCGGCCCGGACGCCCTGGCGCAGGTCTGGGTCTTCGTCGTGGCGCCCCTGGTCGGCGCCGCCCTGGCGGGTCTCGCCCACCGCGTCCTGCGCCGTCGCGCCTGACGGGCGACCCGAGCGGCAGGGAACGCAGGAGGCGCGGGTCGCGTGACCCGCGCCTCCTGCGTCCTCGTGCGGTGACGCCGGTGCCGACCGACGCTCGAGCGGAGGCGACGACGACGTCGCCCGCCCGTCGAGGGCGACGACCTAGACGACCGTGGCGCTCCGGACCCGGTCGGCGGCCGTGGCCATGTGGTCGCGCATCGCGGCGAGCGCGGCGTCGGGATCGCGTGCCTCGATCGCGCGGAAGACGGCCCGGTGTTCGCGGTACGCGGCCTCGGCCTGGTCCTTCTCGGTGAGCCCGCGTTCGACCCAGAGGCGCAGCAGCGACCGGGTGCTCTGCAGGAGGTCCTTGAGCACGACGTTGTCGGCGCTGACGGCGATCTGCAGGTGGAACCGGATGTCGGCCTGGAGGAACGCGTCGAGGTCCTCGAGCGAGTCGGCCATCACCTCGATGTACCCCCGCAGGGCGTCGACGTCGGCGTCCGTGGCCCGCTCGGCGGCGTAGGCGGCAGCCTGGATCTCGAGCCCGCCCCGGACCTCGATGAGCTCGCGCGTGCGTGCCGCGTTCAGCATGAGACCCCAGCTGAGGGTGGTCGGCAGCAACTCCGAGGTCTGGTCGCGCAGGTAGGTGCCCGAGCCCGGACGCACCGTGACGATGCCGAGGATCTCGAGGGCGGCCAGGGCCTCGCGGACGGCCGATCGCCCGACGCCGAGGCGTTCGGCGAGCTGCCGCTCGGGGGGGAGGCGCGACCCGGGGGTCAGTTCGCCGGCCGTCAGGAGGGCCACGAGCTGCTTGACGACCTCGCTGACCGCGGTGCCGCGCGGGACCATCTCGAGCTCGAGATCGAGGCTCGTGGGGTCGCTCTCTGGGTATGCCGGCACGGTGCGAGCTTAGTCAGCGGGGCCCACCGGTCCAGCTCGCGGGGCCCACGGGTCCACCTCTCGGGGCACTCGCTCCGCCTCGTCCCGTCGCTCAATTGGTCAACCGGTTGACAGATATCGGCGAAAAAGGCACGATGGTCCCTGCGCGCCACCGGCACCGGTCGAAGGCGTCATCCAACAACGTCGTTAGATCCGAAGGAGTCGATGTGGACACCACCACCCGAACGAGCGCGCCACAGAGCGCGGTCGAGAAGTCCGCGATCAAGAAAGTCGCCGTCCGGCTCGTCCCGTTCGTGGCGTTGATGTTCTTCATCAACTACCTCGACCGCACCGCCATCGGCTTCGCGGCGCCGAACGGCATGGAGTCCGACCTCGCCCTGTCGGCCGCCCAGTTCGGCTTCGCCTCCGGCGTGTTCTTCATCGGCTACATCCTGTTGGAGGTGCCGTCGAACCTCGCCCTGCACAAGTTCGGTGCCCGCAAGTGGCTCGCCCGCATCATGGTGACCTGGGGCATCGTGGCGTTGCTCTTCACCTGGGTGCAGAACTTCGAGCAGCTCGTCGCGCTGCGCTTCCTGCTCGGCGTCATGGAGGCCGGCTTCTTCCCCGGCGCGATCCTCTTCCTGAGCCTGTGGGTGCCGGCCGCCCACCGCAGCAAGATCCTCGCCCTCTTCTACCTGGCGCAGCCCCTCACCACCGTCATCGGTGCCCCGCTCGCCGGCTGGTTGATCAGCCACGACGGCGTCTTCTTCGGCCTCGAGGGCTGGCGCTTCATGTTCATGGGCGTCGCCATCCCCGCGATCGTCGTCGGGATCGTCGCCTGGTTCTACCTCAAGGACAAGCCCGCCGACGCCAAGTGGCTCACGAAGGAAGAGCAGGTCTGGCTGACCCAGGCCCTGGTGAAGGAGGCCTCGACGAAGACGGGTGCCGTCTCGACCACCGGCAAGCACCCGGGCCTCGGCGTCGTCTTCAAGAACGGCCGCGTCTGGATGCTCTCGTTCATCTACTTCGGCTTCATCTACGGCCTGTACGCGCTCGCGTTCTTCCTGCCCACCATCATCGGCGGCTTCCAGGAGCAGTTCGGCACCGAGTTCACCGTCACCCAGCGCGGCTTCATCACGGCCATCCCCTACGTCCCCGCGGCCATCGCCCTGTACTTCTGGTCGCGTGACGCCTCGCGTCGCGGCCTCAAGACCTGGCACATCGTCATCCCCGCCGTCGTGGGCGGTCTGAGCATCCCGCTGGCGCTCTACGCACAGTCCCCCGCCCTCACCATCGCGGTGATCGCGGTCACCGCCATGGCGATCTTCGCGGCCCTGCCCAACTTCTGGACCCTGCCCACGCAGTTCCTGACCGGGGCCGCGGCGGCCGCGGGCATCGCGCTGATCAACACGGTCGGCAACCTCGCCGGCTTCAGCGCTCCGTACATCACGGGCCTGGTCACCGACGTCACCGGCGACTACCGGGTGCCGATGTTCATCGTCGGGTTCTTCATGCTGCTATCGGCCGCGCTGATGATCGCGCTCAGCCGGATGAAGAAGCCCGAGGGCACCCTCAGCCCCCGCGAGCAGGCCGACCTGGCGGCGACCGCCGGGCTCGACTGACCGACGCTCACCCCCCTCCCCCCGCGGGGCCCGGACGATCACCGACCCGGGCCCCGCCCCCTCCGCACCCCGTCGCCGTGCCGTCGCGCCGTCGACCGGACCACCGCCTCCTGGAGTTCTCATGACACGCCTCTTCAACGATCCGGGCGACTTCGCCGACGAGATGATCGACGGCTTCGTGGCCGCCAACCAGCGCTGGGTGCGACGGGTGCACGGCGGCGTGGTCCGGGCGACCCGCTCGACCCCCGGCAGCGTCGCGCTCGTCGTCGGCGGTGGCTCGGGTCACTACCCGGCCTTCGGCGGACTCGTCGGGCAAGGGCTCGCCCACGGCGCCGCCCTCGGCAACCTCTTCGCCTCGCCCTCGTGGCAGCAGGTCAGGTCGGTCGCGAAGTCGGCCCAGAACGGCGGGGGCGTCCTGCTGAGCTACGGCAACTACGCCGGCGACGTCCTCAACTTCGACAAGGCCCAGCAGAAGCTGATCGACGAGGGCATCGAGACCCGGACGGTCGCCGTCACCGACGACATCTCGAGCGCGTCGATCGCCGACAAGCACAAGCGTCGCGGCATCGCCGGCGACCTCACCGTCTTCAAGTCCGCCGCGGCCGCCGCCGAGGAGGGCGCCGACCTCGACGACGTCGTCCGCGTCGCCGTCAAGGCGAACGAACGCACCCGCAGCGTCGGCGTGGCGTTCTCGGGCTGCTCGCTGCCCGGGGCCGACGAACCGCTCTTCACCGTGCCCGAGGGCCGCATGGCCGTCGGCATGGGCATCCACGGCGAGCCCGGCATCGGCGAGACCGACGTCCCCACGGCGGACGGCCTCGCCGAGCTGCTCGTCGAGGCGTTGCTCGCGAGCGACGAACTGCCCGACGGGGTCGACGAGGCACGCGGACGCAAGGTGGCCGTCCTGCTCAACGGACTCGGCTCGGTCAAGTACGAAGAACTCTTCGTCGTCTACGCCCGGGTCGACGCCCTGCTGCGCGAGGCGGGCGTCGAGGTCGTCGAGCCCGAGGTCGGCGAGCTCGTCACGAGCTTCGACATGGCCGGCGTCTCGCTGACCCTGTTCTGGCTCGACGACGAGCTCGAGCGCCTCTGGGCGGCACCGGTCGACGCACCCGCCTACAAGAAGGGCTCCGTCGACGTCGCGTCGCGGGCGGACGACGCCGAGCAGGAGGCGCGGGTCGCCATCGCGATCCCGCCCGCGACCCCGGCGTCCCGGCAGGCCGCCCAGCTGGTGCTGAGCGCCCTCGAGGCGGTGCAGGCCACGGTCGAGGAGAACGTCGACGAGCTCGGACG
Organism: Frigoribacterium sp. NPDC087798; assembly: GCF_044742985.1. Taxonomy (NCBI): domain Bacteria; kingdom Bacillati; phylum Actinomycetota; class Actinomycetes; order Micrococcales; family Microbacteriaceae; genus Frigoribacterium; species Frigoribacterium sp. NPDC087798. The sequence continues at coordinate 197,958 of NZ_JBIUVP010000003.1, read as the reverse complement.
CATCGACGCCGTCGCCGGGGACGGCGACCACGGCATCGGCATGCAGCGCGGGGTCCACGCCGCCGTCGCCGCCGCCCGCGAGGCCGTGCTCGCCGGCGCGGGGGCGGGCACCGTCCTCGACCTCGCCGGCGACGCCTGGTCCGACCGGGCCGGGGGCACCTCCGGGGCCCTCTGGGGTGCCGCCCTCGCGAGCCTCGGTGCGGCCGTCGGCGACGAGGTGGCCCCGGACCGCGCCTCCGTGTCCCGCGGCGTCTCCGCCGCGACCGAGGCGATCCTCGAGTTCGGCGCCACGGTCGGCGACAAGACCATGGTCGACGTGCTCGTCCCCTTCGACGCGGCCCTCAGCGCGGCGGTCGACGACGGGGCCGACCTCGCCACGGCCTGGGCCACCGCGGCCGAGGTCGCCGTGACGGCGGCCGCGGCGACGGCCGACCTCCTGCCCAAGATGGGCCGCGCCCGGCCGCACGCCGAGAAGAGCCTCGGCACGCCCGACGCCGGCGCCACCTCGCTCGGGCTCATCACGAGGGCCGTCGGACGCGTCCTCGCGCCGCAGCCCGCCGCGTGACCCCTCCCCCCAGACCCTCCACGAAAGGCACCACCATGGCTGACCAGCTGCGCATCGTCGTCGGATCGGACGACGCCGGGTACGACTACAAAGAGGTCCTCAAGAAGGACCTCGAGGCGAACGACGGCGTGGCGAGCGTCGCCGACGTCGGGGTCGCCGCCGACGGCCACACCGCCTACCCGCACGTCGCCGTCGAGGCGGCCCGCATGGTCGCCGACGGCCGCGCCGACCGCGCGATCCTGATCTGCGGCACCGGGCTCGGCGTCGCCATCGCGGCCAACAAGGTGCCCGGCATCCGGGCGGTGACCGCGCACGACACGTTCTCGGTCGAACGCGCCGTCCTCTCGAACGACGCCCAGGTGCTCTGCATGGGCCAGCGCGTGATCGGCGTCGAGCTCATGCGCCGCCTGGCGAAGGAGTTCCTCACCTACCGCTTCGACACCTCGAGCGCCTCGGCCGAGAAGGTCGCGGCCATCTGCGGCTACGACGGGTCGGGCGAGCCCGTCGGCATCGACGCGGCGTGAGCGATCCGGTGACCGCCCCCGTCCGGCCCTCCTCGGCCCGCTTCACGATCGGGGTGAGCCTCAAGATGTACTTCTCGCACGCGAGGACCCTCGCGTGGAGCACCGAGGTGGCCGAGATCGCGCGGCGCCACCCGGCCGTCCGGCGGGGCGTCGTCGACCTGTTCGTCGTGCCGACGTTCCCGTCGCTCGTCCCCGTGCAGGAGGCGCTGGCCGGCACCTCGGTCCGCCTCGGTGCCCAGGACCTCGCGACCGACGACTCGGGCGCCTTCACGGGTGAAGTCAGCGGCGCCGAGCTGGCCGAGATCGGCTGCACCCTCGCCGAGATCGGCCACGCCGAACGGCGGACGCTCTTCCACGAGGACGACGCGGTCGTCGCGGCCAAGACGGCGGCGGCGCTGCGCCACGGCATCACCCCGCTGCTCTGCGTGGGCGAGGCCGACGAGACGTCGCCCGCCCTCGCCGCGCTCGAGGTGACGCAGCAGATCGACCTCGCCCTCGCGGCGGCCGACGAGGCCGGCCTCCCGGGCGCCCTCGTCGTCGCGTACGAGCCGCTCTGGGCGATCGGCGCACCGGTGCCGGCGTCCGCGGGCCACATCACCGCGGTGGTCGCGGCCGTCGAGGACCACCTCGCCGGGCTGCCCGATCGCGCCGGCAGCCGGGTGATCTACGGCGGCAGCGCCGGTCCGGGGCTGCTGACCGGTCTGGGCGGCCAGGTCCGTGGGCTGTTCCTCGGTCGCTTCGCCCACGACGCCTCCGCGGTGGAGCGCATCCTCGACGAGGCGCTCGCGCTCGACGAGGCGCTCGCACTCGCGCTCGATGAGGCAGCCGCACTCCACGAGACGCCGGCCCCCGACGCCGCACGCCGGGACGGGGTGGCCTCGTGATCGGCCTCAGCACCTACGCGTACTTCTGGCGGGGCAGCGACCTCGTCCCGCAGCCGATGACGCTCGACGACATGCTGCGCGACACGGCCGCGCAGGGCGTCCGGCTGTTCCAGATCTGCGACCACGAGGCCCTGACCGGCTACACCGACGAGCGGCTCGCCGCGCTGCGCGACCTCGCCGACGAGCTCGGGCTGACGCTCGAACTCGGCACCCGGGGCACCAGGCCGACCGTCCTGCGGACGTGGCTGCGCCTCGCCGTCGCGTTGCGCGCCTCCTTGGTCCGCAGCATGTGGACGGCGGGCGACGACCGTCCCGACGCGGCCGAGACCGAGCGTCGGCTGCGCGAGGTGCTACCCGAGTACGAGGAGGCGGGGGTCACCCTCGCCCTCGAGACCTACGAGCAGGTCGGTTCGACCGAGCTCGTGGCCGTCGTGCGGGCGGTCGCCAGCCCGCGGCTCGGCATCGTGCTCGACCCGGCCAACACCGTCGCGAACCTGGAGCACCCGGCCGACGTGACCGCGCGCTGCCTACCGTTCGTCGCCAACTGGCACGTGAAGGACTTCGCCTTCTCGCGGAAGGACGGCTGGGTGGGTTTCGCCCTGACCAGCACGCCGCTCGGCGAGGGCCGGCTCGACTACGACGGCATCCGTGCCGCGCTCGACGCCCGCGACGGAGGCGCCACGCGCGTCAACCAGGTCGTCGAGCACTGGCTGCCCTGGCAGGGCGACCCCGAGACCACCACCCGGCTCGAAGCCGAGTGGACGACACGAACCATCTCTGAACTAAGGAGCAAGAACAATGACTGACACCCTCGACACGACCGCCCCCGAGAGCACCGTCACGTACGCCGACGGCCAGGGCTCGTCCGACGTCACCGTCGCCGTCATCGGCGCCGGCGGCAAGATGGGCCAGCGCGTCTCGAACAACCTCGCCAAGAGCGCGTACACGACCCTCTACAGCGAGGCGTCGCCCGCCGGCGTCGAGCTGATCGAGTCGCTCGGCCGCACGGTCACCGCGACCGACGTGGCCGTGGCGGACGCCGACGTGGTCATCCTGGCCGTGCCCGACGTCGTGCTCGGCAAGGTCTCCGAGCAGGTCGTCCCGGCGATGAAGACCGGCGCCGTCATCCTCACCCTCGACCCGGCCGCCGCCTACGCCGGCCTGCTCGCCGTGCGCGAGGACATCCACTACGCGGTGGCGCACCCCTGCCACCCCAGCGTGTTCCTCGAGCGCACCACGAAGGAGGAGTGGGCCGACACCTTCGGTGGCGTGGCCGCCCCGCAGGAGGTCGTCGCCGCGCTCGAGGGCGTGGCCGAGGACTCCCCCGTCCGTGAGCTCATGACGCAGGTCATCTCGACGATCTACGCACCCGTCATCGCCGTGCACTACGTGACGGTCAAGCAGCTGGCCGTGCTCGAGCCGACCCTGGTCGAGACGATGGCCTGCATGATCGGGGCGTTCCTCAAGGAGGCGCTCGAGGAGACCGTCGACGGAGTCGGGGTCCCCTACGAGGCCGCTCGCGCCATGCTCTACGGCCACACCTGGATCGCGCTGACGAACGGCCTGCGCGGCTCGAACCCGTTCAGCGACGCCTGCCACATCGCCATGGACTACGGCCGCGAGTCGATCGTCCGTGACGACTGGAAGAAGATCTTCGACGACAGCCAGCTCGACTCGGTCATCGCGCGCATGCTGAAGATCGACGCCGTCCGCCGCTAGGCCGCGACGACGGGAACGCAGGAGGCGCGGGTCGCGTGACCCGCGCCTCCTGCGTTCCCGCGTGGTGCGGTGGTCGCCCGGGCCGACCGCCGGGGCGATGCCCGTGTCAGGATCGGGTGACCTGCCGCGGCGAGCGGCGACGACGAGGGGATGCGCGGATGGCGGACATGGACGAGATCGTGCACGTGGTGTTGGTGGAGTGGGCCGAGGGGGCCCCGGCCGACGTGGCCGATCAGGCGACGCGGCTGTCGACCGAGCACCTGACCGGCATCGACGGCGTGCTGTCGGTGTCGAGTGGCGAGAGCGTCAGCCCCGAGCAGCTCGAGGCCGGCTTCGACTGGATGCTCGTGGTGCGCTTCCGTGACGCCGCGGCCCGCGACGGCTACCTGCCGCACCCCTCGCACCAGCCGGTCGCGAGCTACCTCGGCGACGCGTCCGCCCGGGTCGTCGTCTTCGACGTCGAGGCGTAACGCCTGGCGCGGGAGGCGCGGGCCGGCTGGCCGGCACCCGTGTCAGTACCGGGGTGCAGCCATCAGTGACTCGTGCAACCGGTTCGTCGCCGACACGGCCGACGTCTGCACTTTCCAGTAGAGGCCCCCGGGTGACGAGATCTCCCACTGGCCGTAGAGCATCACCGCCCGTTCCGGGTTGTCCCGATACCGCCGGTCCGGCCCGCCTTTGACGTTGACGTACTGCCACGTCCGGTCGACCTTCTGGGCGTCCGTCGGCACCGACGACAGGGCTTCGATGAAGCGGGTGCTCGTGGCTCCGCTCATGAGACCCCCGTAGGCGACGTCGGCGTAGTGACGCCCCTCCTTCACGAGGATGCGGTCCGGCAAGAAGTGCAGGCTCGTGTCGCCCGCCGTGATGGTCGGCACGACGATGTTGGTGGCCAGGTGCCGAGGCGCCTCGAACGTGACGGTCGCCGGGAGGCGACTCACCAGGTTCCCCGCCCCGGCGTTGGTCTTGTGTTGACGGGTGGTGACGACCTGGCCCGACTCCACGACCCGCCACACCTTCTGGGAGGCAGCAGCGACGTTCGCCGAGTCGAGCAACGAGTCGAACCATCGTTCATCCGGCCCCTCGACGTCGTAGAAGACGACGACCTTCCGCTTCGCCGCGTCGCGGAGCAGCAGCCAGACGAGCAGCACGACGGCGGCAGCGGAGAGCAGCAGGCCCCACGGAGCGATCACGATCCCCACGGCGAAGAGCACGACGAAGGCGGGCCACGTCCACGACCGATACCCGGCCGCGCCATTGAGCTGCTCGACGATGTCGCCGCGGTTCGTCGGCTCGAGCTCGTGGATGGTGGCCCCGGTGACGTCCTGCATCTCGACGTCATGTCCCGTGGCCAAGACGGAAGGAGGCGCGGCCCGCGTGGCACCGTGCGGCCGGGAACGCGTGGTCCGGTAAGTCAGACCAGCGGCATTGATCGAGACGTAGTTACCCCGCGGCCCGGTCCCTGCCCTGAACCCCGGCATACCGGCGCTGACGCCCACCCCGGATCTGCTGGCGGTGACGCGGAACGGGCCCGCCTTGACGGTCTTGCGAAGGTAGAACCCCACGACCTCAGGCCGCCAGGATCTCGAGGAAGGTCTGTTCGGTGACGATCTCGATGGCTTGACCGTTTGCAGCGAGCTCTCTGGCGCGCTCGATCTTGGAACTGAGGGTGGCCCCGGCCCGCAGGGTTGTCGGGTCGAAGCCTCCCATGACCACGAGGGTGACTTTCTTGGTGACGTTGCCGGCCACGGTCGCTCCGAACGAGGCGACGATCTCCTGCGCTTTGCTGCGTGTGTAGCTGTCGAGGTCACCGGAGAAACAGACCACCTCGCCGAACAGAGGATGACCGGGGTCGGCCTCCAGGCTGGGCTGCGGAAGCTCGGCCTTCTTGCTGTACGTGCGAATGCGTGTCGATCGCGCTTTGTCCTTGGTGGGGACCGACGCCCACAACTCCTCGATGCTGCTCGCACCCCGTTCTTCGGCCACGCGGAGGGTGATCAGGGCACAAGCCAGAGAGTCGGCACCGGCTTCGTGATGGTTGAAGTCAGGAAGGCCGAAATGCTCCACGACGAGAGGAAGGCGGTGGCTGGGCAACTGGCAGTGACGACGGACGATGGCCAGCGCGTCGAGGAACTGGAACCCACCGGGTACGACACCGGTGAGGTTGTTGGCGGCGTTGTAGACACCCTTGTCGAACGGGCTGTAAGCGACCAGCGGGACGTCCGCCGTCATGCGACCGATTCTGGCGAGCGTCTCTTCCCACGAGGGTGCGCCGTCGACGTGAGACGGGCCGATGCCGTGCAGGTACGTGTTCGTGAAGTCCAGCCCGGTCGGCGGGTCGACGAACCAGGAGTCGGTGTCGGCGACCACCCCGTCGACGACTTTCGTTAAGCCGACGGCACAAACGGACGCTCGATCGAAGTTCGCGGTCTCGAAGTCGATGGCGACAAAATTCAGGGGCACAGGCTGAGCCTAAGAGTAAATCTCACTTTGACGAGTGATCCGGCGTCGAGACGGCGTCGGGGTCGTGCCGGCGGGCGGGGTGCCGACACCGACGGAGGCGCTGGTCACGTGACCAGCGCCTCCTTGGCTCACTGCCCGGCGTCCGCACGCGGGCGATGTCGGTGGGTCAGGCGGCCCAGAGACCTCCGCCGCCCGCGGGCACGTTGGCGGAGGGGATGCCGAGGCCGTCGGTGATCTGCTTGAAGGCAGCATCGCTCGTCGGGCGGACCACGCCGCCCCAGAGCTTGACGTTATTGTCGACCTCGGACGAAGTCTGCAGGTGCTTGATGAAGCGGGCACCGACCACGTAGGTGTTGCCGTCGGAGGGGCGTCGGAGAATGCGCATGGAGTCGTTCCTGTCGTCGAGGGGGATTTCGGAGGTCACGGGGGCGCCGGGGTTCGGTCGAGTGGCGTCCACGTACAAGGAAGGATCGACGAACTGGCCGCCGGACATGATCTCGAAGTGGAGGTGGGCACCCGTGGAGTCGCCGGTGCTGCCGACGCGACCGACCAAGGTGCCGGCGCTGACCGACTGCCCGACTGCCACCCTGATGCTGTCGTCCTGCATGTGGGCGTAGGCCGAGGTGTAGCCATCGGCGTGACTGATCTGAACCTGGTTGCCGTACCCACCGTTGCGGCCCGCGGCCACCACGGTGCCGGCGGCGACCGAATAGATGGCTGCTCCGGCTCCCGGCTGGAAGTCGATGCCATTGTGCATGCGTTGGGTGCCGTAGATCGGATGGGTCCGCATGCCGAACCCGTCACCTTCTTGGACAGCAGCCGTGAAGGGGTAGTACCAGGTCACGGCCGCGTGGGCGGGTGCGGCTCCGCCCAGCCCTCCCGCCTCGAGGGCGGCAAGGCCAACCGTCGCGGCACCGCCGAACACGAGCAGATTGCGCCTGCTCAGGTCGCCCGGACCGGGACGCGCCTTTGGTTCATGAGAATGCGTCATGCATCGAGCTTGGCGGCCGAGTGCTGTCGGCGCAGTCCACATTATTGAGGACTCATCATGTAATTGATGGTCAGCGTCGAGCAGGGCCCCCGACGGCGCTGACGGCATCGCTGATGGTGCTGCCCGGGTGGGCTTCGCGGTAGGCGCGGACCTCGGCGGGGTCGACGTCACGCTCGGGGCGCCTGGACGGGCGGCCGCGGATGCTTTTGCCGGCGAGGAACGCCGAGGCGAGGGCGGCCACGATCATCAGCATCCCGACGGTGCGGTCGGCCGTGAAGAAGACGACCAGGGCGATCGCCGTCAGGGCGAGCGGGGCGAGGGCGCGGAGCCAGTTCGTCATGAGAAGCACTGCTCCTTCATCTCGGTACTGATCGGTCGGGAAAACGCTAGGACGCTCGCGCCGGTCGATGCCAGTCGATTGACGTGATGCCCAGGAACACCGCTCCATTCGCGATCGCACGACGTCGATCCGGCGGTAGGTTCACCTCATGAAGGTCCTGGCCGGCATCGTGACCGCGCTGCTCGTGGTGTCGGTGCTGCTGGTGCTCGCGGTGCGGGCCGACCCGGACGTGCCGCTCGTGCTGTCGGGGTCCGACGCGCGCCTCCCGTACTGCACGACCTACGAGCCGGTGATCGTGGCCGACCTCACGACAGAGACCCTCCCGGCCTGTGCACCGCACGGGGTCGAGCTGCGCTTCCCCGACGGCTTCGTCATCGACCTGCCCGACGAGCCCGGCGCCGGCGGACGCCCCTCGGATCGCTACGACTACGGCTACGTCGACGTCGGGGCGTTCGGCATGTACGCGTCCCGGGCCGACCACGCCTGCGAGGACGTCGAGCAGTGGGGCACCCCCGAAGCCATCCGCCGCGTCACCGAGGCCTACGGCGACGACTACGCCTGCGTGCCCGACAACGGCTGACCCCCTCCTTACTGGGGGTACCGGGCCGATTGTCGCGCCCTCGACCATCTCGATACTGTTCGGTATCCAGATGAACCACCGTGTGGAGGTGGTGCCGGGCTCACCCGTCGTCTCCGTCTGGCGCGCTCCCGAAGCGCTCGACCGTCGAGGACACCCCCGCCATGGCTTCATCCTTCCCTGCCCGCCTGCGCCCGCTCGGCACCCGTGCCCGCGCGGTCCTCCGCCCCCGCCTCCTGCTCCGGGCAGTCGTCCTCGCCCTGGTCGTCGTCACCGCGGCCGTCGTGCTCGAACTGCTCGCCCTGCTCGTCGTCGGTCTGATCACCGGCGACGTCACCCAGGCCTCGGGTTCGGTCCTGGTCACGACGTCGTTCGTGGTGCGGGCCGTCCAGTACGGCGTCGCCGCACTCACCGTCGTCACGGCCGTCCTGGCGGTCTCGTCGACGATCTCGCAGTCGACCGCCGGGGGTCGACGCACCCTCCGTCGGGGCCTGACGCACGCGCTCCGGTCGCTGCCGCGCCTCCTCGCGGTCGAGCTGCTGCTCGTGCTCGCCGTCCTGGTCGGGACGCTCGTCGCCCTGCCCCTCAGCCTGGGCGCCCTGGTCACGGCGGGGGTGCTGCGACTGCGGTCCGCCCCGCGTCGGACGATCCGCCGCACGCTGCTCCTCGCGATCCCCTTCGCGCCGGTGCTCGTCGCCGTGGGCCTGACGATCACGGCCCTGCCGGCGTCCCTGTCGCACCCGGGCTCGCTGCGATCGCTGCTCCGCCGGGCGGTCACCACGCTCCGGACCCGCACCGCAGCCGTGGTGGGACTCGTCGTCGCGGTCGGCGCGGTGTCGACCGCCCTGACCGCCCTCGGGGAGGTGGTCCTCGCGGCCCCCACCGCCACGACGGCGCAGACCTCACTCGGCACGCTCGCCCTCGTCGGCCTCGTCGCCCTGTTCCTCGTCGTCGTCGGCAGCGTCTTCGCCGTCCTGCTCCCCCTTGACGACGTGCGCGTCGACCGACGCGGCGGTCCTCGGGTCCCCGGGCGCCTGACCGGTGTCCTGCGTCACCCGTGGACGAAGGCGAGCCCGATCGCCGTCGTCACGATCGTCGCCCTGATGGTGCCGTTCATGCCCGCCGTCAGCGCCTCCGCGGCCGAGGCCCCCGTCACCTCGTCGACCGGTCCGGCCGACCTGCCGACCACGGCTCCCGCCGTCACCCCGCAGCCGACGTCGGCACCCGCCGCCGCTGCGACGAGCCCCACCGACGCCGCCGCACCCGCCCCCGCGCCTGCTGCCGCACCGACGGTCCCCACCCCGGCCGCGCCTCCTGCACCGGCCGCCGAGCCGGCACCGGCACCCGCGCCGGCCCCGTCGGTCGCCCGGGCCGCCCCGGCCCCGATCGCCACCACCGTCGACGTGCTGCAGCTGGGCGTGGCCACGCTCGGCGAGGACCAGGAGTTCGCGATCGACGTCGCGGCCGAGGGCACGACCGACGAACCCACCGGCACCGTCGAGGTCTTCCGCGACGACCACGACCCCGCGACCGAGGACGTGGAGGTCACGGACTTCGACCTGGCCGACTCGGCCTTCCCCTTCTTCCTCCCGACCAAGGCGCTCGGGAGCACCTCGGTCGACCTGCGCTTCGTGTACGTCCCGGCCGACGCGACCTACGCCGGCAGCGAGCAGACCGTCACCGCCGACTTCCAGCGCGCCCGTCTCGACTACGACTACCGGGCGGTCCACTCGCCGTCGGACTCGATCACGTTCGGTGACGAGCACACCGTGACCTTCTCGTTCACCAGCGACGCCGACGGCGACGGCTTCGTGCTCGAGATGATCGACCAGCGCTCCGGCCCCGTCGCGTCGACCCCGTTCTCGGTCGTCGACGGGAAGGCGACCGTCGTCGTCGACCTCACGGGCAAGCTCAAGGCGGGCCACCACGACTTCATCTTCGAGGTGCCCGACACCGACAGCCACTACGGCACCGGCTCCGAGTTCTCGGGCGTCGACGTCGCCCTCGCCGACACCGTCACCGACCTGACGCTGCAGACACCCTCGCCCGTGGTCGGCGACGCCGTCGGACTCGTCGCCGACGTGCGCACCGCCGACGGCTCGAAGGTCACCGGAGGCGCGGTGACCTTCTCCCTCGACGGGCGCGTCGTCCGCAGCGTCGACGTCACGAACGGGCAGGCGTACCTGAACTACACCGGGGCCACGGTCGCCGGGACGTACGACTGGCGGGCCGAGTACAGCGGCCTCGCGGGCTCGGCCCGCTCGTCGAAGGACTCCGACTCGCAGGTCGTCGCGAAGCGCTGGCCGCAACACCAGCCCTGGACCTGGTCGGGTGACCCCGCCGCCGGGACGGCCCACCTCGACTCCTCCTACGTGCCCGTCCGCGGTCTGCCCGCGCCGACCGGTGCGATCACGGTGACGAGCGAGAACCAGGTCGTCGGGCGCGGCACCGTCGCCGCCGACGGCAGTGCCCACGTCCCGGTGGCCGTGCTCGAGGGCATCCACTCGTACCGGATCGAGTACGCCGGCGACCAGACCTGGCTCGGCGTGACCTACGTGGTCGCGCAGCCCACCGCCCCCGTCCTCGACCCGACGGTGACCCTCACGGCACCGACGACCGCCACCCTGGACTCGACCATCCGGCTCACCGCGACCATCGGCGGCGCCCCCGCCTACGCGGTGGACAGCCTCTCGGTCTACCGTGCCCTGCCCGGTGGCACGGCCGAGCTCGTCGACCGGGTCGACCTCGCCGGCGGCCTGACGGGCACCCTCGACGTCGTCGAGCGGCAGCCCGGCGCGTGGCGGTACACGGCCGTCGCACGCTTCGCCTCGGTGGTGGGCGTCGAGCCGATCACGTCCGCGCCGGCCGTCACGACCTGGTCGGCACCGCCCGCCCCGCAGCTCGCCCTGACCGTCGGCGACGGCCCCCACGTCGCCGGGGTCGCCGTCCCGGTGACCGTCACCGCGAGCGCCCTTCCCGGCGGTGGCTTCGGCATCCCGGCCGGGACCGAGGCCACGGTGGCCGTGGTCGCCGGTGACAGCCGGACCCGGCTCGGCACCGTGACGCTGTCCCCCGTGGGTACGGTCCTGTCGGGCACGCTCGACGTCACCCGCCCGTTCGGCGGACGGGTCGACCTGGTCGCGTCGGTCTCGTACGGCTCGCGCCCCTGGACCGCCTCGAGCGCTCCGGTCACGCTGACGACGGCGCCCGCCCCCGCGGCGCTCGAGATCGCCGCGACCGGTCGCATGCAGGTCGGCACCCGCGCGACCTTCGAGGTGCGCCTCCGTCCGGCCGACCGCTCTCTGACCCCGCTGATGCTCGCCCCGGCCACCGTCACCATCGGCGGCGTGGAGTCGACGCTGCTGCTCGAGCGGGCCACCTTCCCGGCCACGTCGCCCTACCTGACCGGACGCGTGACGACCGAGGTGCTCAGCGCCGCGGACCTCACCGCCAGCGTCTCGGTGGCCGGTGACGGCGTGCTCTACGGGCCCACCTCGGCCTCGACGACCGTCTCGGTGCTGAAGGCCCGCACGACCGTCCGGCTCGACCTTCCCGGCACGGTCTTCGCGAGCGGGCGACCGCTGACGGTGTCGCCGTCGGTGTCGAACGTCACCCCGGACGTCGCCCCGAACCCGTCGGGCACCATCACCGTCACGGCCTCGCCGTCCGGCCTCAGCTGCACCGTTCCGGCCGCGGGTGGCCTCTGTGCCCTGCCCGCCGAGACGATCGTCACGGGGCGCAACACGCTCGACGTCCGATACTCGGGCGACGCGGACCACGAGGGCGCCGTCGACGGCGTGACCGTCACGGGTTCGGCCCGTCAGACGACGCTCGACTGGTCGAGCTCCCCCGACCTGTCGGCCGTCGTCTCGGGCACCCCCGTCACGTTCGGCTGGAAGGTCGGCACCGGCAGCTCGCTGGCGCCGAAGGGGTCGGTCGAGGTGCGCCTCGGCTCCGCGACCTGCTCGGCCGACGTGTCGGTGGGTCGCTGCACCCTGACCGTCCCGCTGCCCACCAGCTCGTCGCTGTCGACGAAGCTCGACGTGTCGGTGCGCTTCACCTCCGCGGACGACGCGCCCAGCGCCTCCGTGGTCTCGTCGGTCACGCCGAAGGACTGCATCGTGATCACGGCCTACCAGAGCACGGTGACGGGCGACCCGTCGACCGCCTGCCGACGGGGCGACCGTGCCGGGTTCGTCACGGGTGCGTCGGTGACGGCGCGTCACGAGCCCGTCGCCGCCCCGTATCGGTTCGCCGGGTGGTACCTCGACGGCCAGGGGGTCGCGACCAGCGACGAGTACCGCTTCACGGTGACGGCGTTCCAGTCCCTCTCGTTCACGACCCGGTACGCACCGGTCTGCCACACGCTCCAGGTCACGCCGCGGGGCGACATCGTGGCGAAGACCGACCCGGCCTTCGCCTACACCGAGCAGTACTACGCCAAGGGCACGGTCAAGGCCCTGACGAAGCCCAACTGCACCGACCCCCGCACGCCGAGCGCCGACGAGCTCGAGCAGCTCGCGAACGGCGAACCGCGCTACGCGGTGGGCACGGTCGTCGACCTGGCCATCACGCCCGTGACGACGGTCGGCCAGGCCCGCCGCAACGGCGGCACGCCCTACGTCGTCGACACGGTCGACGGGGCGACGGCGGACGAGCTCGGTCGTGGCTTCTACACGACCACCGTCACCGGCGACCAGAAGGTCAGTGCCAAGTTCAAGGCGGCCGAGTGCAGCGTCGTCGACATCCGTCCCGGCGACGGTGGCATGCAGGCGATCATCGCGTCGGAGCGCCCCGGCGAGAGCCGCTACCTGAAGCCCTACGACGGCACCTGCACGACGGGCGACGGCACGGCGGGCTACGTGCCCGGCTCGACGGTGACGGTCAGGGCGACGCCCGACGACGGCACCTATCTCCTCGACTGGCGCACGAGCGACTTCGATCCGGTGAAGCGCACCGGTGAGGACCCGCTCGCGCTCACGACCCTGGGCGACGCCCCGGCCGGTGGACGGTCGGGTGCCGCGGGCACCGCGACGCGCACCTTCGTCGTGCCGACCCCCGCGGAGGCGCAGCTCGTCATCGGCGTGAACTACGGCGTCGTGCGCTGCGTCGCCGTCACGACGAGCACGGCGTTGCCGATCAGCGCCGACAAGACGGTGCCGGCCTACACGCCGACGACCTTCACCAACGTGGCCGACGGCGACTCGACCTCGATCGACGAGCTGCGCTGCGGCAGCCGTGGCCCGTCGGTGGACCGTGCGGTGACGAAGGGCTTCAAGTCCGTCGTCACCCAGACGGACTGGTTCATCGGGACCGCCATCGTCCGCGCCGAGCGGGCCGACAAGGTCGAGTACGGGTCGCTGCAGGTGAACCGCAACACGGACGACGTCTCGCCGGCGACCACGGTCGCCGAGATCCGGTGGTCACTGGTCGACGGCCTCGAGGCCGTCGCCGACGCGGGGACCGACGGCTCGTCGCGTGGCCCGGTCCTCTACATGGAGTTCGCCCCCGCCGACCGCGTGTCGATCGCCGCCGACTACTGGTCGGACACGTGCCGCCCGATCCAGTTCAGCTACCCGCAGGGTGGCACGACGCAGACGTCGTTCGACTACTCGGCCAAGTACTCGAGCCGGGTCGTCTGCCCGAACAACTCCGGGGTCTGGGGTGAGACGGTCGTCCTCCGATCGACGACGCCGACGCCGTCCTCCGTCCGGGCGATCGCCTCGGTCGGCCGGCCGACGTCCGAGGACACGGTGCGGTGGCCCCAGGGAGTCCGGGCAGCCGACGGCCGCCTCTACACGATGCTGAGCCGCGACGGATCGGTCATCGGGACCCCGATGTCCGACGTCCGGATCGAGTACTGCGTCCCCCTGGCCGTCTACGTCCACGTCCAGAAGCCCGACGGGCGGTACGACAACGTGCTCCGCACGGGCAACCGCTTCGGTGACCTCTCCGACCTCGACGACGGAGGTTGGGCCGACATCATCGCGCACGACGGCGGCTGCCCGCCGTTGTGGGGTCGCCCCGGCAGCACCGTCACGATCGGGTTGACCGACTACGGCTCGCTCGGGTACGACCTGCCGGTGGGCCCGCAGACGGTCACGATCCCCACCGACGGCTCCTCCCCCGTGGTCGGCATCTTCCTGCGGACCAAGTGCGCGACGCTCTCGCTGGGCGCCCGGGTGGCGGCGGCCAACGGCCCGAACTGCGACAACGACCCGTCGAAGTACGTCCTCGGAACGGTGGTGCAGATGCAGGCCGACGTGCCGGCGGGTGGCCACCTGAACAGCTGGTCGGGCACCGACCAGACCGAGAACGAGACGTCCTGGGTCGTCATGACGGGCGACCGGTCGGTCACGGCCGACGTCCACACGCCGAGCGTCGGCGAGAAGATCGTGAACGGCCTGTCGAGCGTCGCCCAGCGGACGATCGCCCTGGGGGCCGTGGTGCTCACCGGCATCATGTTGATGGAGGCGACGCTGCTCAAGGTGCTCGGGACGGCGATGTCGCTCGTGTCGACGGGCTTGAAGGCCGTCGGCGTCTCGGGCAAGGGTCTCGACGAGTACGACCGGGTGACCGCGATCGTCACGGCGACCACCGGGATTCCGGCCATGTACGCCGACTGCATCTCGAGCTGGGCGCACGGGCCGAAGCTGACCGAGAGCAACATCGCCGCGAAGTTCGGGACGAAGGGCGGGGCGGCCCTGGCGAACAAGGCCATCAACTTCGCCTACCCGAAGCTGAAGGCCGAGAAGAGCGTTGCCGGCAGTCAGGGCGTCCAGTGGGTGGTCGACTCGATCGACGCCTTCGGGTCGGGGTCGTACCTCAATAACGCCCGCGACCAGTGGTCGAGCATGGGCTCCACGCTCGGCACGTGCATGGTCGACGGCATGAAGAAGCAGGTGGACCCGATCATCAAGCGGTGACGCCGCGGGCGGAGCCCGGACCGACCGCAGGAGGCGCGGTGCGCGATCGTCGCGCACCGCGCCTCCTCGTGTCGGTCTAGCCGTTGGGGGCGACGAGGACCTTCGAGTGCTGCGTCTCGCCGCTGTCGAGCTCGGCGAGCAGGGCCGGCAGGTCGTCGAGGCCGGCCGTCCCCGTGATGAGCGGGCCGGCGTCGACCGAGCGGTCGGCGAGGGCGCGCATCGCGCCGACGAAGTCGGAGTGCGTGTAGGCGAGACTGCCGACGACGGTCAGCTCGCGGCTCTGCCAGTCGCCGTACGAGACCTCCGAGGTGGTCATCGGGTACCCGAGCAGGGCGAGCGTGCCGCCGCGGCGGACCAGCTCGGCGCTCGACTGGAACAGCGAGGAGGCGCCGGTGCACTCGTAGAGGACGTCCGCGCCGAGTCCGTCGGTCAGCTCGAGGACGCGGGCGCGGAAGGCGTCGCCGGGTTCGTGGACGTCGGTGAAGCCGAGGCGGCGGGCGGTCTCGCGCCGCGCCTCCATGGGTTCGACGATGACGACGGCTCCGGCGCCGGCGTGGCGGGCGTGCTGGGCGGTGAGCAGGCCGATGGGGCCAGCACCTTGCACCACGACGACCGAGCCGAGGCGCTGGCCCGCGCGGCGGACGGCGTGGAAGGTGACGGCGGTGGGTTCGACGAGGCCGAGCTGCTCGTCGGTGAGGCCGTCGAGGGCGCGCTGGACGCGGCGTTCGTGGACGGTGACGTGCTGGGCGAAGGCTCCGTGGGTGGGGGCGTCGGGCGAGATGCCGTTGGCCTCGGCGAAGGCGGTGTCGCAGTGGTCGGGTGTCCGGCGCGGCACATGGCGCAGGCGCCGCAGGGCGGGCCGACGCTGGCGACGACGCGGTCCCCCCACGGCGACGGCCGTCACGCGGTTGCCGGCGGCGAAACGGGTGCTGGCAGGCAGGCAGGTCGGTCATGGGGACCATGGGTCGACATGGGCGACGGGTGTCACCCGCCAGGTCATCAAGTTGGGCTGAAACCACATGCGGTGAAGCCGCACCTGGGTAGTGAACACAGGCATTGCGAGGCAACGACTTGAGGATTACCACCGCAGCGCCAACTAGAACAGGGGGCCACGCAAGTCCCATGCGACGGAAATTCTGCATCCGGCGCATAGGTGCTAGATCATGTTAGTTGCGGGCAGCATAATTTGCTAGCGAAAGGCGCAATTCCGCAACTGACATATATTGTTGTAGAAAGGGGGATCGATTAATTCGCCTGTTTACCGCTGCATGCGAGGAGTAGACGAATTGAGGCGTTACAAGCATGCCAACAACTCGCTTGCCACGAAAGTCGTAATTGTCACCCTCCGGATTATTCTTCAGTTCTTTAACCTTATTGTCCCAATCATTAAGTGCGTTCGAGACCCTGGTGTTCACAGACCTGACAGCGGTAAATAGGCCCTTCTGAGCCTCCGCGGTATTCTCAAAAGCCTTACAACTGATGAGAAGAATACTATTCCCAATATCAGCGACGGCATCTATGTCGGTGACCGGTCTGCCCATTCGCAATAGAGTACGTCCGCGAAGACTCCGGTATGGTGACGCAGAATTTCCGGGTAGTGCCGAGTCGATTATATCCTGTACATAAGGTTCGAATTCAAGACCCAGGACGTTGACGGCCCCGCCGCCCGATTTATCAATCAGGAGTCCGAAATGAAGCGCAGAGGTCATTGCTCGCAGATCGATCAACAGTCCGTGCTCCATACGTCTGGCGGCCACGCCTAGTCCTCGCCGCATCGTCAGACTCGAGTCGAAGAGTGCTCCAAGAGCCTCGTCAACAGATCGTGGAAGTGAAGCGGACATCACGGACGATGGTTTCTCGAGTTCTGCCGCGATTTGCTCAGCCAAGCGTTCCATAAAAGGGGCTATCTCAAGGCGAACAAAACCAGAACGTTCGACCTGAGCTAGCGCATCGTAAGTCACAATCGAGGCAAGCACACGTGATAAAAGGTAAACAGAGGCCACGTAGGAACCTGTATTCGACGAAAGCCCAGCCGCAACAACGAGAGGATGTCGGGCGCGATCCGTAAGCGTGGCCGAGCCACTATTCCAACGGTTCAATGTTGTATCGATGGCGCCCCGACTTTTAGTTTGACCGACCGTTTCTGAAATGCCCCTTGAGTTTGCAAAAAGAACCACATGGTCGCGAGACCGGTCGAGGCGAGGCAGTCCGTATTGTACAAAAGGGTGCCAGTCAGTGCCAATTCGTTGGGCTCGTTTGTCGTAGGACTTTACAGAGTTATCAATGCTCGGGTCGGGGAATGGTTTCGGAATAGGTGAGTTTGCTTCCCAAAAAAGCGACTGCCCCTTCGATACGCGCCTTCTCAATACATCGACGTATCCCAACGCGTCGCCCGCGGCGAGGACAGCACCCAGAGCGTGCAACCGCGAAGGCGTGGGTCGAACGACAGTCTCAAACTCGAAGCCGGTCGACGGAGCCGCCCGCGACAGAGCCGTCAGGGATTCCACCTCATCCATTTTATTGAGAACGGATATGCCAAACAGCCCCGACATGACACCAGGGTTCACGCCGCGCAATACACAAATCCACGCGGCCGGGCTTAGCAACTGGAGAAACCGGTCAGCGAATGCGGTTATCTCGCCAGTGAGTTCATCGATTACAGCGGATGCCGCAATGGCGCTGACTGTCACACCCGGGCGGCGAGCGGGACGTGTCCATAGCTGCTCGTACAGACGAGTTCTCGAGAAGTCCATGGCTGGGGCGATAGCTGTCCCGACGGTTTCCCAACTCGGGATGTCTTGAGCACCCCCGGGGTTTGTTTCTAAGGATGACGCTGGCTCGACCATGCCCATTTCTCTCCTCGTATGTGGCTAGTTGCCGTATGCGACTTCTCCCTTCGGCCCATCGAAACTAAATACTTTTCGAGTTCGCCCAATTCCGAACGAGATTGCACCCCGCTTCTTCTCTAACGGCCTCTGCGACTGAGGTCGCGAGACTCGACGCCTTCCGGGGCGCCGGACGTGGTCGCGCAACGAGGGCAACCGAGTCCTGAGATCGCGCCACACCCGAGGGGCTCCGTTATGCCCTTGGGACCAGAGAGGAAGGGTGCAGGGGGAAGCTTGTCCTTCATGTCCGGACTCTACGGCTGATCACGACCAAGACTTGATTGCACCTCAGTCTCACCCGCCTTCGCCCACCGATTCACTCTCGACGACCACTCACGTTCACTACAGTGAGATTCGTTCAATTAGCGATAGGGAAAGAACATGGCGAGCCGACGCGGATTCCTGGCAGAAGTGCAGCACCAACAACGTCTGGCGCAGGCTCGTGCCAACGCGGCCGCTCGAGCACAGACGCAGGCTCGGGCGCAAGCAGTCCGGGCGCGGGCCCAGCAAGAGCGGGCGAATGCCGCGATGGCGCGGGCCGACGAGGCCGAACGCAAGCGGTATGAGCGCGAGGCGAAGGCCGCGTACGTCGAGATGCGACAAGCCGAGGTCGACGAGCTCAACGAGGACTTGGCCCTCGAGTACGGCGAGATCGACGGATTGCTCGCCCTGACCCTCGACCTGGACGACTACGTCGACCTGGAAGGCCTCAAGGTTCGAGCGGTGCACCCGCCCTTCCCTCGCTGGGACCTCGAGACCCCTCGCCCGACGCCGCTCCCGACCCCGGTCCCCGAGGCCCCGGTGTTCATCGAACCGCCGGCACCCACAGGCCTCTTCGGCAAGAAGAAGAAATTCGAGGAGGCGCAGCAGCGGGCTCGGGCGGAGTACGAACAGGCCTGGGGTCAGTGGGCTGCTTACCGCGACTGGATTCCCACTCAGGACGCTCAACAGGCTCAGGAACACGCCACCCTCGAAGAGGGACGCATCAAGCTCCTGGCAGCAGAGCGGGAACGCTACGACGCGGCCTGTGCGGTCCGAGAGGCCGAGGTTGCTGAGCAGAACTCTTCGATCGACACCCTGATCGCCGGCCTCGGCTACGGCGCAGTTGACGCAGTGCAGGAGTACGTCGGCATCGTGCTGGCGAACTCGCTCTACCCGGATGCTTTCCCCGTCGAGCACGAGGCCGAGTTCGATCCCGCGACCGCCGAGTTGACGCTGCGTGTGACCGTGCCCGCCCCGGACGCCCTGCGGACCATCAAGGGATTCCGCTACGTCAAGGCCAGTGACGAGGTCGTCGAGACCCAGCTCTCCAAGACGGCCGCCAACGAGCGTTACGCAAGCGCGTTGCACCAAGTGGCCCTCCGATCCCTTCACGAGATCTTCGAGGCTGACCGGAGGGGGCTGATCAAGGCCATCTCCGCCCAGATCGGCCCTGAAGCGAACGACCCGGCCACCGGCCGCCAGAAGTTCATCCCGCTGGTCGCTGTCGCTGCACCCCGTGACACGTTCATGGAGATCGACCTCAGCGGCGTCGTCCCTCTCGCCACTTTGCAGCACCTGGGTGCCGCTGTGGCGAAGAACCCGTCGGCGCTCACCGCCATCGACACGGCGGGCGTGCGTCGGTCGTGAGCGGCGACGAGAGTCGGTTCAACCCTCCCCCGGGCTGGCCGCCCGTACCGTCAGGTTGGAAGCCCCCCGCCGGATGGGTGCCTCCTGTTGACTGGCCTCCGGTCCCGGACGGCTGGCAACTCTGGCTCGACGGGGTGACACCAGCGTCAGAACCCGTCGGTGAGGCCCCGGTCGCGTCCAGCCCGATCTTCGAGAGTCTCGCGCCTGAACGGCTGAGTGCACCCGAGACACCCAACGACCCGCCTGCCCCAAGTGACCCAGCCCCACCGGACCTACTCGCGACGTTGCTCGCCGAAAAGACTGATCTGGTGCGGCAGCTGGCCGAAAGCAGGCAGACCGCCGACCTGCGAGTGGCCGAACAAGCCGCAGCAAAGTCCGTCACTTCAGCCACTGTTGAGCTCGACGACGAGCAGGTGCTGCAAGAAGTCGGCATCTACAGGTACCACCACCCGCTTGAGGATGCGACGGCCTACCTGCCGAGATTAAAGGACGTCGAAGCAAGGTCGGCAGCCCTCGTCCGCGACGGGCATGCCATCGAGAAGTCGAACCTCTTCACCTTCGACAACTCCCTCGCCAAGGGTCGCAAGATGAGCGACGACCTTGCCAAGCTCATGCTGCGTGCGTACAACGCCGAGGCGGAGAACAGCATCCGTACCCTCAAGTTGGGCAACGTGCACACCGCTAAGAAGCGGCTGGAGGCATCGCGAGCAGCGATCGCCAAGCTCGGCAGCATGATGGCTATGCACATCAGCGACGCGTATCACGGCCTCAGGATCGAGGAGATCGAGCTGACGGCCGACTGGCTGATGAAGAAGCAGGAAGAGAAAGAGGAGCAGCGCGAAGAGCGGGCACGCCTCCGTGAGGAGGCGCGGGTCGAGCGAGAACTGAAAGAGCAGCGTGCCCAGCTCGATAAGGAGCGCACCCTGCTCATGCAGACGATCGGTCAGCTGCAGGCCAGTGGCACGCCCGACGCCGACCTCGAGCTACGGCTCGCCGCCATCGACCAGGCCATCGTCGACAACGACTACCGAGCAGCGAACATCCGAGCCGGCTACGTCTACGTCATTTCGAACCGAGGGGCCTTCGGCGAAGGTGTCGTCAAGATCGGCCTCACACGCCGCCTCGAACCCGCCGATCGAGTGCACGAGCTCGGCGGAGCCTCAGTCCCCTTCCGTTTCGACATCCACACGATCTACTTCTCAGAGGACGCAGTTACTCTCGAGATGGAACTCCACCGACACTTCGCGACGCGCGCCCTGAACCAGGCCAACAGCCGCAAAGAGTTCTTCTTCGCGACGCCAGCCGAGGTGCGAGACGTCCTCGCCAGCAAGGTTGGGAACCTGCTCGAGTTCAAAGAGACGGCCGACGCCACGGAGTTCTTCCAGTCCGTCGGCCGGTGGCCCTCCTCTCACCCCGTGTCGAGCTAGACCGCGCGCAGTTTCGTTGCCAGCTGTCGACGGTCGACCTGGGACCATTGCTACCCAATCGGGTCGCATAGTGCGGACAGCCGCCCGCAGATGAGCTTCCATCACATACAATCCTGTTGGCTATTTCGGCTACCTATTGGGGGGAAGCATTATGACGAATCAAGAAGAAGACGCAGCAGTTGAGGCCGATGAGTCGGCGCAGGGGTTCCGAGACGACGAATTGGATCGATTCGCCCGCTCTGACGAGGAGAGCCGAAGTTTTTCGACCCGGTTCGTCCTCGACTGCTTCGGCCGCACACGGCGTGGTGCGGCGGTGAACGCTCGGATCGGTAACTGGCTTCGTGAGAACAAGCTCGAGATGCGGCCTGACATCGATGAGGCCGACTACTACGGTGACGTTGTCCTCCGGCGTGCGGAGTCCGCAGGAGCTATTCCAGGAGCGGATGAGGCCACGGCGGCCGTCTCCCTACCCGCATTGGCGCCGCCTGGGGTGAATAGCTGGGTGCTCTCCTCCCTTAAGGACGACGCCGAGGAGCTCGACTTTCTCGAATACGGCGCCAGTGTGGACGATGCCGTGAACCTCATGAAGGAGAAGAACAGGACAAAGCTCCCACTTTTCTTCTCAGCCACGGACAAGGCAACACTCATCGGGACGGTAACGCTTGCCGATCTCACGTTCGACGTCGCCGACGGAAAGTCGAAACTCGTCGAGAAAGCCGTCACGCAGGTACCCGTCATCGGGACCAATGAAAAGCTCTTCGACTGGATTCCGGCGATTATGAGCTACGGCTTCGTCTACGGAAAAGACCAAGATGGTCAGATCGTTCAGATCTACACGACGCACGATGTTGCTACACACCTGAACGCCATCGCCGCGATGTTCTTGCGAGCCAACGAGATCGAGGAGCTCGTCCGCACCGTCCTCACAGGAGTCAAGGACGCCGACCTCACAAGGGCCAAGAACCGCACGGGCTCATTGCGAGACATCGACCTCGACGGGAAGGGCCGCCGACTCGAACAACGCGAGATATCCGCGAATGGAGGGGTCGATGCGGAGCAGCGTGTAGTCGACACGTTGACCTTCGCCGACTACATGAAGTGCATCGCCGACGCAGGCATCTGGGAGAAGCACTTCGAGTCGCTGGACATCGCGATCATGGACAAGGAACGCTGCCTGCGAAGCC
The DNA here is from genome assembly GCF_044742985.1 of Frigoribacterium sp. NPDC087798. NCBI lineage: Bacteria > Bacillati > Actinomycetota > Actinomycetes > Micrococcales > Microbacteriaceae > Frigoribacterium > Frigoribacterium sp. NPDC087798. Next base: position 175,844 of record NZ_JBIUVP010000003.1, on the reverse strand, counting down.
TTAATGATGCACGACTTGCTCGGAACGAGGTCATGCACTTCGGTCGGAGCAACTCGCTCAGCACCTTGATTCCTTCTTTCGAGGCCCTGGCCGTGTGGCTTCGCCGACTCGTCGCGGCGCAGCAGTAGCTCTTCAGGGTCGGCGCACTCCAGAACGTCTTTACTTTGTGGTTTGCCGAGCGTTCCGTGCGGCCATGCTCAGCCTGGCCTGCACGGTAGGCACCACAAGGGAAAGAACATTACCGATATACGGGCACCAGCACCGAGGGTGAACGCTCCATGGGTTGGGGGCGTCGGGCTAGATGCAGTTGGCCTCGGTGAAGGCGGTGTCGCAGTGGTCGGGGTGCCCGTCGCGCACACGCCTGTGTAGCTGATCCGCCTCAGACCCGACCCTCTTCAGAGCCTCGAGGTCGGCCCTGTCCATCGCTTGCTCTGCACATTAGCCCCGACATAGGCATCGTTCGTCTCCTCTAAAATCGCAGAATGCCTTCGAGCCCGCCCACGGTCCCCCTGACGTCTGTGCCAACGCCGTCCCACATCGTGGTTGACCTGATGACGCACGGTAGTCAGGCAGCAACTGCTCCGTGGTGGGGCGTTCCCGCCATCGCCGGCGGATTCTTGATTGTCGGTGGATTTCTCACGTTTATTTTCACGCAAGTCAGCGAGAAGAAAAAGTACGTTCGGGAGCGCACGGACCGGGAAACGAAGGAAGTGGTAGGTCAAGGGGCAGAGCTGCTGACCGCCGGCAACAAGGTGCGCGACATCGCACTATTAGGACTTAAGGGCACGGTAACGGACTTTGCTCGCAGGCTTGCGAAGGACGGCAAACCAGCTTTGGAGTCTTTCGTCTTGGCAAGCAACCGGTTTCGCCTCGTGGTACCCCTAGAGCTGCGCGGGGTTTTCGAGAAGTACCTCGCGACAACAATGACTCTGTTCGTCCCGCCGTTCACCGCGACCAGCCAAGAAATAGCTATTCGGAACGCGGCTCAGGCTTCGAACGACATGCTTGACGCCCTTCGCACCCATGAGGGACGAAAGCCGTTCAACATTGCCGTGGGCAAGTTCGACGTCAGGGAAAAAGCTGCCGCGTCGACGTCGATCTTAATAGAGGAAATGATTCGGGAAACAAACGACCAAGATCAGTCGAAAGAGCAAACACCTCAGGACAGCGGAGGCACCGCGCCACATTAAGAGCGTGCCCAGTAGAGGGAAGGGCTGCGGCATCTCGATCAGCGCCAAAACCCCACTGCCTGCGCAACAGAACCACCCCTTATCAAAATCAGCAACCAGCACAAGAAGAACGTCAAGCCGACCATCACATCGAGCCCGGAGAAGCTCTCGTTCGACGAGATGGAGGCCATCATCTGGGCATGGTCCAAGAACGCCGCCCACTGCTTGACGCCACAGCCACAACGCCTTGCTTCTCAGCCACAGCTGAGCCTGCGACACGAGGCCGAGCCATTGTCACTCTTCAGGTTGCGGCTGATCACCTAGGGCTTTACGACGTAGGTAATGAAGCGCGACTGAGTCCCTTCAGTCCGGTAAACGCTGGCTCTTTCCACGTCAGACCCCCGGCTTCGTCACTCCGCCCCCGCCATCCATGAGTTATTGGGGGCTTTACAGCTGCTTAGGAATTGCAAGCCGTCTGAAACAACAGCGTTGTAATTCAGTGGGCGGAGTAACGACTCCCCCGCCGACTTCCCGTGCGAGAGAGGCGCCCCTCGCGCACGAGACGACTTAGAAGGTTCGAGGCAGCGGGCGTTTCTAGCCCAGTGATCTTCCGCACGTCTGAGTTGACAATGTCCCTCTGGGTAGCCTCGTGAACGACCAACTCGGCTAGTTCATCCTGGGACATTCTGTAGGCGGCGGGGGCCGACAGATCGGGGTGAAGAAGATAGCGTGCGCTACTCCTAGCTCCCTTCTGAAGGAGTAATCCCTCGTCTCGCAAATGTTGCAGCACGCGGCGAGCCTCGGTCGGGTCGGGCACACCCAGGAGATCCCGGGCTGTCGCATTCGTAAGCGCCTCTCCTCTCGCCGCATGAATCATCAGGAGCCGTTCTGACGGCGCCAGCCCTCGGGACTGTTCAAGCTCAGACACCCAGCCTCGCTCGCGATCAGTAATGGGCCCGCGAAGGGGCAACACGACGCTAACGAACGATCCGTCGTCAAAGAATTGGGGTGCATCCAACAACGCGTCGCGCATGGAATCCTGCATGACATCAACGCCACGCCCCGCATCCTCCGCTAAACTCAGGGCACGCAGAATCTCAATAACAATAGGGTTTCGAGCCGATTGCGCTGCCCGCATTGTTTCAATCGTGACGGGCTCCGGAAGCCCCCCGGGGGATCGGACAACCACCCGATCATCACGAAGATCGACAACCGTGGCCGAGCGATCAATCTCATAATTTCGATGCGCAACTGCATTAGCTACAGCTTCGCGTACGACCACCTCGGGGAGCTTGGGGAGATCAAAGCGGTAGACACCGCTGACAATGATGTCGCTGCCGATTTCGGTACTTATGAATTTGGATGCGTCCCTTACTTGATGATGCAGAGGACCGTCGAACACTTCACGTCGGTCGTAGTTGACGCCCTCACCTCTATACCGCCGAACCTCAATCACACATTTCTTCAAGGACAGAGTTTGTCCCGGCCGCGTGAGGGTTAGAGCACCAGCAATGGTGAGAAAACCATCGCGGGCCAACCCGCGCTCAGCAAGTCTCGACGAAAGGAATGGCGACTCGGTATCCCATCCTCGCGCTTGTCCCAGCTCCTCCAAGAGATCACGGTCCGCCTTCTCTATAGGTATGGAGGAGGGTACGCTTTCGAATCTCTGCAGTGCCCGGTTGCTAATAAACTGGTGAAGCTCGGTACCCATCAGGGAATGGTTCCGGGGGCCCCTGCGCACGAGAACTCGTCCATCGCTAGTTTGAGAAAAGCCCTCAGAACGACGAGCGACAATCAACGCAACGACCGGAATGCCGCCAACATTGATTTGGCGTATGTCGTATCGACCCAGGTCATGTGTGGCGACAAGAACTTGATTGATTTTCTCGAGACTGCCTTGGTCGAGATTCTTACCGAGAATTTTTCCTTCGTCGTCTATACCGATGAATACAATTCCACCGTCCGTATTGCTAAGCGCGACAGCGGCTTCAGGAATGGCACTGCTACTGATTCCCGACTTGAACTCGATCGCCGTGGCTTCTCCCCCGAAGGAATGGCGGAATTCTGCTTGCGAGTAGTCACTTTTCAGCTCAGGCATAACCCAATCTTAGTTTATTCGCTCGTTCTTTTTCAAGACGCGAAGAAAACAAGAAAAGGAAATTAGCTGGGCATGTCGACGAAGCGGGAGAACATGCCGTGGAACGCCACGGTGATGGTGTCGGTGGGGCCGTTGCGGTGCTTGGCGACGATGAAGTCGGCCTCGCCCTGACGGGGGTTGTCTTTCTCGTAGGCGGACTCGCGGTGCAACAGGATGACCATGTCGGCGTCCTGCTCGAGCGAACCGGACTCTCGCAGGTCGCTGATCGCGGGCTTCTTGTCGGCACGCTGCTCGGGACCACGGTTCAGCTGCGACAGCGCGATCACCGGCACCTGCAGCTCTTTCGCCATCAGCTTCAGGGCACGCGAGAACTCCGACACCTCTTGCTGACGGCTCTCGACCCGCTTGCCCGACGTCATCAGCTGCAGGTAGTCGATCACCACGAGCTTGAGGTTGTGCTGCTGCTTCAGGCGACGGCACTTCGCCCGGATCTCGACCAACGTCATGTTGGGCGAGTCGTCGATGAAGAGCGGCGCGTCGTTGATCCGGCCGCGCACCTGCGCGATGTTCGTCCAGTCCCGCGCGTCGACCGTTCCTTTGCGCATGTTCTGCAGCGGCACGCTCGACTCGGCCGACATCAGACGCATCGCGATCTCGCTGCGCCCCATCTCGAGTGAGAAGAACACCGACGCCTGCCCGTGCTTGATCGACGCCGCCCGCGCCAGGTCGAGCGCCAACGTCGACTTACCCAGCGCCGGTCGCGCCGCCACGATGATCAGCTGACCCGGGTGGAACCCGTTCGTCAGCGCGTCGAGCTGCGCGAACCCCGTCGGCACGCCCGTCATCTGACCGTCGCGACCCTTGGCCGCCTCGATCTCGTCGATCGCGACCGTCACCGCCTCGTTCAGCGGCACGTAGTCCTCGGTCTGCACCCCACCGGCCACGTTGTAGACCTCGGCCTGCGCGTTGTTGACCAGGTCGACGACCTCGCCCTCGCTCGCGTACCCCATCTGCACGATGCGCGTGCCGGCCTCGACCAGACGGCGCAGCACCGCCTTCTCGGCGACGATCGACGCGTAGTAGCCCGCGTTCGCCGCGGTGGGCACGACGCCGGTGAGGGTGTGGAGGTACTCCGCTCCCCCGGCCCGCGACAGGTCGGCGGACTTCATCAGCTCGTCGCTGACCGTGATGACGTCGGTGGGCTCGCCGTGCGAGTACAGCCCCAGGATCGCGTCGTAGATGACCTCGTGCTTGGGCACGTAGAAGTCCATGCCGCGGACCGTCTCGATGACGTCGGCCACGGCGTCCTTGCTGAGCAGCATGCCGCCGAGCGCGCTCTGCTCGGCGAGCAGGTCGTGCGGCGGGACGCGGTCCATGTTGACGGGGCCACCACGGTCGCGATCGCGGGCGTTCGACGCATCGGGAGCGAGACCGAGATGGGCGATCGACATGGGTCCTCCAGCGAGAATCGGGTGGGTGCGGGGCAGCACCGAAGACGCTTGGGGCAGTTCTACGACAGACCCCCGACATCCCCCTGCCGAACCGCCGTGACCCACCCCTGACGAGCGCGGGTACACCTTATGGACACCGAGTTCTCCACAGCAAATGCACCTGTGGATAACTCTGGGGAAAACAGGTGAGCAACGCCGGACAACCCTGGGGAGAACTGTGGATCACGCTGTGGACAACGAGATACTTCAGTTCGATTACCTGCCTTTGACCAGGGATTTCTCGATTCCACAGTCGTGTGGAGAAAATTGTCTAAACCGGGGGTTGAGACATCCGATTTGACTTCTGCCTGTGCACAAGGGATTTGACTTTCGGCCCATTCGACCGATAGCGACGCAGCCTGCGTTCAGCTTCCCGTAACCCCCGAAGGGGGGCCTGCGAAGAGCCTGGTCAGGACGGTATCGGAGACCGGCGCCGCGCCTCCCGGGCTCGATCACGGCCGGTGAGAGGGCGGCCGGGAGGTCGCACCACGCGCGGGTCGGCCCGGAAGCCGAAGAACCCCGTTTCCGAAGAAGAACCACCAGGGATCGGGGTTCGTCTTCGGAAACGGGGTTCGAGGGGGAGCAGGTGCCTCAGAAGGGGACGCCGCAGCGCAGCACGACGTTGGCGTACGGGGTCGCCTCGCCCGTCCGGACGAGGAGGCGCGCCCCACCCGACAGCCGCTTGAGCTCGTCGTGCGAGACGTAGGCGACGTCGTCGAACCGGGACGTGATCTGCGCACCCGCGGGGGAGTCGTGGCTCTCGTCCGCGGCCGTGCAGGCCTCGAAGACCACGTCGGTGGTGAGGGCGTCCAGCACGTCGGCGAAGGCCGGCAGGCCGTGGACGACGGCGAGGTCGACCACGGGGACTCCGGCAGGCAGGGGGAGTCCGCAGTCGGCGACGACCACGAGGTCGCCGTGGCCGAGTCCGCTCACCGCGTGGTTCAGCTGGGCGTTGAGCAGGCCACCGCGCTTCACGAGGTCACTCCGTCCGCTGAGTCGGCATCCGCCGACCCCTCCGTCGGGGCGGCATCGGCCGCTGCCGGCAGCTCGTCCTCGAGCGTCGGGTACGACGCCTGCGTGCCGACGCCCGTCACCGAGAACGCCCCGACGCGCACGGCGTCCCGAGCGGCCTCGAGGAGCGACGCACCAGCGGCCAGTCCGGCGGCGAGGGCGCCGACGAAGGCGTCCCCGGCTCCGGAGGAGTCGACCGCCGCGACGCGAGGCGAGGCCACCAGCACGGTGCCCGACGCGTCGGAGACGATCGCGCCGGCGGCACCGCGGGTCATGACGACCGAGGTGACTCCCTGGGCGCGCAGGGAGGCGACGACCGACTCGTCGTCGACCCGCGCCTCCTCGTCCGACGCCGAGGCAGAACCAGAACCAGCCCACGCGGCCAGCAGCAGCCGACCCTCGTGCTCGTTGACGACCAGCGGATCCGCGGCCTTGACCACGTCCGCCGACACGTCGATCACCGGGGCGAGGTTGAAGACCACCCGCCCTCCGGCGTGCTGCACGGCGGCGGCGATGCCGTCCACGGGGATCTCTCCCTGGAGGACGACCACGGCGGCATCGGCCAACACCTCCGCGTGCCCGCCGACGAACGACGCCGAGACGGCACCGTTCGCCCCGGGGACGACGACGATCGTGTTCTCGCTGTCGCCTCCGACGCTGACGATCGCCAGGCCGGTGGGTCCGGGGACGGTGTCGACGCCGCTGACGTCGACACCGCTCGAGCGGAGGTGGGGCAGGGCGTCGTCGGCCCGTCCGTCGTCGCCGACCGCGCCGATCATCACGGTGCGGGCGCCGCGACGAGCAGCCGCGACGGCTTGGTTCGCGCCCTTGCCGCCGGGGGAGAGGGTCATCGACGAGCCGATCAGCGTCTCGCCGGGCAGGGGCAGGCGGTCGACGGTCACGACCTGGTCGACGTTGATCGACCCGACCACGACGACCGTGCCGGCCGACCCGGCCGGAACCGGACCGTCCGCGCCGACCGCACCCGCGCCTCCTGCAGTGCCGACGACGCCTGCACCGCTCACATCAGGACCACTCATTCGGTGAAGTCACCCACGTTCTCCTTCGTGACGGTGATGACCTCGACGGCCTGGTCCGAGGGGCCCTCGTCGCCGCTGCCACCGTTGACGGCCTTGACGGCCTTGACGGCCTGGTCGACCGCGAGGGCGCCGAGCTCGGCGGGCTGCTGCGCGATCGTGCTCGAGAGCGTACCGGCCTCGATGGCCTTGAGGCCGTCCTCGGTGCCGTCGAACGCTGCCACCTGGACGTCGCTGCCGGCGCGCGAGCCGAGCGCCTGGATCGCTCCGAGGCCCATCTCGTCGTTCTCGGCGAAGACGCCCACGGCGTTCGGGTGCGCCTGCAGCAGGTTGGTGGTCACGTCGAGCGCGGTGGCGCGGTCGAAGTTCGCGGTCTGCTGCGCGACGACGGTCATGTCGGGGTAGGCCGAGATGCCCTTGGTGAAGCCCTCGCCGCGGTCGCGGCTGGCCGAGGTGCCCGCGACGCCCTGGAGCACGATGACCTCGCCCTTCTCGCCGATCGCCTCGGCGAGGGCCTTGGCGGCCTGCTCGCCACCGGCGACGTTGTCGCTCGCCACGAACGAGGCGACGTCGGCACCGTTCACCGCGCGGTCGACGGCGACGATGGGCACGTCGGCCTCGTTGAGCGCCTTGGCGGCGGGGCCCGCGGCGTCGCTGTCGACGGCGTTCAGGATGACGGCGTCGGCGGTCGAGGCCGCGGTCGCCAGCTGGTTGGCCTGGGTGGCCGAGTCGTTCTGGGCGTCGACGATCTCGAGGTCGACGTTCTGCTTCTTCGCCTCGGCGGTGGCGCCGTCGCGCAGCTCGACGAAGAACGGGTTGTTCAGGGTGCTGAGCGACAGGACCACCGTGGGGCGGTCCGCCTCTCCGGCGGGGGTGCGGTTGCAGCCGGCGGTGCCGGTCGCGACCAGGGCGGCGATCGCCGTGACGGTGGCGGCCTTGCGGAACGAGGTCAACTTCATCGTGTGTCCTTCGGGTTGGGTTGGGTGGAGGGATTCAGCTGCTGCGCGTCTTGCGCCGCAGCACGTCGACGCCCACGGCGAGGGCGATGACGAGGCCGATGACGACCTGCTGCCAGAACGAGGTGACGTTCAGCAGGTTGAGGCCGTTGCGGATGACGACGAGCACGAGGGCGCCGATGATGGTGCCCGAGATGCGGCCGACGCCGCCGGCCAGGCTGGCGCCGCCGATGACGACCGCGGCGATGGCGTCGAGCTCGTAGCCCGAGGCCGCCTGCGGCTGGGCCGAGTCGAGGCGTCCGGCGAGCAGGAGGCCGGCGAGGGCCGCGAACAGCCCGGCCAGGCCGAAGACGGTGACGACGATGCGCTTGACCGGCAGGCCCGAGAGGCGAGCGGCCTCGGCGTTGCCACCGACGGCGTACATCGACCGGCCGATGACGGTGCGGTTGAGGATGAACGACGCGACGATCGCGGCCAGCACGAGCACGATGATCGGCACGGGCACCGCCCCGATGTTGCCCCCGAGGAACGACACGGCCGGGGGAGTCGCGATCGGGCGACCGTCCGACACGACGAGGGTCAGGCCGCGCGCCACGCTGAGCATCGCGAGGGTCGCGATGAACGACGGCAGCTTGCCGTACGCGCTGGCGAAGCCGTTGACCAGGCCGGCCACGAGCCCGGTGCCGAGCCCGAGGGCCAGCGCCAGGCCGCCGGGCAGCCCCGCCGTGGCGAAGAACCAGCCCGAGACCATCGCCGACAGCGCGGCGACCGAGCCGACCGAGAGGTCGATGCCGCCCGCGACGATGACGAAGGTCATGCCGAACGCCAGCACGGCGACGGTCGACACCTGGATGCCGATGTTGAGCAGGTTGCGCCCGGTCAGGAAGTCCGGCGTCGCGATGAAGAGGGCCAGGCACAGCACGACGAGCCCGACGAGGGCTCCGTTGGCGGCCAGGAAGGTCTTGATGTCGAAGGAGCGTCGCTGCGCCTTCACGGTGGTGGTGGTCATGGGTGTCGTCCTCGGGTCCGTGCTTCTCGGGTCAGTTCGTCGGGGGGACGTCGCGTGCCGCGAGCGTCATCAAGGTGTCCTGGGTGGCGTCGGCCGCGGCGACCTCGCCGGCGACGACTCCGTCGCGCATCACGAGGATGCGGTCGCTCATGCCCATCACCTCGGGCAGTTCGCTGCTGACCATCACGACCGCGCCTCCTGCGTCGGTGATGCGGTTCACCAGCTCGTAGATCTCGACCTTCGCGCCGACGTCGACGCCGCGGGTCGGCTCGTCGAGCAGCAGCACCGTCGAGCCGGCGATGATCCAGCGGCCGAACACGGCCTTCTGCTGGTTGCCGCCCGACAGCGAGCCGATCTCCTGGTCGATGTCGCGCATGCGGATCCGCAGGGTCGAGGCGACCTCGTCGGCCTTCGCACGCTGGCCGGCGAAGTCGACCAGGCCGCCCTTCGCGCTGCTGGCGAGCGTCGCGTAGCCGAGGTTGTCGTTGACGGAGGCGCCCAGCACGAGCCCCTGCGCCTTCCTGTCCTCGGGAACGTGGCCGACGCCCGCGGCGATGGCCCCGGCGACGTCGCCTTTCTTGAGGCGCTTGCCGCGCACGGTCACGCTGCCCGAGTCGTACTTGTCGACCCCGGCGATCGCGCGGACGACCTCGGTGCGACCGGCGCCGACGAGCCCGGCGATGCCGAGCACCTCGCCCGCCCGCACGTCGAACGAGACGTCGCGGAAGACCGACCCGGTCAGGCCGCGGACCTCGAGCACGACGGGGGAGTCGCCCTCGCTGCCGGGCGTGCGCGGGTACTGGTGCTCGATGTCGCGGCCGACCATCAGGCGGACGAGTTCGTCCTCGCCGGTCGACGCGGGCACCTCGGCGACGAACGCGCCGTCGCGCAGCACGGCCACGGTGTCGCCGATCTCGGCGATCTCGTCGAGGTGGTGGCTGATGAACAGCATGCCGACGCCGCGGGCGCGCAGCTGCTCGACGACGCGGAAGAGGATCTCGGTCTCGTGCCGGGTCAGCGCCGCGGTCGGCTCGTCGAGGATCAGGATGCGCGCGTCGATGCTCAGCGCCTTCGCGATCTCGACCAGCTGCTGACGGGCGATGCCGAGCTCGCCGACCTTCTGGTCGACGTCGACGTCGAGCCCGATCAGGTCGAGGGCCGCACGGGCGCGCTTCTTGAGCTCCTTGCGGTCGACCAGGCCGAACCGCGTGGGGAACCGCCCCATCATCACGTTCTCGGCGACGCTGAGCGACGCGACGAGGTTGAGCTCTTGGTGGATCGTCGCGATGCCGAGCTTCTCGGCGGCGTGCGTGTTCGGCAGGTGGACGGCCTCGCCGTCGACCAGCACGCGGCCGGCGTCGGGCTTGTACACGCCCGACATCATCTTGATCAGGGTGGACTTGCCGGCGCCGTTCTCGCCCAGCAGCACCTGCACGCGGCCGGGCCGGACGTGCACGGTGACGTCGTCGATGACCCGCACGGGGCCGAACGACTTGCTGACGTTCTCGAGCGTGAGCAGGGGGCGATCGTCGTCGATCGAATGGGGCATGGGTCAGTTCCTGCCGAGGGGTCGGGGTGGGGTGGGGTCGGTCGGGTCCGTGGGGGACGAGGAGGCGCGGGTCGTCGACTCGCGGACGATCAGTTCGCTGGGCAGCACGACCGAGTCGGGCGTGCGCCCGTCGATGACCTCGTGCAGCAGCTGGACGGCGATGCGGCCCATCTCCTCGACGCTGTGCGCGATGACGGTGAGGGCCGGGTCGAGCAGCGAGAACCACTCGATGTCGTCGAACGCGACGACCGAGACGTCGGTGCCCATGCGCATGCCGAGCCGGTTGAGCATGGCGATGGCGCCGACGGCCATGAGGCTGTCGGCCGCGAGCAGGGCGGTCGGCGGCTCGTCGAGCTCGAACAGGGCGTGCACGGCGGCCGAGCCACTGGCGGACTGGAAGTCGCCGACGTAGACCAGGTCGGGGTCGGTGCTGAGGCCGAGTTCGGCGGCGGCCGCGGTCCAGGCCTCGAGTCGCTCGCGCCCGGTGGAGACGCTCTGCGGGCCCGCGACGTACCCCACGCGCTCGTGACCGAGGTCGACCAGGTGCTGCACGGCGGCGCGGATGCCGGGGACGCTGTCGGTCGTCACGCTCGGCACGTCGACGCCGGGGATCGTGCGGTCGACGAACACCGTCGGCACCTCACGGGCGAGCAGCGAGTCGATGCTGGCGGAGTCGGTGCCCTGCGGGGCGACGATGACGCCGTCGACGCGCCGCGAGATGAGGGTGTCGAGGTAGCGGTCCTGCTGCTCGCGGTTCTCGTTGGCGTTGCCGAGGAGGGTGACGTAGCCGAGTTCGAGCAGCGACTGCTCGATGGTGTGGGCGAGGTCGGCGAAGAACGGGTTGCGGACGTCGGACACGAGCAGGCCGACCGTGTCGGAGCGGGTCGAGCGCAGCGCACGGGCCTGGGCGTTCGGCCGGAAGTCGAGCTCGCGCACGGCCCGTTCGACCTGCGCCCGGGACTCGGCGGAGGTGGCCGGGTTGCCCGACAGCACGCGCGAGGCCGTCGCCGCCGAGACACCGGCGCGCTGCGCCACGTCCCTGATCGTCACGGTGTTCATCGGGCTCTACCTCGTCGTAGTGGTGCGGGTCGCAGGGTGTCAGCCCGGCGTGGAATCGATTCCATGGAACCGATTCCACGACAGTAGACGAGCCGCCCCCTCCTGTCAACGCGAGCTGCCGCCGCCTCGTGATGCCTGCCGCTGCACCCGGTTTCGAGCCGAACAACCGGTTGCAACCGGGTGCATCCTTCGAAACCGGGTGCATCGCAACACGGGGCGCCCCCGAGGAGGCGCGGTGCCCGCCCCAGCCGCCCCGCGCCTCCTCGTCCCCTCCCGCCCCAGCCACCCCGCGCCTCCTCGTCCCCTCCCGCCCCAGCCACCCCGCGCCTCCTCGTCCCCCGCTCGTCTGGCCCGGCCCACCCCTCCCGGCGAACCCATGAACCCCGTTCACGAAGATGAACCACGGTGCACCGGGGTTCATCGTCGGAAACGGGGTTCATGGCGCCACCCGGCCGAGGCCCGCACCCCCGGGCACGCAGAAGAGCGGCGGCCCCCCGAGGGGGACCGCCGCTCTCGCGTACAGCAGGCGCCGAGGCGCCGGGGTGCTACTTGGCCGAGACGACCGTCAGCGTGATCGTCGCGATGACGTCCTCGCGCAGGCGGAGGGTGGCTTCGTGCTCACCCGTCACCTTGATGGTCGTGGGGATCTCGACCTTGCGCTTGTCGATCGTCGCGACGCCCTGGGCGGTGACCGCGTCGGCGACGTCGGCCGGGCGGACCGAGCCGAACAGACGGCCGTCGGCACCGGTCTTCACCGTGAGACGGATCTTCTGGGCCTCGAGGCGCTGCTTGAGGTCGTGGGCCTCTTCGATCGTCTTGAGCTCGCGGGTCTCGCGGGCCGTACGGATCTGAGCGACCTGCTTCTCGCCACCGCGGCTCCACGCCACGGCGAAGCCCTGGGGCACCAGGTAGTTGCGGGCGTAGCCGTTCTTGACGTCGACGACGTCACCGGCGGAACCGAGGCCGGAGACCTCGTGGGTCAGGATTACCTTCGACATGGTGGTCCTTCCGATCAGCGGCCGGAGCCGGCGTAGGGGAGGAGCGCCATCTCACGGGCGTTCTTCACGGCACGGGCGATGAGGCGCTGCTCCTGGACGGAGACGCCGGTGATGCGACGGGCGCGGATCTTTCCACGCTCCGAGATGAACTTGCGCAGGGTCGCGACGTCTTTGTAGTCGATGACACCGACGCGGATCGACTTCGCGGGTGCGGCGTTCTTGCCGCCCTTACCGCGGAGGGGCTTGCGGCGGTCGCCGCTGCTCTTTCCAGCCATTGGTTTCTACTTTCGATGAATGAAGAAGTACTAAAAGGGGAACGGCGAGGCCTAGAAGGGCGTCTCGTCGTTGTAGGTGCCGTTGCCACCGGGGGTGTTCCACACGTCGCCGCCAGAGGTGTTGCCACCCTGCTGGCCGCCGGCGGGCTGACCCCACGGCTCTTGCGCCTGACCGCCGCCGACCTGAGCCGGCTGGCCACCACGGTTGCCGCCGCCGTTGCCGCCCCCGAAGGAGCCGCCACCGGCAGCGCCGTCGCGGGAGGACGCAGCGCGCGTCACCTGAGCGGTCGCGTAACGCAGCGAGGGGCCGATCTCGTCGATCTCGAGCTCCATGCTGGTGCGCTTCTCGCCCTCTTTGGTCTCGTACGAGCGCTGCTTGAGTCGGCCCTGAGCGATGACCCGGCTGCCCTTGGTGAGGCTGCTGGCCACGTGCTCGCCGAACTCGCGCCACACGCTGGCACGGAGGAAGAGCGCCTCGCCGTCCTTCCACTCGTTCGACGCGCGGTCGAACGTGCGGGGGGTCGACGCGATGGTGAAGTTCGCGACCGCGAGCCCGTTCTGCGTGTACCGCAGCTCGGGGTCACTGGTGAGGTTCCCCACCACTGTGATGACGGTCTCGCCAGCCATCGGACTACTCGGCAGCCTTCTCGGCGGCGGGAGCAGCCGGGGCGGCAGCGGCGTTGGCGGCCTTGCGGGCGGCCTTCTCGTCGCTGACCTTCTTGGCGGCGGCGACCATGGCGATCGCCTCTTCGGCACGCAGGACCTTGGTGCGCAGCACGGCCTCGGAGAGACCCAGCTGGCGGTCGAGCTCGACCGTGGCGGCCGAGTTCGAGGTCAGGTTGACGACGGCGTAGATGCCCTCGGTCTTCTTGTTGATCTCGTAGGCCAGGCGACGACGTCCCCAGATGTCCACGTTGTCGATCGTTCCGCCATCGTTGCGGATGACGTTGAGGAACTTGTCCAAGCTCGGGGCGACGGTGCGCTCATCGATCTCGGGGTCCAGGATGACCATCAGTTCGTACTGGTGCATGACTAACCCACCTCCTTCGGACTTAACGGTCACAGACGGTCTGTGACAGGAGGGTGTTCATGACGTGGCGCCGCCGTGAGGCAGACGCAACCTTCCCAGCGTAGCCGAGCGCGCCTCCTGAATCAATGCCGGGGCGGCGGTCGCCGGCCCCCGAGAGCCGAGGAGGCGCGGGTCGACACCCGTCGGGCTGGTTACGCCCCAGCGCTCTCGCGTGCGCTCCACCAGGCCAGCAGGCGCTCGGTGGCGACCTCGGCCCCCAGCGGCCCCTCTTCGGTCCGCAGCTCGAGGAGGAAGCGGTAGGCCTCGCCGACCTCGCGGCTCGGGCCGATGCCGAGCACGCGTTGGATGTCGTCGCCGTCGAGGTCGGGCCGCAGCGAGTCGATCTCTTCACGCTCTCGCAGCTCGGCGATCCGCGCCTCGAGGTCGTCGTAGGCGAAGCCGAGCCGGTCGGCCTTGCGGCGGTTGCGCGTGGTCACGTCGGCGCGGGTGAGCATGTGCAACCGCTCGAGCTGGTCACCGGCGTCGCGGACGTACCGGCGCACGGCCGAGTCGGTCCAGGCGCCCTCGGTGTAGCCGAAGAAGCGGAGGTGCAGCTCGATCAGCCGGGACACGGCGCCGATGGTGTCGTTGTCGAAGCGCAGCGTCTTCAACCGCTTCTTGGCGAGCTTGGCGCCGACGACGTCGTGGTGGTGGAAGGTGACGACGCCGCCCGGCTCGAGGCGCCGCGTGGCGGGCTTGCCGCAGTCGTGCAGCAGGGCCGCCAGGCGCAGCGTGAGGTCGGGTGCCTCGCCCGGGTGCCGCTCGCGCTCGTAGCCGATGGCCTGGTCGAGCACGGTGAGGCTGTGCTCGTACACGTCCTTGTGGTGGTGGTGCTCGTCGACCTCGAGGCGCATGGCCGCGAGCTCGGGCACGACATGGTCGGCGAGCCCGGTGTCGACCAACAGCCGGACACCGTCTCGGGGGGTTTCGGTCTTGAGCAGCTTCGACAGCTCGTCGGCGACCCGCTCGACCGAGACGATCGAGAGGGTCTCGGCCCGGGCGGTCATCGCCTCGCGCACCTCGTCCGACACCGTGAAGCCGAGCTGCGCCGTGAACCGGGCGGCTCGCATCATGCGCAGGGGGTCGTCGCGGAACGAGTCGACCGCGGTGCCCGGGGTGGCGAGCCGCGCCTCCAGCAGGTCGTCGACACCGCCGGACGGGTCGACGAGCACGCGCTGGGGCAGACGCAACGCCATCGAGTTGACCGTGAAGTCGCGACGGACCAGGTCGCCCTCGAGCGTGTCGCCGAACTCGACGACCGGCTTGCGGGTCTCGCCGTCGTAGACGTCGCTGCGGTACGTGGTGATCTCGACGGTCTCGCCGTCGACGCGGGCGGCGATCGTGCCGAACGCGCGGCCGACGTCCCAGTGCGCCTCGGCGAGGGGGACGACGATCGCCAGGATCTCGTCGGGGTCGGCGTCGGTCGTGAAGTCGAGGTCGTTGACCGGGCGGCCGATGAAGGCGTCGCGCACCGGACCGCCGACGAGGGCGAGCTCGTGACCGGCCGCGGCGAACGCGGCGGCGAGCTTCTCGATGCGGGGGGTGGCGGCCAGATCGTCCAGTCGCTGCAGGGCCCGTGCGACGCTGTCCATGACGAAACAGCTTGCCACAGCCGAGGAGGCGCGGGCTGAGTCCCCGACGGCGCCTCGCGACCCCGTCGTCCCCCTCGCAGGCGCTTCGCCGCTGCTTCTTGGTCGGCGTTGCCTAGACTCGGCATGCTCGAACGGCCCCTGTCGCCGTCGACACCTGACGCCTATGAGACTCTTCTTCGCCGTGATCGCCGCCCTGTTGGCGGTGTTCGTCGTGTCGGCGGGACTGCCGGCCACGGCGGCACGAGCGGCGTCCGCCCCCGCGGGCGACGGCGTCACGATGACCGTCGAGCCGGCCTCCGACGGCGTGCTGCGACCCGACGACGACCTCACCCTCGGGGTCACCGTGACGAACGACGGCGACAGCGACCTCGCGGCGACGAAGGCCCGGATCTACCTCGACCGCGAACCGTTCACCACGCGGTCCAAGCTCGCCTCCTGGCTCGATCCCGACGACGTCTCGGGTGACGACTACCTGGGGCGCCAGCTCGTCCAGGTCGACGTGCCGGCGGTCTCCGCCGGGTCGTCCGTGGCGCTCGACACCGTCGTGGTGCCCGCCGACCGCCTCTCCCTGACCGGCCGCGCCTTCGGGGCACGCGCGCTCGGGGCCCGCGTGCTCGACGCCTCGGGCAGCCAGGTGGCGCAGACCCGCAGCAGCGTGGTCTGGTACCCCGCCGACAGCTTCCAGCCGACCCGAGTCGCGGTCGCCGTGCCGATCACGACGCCCGAGAGCGAGACCGGCGTCCTCGACGCCTCCGCCCTCGCCGCCTACACCTCCGACGGCGGGGTGCTGCGACGCGAGCTCGACGCCGTGTCGGGCACGGGCGCGACCCTCGGCGTCGACCCGATGATCGTCGCGTCGATCCGCCTGCTCGGCACCGAGGCCCCGCAGTCCTCCGTCGACTGGCTCGCCGAACTGCAGGCCCTGCCGAACGACATGTTCCCCCTGGCCTACGCCGACGCCGACGTCGCGGGGCTGCGTCAGGCCGGCGCCACGTCCGTCCCGGCCGTGACCTCGCTCGACACCCTGGTCGACCCCGCCCGGTTCGAGGGCATGCCGGCAGCGACCGACACGCCCACCGATGCCCCGAGCCAGGGCACGGACGACGGCTCGGGCACGGGCGTCGCCGGGTCCGACCCCTCGGCCCTGCCGAGCGACGGGTCCACCGCCGAGCCGACCGCCGAGCCCACGCCCGGCGACGGCGTGGTGCTGCCGACCACCGCTCAACTGCTCGACTTCCCGTGGACCCAGCGCGACGTCGTCTGGCCGCGGGAGTCGTCCGTCGTGTCCGCCGACCTCACGACGTTCGCCTCCGGGCCGTACACGTCGACCATCGTCTCCAGCGGCAACGTGGACGTCGACGGCGACTCGACCGAGAACGCCGCGGTCACGGTCGGTGGCGTCCCGGCCGTCGTCTCGGACGACCCCTTGTCGACGCTGGTCACCCAGGCGGCCGAGGCGACCTCCCTCGCCGAGTGGCAGTCCACGATGGCCCGGCTGTCCGCCACCGTCGCCACCGTCGCCTACGAGCGACCGAGCGACGCCCGCACCCTCCTGACGACGCTCGAGCGGGAGTGGCCGTCGACCGGCCAGTTCCTCACCCGCACCCTCCAGGCCGTCGACGGCCTGCCCTGGGTCAGCGGCGCGACCCTGACCGACGCGTTGGCGAGCACCCCCTCGACGGCGACCGTCGTCGACAGCCCCGAGAGCGACGCCCGACTCGGCCAGTTGAGCGAACTCGTCTCCGCCGACCAGAAGGTCGTCGACTTCTCGACGGCCCTCGCCGAACCGCAGTTCGTCACCGAGACGGCCCGGCTGCGGACGATGGCCCTGGCGTCGCACGCCTGGCGAGACAACGTCGACGGGTTCCCCGCCGAGGTCGCCTCGGCCGTGGCCGACGCGACGGCGACGTCGGGTCTCGTGGCGGTGGTCCAGGGCTCGCCGATCGCCATCCTCGGGGACCGCTCGGCCCTGCCCCTCTACCTCGAGAACCGGACCGACTCCGTCGCGACGGTGATGCTGAACCTGACGCCGTCGAACTCCATCCTCTCGATCGAGCGCAGCCCCATCGAGGTCACGATCCAACCGCAGTCCCAGACCCGGGTCAGCGTTCCCGTGCAGTCCGTCGCCAACGGCACGGTGTCCGTGCAGCTGCAGCTGGTCAGCCTCTCGGGCGTGGCGATCGCGACCCCGGTCGACGTCCCGCTCTCGGTCCAGGCCGGGTGGGAGACCGCCATCACCTGGATCTTCGGCGTCGCCTTCGCCGCACTCTTCCTCGGAGGCCTGTACCGCACCTTCCGCAAGCGCCGCAGGGCGCGCGACGAGGCCCGGTCCTCCGGCGACGGCCCGTCACCCGATGCGGCCGCCTCGCCGCCCGTCCAGGAGTCCATGTGAGCAACCAGGGCGGTCTCGGTCGCGCCAGCATCCTCCTCGCGTCCGGGACGATGGTCTCGCGCGTCCTCGGCTTCGTGAAGGCGGCCGTGCTGGCCGCGGCGATCGGGCAGTCGGCGAGCCGGGCGGCGGACTCGTTCGCCCTCGCGAACCAGCTCCCGAACAACATCTACGCGCTGATCGCGGGCGGCCTCCTCAGCGCCGTCCTCGTGCCCCAGATCGTGCGGGCGGCGACGTCCGACGACGGGGGCCAGCGGTTCATCAACAAGATCGTGACCCTCGGCACGATCGTCTTCGCGGCCGTCGGCCTGGCCGGCACGCTGCTCGCCCCCGTGCTCGTCCGCCTGTACGCGCAGCAGAGCTCGGACGGCGGGGCGGGGTTCACCTCGGACCAACTCGCCCTCGCGACGGCCTTCGCGTACTGGTGCCTGCCGCAGATCTTCTTCTACGCCATGTACTCGTTGCTGAGCGAGGTGCTCAACGCCCGGCAGGTGTTCGGGCCCTTCACCTGGGCTCCCGTGCTCAACAACGTCGTGGCCATCGCCGGCCTGGTCGTCTTCATCGTGATGTTCGGCGGTGCCGTCGAGAACTCCGCGGTCGACGTCTGGACCGGCGACCGGATCTTCGTCATCGCGGCCACGGCCACCCTCGGCGTCCTGGCCCAGGCGGCGTTCCTGTTGCTCTTCTGGCGCCGCGCGGGTCTGACCTTCCGCCCCGACTTCCGCTGGCGCGGCGTCGGCCTCGGAGCCACCGGCAAGGCCGCCGGCTGGCTGTTCGGCATGGTCCTCGTCACCCAGCTGGCCGGGCTGGTGCAGAGCCGCGTCGCCACCCTGGGCAGCGAGGTGGGGGCGTCGAACGCGGTCCTCGCGAACGCCTGGCTGCTCTTCATGCTGCCGCACGGCATCATCGCCGTGTCGATCGGCACCGCCTACTTCACGCGCATGAGCGGCCACGCCTCGCGTGGCGACCTGCGGGCCGTCCGCACCGACATGTCGCAGTCCCTCCGCGCCATCGGCATGTTCATGGTGTTCGCCGCCGTCGCCATGTGCGTCGTGGCCTACCCGTTCGCGCGGTTCTTCGAGGTCGACTTCGCCGGGTCGACCCGCACCGCCGAGGTCATCCTCGGCTACATGCCCGGCCTCGTCCTGTTCAGCGTCCTGTTCATCGTGCAGCGGGTGTTCTACTCGATGCACGACCAGCGCACGCCGTTCTTCCTGCAGCTCGTCCAGTCGGGCATCTTCGTCGCGGGCGTCGCGATCTCGGCCGCCGTGGTGCCCCCCGAGCGCATTGCGATGGCGATCGCCATCACCACCTCGATCGCGGGCTCGAGCCAGGCCGTGGTCGCGCTCGTCGTCGTCAAGAAGCGGCTGGGCGGCATCGACGGCCGCTGGGTGCTGCGCCGCTACGTCCAGTTCTTCGTCTTCTCGCTCGTCGCCGGTGCCGTGGGCCTCGTCGTCGTGACCGTCCTGGGTGGTTTCGCCGCCGACGGGTTCGCGCAGTCCGGTCGCGTGCCGGGCGTGCTGACGGTCGTCGTGGCCGGGGCCGTCATGGGGCTGGTCTACGGCGCCCTGCTCTGGTTCGCCCGCATCCCCGAGCTGCGGGTGCTGACCACGCCGGTGACCGCACGTCTCGCACCCGCCGTCTCGCGCCTCCTGCGTCGCTGACCCGTCACGGCGGCCGCCGCATTCCCGCGGCCCCGCGGCCGCTGCCAGGCCCGCGGGAATGCCCCGTCGGTAGGATGCGTTCCACCAGACGATCGAGGGATCCGACCGCACGAGCCATCGCTCGCGGGTCGTCTTCCCGCTCGTGAAGTTCTCCCCCCCCCCAGGAAGGTGCCCATGCGCCAGGTCATCATCATCGGTTCCGGCCCCGCCGGCTACACGGCCGGCATCTACGCCGCCCGGGCCGGTCTGCGCCCCCTCATCGTCGCGAGCTCGGTCGAGGCCGGCGGCGAGCTCATGAAGACCACCGAGGTCGAGAACTTCCCCGGATTCCCCGACGGCATCCAGGGCCCCGAGCTCATGTTCAAGATGCAGGAGCAGGCCGAGAAGTTCGGCGCCGAGGTGCTGCTCGACGACGTGACCGCCGTCGACCTGACCGGTGACGTCAAGAAGGTCACGCTCGGCAACGGCACCGTCGAGGAGAGCCTCACGGTGATCTTCGCCACGGGCAGCGCGTACCGGAAGCTCGGCCTCGCCGACGAAGAGCGCCTGAGCGGACGCGGCGTCAGCTGGTGCGCCACCTGCGACGGCTTCTTCTTCAAGGAGAAGGCGATCGCCGTCGTCGGCGGCGGCGACTCCGCGATGGAGGAAGCGACGTTCCTGACCCGCTTCGCCTCGAAGGTCTACGTGATCCACCGCTCGAGCAGCCTGCGCGCGTCGAAGATCATGCAAGACCGGGCTCACGCCAACGACAAGATCGAGTTCCTCTTCGACAAGCAGGTCACGGCCATCCTCGGTGGCGAGAAGGCCACCGGCGTCACCCTGACCGACACGGTCGACGGCAGCACGACCGACCTCGACCTCGACGGCCTCTTCATCGCCATCGGCAACGACCCGCGCGTGCACCTCGTCCACGGCCAGGTCGACCTGACCTCGGACGGCACGATCGCCGTCCAGGGGCGCAGCTCGAAGACCAACCTGACCGGCGTCTTCGCCGCGGGTGACGTCATCGACGCCACCTACCGGCAGGCGGCCACCGCCGCGGCCTCGGGCACCGTCGCCGCGCTCGACGTCGAGCACTACCTGGCCTCGCTCGACCAGATCTTCCTGGCCGAGCAGACCGTCGGGTCGGCCGAGGGCGTCGAGACGTCCGAGTCCGTGGTCGCCTGACCCGCGCCTCCTGAAGCCAACCCAGATCACCCTGACGAAAGGAACACCATGAGCAGCGCCAAAGCAGTGACCGACGCGTCCTTCGAGGCCGACGTCCTCAACTCCGACAAGACGATCCTCGTCGACTTCTGGGCCGAGTGGTGCGGCCCGTGCCGCGCCGTCTCGCCGATCCTCGACCAGATCGCCGCCGAGCACGGCGACAAGATCGAGATCGTCAAGCTCAACGTCGACGACAACCCCCAGACCGCCATGAAGTACCAGATCACCTCGATCCCGGCCATGAAGGTCTACCGCGGTGGCGAGGTCGTCAAGACCGTCATCGGCGCCAAGCCCAAGCCGGCCCTCGAGGCCGACCTGGCGGAGTTCATCGCGTAGTCGACACCGACACCACGACGAGAGCCCGCCCAGCACACGCTGGGCGGGCTCTCGTCGTCCCCGGTCGGGACGGGCATAGTCTTGACCGATTCACCCTCTGACAGAACAGGGACACCGATGAGCGACAAGGGCACCAACCTCGACCCGTGGTACGACTCGTACGCCGACCGTACGGCCGGCCTGAGCGCCTCCGAGGTCCGGGCCCTGTTCGCCGTCGCCTCGCGCCCCGAGGTCGTCTCGCTGGCCGGCGGCATGCCGTACGTCTCCGCCCTGCCCCGAGAGCTCGTCACGGGGGCCATCGACCGCGTCATGGCCGACGGGGGAGCGATGGCGATGCAGTACGGCAGCGGACAGGGCACCCCGGCCATCCGCGAGCACATCATGCAGATCATGGCGATGGAGGGCATCCGCGGCAGCGCCGACGACGTCGTCGTCACCACGGGCTCGCAGCAGGCCCTCGACCTCGTCACCCGCCTCTTCGTGAACCCGGGCGACGTCGTGCTCGCCGAGTCACCGAGCTACGTGGGCGCCCTGGGGGTCTTCAAGGCGTACCAGGCCGACGTCGTGCACGTCCCGATGGACGAGCACGGGCTCGTGCCCGAGGCCCTGCGAGAGGCCATCGCGGCCGTCACCGCTCGTGGGGGTCGCATCAAGTTCCTCTACACGATCCCGAACTTCCACAACCCGGCCGGTGTCACCCTCACGTGGGCCCGACGCGTCGAGATCCTCGAGATCTGCCGCTCGGCCGGCATCCTCGTCCTCGAGGACAACCCCTACGGGCTGCTGTACTTCGACCAGCCGGCCCCGCAGGCGATGCGCTCGATCGACGACGAGGGCGTCATCTACCTCGGGTCGTTCTCGAAGACGCTGGCACCCGGCTTCCGGGTGGGTTGGGCACTCGCCCCGCACGCCATCCGCGAGAAGCTCATCCTCGCCAACGAGTCCGCCACGCTCTCACCGAACTCCTTCGGGCAGTTCGTCATCACCGAGTACCTCGACCAGGCCGACTGGCGTGGGCAGATCGAGACCTTCCGTGGCCTGTACCGCGAACGGCGTGACGCGATGATCTCCGCGCTGGGGGAGTACCTGCCGTCGCTCACGTGGAACGTCCCCGACGGCGGCTTCTTCGTCTGGGTCGGACTCCCGGCCGAACTCGACTCGAAGGCCATGCTGCCCCGGGCGGTGAAGGAACTCGTGGCCTACACCCCCGGTACGGCGTTCTTCGCCGACGGCGACGGGCGTCAGAACGTCCGCCTGTCGTTCTGCTACCCGACACCCGAGTCCATCCGCACCGGTGTCGCGCGCCTGGCGAACGTCGTCAACGGAGAACTCGACCTGCTGCGCACGTTCTCGACAGCCAGCCTGTCGAACCGGGCCGCACGCCCCCAGAGCGTCGTGGTGCCGCCGCCGAACACCATTTGACCAGCATTTTCATTGTCTCGTAGCCGTCCGGACCACGAGACGGTCCTGCGTCGTGACACGAAGAAGAGGTTCCACCATGGCATCGAGCGAACTGCGTACCGTCACCGTCCTCGCCGGCGGCATCTCGCACGAACGTGACGTCTCCCTCCGATCGGGGAGGCGCGTGGTCGACAGCCTCGTCACCCACGGCATCGAGGTCGAACTCCGTGATCCGGACGCCTCGTTGCTCGGACACCTCACCGCGTCACGTCCCGACGTCGTGTGGCCGGCCCTGCACGGAGCGAGTGGTGAGGACGGCGCCCTCCGGGGACTGCTCGAGGCGCTCGACGTGCCGTTCGTCGGCAGCACGGCGGCGGCCGCGCGACTGGCCTGGGACAAGCCGACCGCCAAGGAGCTCGCACGTCGCGCCGGTGTCTCCACACCGCGCGGCATCACGCTGTCCCACGACGCCTTCCGCGAGCTCGGAGCCGTCGGTGTCTTGGCGGCCATCGCCGACGAACACCCGGTGCCCGTCGTCGTGAAGCCCGCACGGGGTGGCTCGGCCCAGGGCGTCACGGTCGTCGACGACATCGGGGCGTTGCCCAGGGCCATGGTCGACGCGTACACGTACTGCGACGACGTCATCGTCGAACAGAAGATCACGGGCACCGAGATCGCCGTCGGGGTCATCGACACCGGTGACGGGCCCCTTGCCCTGCCTGCCGTGGAGATCGTTCCTCGCCAGGGATTCTACGGCTTCGAGGCGCGCTACAACGCGGGGGAGACGACGTTCTTCACGCCCGCACGGCTCGACGCCGTCGCATCGGAGTCGGCGGCGCGGGCTGCCGTGGCCGTCCACGAGGCCCTCGGGCTGCGCCACTTGTCGAGGGTGGACCTGATCGTGGATGCCGCAGGGACCCCGTGGTTCCTGGAGGTCAACGTCCTGCCCGGACTGACCGAGACGTCGCTCGTCCCGATGGCCCTGGAGTCCGCCGGCTACGAACTGGGCATGTTCTACGCCGCTCTGGCTGAGAAGGCCGTCACCGACCATCTCCGCTGACGACACGTGGTCGACGTTTCACGTGAAACGTCGGGCGGCCGGCGGGGTACTGCAAGCCCATGGTCGATCTTCTGGGCATACAGGTGCACTGAATGGACGCATCCAGGATCGTCGACGATCTCGGCGCCTTCGTTGTCGTCCACCCGTGGACTTGACACAGAAATAGCCTGTGAGATCGACGTTTACGGGACCTCGACGTCTCCCTAGAAGCTACGACGAATCATCTTACGTCGAGTCTGATGAACCTCTCGGTGGTCATCATGCCCGGGTTGGATCGACGCTGCCGACGAAATGCGGCCGCTGCGAGTACCGCCTGCCAGGCACACAGCCATGCATCGGGGTCTCCATGTCGGACCGTTCAGGGGTCGTGTAGCACTTCGCCCACCCTGACCCATCTTCATGAGCCCCCTTTGCTTCGCTACGTGACCAGAACGTGGAACTGCCGCCGGTAACGCGTCTCATCCCCTGCACTGATCCCAAGCTGGGTCCGTGCCTGCGTCTGCACGGCATCTCTATCTACACCTGTGCCTGCACTTGCATCTGTCCATCCGTGAGAACCTTCGCCCCCGCGTCAGTCCCTTCGCCCCCCGCCCTGGCAGTTATGCAAGCACCTACGTCTGCACCCCGGCGTACCCCTGCCATCGCACTGCACCTGCCGTGCGCGTGCGCCTGCAGTTTGCGCCGACGACTGCACCGTCCGCCCTGCACCTGCCGTGGACGTGCGCCTGCAGTTTGCGCCGACGACTGCACCCTCCGTCCTGCACCTGCGCGCGTCAAACGCCTGCACCTGCACCTGCACCTGCACCTGCACCTGCCCAACACCGCAAGCTTCTGCCGCCGCTAAGAAGACACCCGATCAAGGCCGAAATCAGCACCGTGCCACTCCAGCAGGAACCTGCCTGCCGTTACCGGCACAAGGAAGCTCACCAACACCATCTGGGCGAGACCACTGTCAAATTCCCGCGTCGGGGGAGTGATGCAGGAAGACGAGTAGCACCGTTTCACGTGAAACGTCCCACCACACCACCCTCACATGACGTTCCTGTCCACCCAACAAGATCCGCCCCTACCGCCAAAGGCAGGGGCGGTCGATGTTTCACGTGAAACCGATGCCGGTCAACGCTGAGGGCAATCAGTCACGACTCCTGGTCGTGTCCCAACTGGCCGAGGATGCGATTCAGGTCCTGCATGGACGCGAAATCGATGGTGATCGACCCCTTCCGAGCGCCCAAGGACACCTTGACCCGCGTCTCGAACCGGTCACCGAGGGTCTCGGCCACCTCGTCCAGATGAGCCTGGTGCTTGCCGGGAGTGGCCGTGCGCGTCGACTTCGGCTTCGCGCTGCCACCCGCAGCGATGGCCTCGGCAGCTCGCACGCTGAGGTCTTCATTGACGATGCGATCCGCGAGACGAGCCATGAGGACCGGATCACCCGTGCTCAGGATCGCCCGAGCGTGGCCTGCGGTGAGGACGCCGGAGGCGACTCGCCGTTGGACGGCTGCCGGCAACCTCAGCAGCCGCAGGGTGTTCGTGATCTGGGGGCGGCTCCGACCGATGCGGGTCGCCAGTTCATCCTGGGTGATGCCGAAGTCGGCAAGAAGTTGCTGATAAGCGGAGGCTTCTTCGAGGGGGTTGAGCTCGGCGCGATGCAGGTTCTCCAGCAGGGCATCCCGCAGCATCGCGTCGTCGGCGGTGTCTTTGACGATGGCGGGGATCGTCGCGAGCCCCAGCTCTTTGGTCGCTCGCAGGCGCCGCTCGCCCATGACCAGCTCGTACTGTGCTGCTCCCTTGCCGCCGTTCTTGATCGGGCGGACGACGATGGGCTGCAGTACGCCCACCTCTCGGATCGAGGTCACCAACTCAGCGAGCTCTTCAGCGCGGAACTCGGCCCGAGGCTGCTGCGCGTTCGGAGTGATGTCCAGCGGATTAAGGTTGGCGAGACGAGCGCCCGGCACGGCGATGAGTTCGTCGGCCGTCTGCTGTGCCGTCGGGAAGAAGACGTCGACCGGGCGGTCCTGGCTCTCGTCGGAGACGGGGATGAGGGCGCCGATGCCGCGCCCGAGACCGGTTCGCTTGGTTGCCATTACTGGGGTGCTCCTCGACGTGCTAGTTCGGCGGCCGCCTCGAGGTACGAGATCGACCCGGGGGAGTTGGTGTCGTAGCTGATGACGGTCTGCCCGTAACCGGGGGCCTCACTGATCCTGACGGACCGGGGTATGAGAGTGTTCAGTGCCTCATCAGGGAAATGCTCGCGAACGTCGGCGACGACCTGCTGAGCAAGGTTCGTCCGGCCGTCGTACATCGTCAGCAGGATGCTCGACACCTTGAGCTTGGGGTTCAGGTGCTTCTCGATCAACTGGATGTTGCGCAGCAGCTGGCTCAACCCCTCGAGTGCGTAGTACTCGCACTGGATGGGGATGAGTACTTCACTGGCTGCGACGAACGCGTTGATCGTGAGCAACCCGAGCGACGGAGGGCAATCGATGAAGACGTAGTCGTAACGATCGCCGGCGTCCTCGGTCTTGCTGAGGTACTCGGACAACGCCCTGCTCAGTCGTTGCTCGCGAGCGACGAGTGAGACGAGTTCGATCTCGGCGCCGGCGAGATGGATGGTCGCGGGGATGCAGAAAAGCGTGTCGAACTCCGGGCTCTTCTGGACGACGTCCGCTACCTCGCCGTCGTTCACCACGACGTCGTAGACACTCGGGGTCTCTGCCCGGTGTTCCACACCGAGGGCCGTGGAGGCGTTGCCCTGGGGATCGAGATCGATGACCAGAACCTTGGCCCCACTCCGCGCAAGGGCGGCGGAGAGATTGACGGTGGTCGTGGTCTTGCCGACACCGCCTTTCTGGTTCGAGACGGTGATCACTCGGGTCGAGGCGGGCGACGGGAGCGGTTCGCGAGACAGGGCCTTCTTACGACGGTTCAGGTCGGCAAGCTCTCGAGCCAGGGGAGTGCTTCTGTCGTCGTCAGCCAAGGAACTCACTGAGGGTCTCCGTATCGCCATGTT
Source organism: Frigoribacterium sp. NPDC087798 (assembly GCF_044742985.1). Lineage (NCBI taxonomy): Bacteria > Bacillati > Actinomycetota > Actinomycetes > Micrococcales > Microbacteriaceae > Frigoribacterium > Frigoribacterium sp. NPDC087798. Next base: position 149,466 of record NZ_JBIUVP010000003.1, on the reverse strand, counting down.
TCACGTGAAACGACCTACCCGGAGGTGTGATCACGCCGCTGCGAGGCGGCACGGTGATCATCGGGGATCGGAGACCGAGTCTATCGGCAGGCCCCGACAAAGACGGGGACCCGAGGTCCGCGTGCCTGCCTAACCACTTCGGTCGACACGGAGCGCAAACCCCCGAGTAGTCGAACATGGCCTGGTCAAAGCCACATTACCGTCACTCACTTAGACCAGTCAGTCCAAGGTGGCGATGAACACCCGGGTCGTCTCGTCGACGAGCCCAACGCCCAGTTCACGAGCCTCGACGTCGATGAGGTGGTGGCGGGCGATCACCTTGCGGGCGGCGGCGATCTCGTCGTCGACCCGAGCGCCCTTCATCAACAGCAGCTGCCCCCCGGTCTTCACCAGAGGCGCCGTCAGCGGGATCAACTTGGAGAGGGCCGACACGGCTCGAGCGGTCGCCTGGTCAAGCCACCCGTCCAGCTGCACGTCCTCGGCACGGGCACGGACGACCTCGACGTTGTCGAGCCCCATGCGATCGGCTTCAGCCGTCAGCCAGTCGACGCGCCGTTCCATCGGCTCGATCAGGACGAGCGTGGCGTCCGGACGAGCAGCAGCGAGCACGAGTCCCGGGAGGCCGGCACCCGACCCGATGTCCCCGACGCGACCCGCGACCAGCAGAGGTGCCAGCAAGCCACAGTTGACGACGTGGCGGGTCCAGAGACGCGGCAGCTCGAGCGGTCCGATCAGGCCGAGTTCTTCGCCGTGCTGGGCTAGGTCGGCCACATAGCGGCGAACGACGTCGAGCCGGTCGCCGAAGATCGTCGCCGCGACGGCGGGCTCGACCTCGAGGGTCGACGTGTCGGTCATGTCGTCCGGCTCAGGGACGCGTGATGACGGTGTGACGGTCGCGGCCTTCGCCCTCGGACTCCGAGGTGAATCCCCGCGCCGCGACGATGTCGTGCACGAGTTTGCGCTCGTAGGACGACATGGGGGGCAGGGCCGCCGAGGTGGCGCCGTCCTCGAGCTTCGAGACCGCGTGGTCGACCAGGCGGCCGAGTTCCGTCTCGCGAGTGGCCCGGGATCCCCCGATGTCGAGGATGAGGCGAGAGAACTCACCCGTCTTGGTCTGCACCGCGATGCGGGTCAGCTCTTGGAGGGCGTTGACGGTGTCGGGCTTCGACAGGACGCGCAGCTTCTGCTCACCGCTCGAGTCGACCGAGATGTACGAACGACCACCGCGGACCTCGATGTCGATGTCGCCGTCGAAGTCGCAGATGTCGAGCAGCTCTTCGATGTAGTCGGCGGCGATGTCGCCCTCGTCGAGGACGTCGGCGGCGTCGTCCGAGGCGACCTGCGCCTCCTCGGTGCCGTTCGAGACGACGGCGTCGTCGTTCTCGGCGGCGGGCTCGACGATGTCGGTCGTGGAGTCGTCAGAGGTCATTTCTTGGGGCCGTTCTGTTTCTTGGAGCGGTTCTTGCCGACGGGTTGGGTCCGCTGGGTCGTCTTCGGCACGGCAGGCGCCGACTCGATCTCGGTCACGGTGATGCTCGGGAGTCCCTTGCGCTGCTGCTTGCGCGCGAGGCGCTCTTCACGCGCCAGGGCGGCTTCGCTGCCAGGGGTGGGCATGTTGCGGATGACCAGGAACTGCTGGGCCATGGTCCAGACGTTCGAGGTGAGCCAGTAGAACATGACGCCGAGGGGGAACGACAGGCCCGAGAAGACGAACACGAGGGGGAGGAAGTACAAGAGCATGCGCTGCTGCTTGAACATGGGGCTCGCCTTGGTCTCGGGCGACATGTTCTTCGAGACGATCTGCAGCTGCGTGATGAACTGCGAGGCGGTCATGATGACCACCATCGCTCCGGCCATCAGGCGGACCTCCCATGTGGTGGCACCCAGGAAGGTCTCTTTCAGGGGGGCGCCGAAGAGAGCCGACTCACCGAACGAGTTCGAGAGCGCCGCGTTCAGCAGGCCGATGCCCACCTTCTCTTGCTGCGCGTTGTGCAGCACGGTGTAGAGGCTGAAGAAGATCGGCATCTGGATCAGCAGGGGCAGGCACGAGCTGAGCGGGTTCGTCCCCGTGTCCTTGTAGAGCGCCATGGTCTCGCGCGACATGGCCTCGCGGCTGAACTGGTCGCGCTTGCCCTTGTACTTGTCCTGGATCTTCTTGAGCCGGGGCGCGATCTCCATCATGCGTCGCTGGCTCTTGATCTGGCGGACGAAGATCGGGATGAGGCACGCCCGGACCACGAGGACCAGGCCGACGATCGAGAGCACCCACGTGCTGCCGGCCGCGGTGTCCATGCCGAACGCCGTGAGGACGTTGTGGAAGCCGACGAGGATCGCCTCGACGACCCATCTCAGGGGCCAGAGGATGGTGCCGATGAAGTCCATGGTGTTCGGGTCAGCCCTTTCCGTGGCTCTGTGCGGCGATGCGGCCCGTCCCGAGGAGGTCGGGGGCGGTGGTGCCGGATCGCGGTGTCACGAAGCCGGACTTCGTGACGCGGTACTTCTGTGTGCGGGGCTCGGGGACGTCGTCGACGCCTCCGGCTGCCCAGGGGTGACACCGGGCGATGCGCCAGCTGCCCATGGCCACGCCCCGCACGACGCCGTGCAGCTGGATGGCCTCGAGGGCGTACCGGGAACACGACGGGTAGTAGCGACAGACGTCGCCGTAGAGCGGGGAGACGACGGCGCGGTAGACGCGGAGGATGAGGACGCACGCGTTGCGGGGAAGCAACGCGACGAACTGCACCGCTCTTGTCACGCTCTCACGCCCCTGTCGACCACCTCGGAGATGTCCGACAGCAGGGTAGACCACGCAACGTCGGGGCTGCCTGGCAAGGCTCTGATCACGACGTCGAGCCCGCCGGGGATCGTCGGCAGGAGTTCGTGGCACACCCCCTTGAGCCGGCGCCGGACCGTGTTGCGGACGACCGCGTTGCCCACGGTCTTCGCCACGATGAAACCGAACCGGACCAGCTCGTCGTCACGACGCCGCACGTAGACGACCGAATGCGCCGTGCCCGACTTGCGGCCACGGCGCACGGTGGTTCGGTAGTCGTCTGCGCGGACGATCCGGTTGGCCCGGGCCAACACGGAAGTGGCTACGCCGAGAGCTCGGTGCGGCCCTTGCCACGACGGGCGGCGAGGATCGCGCGGCCGGCACGCGTACGCATGCGAGCACGGAAACCGTGCTTCTTGGCCCGACGACGGTTGTTCGGCTGGAACGTTCTCTTGCTCATGGTGGTCCTCCAGGAAAGCGGACCAGGCCTGTTGCCACGATCCGAGAAGTCTTGTACAGCCAACGCGGCTGAAATCAACTGATTAAAAGTACGCGTGATCGGAGCCCGGGTCAAACGGCCGCTTCCCAGGAGGTTTGTCCACAGTGTTGAAAACTCTGATTGCGGACTCCACACCCCGTCGAACTAAGGTGGGTACTTCTCGCGGTACTTCCGCGTGACTACGGGGAACACGCAGCGATCCCGGCCCGAACGGCGCCAACCGATCGGTGGAGAAAGCTGTGCATAACTCGTCCCGCACTCGTACCCTTCGAACACCGTCGGGTGAACGCGACCCGCACGCGGAGGCGGCCGGATCCGTCCGCTGCCGAACCGCGAGAAAGAGACTCCAGTGGCGCACACCGTCGACCCGGTCCAGGACCTGTGGCGTTCCGTCCTCGCGACGCTGACGACCGACGACCGCATCACGCCGCAGCTGCACGGCTTCATCAGCCTCGTGGAGCCCAAGGGCGTGCTGGGCGGCACCCTTTACCTCGAGGTGCCCAACGACCTGACCCGCGGCATGCTCGAACAACGGATCCGTGAGCCCCTGCTCGAGTCCATCGCCGGGTTGGGCGACACCTCCGTCTCGAGCTTCGCCATCACCGTCAACCCCGACATCACCCCGGACACCCTCACGCAGCAGGTCGAGCAGTCGGAGCCGGTCCACTACATCGAGGCGCCCTTCGTGCCGGCGCCCGTCGAGACGAGCGCGAGCGGGAAACGCAACGACTCCCGCCTGAACCCGAAGTACAGCTTCGACAACTTCGTCATCGGTGCGTCGAACCGATTCGCCCACGCCGCGGCCGTCGCCGTCGCCGAGGCTCCGGCCAAGGCATACAACCCGCTCTTCGTCTACGGGGAGTCGGGGCTGGGCAAGACCCACCTGCTGCACGCCATCGGCCACTACGCCGAGACCATGTACCCGGGGATCCGGGTCAGGTACGTCAGCAGCGAGGAGTTCACGAACGACTTCATCAACTCGATCGCCAACAACCGGTCGAGCCTCTTCCAGCAGAGGTACCGAGAGATCGACATCCTGCTGATCGACGACATCCAGTTCCTGCAGGGCAAGGACAGCACCCAAGAGGCGTTCTTCCACACCTTCAACACCCTGCACGATCACGACAAGCAGCTGGTGATCACCAGCGACCTGCCGCCGAAGCACCTCACCGGCTTCGAGGACCGCATGCGTTCGCGCTTCGAGTGGGGCCTGATCACCGACGTCCAGGCTCCCGACCTCGAGACCCGCATCGCCATCCTGCGCAAGAAGGCCCAGAGCGAGAAGCTGCAGATCCGCGACGAGGTCCTCGAGTTCATCGCGACCAAGGTGTCGAGCAACATCCGTGAGCTCGAGGGCACCCTCATCAGGGTCACGGCCTTCGCCAGCCTGAACCGCACCGCCGTCGACCTGGCCCTCGTCCAGACCGTCCTCAAGGACCTGATCACGCTCGACGAGGACAACATCATCGCGCCGGTCGACATCATCAACCACACCGCGGACTACTTCAAGCTGACGGTCGACGACCTCTACGGATCGTCCCGCTCACAGGCCATCGCCACGGCCCGCCAGATCGCCATGTACCTGTGCCGCGAACTCACGAGCCTGTCACTGCCGAAGATCGGACAGCTGTTCGGCAACCGCGACCACACGACGGTCATGTACGCCAACAAGAAGATCAGCGAACTGATGAAGGAACGCCGGTCGATCTACAACCAGGTGACCGAACTCACCAGTCGCATCAAGCAGGACACCCGTTACAAGTGACGGGACGGCGGGCCAGGCCGGCCCGTCCTCCACGACCGTCCCGTCCGGGCGCCGACCACGTGTCGGTGCCCGTTCGTCGTTCCAGGGGGCGCTCGACGGGTCTGAGGGGGCCCTGGGGAGTCACGTTCCACACAGTGTGGATAACTTGTGGAAACTCGTGGATAACCGTGTCGACCTTGTTCACGGATCCGGGGGACCTGTGGGATCCCACTCGGAGCGACCGGCAGACCCCGAGCATTCTTGTCATTCGGTTCCACACGCCGTCCACAAGTCACACGCGTGTAGTTCCGCCGAGCCCCGGGGTTTTAAACAGGTTATCCACACTGTGCACAACGGTTAAGACTGTTAATCCTGGTTACAAGAAATTGATGGAGAGACAACCTTGTGGATCGATCCGGGCCCGGAGCCTCGGCTTTCGCCTCCCGGAAGGGCGGACCCCGATGCTGTGCCACTATTAACCGGCCATCCACGAGAGCGAAGTCGATAGGGGTCCCCGCGTGAAGTTCCAGGTCAACCGTGACGTCTTCAGCGATGCGGTCTCCTTCGCCGTCAAGCTGCTGCCCCAGCGCACCACCTTGCCGATCCTCAGCGGTGTCCTGATCGAGGCCGACGCCGACGGGCTCACCCTGTCGTCCTTCGACTACGAGGTCTCGGCCCAGACGAGCATCCCCGCCGAGATCGACGAACCGGGCACGATCCTGGTCTCCGGCCGACTGCTCGCCGACATCGCCAGCCGTCTGCCGAACGCGCCGGTCACCTTCTCCACCGAGGAGAACCGCATCTCGGTCAGCTGCGGATCCGCGAACTTCTCCCTGCTGAGCATGCCGGTCGAGGAGTACCCGACCCTGCCGACAGTCGGCGACCGTTCGGGCGTCGTGCCCGGCGACTCCTTCGCCCTCGCCGTCTCCCAGGTCGCGGTGGCGGCATCCCGCGACGACGTCACCCCGGTCATCACCGGCGTCCAGCTCGAGGTCACCGAGAACGCCCTCTCGCTCGTCGCCACCGATCGTTACCGCGTCGCCGTCCGAGGCATCGAATTCGATCCCGGCACCGTGGCGAGCACGACCACGACGACGGCTCTCGTCCCCGCACGCACGCTGCAAGAGGTCGGCAAGACCTTCGGCAACGCCGGCACCGTCTCGGTCTCGATCACCGGATCCGACGAGCGCGAGCTCATCGCGTTCCAGGCGGACAACAAGACCGTCACCTCGTTGCTCATCAAGGGGAACTTCCCTCCGGTGAAGCGTCTCTTCCCCGACACCGTCGAGAACTACGCCGTGATCAACACGGCCGAGCTCGTCGAGTCGGTCCGCCGCGTCTCGCTCGTCCTCGAGCGCGAGGCGGCCCTCAGGTTCACGTTCACGATCGACGGCCTCACCCTCGAGGCCATCGGAAGCGAACAAGCGCAGGCGTCAGAGTCGATCGATGCGTTGTTGACGGGAGAGGACACGGTGGTCTCGTTGAAACCGCAGTTCCTCCTCGACGGTCTCGGAGCAGTTCATTCCGAGTTCGTCCGCATCTCCTTCACCAAGACGGAGAACCCGAACAAGCCCGGTCCCGTGCTGATCACCAGTCAGTCCTCGAAAGACCAGGCCGGTGCTGACAGCTACAAGTACCTGCTGCAGCCCAACCTCCTCCTGCGCTAAGAGCGCTCTGCCAGCAACGGTGCCGCCTCCGGGCCCCACCGCCACGAACAAAGGAACCTCATGCACATCGGCCTCGTCGGTCTCGGCAAAATGGGCAACAACATGCGCGCCCGCCTGCGCGACAGCGGCATCGAGGTGACCGGTTACGACGCGAACCCCGCCGTCTCCGACGTCGCCAGCCTCGCCGAGCTCGCCACCACGCTCCCCGCCCCCCGCATCGTCTGGGTCATGGTTCCCGCGGGCGACATCACCGCCGGCGTCATCGAAGAGCTCTCGAACGAACTCTCCGAAGGCGACCTGGTCATCGACGGCGGCAACTCGAAGTTCACCAGCGACTTCGCCAACGAGAAGCTCCTCGGCGGCAAGGGCATCAAGTACGTCGACGCCGGCGTCTCGGGCGGCGTCTGGGGCAAGGACAACGGCTACGGCCTCATGGTCGGTGGTTCCGCCGAGAACGTCGCCCTGGCGCAGCCGATCTTCGACGCCCTGCGTCCCGAGGGTCCTCGCGAAGAGGGCTTCGTCCACGCGGGCGACACCGGCGCGGGTCACTACGCCAAGATGGTCCACAACGGCATCGAGTACGCGATCATGCAGGCCTACGGCGAGGGCTACGAGCTGCTCGAGGCCCGAAGCGACCTCATCAAGGACGTCACCGGCACCTTCAAGGCCTGGCAGCGCGGCACCGTCGTGCGTTCCTGGCTGCTCGAGCTCATGGTCCTCGCCCTCGAGGCCGACCCCAAGCTCGCCGAGATCTCGGGTTACGTCGAGGACAGCGGCGAGGGTCGCTGGACCCTCGAAGAAGCCATCAACCACGCCGTGCCGATGCCGACGATCAGCGCGTCGATCTTCGCGCGCTTCGTCTCGCGTCAGGGCGAGGGTTCGCCGACGATGAAGGCCGTCGCCGCACTGCGCAACCAGTTCGGCGGCCACGCCGTCAAGAAGGCCTAGCGCCTCCACCGGCCCGCGTGCGAGTACTGCATCTCAGCCTGACGGACTTCCGCAACTACACGTCTGCCGAAGTCAGCCTCGCGCGCGGGCCGAACCTCTTCGTCGGCAGCAACGGCCAGGGGAAGACCAACCTGGTCGAGTCCCTCGGCTACCTGTCGAGTCTCGGATCCCACCGGGTGTCGTCGGATTCGGCTCTCATCCGCCAGGGACGCGATTCGGCCGTCGTGCGGGCGCGACTACTCGCCGACGAGCGCGAACTGTTGGCCGAGGTGCAGATCAACCGGTCGTCGCCGAACCGGGCGCAGGTCAACCGGGGGGCCATCAAGCCTCGCGAGCTTCCGCGCTACTTCACGAGCGTCCTCTTCGCTCCCGAGGACCTCGCGCTCGTCCGCGGCGAGCCGTCCGGTCGTCGTCGTTTCCTCGACGAACTCCTGGTGGCTCGGTCGCCCCGGTTCGCCGGCGTGCAGACCGACTACGACCGGGTGCTCAGACAACGCAACACGCTCCTGAAGTCGGCCCGCGCCTCCGGGGTGAAGGCCGGCCAGCTCGGCACGCTCGACATCTGGGACGAACGTCTCGTGGCCCTCGGCAGCGAACTCGTCGTCGCGCGTGACCGGCTCGCGGCCGACCTGGCCCCTGAGGTGGCCCGTGCCTACGCCGCGGTGGCGGGAGCGGACCACGCCGCACACCTCTCGACGGTGCTGAGCATCCGGGGCGCGACACCCGACGACGAGACGACCGCGGCCGAGGGGCCGACCGAGTCCATCCCCGCCGACCAGGTGCCCGACGTCTTCCGTCAGGCGCTGGCCCGTGTCCGACCGACCGAGCTCGAGCGGGGGCTGACGCTCGTCGGGCCGCACCGCGACGACCTCTTCCTCTCGCTCAACGGGCTCCCCGCGCGCGGCTACGCCAGCCACGGCGAGTCCTGGTCGTTCGCCCTCGCGCTGAAGCTGGCCTCGGCCGCCGTGGTCCGGGTCGACTCGCCGACGGGCGACCCGGTGATCGTGCTCGACGACGTCTTCGCCGAACTCGACGGATCCCGTCGCGAACGTCTGGCCGACGCCGTCGCCGACTACGAGCAGGTCCTCATCACGGCGGCGGTCGAGGGCGACGTCCCCTCACGACTCAAGGCCCATACGGTCCGGATCGCCAAGGGGACGATCCTCGACGACGCCCCCGCCGTCGACGGTCCGGGCGACGACGCGGTCGTCACCACGGTGGCCGGCGACGAGGGGCCCGGCGACGAGGGGCTCGGCGACGCCGAGGAGGCGCGGTGAGCGTCGACGACGCACCGCAGCTTCCGGCGTCCACGCCACCCGCGCCTCCTGAGCCCGAGGCGCAGCCCGACAGCGAGGCCCAACGGGTCTATCTGCGGTTCCGCCGGGTGTTCGGCGACCCCAACTCGCGGTCGCGCGACGCCCGGAAGCGCAAGTCGATCAAGTTGGGCTCCCCGAGCCAGCCGTTCGGCACGGGACGCGAGCCCCGGGGCATCGCCGACGTCCTCTCGGCCGTCACCAACGAACTCGGCTGGAACAGCCCGTTGGCCCAGTCCGAGCTGATGACCGCGTGGCCCGACATGGTGGGGGCGGAGCTGGCCGCGCACTCGGATCCGGTCTCGATCGACGACGGCACGTTGACCGTCCAGTGCGACTCGACGGCGTGGGCGACGCAACTGCGGCTGATGCGCACGCAGGTCACGACGACCATCGTGAAGAGGTACCCGGACGCGGGCATCCAGTCGGTGCGTTTCCTGGCACCCAACGCCCCGACCTGGAAACGCGGCCCCAGATCGGTTCCAGGGCGGGGCCCTCGCGATACTTATGGTTGACGAGGGTGAATCGTCCAAGTGCGGTGGGAAAATCCGTCTGAGGGCGGATTTCGTCCCGCGGCGGACAGGCCTGCGGTAGACTCGGAAGGTCGTCCGAGGGCCGCCCAGACAGCGGTCGCGACCGGTCGGCACATCTTCGTCCCGTCCGGCAGGAGCCCCCACGCACATGTCAGCTGATCCCACCGACGCCCAGCCCGACGACACCTACGGCGCCAGTGCGATCCAGGTCCTCGAGGGTCTCGAGGCCGTGCGCAAGCGTCCCGGCATGTACATCGGGTCGACGGGGCCCCGTGGTCTGCACCACCTGGTCTACGAGATCGTCGACAACTCGGTCGACGAGGCCCTGGCCGGCCACTGCGACCACATCGAGATCACCATGCGCGAGGACGGCGGCGTCCGCGTCGTCGACAACGGTCGCGGCATCCCGGTGGACGTCCACCCCGTCGAGGGTCGGTCGACCGTCGAGGTCGTCCTTACCGTGCTGCACGCCGGCGGCAAGTTCGGCGGCGGCGGTTACGCCGTGTCGGGTGGCCTGCACGGCGTCGGCAGCTCGGTCGTCAACGCCCTGTCCAGCGAACTCGACGTCGAGGTCCGCCGACAGGGCAACGTCTACCGCCAGAGCTTCACCGACGGCGTGCCCGTCGCGCCGCTGGCCAAGGGCGAAGAGGACGACACGACCGGCACGACGATCACGTTCTGGCCCAACTCCGAGATCTTCGAGACCGTCGAGTTCGACTACGAGACGCTGCGCACCCGGTTCCAGCAGATGGCGTTCCTCAACAAGGGCCTGCGCATCGAGCTCAGCGACGAGCGCGTGCAAGCGGACGACGCCGAGCCCCGCCACGACGTCTTCCACTACGAGAAGGGCCTCGTCGACTACGTCGAGTACCTGAACACGACCAAGAAGGTCGAGACCGTCCACGACGACATCATCGCCTTCGAGCAGGAAGACACCGAGAAGAAGATCTCGCTCGAGGTCGCGATGCAGTGGAACACCTCGTACCAAGAGAGCGTCCACACCTACGCGAACACGATCAACACCCACGAGGGCGGCACGCACGAAGAGGGGTTCCGTGCAGCGCTGACCACGCTGATCAACCGTTACGCGCGCGAGAAGAACTTCCTCAAGGAGAAGGACGACAACCTCTCGGGCGACGACGTCCGCGAGGGCCTGACGGCCGTCATCTCGATCAAGCTCGGCGAGCCGCAGTTCGAGGGCCAGACGAAGACCAAGCTCGGCAACACCGAGGCCAAGTCGTTCGTGCAGAAGGTGGCCGGGTCGCAGCTGAACGACTGGTTCGACCGCAACCCCAAGCAGGCCGCCGAGATCGTCCGCAAGGGCATCCTCGCGTCGCAGGCCCGTCTGGCCGCGCGCAAGGCCCGTGAGCAGACCCGCCGCAAGGGCGTGCTCGAGTCGAACGGCATGCCCGGCAAGCTCAAGGACTGCCAGAGCAAGGACCCCTCGCGCAGCGAGATCTTCATCGTCGAGGGCGACTCGGCCGGTGGCTCGGCCGTCCAGGGGCGCAACCCCGAGACCCAGGCGATCCTCCCCCTGCGGGGCAAGATCCTCAACGTCGAGAAGGCCCGTCTCGACCGTGCCCTCGGCAACAACGAGGTGCAGGCCATGATCAAGGCCTTCGGCGCCGACATCGGAGAAGACTTCGATCCCGACAAGGCGAGGTACCACAAGATCGTCCTGATGGCCGACGCCGACGTCGACGGCCAGCACATCACGACGCTGTTGCTCACCCTGCTCTTCCGCTACATGCGGCCGCTGATCGACCTCGGCTACGTCTACCTGGCGCAGCCGCCGCTCTACAAGCTCAAGTGGAGCAACGCCAGCCACGAGTACGTGTACAGCGACGCCGAGCGCGACGCGGTGCTCGTGTCGGGTCGCGCGGCCGGCAAGCGCATCCCGAAGGAGAACGCGATCCAGCGTTACAAGGGCCTCGGCGAGATGGATTACAAAGAGCTGTGGGAGACCACGATGGACCCCGACACCCGCACGCTGCTGCAGGTGACGCTCGAGGACGCCGTGGCCGCGGACACCATCTTCGACACCCTGATGGGCGAGAACGTCGAGTCGCGCCGCAACTTCATCCAGCAGAACGCGAAAGACGTCCGCTTCCTCGACATCTGATGCGCGCCTCCGGCTGATCCGGAGCACGCCCGCGCCCCGACGAGCACCACGGGGCAGACCACGACAAACGGAGAATCATGGCCGACGAGCCGACAGACACCCCCGAGGGCACCGACGCCGAGGGTGCCCAGACCTTCGCCGAGGCACCGAAGCGCGACAGCATCGAGCAGGTCGACCTCCAGCTCGAGATGCAGCGTTCGTACCTCGACTACGCGATGAGCGTCATCGTCGGCCGGGCCCTGCCCGAGGTGCGTGACGGCCTCAAGCCCGTGCACCGCCGCGTCATCTACGCGATGTACGACGGTGGCTACCGCCCCGATCGCGCGTTCTCGAAGTGCTCGCGCGTGGTCGGCGACGTCATGGGCCAGTTCCACCCGCACGGTGACACGGCGATCTACGACGCGCTGGTGCGTCTCGTCCAGCCGTGGAGCCTGCGCTACCCGCTGGCGCTCGGCCAGGGCAACTTCGGCTCGCCCGGCAACGACGGCGCCGCCGCCCCGCGGTACACCGAGACCAAGATGGCCCCGCTCGCGCTCGAGATGGTGCGCGACATCGACGAGGACACCGTCGACTTCCAGGACAACTACGACGGTCGCACGCGCGAGCCGGCCATCCTGCCCAGCCGGTTCCCCAACCTGCTGGTCAACGGCTCGGTCGGCATCGCCGTCGGCATGGCGACCAACATCCCGCCGCACAACCTCCGTGAGGTCGCCTCGGGCGCACAGTGGTACCTCGAGAACCCCACCGCGACGCGTGAAGAGCTGCTCGAGGCGCTCATGCAGCGCGTCAAGGGCCCCGACTTCCCGACGGGGGCACAGATCCTCGGGGTCCGGGGCATCCAGGACGCCTACCGCACGGGCCGCGGTTCGATCACGATGCGTGCCGTCGTCAACGTCGAGGAGATCCAGGGTCGTACCTGCCTCGTCGTCACCGAGCTGCCCTACCAGGTCAACCCCGACAACCTCGCGATCAAGATCGCCGAGCTGGTCAAGGACGGCCGCATCGGCGGGATCGCCGACATCCGCGACGAGACCTCCGGTCGCACGGGACAGCGCCTGGTCATCGTGCTGAAGCGCGACGCCGTCGCCAAGGTCGTGCTGAACAACCTCTACAAGCACACGAGCCTGCAAGAGAACTTCGGCGCGAACATGCTCGCGATCGTCGACGGCGTTCCCCGCACGCTCGCGCTCGACGGCTTCATCTCTGCGTGGGTCGACCACCAGATCGACGTCATCCAGCGCCGCACGCGTTTCCGTCTGAAGAAGGCCGAAGCCGACGCGCACATCCTGCGCGGCTACCTCAAGGCGCTCGACGCCCTCGACGAGGTCATCGCGCTCATCCGCCGGTCGCCGACCGTCGAGGAGGCGCGCGCGGGTCTCATGGACCTCCTCGACGTCGACGAGGTCCAGGCCTCGGCCATCCTCAACCTGCAGCTGCGTCGCCTGGCCGCCCTCGAGCGTCAGAAGATCCAGGACGACGCCGACAAGCTCGAGCGCGAGATCGCCGACTACCAGGACATCCTGGCCAAGCCGGAGCGTCAGCGCACCATCGTCAGCGACGAGCTCGCCGAGATCACCGACAAGTACGGCGACGACCGTCGCACCGAGATCATGTTCGGCTTCGACGGCGACATGAGCGTCGAAGACCTCATCCCCGAAGAAGAGATGGTCGTCACCATCACCCGGGGTGGCTACGTCAAGCGCACCCGCAGCGACAACTACCGCAGCCAGCACCGGGGCGGCAAGGGCGTCCGCGGAGCACAGTTGCGAGCCGACGACGTCGTGGACCACTTCTTCGTGACGACCACCCACCACTGGCTGCTGTTCCTCACGAACAAGGGTCGGGTCTACCGCGCCAAGACCTACGAGCTGCAGGAGGCCGGCCGCGACGCCAAGGGCCAGCACGTGGCCAACCTGCTCGCCATGCAGCCCGACGAACAGATCTCGCAGGTGCTCGACATCCGCGACTACGAGGTCGCGGACTACCTCGTGCTCGCCACCCGCGACGGCCTGATCAAGAAGACCTCGCTGACCGAGTACGACACGAACCGCACCGGCGGCATCATCGCGATCAACCTGCGCGACGACGACGAACTCGTCTCGGCTCTGCTGGTCGACGAGCACGACGACCTGTTGCTCGTCTCGCGTCACGGCATGTCGCTGCGCTTCACGGCCACCAACGAGTCGCTGCGCCCCATGGGTAGGTCGACCTCGGGCGTGAAGGGCATGACCTTCCGTGACGACGACACGCTGCTCAGCGCCTCCGTCGTCGGTGAAGAGGGCTACGTCTTCGTCGTCACCGAGGGCGGCTACGCCAAGCGCACGGCCGCCGACCAGTACCGCGTCCAGAACCGTGGCGGTCTCGGCATCAAGGTGGCGAAGCTCGCGGAGGCGCGGGGAGACCTCGCCGGTGCCCTGATCGTCGGCGAGGACGACGAGGTGCTCGTGGTGCTGTCCGGCGGCAAGGTGGTCCGCTCCGCCGTCTCCGAGGTGCCGGCCAAGGGCCGTGACACGATGGGCGTCGTCTTCGCCCGCTTCGCGAGCGACGATCGCATCATCGCCGTGGCCCGCAACAGTGAGCGCAATCTCGCGGCCGAGGTCGACGAGAGTGCGGACGCCGTGGCCGAGGCCGTAGTGTCTGTCGAGTCCGTCGAGTCCGTCGACGCCGACACCGAGATCCCCACGACCGACGTCACGTCGGTCGATGCCGAGTCGACCGACGACGAGGCCCCCGGAACCGCCGGAGAGGAAACGAACAATGAGTAGTGTCGCCGAGAGACTGCAGAAGAAGGCGAAACGACCGTCCGGCACCAAGCAGGTCCGCCTCAAGCTGGTCTACATCGACTTCTGGTCGGTCGTGAAGCTTGCCTTCCTGATCTCGGTCGCGATCGGCATCATCACGGTCGTCGCCACCTTCCTCATCTGGGCGATCCTGAACCAGACCGGCATCTTCGACGACCTCGACGCCCTGCTGCGGGACATCCTCGGCGACTCGAGCTTCTCGATCCAGGACACCTTCAACGTCGGCCAGATCATGCTCTTCTCGATCGTGGTGGCCATCCTCAACGTGGTCGTCGGCACGGTCCTCGGGGCCATCGTCGCCGTCCTCTACAACCTGAGCGTGCGCATCACCGGCGGTCTCCTCGTCGGATTCACCAACAACTGATCCACCATTCGAGTCGGTTGAACCCGCCGATTCGAGTTCGCCGTCGTGGTGCTGTAGGCTTTACGACGGTCCGGGGGCTATAGCTCAGGCGGTTAGAGCGCTTCGCTGATAACGAAGAGGTCATAGGTTCAAGTCCTATTAGCCCCACGCAGTACCGGTCTCACATCACGGGCGTCTCCTGACGCGCAGGGTGGTGAGATCGTGCTCGTTCCCCCGGTGACCGGGGGGTCGGGGCCTTAGCTCAGTTGGTAGAGCGCCTGCTTTGCAAGCAGGATGTCGGGAGTTCGATTCTCCCAGGCTCCACTGGATTGCCTTGCCCCTGTCCGCTGACTCCGTCAGCGGACAGGGGCAATTCTCTTGTGCTGGTCTGGGGGCCCTCCGGGCCCGTGTCGGCTTCGCCGACGTGCGTGCAACGTTGGGCCCAAGGCAGTGTCTGTGCTGGTGCTGGTGCTGGTGCTGGTGCTGGTGCTAGGGCCGGATCAGCGTCGAATGCTGCAGTCGTCGGGGGCAGGGACGACGAAGGGCCCGCCTCCGGGGAGGCGGGCCCTTCGTGGGGGGTGTAGGGGACTACGCCTTGGTGTCGGCGTCGTCGTCGGCGACCCAGAGCTCGTCGTCGGCACGGAGCGTCTGCACGGCCGCGAACACGAGGGCACCGAGAGCGATGACGCCCACGCCGATCAGCAGGACGCCGCCGACGCCGGGGCCCGACTTCTGCTGGCGCGGCACGTACTTCGCCGCGGCCTTCTTGCCCTGCTTCTTGGCGTTCTTCACGGCCTTCGCGACCTTCGGGTCGTTCGCGAGGTCGAGGTTGCCGAGAGCCGACGAGAACGCCGGGTAGACGTCGTGCTTCAGGCGGTCCTGAGCGACCGACGCGTAGTGCGACCCGGTCGAGAGGCCCTGCGAGACCACGGGGCGGACGTTCGAGTCCACCGCGTGCTTGATCTGGGGGACGACCTTCTTGTTCGCGATCTTGACGGCGTCGTCGCGGTAGCCGCCGATGACCTTGCCGGCGTGGTCGATCACGCCGCGCTGCTCACCCCACACCGCCACAGCGTGCTTCTTGAACTTCTTGAGTTCTTTCTTCTGCTTGCGTGACAGGGCCATGAACGTTCCTCCAACGAGTAGGCAGTGGAGCCAGAGTTGCTGGCCCGTCCCAGTGTGGCACGGAGGTTCCTGACAGGTCACGGAACGGTGCCTGGGGAGTCGCTGGTGCGCAGAGGTGGCTGTGGAAGAATGACGACATGTCAACGCACACCGCTGTCGCCACCCTCACCACCAACCACGGCACCATCAAGGTGAACCTCTTCGGCGACCACGCCCCGAAGACCGTCGCCAACTTCGTCGGCCTCGCCACCGGTACCAAAGAGTGGACCCACCCGGCCACCGGCAAGGTCAGCACCGACAAGCTCTACGACGGCGTCGTCTTCCACCGCATCATCAAGGACTTCATGCTGCAGGGCGGCGACCCGCTCGGCCAGGGCGTCGGCGGGCCCGGCTACCAGTTCGACGACGAGATCCACCCCGAGCTGAACTTCAACGCCCCCTACATCTTCGCGATGGCCAACGCCGGCTCGCGCGGCGGCAAGGGCACCAACGGTTCGCAGTTCTTCATCACGACGGTTCCGACCCCGTGGCTGCAGGGCAAGCACACCATCTTCGGCGAGGTCGCCGACGACGAGTCCAAGAAGGTCGTCGACGCGATCGAGGCCGTCAAGACCGACGCGCGCGACAAGCCCCTCGAGGACGTGGTGCTCGAGAGCGTCACCATCGACGAGGTCTAGGTGACCGATCCGCACGACCGCTCGAACTTCTGCTACCGGCACCCCGACCGGCAGAGCTTCGTCCTCTGCCAGAGGTGCGGTCGCACCATCTGTGGCGAGTGCCAGACGCCCGCCGCGGTGGGGGTCCACTGCCCGGAGTGCGTGAAGGAGGCGCGGGGCAACGCACCGCGCCTCCAACCGCAGGTGGTCGGTCGGGTCCGTAGCGCGTCTCGGCGTGGCGCCCCCGTCGTCACCTACGGCATCATCGGCGTGACCGTCGCGGTGTTCCTCTTGCAGCTCGTGACCGGGACGGGCAACGGCGTGGTCACACGGGCCCTGGCGTTCTACCCGCCGCTCGAGATCGTGCAGCCCTGGCGTGCCGTCACGACCATGTTCGTGCACGGGAGCATCCTGCACATCCTCTTCAACATGTACTCGCTGTACATCTTCGGGGCAGAACTCGAACGTCAGTTGGGGCGAGGTCGGTTCGCCGCCCTCTACTTCCTTTCGGGGATCGGCGGCTCGGCCGCTGTCGCCCTCCTGGCGCCGGGAAGCTTCGTGGTCGGTGCCTCCGGGGCCATCTTCGGCCTCATGGCGGCGTTCTTCGTCATCGCCCGCAGCCTCGGTGGTCGCAGCATCCAGCTCCTGGTGCTGGTCGGCATCAACCTCGCGATCGGGTTCATCGTGCCCGGCATCGCGTGGCAGGCCCACCTCGGGGGCATCGTCGTGGGCGGGGCGATCGCGTTCCTGTTCTCGAAGACCCGTCACCGGTCGAAGCACGCCGTGCAGATCGCGGTGCTCGTCGCGATCGGCGTGATCGTCGTCGCGGTGCTCCTGGCCAGATCGGCCCAACTGGTCGGGCTGTTCTAGACCACCCGGACGGTCAACGACGAGAGGCGGCTCCCCATCGGGGAGCCGCCTCTTCTCGTCGGCCGATTCGATCTCACCCGCCGGAGTTATCCACAGGAAAGTTATCCACAGGGTTTCCCACAATGGGGATAGTTACAGGCGTGTAAGTTCGAAGGTGCGTTCTAGCGCCACCGGGTGGTCATCAAGAACCCGATGAACATGATCCCGAAGCCGACCAAGATGTTCCACGAGCCGAGCGATGCCACCGGGAGGGTGCTCTGGCTGACGTAGAACACCACGATCCAGGCGAGACCGACGAGCATGAAGCCGAACATGACCGGCTTGAACCACACGGGGTTCGGCGCGTCCTCTGCGGTGCGGGCGGGCTTCGTGCTGCGGTTCGTGTCTTTGGCCATGGCGCACAGTGTACCGTGAGGCCCTTTTCGGTCCTGGGAGGGTCGCCACGTCCGTCCCCGGGTACGCGCGCGTTCTCCACATGCTCTCCACACGTTGTCCACCGGTGGCCGCCACAGTCTCCGGGGGAGCGGAGCCCGCCTAGAATCGAGTCATGACGGACCACGGGGGCGAGGCCCAGCTCTCGAGACGCACGAAGCGTCGCCGTCGATCCCGCGCCTCCTTCGTCAGCGTCCTCGGAGAACTGCTCATCACGGCCGGCGTCCTGGTGCTGCTCTTCATCGGGTGGCAGCAGTGGTTCAACGACCTCGTCGTCGCCGACGCCCACAAGGGCGAGGCGGCACGGCTGAGCGAGCAGTTCGACCAGGCGGCGACTGCGGCCCCCGAGCCGTCGTCCGACGGCTCGTACGGTGAGCCGCCCGTGGGGGCGGCGCCCGGCGAGGCCGAGGAGTTCGCCAACTTCTACGTCCCACGGTTCGGCGCCGACTACGCGGTCCCGATCGCCGGGGGGACGAGTACCGTGCGAACCCTCAACAAGATCGGCATCGGCCACTACGACGAGACGCAGATGCCCGGCCAGGTCGGCAACTTCGGCATCGCCGCCCACCGGACCACCTACGGGGCGCCGTTCAACGAGATCGCCGACCTGCAAGAGGGCGACAAGATGTACGTCCAGACCCAGGACGGCTGGTTCACGTACTCGTTCCGCAACCTGCAGTACGTCCAGGCCACGCAGGTCTCGGTGCTGCAGCAGGTGCCCGACGCTCCCGACGTGTCGGCGACCTCGGGCGACCGCCTGATCACCCTGACGAGTTGCAATCCGATGTTCACCGCCCAAGAACGCATCGTCGCCTACGGTGTGTTCGACTCGTGGCAGCCGCTGTCGGCCGGCGCACCCGCCGAGCTCGCCGCTGCCGGAATCGGAGGCTGACCGTGTACGCCGCCCTCTGGCGCATCCTGCCCGGACCCTGGTGGGTCAGGCTCGTGCTCGTGCTCGTCCTGATCGCCGCCGTGCTGTTCGCCCTCGTCGAGTGGGTCTTCCCCTACGTCAACGAACTCCTGCCCACCCCCGACGTCACCGTGGAGCAACCATGACGCGCATCCTCGTCCTCGACAACTACGACAGCTTCGTCTACACGCTGAACGGGTACCTCCAACAGTTGGGCGCCGAGACAGACGTCGTCCGCAACGACGCGTTCGACGCGGCCGACACCGCCGACCGCATCGCCGAGTACGACGCCGTGCTGCTGTCGCCCGGCCCGGGGACCCCCGCTGCCGCCGGCGTCTCCATCGACGTCGTGCACGCCGCCCTGGCGGCCGACAAGCCGCTGCTGGGCGTCTGCCTCGGGCACCAGGCCATCGCCGAGGCGCTGGGGGCCACCGTGACGCACGCCGACGAACTGATGCACGGCAAGACGTCGAAGGTCGAACACGACGACAGCGCGTTCTACGACGGGGTCCCGCAGCCGTTCACCGCGACGCGGTACCACTCGCTCGCCGTGGTGGACGAGACGGTGCCCGAGACGCTCGAGGTGACCTCGCGCACCACGGGCGGCGTCATCATGGGCCTCCAGCACCGTTCCGCGCCGGTCTACGGCGTGCAGTTCCACCCCGAGTCGGTGCTGACCCAGGGCGGCTACCAGATGATCGGCAACTGGTTGTCGGTCGCCGGCTTGCCGGGGGCAGCCGTGACGGCCCGGGGGCTCGACCCGCTCGTCGACCTGGGCTGAACGTCCGAGCCCGTCGTCCGGACGTCGAAGTCCGAGCGTCGTGCTCCCGGCGTCTCGCTCCGAGCGTCGAACTGGCTTCGTCGGACCTCGGCGTCCCTCCGTGGCTTTTGCGAGGGCTCAGCCGGTGCAGATGCGCAGGGTGACCGCCGAGCCCTGAGCCACGTCGCCGGGCGGGACGCTCATGCCCGACACCGTCTCACCGGTGCAGCCGGGGTCGGCCTGCGGGGTGACCGCCAGACCGAGCTGGTCGCGCAGGGTCGTGATGGCTTCTTCTGAGGGCTGGCGGGTGACGTCGGGAAGCTGCACGAGACCGTTGGACACCACGATGTCGACACCCGAGCCGAGGGCGACCTGGGCAGCCGCTGCCGGATCGGACGAGAGGACGGACCCCTCGGGAACGGTGGGCGAGTAGTCGGAGCTCTGCTGGCCCCGTTCGAGACCAGCATCGGTGATGGCCTGCCAAGCGGCGTCGACGGTCTGACCGGTGACCGACGGCATGGCGACGAGTTGGGGCCCCGACGAGACGGTCACCGTGACGGCGAATTCTTTCGGGACGGACGTGCCGGGCTCCGGATCGGTCGACACGATGTCGCCGGCATCGATCGTCGGGCTGGTGGCGTCGGCACGGACGACCGTCAGGCCCAGGTCGTCGAGGCGGGCGGATCCGGTCTCGAAGCTGACCCCGACCAGGTCGGGGATGCGGGACGACTGGGCGTTGTCGACGGTGGGAGGCGTGAGGTTGACCACCCAGAAGACGACGGCGACGATGACGACGGCCACGAGCACGATGCCCGCCCAGATCCAGGCGACGGGCGGCCGGGTCTGCGTTCGTTGGGGCCGTCCGGTGTCGTCCGACTGCAGTTCTTTCAGCGCGGCCTCGCTGCCCGCATTCGCGTGCGGGTTGACGCCGAAGAGCGTGGAGCCGGCGTCGACCGCGTGCGGCCGGCGGGCCGGAGCACGACCGGCGCCCGCGGCTTCGAGGTCGTCGCGGAACTCGGCGGCGCTCTGGAAGCGGTCGAAGCGGTCTTTGGTGAGCGCGTGCAGGACGACGGCGTCGAGCGCCGGACTGACCTGTCGCTCGAGCGTGCTCGGGGGGACGGGAGGCTCGCTGACGTGACGGTAGGCGACCGCGACGGCGCTGTCGCCGGTGAAGGGCGGCTTGCCCGTGAGCAACTCGAAGAGCATGACGCCGGTCGAGTAGAGGTCGGTGCGGGCGTCGACGGTCTCGCCGCGCGCCTGCTCGGGGCTGAAGTACTGCGCGGTGCCGAGGATGGCCGTCGTCTGCGCGACGGTGGCCGCCGAGTCGCTGATGGCGCGGGCGATGCCGAAGTCCATCACCTTGACCTGGCCCGAGTTGGTCAACATGACGTTGCCGGGCTTGATGTCGCGGTGGACCACGCCCGCCCGGTGCGAGTACTCGAGGGCCGTCAGCACGCCCGAGGTGACCCGCACGGCCTCGTCTGGGTCGAGTGGGCCTTCGGCGACGATGTCCTTGAGCAGACGCCCCTCGACGTACTCCATGACGATGAAGGGGACGACCACGTCGAGCCCGCGGCGGTCGCGGACGACCTCTTCGCCGGCGTCGAAGACCCGGACGATGGTCGGGTGGGCCATGCGGGCGGCGGCCTGGGCCTCTTGGCGGAACCTCGACCGGAAGGCCGGATCGGTCGCGAGGCTGGGCTTCATCAGCTTGACGGCGATCTTGCGGCCGAGTCGGGCGTCGGTGCCGACGTGGACGTCGGCCATGCCACCGCGGCCGATCAGGTCACCGATCTGGTACCGGTTGGCGAGGAGATGGATGCTCTCTCTCACACCTTCAGCCACGCCTGTTCTCCCAACGACCCACCCCTGTCTGGCGACACGGTCGGAGCCAGTGTACCGGGGCGGTAGCCCCCGGACTGGGTACGGACCTAGGCCGAAGGGATGATTGTCAGGGCTTCGTGACCCCGGTCGTCTGCACGACCGGGGTCACGATCGGACCTACTGAGGGTCGGTGCCCTCCGAGGGGCTCGGGGCCGGTGACGTGGCCGGGGCCGTCACCGTGATGGTGACTCCCGGCGACGGCTCGGACGCGATCTGACCGCAGTTGGCCACGTAGCTGACCGTGAGGTTGCCGGCGGCCGAGGCGGTCACCGTGAGGGACGTCGCGTTGGCACCGAGGCCCCCGGCCGACTGACCCGAGGTGTCGGTCCCGCCGGTGATCGTGTACGAGTAGCCCGTCAGCGAGTAACCGGTCGGGCACCCCGTGTAGGCGGGCCAGTTGATGGTGGCGGTGTCGCCGGCCTCGATCTGGCCCGGGGTGGCGGTGGGCGTCGAGGGCTGGGCAGGGGTCGGGGCCGCGCGGTAGATGTAGATCGTCACCGACGAGCCCTTCTCGAGGGCACCCGTCGGGTCGATGCTGGCGACGGTGCCGACCTGGTCGGGGCTCGGAGCGCTCGACCCGGCGTCGGCCGAGTCGACCTGCAGGCCGAGTTCTTCGAGGGAGGCGCGGGCAGCGGCCTCGGTCAGCCCCACGTAGTCGCCCGAGGACACCGTCACGGACGTCGGGGTCGGGGTGGGCGTCGGAGTCGTCCGGGTCGGCGTCGGCGTGCTGCTCGAGGTCGTCGGCGCGGGCGCGGGATCGTCGGTGTTGCCGACCGCGAAGACGATGCCGACGACGAGGGCGATGACGGCCAGGACGGCGAGGACGATCAGCGGCCAGAACCACGGACTGCGCTTCTTCTCGTCGGGTTCGTCGTCGCCGTCGCGCAGGGCGTCGGGATCGGCCGAACCGGCCACGTAGCCCGCGGCAGCACCGCCGGCGGCGCTCTGGGCACGGGTGGCCATCGGATCGAACAGTTGCGTCGTGGCGTCCTGGGCGTTGAAGGCCTGGGTCGCCGTGTCGGCGGGCGTGGCGGCGACGGCGCCGATCGCCGGGACGGCGACGGTCGCGGCGGCCACGTCGCCGCGTCGGAGGGCCCGGGCGGCCTGGGCGAGGGCCGAGGCCGTCGCCGGCCGTTCGCCCGGCTTCTTGGCGATGCAGGACAGGACGAGACGACGAACGGGTTCGGAGACCGTCGACGGGAGGTCGGGCGGCTGTTCGTTGATCTGTGCCATCGCGATGGCGACCTGGGACTCGCCCGTGAACGGTCGACGACCGGCCAGGGCCTCGTAGGCGACGATGCCGAGCGAGTAGATGTCGGTGCTGGGGGACGCCGGGTGGCCGCTCGCCTGCTCGGGCGAGAGGTACTGCACGGTGCCCATGACCTGGCCCGTGGCCGTCAGCGGAACCTGGTCGGCGATGCGTGCGATGCCGAAGTCGGTGATCTTCACCCGGCCGTCCGGGGTGACGAGCAGGTTGCCGGGCTTGATGTCGCGGTGCACGAGACCTGCGGCGTGGGCGGCCTGGAGGGCCGAGGCGGTCTGCGCGACGATGTCGAGGACCTTGTCGGTCGGCAGGACGCGGTCGCGCTCGAGGACCGTCGACATGGCCTCGCCGGGGACGAGCTCCATCACCAGGTAAGCGCTGCCCTCTTCTTCGCCGTAGTCGAAGACGTTCGCGATGCCCTCGTGGTTGACCAGGGCCGCGTGACGGGCCTCGGCGCGGAAGCGCTCGAGGAATCCGGGATCACCCAGGTACTCGTCCTTGAGGATCTTGATGGCGACCGTGCGGCCGATGACGAGGTCGGTGGCTTCCCAGACCTCGCCCATGCCGCCGATGGCGACTCGGGTCGACAGCTGGTAACGCCCACCGAAGGTGACTCCGCCGGATGGTCTCATTTGTTCAGCACCGCCTCTAGTACTTTCTTCGCGATCGGTGACGCGACACTGTTGCCGAATGCGGACTGGCCCTGTCCGCCGCCGTTCTCGACGACGACCGCGACCGCGACCTCGGGGTCAGCAGCAGGCGCGAACCCGGTGAACCAGAGGGTGTACGGCTCGCCGGGGCCGTTCTCGGCCGTTCCTGTCTTGCCGGCGACGTCGACGCCGTCAATTCTTGCATTGCTCGCCGCACCGTTCGCGACGTCCTGCACCATCATGTCGGTCATCGTGGCCGCAGTCTGGGAGCTGATGGGCTTGCCGTACTCGGAGGGCGAGAAATCCTCGACCGGGCTCAGGTCGGGGTTCAGGACGCTCTCGATCAAGGTCGGGTTCATCTCGGTGCCGCCGTTGGCGATGGCGGACGAGACCATGGCCATCTGCAGGGGCGTCACGCGGTCGGAGCCCTGCCCGAAGGACTGCAGCATGAGGGTGGCGTCGTTGATGGCCTGGCCCTTGGAGTCCTCGATGGGGAACTGGCTCGGCGTGACGGCCTGGGGGACGCCGATGGAGTCGTCGCCGAAGCCGAACTTCTCGGCCTGATCCTGGAGGGCCTTGGCACCGAGGGCCTGGCCGAGTTGCGCCATGGGGATGTTGCACGACAGGCGGAGGGCGGTGGCGATGGTGGCCGTCTCGCCGCCGCCGCAGCTCCCGCCCTCGGCGTTGTTGATGTTCGTGCTGGTGCCCGGCAGCGTCAGGGTCGACGGGTTGGGGAAGGCGCTGTCGGGCGTGTAGTCGCCGCTCTCGAGCGCAGCCGCCGTCGTGATCAGCTTGAAGGTCGACCCCGGTGCGTACAGGTCGCCCTGGATCGCCCGGTTCTGCAGCGGAGCCGAGGGGTCGGCGATCAGCGAGTCGTAGGCGTCGGTGACGGTCTGACGGTCGTGGCTGGCGAGCGGGTTCGGGTCGTAGCTGGGCTTCGAGACCATCGCGAGGATCTTGCCGGTCTTCGGGTCCATCGCGACGACCGAGCCCGAGTTCGAGCCGAGGGCGTCGTAGGCCGCCTGCTGGACGGTGGGGTCGAGGGTGAGGTTGACCGTGGCCCCCTCGGGGTCCTGACCCGTGAGCAGCGAGTTGACCTGGTCGAAGAACTGCGAGTTCGCGTTGCCCGTGAGGTACCGGTTCATGGCGTCCTCGATGCCTCGGGACCCCTGACCCAGCGTGTAGTAGCCGGCGACGGGTGCGTAGAGGTCGGGCTGCGAGTAGGTGCGCTGGAACTCGTACTGGTCGTCGACGGGGGTCGACTGCGCGATCGCCTGGCCGCCGACCAGGATGGGACCGCGCTGCGCCGAGTAGCTGGCGAGCAGGGCCCGCGAGTTGCGGGCGTCGGCGTTCAGCGCATCGGCCTGGAACGCCGTGATGTAGGTCGTCGAGAGGAAGAGCGCGACGAACATGGCGAGCACCACGTAGCTCACGCGTCGGAGTTCCTTGTTCATCAGCCGATCACCAGCCTCGGTTGGTCGCGCACGGAGTCGGACAGTCGCAGCAGCAGGGCCACGATGATCCAGTTGGCCACGAGCGACGAGCCGCCCGCGGCGAGGAAGGGAGCGGTGAGGCCCGTGAGCGGGATCACCCTCGTCACACCGCCCATGACCACGAAGACCTGCAGGGCCACGACGAAGGCGACGCCGACCCCGAGCATGCGACCGAAGTCGTCCTGACCCACGAAGCCGATGCGGAACCCGCGGGAGACGAGCAGGAGGTAGAGCGCCAGGATGGCGAAGAGCCCGGTGAGGCCGAGTTCTTCGCCGAGCGACGCGAAGATGTAGTCGCTCTCGGCGAGCGGGGTGGTCTGCGGACGGCCCTGACCCAGCCCCGTGCCGATCAGTCCGCCGTTCGCCAGGCCGAACAGGCCTTGGACGAGCTGGAACGACCCGCCGACGGCGTCGTACTCGGACTGGGCGAAGGGGTTGAGCCAAGCGGCGAAACGGCCCTGCACGTACCCCAGGAAGGTGCTGGCGATCAGGGCCCCTCCGAGGAAGAGGCCGACGCCGAGCACGATCCAGCTCGCGCGCCCCGTGCCCACGTAGATCATGACGAGGAACAACCCGAAGTAGAGCAACGAGGTGCCGAGGTCGCGCTGGAAGATCAGGACGCCCATGGCGACGAGCCAGACGATGAGGATCGGCCCGAGGTCGCGTGGTCGCGGGAACCGCATGCCCAGGATCTTCGGCCCCATGAGCGAGAGGTTGTCGCGGGCGGTGACGAGGTAGCCGGCGAAGAAGATGGCCAGCGTGATCTTGGCGATCTCGCCCGGCTGGAACGAGAACGGTCCGATGTCGATCCACACGCGGGCGTTCAGCCCCTCGCGGCCGATGCCCGGCAGGAGGGGCAGCAGCAGCAGCACGATCGACACGAACATCGCGATGTAGCGGTACCGCGAGAGCACCCGGTAGTTGCGGATCACGAGCAGCACGGCGAGGGCGATCACCATCGCGAGGACGGTCCAGACCATCTGCTTGATGCCCAGCGCGCCCCAGCCCTCACGCCCCTCGGCCAGGTCGAGGCGGTAGATCATCGCGATACCGATGCCGTTCAGGGTGACGGCGATCGGCATGACGAACGGGTCGGCCTCGCGGGCGACGACCCGCAGGACGACGTGGAAGATCAGGGCCAGGCCCAGCACCATCGAGCCGGCGATCAGCACCGTCGGGTCGACCTCGCCGGTCGCACCGAGCTGGACCAGCACCATCGCTCCGGCGGCGACGCCGCAGGCGATCAGCAGCATGAGCAGTTCGAGGTTGCGGAGGCGCGCGGGTTCGCGCAGGCGCAGCGAGATCGCCTGCGTCATGTTCGTGGGACGCGAGGCCTTCGCGGACGGCTTGCGCGCGCCTCCTACGCGACCGATGACCTCGGTCGCGTCACCACCGGGTGCGTCAGGGGTTGCTGGCATCGGCCAACCTCTCGACGATGGCCCTGGCGTCCGCGAGGGAACCGGCGTTGATGGTGTCCTCCACGGTGGTCTGCGTGTAGTTCGGCAGGTCGTCGACCTGGACGTCGGTGGTCTCGTAGACGCTCGAGAGGCCGATGGGCCCGAGGCTCTGTTGCACGCCCTTGTAGATGACGACCGTGCCCCGCTCTTCGCCCACGTAGTAGTGGTCTTGCGTCCACTGGTAGGTCAGCACGAGCCCGGCGACGAGCGCGGCGATCGCCACGACGAGGGCGGTCAGCCAGGTGATGCGGCGACGGCGACGGCGACGTTTGTCTTCGGCGATGAGCTCGGCGAGGTACTCGTCGCTCTCGGGCTCGAAGTGGCTGTCTTCCGGCGTCGTGGCGACCTTGAGCGGGTGCAGCAGGATCGTCGGCAGACGGAGCTGCTTGCGCCCGGCGTCGCTGTCGAAGCTGAGCGGTGCGGCGGCCGACCCGACCGTGACGGGTTCGTCGAGTGCCGAGTCGCCCGACTCGTCGACGTCGACGATGACGACGGTCACGTTGTCGGGGGCGCCGTGGTCGAGGGTCTCTTTCACGAGGCGCCGGGCCGTCTGCTCGGCGTCGAGGCCCATGGCCATGGCCTTCTTGATGCGCTCCTCGGCGAGGTAGCTGCTGAGGCCGTCCGAGCAGATCAGCCAGCGGTCGCCGGGCTGCGTGCCGAGGGTCGCCGTGTCGATCTCGGGTGCCGCGTCGACGTCGCCGAGCACGCGCATCAGCACGCTGCGTCGCGGGTGCACCGCCGCTTCTTCTGGCGTGATGCGACCGCTGTCGACCAGGCGCTGCACGAAGGTGTGGTCGGCGGTGATCTGGCTGAGCTCGCCCTCGCGGAACAGGTAGATGCGCGAGTCGCCTATGTGGGCGATCGCCATGCTGTCACCGACGCGCAGCATGGCGCTGACGGTGGTGCCCATGCCGGTGAGCTCTTGGTGTTCGAAGACGGTCTCGGCCAGCAACTGGTTCGCGGCGATCAACGACGACTGCAGCGCGAACTCGGCGTCACCCGGCGAGGTGTAGACGCGGTCGGTCTCGCGGATCCGTCGGATCGCGATGGCCGAGGCGACGTCGCCGCCCGCGTGCCCGCCCATGCCGTCGGCGACGACGAAGAGCTGCGTGCCGGCGTAGCCGCTGTCTTGGTTGTTGGACCGGATCTTGCCCACGTTGGACAGAGCGGCACTCTTGGCGTGCGTCGTCATGAGGGCCTACCGCCGGAGCTCGAAGCTCGTCTGCCCGATCGTCACGGTCGCGCCCGTGGGCACGGGGGTGGGGACCGACACGCGCTCACCGGCGAGGAACGTGCCGTTGGTGGAGTCGAGGTCTTGCACGACCCAGCGGCCGTTCCAGAGCATGAGGCGCGCGTGGTGGGTCGAGGTGTAGTCGTCGCGGATCACGAGGTTGCTCTCTTGGGACCGCCCGATGGTGAGCGGCCCGTCGCCGAGGGGCATCTCGAGGCCGGCCTTGGCGCCCTTGGTGATGACCAGGCGCGTGGCGCGCCCGTCACCCTGAGGCGTCGGTGCCGGCGCGGCGGGCGCGGGACGCGGGGCGGGGGCAGGAGGCGCGGTGGCGGTCGAGCTCGCCTTGCCGGGTGAGGCGTCGGCGGGCATCTTGCGCGCCCGCTGCCCGAAGAGGTCGCTCCGCAGCGCGAACACGATCACGAAGACGAACAGCCACAGGACGGCCAGGAAGCCGAAGTGGAGCACCAGCAGGGTGAGGGCTGAGGTCATCGTCGGCCACCCGTGGAGTCGGGCCCGTCGAAGGGGTCGGGCGTCGATGACTGGGGGAGCACGCGGAACACGATACGCGTACGACCGATCTGGATCACCGAATCGGGCTGCAGCGGCGCCTTGGTGAGGGGGTTGCCGTTGAGCTTCGAGCCGTTCGTCGAGCCGAGGTCGCGGACCTGGGCACGTGACCCGTCCCACAGGATCTCGACGTGCTGACGGGAGGTACCGGTGTCTTGAACGGTGATGTCGGCGTCGCTGCCGCGGCCGATGATCGTGCGGGCACCGCTGAGCTCACGGCGCTTGCCGTCGATCTCGACGAACGGCTTCCACTGCACCTCGCCGCGCAGGTTGCGCGAGTCGACCGACATGATGCCGACGCTCAGCGAGTCGTCCTCGCGGAGGCGGATGCCGAGGGGCCCGGCGAACTGGTACCCCTGGGCGGTGGCGTGCCGCTGGGTGAGCTGCGTGAGCTCGTCGATCAGGGCCGGACCGATGCCGGACATCTTCTCGTAGTCGATGGGGGCGAGGCGCACCTGGAGCTCGTTGGGCACGAGGATGCGGTCACGCGAGACCACCGCGGCCTTGGTGTCGAGCTCACGGCGCAGCGCGTTCGTGATCTCGAGTGGTTGCACGCCCGAACGGAACGTCTTGGCGAAGGCGCCGTTGACGGCGCGCTCCAGCCCGCGTTCGAAGTTGTCGAGCAGTCCCATGGGTCTCCAGGTTCGGGGTCTCTGGTCGCCCGATCTTAGCCCGAACGAGTGAAAGGGACTCACCGGTGCTCTTTCGGGCGTCCCACGCATGCTAAAGTCTACGAGTTCGCGCGAGTGGCGGAATTGGCAGACGCGCTGGCTTCAGGTGCCAGTGCTCGAAAGGGCGTGGGGGTTCAAGTCCCCCCTCGCGCACGAACGTGAAGGCTCACCTCCGGGTGGGCCTTCTCTCTTTCCCGGCTCTGGTCCCACCCGTCGCCGTCGGCCCGTGCAGTGGTTGTCTTGTGCGATGAGCCAGCACAGCGCGGTCGTGTTCGAGTTCGACGAGGTGCTCTTCGACGAGTTCCCGAAGGCCCCGTGGGTGCCTCGCAACCAGCGCATCGTCGTCGACTCCGACCGCCGCGTCGTGGGTCGCCGCGACGGCATCGTCGTCAGCGTCACCGACCTGCCCCCGGTGTACGCGCATGCCGACATCGGGCCGAGGATCAGCAGCATGCAGTCCTTCGTCACCGTCGGCGACCACGTCTCGTGGATCGTCCGGACCGTCGAGGGCACGCGCTTCACCTCGTCCGCCGACGGCCTCGACGAGGAGGCGCGGCTCGAGATCGCGAGGGACGCCACCCTCCACGGGTTCCTCGACGACCTCGAGTGCATGGTCATCACCGACCTGTCGGAGATGCGATTCGGACAGGACCGCGAACTGACGCGCTGCCGTCTCGAGGTGACCCGCGCCTCCGGGGGTCCGGTCGCCTGGGCGCTCGTCGTCGAGGGCACGGGGCACCGGATCGAGTCGGACACGGTCGAGGCCGCGGAGTTCGTCGGCCGGCAGCTCAACGACATCGCGATCGACGGCGACCCGCTCGCCCAAGAGGCCGTGCTGCCGCTCTGAGGCGTCTCGGCCCGTAGGGCCTCATCGTCTTCGATCGTCTCCGTGGTCGCGGCCGACCAGGTCGTGGCGGGTCGGGGCGCCGGCGAGGATGGCGGCGAGCCAATCCGGGGTGTTCTCGGGAGTGCGGGGGAACTCGTCGAAGTCGGCTCGGTACGCCTCGGCGGCGAAGTGGCCCAGTTCGGGTTCGTTGTCGTAGTCGAATCGCGTGCTGAGTTTCCCTACGGCAGTGACCGTGAACCAGGCGGTGAACCATGTTCCTGCCCCCGGCCTGTACATGGCCTCTCTGAGTTCACGAGCACGGAGGGTGGAGTCTCTCTTGCCCATGATGGAGTCGTACGTCCCGTCCGGGCGGTAGAGGCGCTTCTTTCCAGAGGAGACACCACCGGCGATGCTGATCTCGGCCTCGATGCGATCGAAGCCCGCGGCGATCTCGCCATGAAGAGCCAGACCGACCCCTCTCAGCGCAGAGCGCTCTTGCTCGAGCCCGGGTGGGTTCTCATGTCGTGTCATGACTCCGGTTCTCCCTTCGACTCGTGTGCCCGACCGCCGTCGACGGCAGGCATGCCATGGGGCTCCGAGTCGTGAGCGGACGGCACGGGCCCGAGTACTCCTGAGTCCGCCAGTTCTCTCGAGGTCGTGAGGCATGCCTCGAGGTACGCATCGGGCGATGTGCCGCCTCCGACGAGGATCAGGGTCCCGCCCGTCGTCGACTGCGTGGTCGCGACCGACAGTCCCACCTCACGTGCACGAGGATGCGAGCGCGCGGACAAGAACGTGACGGGTCCGACTCGTGGCCATGAGCCCGGGCGTTGCAAGACGTCGAAATGGGTGTCGACGATCGCCCTGTCGAGGAGCTCGACCGCATCGGGATCCCAGATGGCCGCCAGGAGGCGCGTGATCTCGGTAGCGGAGCCGGCGAGGGGAAGATGGACGAGGTGCGAATCGTCACGGCCCTCGACTCGGAGCGTGACCGAGTTGCTCGGGCGCTTCGAGGACGCGACGGCGCTCGACGTGACGAAGCTCAACCGTGCGAAGGCGTCACCGACCGAGTCGATGCCCGGCGTGACGAAGGCGAGACGATGACCCCGCACGGGCAGGGGAGTGTCTCGGTCGTCGTGCTCGATCGCCGCCGCCACGAGGTCGGTCCACCCGCGGTCGTCATCGGGGACGGCACCTCCGTCGAGTGACGACCACGGAGCGTCGAAGACACCACCCAGACGGTGCAGAGCGCTGAGCGTCTGGCGCATCTTCGACGCGACGACTTCCGGCTCCTCGGGGCGAGGGCCCCACACGGCCCTCCAGGTGGGGGGACCAGCTCGCCAGCGTTCCGCCAAGCGCATGCTCTGGGCAGCGTCATCAGGGAACGAAGGTGACGTGGCGGCGAGCGTGCCATCGGTCTCGCTCACGGGAGCGGGCCCGCGACGGAGGAGATCAGGAGGACGTGCTCGCGCATGTCGACGACCTCGAGGGACGCAGCAGATCGTCGGCCTCCGAGGGCGAGCAGCGGGCTGAAACCGAAGCATTCGTCGGCGCGGGGTACCCCGAGACGCTCCCGCGCCTCCGGGAAGGGGCTCCAGTCGAAGTAGTCGGGGTCGGCCAGGAACGACTCGTAGCCGAGGATGACGAGGAGCGTCGAGAGCCTGTTGGCGATGATCCGGCTCGTGCCCAGTCGGAATTCGAGGAGGTGCGCTCGGCCGTCGAGCCAGACGACCAGGTCTCCGAGGGCGGACGACATCAGGGGCGTGGCCGCCGCGAATCGAGGTGCGACCTCCGCGAGGACGTCCTGCCACCCGGTGGGGTCGACGATGCGCAGGTACCCGTCAGCCGTCGCGCCCAGCCCGTGGTCACGCCACAGGGCCACGACGTCGTCGGGCAGACGCTCGACAGCGGCGTCGAGGCTGGCGGAGGACAGTGGCGGGCCTGGCATCAACGGCGACGGCTGCGTCACGCGACTCCACCCCTGTTGCGCGAGTCCATGTCTCGACTCTCAGACGGGACCATCGGCGCGGCCGACGAGGTCGTGTCGGGCGGGCGCACCCGCGAGGATCGCGGCGAGCCACTCGGGCGTGTTCTCGGCCGTCCGGGGGAAATCCTCGAAGTCGGCACGATGTTCCTCGGCGCCGAAGTGGCCTAGTTCGGGTTCGTCGTCGTAGTCGTACCGTGCGCTGAGTTTCCCGGCGGCGCTGACGGTGAAGACGGCGGTGAACCACGTGCCTGCCCCCGGCTCGTACATCAGGCGCCTCAGTCGACGAGCTGCCTCGAACGTGCGTCGCGCGGGAGCAGCCGACTCCTGGGAGCCGTCGGCTGCGAAGAGCGATGTCTCGCCGGCCATGACGCCCCGAGCCATGCTGGTCGTCATGACGATCCGGTCGAAGCCGGACGGGAGCAGCCCGTACAGCTGCCCGCCGATCTCTTGCAGGACCGCGCGTTGAGCCTCGACGCCCGTCGTCAGCTGGTCGTCGGACATGTGTCTTCCTCTCTCATCGTTGATCCGATGGCGGGCGAGATGTGTCGTGATCAGTCGCCCTCCGCGCCCACATGACGAGTCGTCGAGACGAGGACATCAGCGAGGGAGAGCCAGCCCCGGTGATCACCAAGTCAACGAGCCAGCAGGTCTGCCAGCCATCGTGGTGTCGCGTCAGTCGATCGGGGATACGTCGCGTGATCGTCCACGAAAGCTTGATCGTCGATCCAGCTGTACGGAGGACGTTCGTCATAGTCGAAGGACGTGCTGAGCCTGCCGGCCGACGAGACCCTGAACTGTGCGCTGAACCACGTACCGGTCCCCGGGCGGAACATCACCCGACGAAGTTCTGACGCCGCGGCGCTCGCCGCATCGGTCTCGGGCGTAGAAGATTCATTACCCTGTGCGTCATAGAGCCCGACAGAGCCGACCCTTACGCCTCCCACTTCCGAGTAATCGAACTCCGCGCGTTCGATACCAGCGGGGATGAGCTCGTAGACGGCGAGACCAGCCCGCCGTAGTGCCTCTCGCTCGGCTTCGAGGCCCGACGCTTCAGGATCTGGCGTTGGGGAATTGGACATTGATCCACCTTCCGTTGTTGACCGCGTAGCGCACGTCTACCTGTCGAGGCACAGCTGAGGAGTCCTCGAACTGCGGCTTGACCTGCAGGCGCACATTTTCCGGTGACTCACCGGAGACCAGACGTTGCAAGGCTTTCTCGAGGTTACCGAAGGATTTGTCCGCTCCGCGGTTCACATCTTTGAGCATCGGCACGATGTTGATCTTCTCGCCGCCGCCGCCGAACATGTTGGCCAGGAGGTGGCCTCCCTCGTACCCGACACCGCCCTCCTTGCCGATGCGCTTCTGCACCGACTCGGACCGGTCGGCATCGCCGAGCTGGAGGTCGTCGAACTCGGCGAGCACCGTGCGGCTGGCATGGTCGGTGACGTAGACGTGCTTGCCACCGACGACGTAGGTCGTATCCGCGGCGGGCTGCATGAGGTCGTAGTTCAGGTTGCCCTTGCCGCCGTATTCGGTCTCGACGTGGACGATGCGACCTGTCGCGTCGGTCGAGAACACGCCCCGGCCGGGCACCGTGTACGCCGTGTCCGGGGCGAGGACCTGACCGTGGGCGAACGGCTTCTCCTTCGTCGGCAGGTCGGAGCCCGAGACCGTCACGTGGTGCTCGACGGTCGGCGTGGGGTGCGGCGTCGGACCGGTTCCCGGGGTGTCCGTTCGCGGACCGGGCGTCTTGTCCGGGCCGAGCAGGTCGAGGTCGTCGACCTCGGCACCGCGGCCACCGTCTGCTGGCCGGTCCGGGGTGGCGTCGCCACCGTCGACAGGGCCGTCCGCGCGACCTGCGTCGCTCGATCCGGCACCGTCGGCTCGCCCGGCATCGGACGCTCCGCCTCCGTCGCCACGTTCGAGCAGCGTCGTGCCGCCCGACCCGGGGTCGGCGGCGCGGGCGGCACCGGCAGCGGGGTCGGAGCCGGTGCCACCACCCGCGTGGGCGGACGCGTCGGCGTGCGTGGGGGACGCGGCACGCGCCTCCTCGGCTGCTCGACCGAGGTCGCCGTAGTCGGCGAAGTCCTCGAGCTTCGACAGCGAGCCGAAGTCGACCTCCTCGCCCGCCTTGAGGGCGCCGGTCAGGCCCTCGAACTCGACGTCGGTCATGCGGTCGAGGGCTGCCATCGTGTCGGACAGACCGTCGAGGTCGTCGAGCTTCGACAGGCCGCCGGCGTGGTCGCCGAACTCGGCGACGAGGTCCTCGACCCGCGACAGGCCCTTCGGCAGGTGCGACGCGTCCTCCGCCACCTCGGCCAGCCGACCGGTGAGGGTCGCCGCCCGGGCCGCGCCCGACCCGACCTTGAGGCCCGCTCCGACCTGGCCCGCGCCTGGGATGAAGAACGAGGCGACGTTCGCCACCGCGAAGGTGCCGGCCGCGACCGGGTCCTCTTCCCACTGCTCGGGCGTGCCGACGATTCCGCCGACCATGCCGTCCATCGTCTGCTTGTAGTTGTCGCGCAGGCCGCGCAGCGACTCGGGGACGGCTGAGTCGGGCAGGTTCGCCAGCGCGGGCGCTGCCGGGAAGACCGCCGTGATGGCGAGGGCGCCGAGACCGGTCAGCATGCCGGTCCAGGCCTCGCCGGCGAACGACCAGTCGTGCTTCCAGCCGTTCGCGGCGTCGAAGCCGACGAGCGACACGGTGCCCTCGACGAAGCTGGTGCCGAACTCGACGAGTCCGTCGCCGACCGACTCCTGGCACGACCGCTCGCCCTTGCCCTGGGCACCCCACGGGTTGTCCTCGGCGACGTCGAGCTGCTCCCCGGTCACCGCCGTCTGGGGCGCGACGCACAGGTCGTCGCGCAGGGCGTTGACGGCGTTCTCGAACTCGACCCGGGCCGCGTCGATCTTCGCGATCTCGGCGTTGTACTGCGATTGCAGTTCGTTGTTGCGCTCGACCGACGGCGTGTGCTCGTTCCAGGGGATGGTGGTCTCGCCCTGACCTTCGGCCATGATCGGCACGCCACCGCTCATCTGACTGGCCTGGAAGAGCGGGTTGTCGGGGTCGTAGAAGTCGAGGGTGACGCCGCCGGAGACCGAGGCCCGGAAGGCGTTCGCCTCGGTGACCAGCTCCTTGATGCGTGCGACGGGTGCCGTGACCGCCTCGGCCAGCGTCTCGAGGAGGTCGGCCACCGTCGAGATCGTGCCGGCGACGGCCTCGGCATCGGTGCGCACCGGGTCCATCGAGGCGAACAGCTGTGGCCCCTCGGGCGCGGTGTACGACGCCGACAGTCCCGACCAGTCGGTCAACACGGCCTCGGCGTTCGTCGTCACCGCGGTGGCCGTCGACTTGTAGCTCGCCGCCGCCGACGCGATCGACTCCGGCACGATGTCGAGACCGAAGAACTCGGACGGTTCGATCAGCGATCCCTTCGTGGCCATCAGCGGCCCCCCGCGAAGAAGCTGAGGTCGCCCGACTCGGCGGCCTGCACGGCGGCGGACTGCGTCTGCGCGGCCATCTCCTCGTCGCCGTTCACGTAGGCCAGCGTCGCGTCACCCGCCCCGGTCGCGCAGGCGAGGATGCGCGCATTGATGCCCTGCACACGGTTCGTCTCGGACGAGATCAGGTCGACGACGGCCACGGCCGACGACACGAGGATGTCGCTGCCCACGCCGGCGTTCAGCTCGCCCTGGGCGGTCTCGACGTCGGCGAAGGTGCCCGCGAACGTCTCGGCCGAGCCCTGCACCTTGGTGAGGACGGCCACCACGCCGTCGGGTTCGATGCTCCATGCGGTCATCGGTCGTCTCCTGTCGTCACGAGGGTGCCCTGCACGTCGTCGGCCAGGCGCCGGGCCAGCGCCTGGGTGAGCGGCCCGTCGAAGGGGCCGTAGGCCTCGGTCCACCAGCGATCGGTGGCCGGGCCGTCGGTGGTTCGGCCCGTGGGCCGGTCGGGGGACGCCGGGTCGGTGACCGGCAGTCCCAGGCCGCGCCGCGCCTCCCGGGCGTCCTCGAGCTGCGTGCTGCGAAGCACGGCCAGGACCAGGCCGTCCTCCGACGCGATCTGGATGCCGCCGCCCTGCCAGAGGCGCCCGGCACCGAGGCCGCCGTCGACGGCCGCGGCCGCGGTCACGACCTCGACGGCCGTCACGGGCTCGGCGGAGAGGATCACGAACTCACGGGGCACGGCGCACCGCCGGGGGGAGGAGGGCGTCGGCGACGACACCCGGGCCGATCGCGTCGAGGGCCGCCGCGAAGCGCTGCCACCGGGTCGCGTCGGCACCGAACGGCACGACGAGCGAGGGGGTGCGGGCGTTGCCGGTCGTGGTCCCGCCGTGTTCGGCGGCGAAGGAGGTCGCGTCGAGCCCCAGGCGCCGCACGGCCCGCGCGCCGACCACCGCGGCGAGGGGCTGTGGCGTCGTCGGCCGGTAGGGCGTGATGGTCGCGTCGGCCGCGCCCCGCAGGCTCCACGCCGTCGCCAGCAGCACCTGCTGCTTCTCGGACAGGCTGCGCAGAGCCGAGGAGGCGCGGGTCGCGTCGTCGCCGCCGGTCGCCTCGGGCAGCGCGAACAGCAGCCGGGTCTCCTCGGTCAGTCCGGTTTCGCTGCGCGCGATGCGGATCGTGCCGGTCCAGACCGTGCCGTCGGGCGCGGAGCCCGCGACGTGAACCCGGGAGTCCCGCGGCATGCGGGCCCGGGCCAGGGCCGTGATGCGACCGCGGTCCCAGACGGTGGCGGGGGGTTCGGAGGTGCCCCACACGGTGGGCGGGACGCCCGCGACGGCGGTGACCAGCGCCTCCGTCGTGGTGCCGGTCAGGGCCTCGGCCCTCGCCGCGTGGTGCACGGCCACGGAGAACTGCAGCCATGGACGCGTCGTCTCGACCGCCGGCTGGGGCAGGAGGGCGAACTCGTCGGCGGGCGCGGTCGCCCGCGCCGATCCGTCGACCGGGTCGCCGAGGGGATCGAGCAGGGCCTCGTCGTACGACGCCACCCGGGCACCGCCGATGGCGTGGCGCAGGTGGCCGTCGGCGTCCCGGACCAGCCAGGCCCCGGCGACGAGGCGCAGGGCCTGGTAGAGCGCCCAGCTGAGCCGGGCGTCGTCGTGGGTGACGACGACGACGCGGACGCCGGCGCGGGTCGCGTCGGTGAGCAGGGCCTGCCGCCCCGAGGTCAGGCCGACGACGGGGGCGGTGCTGATCGTCGCGATCCACCCCGGCCCGCTCGCGTCGGCGAGCGGGTGGGGCAGGGTCGTCGCCCGTGAGTCGCTCACGGGCCGGGCCTAGATGCCGTCGACGGCGGCCTTGGCCCGCTGCATGGCGGTCTGGGCCGACTCGTCGTTCGACGCGAGCGACTGGCGGAGCGTGTTGATGATCGTGCGCACCTCGGTGGCGACGCGGTTCCAGCGCTGCTCCTTGCCTGCGTACTCCTCGCTGGAGCCGTCGGCCTGGTAGTCCGCCATGGCGGTCTTGACGTCGGAGTCGCGCTGCGTGATGAGCGCCTCGAGGCGGCTGGCGACGGCGTTGAAGTTGTCCTGGGCGTTGCCCGAGGCTCCGAGGTCGAAGTCGCGGCGGTCGGTTGCGTTGGCCATGGTCGTTCCCCCTTATGCGCGCGATCCGCCGAAGCGGGCGCTCTCGAACCCGGCACCGGACTGGGCCGAGGTGGTCTCGTCGGCGATCTGCTGCTCACCCTCGACGAAGGCACGGTTCTGGCCCGTGATGCCGGTCAGCACCGAGGACAGGGCGGCGTTGAGCTCGACGGAGATGCCGTCGACCTCGCCCTTGAAGCGGTCGAAGGCGGCGCGGCCGGCTCCGTTGAAGCGGCCTTCGAGCGGCGCGGCCGCGTCGGCGAGCTGGCGGACGAGCGCGCCGAGGTCGTCGCCGGCCCCGCTCGTCTTCTGGCTCAGTTGCGTGAGGGTCTCGCTCCCCATGGCGAACTTCATCATGTCGTTCTCCCCTTGCTTCGATCTGATGGCGACCCGTCACGGGTCGACTCATGAGGAAATCACGATTCCGTCTCGATCGCCACCCGTCTGCGGGGTACATGTCGGGGGACCGAGGCGGGGGACGAGTGGGTGACGGCCCCGGAACGGGTGTCTCACCGGGGGACGTGGGGTCGGCTAGCCTGGGGCCGATCGTGCGCTCCGGGGACGCGGGCGGTCGCTCCTCGTCGGTCTCGACGACCTGGTCCGGCACCCCGCAGGCGAGAGGCGGAACCGTGGGCGCACTGGTCGGCGCACGAAGCTGCGGACGCTGCGGACAACCGCTCGGTGCGGGCGCGACCTGGTGCTTCTGGTGCGGCGTGCGGATCGTCTCGGCGGCGACCGGCAGCGCCATCGGCACCTACTCGGGACTGCTCGCGGGCGTGCAGACGGCGACCCCGTCGCGGCGTCGCGGTGCGGTCGCCATCGACTGGGGCGTGCCCCTCGTCCTGTTCGGCGTCCTCGTCGTCGGTGTGGCCACGGGCGCCTCGTCCGCCACGGCCGGCGCGGCGCTCGTCCCCGTGCCCGTCGAGGTCGCGGTGGTGGTGGTCGCCCTGGCCTTCGTGCTGCTCGACGTGGTGCTCTACGTGCGCGGAGGGCGCTCGGTGGGCCGGTTGGTCCTGTCCCTGCGCACGGTGGACGACCTGACCGGTCGCCCGCCGGCCGTGCTGAGGGTCGACCGCCGCGGGCGCTTCAGCATCCGTCGTCAGGCGGTGACGGTCGACCTGCGGCGTGGCCGGGACCCCATGACGTCGTCGCCCCCGCTCGTGCAGCGGCCCGCCCTCCCCGCCGCGGCCTCCGCCCCGCTGCCGCCTCACCCGACCGACCCGCTCGACGCCGCGGGACGACCCGACGAGAACACCTTCGGTCGGACGGGCCAGGGCCGACCCACGACCGCCGCGCCATCGATCGTCCTCGAGCTCGACAGCGGCGAACGCCTCGACCTCGAGTCGACCCTGCTGATCGGCCGCGCCCCGGTCAACCGCGAGGGCGAGGAGCACCCGGTCTTCGCCTGGGCGGACCTCGCCCGCAGCCTCACCAAGACCCACGCCCTCTTCGCGTGGGAGGGGGCCGTGCTGTGGGTGACCGACCTCGGGTCGACGAACGGGTCCTCGCTCGTCGCGCCCGACGGGACGCGGCAGCCGCTCGTGTCGGGCCTGCGCGGGCCGGCCGCACCGGGATACGTCGTCGAGCTCGGCGAACGGACCCTCACCGTCCAACCGT
Organism: Frigoribacterium sp. NPDC087798; assembly: GCF_044742985.1. Classification (NCBI taxonomy): domain Bacteria; kingdom Bacillati; phylum Actinomycetota; class Actinomycetes; order Micrococcales; family Microbacteriaceae; genus Frigoribacterium; species Frigoribacterium sp. NPDC087798. Next base: position 110,741 of record NZ_JBIUVP010000003.1, on the reverse strand, counting down.
CCGGGGTGGTGGACGCATGAGCGGGGACCGCGACGTCGTCCTGCTCGAGACCGTCAAGACGCACCGCGCCCGCCTGGTCTCGGCCCTCCTGTTCGGCGAACTCGACGAGCGTCGGCTCGTCGACGACAACGTCCGTCGGCTGATCGTCAGCCTGGTCATCGCTGCGGTCGCCTGCGCGGGCTGCGCCGGCACGTCCTTCGTGCTCTCGGTGCTGGCCGACCAGCGCGCGACCCAGTCGCAGACCACCGGAGGGTCAGGAGGCGCGGTGCCGGTCACCGGCTCGCCGTCGCCCTCTCCCGCGTCAACCGACGTCCCCGACCCCACCCCCACGACGGAGCCCCGATGACCGACTACACCCGGCTGACCATCGTCGGCACGGCGCGCAAGGCCGAGATGGTCGTGCCCGCCGACGAGCCGATCGGTGGTCTGATCCCGCGCCTCATGGAGCTCCTCGACGAGCGTCCCGGTGCCGTGTCGCGCCCGCTGACCCTCGTCCGCTCGACGGGGGAGCAGCTCGACACCTCTCTGTCGGTCGCCGAACAGCGCATCGTCGACGGCGAACTGCTCCGGCTGCTGCGCGAGGACGCCGCGCCCCCGCCGCCCGAGGTCGCGGACGTCACCGACGTCCTGGCCGAGTCGCTCGCCAGCCGACCGGGCCTGTGGACGCGACGGTCGCGCACGGCGACGGCGGCCGTCGCGATCGGACTGCTCTCGCTGGCGCTCTCGACGGTCGTGGCCAGGGCGTCCGACGTCGAGCCCGTCGGCACGCTCGCGATCGTCTACGGGTTCGCCGTCGTGGTGGCCCTCGTGTCCGGCCGGTTCGGCGGCCGCTGGCTCGCCGTCGCCGCGACCTCGGTCGCCCTGGGGTGCGCGGCCCCCCTGGCGGTCGTGCTCGGGGCCGTCCCGGCCCTCGAGCTGCCGCCGGTCGACGTGGCGCTCGCCGTGATCGTGCTCGCCTGGGTCGCGCTGGCACTCGGAGCGGGCGCCGGTCTCGGCTCCCGGTCGGCGTGGTGGGGCGGCGTCCTCGGCGTCGTGCTCGGGGCCGTGCCGATCGTGCTGCGGTCCCTCGGCGTCCAGGACGCGGGGGCCGTGGGCGTCGGCGCCGTGCTCGCCGTCGTCGTCTGCGGCCTGCTGCCCTGGTTCGCCATGAGCGCCTCCGGCCTGACAGGTCTCGACGACCAGGTGGTCGACGGACGTCGGGGTCGCCGTGACGAGGTGCTGCTGACGGTCGGCGACGCCTACCGCACCCTGACCTGGTCGACCTTCGCGGTGGCGGGGCCCGTGGCCGTCACGGCCGTCTCGTCCGTCGGGTCGGCCGATCTCTGGCAGGTCGGTCTCGGGGTCGCCGTGGTGCTCGTCGTCGCGGCCCGCACCCGGGCCCTGCCGATCGCCGCCCAGGGCTGGGTGCTCTGGGCCGCCGCCCTGATCGGCCTGCTCGGGGGCCTGCTCGTCCAACCGCTCGCTCCCGGGTGGCTCGTGGTCGTCCTGTTCGCGGCCGGGGTCGTGGTCGCGGTCGTGGCCGGCGGCGTCGACCCGGTCGCCCACCAACGCGCCTCGCTGCGCCGCGTGGGTAACGCCGTCGAGGCCCTCGGCGTCGTGGCTCTGCTCCCCGTCCTGCTCGGGGTGTTCGGCGTCTACGCCGACCTGCTCGGGGCCTTCTCGTGAGCGCGTTCGACGCGTTCGTCCGGTCGGCGCCGCTGGCCCTGCTCGGCAGCGTGAGCGCCCGGGTGCACGAGGTGACGACGGTCGACGAGATCGTCCGGCGGCCGCTGCCGGTGTCGCGCCGCATCGGCTTCGTGCAGGCACGGGGCGGAGCCGGGGCGAGTTCGACCGCCGGTTACGTCGCCGCCCTGCTCGCCCGTCGCCGTCCCGGGCTCGTCCTCGGCGTGGACGCGTCGCGCGGCCCCCGCGGCATGCTGTGGCAGGCCGGCGCGCCGGTCGGTTCGAGCGCGGCACCGAGCTCGCGGAGGCGCACGGCACGCCGGTCGGTCGACGCCGTCGACGGTCTGCCCCGCACGCCCTCGGGCCTCTACGCCCTCTCGCTCGACCCCCGGGGCGAGTCCCGTGCCGTGGCCGCCGCGGCGGGCTGGTTCGACGAGGTCACCCCGATCAGCCGCTTCTTCGACCTCGTCGTGACCGACTGGGGAGTGCGCGACTGGCGTGCCGACCTCACCGACGTGGTGTCGGCCAGCCGGACGGTCTGCATCGTGGCCCGCGCCGATCGCCACGCCGCCGAGGAGGCCGCGGCCCTCGTGCCCGCGATCAAGGACCACCCCGACCGGCCCGACGTGGTCATCGCCCTGGTCGACGTCGGCGACGCCGGTCGCGCGGCGCCCGTCACGGTCGGCGACGACCCCACCGTGCCCGTCGTGCGCGTGCCCTACGACGCGGCCCGTTCCGGCGGTCGGCCGGTGTCGAGCGCCGCACTGGGCACGCGCACCCGCATCGCCTACGCCCGGCTCGCCGCCGCCCTGCTGCCCCTCGACGCCCCGTCGGTCCCGAGGGGCGCCCCGCCCGTCGGGGATCCCGGCCCGGCCCCGTCCGCGGCCGATCCCGGCCCGTCGGAACGTCGCCCCTCGGAACGCCGCCAGGCTCGCGGGCGGGACGCCCGCCCGGCGATCGCCGACGACCAGGAGGCGCGACGATGACCGTCAAGCTCGTCCACCGGCCCACGCGCATCACGCGACCCGTCCAGCCCGCCGAGCACGAGGACATCACCCCGCCGCCCCAGCTGGCCGACGGCAAGGTCGGCGGCGTGCCCGTGCAGGCCCTGCTCCCCGTCGTGGGCGCCCTCTCGAGCGTCGTGATGATCGTCGTCTACCGCGGCAGTTCGAACCCGCTCTTCCTGCTGGTCGGCGCTGTGCTGCTCATCGTCGCCCTGGTCGGCGGCCTCGCGGTCACCCTCAGCCAGCGGGGCAACGCGGCCCGGCAGCGGCGCCTGCAGCGCGAGCGCTACCTCGACTTCCTCGAGCGCCTGCGCTCCCGGATGCGCACGAAGGCCCGGGCCGTCCGGGCGACGGCGGCCGTGCTCGACCCCGAACCCGCCGCCCTGCTCGAGCTGGTGCGCGACCCCGCGCGACTCTGGGAACGCCGCCGCCAGCACGACGACTTCCTCTCGGTGCGGATCGGCGAGGGCGACCTGACCTGGTTCCCGATGTCCGTCCCCGAGGACCCGAACCCCGTGCAGCCGTTCGACCCGATCATGGCCAGCGAGGCCGAGTCCGTGGTCGAGCACCTCTCGACCGTGCGGGGCATGCCCATCACGGTCGACCTCGACCGAGCCGGATCGGTCGCCGTGCTGGGCGACCGCGAGTCCGCGCTGCGGGTCGCCCGCTCGATGATCCTGCAGCTCGCCGCCCTGCACTCGCCCGACGACGTGCACCTGGCCGCGGCGTTCCCCGAGAGCGCGGCCGACGACTGGCGCGGCTTCGACCTCGTCCCGCACGCCGTGGACGACTCGCTCTACGACGGACCGGTGCCGGCGCGACGGGTCGCGACCAGCGCCTCCTCGTTGCTCTCGGTCATCGGCGGCGAACTGGGCGACCGGGCACAAGAGGCCGCCACGACGAAGCGCTCGATCGGCACCACGGCGCGCACCGAGGGATCGCGCCTCGTCGTCTTCGTCGACGACTGGGGGCACGTCGCCTCGAGCATCCCGGTGCCCGACGCCGACCTCTCGCTGACCGACCTCGGCGTGACGACCGTCCACCTGCTGAGCGACCGCCTGCACGAGCCGTCCGACGTCACCCTGCGCATCACCGTCGAGGGCGACGAGGCGGTCGTGACGGACGCCCGCGTCGAGGACGACGGCCAGGTCCGCGTGCAGACGGCGACGATCGACGCCACGACCCCGCAGCTGTTCGAGGCCGTCGCCCGCACGCTCACCCCCCTGCGGCTCAGCCTCAGCAGGCAGGACGAGGTCGACTCGGCCCAGGCCGTCGAGATCACCGACCTGCTGGGCATCGACGACGTGACGACGCTGACGCCGGCGACCGCGTGGACGCCGCGCTCGCCGCGGGACTTCCTGCGCGTGCCGATCGGCATCGACGACTTCGGGGCGCCGGTCCTGCTCGACCTCAAGGAGTCCGCGCAGCTCGGCATGGGCCCGCACGGCATCTGCATCGGTGCGACCGGCTCGGGCAAGAGCGAGCTGCTGCGCACGCTCGTGCTCGGCCTCGCCCTGTCGCACTCGCCCGACGACCTCAGCATGGTCCTCGTCGACTACAAAGGAGGCGCGGCGTTCGCTCCGTTCGCGGGGTTGCCGCACGTCGCCGGGCTGATCGACAACCTGGCCGACGACGCGCAGCTCACCGAACGTGCCCGGGTCAGCATCCAGGGCGAGGTCGTGCGGCGTCAGGAGCAGCTGCGCGACGCCGGTGGGGCGTCGTCCATCAGCCACTACCGCGAGATGCGCGTGGGTCGCCCGGAGCTGCCGCCGATGCCCCACCTGTTCGTCGTCATCGACGAGTTCGGCGAGCTGCTCACGGCGGAGCCCGAGTTCGTCGACCTGCTGCTCACCATCGGTCGCATCGGGCGGTCGATCGGCGTGCACCTGCTGCTCTCGAGCCAGCGCATCGAGGCGGGCAAGTTGCGCGGCCTCGACACCTACCTCTCGTACCGGATCGGCCTGCGGACCTTCTCCGAGGCCGAGAGCTCGATCGTGCTCGACCGGCCGGACGCGTTCCACCTCCCCGCGGTCCCGGGGTTCGGCTTCCTCAAGGTCGACACCTCGGTGTACCGGAGGTTCCGTGCGGGTTACGTGTCGGGCCCCCTGCCGACCGAGGCCGCCCGCTCGCTGGCGGGCGACGACGTGCGGCCGACCGCGCTCCTGCTGCCGACCTTCAACGGCATCGCGGGCGGCGACGACGACGGCGGCGAGGACGAGCTCTCGCGGCCCGACGTCGGTCGCGCCGTCATCGACGAGGCCGTCGACCGTCTCATGGGCGGCGGCACCGACGTCGACCCGGTCTGGTTGCCGCCCCTGCCCGACCGGCTCGCGCTCTCGCGGGTGGTCGGAGCGGACCAGGCCGGCGGCCTGCGGGTGCCGATGGGACTGCTCGACGACCCGGCGCGGCAGCGGCAGGACCCGTGGCTGCTCGACCTCGCCCGGGCCGGTGGGCACGTCGCCGTGATCGGGGCGCCGCAGACCGGACGCAGCACGTTCCTCCGCACCCTCGTCGCCTCGCTGGCCCTGACGCACACCCCGCAGGAGGTCGGCATCTACGGCATGGACCTCACGGGCGGGGGGCTCGGCCGGATCGAGGGGTTCCCGCACGTCGGCGGCGTGGCGACGCGGGCGAGCAAGGACCGCCTCCTGCGGCTGCTCGAAGAACTGGCGGCCATGCTGACGACCCGGGAGCGCGTGTTCCGCGACCACGGCATCGACTCGCTGGCCATGCTGCGTCGATTGCACGCCGCGGGCGAGGTGCCCGAGCTCATCTCGGCCGACGTGGTCCTCGTCGTCGACGGCACCGGTCAGCTGCGCGGGGACTTCGCCGAGCTCGAGACGGCGTTCGGCGACCTGCTGCTGCGCGGCGGCAGCTACGGCCTGCACGTCGTGCTCGGGATGACGCGGTGGAACGAACTGCGGATGGCGCAGCAACCGCTGGTCGGCACCCGGGTCGAGTTGCACCTGAACGATCCCGCGGACTCGGTCATCGGTCGCAAGCTGGCCCAGACCATCCGGGCCGACCAGGCCGGTCGGGCACTGACCGACGACAACCTGTTCGCGCAGGTGGCGCTGCCGGTGCTGGACGACACGGACGACGACGAGGTCGGCGAAGCCCTCGAGGCCCTCGCCCGACGGTCGGCGTCGAGCTGGAACGGCCCCGCGGCGGCACCGATCCGCCTCCTGCCCACCGAGCTCTCGCCGGACGAGCTGCCCGACGCGCTGGACGAGCCCGAGGCGATCCCGTTCGGCCTGCGGCAGGACACGATGCAGCCGGTCGCCCTCGATCCGGGTGCCGACCAGCACCTGCTCGTGTTCGGCGACTCGAAGGCCGGCAAGTCGACCCTGCTGCGCGGACTCGTCCGCGGCTTCGTCGACCGGGCGACCCCGGACGAGCTCGTCGTGGCCCTGATGGACCTCCGCGGCGACCTGGTCGCCGAGGTGCCCGACGACTACCTCGGCGGTCATGCCTCGACCAGCACGGACGCCCGCGCGCTCGCCGTCGCCGTGGCCGACGAGCTCGCCAAGCGCCAGGCCGGCGACCGCGACGCCGGTCCGCGCATCGTGGTGGTGATCGACGACTACGACATCGTCGCCTCGGGGGGCACCGAGCCGCTCAAGCCGTTGCTGCCCTTCCTGCCCTCGGCCCGCGACCTCCGGCTGCACGTGTTGATCAGCAGGCCGGTCGCCGGCTCGGCGCGGGCGCTCTACGACCCGGCGCTGCAGACGCTGCGCGACACGGGTGGGTCGTCGTTCATCATGTCGGGCGAACGCAGCGAGGGACCGATCGTGCCGCAGGTCTACGCCGAGCAGATGACCGCCGGTCGAGGCCGCCTGGTCCGTCGCGGCCAGGCGCCGCGCATCGTCCAGGTGGCCCGGTTCGAGGCCGACGGACGAGCCGACGTCGCCGGAGCGGGCTCGTGACCGGCCGGACGGTCGTCGTCGCGGGCGTCGCCGGGGGCGTCGGGACCACGACGGTCACGGCCCTGCTCTTCACCCAGCTCTCGGGGGAGTCGGTGCCCCGGCTGATCGACCACTCGGGCGGGGACCTCGGGACCCGGCTGACCGGGGGCGACGACGCGCCGCGGGTCGACCACGAGCTGACCCTGCACGACCTCGGCGCCCACGCCGACGGCGCACTCCTCGACCTGCTCGACGACACGAGCGTCTTCGGGGTCGTCGTGGCCCCGACGACCCCGGTCGGCTTCGCCGACGCCCAACGGGTCCTCGCCCGCATCCGCGAGCGGCACGGGGTCGGCGGCCTGCGCCGGGTGATGCTCGTGGTCGTCGGCGTCTTCGGCGAGCACCGGACCACGCGCTCGAGCGAGGCGCTGCAGAACGAGTTCGGCCGTCGCTCGCTCGTCGTCGTCCCGCGCGACCCCGCCCTCGCGGCGGGCGGGCGCGTTCCGCTCAACCGGCTGACGCGGGAGTCCCGACGGGCCCAGGGCGAACTCGTGTCGTACCTGCGCGAACGCCTGGCGAGCCACCGCGACGCGCGCTGAGGCGCCGAGCCGCGCCTCCGGCCGGGACGCGAGCCGCGCCTCCTCGTCCGAGGGGCGTCAGCGCAGGGGCTCGATGAGGTGAGGGCCGTTGTTGCGGACGTTGTTCGCGTCGCGGCTCACCTCGTGCTGGACGAGGTCGTGGGCGACCTCGAACGAGTCCCGGTCGAGCAGCGAGAGCAGCTCGTCGGCGTCGAGGCCGTCGCCCAGCCAGTCGTCGTACGAGTCGGGGGTGAGGCAGGCCGGCATCCGGTCGTGCACCTCGCCCGGTGCCACGTGGGCGTCGCGCGTGATGATCGTCGTCGAGAGCACCCAACGGTCGGGGTCGTCCTCGTCCTTCGCGGGATCGGGCCACGCGGTGACGAGGCCGGCCATGGCGAGCCCGGCGTCGGGCTGGTGCACGTAGTGCGGCTGCTTGCCGGTCTCGGTCACGACCCACTCGTAGTACCCCTGTGCGGGCACGATGCACCGGCTGCTCGCGAACGCCCGGCGGAACATGCCGCTGGTCGCCACGGTCTCGATGCGGGCGTTGATCGGCTGCGGACGCTTCTTCAGGTCGGGGTACCACGACGGCACGAATCCCCACCGGGCACCGGGCAGCTGCCTCTCGCCGTGCCGCTCCCGGACGACCGGCACGACGGTCGTCGGCGCGACGTTGAAGTCGTCGGGCAGGGGCCCCAGGCCGTCGAGCAGGCTCGGCAGCAGATCGGACGTGGCCCGGGCAACGACGTAGCGACCGCACATGCCGACAGTCTGCTCTTCCGCGGCCCCCTGCGACTGTAGGGTCGACGCCGAACCGGTACGTGACATGACGGAGGATCGATGGCCTACGGCGAGTACATCGTCTACGCGGACGAGAGCGGAGACCACTCGCTGGTGTCCATCAACGAACAGTTCCCCGTCTTCGTCCTCGTGTTCTGCATCTTCCGGGTCGACGACTACGTCCGGCGCATCGTCCCGTCGACCCAGCGCCTGAAGTTCGACTTCTTCGGCCACGACATGATCGTTCTCCACGAGCGTGAGATGAGGAAGGCCCTGCCACCTTTCGACATCCTGCAGAACGGGGCTGTCAGGAGGACCTTCATGAGCCGCGTCTCGAACCTCGTCGACGACGCCCCCTTCGACGTCGTCGCCTGTGTCATCGACAAGAGAGCCTTCCGTGACGAAAGAGGCCACGCGGCCAATCCGTACCATGTGGCCCTCGAGTACGGAATGGAACGTGTCTTCCTGCACCTGCAGCGCCGCGGTCAGCGGGACCGTCCCACCTGCATGGTCTTCGAGAGCCGTGGGAAGGCAGAGGACGCCGATCTCGAGCGCGAGTTCGAGCGGGTACGGTCGTCGACTCGACTGCGGGGCCTGGGGACCACGCTGACGTTCCGTTGTGCGGCCAAGAGCGCCAACAGCACGGGGATCCAGATCGCGGACATGGTGGCGAGGCCGATCGGACTCCAGGTGATCCGGCCGGGTCAGGCCAACGCGGCATGGGACCGCATCGACCCCAAGATCGTCCGGTCACCTGCAGGCGAGACCCGCGGCTGGGGACTCAAGGTCTACCCGTGAGCGGAGGTCACAAGCGTCTGGCCCCGACATCGTCGGGGCCAGACGCCGATCGAGCATTCCCGATCCATTTGTTCTCCCATCCTAACCGTGGGGTCCTGACGAGACCACCTCGGATCTGCTCTTCCGCGGAGGGGCGTGTCGGTGGTTCACTGTGGCCGTGGCGCCGCGTGGGACGGCGACACGGTGAGAGGGTGGTGACCATGTCCGACGAGCAGAACCCCGCGCGCGGCTTCGTCGTCGCGGGCGTCGTGCCCAACTCTGGTGAGGCCGTCGTGGCGACCGCGGCCGACCTGGCAGCACGGTACGGCACCGGTCTGCTCTGCGTCTCGGTCGAGCCCGACCGGCTCGCCTTCGCCGAGGGCATCGACGGCACCGTCCTGTCGTACCCCCTCGACCCCGACGACTACACCGAGACGCTGTCCTTCGACGCCGACCTGGAGGCGCGGCTGCGGCCGGTCGCCTCGGCTCGCGGCGTGGAGCTGCGCACCTCGATCGTCGCCGGCGACCCCGCCCGGTGCCTGTCGCACCTGGCCGAGCAGCTCGACGCCCCGCTCATCGTCGTCGGCAGCCGCGAGGCCGGCCTGCGGGGCAGCGTCCGTGAGTTCTTCGCCGGCTCGGTCGCGCTGCACCTCAGCCACCGTCAGCACCGGCCGGTCGTCGTCGTGCCGCTCGCCCCCGTCCCCCGCAGCCAGACGCTGCCGTGGGAGGACGAACTGTGACGCGAGGCCGCCGGTGACGGGTGCCGCGCGCCCTCGTGCCCCGCACCTCCGTCCGTCCCTGATCGCCCTCGTCGCCCTGGGCGGCGCCCTCGGGACGGCCGCACGGGTCGGGATCACGCTCGTGGTGCCGTCGTGGGGGGCGTTCGACACGGCGATCTTCGCGATCAACGTGGTCGGGGCGTTCGTGCTCGGCGTCCTGCTCGAGCGGTTGCTGCGCTCCGGGCCCGACGAGGGCGGGCGTCGCCGGCTCCGACTGCTCGTGGGGACGGGGGTCCTCGGCGGGTTCACGACCTACAGCTCGCTCGCGACCGAGACCGCGGCGCTCGCCGGGGCGGGCGGGGGCGATCTCGTCGTCGCCGTGCTCTACGGGCTGCTGAGCCTGGTGCTCGGGGTGCTCGCCGCCGCGGCCGGCATCCGGGTCGGCGCACGTCTCGCGGGGCGCGCCTCGTGAGCCCGTTGCTCGTCGTCGCCGTCGCGGTGGCCGGCGGGGTCGGTGCCGCCACCCGGTTCGTCGTCGACGGGCTCGTCAAGCACCGCCTCGGCTCCGCCTACCCGTGGGGCACGACCGTCATCAACGTGTCGGGCTCGTTCGCGCTGGGGCTGCTGACCGGCCTGGCCCTGCAGGCGGTCGTCACGCCCGAGTGGAAGGCCGTGCTCGGCACCGGGCTGCTCGGCGGGTACACGACGTTCAGCACCGCGAGCGTCGAGACGGTGCGACTGCTGGCGGTCGGGCGACGCGGGGCCGCGGTCGCGAACGGCCTGGGCATGCTCGTCGCGTGCGTGGTCGTCGCCTCCCTCGGGCTGTGGCTCGGCTCGCTCGCCTGACGGGCTCGTCGCCCGGGCCTCAAGCGCGCCGAGTGGGCAGATCTGGTCCTTCCGCCGCTGGTGAGGGACCGGTTCTGCCCACTCGACCCGCGCCTCCGGGGGGAGGGGCCCGGTCAGGCGTGCGTCTCGCGCTCGTGCCCGGCGTGGTCGGCCGGCTCGAGCTGGAACGTCGCGTGCTCGACCGAGAAGTGGGCGGCGAGGCACCGGTCGAGGGCGTCCAGGGTCTCGTCGACCTTCATGTCGCAGAACACCTCGCGTTCGACGACGACGTGCGCCGAGAACACGGTCGCTCCGCTCGTGATCTGCCAGGCGTGGACGTCGTGTGCCGAGACGACGCCCGGGGTGTCGCCGATGTGCGTGCGGACCGACTCGAGGTCGATGTCGCCCGGAGCCGAGCCGAACAGCACCCGGATCGCCTCGCGCAGCAGCGACCAGGCCCTCGGCACGATCATCGCCGCGATGATCAGCGACCCGACCGAGTCGGCCTGCGTGAAGCCCGTGGTCAGCACGACGACGGCGGCCACGACGACGGCCGCCGAGCCGAGCAGGTCGCCGAGCACCTCGAGGTAGGCGCCGCGCATGTTGATCGAGTGCGTGGCCCCGCCCCGCAGCACGAGCAGTGCCGCGACGTTCGTCGCCCCGCCGACCAGGCCGACGACCAGCATCGGCAGCCCGAGCACCTCGTGCCCGTCGACCGCCACGAGACGGGAGACGGCGGCGACGGCGACCGAGAGCGACACGGCGAGCAGCACGAGGCCGTTGACGAAGGCGGCGAAGACCTCGGCCCGGCGGTAGCCGTAGGTCTGTCGGCCGCTCGCGGGTCGGGCGGCGACGATCGTGGCCACGAGGGCGATGACCAACCCGGCCAGGTCGGAGAGCATGTGCCCCGAGTCGGCCAACAGCGCCAGGGAGCCCGAGAGCCAGGCACCGACCAGCTGGGCGACGAGACCGAGGGCGACGATCGCGATCGCGAGGCGGAGCCGTCGTCCGTCGGCGGCGACGTGTCCGTGGTCGTGGCCCATGGGCGCCTCTCGTCGGGATGGAGGATCGGGGTGGCGATCGGCCCGGCGGGTCGGTCCGCCGGCGTTCCGGGCCGGCGTCGAATCTACCGGCGCCCGTCGGCGACGGCCACCGATCCGGGCAGTCGATAACGAGTCTCGATCCCTGCAACGACGCCGATCGGGGCCCGCCGGGCGGACGAGGAGGCGCGGGTCGGCCCCGCCTGGGAGCCGCCCCCACCGCGCATGGTTCAGTGAGGCATGACCGACTCGACCGAGACCTCCTCCGCCTCCCTCGGGGAACCCGCCCGCGCCTCCTCGTCCCTCGTCGCCGTGACGGGTGCGACGGGCGCCGTGGGCGGCATCGTGGCCGCGCACCTGTCCGAGCGGGGCGTGCCGCTGCGGCTCGTCGTGCGCGACGCCACCCGGGCACCCCGACTCGACGGGGCCGAGGCCGAGGTCGCCGTCGCCACGTACGGCGACCGGGCGGCCTCCGTCGAGGCCCTGCGCGGGGTCGAGACGCTGTTCATGGTGTCGGCGGCGGAGGCCCCCGACCGCGTCGACCAGCACCGCTCGTTCGTCGACGCGGCCGTCGAGGCGGGCGTGCGGCACGTGGTCTACACGTCGTTCGCCGGTGCGTCGGCGGACTCGGTCTTCACGCTCGGGCGGGACCACTTCGCGACCGAGCAGCACATCCGCGAGTCGGGGCTGGCCTTCACGTTCCTGCGGGACAACTTCTACCTGGACTTCATCCCGCTGTTCGCGGACGAGCAGGGCGTGATCCGCGGCCCGGCCGGTGACGGGCGCGTGGCGGCGGTGGCCCGGGCCGACGTCGCGGCGGTGGCGGCCGTCGTGCTGCTCGACCACGAGTCGCACGCCGGGGCGACCTACGACCTCACCGGGTCGGAGGCGTTCACCCTGACCGAGGCGGCTGCACGTCTCACCGCCCTCGGCGGACGGTCGTTCACGTTCGTGGACGAGACGGTCGACGAGGCCTACGAGTCCCGCCGCGTCTTCGAACCCGAGCCCTTCCAGGCGGACGCCTGGGTCAGCACCTACACGTCCATGGCCTCGGGCGAGGTGGCGCAGGTGACGTCGTCCGTGCGCGACCTGACCGGACGCGACCCGTTGACGCTCGAGGTGCTCTTCGCCGGAGGCGTCCAGCACTGACCCGGCCCGGGAGGCCGCCCGGTCGTCGGCCCGGCCGGCGGCCCGGCCGGCTCAGGGCACGCGTCGCGACGACAGCACGCCGCTGACGCCGAGCACGACGACCGCCGCGGCGACGCCGATCATCGGGATCTGCCAGTTGCCGCTGACGTCGTGCAGTGCGCCGATCGCGAGCGGCCCGAGCGCGGCGATCGCGTAACCGCCGCCCTGCACCAGGGCCGACAGTCGTCGTGCCTCGACGTCGGTCGACGCCATGCGCACGATGACGATGAAGATGATCGTGATGCCGCCGCCCTGCGCGGCCCCACCGAAGATCGACCAGAGCAGCCAGTGCTCGGGAGCGAAGAGCAGGCCCAGCGGCATGGCCGACCAGAAGACGGCGATCAGCCCGATGACGACCGCCGGCCGCACGCGCAGGGCGAGGAACGGCACCCCCAGCGCACCCACGACCGCGAGGATCTGGAAGACCGACGAACTCGCGCCGGCCGCCTCGCGGGTGAGGCCGACCTCGTCGCGCAGCAGCGTGGGCATCCAGGCCGTGAGCCCGTAGTAGCCGAACGCCTGCCCCGAGAAGGCCAGCGTCAGGCCCCAGGTCGTCCACCGACGCAGCAGCGGGGTCGCGCTGCGTCGTCGCTCGCGCGCGTCGACCTCGGCCTCGCCGGGCTCGACGACGTCGATGCCGCCCGTGAAGACGTCGGTCGCCGAGGAGGCGCGGTCCCGGTCGTCGACGTCGGCCTGCGACCCCGGCACCACGGCCACGCTGCCGCCCCGCACCGCGACGCGGGGGCCGACGGCGATCGACCAGACGACGGCGGCCAGGACGGCGAGCAGCCCCCAGGTGACGAGGGCGAGGGGCCAGCCGACGACCGAGGCGATCGGGGCCGTCGCGAGCGAGGTGATCATGGACCCGACGTTGAGGGCCGAGGTGTAGATGCCGGTGACGAAGCCGGCCCGCTCGGGGCTGAAGTCACGACGGATGACGACGGGCAGCACGACGTTGCCGATCGTGATGGCGACGCCGATCACGATCGTGCCCACGTAGAGCCACACCGTGCCACCGGCCGTGCGCAGCAGCGTGCCGAGGAGCACGCCGGCGAGCCCCAGCGTGACGGCGCGCTCGGCGCCGATCCGGCCGATCAGGGCCGAGGCGAACGGGCTCGCCACGGCGAAGCAGAGCACGGGGATGCTGGTGAGCAGCCCGGCGACGACCGCCGTGAGGCCGAGGTCGGCGCTCATCTGGTCGAGCACGGGGGCCGGGGCCACGATCGGCCCGCGCATGTTGAGGGCGATCAGCACGATCGCGAGGGTGAGCAACCAGGCGGCGGGCGACCGCACCGCGGCCGCGGCCCGGGTCACGCGGCGCCGCGCAGCAGGGAGACGCCCAACAGGTCGGCCACCTCGTCGACGTCCGCCGCCACGGCGACCGCACCGACGTACTCCTCGGGCTCGCCGTAACCCCAGCCGACCAGGATGGTTGGCACGCCGTGCACGGCCGCGCCCTCGACGTCGTGGTGGCGGTCGCCGAGCAGGACGGGCCGCGAGAGGTCGGCCCCGCGGGCCCGCAGGCGCTTCAGGGCCTCCTCGACGACGTCGGCCTTGGTGTTGCGCACCTCGTCGTCGGACGCGCCGGTGATGACGTCGAGGTAGCGGTCGAGGCCGTGGGCCCGGAGGATGGCCGTGGCCGGGGTCTCGGGCTTCGAGGTCGCGGTCGAGGTGGGGATGCCGGCCGCGTGCACGGCCGCCATGAGGTCGGGCACCCCGGGGAAGACCTCGCCCTCGAGGGCGCCGTGGGCCAGGTAGTGCGCGCGGTAGAGCCGCATGGCGTCGACGAGGCGCTCGCCGTCGAGGCCGAGGCGCACCTCGAAGCTCTGCGGCAGGGGCGGGCCGACCCAGGCCATGAGGTCGGCGGGGGAGGGCACCGGCAGGCCGAGTTCGCCGATCGTGTGGGCGAGGCTGGCGGTGATCGCGGGCGCCGAGTCGGCGATGGTGCCGTCGAGGTCGTAGAGGACGGCCGTGTAGGGGAGAGTCATCACCCCCAGCTTACGGATCGGGGGTCAGCAGGGGACCGCTCGGAGCGGCCAGGTCGCGACGGCCGACACGGCGTCCCGGATCGCCGTCGCGTTCGCACCCGCACTCGTCGTGCTCGTCTTCGCGGTCGCGGTCGCGGTCGCGGTCGCGTGCGGGGCCGGGCTCCGTCGCGTCGCGTCGAACGGGCGCTGGGGGGCGTCGGGCCTGCTCGCGAGGGATCGGAAGACGGGGGTCGCCTCGCGTTCGGCGGCCAGGGTGTCGAAGATCGGTGAGGTCACGGGTTGCTCCTGCGGTCGATGGGGGTCGTAGCAGAAATATAACCCTGAAATGTGAGTATCACAAGGGTTCGTAGGCCCATACCCGCGTAGGCCCATACCCGCGTGGGCCCGCACCCGCGTGGCCCCGCACCCTCGTGGGCCGGCGTCAGAAGAGGCGGGAGTGCGAGTCGTCCAGCCCGCGCATGGCGTCGTAGTCGAGCAGGAGGGTGCGGATGCCCCGGTCGTGGGCCAGTGTGCGGGCCTGCGGTTTGATCTCTTGCGCGGCGAACACCCCGGTCACGGGGGCGAGGTGCGGGTCGCGGTTCATCAGCTCGAGGTACCTCGTGAGCTGCTCGACCCCGTCGATGTCGCCTCGCCGCTTCAGCTCGACGGCCACCGCGGCGCCCTTCGCGTCGCGGGCCAGGATGTCGACCGGCCCGATGGCGGTCATGTACTCGCGGCGGACGAGGGTGTGGCCCTCGCCGAGCAGCTCGATCTGTTCGGCCAGCAACTTCTGCAGGTCGGCCTCGACGCCGTCCTTGGTCAGCCCCGGGTCGACGCCCATCTCGTGGGACGAGTCGTGCAGCACCTCGTGGATCGACACCACCAGGAGGTCGGCCGTCTTGGCCTGGGTCACCTTCCACAGCTCGACGACGCCGGCCTCGCGTTGGTCGTCGTCGGGTTCGACCGTGCGGATGGTGCAGGGCGGGCTCATCCAGTTCAAGGGCTTGTAGCTGCCCCCGTCGGAGTGGACGAGCAGGCTGCCGTCGCTCTTGACCATCAGGAGGCGCGTGGCCAGGGGCAGGTGGGCGGACAGTCGACCGGCGTAGTCGACCGAGCAACGGGCAATGACGAGGCGCACCCGACGATCCTACGGGGCGGCGCGAACGCGGCAGGGGCCCTCGTTGACAAGTATGCATATGTGAAATACATTCATGACAGATGGTCGGCAGGACGGCCACCGAGACGCCTCCAGGAGGAACGATGCCCCACCCGATGCCCGCCACGACCCGGCCGCTGCGGACGACGACCCACGACACGGCCGAGCTGCTGCTCGTCGACCTGGCGACGGCGCGCTACGCGCCCGGCGACTCCCTCGACGTCGACACCATCGTGCGCGAGCACCGGGTCACCCCCGGCGAGGTGCACCTCGCCCTCTTCGAGCTGAGGCGCATGAAGGTCGTGGTGCGCGCCCCGTTCAGCGGTGCCCACGTCGTCGTCTGGCACCGGCGGTTCAACGAGGTGCTGCTGCGCGACCTGGTCCGCATGGTCTCCGTGGCGTCGACGACGGCGACGTCGCTCGAGGACGTCCCCGAGCCCGCCGTGCGCCGACCGGCCTGCACGGCCCACGGGCTGGCCCTGCCCGCGGACGTCGCCCACTTCCTCGACCTCGTCCGGGCGATCGTGCAGGTGCTCTCGCCGGCGGCCCGTCAGCACGTGCGCGACGACCTGCTGCTGCCGCTCGAGATCCTCTGCAGCGCGAGGGCCGTCGCGGTGCACGACATGCGGCCCGCCCTCGGCGAGACCGTCCGCGGCGCGATCGTCGACCTGATGGAGGCCGCCGCGCACTACGGCGACTGGACACAGCTGCCCGGTCTCGCGTCCGACTACGTCACGGCCCTGGGCGTCGACGAACCGCCCGTGCGACCCGTCGACTGACGCCGCACCGACCGTCACCGCTCACCCGGAGGCCGTCCGGCCCCGTCGGCTAGGCTGCGGCAGCATGAGCCGGGCAGAGGGCGACGTCGCCGCGAGGCCGACCCTCGCGTCGGTGGCGCGGGTCGCCGGGGTGAGCGCGAGCACCGCCTCCTTGGCCTTCAGCGGGACCGGCCCCGTCTCGGACGAGACCCGCGCGCGGGTGCTCGCCGCCGCCGACGAACTCGGCTACGCCGGGCCCGACCCCCGCGCGAGGTCGCTGCGGCGTGGGCGTTCCGGCATCGTCGGCGCCGTCCTCGAGTCCACCCTCAGCACGGCCTTCCGCGACCCGATCAACGTGGCCATGCTCGACGGCATCGCCGACGTCACGGGGCCGGCCGACAACTCGCTGCTGCTGCTGACCGAGACCGCGGGCGAGCGGTCCCGCCTGCTGGACGCCCCGGTGGACGCCGTCGTGCTGTTCGGCTGCAGCACCCGCCTCGACCAGTCCGTGTCGATCATGCGTCGGCGCGGCATCCCGGTGGTCTCGATCGAGGCCCCGCCGACCGAGGGCGTGCTCGACATCGCCGAGGACAACGTGGGCTCGTCCCGCCTGTTGGCGCAGCACCTGCACGACTTCGGCCACCGACGGGTCGCCGTCGTCGCGCTCGAGCTCGGCCCGGGCCGGTCGAGCGGCGACGGGGACGACGAGCTCACCGACGCGCGCGTGGCCCGGGGCACCTCCTGGCCGACCCTCGAGCGGCTGCGCGGCACCCGCGAGGTCTTCCCGGGCGTGGGCGGCCTGGCCACCCGCGGCAGCTGGACGAGCGAGGGGCACCGCGCCGGCCTGCGCCTGCTCGACGTGCCCGAGGCCGAGCGGCCGACGGCGATCGTCGCCCAGAGCGACCTGCTCGCGTCGGGCGTCATCGCGGCGGCGGACGACCTGGGGCTGTCCGTGCCGGGCGACCTGAGCGTCGTCGGCTACGACGGCGTGCGCCTCGACGACCCGCGCGCCGCCGACCTCACGACGGTCGTCCAGCCCGCCGTCGAGAAGGGCCGCGCGGCCGGTCGCGCAGTGCTCGCGCTCCTCGCCGGCGACCCCGTCGAGGGCACGACGTTCACGAGCGTCTTCCGCCCCGGCTCGACCACGGGTCCGCCCGCGCGCTGACGCCCGACCCCGACGCCTCCTCGCCGACGCCGACCCACGACCCCGGGTTCAGCCGGCGCCGACGACCATCCAGCGGTCCGACCGCGCCCG
The DNA here is from genome assembly GCF_044742985.1 of Frigoribacterium sp. NPDC087798. Taxonomy (NCBI): domain Bacteria; kingdom Bacillati; phylum Actinomycetota; class Actinomycetes; order Micrococcales; family Microbacteriaceae; genus Frigoribacterium; species Frigoribacterium sp. NPDC087798. The sequence goes on along the minus strand of NZ_JBIUVP010000003.1, from coordinate 93,127 downwards.
GAGGCCCAGCGTCACGGCGCGGATGCCGATGTAGCCCAGGCCGAAGGCCAGCCACAGGGCGACCGTGCCCCGCGCGTCCGGCCCGACCCGCGCCTCCAGCGGGATCAGGATCGCGAGGTAGACGACCGTGTTGACCACGCCGGCGAGGGCGAGGTAGCGGGCGTCGCCGGCGCCGAGGAGCACGCCGTCGAGCACGAAGACGAAGCCGGCCAGCGGGATGCCCACGGCCATCGCCAGCACGACCCGGGGCAGCAGGTCGCGCACCGCGTCGTCGCCGCTGAAGACGGGTGCGAGCAGCGGCGAGACCGCGGCCAGCAGCACGCCGAGCAGCAGACCGCCGCCGACCCCGAACAGCATCAGCCGGCGGGTGACGGCGCGCACCGCCTCGCGATCGCCCTGACCGAGCGCGTGGCCGACGAGGGCCTGGCCGGCGATGGCCAGCGCGTCGAGGGCGAACGCCAGCGTGCTGAACAGGGTGAGTGCGACCTGGATCGTCGCGAGTCCGGTCACCCCCGAGGAGGCGGCGGCCCAGACGGTCGCGATGATCGCGATCCGCAGGGACGCGTTGCGCACGAGCAGCCACGCGCCGGAGCGTGCCGTGCGACCGACGCCGGCCAGCCCCGGACGCAGCGGAGCCCCGACGGCCCGCGCGGCACGGACGGCGATCACCACGTACACTGCGGCCATGCCCCACTGCGCGACGACGGTCCCCGCGGCCGAGCCGGCGATGCCCCAGCCGAAGCCGTAGAGGAAGAGCGCGTTGAGGCCCGCGTTCGCCGCGAAGCCGACCGTCGCGACGACCAGTGGCGTCCTGGTGTCCTGCAGGCCGCGCAGCAGTCCGGTCGCCGCGATCACGAGCAGCATGCCGGGCAGGCCGAGCATCGACACGGTCAGGTAGGTCGCCGCGGCGTCGACGACGGCCGGGTCGGTGCCGAACAGGCCGACGAGGGGGCGGGCGACGAGTGCCCCGACCCCGGCGAGCACCACCCCGACCAGCAGCGCGAACCAGAGCCCGTCGACGCCGGCGCGGATCGCTCCGGGCCGGTCACCCGCGCCGAGCCGTCGGGCCACGGTCGGCGTCGTGGCGTAGGCCAGGAAGATCAGCAGGCCGAGGGCGGTCTGCAGCACGACGCTCGCGATGCCGAGCCCGGCGAGGGGCACCGTGCCCAGGTGCCCGACCATCGCGGTGTCGGTAAGGAGGAAGAGCGGTTCGGCGATCAGCGCGCCGAGCGCCGGCGCCGCGAGGGCGACGATGCGTCGGTCCCAGGGCGAACGGAGGCGCGAGGCCGTCACCGGGGACGGCTCGCCGCGGCGGCGTCCCACCGTCAGTCGGTGCCCCGGGCCCGACCCACGGCCGACATGAGGTGGTACACGACGATGGCCGCGACCGTGCCGAGGATGATGCCGCCGAAGCTCGCGCCCCCGAGGGCCAGGGTGAAGTCGGCGATGCCCATGATGAGCGCGACGCCGGCGGTCAGCTGGTTCTTCGGGCGGCTGAAGTCGACCCTGTTCTCGACCCAGATGCGGATGCCGATCACGCCGATGAGTCCGTAGAGCGCCGTCGTGACGCCGCCGAGCACCCCCGGCGGGATGGTGAAGATGACGGCGCCGATCTTGGGCGACAGCCCGAGCAGGATCGCCACGACGCCGGCGACCCAGTACGCGGCCGTCGAGAAGATGCGGGTGGCGCTCATCACGCCGATGTTCTCGCCGTAGGTGGTCGTCGCCGAGCCGCCGCCGAGGCCGGCGAGCACCGTGCTGAGGCCGTCGGCGAAGAGTGCCCGGCCGGTCAGCGGGTCGAGGTTGCGCTTCGTGAGCTGGCCGACGCCCTTGACGTGGCCGACGTTCTCGGCGATCAGGGCGAGCACGACGGGCAGGAAGCCGAGGTAGATCGGCAGCTGCCCGAGGTCGAAGGCGGGGGCCGTGAAGGTCGGCAGGCCCACCCACGGCGCGGCCGCGACGGCGCTGTAGTCGACGGCGCCCGCGATCACGGCGGCGACGTAGCCGACGACGACGCCGACGAAGATCGACAGGCGGCCGAGCAGGCCCTTGAAGAGCACGGCGCTCAGCACGACCGCGGCGAGCGTGATCAAGGCGATGCCCGGCGAGAGCGCGAAGTTGTCGCGGGCGGCCGGGGCCAGGTTGAAGCCGATGAGGGCGACGATCGAGCCGCTGACCACCGGGGGCAGCAGGGCGTCGATCCAGCGGGTGCCCGCGAGGTTCACTACCAGGCCGATCACCGCGAGCAGGGCGCCGACGACGATGATGCCGCTGAGCGCGAGGGGGATGCCGCCCACGTCGGTGGCGGCCGCGATCGGGGCGAGGAACGCGAACGACGAGCCCAGGTAGCTGGGCAGGCGGTTCTTCGTGATGACGAGGAAGAGCAGGGTGCCGATGCCGGAGAAGAACAGCGTCGTGCTCGGCGGGAACCCGGTGATGATCGGCACGAGGAAGGTCGCGCCGAACATCGCGACGACGTGCTGGCCGCCGAGGCCGATGGTGCGCGGCCAGCTGAGCCGCTCCTCCGGGGCCACGATCTCGGTCGGGTCGACCGTCTTGCCGTCGCCGTGCAGTGCCCAGGGGAGTGCCATGTCGAGAACTGTACTGGGGGTGCCGTTTCCTCCGTGTTTCCTGGGACGGCCTCGTCAGCCCGGGCCGCCGCGGGTCCGGCCCGGCCCGCCGTCGGGGGCCTCACCTAGGCTGACGGGCATGACCAGCGACGCACTGAGCAGCGGAATCCAGACCGACGAACTCGACCCGGCGGTCCGCCCGCAGGACGACCTCTTCCGGCACGTCAACGGCGCGTGGATCGACCGCACCGAGATCCCCGACGACAAGGCGCGCTACGGCTCCTTCTACCTGCTCGCCGAAGAGGCCGAGAAGGCCGTCCGCGAGATCGTGGTCGAGTCCCAGTCCGCCGAACCCGGCACCGAGGCCCGCAAGGTCGGCGACCTCTTCACCAGCTTCACCGACGAGGAGCGCATCGAGGCGCTCGGCGCCGCACCCCTCGAACCGCTCCTGGCCGAGGTCGAGACGGTCACCGACGTGACCTCGTTCACGCGCCTCCTGGGCTCGCTCGAGAAGCAGGGCATGCCGAGCTTCGTCCAGCTCTTCGTCGACAACGACCCGGGCGACCCCGAGCGGTACGTCGTCTTCGTCGAGCAGGGCGGCCTCGGCCTGCCCGACGAGTCCTACTACCGCGACGAGAAGTTCGAGTCGGTGCGGACCGCCTACCGGGCGTTCGTCGAGCAGATGCTCGGGCTCGCCGGCCTCGACGACGCCTCGGCCCGCGCCGACCGCGTGGTCGGGCTCGAGACCGCCCTCGCCACGCACCACTGGAGCAACGTCGCCACCCGCGACAGCGACAAGACCTACAACCTGCTGCCCTGGGCCGAGTTCGACGCGCTCGCCGAGGGCGTCGACCTCACGGCCTGGCGGGACGCCGTGGGCGGCCCGGCCGGCGTCTTCGACGAGCTCGTCGTGCGCGAGCCGTCGTTCGTCACCGGACTGGCCTCGCTGCTGACCGACGACCGCCTCGACGCCTGGAGCGACTGGCTGCGCTGGCAGATCGTCCGCTCCATGGCCGCCTACCTGTCGACGCCCTTCGTCGAGGCGAACTTCGGCTTCTACGGTCGCACCCTCACCGGCACCCCCGTGCAGCGTGCCCGCTGGAAGCGCGGCGTCTCGCTGGTCGAGGGCGCCCTCGGCGAGGCCGTCGGGCGCATCTACGTCGAGCGGCACTTCGCGCCCGAGGCAAAGACCGCGATGGACGTCCTCGTCGGCCACCTGGTCGAGGCCTACCGACAGAGCATCACGGGCCTCGAGTGGATGACCGACGAGACCCGAGCCCGGGCCCTCGACAAGCTCGAGAAGTTCACGCCCAAGATCGGTTTCCCTGAGAAATGGCGCGACTACTCGGCCCTGTCGATCGACCCCGCCGACCTGGTCGGCAACGTGCGGGCCACCGCCGCCTTCGGCTTCGACCGCGAGCTGGGCAAGATCGGCCAGCCGCTCGACCGCGACGAGTGGTTCATGACGCCGCAGACCATCAACGCGTACTACAACCCGGGCATGAACGAGATCGTGTTCCCCGCGGCGATCCTGCAGTTCCCGTTCTTCGACGAGACGCGCGACGCCGCCGCCAACTACGGAGCCATCGGTGCCGTGATCGGCCACGAGATCGGCCACGGCTTCGACGACCAGGGCTCGAAGTACGACGGCGACGGCAAGCTGACCGACTGGTGGACCCCCGCCGACCGCGAGGCGTTCGAGGAGCTGACCTCGTCGCTCATCGCGCAGTACGACGCCCTCGCCCCGAGGCAGGTGCCCGACCACCACGTCAACGGCGCCCTCACCATCGGCGAGAACATCGGCGACCTCGGCGGGCTCTCGATCGCCTGGAAGGCCTACCTCATCTCGCTCGACGGCAGCGAGCCGCCCGTGATCGACGGCCTGACCGGCGCCGAGCGGTTCTTCCTGAGCTGGGCTCAGGCCTGGCAGATCAAGCTGCGCGACGAAGAGGCGATCCGTCTCGTCTCGATCGACCCGCACTCGCCGAACGAGTTCCGGTGCAACCAGATCGTGCGCAACATCGACGAGTTCTACGAGACGTTCGGCGTCACCGAGAGCGACGCCCTGTGGCTGCCGGCCGAGGAGCGCGTCACCATTTGGTAGGTCAGGTGCCCGGCCGTCGGGCCCGACGGGAGAACGGCGACGGCGCCGACCACGAGCCGCGCCACGGTGGCGGGCGCGCGCTCGAGTCGTTCTCGGTGTCCTTCGCCGCCCTGGGCGACCTGGCGCTCGCGGGTGGGCAGGTCTCGGCCTCGGTCAGGGACCTCGACGCGGGGGCCGACCTGCTGAGCGTCGACGAGCACGTGGCGCTGCCGGTGGGCCAGCTCGGTGCCGTCCTGCTCCTGGTCGAGGTGTCGGCCCGCATCGAGGACGGCACGCTCCGCCCCCTCGACGAACTCGACCGGCCGGGCGACCCCGGCGACCAGGGGCCCCGTGGCCTCTGGCCCTACCTCCGCCGGACGAGCCTCCCGGTGACCGACGCGGCGACGCTCGTCGGGGCCTTCCGCGACGGGGCGGCGATCGACGCGCTCATCGGTCGGGTGGGCCTGGCCGCCGTGCGGGCACGAGGCGAATCGCTCGGTCTCACGAAGACCGCCCTCCTCGACGTCACCCGGTCGTCCCGCGGCCCCGACGACGCGCCCGCGCTCGCCGTGGGCACGGCTCACGAACTCGGCGGCCTCATGGTGTCCCTCGCCCGCGGCGAGGTCGTCGACCGGGCCGTGTCGAACCGGGTGCTCGGCTGGCTGTCGCTGGGCGCCGACACGTCGCTCGTCGCGGCACCGTTCGGTCTCGATCCGCTCGGGCACCGGCGGCTCGACCACGACCTGCAGATCGTCCACACGACCGGTGGCGACCCGGGGGTGCGCTCCGAGCTCGGGGTGCTCCGCGGGCCGCGCCGCAGCGTCGCGTACTGCGTGATCGTCACGTTCGACGACCTGACCCTCGCCCACCGCCTCCGGGCGCTCGAAGCCCTGCGGGCCGTGGGCACCGACGCCCTCGAGTACGTGCACTGAGCCGGGTGCCGCACCGAACCGGGTGCCGCATCGAGCCGGCTGCCGCGCCGAGCCGAGCGCCGCACCGAGCCGCGGCCCGGCCGTGCCCCCGCGCCGACTCAGTCGACCAGGTCGAGCCCCCGGAGGCGCTCGAGCGTCGCGACACCGGCCGGCGGGCACCGGCCCGCGTCGGCCGAGGTGACCCAGTGGACCGCGCCGACCTCGGCGGCGGGCGCCGGCTCGGGGCTCGTCGCCGAGAGCTCGGCCGCGAAGACCGTCATGGCGACCTGCCGACCCTCGGGCTCGCCGTGCGCCTGCGTCACGACGGTGAAGAGCTCGACGACGGTCGTCGGGTCGAGTTCGACGCCGACCTCTTCGCGCGACTCCCGGACCAGCGCCTCGGCCGCGGTCTCGCCGGCATCGAGCTTGCCGCCGGGCAGGTACAGCACGTCACGGCCGCGGGCGGTCACCATCAGCATGCGACGGTCACGGACGAGGGCGAGTGCGCTGACGACGATGGTGTCCATCAGGCCATCCTCGGGCACCACGACGTCGGCCCGGTGCACGGGCGTCCGGGGCGATCAGCCCGCCGAGGCCTGACGCTCGTCGTCGACCGCGCGCAACGGCGACGACGAGGAGGCGCGGCGCCCGTCGGTCACGCCGAAGAGCGCCTCGAGGCCGTCGCGGAACTCGTCGCCCCGGCCCTCTCGGGCCAGCTCGCGCGCCCGGACGGAGGGGGTGTGCAGCAGCACGCCGGCGACGTGTCGCAGGGCCGATTCGGTGCGGTCGGACGAGTCCCCGCGCGACCGCGCGCGCTCGATCTCGGCGTCGAGCAGGTCGAAGACGTGCTTGCGCAGCGCGACGACGGACGGCGTGAGCGACTGTTCGGCGGCGACGGCCTGGAACTCGGCGGCCGCGGACGAGACGAGGGCGCGGGCGTCGTCTGCCGCGCTGAGCTGGGGCAGCGGCGCGTGCAGGCTGATGGTCTCGAGGTCGAGCAGCTCGACGCCCTCGACGCCGGCGACGAGCGGGTCGACGTTGCGGGGCAGCCCGAGGTCGATCACGAGGCGGCGGCCGCCGGGGAGGACGACGTCGCGGGTGACGACCGGCTCGGTGGTCGAGGTGCAGGTGATCAGCACGTCGCTCCAGGCGACGGCGGTGGCGAGGTCGTCGTACGGCGTCGCGGCGTGCTTGAGGCCGAACCACTCGGCGCGGCCCGAACCCGAGTAGACGGCGAGCTGGTCGGCGCCACGGTCGCGGAGTGCCGCGACGGTGGTGGCCGCGTACTGGCCGGTGCCCACGATGAGGACGCGCGCCTCGGACCAGTCGGTCACCCGTGAGGACGCCAGCTCGAGCGCGAGGCGTACGAGTGACCGGCCCGCGCCTCCGACGTTGGTCTGGTTCTTGATGCCCCGGGAGGTCTGCGACGCCTTCTGGAAGAGCCGCTCGAGGTCGCGCGAGGTGGTGCCGTCGTGGCGGGCGCGCTCGAGCGAACGGCGCACCTGGCCCGAGATCTCGTCCTCGCCGACGACGACGGACTCGAGGCCCGAGCTGACGGCGAACAGGTGCTCGACGACCTCGTCCCCCGTGATGACCCGGACGCTGTCGCGCAGGTCGTCGGGCTCGACGCCGCTGGCGGTGCTCATGGTCTCGATCGTGGCCTCGACGGCCAGGGCGCTGCCGGCGGTGAGGGGCTCGTCGACGTCGAGGTAGGCCTCGAACCGGTTGCAGGTCGCGAGCACGACCGCGCCGCTGACGAAGTCGCTGCCGTCGACCAGGGTGCCCGCCGCCGAGGGTGCGCCGATGCTCAGCCTCTCGAGGAGGTCGAAGCTGGCGTTCTGGTGGGACGCCGTGAGGCAGATGAGCACTGAGTGATCCTAACTCTGATCGGCGTTTTCGGCTGGGCGTTGACTCGACGTCGAGTGGCCGGGAATGCCACACGACAGTTGCAGCTTGCAACAACGGAGCCCGGGGCCGCATTCCGGCCGCCGGCCCGCACCGCATCGAACCAAGGAGACACCATGACCTCGACCACCAGCATCCAGTGGCAGCTCGTCGCCCGCCCGCACGGCGAGCCCACCCCCGACGACGTCGCCCGCGTCGAGGTGACCCTGCCCGAGCTCGGCGACGGCGAGGTCCGCGTGCAGAACGAGTTCCTGTCGGTCGACCCCTACATGCGCGGTCGCATGAACGACGTGAAGTCGTACGTCCCGCCCTTCGCCCTCGGCGAGACCATGACCGGCGGGGCCGTCGGCCGCGTCGTCGAGTCGCGTTCGGACGACCTGCCGGTCGGCACCGTCGTGCTGCACGAGCAGGGCTGGCGCGACGTGGCCCAGGGAGGCGCGGCCACGTTCCGTGCCGTGCAGCCCGTCGACGGCGTGCCCCTGTCGGCGTACCTGGGCGTGCTCGGCCTCACCGGCCTGACGGCGTACGTCGGCCTGACCGAGATCGCCGGCATCCGCAAGGGCGACGTCGTCTTCGTGTCGGGTGCCGCCGGGGCCGTCGGCACCATGGTCGGCCAGATCGCCCGCCTCAAGGGAGCCTCGCGCGTGATCGGCAGCGCCGGTTCGGCCGAGAAGGTCGAGTTGCTGACCTCGAAGTACGGCTTCGACGCCGCGTTCAACTACAAGGACGGTGACGTCTCCGAGCTGCTCGCCGAGGCCGCTCCCGACGGCATCGACCTCTACTTCGACAACGTCGGCGGCGACCACCTGTCGGCCGCCCTCGCCTCGTTCCGCACCGGCGGTCGTGCCGCACTCTGCGGCTCGATCGCGAACTACAACTCCACGGGCGCCCCGGTCGGCATCACGGGCATGACCAACATGGTCACCCGCGGTCTGACGATGAAGGGCTTCACGTTGGGCGACTACCGCCACCTCGCACCCGCGTTCCAGGCCGAGATGGGCCCCTGGCTCTCCGCCGGCGACGTCGTGTACGACGAGACCGTCGTCGAGGGCGTCGACAACGCGTTCGACGCCTTCACCGGGCTGATGCGCGGCGACAACGTCGGGAAGATGGTCGTCGCGGTCTCCTGACCCGCGCCTCCTCGTCCGCTCGCGCGTTCGAGGCGATCCGACCGGGACGGTCCCGCCGTGGCGGGGCCGGCCGCGGGTCGCCTCGACGCGACGTCCAGCGGGCGATGGGACAATCGACCACGTGACCCAGACCTCCGCCCTGCCCGAGCAGCACCCGCTGGCCGCCGGCCTCACGACGCGTTCACCGCTGGTCCGTGCCCTGCGCGGCGACCGGCCCGAGACGCTGCCGGTGTGGTTCATGCGCCAGGCGGGGCGCTCGCTTCCCGAGTACCGCGAGCTGCGCGTCGGCACCGCCATGCTCGACGCCTGCCTCACGCCCGACCTGGCGAGCGAGATCACGCTGCAGCCGGTCCGCCGTCACGGCGTCGACGCGGGCATCTTCTTCAGCGACATCGTCGTGCCGATCAAGCTGGCCGGCGTCTCGGTCGACATCGTCCCGGGTCGTGGACCGGTGCTCGAGACGCCGATCCGCACGGCGGCCGACGTCGCGGCCCTGCGGCCGATCGCCCCGGAGGCGCTGGCCCCGATCGCCGCGGGCGTCGCCCAGACCGTCGCGCAGCTCGGCAGCACGCCGCTGATCGGGTTCGCCGGCGCCCCCTTCACCCTCGCCGCCTACCTCGTCGAGGGCGGGCCGTCGAAGGACCACATCCGCGCGCGTGCCCTCATGCACGGCGATCCCGAGACCTGGGACGCCCTGCTCACCTGGGCCGCGGACGTGACCGGTGCCTTCCTGCGGGCGCAGGTGCTCGCCGGGGCGAGCGCCGCCCAGTTGTTCGACTCGTGGGTCGGGTCGCTCTCGCTGGCCGACTACACCGCGCACGTCGCCCGCCACTCGGCCCGTGCCCTCTCGCACGTCGCCGACCTCGACGTGCCCCGCATCCACTTCGGAGTGGGCAGCGGCGAGGTGCTGGCCGCCATGCGCGACGTCGGCACCGACGCCGTCGGGGTCGACTGGCGCATCCCGCTCGACGAGGCCTCGCGTCGCCTCGGTGGCTCCACCCCGGTGCAGGGCAACATCGACCCCGCCATGCTCCAGGCGCCGTGGGCCGTGCTCGAGGCGCACGTCCGCGACGTGGTCGAGCGTGGTCGGGCGGCCCCGGCGCACGTGCTCAACCTCGGCCACGGCGTCAGCCCCGACACCGACCCCGACGTGCTCACCCGCATCGTCGAGCTCGCGCACACGCTGTGATCCCGCCCGTCGTCACCCCGAGCGGCGTCGTCGACGTCGCCGTGGTGGGCGGCGGCATGGGCGGCATCGTGCTCGCCCGTGACCTGGCCGCCGCCGGGTTGGGCGTCGTGCTGTTCGAGGCGTCCGACCGACTGGGCGGCGAGGTCTCGCGACACGTGGTCGCCGGCATCGCACTCGACGCCGGGGCCGAGAGCTTCGCGACCCGGGGCGGCACGGTCGCCGGTTTCGCCACCGAACTCGGCCTCGGCGACGACATCGTCCTGCCCGATCCCCGCGGGGCCTGGCTGCACGAGGCCGACGGCGAGTCCTTCCCCATCCCGCGCACGGGGCTGCTCGGCATCCCCGGCGACCCGTCCGCCGCCGACGTGCGAGCCGTCGTCGGCGAGGCCGGTGTGACCCGCGCGCTCGCGGACGCCGACCTGCCCGCCGAGATCGGGGCCGAAGAAACCACCCTGGGGGGTCTCGTCCGGGCGCGCATGGGTGACGAGGTCGTCGACCGGCTCGTCAGTCCCATCGTCTCGGGCGTCCACTCGCTCCACCCCGACCTGCTCGCCGTCGATCGCGTGGCCCCCGGGCTGCGCTCGGCCCTCCAGCGCGAGGGCAGCCTCGCCGCCGCCGTGCTCGGACTACGCGCCCTCGCCCCGGCCGGCTCGGCGGTGGCGGGCATCCGCGGCGGCCTCGCCCGGCTGGTCGACCCGATCGTCGCCGACCTCCAGCGGCACGGCGTCGACGTCCGCCTCGGCACCCGCGTCCGCTCGATCGACGAGACCGGCGTCGAGACCGCGGGCGGTGAGCACGTCCGGGCGAGACAGGTCGTGCTGGCCGTCGGGGACCACGACGCGGTGGCCCTGACGACCCGCGCCTCCTCGGTGCCGCCCGGAGCGATCACCCTCGCGACCCTCGTCGTCGACCGGCCGGAGCTCGACGCGGCGCCCCGGGGCACGGGCGTCCTCGTCGCCCCCGGCTCGACCGGACTCCGGGCCAAGGCCCTCACCCACGCGACCGTCAAATGGAGCTGGCTGGCCGAGCTCGCCGGGGGACGCCACGTGCTCCGGCTCAGCTTCGACTCGCCCGTCGTCGACCGCGACACACCCGACGCCGAGGTGCGCGACGCGGCGCTCGCCGACGCCTCGACCCTGCTCGGCGTCGACCTCGCCGCGCGCCACCTGGTCGGCTTCGGCCGGGCCACCTGGGACGCCCCGCGCCGGGCCGAGGCGGCGGTCGTCACCGAGCCCGTGGTCGAGGTCGTCCAGGCAGGAGGCGCGGTGGCGGGACGGGGGCTGGCCGCGATCATCGCCCACTCGCGTCGTCAGGCCGCCACCCTCGTGGCGGCGCTGTCGGCGCCCCCGTCCCGCGACTGAGGTCCCGGGCTCGGACCGCTTCGGTCCGGCGCGGGCGTCGGGCACCCGCCTCGGGCTACATTGGAGGGACGTGTGCGGCACATGCCGTCGCGCGTACGACCACGAATGGAGTCCCCCGTGCGAGGCAAACTGATCTTCGTCGCCGGAGCCGCTGTCGGATTCGTGCTGGGCGCCCGCGCCGGCCACGACCGGTACGAGCAGATCACCGAGAGGGCGTCCAAGGTCTGGAACAGCCGGGCCGTGCAGCGCCAGGTCGCCAAGGGCCAGGACTTCGCCGGTGCCAAGACGGCCGACGGCGTGGACGCCGTCGTCACCGGCATCACCCGGGGCATCTCCAAGGCCTTCGGCGGCGGCCGAAAGAAATGACCGACTCGACGCGCAGCGACAAGGTGCGGCACAAGACCAGGCCGCGGTCGCTCTTCGCCCTGGTGCAGGACGTCCCGACGCTGGTCACCGACCTGGTCAAGGGCGAGTTGGCCCTGCTCAAGTACGAGGTCATCGGCACGCTCAAGGCCTTCGGCATCGGTGCCGGCTTCCTGGTCGGGGCCCTGGTCTTCGTCTTCGCGATGCTCGGCGTCCTCCTGACCGGCATCGTCCTGCTGCTCGCCATCTGGCTTCCCGGCTGGGCGTCGGCCCTCATCGTCGCCGGCGTGCTGTTGCTCGTCGCCGCCCTGCTCGCGTTCCTCGGGTACAAGGCGATCAAGAAGGGGCTCCCGGCGGTCCCCGAGAAGACCATCGCGAGCCTCAAGGCCGACCTCAAGGCCGTCAAGGGCGTGGGGTCGATCCCCGGCGCCCGCCTCGACGAGCGCTGACGCGCCTCCTCGACACCCCCACCCTTCCCGTTCCCGACAGGAGCACCGTGAGCGACAGCAGCGACATCCAGGCCCACATCGATCGCACGCGCGCCGAGCTCGCCGCGACCCTCAACGAACTCGAGGACAAGCTGAACGTGCCCAAGCAGTTGGGCATCGCCGGGCACCGCGCCAAGGCGTCGTTCGACCGCGACAAGACCCCGTGGCTCGCCGCCGCCGGGGCGGGTGCGCTGGCCGTCGCGGGCGTCGTCGTCGCGGTCGTCAAGCGCCGCTGACCGCTCGCGCGGCTCGCCGGTCGACTCGACCGCCGGCGGGCGCCGGGTGCCGTTCGCTCGACCGGGAGCAACCTGGTTGGGCTCCCAGCGTGCCGAGAGGGAGAATGGCTGCATGAGTTCCAGCGCCGACGCGGCAGCGCCCGTACTGCCGACGTCCGATTCATCCGCAGCACCCGTCCAGACCGAGTCCGACGACGCCGCGGCGAGCACACCGCCACCCGTCGAACGCCTCGGCTACACGCTCTGGGCCGTGCTGCGACGCGACCCGCAGAACCCCTACGCCCCCGAGCTCGACGACGTCCCGCAGCTCGACGCGGTCGTCGACGCCCTGGCGGGTCTCGGCGTGACCGTCCGTGGCTTCTACGACGTCAGCGCCCTGCGGGCCGACGCCGACATCATGATCTGGCTGCACGGCGAGGTGCCCGAGGCCGTCCAGTCGGCCTACCGGCAGCTGCTGCGCACCGACGTGCTGGGCGGCCTGCTGCCCACCTGGAACGCCATGGGCATGCACCGCGAGGCCGAGTTCTCGCGCAACCACAGCCCGGCCTTCATGCGGGGCAAGGCACCCGAGACCTGGTTGACGGTGTACCCGTTCGTGCGCAGCTACGAGTGGTACCTGCTGCCCGAGGCCGAGCGCCGTCAGATGCTCGCCGAGCACGGCAAGCAGGGCTCCGAGCACCGCGCGGTGCTGACGAACACCGTCGCCAGCTTCTCGCTCGGCGACTACGAGTGGATCCTCGCCCTCGAGGCTCCCGAGCTCGTGCAACTGGTCGACCTCATGCGCGACCTGCGCTACACCGAGGCCCGCCGCCACGTCCGCGAAGAGATCCCGTTCTTCACGGGCCGACGCATCCCCACCACCGACATCATCGAGGTCTTGTCGTGACCGACACCAGCAACATCACCAACGGGCAGCTCGTCCGCAACGCCACCCCCGCCGCGGCCTCCGGCCCCGAGCACGTCTCCGAGCCGACCGACTACGACGCCATCCTGCTGGCCGGCTTCGGCGGGCCCGAGGGGCAGGACGACGTCATCCCGTTCCTGCGCAACGTCACGCGCGGTCGGGGCATCCCCGAAGAGCGGCTCGAAGAGGTCGCGACGCACTACCGCCACTTCGGCGGCGTCAGCCCGATCAACGAGCACAACCGCGAGCTCAAGGCCGCCCTCGAGGCCGAGCTCGACCGTCGCGGCATCGACCTGCCGGTCATCTGGGGCAACCGCAACTGGCAGCCCTACATGGCCGATGCCGTGCGCGAGGCCGACGAGCGCGGGTTCCGCAAGCTCATCGCGGTCGCGACCAGCGCCTACTCGTCCTACAGCTCGTGCCGCCAGTACCGCGAGGACTTCGCCATGGCGCTCGACGCCACCGGCCTCGAGGGCACCATGCAGATCGACAAGGTCCGCCAGTTCTTCGACCACCCCGGTTTCGTCCAGCCGTTCATCGACGGCGTGCGCGACGCGCTCGTCGCGGCTCGCGCCGAGAACGAGGGGCTCGACCTCTCGACCGAGGTCCAGGTGCTCTTCGCGACGCACTCGATCCCGTCGACCGACGCGGCCAAGAGCGGCCCCCAGGCGCGCGGCTTCGACGCCGACGGTGCCTACGCCGCCCAGCACAAGGCCGTCGCCGAGGTCGTCATGGCCGCGGCCGAGGCCGCCCTCGACCTCGACCTGCCCGAGGGCGGCGGCACCACCGTCCCCTGGCAGCTCGTCTACCAGTCGCGCAGCGGCCCGCCCTCGATGCCGTGGCTCGAGCCCGACATCAACGACGCGATCGACGACCTGGCCGGCGGTCCGACCCGCGCCGTCGTCATCGTGCCGCTCGGGTTCGTCAGCGACCACATGGAGGTCATGTGGGACCTCGACAACGAGGCGATGGAGACCAGCGAGAAGAACGGTTTCTGGGCGACGCGCACCCCGACGCCGGGCATCGACCCGAACTACGTCACCGGGCTCGTCGACCTCGTGCTCGAGCGTCGTGACGGCGTCCCCGCCGAGGACCGCCCCCACGTGACCGACCTCGGGCCCTGGTACGACGTCTGCCGTCCCGGCTGCTGCGAGAACGTGCGACTGGGCTTCAAGCCCGCCCTGTCCGGCCTGGTCCCCTGACCCCGTGGCGACCATCCGCATCGGAACTCGGGGCAGCGCGCTGGCCGTCGCCCAGTCGACCACCGTCGCCGACCGCATCGCGGCCGCGACCGGTCACGACGTCGAACTCGTCCGCATCAAGACCGAGGGGGACCGCTCGCAGGGCACCGGCGAGTCGCTGGCGTCGCTCGGGGGCACCGGCGTGTTCGCCAGCGCCCTGCGCGAGGCGCTCCTCGCGGACGAGTGCGACGCCCTCGTGCACTCGCTCAAAGACCTCCCCACCGCCACGCACCCCGGTCTCGTCATCGGGGCGACGCCCGGTCGGGCGGATGCCCGCGACGCCCTCTGCGCGCGCGACGGGCTGACCCTCGAAGGACTACCCGAGGGTGCCCGCGTCGGCACGGGATCGCCGCGTCGTGCCGCCCAGCTGCTCTCGCGACGTCCCGACCTCGAGGTCGTCGACATCCGCGGCAACGTCGACACGCGGCTCGGTCGCGTCGGCGTCGACCTCGACGCCGTCCTGCTCAGCGCGGCGGGTCTCGGCCGCCTGGGACGCCTCGACGCCGCGACCGAACTGCTGGGGCTCGGCTTCTGGCCCAGTGCGCCCGGCCAGGGCTCGCTCGCCGTCGAGGTCCGCGAAGGCGATCCCGACGAGGCGCTCGCCCGCGGACTGGCCGCCATCGAGGACGAAGAGACCCGCCTCGTGGTGACGGCCGAGCGGGCCGTGCTGGCCGGGCTCGAGGCCGGTTGCGCGGCTCCCGTCGGTGCCAGTGCCGTCGTCGACGCCGGGTTGCTGCTGCTCAGCGCGACCGTCTACAGCCCCGACGGCGGCCGACGCCTCAGCTCGTCGCACGCCGTCTCCCTCGACGACGGTCCGCTCGTCGCGCGCCTCGCCGACGTCCACGAGGTCGCCGGCCGTGTCGTCGACGAGCTGCTCGACTCCGGTGCGGCCGAGTTCGCCCCGTTGGGCGGCGGACCGGCCGGCGGTGACCCCCTGGGCAGCGCCTCGTGACCGCCGACAAGCCGCTCAAGGGCGTGCGCGTCCTGGTGCCGCGCGGTGGCAAGTGGGGCGACGGGGTCGCGGCCTCGCTCCGGTCGCGCGGTGCCGCCCCGGTGATCGCCCCCCTCATCAACTTCGCCCCGGCCGAGACGCCGGAGCTGCTCGCCGCGGCCCTGGCCCGCCTCGAGTCCGGCGTCTACGAGTGGCTCGTCGTCACGAGTGCCACCACGGTCGACGTCCTGGTCGGCAACGGCATCCGGCCCCCTGCCTCGACCCGGGTCGCCGCGGTCGGCGAGACCACCGCCGCCGCCCTGAGCCTGGCGGGCATCCGCGTCGACTTCGTCCCCGAGGGCGACAACTCGGCCCGCGGACTCGTGAAGGAGTGGCCGGCCGACGAGGTCACCGGTCGCGTGCTCGTCCCGCAGTCCGACCTCGCCGAGCCGACCCTCGTCGCCGGGCTGTCGGCCCGCGGGTTCGACGCCGAGTTCGTCTCGGCGTACCGCACGGTGGGCGTGCCCGTCTCGGCCGAGGTGCGCGACGGCGTCGCCGACGGTTCGATCGGCGTCCTGCTCGTGACCTCGGGCAGCGTCGCCCGGCAGATCGCCGCCCAGCTGGCGCCCCTGCCCCCGCAGACCCTCGTCGCGTGCATCGGCCCGCGCACCGCCTTCGACGCCCGTGCCGCGGGGCTGCCCGTGCACCTGATCGCCGAGACCCGATCGGCGGCCGCCCTCGTCGAGGCCGTGGTGGACCACGCCCTCGACGGCCCGTCCGCCGGAACGCCCCCCACCGAGAAGGACTGATGTCCGAATTCCCCCGAGTGCGGCCCCGCCGCCTCCGCGCCACCCCCGCCCTGCGTCGTCTGACCGCCGAGACGCGCCTGCACCCCGCCGACCTCGTCCTGCCGATGTTCGTCCGCGAGGGCATCGACGAGCCCACCCCGATCTCGTCCATGCCGGGCGTCGTCCACCACAGCCTGTCGAGCCTGCCCCGGGCCGTCGAGCAGGCCGCCGAGGCCGGTGTGGGGGGCATCATGCTCTTCGGGGTGCCCCTCGAGAAGGACGCCGTCGGGTCGGGCGCGACCGACCCCGAGGGCATCCTCAACGTGGCCACCCGCGTGGCCGTCGACGCCGCCCAGGGCGCGCTGGTCGTGCAGACCGACCTCTGCCTCGACGAGTTCACCGACCACGGCCACTGCGGCGTCCTCGCCGCCGACGGCTCGGTCGACAACGACGCCACCCTGGTCCGCTACGACGAGATGGCGGTCGTGCAGGCCGAGGCCGGGTCCCAGCTGATCGGCATGAGCGGCATGATGGACGGTCAGATCGGCTCGGCCCGCGACGCCCTCGACGCGGCCGGCTTCGGCGGCACGGCACTGCTCGCCTACGCCGCCAAGTACGCGTCGGCCTTCTACGGCCCCTTCCGCGAGGCCGTCCAGTCGACGCTGGTCGGAGACCGCCGCACGTACCAGATGGACGCCGCCAACGGACGCGAGGGCCTGCGCGAGGTCGACCTCGACATCGCCGAGGGTGCCGACGTCGTCATGGTCAAGCCGGCGATGAGCTACCTCGACGTCCTCGCCGAGACGGCCGCGACGAGCACCGTCCCGGTGTGGGCGTACCAGATCAGCGGCGAGTACGCGATGATCCACGCGGCCGCCGCGAACGGCTGGATCGACCTCGACGCGGCGTCGTACGAGAGCGTCCTGTCGATCAAGCGGGCGGGTGCGGACGCGATCCTGACGTACTGGGCCACCGAACTGGCCACGCGCCTCCAGAAGGAGCGGTTCTGATGACCGAGCAGAGCAACGACACCTACTTCACCCGGGCGAAGCGGTCCATCCCGGGCGGCGTCAACTCGCCCGTCCGTGCGTACGGCTCCGTCGGCGGGACGCCACGGTTCCTCGTGGGTGCCAAGGGCGCCTACGTCACCGACGCCGAGGGACGCGACTACGTCGACCTCGTCGCCTCGTGGGGTCCGGCGATCCTCGGGCACACCCACCCCGAGGTGCTCGAGGCCGTCCAGCAGGCGGCCGCGCGCGGCCTGTCGTTCGGGGCCTCGACGCCCGCCGAGACCGAACTCGCCGAGCTGGTCCGCGAACGCGTCGCCGTCGGCGACCAACGGCCGATCGGCAAGCTGCGCATGGTGTCCACCGGCACCGAGGCGACCATGACGGCCATCCGCCTCGCCCGCGGCTACACCGGTCGCGACCTGCTCGTGAAGTTCGCCGGGCACTACCACGGGCACTCCGACTCGCTGCTGGCCGAGGCCGGCTCGGGCGTCGCGACGCTGTCGATGCCCGGCTCGGCCGGAATCACGGCCGAGACCGCCGCCCAGACGCTCGTCCTTCCCTACAACGACCTCGACGCCGTGCGTGCGGCCTTCGACGAGCACGGCCCGCGCATCGCCGCCGTCATCGTCGAGGCCGCCGCCGCCAACATGGGCGTGCTCGCGCCGCAGCGGGGCTTCAACCGCAGCCTGTCAGAGATCACGCGACGCCACGGCTCGCTGCTGATCGTCGACGAGGTGCTCACCGGCTTCCGCGTGGGACGCGCGGGCTGGTGGGGTCTCGAGGCCGCTCGGGTCGTCCCGGACGGCGCCGGGTGGGAGCCCGACCTCATCACGTTCGGCAAGGTCATCGGCGGGGGCATGCCGCTCGCCGCCCTGGGCGGTCGCGCCGAGGTGATGGACTTCCTCGCCCCGCTGGGGCCGGTCTACCAGGCGGGCACGCTCAGCGGCAACCCGGTGGCCGTCGCCGCCGGCATCGCCACGCTCAGGCTCGCCACGCCCGAGGTCTACGCCCGGCTCGACACCGTCGCCGACCAGTTGTCGGCCGGCGTCTCGGCCGCCCTGTCCGCCGAGGGCGTCGAGCACAGCGTCCAGCGCGCCGGGTCGCTCTTCTCGTTCGCCTTCACGCCGACGGCACCGAACGACTACGACGACGTCCGCGCCCAGCAGTCCTGGCGCTACCCGCCGTTCTTCCACGCCATGCTCGACGCCGGGGTCAACCTGCCCCCGTCGGTGTTCGAGGCGTGGTTCGTCACGGCGGCCCACGACGACGACGTGGTGTCGCGCATCCTCGACGCCGTGCCCGCCGCGGCCAAGGCCGCCGCGGCCGCGCAGGCGCCGCACTAGTCCGCTCGAGCGCGCGCCGCGCCTCCGTTCCGGCTCGCCGGGGGCTCGGCCGACTCTGCGCGCCGGGCTCGCCTGCCCGTCACTCGGGGCCATGCCTGCTCCGCCGCATCCCGCCACGAGGTAAACAACCCGCCACATCATTTCTTGGCGGGTTGTTTACATCGTGGCGGGGTGGCGGGGTGGCGGGCACTCCGGCAGCGGCTGCGCGTGGCGCCGTGATGCACCGGGCGGGTCAGCAGTGGCGGCGGGCGCGGGCCGACCAGCGGCCGCCGGCCCGATCGACCACGAGCGGGTGGTCGAACGCGCCCGACACGAGCTCGGACGTCAGCACGTCGTCGGCCCGTCCGGTGGCGAAGACCCGGCCGTCGCGCAGCAGCAGGGCGTGCGACGTGCTGCTCGGCAGGTCCTCGAGGTGATGGGTCACCGTCACGGAGGACATCGCGCGGTGGGTCGTGCGCAGCTCGTCGACGGTGTCGAGCAGGTGTTCCCGCGCCGCGACGTCGAGTCCCGTCGCCGGTTCGTCGAGCAGCAGCAGGGCCGGCTGCGACACCAGGGCGCGGGCGATCAGCGCCCGACCGCGTTCGCCCTGGGACAGCACGCTCCACCGTGCCGAGAGGCGGGACGAGAGACCGACGCTCGCGACGAGGTCGACGACCCGCGCCTCCTGCTCGTCGGTGGGCACCCAGCGGGGCACCGGGTCGCTGCTGCCCGTGAAGCCGGTCAGCACGACCTCACGGACGGTGTTGTCGCCGACCATGCGATGGCGCGGATCGACGTGGCCGATGTGGCGACGCAGCTCGCTCAGTTCGACCCGCCCGAGGCGGCGGCCGAGGACGTCGACCGTGCCCGCGGTCGGGTGGCCGAGCGCACCGCACAACGTCAGCAGCGTCGTCTTGCCGGCTCCGTTGGGGCCGATCAGCGCCCAGTGCTGGCCGGAGTCGACGCGCAACGACACGTCGTGCAGCAGATCACGACCGCCCCGGGTCACCCGTGCAGCGACGACGTCGAGCACGGGCGGCACCGGGGCGGCCACGGAGGGGGCGACGGTCACGCGCGGTAGATGCCCGCCTCGCGCACCTGGTCGAACAGGCCCTGCAGGCGTGCGGGCTGCTCGCGCACGACGGCGGCGGCCGCCGCGGCGTCGTCCGCCTTCACGGCGTCGCGGAACGCCACGGTGAAGGCGTGCGCCTGCGGGAAGTCGAAGATGCCGTTGGCCGACGGACGACGCAGGAGCAGCAGGAGGCGCGGGCCGGTGTTCGACCACAGTCGCGTCAGGGACTCGCTGTCGGCCGCGGCCAGAAGGATCTCGTTGGCCCGCACGAGGCCCGCGATGTCTTCTTCCTTCTTCGCCTTGAAGGCCTTGGCCCGGGTGTCGAGGAGGCCGACGACCTCGGCACGCTGAGCCTTGTCGAGCTTGGGCACGGCCCGCTCGACGAAGAGGGACCAGACGGCGTAACCGACGTCGACGGTGTCGACGAACTCGCCGTAGGACGGGTCGACGATGCGCGTGTAGCGGTTGGCCTCGATGTCGACCAATGCCTGGTCGGCGAGCTTGGCGATCGCCTCGCGGACGGGAGTGCGAGAGACGCCCAGCCAGGCCACGAGCTGGTCGTCGTTCAGGCGCTCACCGAACTCGAGGGTGCCGTCGATGATCGCGGCGAACATCTTGTCGTAGACGACGTCGCGCAACAGGCGGCGCGGGGCGGGCGTCTGGTCGTCGTTCTGGGGGATCGGCATCGGGGGCCTCCGTCGTGTCTGCGGTCAGGTGCCGACGGTCGACGGCGCTCGGCACCGCGGTCGGTCGGTTCGTCGACCCGGCCCTGAACCGGTCGCCGACATGTCGAGCATAAACCCGAGGGCTGAGTACGTATGGGTGATCCGGAGTTCTAGATGCGCGATCCGCCGACGCGCACGACCGTCCGCCCCCGGGTCCGGCCCGCCAGGATCGCCTCGCCGGCGCCCATCACGTCGGCCAGGGCGACCTCGCCGGTCATCGAGTCGAGG
The DNA here is from genome assembly GCF_044742985.1 of Frigoribacterium sp. NPDC087798. Lineage (NCBI taxonomy): Bacteria > Bacillati > Actinomycetota > Actinomycetes > Micrococcales > Microbacteriaceae > Frigoribacterium > Frigoribacterium sp. NPDC087798. The sequence goes on along the minus strand of NZ_JBIUVP010000003.1, from coordinate 72,670 downwards.
AGGTCGAGGTCGAGGTCCCGTGCCAGTCGGTCCCAGGCGCGCCGGCGCAGGTCGAGCGGTGCCTCCACCGAGTTCACGCCGGCCAGGGTCACGCCCCGCAGGATGAACGGCAGCACCGTCGTCGGCAGGTCGGCGCCCTGGGCGAGCCCGCAGGCCGTGACGGTGCCACCCCAGCGGGTCTGGGCCAGGACGGTCGCGAGGGTGTGGCTCCCGACCGAGTCGACGCCGCCGGCCCAGCGGGCCCGCTGCATCGGCTTCCCCGCACCGGACAGTTCGTCGCGGTCGACCAGGGCCGCGGCCCCGAGCGAGCGGAGGTAGTCGCCCTGCTCGGCGAGGCGACCCGAGGAGGCGCTGACCGAGTACCCGAGGCGGCTCAACACCGCGATCGCCACCGACCCGACGCCTCCGGCCGCACCGGTCACCACGACGTCGCCGTCGTCGGGGCCGACGTCGCGTTCGAGCCGGAGGACGCTCAGCATCGCCGTGAAACCCGCTGTGCCGATGGCGGCGGCGCGCCGCCCGTCGATGCCCGGGGGGAGCAGCACGGCGCTGCCCGGGTCGACCACGACGCGTTCGGCGAAGCCGCCCGCCTTCGTCTCGCCGTGGCCCGCACCGTTGACCAGCACCTCGTCGCCCGGTGCGAAACGTGACGACCCCGAGGACGCCACGACGCCGACCAGGTCGATGCCGGGCACGAGAGGATCGACCCGGGCGACCCCAGGGTCACCGCGCAGGGCGAGACCGTCCTTGTAGTTGACGCCGGACCAGGTGACGTCGACGACGACGTCACCTGGTCCGGCGACCGGCTCGTCGAGCTCCCGGAGCTCGGCGGCCCTGCCCTTCTCGACCACGATCGCACGCATGCGACCGAGGTTACGCGGGTGCGGTCAGACGCGATCGACGGGGCCGGACGCTCCCGCCTTGCCCCCGAGGAACCCGCCCAGCGCACTGACGAGGTCGAGCCCCGTCGTGGCCTTCACGACGTCCTGCAGTTGCGTCATGTTGTTGGCGACCGACTTGGTCAGCTCGTTGGCACCGTCGGTCGACACCACCGTCAGGGCGTCGATGTTGCCCATCGGCGCCGCCATCTCGCGGGCGATCTCGGGCAGGCGCGAGATGACCTGCGAGGCGAGTGCCGCCTGGCCGAACTTGCCCTGCGCCTCGGCCAGCGCGTCCACGGCCTCGGCCTCGGCGAGACCCTTGGCCTTGATCGCCGCGGCCTCGGCGCGACCGGCGGCCTCGACGGCCGCGGCCTCGTTCTCGGCCGCGTTGCGGGCGGCGTCGGCGAGCTGGGTGCGGCGGAACGCCTCGGCCTCGACGGCGGCGTTGGCCGCGTCGCGCTCGGCCTCGGCGTTCTGCACGGACGCGTAGGCCGCGGCCTCGGCGGGCTGGCGCACCTCGATGTTGAGTCGCTCCTGGTTGACCTTGGCCTGCTCGGCCACGGCGATGCTCTCTTGTTCGGCGACCAGCTTGTCTTGCATGGCCCGGGCGAGCTCACCGGCGGCGGCGGCCTCGGCCTGGGCCCGGTCGGTCTCGGCCTTGATCTGGGCCTGGCGGACGTCGAGCTGCAGCTGACGCTCGGCCGTCTGCTGCGTGTTGCCGATGCGGGCCAGGGCGGCGATGCGCTCGGCCTCGGCCTCGGCCACGTCGGCGTTCTGCTTGGCGACGGCCGCCTCGGCGCGACCACGGTCGGCGAGGTAGGTGCTGCCCGGCGTCTCGATCTCGCGGATGTTCATGGTCTCGATCTGGAGGCCGAGCTCGGCGAGCTCGCCCTTCGTCTCGTTCACGGCGTCGGCCGCGAGGCGCGAGAAGTTCTTGACCAGGTCGTCGACCGGCTGACCGCCGATGAGACCGCGGATCGACCCCTCGAGCGACTGCTGCACGATGACCGGGAGCTGCTGCTGCTGCAGCAGGTAGCGCTGGGCGGCGCGGCGCACCCCGTCTTCGGTGCCGGTCACCTTGAAGTTGACCGTGGCCTTCACGGCGGTGCGGATGTAGTTGGCGTCGATCGCCTGCACCTCGACCGGGGTCTGGTACTGCTCGAGCGACAGCTTGAAGCCCTCTTGGAAGATCGGCCAGACGAAGGTGCGGCCACCGATGATGACCTTCTGCGGGCTGGAGATGCCGCCGCCCTCGGACCGTTCGGCGCCACGGCCGACCACGATCAGGGCCTCGTTCGGCGGGACGCGTCGGACGCGGCTGGCGACGAACGACAGCAGGGCGAGCACGATGACGACGGCGACGACGATGGCGACGACGCTGACGTTGGAGGAGATGAAGTCCACGGGGCTTCCTTTCAGTTGGTCTGGGGATCACGTGACGCGGAGGTCTCGCCGGCGTCGAGCGCCTCGACCTGCACGCGCGGGCCGTTCTCGGACACGACGCGGACGCGGACGCCGCGCTCGATGCGCGCGTCGCTGGTCGCGAGCCGCCGCTCGAGCTCGCGGACGTCGTCGAGCCGGACCTCGCCGCCGGCCGGGCCGGTGGCCTCGGTCGTGACGCCGACGAACCCGACGGGCGACCAGTGCCCCCCGCTCTCGCGGCGCGTCACGCGGCGGACGACGAGCTGGATCAGCACGAGGGCGACGAGGGCCATGCCGACGGCGACGGCGTAGGTCCACCCCGCGGCGAGGTCGGTCTGCGACGTGACGACCCCGGCGAGCCCGAAGATGGCCAGGGCCGCGCCCAGTGCGACGCCCGAGACGAGCCCGTCGCCGACGTCGACGACGTCGAGCAGGTCGCCCACGACGATGCTGACGAGCAGGAGCAGGAGTCCGATCGCCCCCACCACGATGAACGTGATCATGCGTCGAGACTGTCAGACTCCGGCCGGGCGCACATCGCCTGTGCGACGGACCCCGCGCCACCGCCCACCGGCGGCCGCCCCTCAGCCGAAGAGGATCGCGGCCTCGTCGTAGCGGTGCTGCGGGACGACCTTGAGGCTGTCGAGGGCCTCCTCGAACGAGACGTGGACGATCTCGGTGCCCCGCAGGGCGACCATGCGCCCCCAGCGACCCTCGACCACCGCGTCGCTCGCCGCCATGCCGAGTCGCGTGGCGAGCACGCGGTCGTAGGACGTGGGCGTACCGCCGCGTTGGATGTGCCCCAACGTCGTGGCGCGGGTCTCGATGCCCGTGCGCTCCTCGATGACGGGGGCGAGTCGCTCGCCGATCCCGCCGAGGCGCGGGCGACCGAAGGCGTCCAGGCCGCGCTCGGAGTGCACGTCGCTCTCGTGGTCGGGTACGAAGCCCTCGGCGACGACCACCAGCGGTGCGCGACCCCGGTCGTAGGCCGACTGCACCCATTCGACGATCTGGTCCATGCTGGTCGCCTGCTCGGGGATGAGGATCGCGTGGGCACCGGCGGCCATGCCCGAGTGCAGGGCGATCCAGCCCACGTGCCGGCCCATGACCTCGGCGACCATGCAGCGGCTGTGCGAGTCGCCGGTGGTGCGCAGGCGGTCCATGGCGTCGGTGGCGATCTGGACCGCGGTGTCGAAGCCGAAGGTGTAGTCGGTCGCCCCGAGGTCGTTGTCGACGGTCTTGGGCACGCCGACGATCTTGAGCCCCGCGTCCGTCAGGCGCTTGGCCGCGGCCAGGGTGCCCTCGCCGCCGATGGCGATCATGGCGTCGATGCCGAAGCGCTCCATGTTCTCGGCGATGCGGTCGACGCCGCCGTCGCCCTCGAACGGGTTCGTGCGGCTCGTCCCGAGGATCGTGCCGCCTTGTTTCGCGATGCCCTGGATCTCTTTGCGGGTGAGGGGCATCACGTCGCCGTCGACGACGCCTCGCCAGCCGTCGCGGAAGCCGACGAACTCTTGTCCGTGGATCTGCGTGCCCTTGAGCACGGCACCGCGGATGACCGCGTTGAGACCGGGGCAGTCGCCACCGCTGGTGAGGATTCCGATTCGCATCGAGGGGCTCCATCGCATCGAAGGGCCCGATCGACGGGCCGAGGTCGAGACCCATCATGGACCACGAGGAGGCGCGGCACCTGTCCACGGGCCCGGTCACCGCCCTGCCGGTCGCGCAGGCGGCCGTACTACCCTCGCCTGCATGAGCAACGAGCAGCCGGGGCGTCCGCCGTCGCCGTGGGCCCGGTTCGCCCGGCCCGCGCCGACCGAGCCCGACCGGGGCGAGTTCCCGTTCGGTCCGCCTCGCCCGGTGCACCCCGAGGCGGGCGTGGCCGATCGCGGTTGGCCGCTCGACCCCTCCGGCGCACCGTCGATGCCCGCCGCGCGACAGCAGCAGCCGTTCTTCCCCCAGCCCGCGGCGTCGCAGCCCCCCTCGTCGCAGCCCGTCGGCCAGCAGGCCGCCGCGCCGACGTGGGACTCCGACGGTCGTCAGGTCTGGGCGCCGCCGCCCGGTCCCGTGCCCGAGACCGGCTCCGCGCCCGACGCCCGGGCCGAGAACGCAGGCCTCGGCTCGTACTTCTTCCCCGCCGACGACGACTGGTCGTCGCCGCCGCCCCGCACCGACGACGAGGGCCGCGGTCTCGCGATCGCCTCGATCGTCTTCGGCGTCTTCTTCGCGCCCCTCGGCCTGGTGTTCGGCATCGTGGCGGCGCGACGAGCCCGAGCCGCCGGCCGCCCGGCCACCCTCGCGCTGACCGGCATGGTCGTCGCCTCGATCGTCATCGTCCTGAGCCTCGTGTACGCCATCGCGGCACTCGACTACTACTCGCAACTCGCGACGACCTGTGCCCAGCTCGGTCCCGGCGACTACGTGAACGGCGACGGTCGGACCGTCACCTGCGGGTGACCGGGGCAGGCACGGACCACGACGGGACGCGCGCCGCCGGGGGCGCGGGCCGTCGAGGACGACCCGCGCCGCGCCTCCTCGGCTAGAGCGAGACGGTGCCGGTGTCGGCGACGTTCTTCGGGTGTCCGCCGGTCACGGCGGCCTTGGCGTACTTGAACAGGGTGACGGCCTTGGGCTCGTTGCTGACCCAGTACTCGGCCGTGTCGACGTCGACCTCGAGCAGTGCGACGGTCGGGTCCTCGCGGCCCTTGTCGAACCAGGCCTCGGCCCCGGTCGTCCACAATTCGTCGATCAGCCCGGAGTCCTTGACGATCGAGGCCTTGCCCGCGAGCGACAGGTAGCCCTTGCCGGTCTCGACGGCGACGTTCACCTGCGGGTGCGCCTTGACGTCGTCGACCTTGGGGGAGGGGTCGCGCGTGAAGAAGTACACCTTGCCGTCGAAGTCGCGATCGACGATCGCGAGGGGCCGGCTCACGAGGTGGCCGTGGCTGCTCTGCGTGGTGAGGATGCCGATGCGGCCCGCGTCGAGGACCTCGCCGATCTTCTTGATGTCGTTGGTCTCAGTCATGCCGGGGACCCTACGCCGGAGCCTCGACCGAGGTCACAGCACCGGAGGTCCGCCGCCGGTCACGGAGGAGGAGGCGCGGTGCCGGTCGCAGGTCACGTCGCCTCGTGCACCGCACCCGTCGCAGGCGACCAGTTGCCGTCGGCACTGCACCTCGACGCAGTTCTGCATGCGGCTGGTCGCGGTGCCGCAGACCTCGCAGCGACCGATCACGGCCGCGTGGTCGCTGAACTCGACCGACCCGCGACCGTCGAAGACGTAGAGCGAACCGTCCCACAGGCCGTCGTCGCCGAAGCGCTCGCCGTAGCGCACGACACCCCCGTCGAGTTGGTAGACCCGCGAGAACCCCCGCGACGTCATGAGGGACGACAGCACCTCGCAGCGCACGCCGCCCGTGCAGTAGGTGACGACGGGCTCGTCCTTGAGGTGGTCGTAGCGCCCGCTGTCGAGTTCGGCCACGAAGTCGCGGGTCGTGGCCACGTCGGGCACCACGGCGCCTCGGAACCGACCGATGCGCGACTCGTACTCGTTGCGCCCGTCGAAGAAGGTGACCTGCTCACGGTCGACGAGTTCGTGGAGTTCGTCGGGGGACAGCCGCTCACCGGTGCCCACCACGCCGGACCCGTCGACCTGCAGTTCGTCGGGCGCGCCGAACGTCACGATCTCGTCGCGCACCTTGACCGACAGGCGGGGGAAGTCGTCGCCGGTGCCCTCGCTCCACTTGACGTCGAGCTCGGCCAGGGCCGGGTGCTGCCGGGTCTTCTTGAGCCAGCGCTTGACGTCGGGCAGGTCGCCTCCGAGCGTGCCGTTGAGGCCCTGGTGGGACACGAGGACGCGCCCGCGCAGGTGCAGGGACTCGGCGAGGTCGCGCTGCCACAGACGCATCGCCTCGGGATCGCCGAGCGGTGTGAAGGCATAGAACAACACGATCTTCGGGGTCGCCACCAGGAGATCCTAGGGGCAGGCCGGTGGGGGAGCGCCGTACGCCTGAGGCATGCATGCCTTATGCTGGTACCCGGAATTCCAGACACCGACGAAAGGCGACGATGCCCGTCCCGACCCCCGCCCGTCCGGTCATCCCTCGGCGCCTGCAGAAGGACGCCGTCTTCGAGTACCTGGTCGCGGCGATCCTCGACGGCACGCTGCGACCGGGCGAGCGTCTGCGAGACGCCGACTGCGAGACGTGGCTCGGTGTCTCGCGGACGCCGATCCGGGTTGCCATCGCGAAGCTCGAGCAGGTGCGACTGGCCGAGATCTCGGCGCGGAGGGCGACGAGCGTCGTGGTCCCTCGCCGCGAGGTCGCCGTCGACCTCCTGGCGGTCGGGTGCGCCCTGCTCGCGGCCGTCGTCGCGTCGGCGGGTCACGACGAACGAGCCGGGCTCGATCGACGCCTGTCGGGCCTCGTCGCCGACTGCCGCGCTCGTTCCTCCTCGGCGGATGGTTCCGTCGAGGAGGTCGACGCGGTCGGTGACTCCTGGGCGGCGGTGTGGTCGGCCGTCGACGACCACGTGTTCGGCCGCCTCGCCGTCCGACACGCACGACGTCTGACGCTGCCCCTGCGTCATCACCTCCGAGAGCTGTCCGCCGACGATCTCGACGTCGTCGCCGACGTGTTCGTCGAGGTTCGTCGGTCACTCGGCGGCGGGCTGGTCGACGCCGCGGCCGAGGCGTGCGAGCAGGTCACCGCGAGGCTCGACCCGCCCGACGTCGCCCGGGTCGGGTCGTCCGATCCGCGCGGGGCGTCCGCCGTCGTCGAGGGCCGTCGCGTCCTCGCCCGGGGTGACGACGTCACGAGGGCCGGCGCCCGCGCGCCCCTCGTCCGACCACGCCTGAGCGACGACGTCTACCGGATGATCCTCGTCGCGATCCTGGACGGCACCCTGACGCCCGGCGAGAGGCTCGCCGACGACGAACTCACCACCTGGCTGGGCGTCTCGCGGACTCCCGTCCGTTCCGCTCTCGAGCGGCTCGACGAGAGGGGCCTCGTCGACATGGCTCCGAACCGCTACACGCGGGTCGCTCGCCCCGAGGTCCCCGACGTCGTCGCCGCCCGCGACCTGTACGCACGACTCGTGTCGTGGTCGGCCGATCGACACCCGACGGGCGGCAGCGCCGACCGGGCCGAGATCGCGGCGGTGACGAGCCGACTGCTCCCCTTGGCGACGAGGTCCGAAGGGGCCCCGGCGACCCTGACGACCCTGACCTGCCTGGGCACCGCGGTCAGACGACTCGCCTCGGTCGAACGATCACCGGCGCTGTCCCGCGAACTCGACATCCTCGAGCCCCGTCTGGTCCACGGGGTGATCTCGTGCGGATTCGGACTGCCGCCGAGCTCGTGGCGGACGTTCTCGGATGCCGTGCGGGTGTCGCCCGGTGCGACGGGTGGCGGCTGGGGCCCGGCAGCAGCCGCTCTGATCCGTTCGCTCAGCCCGCAGGGGGGCTGAGCGCCTCGAGGTCGTCGTCGGCGAACGCCCGACGGAGGTCGTCGAGCATCGAGTCGTCGACGACGACGATCGATTGCCCGTCGGGTGACGTGCCGGTGCCCGAGACGGGCATCGTGAAGGACGTCACGTCGGACGGTCGGAGCTGCCTCAGCGAGAGGCCGAGGCCGATCATGTCGCTCGTGGTCCACGAGCTGTCCACCCCGATGTGACCGGCAGTGGTCTCGACGAACGCCGAGACGCGCGCCGGATCGGTCAGGGTGCGCGTGCTGACCAGGCGGTCGGTGATGCCGGCCACCAGGGCTCGTTGATTGCGCATGCGCTGGAAGTCGCCGTCGGCGAAGGCGTAGCGCTCGCGCACGTACTCGAGAGCGCTCGGACCGTCGAGGGTGACGGCTCCCTCGGCGAAGACGCGATCTCCTCGACGGAACTCGACGTCGTTCTGCACGGTCACGGCACCCAACGTCGCGACGATCGATTCGACGCCGCCGAAGTCGACGACGGCGGCGTGGTCGATGCGTGCGCCCGTCAACGCCTCGATCGTCCGGGTCTGGAGTGGGACGCCGCCCCAGGCCAGGGCGGCGTTGACCTTGGCCTGGCCGTGGCCCGGCACCTCGACCCAGGTGTCGCGGGGGATCGACACGAGCTCGACGGAGTGACGGTCCGCGGCGATGTGGGCGACCATGATCGTGTCCGCCCGTCGCGGCCCGGAGCCCGCGAGGTCGCGGTCGTCGACGGGCTCGCGGCTGTCCGACCCGAGGAGCAGCAGGTTGACGGAGCCGTCGGTGGCGGGGGCGGGGCGGCCCGCGTAGTCGGTCAGGGTACCGACGTCGTCGAGGGCGTCCTCGGCCGACCGGATCGTGGTGAGACCGAAGATCGCCAGGGCCCCGACCCCCGTGATCACGACGCCGACCAGCACGAGCAGGCTCGTCATGGCGAGACGGTGGCGTCGGAAGAACGAGCGGCGTCGTCGGCGGGCACGGTGGTCGGTCATGGTGGCTCCGCTTCGGGGGTCTGGTCGGCGGTCGGGTCCGGGGAACGCGTGCCGCGTCTCGCTCAGTACGCGCCGGAGGGCCGGACGACGGCGCCGATCGTCTGCACGAGCAGCCGCGCATCGGTCGTCGGCGTCCAGCCGTGGACGTAGCCGAGGTCGAGGTCGAGCCCGGCGTCCCAGTCGAGGTCGGAGCGGCCCCCCACCTGCCACGGGCCGGTCAGCCCCGGCAGCACCGTCAGGCGCTGGCGGGCGCGGCTGCAGTACTGGGCGACCTCTCGCGGCAGGGCCGGGCGCGGCCCGACCAGGCTCATCTCGCCCCGCAGCACGTTCACCAGCTGCGGCAGCTCGTCGAGCGAGTGCCTGCGGAGCACGCGGCCGACCCGGGTCACACGCGGATCGATGCGGAGCTTGAACAGCGGCCCGTCGGCGTCGTTCGCCTCGGGCATGATCGCGACGGCCCGATCGGAGTCGGCCATCGATCGGAACTTCAGCATCTCGAAGGTCCGGCCGTCGAGCCCACAGCGTTCTTGGCGGTAGAGGACCGGGCCGCGGCTGTCGAGTCGCACCGCCAGGGCGACGAGGGCGAGCGCGGGAGCGAGGGTGGTCAGAGCGGCGACGGCCCCGACCACGTCGATCGCCCGCTTGGCCCGACGGGCGGCGGCCCGCCGGACCGGGGGAGCGGCCGGGGCGACGTCGGGACCGTGGGCATCGCCCTGGTGGTGGCGGTTCGGTCGGCCGGGCGCGGAGGAGGTGACGCGTGCACCTGCGGGTGCGGACAGGGGTCTCGTGGTGATCGTCATCGGGTCTGCTCGGTGTCTCTCGTCTCGTGCACGGGCGGCGGATGGCCGACGCATAAAATATCACACAGACATGAACCATGACGCAAGAGGGGTTGTCGGCGGGAGCGTCTACCATCGCGACATGGATCAGCTCGAGCGCACGGGGGCCGCTCCCGACGCGGACGACCGACGGCTCGGGATGGTCTACTCGTCGGCACGCCCGGTGGACGTCCGGGCCACCCTGCGGCCCCTGGGTCGCGGCTCGGGCGATCCCTCGTTCCGGGTCGACGGCGACCGGACGTGGCTCGCCCTGCGCACCCCGGCGGGCGAGGCGACGCTCTGCGTGTCGGCGAGCCGCGCCTCCTCGTCCGTCCGCGCCGACGCGTGGGGGCCGGGAGCCGTCTGGGCGATCGAGCACGTGCCCGAGCTGCTGGGCCGCGGCGACGACTGGTCGGGGCTCGACGTCACGACGAACGAGTTCCTGGCCGACGCCCGTCGGCGGCAACCGGGGCTCCGCCTGACCCGCACCAACCTCGTGCTGCAGGCCGTCGTCCCGGCGATCCTCGAGCAGAAGGTCACGAGCGTCGAGGCCTGGCGTGCGTGGCGGCAGCTCGTGCGTCGACACGGCACGCCGGCGCCGGGTCCGGCACCCGAGGGGCTCGTCGTGCCGCCGGACGCCCAGGGCTGGCGCCGCATCCCCAGCTGGGAGTGGCACCGGGCCGGCGTCGGGCCGCAGCGATCGGCGACCGTCATGAGGGTCTGTGCGGTGGCGCCGGCACTAGAACGCACGCTCGCCGTCGGTCGGGGTGGCGACGAGGTCGCGACGCGCCTCCGGTCGATCCCCGGCGTGGGCGTCTGGACCGCCGCCGAGACGACGCAGCGTGCGCACGGCGACCCCGACAGCCCCAGCGTGGGCGACTACCACCTGCCCGCCGTGGTCGGATGGGCGCTCATCGGCCGTCCCGTGGACGACGACGGCATGCTCGAGCTGCTCGAGCCGTGGCGCGGCCACCGTGAACGCGTCATGCGGTTGATCACGGGCAGCGGCTTCTCGAAGCCGAGGTTCGGCCCGCGCATGACCATCCAGGACCACCGCTTCCACTGACGCGGCCGGCACGGCCGGCACGGCCGGCACGGCCGAGACGGCCGCGATGACCGAGGTGGCCGCGACGACCGCGCGTCCGCGTCGGGACGCAGAGGAGGCGCGGGTCAGGCCTGGGCGTCGGGCGACGCGTCCGTGCCGATCGCCTGGAGCACGCGACCCGAGAACGCCCGGACGACCTCGGCGTCCGTCTCGAGCACGTCAGTGAAGTACCTCTTGATGGCGGCCGTGTGCCCCCGGGTCGCCGCGAGCATGGCCCGGCGGCCGTCGGGCGTCAGCTCGACCCAGGTGCCCCGCGCGTCGGACGCGCACTCGGTGCGGCGCACCAGCCCCCGGCGCTCCATGCGGGTGACCTGGTGGCTGACCCGGCTCTTCTCCCAGCCGATCTGCTCGGCGATGTCCCGCACGCGCGAGCGTCGGTCGCTGCTCCGGCCCAGGCCGACGAGGATCTCGTACTCGGGGGCGGACACGCCCGAATCGCTCTGCAGACGGAGCTCGAGGGCCCGGTCGAGGCGCCGTCTCATGGCGTAGAAGGAGTCCCAGACGACCCACTCCTCGTCGGTGAGTTCGTCGGCCATTCGCCCAGTGTAGGGACGGTGGCGCGGCATATCCTCGACCCATGTCCGATGTGCACGCCGACGAAGTCACGCAGCAGACCGTCGAGACAGCCCGCCGCTGGTGGGACGCCGCGCGTGCCGTCCCCGTGCAGGGTCCGGCCGCCCGTCTGACCGACGTGCTGCGCGACCCCCGCGGCCTCGACTTCGCCCGCGACTTCGCCGACCGCGTCGTCCGCCCCGGGGACGACCGGGCGGGCGCATCGGCGCTCGAGTCGCTCAGCCGACGCACGCCGGCCCTGCTGCCCTGGCACCTCCGGGCGGCGATCTCGTTCGGTGGGGGCTTCGGTCCGATCGCACCCAAGCCGATCATGCCGGTCGCGCGGCGGACGCTGCGCCACATGGTCGGGCACCTGCTCGTCGACGCGCCACCCGAGAAGCTCGCGCAGGCCCTCACGGGTCTGCGCGGCGACGGCGTCCGGCTCGACGTCACCGCCTGGGGGCCCACGGTGTCGGGGCCGACCCAGGCCGAGCGCCGGGTCGCCGCGGTCCGGGCCCTGATCGAGCGGCCCGACGTCGAGCGCGTCACGACGACCGTCCGCGAGCTCGTCGGCCCCACCTCGCCCTGGGCCTTCGACGAGACGAGCGACCTCGCCGAGTCGAGGCTCCGGCCCCTGGTCGAGCTGGCGGCGTCGACGGGCACGCTCCTCACCCTCGGCGTCGACCGGCACGCCGACGTCGACCTCACGATCGACGTCTTCACGCGACTGCTCGACCGACCCGGGCTCGAGGCGGTGACGGCGGGCATCGTCGTCCAGTCGTACGTCCCCGAGGCGCTCGACTCGCTGAGGTTGCTCACCGACTGGGCCCGTGACCGCGTCGACCGGGGCGGCGCGCCGATCTCGGTCCGGCTGGTGAAGGGCGGGTCGCGACTCGACGAGATCGTCGACGCACGCCTGCACGACTGGCCCGTCGTCACCTTCGAGGCCAAGCACGAGACCGACGCGAGCCACCTCCGGCTGGTCGAGTTCGCGCTGAGGCCCGAGAACGCCGCGGTCGCCCGGGTCGGCCTCGCCGGGCACGACGTCTTCGACCTGGCCCATGCCGTCACGGTCGCCCGTCGCCACGGCACCGACCACCTGCTCGACGTCGAGATGTGGCTGGGGGCCGCACCCGGGCTCGCCGAGGTCGTCCGCTCCGAGCTCGGGTCGCTCGTCCTCCTGGTGCCGGTGACCGTCTCCGGCGAGTTCGACTCCGCCGTGCGACACCTGGTGGGCCGACTCGACGCGCTCGCCGACCCCGAGGGATTCCTCTCGAGTGCCCTCGACGTCGACCACGAGGCGGCGTTCGCGCGAGAGGCTCGTCGGCACGACCGCGCCGTGGCGGCCGTCGGCGATCTGCCCTCCGTGCCCCGGCGCCGTCGAGACCGGTCGGGCCCGCTCGACGAGGGCCCCGACCACGTCGTCGACTTCGTGGCCGAGGCCGACACGGATCCCTCGCTCGACGGCAACCGGAGGTGGGCCCGAGGCGTGCTCGGGCGCGCCCGCCGGTCGGTCGCCGGCAGCGAGACCGCCGACGCGGCCCCCTCCCTCGGGCCCACCTCTTCGGAAGGCGGCGCCCTCGACGACGACTCCCTCGTGGCGATGGTGACCCGCGCCTCCTCGGCCGGTGGGGCCTGGGGCGGCCAAGACCCCGAGACCCGCGCCGAGCTGCTCGACCTGGCGGGCCGCGAGCTCGCCCTGCGGCGTTCGCGCCTGGTCGAGGTGTCCGTCAGCGAGTCCGGTTCGACCCTGTCCGAGGCCGACCACGAGGTCGGTGCAGCCGTCGACTCGGCCCACCGTCTGGCCGTCCTGACCCGAGGGCTCGCGGCGGTCGACACGGCCGAGCACCGGCCCCCGCGGCTGACGGTCGTCGTGCCCGACCTCGTCACGCCCGTCGCCGGAACGGTCGAAGGGGTGCTCGCGGCGTTCGGCGCCGGCAGCGCGGTCGTCGTCTTGTTGCCCCGGAGCCGGCGGCGGGCGGTCGCCGTCGTCGCGGAGGCGCTCTGGGCGGTCGGCGTCCCGGACTCGCTCCTGGCCCTCGTCGTCGCGGACGACTCCGACCACGAACGCGCCCTGCTGACGCACCCGCTGGTCGACCGGGTGGTCGCGCACGGGGCGGTCGAGACGGCCGTCGGCCTCCGCGACGCGCGCCCCGACCTCGACCTCGTCGTGCGGACCCGGGGGGTCACCTCGCTCGTCGTGACCCCGTCGGCCGACCTCGAGCTCGCCGCCGCCGACGTCGTCGCCAGCGTCGTCGACCACGCCGGCCGTGGTCACGGAGCCCTCGACCTGGTGCTGGCCGTCGGGTCCGTCGGTCACGGTGAGACGTTCCGTCGCCTGCTGCGCGAGGCCTTCGAGGCGGTCGTCGTGGGTCCGGCCGACGACGTCGCCACCGTGATGGGCCCGCTCGCCTCCACCCCGACCGGGTCCGAGCTCGACGTCCTGACCGTGCTCGGCCCCGGCGAGTCGTGGCTGCTCGAGCCGCGTCCCCTCGACGAGACCGGGGCCCTCTGCTCGCCGGGCGTGCGCGACGGCGTCGACGCCCGCGGTGCCTTCGCCTCCCGCTCGCACGCGGTCCCCGTCGTCGGCCTCGTCCCGGTCGAGACCCTGGCCGAGGCGATCGCGGTGCAGAACGCCGAGAACGGCGGTGACGTGGCGGGTCTGCACTCCCTCGACGTCGACGAGATCGACGAGTGGCTGCACACCGTGCGGGCCGGAGACCTCGTCGTCGGCGGTCCGACGACGGGCGCCCGGGTCCGGCGCAGGCCCCCCGGCGGGTGGGGTCGACGGGCGATCGGTCGGGGTCTCAAGCCCGGCGGCCCGAACGCCCTGATCGGCCAGGGGGCCTGGCGCCACCGTCCCCACGAGCCGCGCCCCTCCCTGCGCCTGCACGACGTCTCCGAGGGGGTCACCCGTCTCGTCGACGCGGCCCGACCCACCCTGTCGTTCGAGCAGTTCGACTCGCTGCGGACGGCCGTCGAGAGCGACCAGCGCGCCTGGCAGTCCGAGTTCGGCCTGGCCCGTGACGTCACCGGCCTCGTCGTCCAGCGCAACGTGCTCCGCTACCGTCCGCACCCCGTCACGCTGCGACTCTCCGCCGGGGCTGATCCGACGGCTGTCGTCCGGCTCGTCGCCGCCGGGGCACGGGCGGGGTCGACCCTGACCATCAGCTCGGCCGTGCCGCTGCCGGCGGGTCTCGTGCACCTGTGGCGCGCCTCCTCGTCGCCGGTGCGGGTGCGCGACGTCGTCGTCGAGAGCGACGAGGCGTTCGTCGCGCGGGCGGCCGCGGGGGCGCTGCAGGGCCCCACGGCCGAGGTGGCCGGCCCGGACGTGCTCGACCTGCTGGCCGAGGCCGCCGGGGGCGAGCGGGCCTCCACCGAGGAGGCGCGGGTCGACGACTCGAGACCGGCTCCGTCACCCGAGGCGGTCGCGGCCTACCGCGGCCTGCGCATCCGGACGATCGGCGGAGACCCCACCGAGCTGACCCGGGCCCTGCGGGGCAGCCCCGACGTCGCGATCTCGTCGGGCGAGGTGACCGAGGAGGGGCGGATCGAACTGCTGACGTTCCTGCGAGAGCAGTCGGTCTCGCTGACGGCACACCGGTACGGACGCCTCGACCCCACGCTGGCCGACCTGCGACTCTGACCGGCCTGCGGGTCGGGCCGATCTGCGACTCTGACCGGCGTGCGGGTCGGGCCGATCTGCGGGTCGGGCCGGCCTGCGGCATCGACCGGCCGACCGCCCGACCTGAGCCTCCGACCGCAGGGCCGTGCCTCAGGCCGAGCGGCGGCTGATGAGCTTCGAGAGCACGATCGCGCTGCGGGTGTGGTCGACGTTCGGGGCGTTGCGCACGCGTTCGAGGGCCTCCTCGAGCGACGGGATGTCGCGGCTGCGCATGTGGACGATGGCGTCGGCGCTGCCGGTCACCGTGCCGGCGTCGACGACCTCGGGCACCGTTCCGAGGATGCGCTGCAGTTCTTGGGGCGAGACGGTGCCACGGCAGAACAGCTCGACGTAGGCCTCGGTGCCGAGCCCGTCGACGGCGGGGTCGACCTGGACGGTGAACCCCTTGATGACCCCGTCGGCGACGAGGCGGTCGACGCGGCGCTTCACCGCCGACGCGCTGAGGCCGACCGAGGCGCCGATGTCGCCGTACCCTGCGCGGGCGTTCTGGCGCAGGAGGTCGATGATGCCGTAGTCGAGATTGTCCACCACGACATCATACGCCGGAATGCTGCACCAGAGCTGACAAATACGCAAGAAAAGTGCGTGAGAGCTCGGCCTCGTGCGCGCCCACGATGTGACACTGATCCGGTGAGCCTGACGATCGAACCCACCGACCTGCCCGATGCGACCGCCGTGGGGGCCTCGTCCCGCGTGGCCAGCCACCGCACCATCTTGATGTGTCGGCCCGAGCACTTCACCGTCAGCTACAAGATCAACCCGTGGATGGACCCCACCACGCCGACCGACACCTCGCTGGCGCTGGCCCAATGGCAGACCCTCTACGACACCTACGTCGGCCTCGGATTCGACGTCGAGCTTATCGACCCCGAACCGGGTCTGCCGGACATGGTCTACGCGGCCAACGGCGGCTTCGTCCTCGACGGCGTCGCCTACGGCGCGCGCTTCACCTACCCCGAGCGCCAGGCCGAGGGCCCGGCCTACATGCGGTGGTTCGCCTCGGCGGGCTTCGAGGTCGCCGAGCCCTCCGAGACCAACGAGGGCGAAGGGGACTTCCTGCTGGTCGGCGACGTCATCCTGGCCGGCACGGGCTTCCGCAGCGACTCGAGCTCGCACGACGAGATCGGCCGCGTCTTCGGGCGCGAGGTCGTCAGCCTCACGCTCGTCAACCCGAGCTTCTACCACCTCGACACCGCCATCGCCGTGCTCGACCCCGAGCCGGTGGACGGCCGCCACACCATCGCGTACCTCGAGAGCGCGTTCGACGACGCGTCGCTCGCGATCCTGCGGCAGCGCTTCCCCGACGCGATCCTCGTCAGCGAGGAGGACGCCGCCATCCTCGGACTGAACTCGTACTCGGACGGCCACAACGTCGTGATCGCCGCCCGGGCGACCGGCTTCGAGCGTCAGCTGCGCGAGCGCGGCTACAACCCGATCGGCGTCGACCTCTCCGAGCTGCTGCTCGGCGGCGGCGGCGTCAAGTGCTGCACCCTCGAGCTGCGTCGCTGAGGGTCGAGCCTGACCACCCGGCCTGACCGTCGAGCCTGACCACCAGGCCCGGCCGTCAGGCCGGCGGTCGCGCAAAGAGGTAGACGACGCTCCGGCCCGTGCGGTGCTCCTGTCGGATCTCGTACCCCTGGTCGCGGAGCTGCCGCAGGTCGGCCTCGCTGAGGACGTCGACGGAGAGCCGCGCGATCCAGAGGCGGTCGACCGACGACAGCCGGTCGGCCAGTTCGACGGCGTCGTCCTCGTCGTCGAGACGCAGGGTGACGTCCGAGTACGAGCCCGACGGCAGGCCCGAGCGGACGTAGGCCACGTCGTCGAGCTCGGCGAATCGATCCGGGTAGGCGTACATCGCCTGGCGGGGTCGCGTCGACACGGTGCCGGTCGCGTCGAGCAGGAACGCGTCGCCCGGGCGCGCCTGGCTCTCGATGTAGCTCGAGAGCTGCGAGAGGTCGCTGCCGCCGCCCTTGCCGGTCGGCAGTCGCTGCAGCACGTACGTCGGCACCGAGGCCGCCACCAGCAGGGCGACGAGGGCGATGCTGATCCAGCGCCGACGGAAGCCGGTGACGGCCACGGCCAGCAGCAGGCACATGCCGGGTGCCGAGAAGGTCACCAGCCTCGACGTGTACACGGGCGACAGGACGAGTCCCAGTGCGAGCAGCAGTCCGGCGGGCAACGCGACCCAGAGCGCGCCGAGCAACACCACGCTGCCGGGCGTCCGCGAGCGGTCGCGGAGACGGGTGCCGAGCAGGATGAGCAGGACCGCCGAGACCACGGCGAAGGCCAGGCCCGTGACGAACCACGGTTCGACCAGGACCGTCCACCAGGTGACGTCGGCCCCCGTCGACGGATCGGCCACCCCCAGGAGGCGCGAGCGCTCGGCGAGGACCGTCCCGATGACCGGCGAGGTCACGAACAACGCCGCCCCGGTCGAGACGGACCAGCCGAGGAGGCGGTGGCGGGCTCCGCGACGCCGGCGCTGTGCCGGCGCCAGCAGCAGGAACACGCCGTGCACCACGATGATCAGGCCGAGGGGGACGAAGGTCGCGATCGACCCGGCGAGGACCGCGCCGTACCCGATCCACCAGCGTCGGCGGTGACGCCGGGAGGCCACGAGCAGCAGCACGGTGACCCAGACGGCCAGGGCGACCGACAGGGCGTAGGGCCGGGCCTCGGCGGCCTCGAGCGTGAAGCGGGGCAGCACCGCGAAGACCGCGGCGGCCAGCAGCGCGGTGCGCCGGGTCGTCAGCATCCGCGTCAGGACGAGCACCCCGGCCGCCCCGGCCCCGACGAAGACGGCCGACGGGAACCTCGTGGCCACCTCGGCCTCGCCGAAGGCGCCCACCCAGAAGTGCATGAAGAGGTAGTAGACCGTGTGCACCGCGTCGCGCTGGTGGACGAACGCCAGCAACTCACCGAGGGGGAGGCGCGCCACCTGCAGCGTCGTCGCCTCGTCGCTCCAGTACGAGGGCACCCAGCTGAACGCGGCCCCGAGCAGCAGGGCCGCGAGTCCGGCGACGAGCGGGTCGAGCCAGCGGCTGCGGAGGGAGACGACCGCGGGGTCGTGGCCGATGCTCACGAGACGGTCCCACCAGTGGCGATGCCGCGGTGCCCATCACCGGCCATGCCGCGGTGCCCACCACCGGCCATGCCGTTAAACGAGTCAGGCCCCGCCTGAGCGGGGCCTTCTGTGGCTGGACACGGCATCGATCCGTGGACCTTTCGATTTTCAGTCGAACGCTCTACCAACTGAGCTACCCAGCCGTGAGGGCCCGAAGCCCCCAGGCGATGAACTCGCCTTGGCGACCCTGACCGGACTTGAACCGGCGACCTCCGCCGTGACAGGGCGGCGCGCTAACCAACTGCGCTACAGGGCCAAACTTGCTGCTGTGACACAGCGTACTCGATGTTCTGTTGTGATTGGTGCAGGTGATGCCTCGGTACTGTCTTGCGGTGGTGCTGGTGACCCCAACGGGATTCGAACCCGTGCTGCCGCCGTGAAAGGGCGGTGTCCTAGGCCACTAAACGATGGGGCCGTGTCCGAGGACGTCATAGCAACCGATCACAGAGCATACGGATGATCGCGGGGAAAAGCAAAACGAGGGTGACGGCGGGTGCTGCGCGCGCCTCCTCGTCCCCTGTCGTGGTCGGGCGACACGCTCGCCACTCCGCCTCGGCTGCCCCGCGATCACCGACTCGACGGCTAGTTTCAAGTCGTTCTTGAGAGTTCGGGGTCGACCGTCGGTCGACCGCCCGGCGGCGTCGCGTCCGCGGCGCTGTACGGGACCGGGCGTCGGCGATACCGTGTCCTGCACGGCGACCCCGGCGCGACCGGCCGGGCTCGATGCCGTCACGACGAATCGGAACCACTCGATGACCTCCACCCGCCGCACCGGGCGCCCGCGCCTCGTGAGCCTCACCTCGGGCCCGCTCGCTCCGTCGTCGCGCCTGGCCCGCATCGTCGTGACCGTGGCGGCCGCGTCCCTGCTGCTCACCGCCGGCGTCGTCGGCCTGCCCGCGTCGTCGGCCACGGCCGCGTCCTACCCGTCGTGGGAGGACGTCCAGAAGGCTCGCGGCGACGAGACCGCGAAACAGGCCGAGATCACCAACCTCGAGGGCATCCTCACCCAGATGCAGGCCGACCTCGACGCCGCGAACACCGAGGCCGAGAAGCGCGGTGACGAGCTGCAGAAGGCCCAGTCCGCCTACGACGACGCCCAGTACAAGACCGCCCAGCTGCAGTCGCAGGCCGACTCCGCCGACCAGGTGGCCGCGGCCAGCGAGGAGCGGGCGGGTCAACTCGCCGCGCAGCTCGGTCGCTCCGGTGGCACCAACGGCGTCAGCGGCACCCTGATCGCCGACCCGGGTGAGGCCGGGCAGCTGCTCTACAAGCTCGGTGCGATGAGCAAGCTCACCGAGCAGGCCGACGGCATCTACGCGCAGGCCACGCAGGACCGCAACACCGCACAGGGGCTCAGCGACCAGGCCGCCGTCGCCGAGGCCGCCCTCGCCGTGCTGGCCGACGAGGCACAGCAGGCCCTCGCCGACGCGAACGACGCCGCCCAGGCCGCGAGCGACGCCCTCGCCGCACAGCAGGAGAACCAGGCGCGGCTCCAGGCGCAGCTCGAGACCCTGAAGACCAACGTCGACCACACCGAGGCCGAGTACCAGAAGGGCGTCGAGGAGTCACGGGCCGCCGCGGCCGCCGCGGCGGCGGCGACCAACGGCACGGCCCTCGGGGTCGTCTCGCCCCAGGGCTGGACGCGCCCCGCCGGCGGCAACATCTCGAGCGGCTTCGGCATGCGCGTCAACCCCGTGACGCACGCGTACATCCTTCACGCCGGCACCGACCTCGCCGCAGGCTGCAACACGCCCATCTACGCCGCCACCGCGGGCGTCGTCAGCTACGCCGGCTGGTACGGCGGCTACGGCAACTTCGTGCTGATCGACCACGGCAACGGCGTCACGACCGGGTACGGCCACCAGCCGAACGGCGGCATCATGGTCAGCGTCGGGCAGGCGGTCGGCACCGGCCAGCAGATCGGGCACGTCGGCTCGACCGGCAACTCGACCGGCTGCCACCTGCACTTCGAGACCCGCGTCGGCGGCGTCGCGCAGAACCCCCAGCCGTTCATGGCGGACCGCGGCATCCGCCTCTAGGCGCCGTCTCCGCGTTCCGGTACGACGAAGGGCCCGACACCACGTGGTGTCGGGCCCTTCGTCGTACCGGGGTGCGGGGAGGTCAGTGCCCCTCGTCGGCCAGCTTCGTGATGCCGGCCTCGACGATGGCCTCGGCCTCGGCGGCGTCGCCCCAGCCCTCGGTCTTGACCCACTTGCCGGGCTCGAGGTCTTTGTAGTGCTCGAAGAAGTGCTCGATCTCCTTGCGGAGGTACTCGGGCACGTCGGTGACGTCCTGGATGTGCTCCCAGCGCGGGTCCTTCGCGGGGACGGCGATGACCTTGGCGTCGCTGCCGCCGTCGTCGGTCATGTTGAAGACGCCGACCGGGCGCACCTTGACCCCGACGCCCGGGAAGAGCGGGTAGTCGAGCAGCACGAGCACGTCGACGGGGTCGCCGTCGAGGCCGAGCGTGTTCTCGAAGAAGCCGTAGTCGGTCGGGTAGACGAACCCGGTGAACAGGACGCGGTCGAGGTAGACGCGACCGGTCTCGTGGTCGACCTCGTACTTGTTGCGGCTGCCTTTGGGGATCTCGATCACGGCGTCGTACGCGGCCATGGGTGTGCTCCTTGCGATGCGTCGTTGGGGGGTCCGACCCGACGGGCCGGCGGTGTCGCTAACGTTACAAGATGCCCGACAGACCCCGCCTGACCCCCGCGACGGCCGACGTCCGACGAGCCGTGCGCGCCTCCTTGTCCGGTCACGACGAGGGCGACCTCGTGCTCGTGGCCCTCAGCGGCGGGCCGGACTCCCTCGCGCTCGCCGCGGGGCTCGCCTTCGAGGCGCCGCGTGCGGGGCTGCGCGCCGGGGCGGTCGTCGTCGACCACGACCTGCAGGGCGACTCTCGCACCGTCGCGGCCCGCGCGGCCGAGCAGGCTCGCGGCCTCGGGCTCGACCCCGTCGTCGTCGTCCGGGTATCGGTGGGCACCGAGGGCGGTCCCGAGGCGGCGGCCCGCACGGCCCGCTACGACGCGCTGTCGTCCGTCGCCTCCGAGCAGGGTGCCCGCACCGTGCTGCTCGGCCACACCCGCGACGACCAGGCCGAGACGGTGCTGCTCGGCCTCACCCGGGGCAGCGGTGCGACGAGCCTGAGCGGCATGGAGGCGCGCTCGGGCCTGTACGCCCGCCCCCTGTTGGTCGTCGGTCGCTCGACCACGGCGGCGGCCTGCACCGACGCCGGCCTCGAGGCCTGGGCCGATCCGCACAACGACGACCCGACCTTCACGCGGGTGCGACTGCGGCGGACCGTCCTGCCGATGCTCGAGCGCGAGCTGGGCCCGGGCATCACCGAGGCGCTCGCGCGGACGGCGGACGCGCTGCGCGAGGACTCGTCCGCCCTCGACCACTTCGCCGACGAACTGGCCGAGGAGGTGGCCGACCACGCCGAGGCGGGCATCTCGCTCGACGTCCGGGGGCTCGCCGCGAACCCGGCGGCCCTGCGTCAGCGACTGATCCGGCTCGCGGTGCAGAGCGAGTTCGGCGTCTCGCTGAGCCGCGTCCAGACCCTCGAGGTCGCCCGGCTGGTGACCGACTGGCACGGGCAGGGGGCGGTGTCGCTGCCGGGCATTACAGTGGAACGCACCGGAGGCGCGCTGCACTTCTCGGCGACCGGCGCCTCCTGAGATCCCCCCTCGGCACCCCACGACCCCAGGAGCACGACACCACCATGGAACTCAGCGACATCGAGGCCGACCTGACCAGCGTGCTCTACACCGAAGAGCAGATCCACGCCAAGATCGCCGAGGTCGCCCGGCAGGTCGAGGCCGACTACGCCGGCCGCGAGCCGCTGCTGGTGGGCGTCCTCAAGGGCGCGGTGATGGTCATGGCCGACTTCTCGCGCGAGCTCAAACTGGCCTCGGCGATGGACTGGATGGCCGTCTCGTCGTACGGCTCCGGCACCAAGTCGTCGGGCGTCGTGCGCATCCTCAAAGACCTCGACAGCGACCTGCACGGCCGCGACGTCATCATCGTCGAGGACATCATCGACTCGGGCCTCACGCTGTCGTGGCTGCTCGAGAACCTGCAGAAGCGCGGCGCGGCGTCGGTCGAGATCTTCGCGCTCTTCCGCAAGCCGGCCGCCGCCAAGGTCGCCGTCGACGTCAAGTACGTCGGCTTCGAGATCCCGAACGACTTCGTCATCGGCTACGGCCTCGACTACGACGAGAAATACCGCAACCTCCGCGGTGTCGGGGTGCTCGCCCCGCACGTCTACAGCTAGCGGTCCGCTCCCGGGCGGGGCCGATCAAGCCCTCGGCGAACACCCATCCAGGGCATAGCAGCCCCGATGTACCCTTTTGCTCACGTTCTTCCTGCAGAAAGGTGTCGGGCGTCGCCCGTACTGACATGGACTTCAAGAAACTCTTCCGCGGTCCGATCATCTACATCGTGATCGCGGTCATCGGCATCGGCATCGGGTGGAGCCTCATCAGCGGGGCGGGCACGACGCAGATCTCGACCCAGAAGGGCCTCGAGGCGATCCAGGCCGACAAGGTCAAGTCGGCGACGATCTTCAGCAACGAGCAGCGCGTCGACCTCGTCCTGAAGGACGGCGACAAGGCCGAGCAGTTCTACTACGCGACGCCGCGCGGTTCCGAGGTCGTCGACGCCGTCACCGACGCGAACCTCGAGAACTTCGACGACACCGTCACGCAGACCAGCTGGTTCATGTCGCTGCTCAGCATCCTGCTGCCGTTCTTGATCATCGGCGTCATCTTCTGGTTCTTGCTCTCGTCCATGCAGGGCGGCGGCAGCAAGGTCATGCAGTTCGGCAAGTCCAAGGCCAAGCTCGCCTCGAAAGAGACCCCGCAGGTCATGTTCACCGACGTCGCCGGAGCCGACGAGGCCATCGAAGAGCTCGAAGAGATCAAAGAGTTCCTGAAAGAGCCCGCCAAGTTCCAGGCCGTCGGCGCCCGCATCCCGAAGGGCGTGCTGCTCTACGGCCCTCCCGGCACCGGCAAGACCCTGCTCGCCCGCGCCGTCGCCGGCGAGGCCGGCGTCCCCTTCTTCTCGATCTCGGGGTCCGACTTCGTCGAGATGTTCGTCGGCGTCGGTGCCAGCCGCGTCCGCGACCTCTTCGAGCAGGCCAAGCAGAACAGCCCGGCGATCATCTTCGTCGACGAGATCGACGCCGTCGGTCGTCACCGCGGCGCCGGCATCGGCGGCGGCAACGACGAGCGCGAGCAGACCCTCAACCAGCTGCTGGTCGAGATGGACGGCTTCGACGTCAAGACCAACGTCATCCTGATCGCGGCGACCAACCGCCCCGACGTGCTCGACCCGGCCCTGCTGCGCCCCGGCCGCTTCGACCGCCAGATCGGCGTCGACGCTCCGGGTCTCGACGGCCGCCGGCAGATCCTCGAGGTCCACGGCAAGGGCAAGCCCCTCGCCGCCTCGGTCGACCTCGAGGTGCTGGCCCGCAAGACCCCCGGGTTCACGGGTGCCGACCTGGCCAACGTCCTCAACGAGGCCGCCCTGCTCACCGCCCGTTCCAACGCGCAGCTGATCGACAACCGTGCCCTCGACGAGGCGGTCGACCGCGTCATGGCCGGCCCGCAGCGCCGCAGCCGCATCATGAACGACCACGAGAAGCTCATCACCGCGTACCACGAGGGTGGCCACGCCCTCGCCGCCGCGGCCATGCGCCACACCGACCCCGTGACCAAGATCACGATCCTGCCCCGCGGTCGGGCCCTGGGCTACACGATGGTCCTGCCCCTCGAGGACAAGTACTCGGTCACCCGTAACGAGCTGCTCGACCAGCTCACGTACGCCATGGGCGGCCGTGTCGCCGAAGAGCTCGTCTTCCACGACCCGACCACCGGTGCCTCGAACGACATCGAGAAGGCCACGGCGACCGCCCGCAAGATGGTCACCGAGTACGGCATGAGCAACAAGGTGGGCTCGGTCAAGCTCGGCCAGGCCTCCGGCGAGATGATGATGGGCCGCGACGGAAGCTCGCGCGACTACTCGGAGAACATCGCCGAGACGGTCGACGCCGAGGTCCGCGTGCTGCTCGAGCAGGCGCACGACGAGGCGTGGGAGGTCATCAACGACAACCGCGACGTGCTCGACTTCCTCGCCCGCGAGTTGCTCGAGAAAGAGACCCTCGACCACGACGAGCTCGCCGAGATCTTCAAGGACGTCCGCAAGCTGCCCGAGCGCCCGCAGTGGCTCTCGAGCGACAAGCGTCCGGTGTCCGACCGCCCGGCGATCCCGATGCCGACGAAGTCGCCCGTCGACGCCGAAGCCGTCGACGGGGGCGTCGACTCCGAGCCGACGACCAAGCCGGCCCGCACGCGCCCGCCCCGCACGACGCCCGGCATCGCCACGGCCTGACGCCCGATCGGCCGACCGGCTGCGCCCGGGCGCAGCCGGTCGATAGCCTGAGGGCTCGTCCCGAGCACCGAACGGAGGTACCGCTTCGTGACCGACCCGTCCCGCGGCACCCCCGCCACGTCCGGTGACGACGGACGTCCGCCCGCTGCGGCTCACGAGGGCGGCGCCGTACCGTCGAAGCGACCTCGCGGTCGGGAGCGCTACCCGGCCGACGTCGTCGTCGACGCGCCCCCGGCCTCCGCCCGGGCAGCCGCCGACGAGCTCGCGGTGGGCCCGATCACGCAGGGGCGTCTCGTCCTGGCGCAGAACGAGACCGCGGCCGTCCGTCCCCCAGCCCAGTTGCCGCCCGTCACGCACACGCCGGCGACCACGTCCGCGACGAGCCTCCCCGCCGGGGCGCCGGTTCCCGCAGTCCGCTCCGGACGTCGGCTGGTGGCCGGCGGTCGGTTCGAGGGGCCGCTGCACGAGCGGTCGTTCGACGACGCCGACCCCGTGCTCGAGGCCCGGCCACGACCCGATCGGCAGCGCGCCGGTTCGCACGCGGCACCCGCGGTGCGTGACCGGGTCGCGACCGGCCCGGGGTCGCACGCCACGCCTCCTGCCCCGGTTCTCCGCCGGTCGCGCGACCGATCCGGTGCTCGCCGGCCCGGCCCGCAGGTGATGGGCGTGCTCAACGTGACGCCCGACTCGTTCAGCGACGGCGGTCGTCACCTCGACCTGGACGCCGCCCTGGCCCATGCCCGCGCCCTCGTCGCGCAGGGGGCCGACATCGTCGACGTGGGCGGCGAATCGACCCGGCCCGGTGCCTCTCGGGTCGAGCCCGCGGACGAGCTGCGCCGGGTGCTGCCGGTCGTGCGAGAACTCGCGGCCGAGGGGGTGCGCGTCAGCATCGACACGATGAACGCGTCGACCGCCGCCGCCGCGCTCGAGGCCGGTGCCGAGATCGTCAACGACGTGTCGGGGGGCCTCGCCGACGTCGACATGGCCCGGGTCGCCGCCGAGAGCGGCCGCACCTTCGTGGTCATGCACTGGCGAGGTCGACTCGACGGCTCGGGCCAGGCACCCGCCGCGGCGTCACGCGACTACGACGGCGACGTCGTCGGCGCCGTCGCCGACGAGCTCGCCGCGCGGGTCGACGACCTCGTGGCCCGCGGCGTCGACCCGTCCGCGATCGTGCTCGACCCCGGGCTGGGGTTCTCCAAGGACGCCACCCAGAACTGGCAGCTGCTCGCCCACCTCGACGTGGTCGGCCGGCTCGGCCTGCCCGTGCTCGTCGCCGCGTCGCGCAAGCGGTTCCTGGCCGACCTCCTGCCCGAGGGGGCGCCGCCCACGGACCGCGACCCCGCGACCGCCGTGATCAGCGTGCTGGCGGCCCAGGCCGACGTCTGGGGCGTGCGCGTCCACGACGTCGCCGGCACCCGCGTCGCCCTCGACGTGCTGCAGGCCTGGACCGAGGCCGCGGTGGCTCCCCGCCGACCGGCGAGGCACGCGTGACCGGCGTCGAGAGCGGGTACGACGGCCTGCCCGCCCGCGCGCCCGAGCCGGTCCCCGAGCACGAGCCCGAGTCGGTCCCCGAGCACGAGACGGTCGGCGGGCCCGTGCCGGTCCTCCGGGCGACCGGCCTCGACGTGCTGCGCCTCAGCGGGGTCCGGGCGACCGGCCACCACGGCGTCTTCGACCACGAGCGCCGCGACGGGCAGGAGTTCGTCGTCGACGTCGTCGTGCACCTCGACACCTCCCCGGCGGCGTCCGGGGACGACCTCGGCGAGACCGTCCACTACGGCGTCCTGGCCGAAGAACTCGTGGCCGCCGTCGAGCGCGACCCGGTCGACCTGATCGAGACCCTCGCCGAGCGCCTCGCCGGCGTCGTGCTCGCGCACCGTGCGGCGGTCTCGACCGAGGTGACCGTGCACAAGCCGGGGGCCCCGATCACCGTGCCCTTCGACGACGTGTCGATCACCATCAGCCGGGAGCGCGCGTGAGCGGCCCGAGCACGAGCGACCCGACCGCGGGCGCGCCGAGCACGGCCGCGACGAGCACGGCCGCGACGAGCACGGCCGCGCCGCGCGTCCGGCGTGCGGTGATCGCCCTCGGCTCGAACCTCGGCGACCGCGACACCCTGCTGCGCGAGGCCGTCCGGGCCGTCGACGCGACCCCCGGCATCACGGTCGTCGCGGCCTCCGCGCCCGTGTCGTCGACCGCCGTCACGCTCGACGGCCTCGATCCGGGCAAGCCGACCTACCTCAACGCCGTGCTGCTCGCCGACGTCACGCTCGACGACGACGCCCTGCTCGACGCGCTCCAGGCGATCGAGGTGACGCACGGGCGCACCCGCGAGGTGCGCTGGGGCGACCGGACCCTCGACCTCGACGTCGTCGCCCTCGACGACGAGCGCATCGACACCGAGCGCCTGCAGGTGCCGCACCCCCGCGCCGCCGAGCGCGCGTTCGTGCTCGAGCCCTGGCTCGAGCTGGACCCGGAGGCGCGGCTCGCCGGAGCCGGGCGGGTCGCCGACCTGGCGTCCCGGCTCACCGAGCGCACCCGTCCCGTGCCGGGAGCGACCTCGCTGCTCGACCCCGCGCCCGAGCCCCCGCTGCTCGACCCCGCGCCCGAGCCTCCGTTGCTCGACACCACCTCCGACCACGGGTCCGCGCACGACCCGCTTACCGACCTCAGCCCAGGAGCCCCGTGAAGCACACCCGCCCCTCCACCCTGGTCGGCCTGATCATCGTGGCCGTGGCCGCCGGCTTCGTCCTCGACTCGGTGTTGGTCGCCATGCGTCAGCCCTCGATCGTGCTGCCCTTCGCGCTCGGCCTCGTGCTGCTCGGCATCGGCGGCGTCGTCGTCTCGATGGCCGTGCCCGTGCACCGGGTCGCGACCGGGTCGAGCAAGGAACGCGTCGACCCCTACTACGCGACCCGCGTGCTGCTGTTGGCCAAGGCGAGCAGCCTGGCCGGTGCCCTGTTCGGCGGCTTCGCCGGGGGAGTCCTGCTGTTCGTCCTGTCCCGTGGCGTGGGGGTCGCTGTAGGCTCGCTCGTGCCCGCGATCGTCGCCGTCGTCGGCGGTGCGGGGCTGCTGGTGGCCGGCATCGTCGCCGAGCGCATGTGCACCGTCCCGCCCGCCGACGACGAGCACGGCCAGGGCTCGGGCACACAGGCGGTCTGACCGCCCTCGGCCCCACCACCGCCGACCGACCGCTGCCGACCGGAAGAGACGCCGACATGGACCGACTCGACATCCCCGACGCCGAGTGGAACCGCGTCTCGCCCAAGTACGTCTGGCCCGAGCTGATCGGCTACCTCGTCACCGGCCTGATCGTGGCCGGTGCCACCGTCCCGCTCTGGCTGATCGGCCAGTGGTGGACCTACGCGATCACCGCCGTCGTGGTGGTCGTCACCGTCGTGGTCGCCGCCCTGACCCCCCGTCGCGTCCGGGCGATCGGCTACCAGCTGCGCGAGGACGACCTGCTGCTGCGCAAGGGCATCCTGTACCTGCGCGTCGTGGCCGTGCCCTACGGGCGCATGCAGCTCATCGACATCAACCGGGGCCCGGTCGTCCGGGCACTCGGCCTCAGCGACCTGAAGTTCGTCACCGCGGCTGCGGCGTCGGCCGTGACGATCCCGGGCGTCCCCGCCGACGAGGCCGAGCGGCTGCGCGACCGCCTCGTCGAGCTGGCCGAATCGCGTCGGGCCGGCCTGTGAGCGACCCCCGCACCGGGGCGGACGGCGGCGGGGGCCGACCCGCGCCTCCCGACGTCGCCGCGCTCACCGACGGCGAGTGGCACCGCCTGCACCCGGCCACCCCGCTGCTCAAGGGCGGCATCGCCCTGGCCGCGGTGCTCGTCATCCTGTTCAACAACGCGCGCGAGTACGTGGTCGAACTGTTCGTGCCCGGCGGTCGGCGGGGTGACGAGGGCGACCCGTTCGGGTACGTCGTCGACAAGGGCTGGCTGGGCCTGCTGCTGCTCGCCGTGGTCGTCGTGATCGCCCTGTTCGTGGGCGGGTTCTGGTTGTCGTGGCGCATGCACACCTTCCGGGTGGGCGAGGACGTCGTCGAGGTCCGCAGCGGCATCGTGTTCCGCACGAACCGGCGGGCGCGGCTCGACCGCATCCAGGGCATCAACATCCAGCGTCCCCTGCTGGCCCGCGTCTTCGGCGCCGCCAAGCTCGAGGTCACCCAGGCCGGGCAGGACGCCAACGTCACCCTCGCCTACCTGCGGTCGGCGTCGGCGGACGACCTGCGCCGCGAGATCCTGCGGCGCGCGGGCGGGGCGCAGCAGACGCACGCCCCGGCCCCGAGTGCGCCCGGTGCGCCGGACGATGCGCGAGGCGCGGGCACGGGCGATGCGACGGACCCGGCCGCCGTCGCCGGGACCTCGACCCCCGGTCGGCCCGGCGCCCCCGCCCCGCACCGGCAGGGCTTCGGCGGTCTGGTCGAGCAGCGCGCCCACGAGTTCCTCGCACCCGAGCTCGACCCCGACGAGGCACCGCCCCGGTCGGTCGTGGCCCTCTCGCCCGGACGCCTCATCGGTTCGACCGTCCTGAGCGGTTACACGCTGTTCCTCCTGGCGGCCGTCGTGGCGATCGTGATCAGCGTGGTCACGACGGGCGAGTGGTTCCTGCTCTTCGTGCTGCTGCCGGCCGTGCTCGGCTCGGGCGGCTTCTACGTCAACCGCATCACGAAGTCGCTGCGCTACACGATCGCCGGCACGCGCGACGGGGTCCGCATCGGCTACGGCCTCTTCTCGACCTCGAACGAGACGCTGCCGCCCGGCCGCATCCACTCGATCAAGGTCAGCCAACCGCTGCTCTGGCGCCCGTTCGGCTGGTGGGACGTCAAGATCAACCGCGCCTCGCGTTCGAGCACGAAGGGTGCCGCCGGGCAGGAGAACACGACGATCCTGCCGGTCGGCGACGAGGACGACGTCCGCCGCGTCCTCGAACTCGTCCTGCCCGAGCTGGTCGGCGTGGCCGCCGTGGGCGTCGCCGCCGAGGAGGCGCGGGCCGGGTCGCCCGCACCGGCCGACGCCCCCGAGGCGGTCGCCTCCGCGACGGTCCCGGTGGCCGACGCCTCCTCGACCTGCGAGGCCGCGCCTCCTGCCGTCGGGGGTGAGGGGGTCGCCGACGAGACGTCCGTGACCGGCGCTGCCGCGCCTCCTGCCGTCCGCGACGCCGTCGAGGCGACGACCGAGCACACCCTGTCGCTCGTCGAGGGCGGGCTCAGGTCGAGCGGTACGGACGGCGGTTTCACCGTGTCTCCGCGCCGGGCCGCCGTGCTGCGCTGGTTCTCGTGGCGGCGCAACGGGTTCCGCTCGGCGCCGGGTGCGCTGTTGCTGCGCAAGGGCGCGATCTGGCGCCAGCTCGTCATCGTGCCGCTGCCCCGGGTGCAGAGCGTCGGCCTGGTGCAGGGTCCGTTGCGCCGCCGGCTCCGCCTCGCGACCGTGCACCTGCACACCGTCCAGGGGCCGATCGTCGCCGAGATCGGCGCCCTCGACCAGGACGACGCCCTCAGCTTCTTCACGACCGCCGGTCGCGAGGCCGTCGCCGCCGCCCACGCCGACCGCACCCACCGCTGGAGCGAGGAGACCCCGTGACCGACCCGTCGACCGGCGGCCCCTCCCTCGGCGGCTCGTCCCTCGGTGGCCCACGCGACGCACCGCGCGACCCCCGGCCGACCGCGCGCGGCTCCGACCGCCGCAGCGGTCGCCTCGGCGTCGGCATCGTCGGCGCCGGCCGGGTCGGACCCGTGCTCGGTGCCGCGCTCGCCGCCGCCGGTCACGCGATCGTCGGCATCTCGGCCGTGTCCGAGCGCAGCCGCGACCGAGCCGAGGCGATCCTGCCGGGCGTGCCCCTGTTGACCGTGCCCGAGATCGTCGAGCGCAGCGAGCTCGTCCTGCTCGCCGTCCCCGACGACCAGCTGGCCGACCTCGTCCAAGGCCTGGCCGCGACGGGCACCTGGCAGCCCGGCCAGCTCGTCGTGCACACCTCGCCCCGGCACGGGCTCGAGGTGCTCCGGCCCGCCCTTTCGTCGGGGGCGATCCCGCTGGCGATCCACCCGGCCCTCGCCTTCACGGGCACGACCATCGACCTCGTCCGGCTGCGCGACGCCTGGTGCGCCGTCACCGCGCCGACCCCGGTTCAGCCGATCGGCCAGGCGCTCGTCGTCGAGATGGGAGCCGAGCCCGTCATCGTGGCCGAGGCCGACCGGCCGCGTTACGCCGAGGCCATCGCGACGGCCACCGAGTTCTCGGCCGCGATCGTCGCGCAGTCGGTCGGACTGCTGACCGAGCTGGGCCTGCCCGAGCCGGGCCGGCTGCTCGCGCCGCTGATGCGGTCGGCCATGGACGCCGCCCTCGGCGAGGCCGGGGGCGCGGCCGGCCCCGGTACCATCGACATGGCCTCGTTCGACGACGGCCCCACCGCGTTCGGTGACCCGCGCGCCTGACCCGGCCCGCGCCTCCCGCCCCCCTCCACCACCCCAGGAGCACCTGACACATGACCGCCGCGCCCGACCCGACCACCACCCCCGACGACGAGGCGGCCACCGCCGCGCGCGAGGCGTCGGAGCAGAAGCAGGTGCGGCTCGACAAGCGTGCCCGCCTGCTCGAGGCCGGCGTCGAGGCGTACCCGGTCGGCGTGCCGATCACCGACACGATCGGTGCGGTCCGCGCCCGGTACGCCGAGCTCGAGACCGACAGCCGCTCGGGTGACGTCGTCGGGCTGGCCGGTCGCGTCGTGCACGCCCGCAACACGGGCAAGCTCTGCTTCGCCGCGCTCCAGGCGGGCGACGGCAGCCGCATCCAGGCCATGGTCTCGCTCGCCGAGGTCGGCGAGCAGCGCCTCGCCGACTGGAAAGAGCTCGTCGACCTGGGCGACCACGTCTTCGTCAAGGGCGAGGTCATCTCGTCCCGTCGCGGCGAGCTGTCGATCATGGTCGGAGAGTGGTCGATCGCGGCCAAGGCGATCCTGCCGCTGCCGAACCTGCACTCCGAGCTCAGCGAGGAGACGCGCGTGCGTCAGCGCTACCTCGACCTGATCGTGCGCGACCAGGCCCGTGCCACCGTCCGCGCCCGGGCCGCCGCGGTCTCGTCCCTGCGCCGCACCTTCGACTCGTACGAGTACCTCGAGGTCGAGACGCCCATGCTGCAGACCATGCACGGCGGCGCCGCGGCCCGACCGTTCCAGACGCACAGCAACGCCTTCGACACCGAGCTGTACCTGCGCATCGCGCCCGAACTGTTCCTCAAGAGGGCCGTCGTCGGCGGCATCGACCGCGTCTTCGAGATCAACCGCAACTTCCGCAACGAGGGCGCCGACTCGACGCACTCGCCCGAGTTCGCGATGGTCGAGGCGTACCAGGCCTACGGCGACTACGACCAGATGGCCCGCCTGACCCAAGAGCTCGTGCAGAACGCCGCCATGGCCGTCTCCGGCTCGCACCTCGTCACCCTCGCCGACGGCACCGAGTACGACCTCGGCGGCGAGTGGGCCCGCGTGCCGATGTACGAGTCGCTCAGCGAGGCCGCCGGAGTCGAGATCACCCCGTCGACCACCGTCGCCGACCTGCAGGCGCTCGCCGCCACCGTCGACCTGGTCGTGCCGCACGAGACCCACGGCAAGCTCGTCGAAGAGCTCTGGGAGCACTTCGTCAAGCCGTCGCTCGACCGCCCGACCTTCGTGGTCGACTTCCCGGTCGACACGAGCCCGCTCGTCCGCCAGCACCGCTCGAAGCCCGGCGTCGTCGAGAAGTGGGACCTCTACGTCCGCGGCTTCGAACTCGCCACCGCGTACTCCGAGCTGGTCGACCCGGTGATCCAGCGCGAGCGCTTCGTCGAGCAGGCCGCCCTCTCGGCCCGCGGCGACGCCGAGGCCATGCGCCTCGACGACGACTTCCTCACCGCGCTCGAGCACGGCATGCCGCCGAGCGGCGGCATGGGCATGGGCATCGACCGCCTCCTGATGGCGATCACGGGCCTCGGCATCCGCGAGACGATCCTCTTCCCGCTGGTCAAGTAGCGCCCGCGCCCGCGCTCGCGTTCGCGCGGGGGTGCGGACGCTCGCGCGTCGGGTGCAGGAGGCGCGGTGCCGGTCGGGCACCGCGCCTCCGTCGTCTCGGCGTCGAGAGGTGCACGTGGTTTTCCCCGGGAGGGCGACGTACCCTGGTCGGGTGCCTGAGTCCCTTGCCGGAGCCATCGTCTTCTCCGTGACGCCCACCATCCTCGTGGGCCTCATCTTCTGGTTCATCGTCCGGGCACTGCTGCGCTCCGACCGCACCGAGCGGGCCGCCTACGCCAAGGTCGAGGCCGAAGAGCGCGCCCGGGCCGAGGCGGAAGAGCGCGCCGAGTCGCGTGAGCTGTCCGGCCGCGCCGGCGCTACCGGCACCTCGGGCCTGTCCGACCGGTCGGATCTGTCCGACCGCTCGGGCCGCCGCACGGTCTAGTCCGGCCTCTCCCGCCGCCGGGTGGGTCTCCGACGGTGCGCCCGTGACGGGTGCGCCGGTGACGCGCGCGTCCTCGGGTCACGGCACCGCGCCTCCTGGGCTCGCGGTGCCGTTCGTCGTACCCCGACAGATCGGCCGCCGAGTTTCCGGTGAGCGACCTGGGAATGTGTACCCCCGGCGTGATAGCGACCGCCTATACCCGTTCCGGGCTGCTGTCAAACGTCGTTCGCCTTCGTACCCCGTCGGCGTCGAAACTCTGGACGTGCGCTCGGAGTAGTCCCGTCAGGGCCTGCACCAGCTTTTTTCCGCACGCCCCCGCACGCCAGACTCGAAGTACGCCGACGAGCTTCACGAACTAATCGACGCGACACCAGGTCAGTACTCGAGCAGGGAGAGAACGATGACGACCACTTCCGTCACCACGCGCAACACCACCACAGCCACCGACGACACCGAGGTCGAGGTCCTGTCGCAGGTCCGAGGGGCCTCCACCGACCAGGTCGGCGACTACCTCCGCCACATCGGCCGCATGCCGCTGCTCGACGCAGCGGAAGAGACCGAGATCGCCCGCCGCATCGAGGTCGGCCTGTTCGCCGGCGAGAAGCTCAAAGAGCTGCAGGCGGCCGACGCCGTCAAGAAGAACCGCACCAAGGCCCACGCCGAGATGCTCCGCGACCTCCGCTGGCTGCAGCACGACGGCGAGCGTGCGAAGGACCGCATGATCACCGCGAACCTCCGCCTGGTCGTCAGCATCGCCAAGCGCTACACGCAGCGTGGCCTGCCCTTCATGGACGTCATCCAGGAGGGCAACCTCGGCCTCGTCCGTGCCGTCGAGAAGTTCGACTACACGCAGGGCTACAAGTTCTCGACCTACGCCACGTGGTGGATCCGCCAGGCCATCGCCCGCGGCCTCGCCGACAAGGCGCGCGCCATCCGCATCCCGGTGCACACGGTCGAGCGCATCAACCGCATCTCGCGGGCCGAGCGTGACCTGACCGTCGACCTGGGCCGTGCGCCCACCGTCGACGAGGTGGCCGAAGAGGTCGCCATGGACGTCGCCGACCTCATCGAGCTGAAGTCCCGTTCGCACGAGCCGGTGTCGATCCACACCGTCGTCGGCGATGCGGAAGACAGCGAACTGGGCGACTTCATCGAGGACGAAGAGACCACGTCGCCCACGCAGGCCACCGAGAGCTCGCTGCTCAACCGCGACATGCACGCCCTCGTGGCGACGTTGCCCGAAGACGAGGCGCGCGTCATCCGCATGCGGTTCGGCCTCGACGACGACCAGCCGATGACCCTCGACGAGATCTCGAAGCGCGTCCACTCGTCGCGCCAGGCCGTCTCGCGCGTCGAGAGCCGTGCCCGCCTCCGCATGTTCGCGAAGGCCGTCAGCCAGGACCTCCAGCTCTACCTGCAGTAGGTCGCCGGCCGCACCACGTCAGGGTCGTCGCCCGGGTCACCCCGGGCGGCGGCCCTTCGTCGTGCTTGGGGGTCGCGTCGTGTCTCGTGCCGTGCCGTGGTGTCCCGCACCGCGCCTCCTCGGAGCCGCGAGTGGGCAGAAGATGCTCTTCGGGGCTCCCCGAGCAGCATCTTCTGTCCACTCGCCGCCGATCGGTCCCGTCAGCCGGAGGCCACTTCCGCCGAGTGGGCAGATCTTGCCCTTCGCGGGGTCGGGAGCAGCATCTTCTGCCCGTTCGGGCCGTGCGGCGTCTGGTCCCCAGAGGCGACGCGTTCGCACGGATCCCGAAGCGACGACATCAGGAGGTGCGGGTCGCGTTCGGGCGGGCACTCTCGACGAGTGCCGCGCATCGTCGTCCCCCTCCCGCTCGCCGATCGCCCCTTCGCCGTCGACGAGGCCCACCGTGCCGGTCTCGGTATCGGGCGACTCCGAGGGCCGGATCTAGCGGCTCCGCACCGCGGTGTGCGGTACGTCGTCGACGGGCACCCCGATCCCGACGACGCCCCGCGCGACCTCGCGGTCAGGGCCCGCGACGTGCTGCCCGTCATGCTCGTCGACTGGCGGTTCTCCCGCGTGACGGCTCTGGGCCTGTGGGGTCTCCCCGTGCCGTGGTGGGTCCGCGACGGCAGAGAACCACTCCACGTCACCGCGATCGAGGGGCGCGGCCCGCGACGGCCTGGTGTCGCCACGCATCGGGCCGGGGCGGCCGCCTCCCGGGCCGACCCGACGGACCGTCGTGCACGACTCGGTCCGTCCGACCGGCCCCCGATGTCGCGGGTCGACGGTCTGCCGGTCGACGAGCCGGTGACGGCGTGGGTGGAGTGCGGGTCGCTGCTGTCGCTCACCGACCTCGTCCGGGCCGGAGATGCGTTGGCCGGCTGCTGGTCCCCCCACGTGGCTGCTCGGGAACGACCGGTCGCGCAACTCGAGCGTGCGCTCCACGATGCCCGGGGTCGGCGTGGCGTCGCCCGTGTCCGAGAGGCCTTCGAACTGGTCCGCCCCGGGGTCGAGTCGCCGAAGGAGACCGAGCTCCGCCTGCTCCTGACCCGGGCCGGGCTCCCGGAGCCCGAGATCAACGTGCGCACGTACGACGACCGTGGGCGCTACCTCGGCAAGCCGGACCTCCGGTACGCGTGGTGCGGGGTGGCCGTCGAGTACGAGGGTGACGAGCACCGCCGCGACCCCGGGCGATTCCGACAGGACATCCTGCGCCGCGAGAGGTTCGCCGACGCCGGTTGGCGCACCGTCCGGTGCACGGACGACGACCTGCACGGGCGCCGGGCGGACGAACTCGTCGCCCGCGTCCGTCGCCTGCTGTCATGACTCGGCCGAGTGGGCAGAAGATGCGCTTCGTTTCCGTCCGAAGAGCATCTTCTGCCCACTCGACCGGCGGGGGATCGAGAGAAACGACCGTCGACAGGGGAGGCGCGGGGCGGTACCGTGGGCGGACCAGGGCCACGAGGTGGCCGGGCCACGAGATACTCCACGAGAGGGGTGATGAGCATGACTGCCGTCAACGCATGCCACGCGTACCCCACTCACCCCGAGACCCTCCGCCCGTAGCGACAGCCGCGCGACGCTCGTCGCGCCCGCCGGGCCGGTCTCACGCCTCCCCTGGAGCACCGCTTGACCTTCTCCGACGATTTCGTCGTCCCCACCTTCTCCACCGTCGACCCCGACTCCGACGCCGACCAGCGCTGGTCCACCTGGCCGGCCGCCACCCCCACCGAACGCGGTTCCCGGCCCTGGCCCGCCTGGGTCGTGACCTCCGCGGCCGCGATCGACACCGAGCTCGGCGTCGTCAAGACCGGCAAGGAGGCCGACGTCCACCTGATCGACCGAGCCGTGCCGACGGACGTCGTGCTGGGCGCCGGTGACGGAGCCCGCGCCTCCTTGCTGGCCGCGAAGCGGTACCGCGGGCCCGAGCAGAGCGACTTCCACCGTTCGTCGGAGTACCGGGAGGGCCGAAGGGTCCGCAACACCCGCGACGGCCGGGCGATGGCTCGCGGCTCGGCGCACGGCCGCCGCGTGCAGGCCGGGCTCTGGGCCGCGGCCGAGTTCGACGCGCTCTGCCGAATGAACTCCCTCGGCGTCGCCGTGCCGTACCCGGTGCAG
Source organism: Frigoribacterium sp. NPDC087798 (assembly GCF_044742985.1). Classification (NCBI taxonomy): domain Bacteria; kingdom Bacillati; phylum Actinomycetota; class Actinomycetes; order Micrococcales; family Microbacteriaceae; genus Frigoribacterium; species Frigoribacterium sp. NPDC087798. The sequence goes on along the minus strand of NZ_JBIUVP010000003.1, from coordinate 36,220 downwards.
ATCAGCGGCACCGAGATCCTGATGGAGTTCATCGGGCACGGCGCCGAGGCCGCCCCACGCCTCGCCCAGGTCAAGGACGACGGCGCCATGCTGTGGCCGCTGTTCGAGCAGGTGCACGAGATCGTGATCGGCTTCGCCCGGGCCGGCTTCGCGCACGGGGACCTCTCGCCGTACAACCTGCTCGTGCACGACGGGCGCGTGGTCGCCATCGACGTGCCCCAGCTGGTCGACGTCGCGAGCAACCCGACCGGTGTCGAGCTGCTCGAACGCGACTGCCGCAACGTCTGCGCCTGGTTCGCCCGGCGCGGGTTCGTCCGCGACCCCGAGCAGGTCTTCGCCGAGGCGCTGGGCGAGGTGTACTAGGCCGGGGCCGCGCCGCGCCGGGCCGGGCTGGCCGGCCGAGCTAGGGCCGGGCCGCACGGCGAGCGGCAGGGCGGGCGTGTTCGTGGGACTCGGGCGTCCGCGACCTCCCGCCGTGGCCGAACCCGCTCGAGTCCGCGGCCGCTGCCCCGGGCCGCACGACGGCGGCAGAGCGCAGGAGGCGCGGCGCGCGATCACCGCGCACCGCGCCTCCTGAAGGCCGGCGCGTCGGCGCCCGGGGCTGATGCCCCTGGGCAGCGGCAGCGGCCGCGTCAGTGCAGGGGGCTGATGCCGGTGACGGCGGTGTCGTCGTCGTGGGCGACGCCGGCGAGGCCGCCGGCGCGTTCGGCTCGCTCGCGGAAGCGGGCCCGGACGTCGGTGGGGACGAGCTCGAGCAGCTGGTCCTCGCGCAACGGCAGGTCGAGCAGGCTGAGCTTCAGGCGGCCCTTGCGACCGTGTCGGTCGGCGTCGAGCCGGATGACCTGGCCGGCGTCGCGCCGCAGCACGAGCCTGATGACGCAGCCCTCGCTGACGTCGGCGACCACGCGCCCGTCGACCTCGAGCGCGGCCGAGTGCGTGCCGTCGCCTATCTCGAAGCGCAACTTCTCTCGCGGGCCGAGGACGACCGAGCGGTCGATGCCCGACATCGGCGCCACCGGGGTGACCACGACGGCCGCGATCGCGGGGGACAGGATCGGCCCGCCCGCGGCGTAGTTGTAGGCGGTCGACCCGGCGGGGGTCGCCGCGACGATCGCGTCGGCCTTGTAGTAGCCGTAGGGCGTCTCGTCGAGGACGAGGTCAGCCGAGACGACGCCCTCGCCCGGACGGCGGGCCACCGAGACGTCGTTGAAGGCCAGGTAGGTGTTCTCGAAGCCGGACGCCGAGTGCGTGACCTCGAGGGCGTGGTGCGCCTCGAGCGAGAACTGCTTCTGGCCGACGCGGTCGAGCGCCTCGGGCAGTTCGTGCGGCTCGACCTCGACCAGGAAGCCCACGTTGCCGTAGTTGACGCCCAGCACGGGCACGGGACGCTCGGCGACGAGCCGCATGGCGCCGAGCATCGTGCCGTCGCCGCCGAGGGCCACCACGACGGTGACGCGCTCGCGGAAGGTGCGCTCGTCGACCAGCTCGACGCCGTCGCCGACCCGTGCCGCGTCGGAGGTCATGGCGACGAGGTGCGCCTGTGAGCGGGTCGTCCAGCCGCGGATGATCTCGACGCTGTCGAGCACCGATTTCGTGGGGTGCGGAACGAGGCCGACCGTGAACTTGCCCATGGACGCGAGGCTAGCCGCCACCCCTGTCAGCGCGCCCCGTCAGCCCGCCTGCGCACTGCTCTATGCCCCCAGCGAACAGGGGCAGATTAAGCCGCGGGGCCTGGTTACTCTCTCTGTAAACCGGTGCCGAACCCTGCGGGCGCCAGATGCACATTCGGTGGCGACAACCACCCCGCCACCTAGGGAGCAAAGAAGATGTTCGAGAGATTCACCGACCGTGCCCGTCGCGTCGTCGTCCTCGCCCAAGAAGAGGCGAAGATGCTGAACCACAACTACATCGGCACCGAGCACATCCTGCTCGGTCTGATCCACGAGGGCGAAGGCGTCGCCGCCAAGGCCCTCGAGTCGCTGGGCATCTCGCTCGACGCCGTGCGCGAGCAGGTGCAAGACATCATCGGCCAGGGTCAGCAGCAGCCGACCGGCCACATCCCCTTCACGCCTCGTGCGAAGAAGGTCCTCGAGCTGAGCCTGCGCGAGGCGCTGCAGCTCGGCCACAACTACATCGGCACCGAGCACATCCTGCTCGGCCTCATCCGCGAGGGTGAAGGAGTCGCCGCCCAGGTGCTCGTGAAGCTCGGCGCCGACCTCAACCGGGTCCGCCAGCAGGTCATCCAGCTCCTCTCCGGCTACCAGGGGAAAGAGGCGGTGGCCGTGGGCGGCGAACAGACCCAGGGCGCGCAGGGCGGCAGCCAGGTGCTCGACCAGTTCGGTCGCAACCTGACGCAGGCCGCGCGCGACAACAAGCTCGACCCGGTCATCGGGCGCGAGAAAGAGATGGAGCGGGTCATGCAGATCCTCTCCCGTCGCTCGAAGAACAACCCCGTCCTGATCGGTGAGCCCGGCGTCGGCAAGACCGCCGTCGTCGAGGGCCTGGCCCAGGCGATCGTCAAGGGCGAGGTCCCCGAGACGCTGAAGGACAAGCAGCTCTACTCGCTCGACCTCGGCTCGCTCATCGCCGGCAGCCGCTACCGCGGTGACTTCGAGGAGCGCCTGAAGAAGGTCACCAAAGAGATCCGCACGCGCGGCGACATCATCGTCTTCATCGACGAGATCCACACCCTCGTGGGTGCGGGTGCCGCCGAGGGCGCCATCGACGCCGCGTCGATCCTCAAGCCGCTGCTCGCCCGTGGCGAGCTGCAGACGATCGGTGCGACCACGCTCGACGAGTACCGCAAGCACTTCGAGAAGGACGCCGCCCTCGAGCGCCGCTTCCAGCCCGTGCAGGTCAACGAGCCCTCGCTGCCCCACGCGATCAACATCCTCAAGGGGCTGCGCGACAAGTACGAGGCCTTCCACAAGGTGTCCATCACCGACGGCGCCATCGTCGCGGCGGCGAACCTCGCCGACCGCTACGTCAGCGACCGGTTCCTGCCCGACAAGGCCATCGACCTGATCGACGAGGCCGGCGCCCGCCTGCGTCTGTCGATCCTGTCCGCACCGCCCGAGCTGCGCGAGTTCGACGAGCGCATCGCCGGCGTCCGCGGCCAGAAAGAGGGCGCGATCGAGGACCAGGACTTCGAGAAGGCCGCCTCGCTGCGCGACGAAGAGAAGAAGCTGCTCGGTGAGCGCCTCCGTCTCGAGAAGACGTGGCGTTCGGGCGAGGCCGGAGCCGGCGGAACCGTCGACGAGGGCATCATCGCCGAGGTCCTGGCCCAGGCCACGGGCATCCCGGTCTTCAAGCTCACCGAAGAAGAGACCTCGCGTCTCGTCTTCATGGAGAAGGCCCTGCACCAGCGCGTCATCGGACAAGAGCAGGCCATCGCGGCCCTCTCGAAGACCATCCGCCGCACGCGTGCCGGCCTGAAGGACCCCAAGCGTCCCTCCGGGTCGTTCATCTTCGCCGGGCCCACGGGCGTCGGCAAGACCGAGCTGGCCAAGGCGCTCGCCGAGTTCCTGTTCGACGACGAGGGCGCGCTGATCTCGCTCGACATGTCCGAGTACGGCGAGAAGCACACCGTGTCGCGTCTGTTCGGTGCCCCTCCCGGGTTCGTCGGCTTCGAAGAAGGCGGGCAGCTGACCGAGAAGGTCCGCCGCAAGCCGTTCTCCGTGGTGCTGTTCGACGAGATCGAGAAGGCCCACCCCGACATCTTCAACTCGCTGTTGCAGGTGCTCGAAGAGGGTCGTCTCACCGACGGTCAGGGTCGTGTCGTCGACTTCAAGAACACGGTCATCATCATGACGACCAACCTCGGCACGAAGGACATCACCGGCGGCCCCGTCGGCTTCCAGATCGAGGGCGACACGGCGACCTCCTACGAGCGCATGCGTTCGAAGGTCACCGAAGAGCTCAAGAAGCACTTCAAGCCCGAGTTCTTGAACCGCGTCGACGAGACGATCGTGTTCCCGCAGCTCAACCAAGAAGAGCTGCTGCAGATCGTCGACCTGTTCGTCAAGCGCCTGTCCGACCGTCTGCTCGACCGCGACATGACGGCCGTGCTCTCGCAGTCCGCGAAGGAGCGTCTCATCGAGATCGGGTTCGACCCGTCGCTCGGTGCCCGGCCGCTGCGTCGTGCCATCCAGCACGAGGTCGAGGACCGTCTGTCCGAGCGCATCCTCCAGGGTGAGCTCAACGCGGGCGACCACGTCCAGGTCGACTTCGTCGACGGAGAGTTCACCTTCGCCACCTCGCGTCAGCCGGGTCGCGAAGAAGTCCTCGTGGGCGACGCCCCCGAGCTCGAGAGCTAGGCGCGACACCAGCACGACGGCAACATCGGCACGACAGCAACACCGAAGGAGGCGCGGGTCGCCTTCGACGCCCGGGGCGGTCTTCCACTGTGGAGGCCGCCCTTCGGCGTACCCGGGGCCGGGTCGCGAACGCGTCGCTAGGCTGGGCGGCGGCCCGCGCCTCCTCGGGTCGTGGTCTTCGAGGGAGTTCCATGTCAGACGCGGCAGACGCGCCCACCGGTGCCGACGGACTCGTCGGTGCCGACCGGCACGGCATCACGGTGCGGAACGCGGTCGTGAGTGACGTGCCGCACATCCAGCGGCTGTGCGAGCCGTTCGTGCAGAAGCGCATCCTGCTGGGCAAGGACCTCGTGACGCTGTACGGCGACGTCCAGGAGTTCCAGATCGCGGTCGGGCCCGACGGGGTGCCGATCGGCTGCGGCGCGCTGCACGTCATGTGGGACGACCTGGCCGAGGTGCGCACGCTCGCCCTCGACGCCGCATGGATCCGCAAGGGGGTCGGCCACCGCCTCCTCGAGTCGCTCGAAGGGGCGGCCCGTCGGCTCGAGATCGGCCGACTGTTCTGCCTGACGTTCGAGGTGGACTTCTTCGAGAAGCACGGCTACCTCAACGTGGGCGACGAGGGTCTCGTGCCGCCGGACGTCTACGGCGAGCTCGTGCGCTCGACCGACGAGGGTGTGGCGGAGTTCCTCGACCTGGCCCGGGTCAAGCCGAACACGCTCGGCAACTCGCGGATGCTGAAGGCGCTGCCCGCGTTGTAGTCGTCCGCGCGCGAACTCGCGTTCGCTGCGGCCGGGGGGGGGGTGGGGGGGCGGGGGCCCCGGCCCGGGGGGGGGGGGGGCGCCCCGCCGCCCCACCACTCGACCCGCGCCTCCTGGGCTCGGGGGCTTCTCGCTAGCCGAGGGCCTTGAGGAGGTCTTCCGGGTTGGCGGCCATGGTGTGCGGGCCGGCGATGTCGAAGAAGACCTGCTCGATGACGTCGAGGTGGGCCTCGAGGAAGGCGCGCAGCGAGAGCGCGTCGTAGAGCATGACCTGGCGGTTGGGGTCGTCGGGGACCATCGCGGCGTAGGTGTCGTCCGACGAGAAGAGCAGCAGGATGCGCTTGTCGGTGTTCTCGCGGCCGAAGACGCGGACCTGGTCGCCTTCGTCGGGGAGGGCTCCGTCGTCGGGGCCGCCGGTCGAGGGTGCGGCGGCGGCGGCGGCGGCGTCGGCGTTGCTCGTGGCGCTCGCGCCGCTCGGCAGGACGAGCTTCGGGACGACGACCACGTCGTGCCGCAGGGCGAAGGCGACGGCGGCGGCGTCCTGGGCGGCGAGGGCCAGCTCGAGCGACTCGGAGCGGAGGGTGCCGTTGCGGTCGTCCGGGTCGACGGGCTCGCGGGGGTCGGTGGGCTCGGAGGAGGGGGTGGCTGCGTTCACGGGTGGGTCACTGTCAGTTCAGGATCATCTGGGCGGTGTCGGCGGAGGTGATGTCGCCGACCGAGACGGCGAGGCGGTAGGTCGCGCCGCCGGCAGTGACGGGTTCGCGCGAGGTCGACTCGCAGGTGTCGGCGGACGAGCGCGTGCGGTCCCAGGCGATGGGGGGAGTGCTGAGGGTCTGGCCGGCGGTGAGCGTGACGACCTGGTTGGTGCCGTTGACCTGGCAGTCCTTCGACGACCAGTACTGCTCTTCGCCGCTCGAGATGACGAGGGTCTGCTGGGCCGAGCCGAGGTCGATCGAGCAGTCGGAGCGGCCCGAGTTGGTGATCGACATCGAGATCTGCGGCAGCTCGGTGGCGGCGTAGCTCGTCTTGTCGGTGACCGGCTTCAGCTCGATGCTGCGGGTCGAGCAGGCCGGGGCGTCGGAGGCGCCCTCGGTCGAGGTGTCGGCCGGATCGGCGGTGGCGTCGGCCGCGGGGGCGGTCTCGGTGGGGGCCGGTTCGCTGGGGGCGGTGTCGGCCGGGGGCGCGGAGGTCGTCGCGGCGGCACCGGGTTCTGCCGAGCCGGACCCGGGGCGGACGACGATCAACACGATGATGACCACGACCGCGATCAGACCGAGCGCGAGCACCGCGCGACGACGCCAGTAGACCGAGGGCGGTTGCGGCCCGACCGGGTTCTTGAACGTCGACATGGGCACAGGTTAAGGGCCGGTCAGGGGGTTGGCCGGGACCAGCGCGGCGTGTGGGCTGAGAATCCGCGTGGAGCGGGGTGCAGGTGCCTGGTGAGGCCGCCGACCCGGGTGTACCCCGGTGCGGGCGATGCTGGGCGATGTCGGGTGGGGGCGGGTCATGTCGGGTGCGGGCGGGTCATGTCGGGTGGGGGCGGTGCTCGGGTGGTCGGGACGTGGAGGCCGAGTGGGCAGGAGATGCTGCTCGCGTGCGGGGGAGGAGCATCTTCTGCCCACTCGGGCCCTCATCTCGTGCGGGCCGGGCCGGTGGGTGCGGCTCTGGTTCCGGAGGCGCGGGTCGAGTGGTCGGAGATCGTCCGTCGGGTGCGTCGGAAGGATGGTTCGGGACCACTCGACGGGTCGGTGCTCGTATGCGGGGGTGCAGGCGTCGCGGCCGTCGAGTGGGCAGAAGGTGCTCGTCGGGTTGGTGGGAGCAGCACCTTCTGCCCACTCGCACCTGGTGTCGGACGTGCGGGACCGTACGTCCGCCGGCCGGGCCCAGCCCGGCCCGGGGCCTGGGTCAGGAATCACGGGACGCGTCAGCACACCCGAGTCGGCCTCGGGTCACGAGGCGCGGGTCGGGCCGAGAGACGCGGGTGTCCCGGGTAAGGAGGCGCGGGTCGGGTCGGCTCAGAAGGCCCGGTCGAGTTCGCGGTCGCGTTCGGAGCCCGCGGCGCTGAACGCCCGGCGGAGCGCTTCGCGCAGGTTGCCCGACTCGGCGTCGACGAGCTGGGTGAAGCCGAGACGGCGGGCTTCGGAGGCGCGTTGTTTGGGCGAGGAAACGGGGCGGATCTCGCCGGCGAGGCTGATCTCGCCGACGGCGGCCATGGTCTGGGGGAAGGGCTTCTCGCGACTGGCGCTGGCGAGGGCGAGCGCGATGGCGAGGTCGGCGCCGGGTTCGGTGATCTTGATGCCGCCGACGGTGCTGACGTAGACGTCGGCGTCGCCGAGGCGGATGCCGGCGCGGCGTTCGAGCACGGCGAGCAGCATGGCGACGCGGGAGGAGTCGACGCCGTTGACGACGCGGCGGGGCTGGGGTGTCGAGCTGGCGACGATGAGCGCCTGGACCTCGACGGGCAGGGCACGGCGGCCTTCCATGGCGACGGTGATGCAGGTGCCGCTGACGGGGGTGCCGTTGCGCGACATGAAGAGGCCGCTGGGGTCGGCGACCTCGGCGATGCCGTCGCCGGTCATCTCGAAGCAGCCGACCTCGTCGGTGGGGCCGAAGCGGTTCTTGTGGGCGCGGATGAAGCGGAGCGCGGTCTGCCGGTCGCCTTCGAACTGGCAGACGACGTCGACGAGGTGTTCGAGCAGGCGGGGGCCGGCGATGGTGCCGTCCTTGGTGACGTGGCCGACGAGCAGGACGGGCAGGTTGCGGTCTTTGCTGACGCGGATGAGGGTGGAGGCGACCTCGCGCACCTGGGAGGTGCCACCCGCGATGCCGTCGATGGTCGAGGACGAGACGGTCTGCACCGAGTCGACGATGACGAGCTGGGGGTCAACCTGGTCGATCTGGCCGAGGATGACCGAGAGGTCGACCTCGGCGGCGAGAAAGAGGTTGTCGTGCATGGCGCCGGTGCGTTGGGCGCGGAGGCGGACCTGCGAGGCGCTCTCTTCGGCGGTGACGTAGAGGACGCGGGCGCCGGTGGCGGCGGCGCGGGAGGCGACCTCGAGCAGCAGGGTCGACTTGCCGACGCCGGGTTCGCCGCTGAGCAGGATGGCGGCGCCGGGGACGATGCCTCCGCCGAGGACGCGGTCGAACTCCGCGATGCCGCTGGGCCAGTAGGCGACGCTGTTGGCTTCGACCTGGGTGATGGGTCGTGCGACGCGGTCGCCTTCGACGCGGACCGAGGCGGTGCCGCGGGCGCTGACGAGGGCCGAGGTGACGTCGACGACGGTGCCCCACTTCTGGCACTCGCCGCAGCGCCCCGCCCACTTGAGCGACGTCCACCCGCACTCGGTGCAGCGGAACGGGGGAGTGGTGGTGCGAGCCATGCCGTCAGCCTAGGAGGCGCCCCCGACATCGGCGGAGGCGTCCGTCGGGGACGTGGTGGCGCCTCCTGCGGTGTCCGTCGTCGGGGTGTCGCTGCTGGTGCCGGCAGTCGGGGCCGCGGCTGCTGCGGCCGTGTGGGCCGCGACGGCTTCGGCCTCGCGGACCTCGTGGGTGGTGGCGGCTTCGTCAGCGGCGATGCGGGCGAGGCGGGCGGCGATGGCGGGTTCGAAGGCCGAGGCCCAGACGCGGTAGCCGCGGTCGTTGGGGTGGAAGAGGTCGCCGGCCGAGTTGCGGTAGGTCCGGAAGAAGCCTTGGCTGCGGGTGGTCTCGTAGAGCGGGGCGACGGTGAGGCCGAACTCGCCGGCGACGCGGCGGACGATGGCGTTGGCCTCGACGAGCTTCTTCTCGCGGTCGGGAATCCACATGGCGGGCAGGTCGCCGACGATGGCGTGCGAGGGCAGGGCGCCGTAGATGACGCGGAGGTTCTTCTCGAACGACTCGGGGTTGAACTGGATGATGTCGTTGGCGCCGATGGCCACGGTGACGACGTCGGGTTCGTACTTCTCGAACTTCGGCAGCTGGTCTTTGCGGCAGAGCCAGGTGGTCGAGCCGCTGACGCTGAGGTTGACGACGCGCAGCGAGGTGTGGCTCTGGCGGCGCATGTATGCCGAGAGGCGGCCGACGTAGCTCCGGGCCGGGCTTGAGGCGCCGATGCCCTGGGCCGCGGAGTCGCCCATCGCGACGTAGAGCAGCTTGCCCTTGCGGTCGAAGCGGTCGCGCCACCAGGCGGAGTGGACGGGCAGCAAGGCGTTCAGGTCGGCGGCGGCCGCGTTGCGGCGCTGCATGAAGCGACTGACGCCGGCGCCGGCGGCGGCCGTGGTGGCGAGGGTGACGCCGACGCCCGAGACGAAGGCGAGGACGGTGTGGCGTGTTGGCATGGGCCGAGGCTACGCCGGGCTCCGACGCCCGTGCCGGGCGTCCGTGCACCCTGTGCACAACCCCGAGGAGGCGCGCGCCTGTGGGCGAAGGATCGCCCGGTTTCGTCCCTGCCGCCGGATGTACTAAACTCGTTCTCGGTACCGTGTCCGAGCGGCCGAAGGATCATGTCTCGAAAACATGTGTGGGGGTTAACTCCACCGTGGGTTCAAATCCCACCGGTACCGCAGGAGACAGAGCCCCGAGAACCCCCTTAACTACAGGGGTTCCGGGGCTCTTTTCTTCGTCGATAGGGAACAGCGGTAACGCAGCGGTAACAGGAACGTGGTGAGATCCGGTGAGCAACCAGCACTTCCGCATCACGAGGGGTGTCCAGCTGCCCCATCCTGTGGCGAAGACCGAACGCCACGCGCTCCTCGTCGACCTTGACCTCCGGGCAAATTCAGCAGCCCTATCGCCGCCGAACCCGCCGACGACGACCCGGCGGCCTCGCGGTCGCGCGCGGCGCACGTGCATTCGAGACGCTGCGCGACGTCATCGTTCCGGGTCTCGACCTCGTGCGGACGGTGGGCGTTGCTCGCGGAACCGTCCGCGATGAACTGGTGATCGCCGGTGCAGGCCGCGAGGGCCGTCTCCGCGAGGCCCTGTGGGTCGTCTCCGGCGACTAAGACTTGATCCTGATTGACTGCGCCCCGAGCCGCGACCAGCTCACCAGCGACGGCCGAGCATGGGACGACGACCTGTCGGACGCCGCCACCGCGCAAGGGCTGTGCATCCTCACCCCATCGATCCAGAAGCGGGTCCTCATCGCGGATGCCGTAGCGGCATCGCGCGGACTCGACGATTGGGGGAGTGGTGAGGCGACCGCCCTCGCCGCCGTCTACGCCGACCAACTCGCCACCCTCGAAGGAGCACGCGCATGAGCGCCCGACCCGAACGCCGCCGATCCAGCTTCACCGGGGCGAGCCCGATCGCGCCGCCGCCCGTCGAGCCGGCGGCCGCTGCGGCGCCGTCGCCCGAGCCGCAGGCTGCGGCCTCAGCTGCACCAGCGTCGACGACCGTCCCGGTCGTCGACGCTGCGCCCACGGGCGCCGACAAGCCCCGCAGCAAGTACCCGCCCAAGGTCTCGTTCTACCAATCCACCGAGGACACCGATCGCATCCGCGGCGCGATCATGCACACCATCCCCTACGAGGGCATCCGCACCCTGTCGCAGTTCCTCTCGGGGGCTGCGATGAAGGAGGTCGAGCGCCTCGAGATCCAGTACAACGGCGGCAAACCCTTTCCCCAAGTCGGAGCCCGAGAGCTACCCAGGGCGGCCCGATGGGGGAGTAATAAGCAGCGTCTGAGGCCGCCCATAGGGTCGGCCGATGACGCAGTAGCCGCCTATGGTGCCGGCGCCTCGGGATTCTCCTCTAGGGCGAGGCGCACGGACTCTTCTTGATCCTCGCGACTGACACTGAGGCTCGAGGACCAAAAATCTTCCTCTTCACGCGCCGGGACATCGAAACGTAGCTTTGCGTAGGCGTGTTGTAGCGGCCGGTCAAAGCGGAAGACTCCTTCTGAGGTCCGTCGAACAAGGGCCTTGCGGTCTTCTGTCTGAAGCTCGCGAAGGTATTTGGTCAGGTTTCCCGGTGGGTACTTTGCGTGCGTTTTTAGGATCTCCGCTTGAATCTGGGCATGAGTAGCACCTCGCTCAGGCAGCGAGGCGAGGGCGCGCAAGATAATCGCATGGTTTGCGTAGGTGCGAGTGACTTTGACCTCCATCGCAACGTCGAAGTCATCCTTGAAGTCGCCTCCTCGTGTTGCGGTGTAAGCACTCTTCGCGATCTCGAGAGCCGCCGGCGTGATCGCGACAGTTTTCGGGCTTGTCTTCCGGACACCGACAGCAATGCAGCATTCCCGAGCCAAAGCGTGGGTGACGCTGGCAATACCGACGGAATGGTGGATGAGTCTCTCGCGTACAGGCGCAAAATCAACGTTCAGTAGACGGTTGCCGGTGTCGAGAATGCCTCCGAGCTCGTCGTCCGTTAGGGGCGGAAGACGAAGATCTGCGAGGCGGCCTGTCATATTTGATGGGGCTCGAAGGATTTGAGTAGCTGTCTCTGCAACGCCGAGTACGACCATGCGCAATTTCGGAAAGTTTGGTGACTCGTCGCTGAACACCTTCATTGCATCTGCAAGTCTTAACCGAACCTCAGGGGCGACTTTGTGGAAGTCCTCGATTAGCCACACAAAGCCTTTTTCCCCGAGTCTCAGTGCAAGGGACTCAGAAGTAATCTGGGCGGCAACGACCGTGGCGTAGTCGTCGGTCTGACCGACCTCCCATTCGGTGTGTGCGTTCACCGAGGCCGGAGAAAGTGTCCCTCCTAGCTCGGTCCCGCCACCGACAGTGCGGTTGTCTTGCTTGCTAGTGCCAACTTTGCGCATTGCCTTGATTCGCTCGAACCCTGAAGACAGAATCTGCTCGTAGCTGGTGGTCGTCTCGCAACGAGTCGTGATGAAAGGTTGTCCCGACTCCTCCAAGACTTTTCTCGCAAGAGATGTCTTCCCTGCGCCGGACTCGCCCCAGACGAGAATTTGTGTGCCTCGTTCTTGGAGCAGGTTCGCCAGCAGCGTCTCTTCAGCTGGGCGCCGGACGAATCCCTTGTCAGCTGGTTGCCCAGGCGTGAAGACCTCTTCGAGGTCGTACTCACGAACGAGGTCGTACCGCTGACGACCCTCGGTCGACGGCTCCCGCGACTTGCGTAATAGGTAACTGCGCGGACGTGAGTCGCCCGGATCGGCTTTGTTCTTGAAAAGTCTGTCCCAAACACCCATGTGATTTGCCCCCTTGTAGTCACCTTAGCCATCCGGCGATTTTCTGAGGCGAGCCGATGTCAGGGGCGGACGAGCGCGGTTGATGGCGTCGCGCACAAGATCATCATCGAGCGCGTCGAGACCGGAGCGATCAGGCTGTAAGCCGCTTGCGGCAGCTGCGCCACTGTCGGCCGACTGACCTAGGGTCGGCGGGTGACTCAGTACCAGCTTGTGTTCGAAGGTACGAACGTCGCCCGAATCAAGGCTTTCGATGACCTCTCGGCCGCTCCCCTCGCATGGTTCCGCGTCGTCTATGCCGACGCCGCCAACAACGTGATCGCCGTCCACGTCTATGGCCACGCCGAGGCGGTCAGTGACCGCCCATGGCTCGTTAGTCGCCCTTCGCCGCGGACGCCGTTGCCTACTGCGACGAGCTACACCGCGTCAGCTCCGAGGGGAGCTACGAGTGGATCGCTGGCAGCATCGAGTCGAGCCCCGGGGCTTAGACCGTCCCTGGCCACGCTTCCAGCTCCGGCGAGCTGCGCTCGATCAGTGCGCGGATCTCGGCGTCGTGCTGCACTGTCCACGCGGCGGCGGCGTTGAGAGTGTCGAAAGTGCGCAGCTACGGCCGGCGGCCGCCCTCGTTGCGGTAGTGCGCGTAGACGTCGAACACCCAGCGGCCCATGGAGCTGCGGGTGGTGATGTACCTGAGGGGCGGCGCCGGTTGTTGCTGCACGAGCCACAGCCCGTACGATTTTGGGAACACCGGGCATGCGTACGGGTGTTTCCTCCCTTTCGCTTGTTGAGGATGCGCCGCATTGCCTTACCTGGTCCCTGCACGCCCAAAGGGGCACGCTAGAAGCAGCTATCGACGGCGCAGCTGCCGCAGCACCTCGAGCCCCCTGGCCAGCGCCTAAACCGTGTCAGACGAGAAAACGCTCTCGTCGACTATGGCAAATTGGAGGGTGGCGGCGGCTGCGGACGGCGGCCGTAAACGACGGTCAAGACCTTCAGTGCCTGCTTCGACTGGCGACCCTTTCCCAGGACGCTCATCAGGCTCAGGAAGATGAGAAGACCCATCCAGGCGCAGGCGAAAACCAGCACGACGGGGCTCACCGTTGAGAAGGCCAAACTCGCGGCGGGAGCGGCCCAAGTGAGAAGGGACTGGAGATTCGGCATCGTGTTCCAAACGGTGCATGACCCCCCACGTGCCTACACCAGTTGGTGGATGACGATATAACGCATTCTGCTATGCAAGGAGATGGCTTCCTGGGTTCCCGTGAGCAGCACGTCCCGTGGGGGGAGCGTGTTACTTGACGGGCAGGTAGCCCCTTGCGTTGCCAAACTCTTGGGCAACCCCTTGTAGGTCACAAGGTTGCGGTTCTAGTCGTTCACGGTCCTGGCGGACCCTGTACTTGTCAATAGCCCTACTAGGCCTTCTGCGACTAGGTGCAGAGTATCACACGGCTCCAGCTCGACGACGGAGTTGGCAAATGTTGGACGGTTCAGACCGCTCCGATGCGTCAAAAGCGATCGATTCCGTGTGGACTCGCCCGGCCTTCGGATGTGCCGGCCAGAAACGGCGATCGGTTTGAAACTGGGGTTTCGAACCTGTCCGGGTTTCTGGGAACCCCGCTGACCGGGCGCCCGTTAGACGGTCGTTCACCGAGATCAGTTTTGGACTGACCTATCGAGACAGCCGGCGCCCTAAAGGTGCGGGGGAGTGGCTAGCCTCCGCCGTTGGTCGGTGACCGATCCTCTTACGAGACGCCGGAAAGGCTCCATGAAGAGCCGCCAGAGGAGTTCGGCCTAGTTAATTTGTGAGCGTTCGTCTCGGCGCCGAGGGTCGGCAGCCATATCGTTGTCTCATGGCGCGTTCGGGAACCAAGGCTGCGGCCGCATCAGTAGCCGCGTACCGACCGGACGCGACCGCGGAGATGCTTACTTCTCTGCGCTCGTGGTGGGCACATCGTGCAGCGCAAGTCGGCCTCTCCGGGAGCTGGCTCGATCTGCAGCACGCCGTCGACGGGTTGGCGCCTCTGTTCAGCGACGCGTCGAGCGCCCCGGACTTGCACGATCGATCCGGCCATGAGCTTGGGCAGGCGTACGTGCAGACCCTCTCTCCCTCAAGTCGCGCACAGCACGGGCAGCACTACACGCCCGCGGATCTTGCAGACCACCTGTGGTCGCAGACACGAGTTGCGTTGGGGTGGAACAGCGACGACCACCGACTCCCCGGATTGCTTCGAGATCCGGCCGCTGGTTCGGGGGCTCTGCTCCTTCCGCCCTTGCGCGAGCATCTGCGCGCCGCGGCATTCAGCGACCCCACTTTGACTCTGGCCGCCCTCCCGCAGCTGATCGAGGGGATTGACCAAGATGGGCACGCCGCCTGGGTGGGAAGTGTCATCCTGGCGGCAGAAATGCTGCCCACGCTCGCCCGGGTACCAGCAAAGAGCCGGCGCCCGCTTCCTGCTCTCATTCGACAGGGCGACGGCCTGGACACAACGCTCAGCCCTGCCTCGATCGCGATCATGAATCCGCCCTATGGTCGAGTGTCCTTGGATGTCACGACCCGCGAGCAGTACGCCCATGTGGTCTACGGGCATGCCAACATCTACGGCTTGTTCATGGCAGAGGGCGCGCGCAATCTCACTGTCGACGGCGTGCTCAGCGCACTCGTTCCGACCAGTTTCGCTGCGGGCCTCTACCAGCACCGCCTCCGCGGCTACCTGTCCGACCAAGCACCGTTGCGTAGCGTGGCTTTCGTCCTCGATCGCAGTGGGTCATTCACCGGAGTGCTCCAGGAGACCTGCCTCGCAGTGTTCCAACGCCGACGCCACCGCAAGACCACGGTGGCCCGGGTCAATGGGCATATCGAATCCGTTGCGTCGATTGCACCGCCGCGCGGCTCAGCACCCTGGCTAATCCCACGCGATCCAGCGGACGCGGTGATTGCTGCAGCCGCCGCGCAGCTGCCGCTCTCACTGAGCGCGGCCGGCTATCACGCCTCGACAGGTCCATTGGTGTGGAATCGGCGTCGCGAAGATATTCATGCCCGGCCCGGCAGAGCGCGCCGAATTATTTTGTGGGGTGCGGACATCGACGGCGGTGAAGTCGGCCGCGCCGCCGCTCGGAACACCCAGCGCTATCTCAGCATTCGGGACGATCGGGATGCCGCGGTGATGACGCTCGACGAGCCGGCAGTGCTTGTCCAGCGCACAACAGCACCCGAACAGTCTCGTCGGCTTGTCCCGGCCGAGCTCACACCGGAGAAGCTAAGTGAAATGGGCGGCAGCGTCGTCATCGAGAATCACGTCAATGTCCTTCGGCCGACGATGCTCCTTCCTTTGCTCTCAAGGGCCGCAGTGGCCCGCGTCCTCGCCACACGCACCCTGGACCGTGTGATGCGGTGCCTCAGCGGAACGGTTGCAGTCTCCAGCTACGAACTCGCGGCGCTGCCTCTGCCAGCCGCTGACGTACTCGCCTCCTGGGAAGACCTCTTCGGCGAAGAACTCGAATCAGCCGTGGCGAAGGCCTACCGGCTCGGCTGATGACCTCACTCCGCCCCATCGTCAACCGCGACCTCGCGGCCGAACGCCTCCTCAAGATCTTTCCTCGCGAGGCGTTCGATACGAACCTCTCCAGCCCCATCTCCGCCGCGGGCATCGCTGCGCTCCTCTACGTCGGGGCGGTCGGTCCCGACGTCGAGACCGTCTGGGCGCGTCCCTCCACCGCTTTGTGGATGCAAGAGGAAGTCCTCACTACCGCGGACTCCGAAGAGCGGCGGCGCGCTTGGGGTAAAGCTGCCATGCGAGGCCGAAAGCATGTCGCGGCGCTCTTAAGTTCTTGGGAAATGACTTTTACGCAGTGGTACGCGCAGGACACTCGAGAATCACTCCGTGACGACTCGTGGAACCTGCTTCACGAGAACAACGCCATGGTGACGAAGCCCGGAGTGAAAACCACCTCCTCAGCAGCCAGGTGGGCTCTTGCTGATCATTTCGCCGACCTGTTCGACCCTGCGCTAGAGGGTGACGACCTCGACGCCGCGATCGTGGCGTGGATGGAGACCCACATGACCACTAGCGCTCGCGCGAAGGCCATGGCGGTACGCGATCACGCGCATTCAGCCGATGCCGTTAAGGTCACCTTGCCCAACGGTTCCGTTCGCCTGCTCGAGACCGGCCACGCCTCCTTGATCCTGAAGGGCGTTGTCGAGGAGTGGGCTCCGCGCAAGCTGCACACACCATTGGTGTTGGCTATTTCCGAACCGGGGGAGAAGCAGGCGTACGTCGACGAGCAGCGCCTGCGTAAACTAGGCGTTTCTATCTCCGTCAGTCAGCTGCTGCCTGATGCGCTCCTCTTCGATGCCGGCGGGGATGGCACCTTCTGGGTGGTCGAAGCCGTGCACACAGACGGCCCGATTGACGTGGGACGTAAAGCTCAGCTCCTCGACTGGGCAGCCGCGCAGCACATTCCTCCTCAGCAGGTCGCGTTCCTTACGGCTTTTGAGAGCAGGAATGCCGCCCCCGCGAAGCGCCGGCTGAAAGACCTAGCTCCCGGCACGTTCGCCTGGTTCCGCGACGAGCCAGAGTTCGAGCTGCAATGGGATGCGATTAACGACACCCGCGCTCTTGCCCCCGTGACCTTGCTGCGACCCAACACGCCCTGAGCAGGCGGTACTCAGCACCGCGTAGTGAACGCCTATCGAGAGACGTCTCCTGCCTCCACGAACGGCAGCACGGTGGTCTTCAGGAGCATGTAGATCTTGGCTTTTCGTTTTGTGGAGATGGCGTCTTTGTCCCGTTTGTTGAACATGTCGACCAAGAACTCATAGTCGTTTTCAGCATCCTGTCCATTCCACTGGTTTGGCTGGAAGACGTCCTGATGGAAGAAGTACTCGAGCAGAGCGCGGGAGAAGAACTCAGACGTTAGTGAGATCGTTTTCCCCTCGCGGATAGCCTTTCGGAGCGTCAAGAGTTCGGCGAACACCGTGACCTGGCGGTCGAGGTCTGCTTGCTCAAACTTGTTGACGCAAACACTGCCGATCGGGGACAACTCAGCTCCGCTTATGCGGTTCTTGATGGTGAAGAGCTGGCCCAGTCCTGTTTGGCCGCAGACGCAAATTCCCTGCTGATCCGGGTCGTCCTCAACGTCTGTGACCACCCACTCTTGAACGGCCGCTCGCCACGAACCCGCTTGCGATGAGGCGACCACGGCCGCCACGAGTGACCTAAAGCTGTCCGTAGTCATCGGGCACTCGCATGACCGTTGCGCTCCTCAGTCAAGGAGTGCTCCACAAACACGCGGGTGCGCATGTCGTCATGCTGCTCCTCGACCAGCCGCTCAAGCGGTTTCGTGGGTTCGCGCTTAGGCCGGATTCTGACGCCCACTTCCCGGTCGGTCTTACCAGGGCCCGGGGCGGCCGTTGTGAACTCGGTCGGGCGACCCGCCGTACGTCTGGGCTTGTCCAGCTCGAACGCCCCTGGGTGGACGACGCGATCGCCATGCCCTCTCACGAACGACACCACTTCCAGCCGCTCGTCCTCAACGAGTCGTTGAAGAATTGCGCCTGCACGCGGGGAGAGTTGGTCGTAGATGACGTAGCTGTCAACGGGGTAGTAGGCCCGATATGGGCCGGTGATTTCGACGCCGTACGTTTCAAGCTTGTGCAGAATCTCGGTCAGGGTCACGTCGACGCGGTGATCGATCAGCTCCTGCACGAGTTCATCGAAGGAGACGGACGTCACTGTCTCGAACTGATTATTCGTCATCTCCAAACTCTAATGTCAGGGGTGACTCTCTAGGCTCCGGCCGTGGGAGTTCGAGGGTCAGTTGAGGCGGCAGTGAAAATTTTGCGCCGGCCGATCCCGACGCACCCGATTGCAGTGCCTCCGATCCCCGGCACGTTCGGCGTCTGGCAGGTTCGCCGGGACCGTGCCGCACCCCTCGGCTACGTCCTCTCGCGCGCCGAGCTGGCTGGCATCGGCCACCACTGCTACGCCCACGGCCGAGACGATGCCGGCGGCTGGCCCTGGCTACGCCGAGAGGGCAGTTTGAACAGCGCCGTCGCGTTGATGATCCAGCACGAGGCCGAGCTGTCGGTTCTGACGGGGCGGCTGCACCCCGAGCCGGACGAGTGGCCGTCGAGGTCAACGCCCCGACGCCGGCCGACGCGATCGACCAGGTGCGCGCTACGCTGCCCGAGGATCGCATCGTGACCTCGGTCGCTCCCTAATGAGCCCGAGAGAGCCGTCAGGGGCCGCGCGTACTTTGGCTCCGGTCAGCTTCCCCCCAAGCTGGCCGAGAGCTGCCGGGTGGCCCCTAACCCGCTAGGCAGCAGCATCCCCCGCATTTTGGCTCCCCCCAGCCTGGCGGGGGCTTCTTCGTGCTCGCCGGCCGTTCTCGACTCCGGTGCCGGCCAACGCGCGCTCGTGTCGGATTACGGCGTAGGCGATGGTTGCAGCCCCAACGACGCCAGCCGCGCAGAGCGTCACGAGTGCACGGCGACGTCAACCCCAGCGAATGGGATGCTTGATGAGCTATTTGACCTCCCCAACATCTCCGCCGTCTTCAAGCCAAGCTGCCGGGCTCTTGCGCCCTTGACCCAGAAGGTCTTCCTGGCGAGTCGCGAAGAATCGGCCCGCCGTCCGCCAGTCCCAGTCCCGGAGGAGCGGAATGATGGATTCGAGATGCGGCAGTGTGCGGCCGACGGGTCGCGTGTTGAACTGCCAAGTCGGAACTCGCAATTCGCCGCCTATGTCGACGGCCATCAGCCGGTCCTCACGAACGGCAGCCTCGATCTCATCCATCGTGAGACGGAGGAATGTGGCCGCGTCCTCCAGGGAAGACGTTTCCGCCGCGGCGGTCAGCCACCATTCCATGGCGCTCAGTTCCAGCGAGCCGCGCGCAACTGAGGCCTCAGCCTCGGCCAGTTCATGCTCGGTGAAGGCGCCTGAGGATACGAGGAAGGCCCGGTTTGGATCGTCGGACGGAGGTCGTCGCACCGGCTCGAGGCTGCGGGCGAACGCTAGAAGACCGTCGAGAAGGTACTCAGTATCGGCCTCAAGGTCGCGAAGCGCTCTCACGAGTTCGAAGGCTTTTTGATCCTGTCGGCTGTCTGCTTCACGTGACATGGAGGTCATGCTGCCAGTCACAACCTCATGTCAACGCAGCCTTATCGCTGCCAACCCATGATCTGGCTCGTTTACGAGGAAGAATGAATATATGGACTTGCGGCGTGTCGTCATCGAGTTGACGGCGCGGTTAGCCGCGGATGCGGCATGGCCTCGCCGTGTGACGTAGATGCACCGCCGTTCCTGACGCTGGCGTGATCAATGACCCTTGAAGCGAAAAGTTAAAGGGTGTAACGCGCAATAGCGCGTGACTAAGGGCACCAAACGACCTTTACATCGAGCACCCCAGGGAGTCTGCCGTGCCTTTGACCGCGTCGTTCGGCGATCAGGCGGTGCTCGCACCGTTGCTTCCGAGCGAGGCCTGGCGCGAGCTGAAGGGACATCGGCCTCGGCCCGTCCTTAACTGTGGAGCAACGGCCATCGCCAAGACCTCCCACCGCGGAACTCAGTTCTTCGCCCATAAGATCCGCTGCGACGTCGAACACAAAGGCGAGACCCTTCAGCACCTCCGGATTAAGGCCGTCATCGTTCGCGCCGCCGCCGCCCTCGGACGGGACGCCCGTGCCGAGGTCCGCGCTCCCGATGGGTCGTGGGTCGCCGATGTCCTCGTCGAGAAGGGTGGTCGACGTGTCGCCTTCGAGGTGCAGATCGTTTCTCAGAACCTCGAGCGGTACCGAGAGAGGCAGCTTCGATATGGCCGTGATGGCGTCGAGTGCTTCTGGATCACCTCGAGGGTCAACACCGATCACCTCGTCGGAGTGCCTGCCCTCCGGGTCGACCCGAACGCTGACGAGCTCCTCGTCGCGCATCGGTCTCGCGTCGAGGAAAGACACCCCCTTGATGGCTTCATTGCGTCCGTGCTCGGGGGAGGCCTCCGATGGGCCCCACGGGCGCCAGCGACTGTCACTGGGTCGATCCGCTGGGGCATCCACGTGTGCGACCTCTGCGGGGGTGCGAGTGTGGTGTGGGACGTCGATGCCGCGGCCGCTGCAACCTGCCAGGGCTGCGCCTGGCGCCGGCCGTCCGTCCCGCTCTACGCAGGCCACGCGCCGAGGGCCGCCGCAGCACATCTCGGCGTCGACATGCCCATGACTGCGTGGGAAGGTAAGGACGAAGCCGTGCCTTCACGCTTCCGCTGCCCTCACTGCCAAGCCGAGCTACCCACGAGGGACCTCGGGTGGCTCGTGAACGGCTTGGCTTCCGCGAGGAGCACGGCACCGATATCCGTCGACGTCTTTACCGATGCGCACTGGTGCGCACCGGAGTTCGACTTGCGACGACCTGCCGACGTGGTCCGCTGGCTCCGGGGCGAGCGGCTCGCAGCCCCGAAGCCGGTGTCGTCGTCGCCACTGTGAGGGCCGAGCTCTTCCGGGAAGCGGTGGATCGACGGAACGTCCGACTGAAGCTGGCGGAGGAGTCCGCGAAGTTCCGGGCTGCAGCCGCGGAGAGGGAGGCAGAAAAGGTCGCTCGCCAACGCGAGTTCGAGGCCTCGCTGCCGGTTGTCGACCCGGCCTTGCGAGGCATGCCACCTCTGGTGAGACCGAAGGCCAGGAGCGACCACGAGCGCACTGCGGCGATCGACGCCTACGTCATGGCTCAGCCCTACCAGGCCTTCACGACGGACGCGCTGCTGCCGCTGTTCCCGCGCTTCACGGAACGCTGCTTCTGCCTCGAGTGCGACGCGATCAAGAAGACCTACCAGGCGCTGGAGCGACAGGAGCTCTTTCCGCGAGTGCCCCGCTAGCGCGCTTGGGTGAAGACGTGATCCAGCGCGTCCGACCGAAGCCGACGCGAATAGCGGGCTACCTGCCACAAGACGTAGACGTTCACGGCCAGGGCCAGAAGTTCGCCCACAACTGCGAACGTGTCACCCCGGACCGTCGCCGTCGCGAGGCCAAAGCCGTTGCCGATGGTGGAGATCGTGATTCCCGATTTGGCGAAGGGCAGGCCGACATCGATCGCCCGCTGCGTGCTGGGGCGTTGTAAGCGACCAGGTTGACCGATGCGGAAGCCGACAAGTATCAGCAGGATGCTTACGAAGAGGAACGCCATCAGCGCATCGCATCTAACCTGCATTCATCGACCCTCGGAGGATTCCCATGCCCGACCCCCGCGGTTATACCAAAGGCACACGTGCCGCACTCTTCTCCATCGCGCAAGGCCACTGCTACGCCCCCGGATGCGACGTCGAGGTTGTCAAGCATCTCGAGACCGGCCCTGAGATCGCGGTTGAAATCGCACACATCAGTGCTGCCTATCCGAACGGCAAGCGCTACGACTCTTCGATGACGGACACGGAACGTGCCGCCTTCGCGAACCTCATCCTGCTCTGCACCGCCCACCACAAGGCCGTCGACAAGGACGGAAACGAGACCACCTTCACGGTCGAGGTGTTGAACCAGTGGAAGCGCGATAGGGAGGGCCTTTCAGGCACCGGCGATACGGGCCCGGAACTCCTACAGCAAGTGCCCGAGAGGGACATCGAAGAGATGCTAGGGCGTGCCCTAAGCGAGTTCACGCCGCACCGCGCCGTTGAGCTGGACCTTGTGGCGGTCTTGCAGCCATTCAGGGGCCCCGACGGGCTGGCTGTTCCTTTCGCTGACGTCCCGGCTCTGCGGGGCGGTGCCCGTACGCTTGCTGAGGCAACTCTTCGCGTTGTCGCCTCCGCACGCGTCGTGGGCACACTGGATGTGTCGATCGAGAGCTTCGAGCTTCGGTTCGGGCACGAGAACCGTGACGGGCCCACGACGAGGTCGATTCCACTTCGCGGACACAACGACTTCGCGGGCCAGAATCCGTCCCTTCCCAGACGCGTTAAACAAGGCGATGCCCTGGCATGGCACTGGTCGCAGGACACGCTCGACTTCCTGGACAGGGGGCTTTTCCCGGAGGAAGGGAAGCTGGTCGACATCCGCGCCAGAGTCACCATGCGCTCCGGTGAAACCGTGGATTCCGAGCCTGTCGCGTGGGATGCGGTCCGGGCCGCAATAGATTCGCGGACACCCCCTGCCCCCGACCCGAGGCACGAAGCCCGTCGCGCCCGCTGGCGAGCGGAAGCTGACGGCCGTACTACCGACCCTGGTTAGGTCGCAGCGCCACACCAGGCCGCGCTCTTAGCACCGCGAGGACCTTGAAAAGGGCGCCTAGGTCGACGCGCTCCGCGGTGCCGGGCTCCTCGAGCTCCTTCAGCCGGATCGGATGGACGCCGGCTGCTTCCGCGACCTGCTTCCGCGTTGCGTGACCCCGCAGCTTCATGAGGAGGTCAGCGAGGTCGTCGACGTCAGAAAGTATGCGGAACTGTTCCCTGGTCAGGTCGAGGCGGCTGTGTCCGATGTGCGCTGTTGCCTCCACTACCAGAACCGCAAGACGAAGCCGGTACGGCCGCAGGAGCATGCTCGTTCGCCGCCGCGCCAATACCCCTTCGTCGTCGGACACCCGGGCAGCATCGACTTCCGCGGCCACCTGGGCAGCTTCCGCCCCGGCGGCGATCCGTGAGGCTCTGACCTGAGGGCGACGCGAATGCGCTCTCGTTGTCGCAAGACAGAGACGTCGGCCGAGCGCGGTGGCATGCGTGTCGAGCGTCTCAGTCTTCCCGGTGAGCTTCTTGGTCGCAGAAGAGCTGGTGGTCAACGCTCTCTAGCTGGGCGGACGTCGGAGGGCCGACCTAGTCTCGCCCGCATGGGGATAAGTGGATCAGGCGAGGCGGCACGGTCGGTACTCAAGCGCAGGCCGCTTGCGCACCCGTACGCGATCCGCCCGTTCCCTGGGGCGCAGGGGCTGTGGCTCATCCGTGTGGGCGAGGCCGCGCCGCTCGGCTACATCCGTATACGCGCCGTTCAGGGCGGCCACGTCTTCGACGTCTACGCCCACTGCCGAGACGACGCCGGCGGGCGCCCCTGGCTCTTCACTGCACCGTCGTTCAACGCCGGTGTCGCCTGGGCCGTGCAGCACGAATGTGACGTCTGTCCCGAGCCACCGGGTGTGGTCATGTGGGTTCAAATCCCACCGGTACCGCCAGAGCGAAAGCCCTGAGAACCCTGTCTTCGCAGGGGGCTCGGGGCTTTTCTCATTGTCCGCAGATCTCTTCGGCACCCAGCGCAGCAGAGTTCCGATGGCTTGCCCTCAGTTCTCAGAGGACGGCGTAGGCGATGGTGGCGGCCGCGACGGCGCCGGCCACGCAGAACGTCGTGAGCGTGCCACGAGACAGGGGGCGCTTAGCGCGGATGTCCGTCACCGCGAGCACGATCGCCATGACGGCGATGACGACCGTCACGGCGACTCCGACGAGGATCACGACTCGCATCATCACTCGTCGACCGTAGCCGAGGGCCCGAGGCGTCGCGCTGGCCGTCGCTCGGACACGTTCCGTCGTCTCGGGTCTCAGGCGGCTCGGTCGCTGCGCTCTCGGCCGCCGAATGTCGGGCCGCGACCCACCCCACCCCGGCAGGGCCATCATGGGCGGCGAACCACCGCCGCCACCCGACACCCTGCAGGAGGACCGCCGTGACCACCACCACCGCCATGCTCGACAGCAACCCCAAAGACCTCGGCGGCCTCGACCGCGGCGCCCTCGCCACCGCGATCGACGCCGCCTCCGAGTGCGCCCGCACCTGTGCCGCCTGTGCCGACGCCTGCCTCTCCGAGGGCATGGTCGCCGAGCTGATCGATTGCATCCGCACCGACCTGAACTGCTCCGACGTGTGCGCGACCACCGCCTCCGTCCTCTCGCGGGCCACCCCGGCGACCGCCGCCGTCACCCGCGCCGTCGTCGAGGCCTGCCTCGCCGCGTGCCGCTCGTGCGCTGACGAGTGCGCCCAGCACGCCGACATGCACGACCACTGCCGCATCTGCGCCGACGCCTGCCGCCGCTGCATCGACGCCTGCACCGCCCTGCTCGCCACGCTCTGACGTCCGGCGAACGAGCGAGCGACCCACGGGGCGCGCCGCCGTCGCGCGGGGCGAACCTGGCCAGCCGCCCACGTGCGGGGCCCCGCCCAAGCTGGTTCCCACAGGGCCTGGTTGCACCGATCGACCGACCGTAGGGTCGGACGCATGGACAACCGAGCCGAGGTCCGCGACTTCCTCGCCACCCGCCGCGCACGCCTCTCGCCCGAACAGGCCGGCGTCGTCAGCGCCGGCGGTCAGCGACGCGTCCCAGGGCTCCGCCGCGACGAGGTCGCCCGCCTCGCCGGCGTCAGCGTCGACTACTACACACGCCTCGAACGCGGCAACCTCGGCGGGGTCTCCGACAGCGTCCTCGACGCCATCGCCCGCGCCCTCGGCCTGGACCAGGCCGAGACCGACCACCTCTACGACCTCGCCCGCGCTTCCGTCCCCTCCCGCCGCAAGCCCCCGGTCACCAGCGAACAGACGATCGCACAGTC
The DNA here is from genome assembly GCF_044742985.1 of Frigoribacterium sp. NPDC087798. Taxonomy (NCBI): domain Bacteria; kingdom Bacillati; phylum Actinomycetota; class Actinomycetes; order Micrococcales; family Microbacteriaceae; genus Frigoribacterium; species Frigoribacterium sp. NPDC087798. The sequence continues at coordinate 11,510 of NZ_JBIUVP010000003.1, read as the reverse complement.
CCCGGTGCAGCACATGCTGGACGCCATGACCGGCGCCGTCGCGATGGTCACCAACACCCGCATGGACCTCGTCGCCGCCAATGCCCTCGGCTTCGCCCTGTACTCCGACATGTACCGCAGCACCCTGCGCCCCGCCAACCACTCGCGCTACATCTTCCTCGACCCGGGCGCCCACGACTTCTACCCCGACTGGGAGCGCGCGGCCGCCGTCAACGTCGCCATCCTCCGACGCGACGCCGGCCGCAACCCCCACGACCCCGGCATCACCGCCCTCGTCGGCGAACTGTCCATCCGCAGCGACGAGTTCCGCGCCCGCTGGGCCGCCCACGACGTCCGCCGCCACTACACCGGCGCCAAGGAGTTCCGGCATCCGGTCGTCGGCCTGCTCGAGCTGGACTTCCAGGTGATGGAACTCCAGGACACCCCCGGGCACTCGCTCACCGTCTACACGGCCGTCCCGGGCTCCGCGTCCGACGAGGGGCTGCGCCTCCTCGCCTCGTGGGCGGCGACCGAGGACGTCGTCGAACGCGCCCGGTCCGCCGACGCGGTCACCTGACCCGCGCCTCCTTCTTCCTCCCGCACCACCGGGCTCACCCCCAGGAGGCGCATCCCCGCGCCCGAAAGGACCTCACCATGTCGACAGCGCCCGTCCCCACCCGCGCTCACCGCACCTCCGTCGCTGGACGACCCGTCGAGCGGCTGCCGGTGTTCTCGCTGGTCGTCCTGGCGGCGATGGGGTTCATCCTCGTCGCGATGGAGACGATGCCGGCCGGCCTGCTGCCCGTCATCGCGGACGGCCTCGACACGAGCGAGGGTGCGGTGGGACTGCTCATCAGCGCCTACGCACTCGGCACCGTGGTCGCGACCGTGCCGGCCATCACGCTCACCCGGGGGATGCGTCGCAAGCCGCTCCTCCTGATCGCGATCACCGGCCTGGTCGTCGCGAACACGGTGACGGCGCTCTCGCCCGTCATCGCCCTCGCCCTCGTGTCGCGGTTCGTGGCCGGCGCGTTCTCGGGCGTGATCTGGGGCATGCTCGCGGCCTACGGACGCCGGATCAGCCCGCCCGGCCGTGCCGGACTGTCGCTCGCGATCGTCTCGGCGGGTGCACCCGTCGGCTTCGCGTTCGGGACGCCGCTGGGCTCGTGGCTCGGGATGACCTTCGACTGGCGGTGGTCGTTCGGCGGGCTGACCCTGCTCGGCATCGTCGTCTTCGCGCTCGTGGCGAGCACCGTCCCGGACGCGGCACCGGCACCGGCGGGGGCACGGCTCTCGCTCGGGCGGGTGTTCCGCATCCCGGGGATCGCCGTGATCCTGGCCGTCATCGCCGCGTGGATGCTGGCCCACAACACGATCTACACGTACGTCTCGCCGTACCTGCGGGCCGCGGGGTCGGGGCTCGGCGTCGACGTCACGCTGCTGATCTACGGCATCGCCTCGATCGGCGGGATCGTCGTCACCGGGGCGCTGCTCGACCGGCACCCGCGGGCGCTGCTGCACGGCAGCGTCGCCGTGTTCGTCGTCGCGGGGGTGGTCCTGCTCGTCGGGCACGCCTCGGTGCCGGCGGTGGTCGTCGCCGCGGTGGTGTGGGGCGTCACGTTCGGCGGGGCCTCGGCCCAGCTGCAGGCGGCGCTCACCACCGTCGGCGGCGACAACGCCGACGTCGCGAACGCCTTCCTGCCGGTGGCGTTCAACGTGGCGATCTTCTTCGCGGGGATCGTCGGCGCCGCCCTGCTGACCGTGGCGGACGGACTCGTGCTGCCCGTGGTGATGATCGGGTTCGGGGTCGTGGCGTTCGCGCTGACGGTGTACGGGCGGCGCAACGCGTTCCCCGCCGGGCTGTGATCGGCCGGTCTCGGCGTCACAGACGACGTGTCACCCTGCGGTGCGACGCCTCACCCCTCCCGCAGCACCTTCGCCATCGGGCGGCCGCGCGCGACCTCGTCCACGAGCTTGTCGAGACGGCGGATGTTCGCGGTCAGCTCGTCGTCGAGGGCCTCGATGCGGACGCCGCAGATGACGCCCGTCACGAGCGAGGCCCGGGGGTTGAGGTCGGCGGCCGCGAAGAAGTCGCGGAACGTGGTGCCGTCGGCGACGTGCTGGTCGATCTCACCCTGGTCGTAACCGGTCAGCCAGGTCACGACCTGGTCGACCTCGGCCTTCGTGTGGCCCTTGCGCTCGACCTTGGCCACGTACAGGGGATAGACCCTGGCGAACGGCATGTCGTCCAAGCGGCTCATGCCGGAATCGTACGCGGGCCGGTCGACCGGCACCGCGCCTCCTCGGCCGACCTAGGGTGAAGGCGTGCCCTACGAACCGGACGGGGCCGCAGCGGCGGCCGACGACACCTCGCCCTTCGCGCATCGGCTCGCCGATCGCTTCCTCGACGACTACGTGCCCGGCCTCACGCTGGAGCACGGCTCGTACCGCGTCACGGTGGACGAGATCGTCGACTTCGGCCGCCGGTTCGATCCGCACGACATGCACGTCGACGCCGAACGGGCCGCGGCGACGCCGCTGGGCGGACTCGTGGCCAGCGGCTGGCACACCACGGCCATGATGATGCGCCTGATGGTGGCGTCCTACCTCAACCAGGGCGCCAGCGTCGCGTCGCCCGGCGTCGACGAGTTGCGCTGGTCGGCTCCCGTCCGCCCCGGGGACGTGCTCCGCGCCCGGTTCACCGTCGTCGACGCCCGCCCGTCGGTGTCGCGTCCCGACCGGGGAGTGGTCCGCACCCGCATCGAACTCCTCGACCAGCACGACCGGGCCGTGATGACGCAGGTCATGACGAACCTGATCCTGGCCCGCCCCGCCGCCGGCTGACCCGGCCTGCGACCAGCTGACCCCGCCCTGCCACCGGCCGACCCCGGCCGGCGATCAGCTGACCCCGGCACGGCCCGCGTCGAGCAGCCCGGATCACCCGGCCCGGGTCTCCGGACGCTCGACGCCGGCGACCTCGAGGGCGCCGAGGTAGCTCGTGAGCGCATCGCGGTTGTGGGTGAGGAACTCGATCTTCTCGGTCATCCGGTCGCGCTCGGTCTCGAGCAGCTCGACGAGCCCCGGTTCGGCGTTCTCGACGACGATCGTCTGCGGCTGGCCGAGGCAGGGCAGGATGTCCGTCACGATGCGCGTGGGGATGCCCGCGTCGATCAGGCCGCGGATCTTGCCCACCCGGTCGACGAGGCGCTCGTCGTAGTCGCGGTAGCCGTTCGCCAGTCGGGTCGGGGTGATGAGGCCTTGCTCTTCGTAGTAGCGGAGCATCCGCGACGGGACGCCCGTCCTCGTCGACAGTTCACCGATGCGCACGAGTCCTCCTCCGACTTGACCTTCACACTAATGGCAACGTTCATGCTGGAGGCATGCCTGACGTACGAGAAGAAGAACGAGCACACCTGACGATCGGGATCATCGGGGCCGGTTCCATCGGTTCCACCATCGCCCGCCGCCTCGCCCGCCACGGGCACGACGTCGCCATCGCGAACTCCCGCGGCCCCGAGACGATCGACGAGGCGGCCCTCCGCACCGGCGCCCGCGCCGTGGACGCCGCCGAGGTCGCCCGGGGCGTCGACGTCCTCATCGTCTCGGTGCCGATGAACCGCAACGCCGACATCGCCGAGCACGTCCGGTCGGCCCCCGAGGGCGCGGTCGTCGTCGACACGTCGAACTACTACCCCATGCGTGACGGCTCGATGCACGACTTCGAGCAGGGCGTCCTCGAGAGCGTCTGGCTGTCCGAGCTGTTCGGACGCCCGATCGCCAAGGCGTGGAACGCGATCATCTCGCAGTCGTTCGACGCGAAGGCCACCGAGCCCGGCGACCCCGCCCGCGTCGCCATCCCCGTGGCCGCCGACCGTGACGCCGACCGCGCCGTGGCCATGCAGCTCGTCGAGCAGACCGGGTTCGACGCCGTCGACGCCGGCGTCCTCGCCGAGTCCTGGCGCCAGCAGCCCGGCTCGCCCGTCTACTGCACCGACCGCACGCGCGCCGAGATGCCCGGTTGGCTCGCCGCCGCCGAGAAGGAGCGCGTCCCGCAGCGCCGTGACCTCGCGATGGAGGTCATCGGCGGCTACGTCGAGGCCGGCGGCACCGTCGACGGGCCGTTCCTCGTGGCCATCAACCGCGCCTGCTACAGCTGACGCGACCGAGCGCAGGAGGCGCGGTGCCGGTCGGGCCGGCACCGCGCCTCCTCGACGTCACCGGTCAGCGCGCGGCGAGCTGCGGGTAGAGCGCCTCGAGCGGCGCCGACAGGCCGGCCTTCACCTGGCGCGAGGTCTCGTCGGCGAGGACCTCGTGCTCGCCGGCCTCGAGGGCGTCGAGCACGTCGGCGACCAGGGTCGCCGGGTCGGTCTTCGCGTCCGTGACGCCCGCGGCCATCGCGGTGTCGACGTAGCCCACGTGCACGCCGACGACCTGCACGCCCGCGGGCTGCAGCTCGAGGCGCAGCGAGTTCGTGGCCGACCACAGCGCGGCCTTCGTCGCGGAGTAGATGCCCGCGACGGCGAACCACGACAGCGCCGAGTGGATGTCGACGATGGCCGTGCCGCCGCCGTGCGCCGAGAGGAGCGGCGCGTAGGCCCGGGCGAGGAACAGCGGCCCGAGGAAGTTCGTCTCGACGTTGGCGCGGATCTCGTCGTCGGTGTGGCTGAGGATGCCGGGCGTGGGGGTGCTCGCACCGGCGTTGTTGACCAGCACGGTGACGTCGGGCGCCGCCTCGACGACGGCGGCGATCGAGGCCGGGTCGGTCACGTCGAGGGTGAGGGGCACGACGCGCTCGTCGTCCCAGGTGCGCGGGGTGCGGGCCGTGGCGTAGACCTTCGCGGCGCCGCGGGCGAGGGCGGCCTCGACGAAACGGGTGCCGATGCCCCCGTTCGCTCCGGTGACGAGGACGACGGAGCCGGTGATGTCGGTCATGGGTGTTCCTTCCGGGGTGGTGCGAGGATGAGGCGGCTCGAGACCGAGTCGCCATAGGTGACTCATGTCATAATTGAGTTCAGTCAATTTCTATTCCGGGAGATCCGAATGACGTCGTCAGCCCCGCCGCTCGGCCGGCGCGAGCGCAACAAGCAGGAGAAGCTCGAGCGCATCACGCGGGCCGCGTCCGACCTGTTCAGCCGACACGGGGTCGACGAGGTGACGACGCAGCAGATCGCCGAGGCGGCCGACGTCGGCGCCGGCACGCTGTTCCTGTACGCGAAGACCAAGGGTGAGCTGCTGCTGCTCGCGCAGAACGCGGCGTACGCGCGCTCCCTCGACGAGGGGATCCGCGCCTCCTCGTCCGCGACGACCGCCCTGCACGCGGTCGTCGCCGTCCTCGAGCCGATCGTGCACTGCAACCGGGCCCAGGTCGAGAACGGCCGCACCTATCTCCGTGAGATGGCGTTCGGCGACGCGACGGAGCCGCACCACGCCGAGGCGCTCGCGATCGTGGCCAGGACCGAGGAGGCGGTGGCCGGGATCGTCGCGCGCCTCACCTCGGCGACGCCCTCCGACGCGGCCGCGTTCGCCCACGTCGTGTCGGCGGTGATGATGCTCGCGATGTCGTCGGCGGTCGACGAGTCCGTGCCGGACGACGAGATCGTGGCGGGGGTGCGACGTCAGCTCGAGGTGATCCTGCCGCGCTGACGTGCCACGTCGGCCGTGGTGCCGGCCGTCACGTCGGCCGTGTGCCGGCCGTCACGGGAGGGTGACGACCGCCTTGCCGCGGACGCGGACCTTCCCGAGGCCGTCGAGCGCGGTCGCCGTCTCGGCGAACGGGTGCGTCGCGCCGACGACCGGTCGGATCGCGCCCGCGTCGACGAGGGCGGCGATCTCTCGCAGCTGGACGCCGTCGGCGTGCATCCAGAGGAACTCGTACCGGACGCCGAGCTTCCTCGCCCGGGCTCGGACCCCACGGCTGAGGGCCGCGATGGCGAGGCGGACGACCGGGTTCAGTCCGGCGTCCTTCGCGAAGGCGGGGGTGGGCGGCCCCTGGATGCCGATGGCGATGCCGCCGGGGCGGAGCACCCGGAGCGACTTCGCCAGGTTCTCGGCGCCCAGGCTGTCGAGGACGAGGTCGTAGCCGGACAGCTCCTGCTCGAAGGCCTGGGTGCGGTGGTCGACCACGACGTCGGCACCGAGCTCGCGCACGAAGTCGGCGTTCGACGAGGAGGCGGTGGTCGCGACGTGCGCGCCGAGGTGCTTCGCGAGCTGGATCGCGATCGTGCCGACCCCGCCCGCGCCCGCGTGGATCAGCACCTTCTGGCCGGGCTTCACGTCGCCTCGCTCGACGAGGGCCTGCCAGGCGGTCAGGGCGACGAGGGGGAGCGACGCGGCCTCGACGGTGCTGATCGAGGTCGGGGCGAGGGCGACGTCGGCCTCGTCGACGGCGATGCGCTCGGCGAAGGTGCCGATCCTGTGGTCGCGGGGGCGGGCGAAGACCTCGTCGCCGGGCTTCAGGCTGCGGACCGAGCCGCCGACCTCGATGACCGTCCCGGCGACGTCGTGGCCGAGGACGAGGGGCGTCCGGTACGGGAGGATCAGCGTGAACTCGCCCTCGCGGATCTTCGCGTCGAGGTGGTTCAGACCGGCGGCGGCGACCGCGATCAGGACGTCGTGGTCACCGACGGTCGGCTCGGGCACGTCGACTTCGTGCAGGGGTTTCGCGTAGGCGTCGAAGGCGAAGGCTCGCATGGGGGTGCTCCTGGGGGCTGTGGGCTGAGGGCTGAGGGCTGGGGGCTTGGAGTGTGGCTGTGGGTCACGCGGCCGGCGGGTGCGGCGCGCGACGCGGCGTCCACGGTTGTCACTCGGCACCGGCCCAAGCGTACTCAATTCTGAGCGCGCTCAGTAAATAAGTCAAGGACCTGGTCGGCGTCATGTGTCGCGTAGATCGCGCAGACCATCTTGCGCGCAACGCGCAGCACATGTCATGCTCGATCGATTCCGACTGTCAAGGGAGACACCGTGAACACGAGCCAGAACGGCCCGCAGACCACCGATCTGCCCGCGGCCGCCGCGGCTGCCGCGTCCACCGCGGACGCGCGGCCCACCCCGTCGAGCGAGGTCCGCGACCCCTACGCCCTGCGGGCGCAGGACGTCGCCGCCGCCCCGAGGACCTTCCTCCAACGCTTCCGCTACCTCGGCCCCGGCCTGATCCTCTCGGCCGCCGTCGTCGGCTCGGGCGAGCTCATCACGACCACGGCCCTCGGGTCGAAGGCCGGCTTCGTGCTGCTCTGGCTCGTCATCGTCAGCACGGGCGTCAAGGTCTGGGTGCAGATGGAACTCGCCCAGTGGGCGATCCTCCACGGCAAGACCGCCCTGCAGGGGTTCAGCGAGGTGGGACCGCGCACCGGCCGGGGCGGCTGGATCAACTTCCTATGGATCTTGATGGACTTCGCCAAGGTGCTGCAGCGCGGCGGAATCATCGGCGGTGCCGTGGCGTGCCTGTCGATCATGTTCCCGGTGGCGGGCGAACCGCTGAGCACCCCGTCCCTCTGGTTCTGGACGATCGTCGTGCTCGTCGCCGCCGTCACCCTCATGCTCTCGGGCCGCTACGGCATCGTCGAGCGCGCCTCCCTGGTCTCGGTCGTCCTCTTCACGGTCATCACCGTCGCGCTCGCCGTGGGCCTGCCCCTCACCCCGTTCGGCTACGACGGCGGCGACCTCGCGAGCGGCCTCACCTTCGCGCTGCCCGCCGGAGCCATCGGCTTCGCGATCGCCATGTTCGGCATCACCGGCGTCGGTGCCGACGAGATGACGACCTACACCTACTGGTGCCTCGAGAAGGGGTACGCGCGCTGGACCGGCCCCGACGACGGCACCGAGGAGCGAGCGCGCCGCGCCGAGGGGTGGATCAAGGTCATGCGCCTCGACGTGCTCGTCTCGTGGGTCATCTGCACCCTCTGCACGCTCTCGTTCTACGTCATCGGCGCCGCCGTGCTGAACCCGCAGGGCCTCGTGCCCGAGGGCAACCAGATGATCGTGACCCTGTCGCGCATGTACTCGGACACCCTCGGCACGGCGGGCTACTGGGTGTTCCTGGTCGGCGCCCTCTTCGTGCTCTTCTCCACGCTCGTCGCCTCGACGGCCTCCGTGCCGCGGCTGTGGTCGAACACCCTCGCGATCCTGGGCTTCTACCGGTGGGAGGACGTCGCCACGCGCCTCCGGATCATCCGCGTGCTCACCGTCGTCATGCCGACCATCTGGGCCGCGAGCTTCCTCGTGATCAAGTCGCCCGTGCTGATGGTCCAGATCGGCGGGGTCGCCGGAGGCGTGTTCCTGCTGGCGGTGGTCGTCGCCGTCTGGAAGCTGCGACGCTCGGTGCCGCGGCGGTTCCGACGGTCGGCGTTCTGGACGGTCGCCCTCACCTTCAGCAGCGTCGCCGTCACCGCCGTCGGCGTCTACTCGGTGCTCACCGTCGTCGGCGTGGAGTTCGCGTGAGCGCCGCCGACGCACCCCGGGTGCTCGTGACGACGCCGAGCTTCGGCCAGCAGTCGCCCCGCCCCTGGGAGGCGCTGGTCGCCGCGGGTCTCGAGGCCTGCCTCCCCGAGGGGACGCATCCGCTCTCGGGCCCCGACCTCGCCGCCGAGCTGGTCCGCACGGGTGCCTCCGCGGTCGTCGTCGGACTCGACGCCGTGGACGCGTCGGTGTTCTCCGCCGCGCCCGCCCTGCGGGTCGTCGCCAAGCACGGGGTCGGCGTCGACAACATCGACCTCGACGCCGCCCGCGCGGCCGGTGTGGTCGTCGTGAACGCGCCCGGCAGCAACTCGGGAGCCGTCGCCGACCTCGCCCTCGGCGCGATGCTCGCGCTCGCGCGGCAACTGGTCCCGGCCCACGCCTCGATGCTCGCCGGACGGTGGGACCGCTTCGCCGGCGTCGAACTGACCGGCCGGACGCTCGGCCTCGTGGGCTTCGGACGCATCGGGCAGGCGGTCGCCCGCCGCGCCTCCGGGTTCGACATGGACGTCGTGGCCTTCGACCCGTTCGTGCCGGACGAGGTCTCGGACGCCGCCGGCGTCCGCCGCGCCTCCCTCGAGGAGGTCGTGACCGGCTCGGACTTCGTCAGCCTGCACCTGCCCGGGACGCCCGGCGAGCCGCCCCTGGTCGACGCCCGGCTGATCGAGGGCATGCGCCCGGGCGCCTACTTCGTCAACGCGGCCCGTGGCGGGCTCGTGGACGAGGAGGCGCTGGTCGCCGCCCTGCGCGACGGCCGCCTCGCGGGTGCCGCCCTCGACGCATTCGCCCACGAGCCGCTCGGGGCCGACGACCCGCTCGTCACCGCACCGAACGTGCTGCTCACCCCGCACATCGGTGCCTACACCGACGTCGCCAACGCGGCGATGGGCGTCGCCGTGGCCGAGGACGTGGCCCGGGTGCTCGGCGGCCTGCCCCCGCGCAACCCCGTGGCCTGACGCCGGCCGCGGGCTGCCCCGGCCGGGGTGCTCAGTCCTCGGGGTGCAGGCTCTCGTCGGCGGCGGACGTCGTCCACGAGGTGAAGTGCACGGTGAGGTCGGCGCGCGAGGGGGCGCAGCAGAAGGGGCCGGCGCTCGCCGCGGCGTCCGGGGAGAGCGGGGCGACGCGGACCAGGCGCCACGGCTCGGCGTCGACCCGGGCCCGGATGGTGAGCGCGTCTCCGGAGCGGCTGGCTCGGATCGTCACGGTGCGGCCGGTCCAGTCGACGGGGGAGAGCGACCAGTCGGACCGGCCCCGCGTGACCACGGCGCCGAGGCTCTGCTCGCCGTCGCTGAGCTCGACCCCGGCCTTGACCCAGGTCTCGGGGTCGACCGAGACGAAGATCCCGGCCTGGTCGAACTGGGCCGAGAAGTCGAGGACGAACGACACCTCCATCGCGGTGCCCTGCTCGAACGGGGCGACCAGGGCGTGCTCGGTGTCGTGGACGAACCCGTACGATGTGAGGCGCCAGGCGTCGCTGCCCTCGGCTGCCGTGACGCGCAGGCCGTCGTCGGCGACGTCGACCGCGGTCGGCTCGGTGGTCCAGGTGCCGGTGGTCCAGGGGATGTCGGTCATGGCGTCCTCGTGCTCGGTGGTGGTCGGCGGGGGTGGCGTCAGTGCCGGCGGTGCCGTCCGGGCTGCTGGCGTCAGCGCTCGTGCGTCGGCGGGTCGCCGGCCTCGAGGGCGGCGTGCTGCCTCTCGACGCGCCGGGTCAGGGCCATGGCCCGCAGCCCGACCGCGATCGAGGCCGACCCGCTGAGGATCATCAGCACGCCCACGAGGTCACTGCCACCCCTCGTCAGCAGCGCGCCGCACACGACCACTCCGGCGGAGAGGATGAGCTGCAGGGTCGTCCACGTCGTCGTCGTCATCCCTCGACCCTACGAGCGTTCGGCCGCGAACGGCTCGGCCGCGCGACGGAGCGACCCGAGGAGGCGCGGTACCGGATCGAATTGCACCGCGCCTCCTCGGCGACTTCCTGGGGTCTCGGCGCCTCAGCCGGCGTCCCGGCCGGCGTAGTCCTCGTCGGTGATGCGCTCGAGCCAGGTCGTGGTGGTGGCCGGGTCGTCGGCGGCCTCGAGGATGGCGACGTGCTCCATGAAGCTGCCCTCGGCGGCGGCGTGGAAGTGCTCCTCGCCGGGCGCGAGGTAGATCGTCTGCCCGGGGTGGACGTCGACGACCTTTCCGTCACGGGTGCCGAACCGGGCGACGCCCTGGGTGACGTACAGGAACTGGCCTCGCGCGTGATGGTGCCAGGCGGTCCGCGCGCCGGGCGCGAAGCGGACCTTCGCGACCGTCGCGCGCTGGTCGTCGGTCTGCGGGGTGACGATGGGGTCGAGCCACACCTGGCCCGGGAACTGCTCGTCGGGGTTCAGGGTCGTGGGCTGCGGGGGCAAGATCTTCATGGGTTCCTCACTTCTCGTCGGTGTCGTCGTCTGCGTCGTCGGTGAAGAGCTCCTGGGCGACGCCCATGGCGGCCATCCCGCGGGGCCAGCCCGCGTAGAGCGTCACGTGGGTGATCGCCTCGACGAGCTCGTCCCGGGTGACGCCGTTCTCGACGGCGCGGCCGAGGTGGAACCGCAGCTGCTCGGTGTTGCCGCCGGCGGTGAGCACCGCGACGGTGACGAGGCTGCGGTCGCGCGCGGACAGTTCGGGGCGATTCCAGACGTCGGCGAAGAGGACGTCGTCGGTGAGTTCGGCGAGCTTGGGGGCGAAGTCGCCGAAGAGGGTGCGCCCTCCGCCGACCTGGACGGGCTGATCTGACATGGCTGAGCTCCTGGTGGTGGGTGTCGGGGGCCGGGACGTCCGGTGCCGGACGCCGGCTCGGGGCGAGGGGGGCTGCCGGGCCGGGTCGCTCTCGACGCTAGGCCGGCGCGGGCGGGGCAGGGAGGCTCCGCCAGGGTCCCTCAGCCCCGACACGCACGCGACATGGACGAAGCGGCCACCGCAGGAGGCGCGGGGGGGGGGGGGCCCGCCCCCCCCCCCCCCCGGGGGGGGGGGGCCCCCCCCCGGGGGGGTTGGGGGGGGGGGGGGGGGGGGGGGGGGGGGGGGCGAACGGCGGGGACGGGCAACCCGGGGTGGGG